>NZ_OZ035005.1:0-1519401 GCF_964031105.1 Candidatus Tisiphia endosymbiont of Myopa tessellatipennis | reverse complement strand
AAATCAGAAATATACTCAAATAGGGGATCATTAAAAGTAATTTTTGGCTGTGGGGGGAATAGAGATAGTGGTAAAAGAGCATTAATGGGGCAAGTTGCTGCAAAAATTGCAGATAGAGTTATTATCACTGACGATAATCCGAGGAATGAAGACCCAAAATTCATACGGCAGCAAATTATACAAGGTATTATATCTATCACTAATAGATATATAGAAATAAATAATAGAAAAATTGCAATTACTGAAACAATAAATAATTTACAAGAAGATGATATTTTGCTGATTGCCGGCAAAGGTCACGAAAATTATCAAATAATCGGTAATAAAAAACTATCATTTAGCGACTTCGATATAGCCAAAGAAGCTCTACAAAGTAGAAAAAGATTTTGAATTAAAAAATATCAACTAATAATAAAATTATATGCAAGTTTCTAGAATATTCTTAGTCTCCTTCTATATAATTCTACCATCCTTATTAACTATACATTTTGCATATGCCAGCCCATTTAACCATCCAGAAACATGGAAAAAAGTTGAGATCTCAAAATTACTTAAAACATCTACAATACACCATATAGAACCTATGAGAAAGTTTCTTGCGGGAAAAGGTAAAAAAGCCGAATTCAATGGAGAAGTTTTTTTAGTTACTTTAGATGATCAGGTAAAAGCTGTCTTTAAAAAATTACCTGCAGATGATTTAGGAGATGCACAAGCTGAAGTAGCAGCGTATCAAGCTTCTCTAATTCTAGGTTTCCCTCATATTCCTCCAACAGTAATGCGTAAAATTAATGGAATGACAGGATCATTGCAACTCTACATTGATACTAAAATTGATCCTTTAGTACCTGAAGAGTATGAAAAAGCTCTTCAAGAGGGTTCCATAAAAGATCAAATGAACCTACGAACTTTTTACTTTATTTTTGGGCAGTGGGACTCTGGATCACATAATTTATTAATATTTAAAGATATTAATAAAACATATTTTATTGCAATAGATAATTCAGGCATTCGTAATCGCCAATATGTTAAGCTTGGTGAACTTCCTTTTGTTAGAGTACTGTATAGTGATAAATTAAATACCAATGATTGGGATAAACCATTTCCTTTTGATAAAGCAGAGGTTATTGATCTCCCTAATGAAGAAAAGCTAAAACAAAGATTTAAAAAACAAATACCTCCTACCTTTTACAAAAATTTTCAGTCTTATAACCACCCTTTTCGGTTTGTTATTTATCAAAATAGCCTATGGATTCAGTATCATGCATTTGATAAGAGTTTTATAATATCTTATCCAACACAATGTTATAACGACACTATAAAAGCTATAAAAAAATTAGACTTACCTCTTCTTAGAAAGATTTTTATAGCAGCAAAAGGTTCTGATTTTTTAAATAATTCTTACCTTAATTCTATATTAGAACGTCGTGATCAAGTTTTAAGGTATTGCCTTAAAATTAAATAAGAGAAAATTTCATCCTATAATTTTATTAATTCTGCTTTTTTTGTTAAAGATTCTATGCCATTTAAGTCAGTTGCAGTCACCCATAGCTGTAATCCTAATTCTAGGAAGAAATCAATTAAGTACTGCCTCCTTTTGTTATCAAGATGTACAAAAACCTCATCTAACAGTAAAATAGGCATAGCAATGTTTTCTTTAATAGAATAATTAACTTGGGCAAGTATTATGGCAATGAGCATAGCCTTCTGTTCACCGGTGGAACAGTGTTTAACTAAGGCATTTTTTTCTTTATGAATAACTACAAAATCACTTTTATGCACTCCAAAATTAGTTCTATTAGACATCTTATCACGAACACGAGACACCACTAACTCATTTTTTATAAAATCAATATCTATTTCAGAATTTTTTAATATTATATCATCTATAACCCCATTAATTGATAAAATAGCTTTAGGAAAATCATTATCCAAATCTGAGATAGCTTTTTGCATATGTTCTAAAATTTTTAGCCTATTAATAGCGATCTCAATTGATAATTCCGCCATTTTTTCTTCAACCACTCTTAGCCAATTTGTATCCACTTGGTCTTGTGCTAGTATTTTGCTACGTTCATACATGTAATATTCGTATTTACTAACTATTCCTGCGTGCGATGGATTAAAGTTATAAACAATTCTGTCAAAGAATTTACGCCTATCGCTAGTACTGGAAGAAAAAATACCTTCCATTTGGGGTGTAAGCCAAATCATAGCAGTGAACTTACTTAGTTCATTATTTTGTATTTTAACACCATTAAATTCCGTAAAACGTCTATTAGATTCACGCTTTAAATTCGTTGAAATTTCAACTAAGCCAAGTTTACTGTGTAATAATGTATAAGCTAAGCAATGATCTGCTCCCCTTTGACAAATATCATCTAATTTGGCTGATCTCAAGCCTTTACCAGGTGAAAATAGTGATATTGATTCTAAAATGTTAGTTTTCCCACTACCATTCCCCCCTATTAGTATAACAGGATTATTACCAGCACTAATATCTAAATTCTGAAAATTACGATAATTTAGTAATTTTAATTTTTGTAGGTAAATATTATGCATAACTTATTTGAAATAGTGAGAGAAAAACCGAATCAACCCAATTATAGCTAAATTGAAAAAATTTTAGCCAAAACCGTCTATTAGCGAGGAGACCATAGCATAACTGTCGAAAGTTAGTAAATACAGCTTCCCTACACGTCATTGCGAGGAGGCTGTAAAGCCGACGAAGCAATCCAGTAACATCATTTATCTATAGATTGTTTCCTAGATTGCTTCGCTTACGCTCGCTAATAGACGCTGTGGTATAGGTATTTGTAAACTTTCGACAGTTGTGGAGACCATAGGTCGACGAAGCAATCCATATGACAAGCTTCATGGATTGCCACGCTCACATACGTTCGCTCGCTAATAGACGGCTTAAACCTTACAACAGCACTTCGCTAATAGACGATTTTTTAACTTTCAACAGTTGTGATCTTTATGGTATACTCAAATGATTTGAAGAATTGGATTTGAAAATGAATGGTGAGCATGCTAGGTGTACATATAGTACATGAGCCTGCGAATCCATGATATTTTCAAAAAACAATTCGTAGGAGCAGAAGAGTATACAATGACCTTAATTTTTGAAGTTCTACCTGAGTATATACTCAAATCTAATTCAAACAACTAAATATATCCATGACTTTAGAAGAATTTCGCCATAAATATAATTATGATCAATCAACAAAGATGATGCAACAATATTTAGACATCAAATTTGCCAATCTTGATTGTCTTCTATTATTTAGGATGGGCGATTTTTATGAAATGTTTTTTGATGATGCAATTCTTGCCAGCCAAGTTTTAGGTATTGCTCTTACCAAAAGAGGGACTAATGGAGACTCTGAGATTGCTATGTGCGGCGTACCCCATCATGCTCTTGAGACATATTTAAATAAATTAATTGAAGAAAATTACAAAGTTGCTATTTGTGATCAACTAGAAACACCGGAAGAGGCAAAGAAACGTGGTGGCTATAAAGCTGTAGTAAATAGGGATGTAACGCGTATTATCACCCCAGGTACTATTATCGAGGAATCTTTAATTTCGTCATGCGAACCTAATTATTTGGCAAGCTTAGTTTTGCTAAAAAACAGGGCGTCAATTTGTTACGTTGATCTTTCCACTTCAGAAATTTCAGTTATAGAGATTCCGCAGGATGAGATTCTAAATGAACTATCACGTCTTAAGCCTAAAGAGATTTTACTTAGCGAAAATTTGCAGGGAGAACAATTAGCTAGTAGTATTCAGCACCAATTACATTTTCGTGTCTCGTATCAAGTTGATAGTTTTTTTGCTCCTAAAAAATGCCATAAAATTATTTTAGATTTTTACAAAATCAATGATCTAAAAGCCATAGGGGAAATATCTGAATGTCAAACAAGTAGTATTGGTAGTATCTTAGAATATTTATCGCTAACGCAAAAGCAAAATATACCCTCGCTACCTTTGCCCTTGTTGGTCAATTACCATAATTTTATGATTATTGATTCGGCGACTCGGCGGAATTTGGAAATTACTAATAATTTATTAGGAAAAACCAAGGGTAGTTTACTGGTCACTATTGATCATACAGTTACTAAGGCTGGTAGTCGTTTACTATATCACTTTTTATCTACACCACTAATAGATATTGATGAAATAAATTATCGACAAAATATCACAGAATTTTTTTATTCAAATATTGAACTAGTAGGGAATATTAAAAAGTTACTCAAGAAAACTGGGGATTTAGAACGTTGCTTGGCTAGAATTACCATGAATCGTGGCTGCGGGCGAGATCTGCTAAATATTAAATATACGTTAAATGCTGCACTGGAAATAAAAGGAGAGTTTATTGCCCATTATGGGCTAAATTTGCTAGATTATATAGAGAAGTTAATTAAACCTCTATCTGGAGATGAACAGTTATATTCATTAATAGATCAAGCAATTAGAGAGGATGCACCTAATACTATCAATGAAGGTGGGATAATAAATCATCATTATCATCCTAAAATACAAGAATTATATGACTTAATTAACAATGGCAAAGCACATGTAGAAAAATTAAAAAATGTATATCGCCTTGATACTGGCATTGACACCCTAAAAATATCTCATAATAATGTACTTGGCTTATTTATTGAAGTTACCCTAAGACATAGTGATAAAATGTACGCTTCAAAATTTATTCACCGACAAACAACCTCTAATGCTAGTCGCTATACTACTATTGAATTACAAAAGTTAGAAAGCGATATGGTTAATAGCAGAAGTTTAGCGGTTAGTCTTGAACTAGAATTATATAATAAAATATGCCAGCAAGTTATTGATAAAGCTATATTCTTACGATTACTTAGCTGTTCCTTGAGTCAGCTTGATGTATTTTGTAATTTTGCTTATATTGCTGATGAATATCATTACGTCAAGCCTAGGTTAAGCAATGATTTGAGTTTTGAGATTATTGAAGGGCGTCACCCAGTCGTTGAGCAAAGTTTATCAAATGATAAAAAAAGCTTTATTCACAATAACTGTACTTTATCGGAAGCTCATAGAATTTGGTTAATTACTGGACCTAATATGTCAGGTAAAAGTACTTTTTTACGGCAAAATGCCCTAATAGCCATATTAGCTCAAATTGGTAGTTTTGTGCCGGCTAAAAGTGCCAAAATAGGTATTGTAGACAAGATATTTAGTAGGATAGGGGCAGGGGACGATTTACAAGCAGGCCAATCGACTTTTATGGTGGAAATGCTTGAAACATCAGCTATTTTAGCACAATCTACTAAAAATTCTTTAGTCATATTAGATGAGGTTGGTCGTGGAACTTCCACCTACGATGGTGTGTCAATTGCTTTCGCGGTGCTGGAATATATTCATGATAATCTCAAATGTCGATGTTTGTTTGCATCGCATTATCACGAATTAACCAGCATGAGTAATTTTTTGCCAGCCTTGCAAAATTATACGGTGGCTATTGAGGAATTAGGGAAAGAAATATTATTTTTGCATAATATTATAGCAGGTATGGCTGATAAATCTTATGGAATTCATGTAGCCTACTTAGCGGGCCTACCAAAATCTGTTATAATTAGGGCGAATGACATTTTAACAAAATTAGAAAAAACCGCAACGTACAAAAGCAAAAATATATTAAACACTGAATCAAACAACTTAAGTTTATTTAGTCTGCCAGTAGAAAGTAAAAAAGAAATAAAATTTAATAAGTTAGAAGAAGAACTTATTAAAATCGATCCTGATCAGCTCTCCCCTAAACAAGCCTTAGAGTTGATTTATAAGTTAAAGGAACTAATTTTTTAAATAGGGTTGCCTTACATGATAATACCACTAGAACCCAAACGTTCAGTAAATGGAAAAATTTGGCAACAGCGATCAGTAAACGAGGATGATGTTTCAGAACTTTGTCGTTCTGTAGGAATCAATGATTTTCTAGCACGGGTTCTATTTCCTCGCTTAGAGAACTTGTCACAAGCTATAGATTTTTTATCACCTAAGCTCAAGAATTTACTGCCAGATCCTTTTCATTTACTTGATATGCAAAAAGCAGTAGATAGGACTATAGAAGCTATTATAAATAAACAGAAAATCTGTATATTTGCTGATTATGACGTTGACGGGGCTACATCTTCATCACTACTTAAGAATCTATTTAGAGATTTGGGGCAAGAAGCTGATATTTATGTTCCAGACCGAATTGCTGAAGGGTATGGACCAACTCCAGCTGCTATGCAGAAAATTAAGGATAATGCTACTGAGCTACTGATTACTGTTGATTGTGGAGCAATGGCACATGAGGCTCTAAAATATGCATCACAAGTAAAGCTTGATGTAATAGTTATCGATCATCACATTAGTAGTGATATATTGCCTGACGCTGTTGCTGTTGTTAACCCGAATCGTATCGATGAGACCAGTAGATATAAGTACCTAGCGGCTGTAGGAGTATCATTTTTATTTGCTACCGCCTTATTATCCGATTTAAAAAAACAAAATTTCTTTGCTGATCGTCATTGCGAGGAGCAGCTTCGCTGCGACGAAGCAATCAAGAAAGATGGTGATAAAAGAAAGCATTTGGATTGCTTCGTCGCTGCTGAAGCATCTCCTCGCAATGACTCCAGTTTGCTACGGACTATACCCAACTTAATGCAATATTTAGACTTAGTCGCACTTGGAACAGTATGCGATGTAATGAAACTTATTCACTTAAATCGTGCTTTTGTTGCTCAAGGATTAAAAATCCTTGGTCAAAGAAAGAATTTAGGTATGAAGACTTTATGTGATGTTGCTGGTTTAAATGAAAAACCAAACTGTTATCATTTGGGATTTGTGTTGGGTCCTAGGATCAATGCCGGTGGAAGAGTTGGTAAATCATCCTTGGGGGCTAGTCTTTTATCTACCGAGTGTGCAATAGAAGCAAATCTACTTGCACAAGAGTTGGAGAAACATAATAATGAGCGAAAAGTAATAGAACTGATAATGATAGAGGAAGCTACTAAAATAGCTTTAACTCAAGAAAATGATAGTTCATTATTTATAGTTGGTAAAGGGTGGCATCTAGGTGTTATCGGCATTGTCGCTGGCAGATTAAAGGAAAAATTTAATAAACCAGTTGCAGTTATAGCTTTAAATGATGCAATCGGTAAGGCTTCTTGCCGTTCTGTCAAAAATGTTGATTTTGGTAGTAAAATTATCAATGCCAAGGCTAAAGATTTAATCATAGCTGGCGGGGGACATGCAATGGCAGCTGGATTTACAGTATTGGAAGAGAAATTACAAGAGTTACAAGAATTCTTAAATCACGCCTTTAAGATTGATATTAGTAATCAAAATGACATTGCCTATGAAGAATATGATGCGGAACTTACTACAAGTAGTGTAAATTTGCCGCTAATGGATGAGCTGAGTAAACTCGAACCATTTGGTCAAGGAAATTATGAGCCAATATTTAAATTCTCTAATCTTTTTGTGTTAAAAGCTGACATAGTCGGTGGTAAACATATAAGATGTTTGCTTGCTCCTTCTAAGGAAGCTTTTGGTTCTAAACCGCTTCATGCTATTGCGTTTAATAGTGTATCTAGTCCTATAGAAAATATTTTACTTAATATTAAGTCACATAATATTTCTGTAATTGGTTCATTAAAAGTGAATAGTTGGCAAGAACGTCATACTATACAATTACAAATAAAGGACTTGATAATATGATATTTGTTAGCTATTTTGCTATGATTATAAATTTTTTATCAACTCCAAGTATAATGTAAATTTCCTATGTCAAAATCTAAACAAGTTAAAACAAATAGCCATGTTCCCATTGAGGGAACTGGTGATTTGGCTGTAGTGCAAGAGCATTATCAAGATTACCCCTATCCTTATAGAGATCCTGAAGATGAAACAAAAAGATTACTGGTAATTAGCGGCGAATTTTTGGGTGAGTTAAATCATTATTTATATAAAGGTAAAGAAGATTTTAATTCAGGTTTTCGGGTGCTAATTGCCGGTGGTGGTACTGGTGATTCTGCTATATATATGGCAGAGCAACTAAAAGATAAAAATGCTGAAGTGGTGTATTTAGATTTTAGCAAGCCAAGCATGGAAATTGCCCAAAAACGTGCTGAAAAACGTGGTCTTACCAATATTAAATGGGTATATGATTCTATTTTAAATATTCCAAAGCTTAATTTAGGTAAGTTTGATTATATTAATTGTATAGGAGTATTACACCATTTGAAAAGCCCTCCAGATGGTTTAAAGATATTAAAGGATTCTCTCTCTGATCAGGGAGCAATTAACATAATGGTTTATGCTAAATATGGTCGTACTGGATTATATCAGGTACAAGATATCATGAAAATGGTAAACCAAGGTGTTAGCAATAGGGTAGAAGAAATAATGAATACCAAGTCTGTTATGGCTGGTTTCCCTGCAACTAATTGGTATATACGTGGGCAAGAACTGCTAGGTGACCATGTTGTTTTCGGTGATGTAGGTTTATATGACATGTTTTTGCATAAACAGGATAGGGCTTATTCTATTCCCGAATTATACGAATTTATTCATAATGCAGCTTTAAATTTTGTGGAATTTTCTGATGTTAGCGAAAAATTAGCTCTAAGGATCGAAAATTATATTAGTGATTTTTCTCTTCTACAGAAAATTAAGAGGATGGATATCATAACACAGCAAGTAATTTGTGAATTAATTGTTGGAAATATTATTAAACACAGTTTTTTTGTTTCTAATCAAAAAGATACTATTGCTAGTCTTGATAATTTGGATAATATACCATATTTTTATGGTATTACTGGGGCTATTTCTAAACAAATTTATGATCATATAGAAACTAATGCTTTAGTAGCTGGCAATATTGTTAACTTTACATTAAATAATTCATTATTAAAGGATATCAATATTACTATACCAATTTCTAATTATACCAAATATGTTTTTAAACAAATGATAGATGGTGGTAAAAGTTTACAGGAAATCTTTGATTTAATCAGAGAAGATTTACAACAAGAAATTAGTAATGAAACCTTGTTATTGGAAGTAAAGAACATATTTGCCCCGTTTTTTACTACGGGAATTATGTTGCTTCATGACAAATCAGTAAAACCTTTTTAACTAATTTGACATTTATAGCTAACTTCAAAAGCTGTAAAAACAGCTTTTGAAATGGTAGGTTTGTGGTTTATCCTTCAGAGCCTTCGTTGTTGTCTCCTAATATTGGTCGAACATCCTGCTCGGCGAGCTGTACGGTAGTATTTGCATCAAACGTAATTACGGAAGACTGTAAGGTGTTATCAGTAGCATTAGATACAGGAAACTGTAAGGCATTATCAGTGGTAGTAAGCTGTACAGTATTATTAGGGGGAGTAAACTGTAAGGCATTACCAAGGGTAGTAGGCTGTGTAGTAAAGGCTGAGTCACGTTTTAAGTCAGCTGTGCAATTAATGTCTTTAACGAGAGGTCTGTTCTCGTGGGAATTCATCATATATAATGGTCCTTTATTAATTTTTAAGAAGCACATTATACAAATAATATCAACTGTTAATTAGGAAATGAATTAATAAATTCTTTATTAGACTTTCTGCATCTTCGATGTTACCCCACAACTGTTGAAAGTTTACAAATACCTATACCACAGTGTCTATTAGCGACTCATCTTCGAGATAAATATGAGCAGAAATTATGCTATAGAACGTGAGTATTATGCGACGAGTGGAGTGTAGAATTAAATTCTCGTTACTGACTACATTTTTTCACCTGTGGAATTTTATAATAAAGAAATACTGATAAAAGTGTACTTTAATGACAAGAGTTTTTATTTGAAACAAAACAATGGTAATACACATAAGAAGCATTATGTTGACTAATTTTTAGTATGTCAAGTAGAAAAGTGATGTTTACATGACTACAAACTTCATGCCAAAACCACTGCGAACCTGATTCTTTAGACGTTTCAAGCACTTTTTCGTCTCGAAGATGAGTAGCGAGCGTAAGCGAAGCAATAAAAGTAACCAAAAATGGATTGCTTCGTCGGCTTATGCCTCCTCGCAATGACCTTGGTTATTTTTCTACAACTTTTAAACTGCCATAATGAGTTCTAAAACCGCTTCCTCTTCTAACTTTCGACAGTTGTGGTGACATCACCCCTAATGGCGATGATTATTTGAGCCTACTATTAATTTATTACATAGATACTTGAGGTTATTATAAATTAATATAAATCCGTTTGAAACGGATTTTGCACAAAGTTCATTATACAACATTTAAATCTAAAAATCTAAAGTCAAACGTTAAAAACAACTATCAATTAGCAACAAGTTGGAGCTGATGGGATGAACACATCAATCTATGCTGAAATCATCTTCTAGTCTAGAGTATAGTTCTCTGAATACCCCAATATTTTCCCATGAGTCTTTATGTCCTATAACATAAATAACTTCTTTAGCCCTAGTAACTGCCACATTTAAGATGTTAGGAGATTTACCTGCCCATTGTCGACTATGACCTTGAGTGGATCCCTGAGCTCCTAACACTAAGATTACTGCTTCAGCTTCTCGTCCTTGTACAGTATGTACTGTGCCAATTCTCTCATTAAGCCAAAGTTGCGTATCGGTTTCTATCCAAGAATCTAAAACTTTATGCTCTTTAATCAACTTACGTAAATTATAGGCAACGAGCTTAAACGGGCTTATAATATATAGGTCTGGAAATATTCTAGCAGTTTTTAATTGATTTAATAGTCTAATTACCTCTTTTCCTTCTTCTAAGCACCATTTGTCCATAATATCACCTTTAACATCAAACCATTTAGAAGAACCAAGACAGTTGCGTATTAATGAATCGCTATTATCTTTCTTTATTTGTATCATTAAATTTTCATAAGCAATAGCATTGGAAATACTAAACATAGGATCTGCACAACGCCTATGTACTAGTAAAGGTACTCCAGTTTCCCGATTCCCATATTTAGTAGTAAATTTAGTATGTATGGACCTACCCATGTATGGACCTACCCAACAATGCAAGAAAAAAATAATATATAACAGCAAAAAAATCGAATGCAGTCATGTATCCGGCTTATAGACAATAAATCAAGCAATTTACCCTATAGCCCTGATGGAATTCGCTGGCTTACAAACTTATACTTATCATATATTCGACTTCTAAAGAGCCATTGCTAAATTCAGTTTTTTCGTAAGCTAAGGTTCGTCTTATTTACCATCAATATTATCATTCTTCGCATATTCCGGATTGGAATTTGTTAAACTTTTATTACCTATAATGTCATTTCATCAATTATTTGGAGCAGTTTTTTTAACTACAAACTTTACTCTCGGTATAATCATTACCTGAACTGAGTAATGCAAATACCACCCTTGCTAGCTTATTAGCTACCGCGACAACTGTTTTATTATGACTGTTTCTCTCAGATAAATTAAACATCCACTCAGTAAACTTGCTATAATCTTTTTTAGATTTTTGTTCTTCCGTGGTAAATCTTATCTTGCTATTCAGAACGTCTCTTGCTCCTTGAATTAACAAAGTACGTAAATAAATATCACCTCTTTTACTAATACCAAGCAACTTATCTTTACCACCACTAGAATGTTGCCTTGGCACTAATCCCAGCCATGCTGATAATTGCCTACCATTTTCAAAACAACTAGCATTCCCTATTGAGGCTATTAAGGCTGTGGCAGTTATTAAACCTATACCTGGTATCGTCATTAGTTGTTGGTGATTACTATACTGGCTAGCTATGATTTTTAATCGTTGTTCTAGCTCTTTTATTTTTTTATCATTTTCTACAAATTCTTCTTTTAACTCACTAAACGTTTGATAGCTTAGCTGGCTTAAAGCCCCTGCATCTAAAATCTCAGTTAATTTTGTCATAATCTTATTGATTCCTTGCGGAATAACAAAACCAAATTCATGTAATAATCCCCTGATCTCATTAGCAAGAGCAGTACGGTTTTTTACCAATCGTTGCCTTACTCTATGAATAAATAAAATTTCTTGTTGCTCTACAGTTTTGATAGGTACAAACCTCATATTAGGTCTTGCTACTGCCTCACATATTGCTTCTGCATCAGCTTGATCATTTTTATTAGTTTTAACATAAGGTTTAACAAACTGCGGGGCCATTAATTTTACTTTATGACCTAATTTTGTTAATTCTCTTGCCCAATAGCTAGCTCCACCGCAAGCTTCCATGCCTACTAGACATTTTGGTACGTTAGCCATAAAAGTTAAAATCTGCTCTCTCGTTAATTTTTTCTTCAATACTGTCTTGCCATTTTTATCTACACCGTGAATTTGAAAAATTCTTTTTGCAATATCTATACCAATTGTGGTAACTTCCATATGGATCTCCTTATTATTGTTTAGGATTCATTTCCTATCCTAGAAGATTAGCATACGCTTCTCATTCTGTATATAGGGTAGATCCATACCATTATATATGGACTTACAGCATTTGCTAAGGTTTGAACTGACGCTTCTAGGGCATTAAAATTATCAGGACTTACCTCAAATTGTTTGCATATATTTTTTGTTAAACTATCAGGTAAGATAACAATTGGTTCTATTTGTAGAGGGTCGCCAGTAATTATAATTCGTTTTGTTCTCATTATAGCTCCAACAGCTGCTTGAGGTAAGGCCTGTCCAGCTTCATCAATGAGCAACCATCCAAGATAGTTTAATGGAAGACCCTGTAACATTTTCTCTACGGAAGCAAAAGTTGTTGATATAGTAGGAACTACTAGAAAGAAAGATGACCATAAATCTGCTAAACACTCCATAACAGTAGTAGAATTAGTAAAATTTTCCATCCAAGCTCCGAGATTATGAATTAAAGGTTTAGCTGCTGCATCTATGAAAGCTTTATGTACTTTTATAGCAGCAATAAATACTTCATCACGTAAGGAGTGTGTTTGTGCATCACGCCATGGGGAAACTACATACTTTTCTTTAGGAGATTTTAAAAACAAATTCTTATCAACAATATGAGGAGCAAGCTGACTAAATAACTCATAAATATTTTTTTGTGTATACTGAAAATTAGTAAGCTTTTGATTTTTCTTTTGCCAACTACGAAATGCAGAAGTTTTTAGAATAGAGGAAATAATACAAGGTTTATGCTTATTATGTTTGGATAAAAGATCATTTAACCCCTCTCCTGGCTCTAATTGAATTGCTATATCTGCTAAATATTGCAACAAATTCTTTATTTCCTGTAATTCAGCAAGTCTAGTTTGGCTTGTTTGTAATACTTGTTTAAAATGGTTGCACACTTGTCGCCAGCGTATTAAGGCTTCGCTGCGATTACGTGGTGGATTACTGTCTTGAATAATTTGTGGTGTTCGAGTTTTAGTAATTTTTTTAGTAACTGGATCTCTTTCGTGAAATATTTGTGGGGTACCATTTATTTCTGCTAAATATGTATCAAGTCCAAAATCTTGATTTCGCCAAAATTTTTTACTAAAATTAATACGATTAGTGCTATTGCCAAGCATTGCTGAAATCATCCCCCAACTACTATATCCCAATAAAGCATCGGATAGGGGTGTAAAATAGCGTAAGTCATCTGCATCACTTGCTATGGCTTTTAAATTAGGTAATTCAGCACTAATATTTTCTACAGCCTTATTATTAGATGAAGCAATTAATATTTCAAAACCCTTTATACTTTCATCTAATGTATAAATATCGAACCGACTAGATCTAGATTTTACTGTATTGCCTGAATTAGTAAAAGCTTTTTCAGGGTCATCAAACTTCAGTAATGCTTCAGCTCGTTTTGAGACTAATTCAGCAACAATGTCACGTAACAAAGTAGTTTTACCAGTACCTAGGGGTCCATTAATTGCCAAGATTCCACCATCGTTTAGTTTCGTCATAGCTAAATTAACTGCTGCTTGTTGTAATAATACTAGAGGCTGTCTTCCTGGTCCAGGCCATCTTGCTGAAGGAATATTTTTGGGAGCAAGGGTATCAGCTAAAACCGTATCATCTAAAATATTATGACGATTTGATGGAATATTTACACCTAGATATTGTAATAAGTTAGTGTTATCCTTTGAGTCTTTAATTACCTTAGTGGCTTTCTCTAGATCATTTAAATAAAAACTGTTGAGCAGCGGAATTTTACTAGGAAAGTTAGCAGGAAAGCCTTCTTTATGTGGTTCATAACTTCGAATAGCAAATTGTTTGTTTATAAGCATTTCAGCTGGTATATCAAATGTATTAACAAGGTAATTATAAGCTTCCTGTATTGTTAGTTTGTTTAAAGGAAGAACCTCACCGTTGTGATTTATTTTACGGATGATTGCTCCAAGTTCTATCTTAACAGTACTTTCAGTTATTGACCATCTATTTAACTCCTTAATGTTGCCCTTTAAAGCTTTTGGAGTACCCCAAGCAAAACTTGCAAGATTAATTGGATTATATCCACTAATAACACACCCCTTTTGGTCGACAATAATTATAGCAATTATAGCCTCTCCTGATGTAACTTTTGCCTCTAAACCACTATCAGTATATTTTTTATTTAAAGCAGAAAAGGCATTTGTTACATTAATTGAACCTAATACTATTTGGTAAAATAGTGTAAACTTAGATGGAACCTTTTCTCCACCATTTTCCTAGGGTAGAGTGGAATCCAAAGAAGCGATTAACTTTTGATTTCCTCCTACTAAATCCTCTAGTTTTTTAAATGTTTGGGGCGTTAATATTTCCAAGACAGTCCAAGCGGATAATACGTTACATGCTTCTTGCGTAGTTAATTTTTTCATTTTATTAGCAATTTAATGTTCTAAGAAGTTTGTTGAGTTGTTTTTATGAAATCGTTCTTTCATCCACATTTTAAATGCAGATTCTTGAGCATGTATTTTAGAGGTATATCCTTGGTAGTGGATACCAAATCTTGCTATATTCCATCCTGGTGACCATGGATAAACGGTAGCTTCTAGTATTGGGTTATAGTAATTTCCATTTCTACTAATATACCACCTATTGCGTACGGAAAATATATGCCAAATATATAGTCGTCGTATAAAATATTTGACTACTTGCCACACTTCAAATATGAAAAATAAGATATACTGGAAAGCAGCATTTACAATTTCTTGAACTTTTTCACTCATCTCTCTAATCGCTTTCCAAGTTTCTGTATTAAACTTCTTACATAACTTTATTACACAGTCCATTCTTAGTGTATTACTAAAACCTGAGATCACTAAGTTATTTTTCAAGTTTTTGGGAGGAATATTAGTAGAAAACGTTAAGGAGAGCTTTTTTTGTTACAAAATAGTCTCAATTACAAATTGCTTAATAATTTGGTAGTAAATTGATCCTTTATAAGGGAAAAAAACTTTGGTTGTTTTTGTTCCTCGTATTCCTTTAAGAAATCATACATACCGATTGGCAGAAAATTTTTATGTGCTAGGTTGCTAAATTTCTCCCAATGGAAAGTTAAATGTTGTTCCTTTGATATTACTTCTTTATTTTTAGATAAGCTATGTGAATGTACTTTAAATACAAAAGACTGTTCATGAAATGGTTTCCCATTATTATCCCAAAGATTTTCTACCACTCCTATAAAATCATTAATTATAGGATCAATTGTGCCAATCTCTTCTGCTATTTCCCGTAGTAATGCTTGATAAACCGTTTCCTGATATCTAACATGTCCTCCTGGGAGAAAGAGATGGCTACCACTATTTGCTACTAATACATAATCTCCCTCTCTTATATAAGCTCTAACTATAACATAAATTTTACCTGCACTAAGCATTATACTACAATATTTACTATTTTCGAGGGTATTATGATAATTCTTTTGGGTTCTTTGCCACTTAGGTATTTTTGCACCTCGGGTAATTGCATTACTGTGTTCTGAATTTCAATATTGCTAGCCACAACAGCAAATTCATGCGTAGCTCTCAGCCTACCATTAACTTGGATGACCATAGTATAAGATTCTAGTTCTAAGAATGATTCGTTGAAAGAAGGCCAAGGGGTTTGATATAATCTTTGCTTTTTACCTAATTTTTGCCAAATTTCCTCTGTAATATGTGGAATAAATGGGTTAAGTAATATAATCAAGATGCTGAAACCCTCTTTAATGCTATCAATATCACCTTCCTTGCCCTTAGATATTTCATCTGACAACGCATTAAATAGTTCCCGCATCCTTGCTATGGCTTTATTTAGCTTAAATTCCCTTATCTCATTGGTAACATGCTTAATAGTGTGATGAGTAAGCTTTGTTAGTTTATTTCTAGGAGTCTCTGTTATTTCACTAGACTTCTTTTGAAACTCTACTTCTGCTGGTGATTTGTACGCGACGTCTGTACTCGAATCCTCACGTACATTAGAGTACGCTGCGGGTCGAGATTCCGCGTCTCCTTCACACCCTTGCGCATAAGCGAGTTTCAAAAGAGGTCTACTATTAATTAGTATCTCAGCCATATTTTCTAACTTACTAATAAAACGGCTGCACCCTTCAAGACCATTTGCCGACCATTCACAATCTTTCTCCGGTGGGCTATCAGAGAGTACAAATAGCCGGATAGCATCTGCACCATGGTTTGCTAATATTGATTCTAAATCCACGACATTCTTTTTGGATTTACTCATTTTTTCTATTCGTCCTTGAAATACTTCTTCCCCTGTATTTTTATGAACCCATTTATTAGATTGTTTTGTTATCTCATTTGGGTACAACCAATTATTATTGGTATCTTTATAGGTAGCATGTAACACCATACCTTGAGTCAGCAAACTAGTAAAGGGTTCACGAATACTAAGATAGCCTTGTTCGTTCATTACTTTAGTGAAAAACCTTGCATAAAGAAGATGCATTACTGCATGTTCAATTCCACCAATATACTGATCAACAGGTAACCAATAATCACAGGCTTGTTTGTCAGTCATATCTTTTGCATCTACATTACAATAGCGGGTGAAATACCAAGAAGACTCAAAAAATGTATCTAACGTGTCAGTTTCACGAATAGCTGGTTTCTGACATTTTGGGCAATTAGTATGTTTCCAAGTAGGGTGTGAATCAAGAGGATTGCCATGCCCATCAAATGTAACATCGTTTGGTAGGATTATCGGCAATTGTTCTTTAGGTACTGGTGTAATTCCACAAGTCAAACAATAGATTATTGGAATAGGACAGCCCCAAAATCTTTGCCTAGACACTCCCCAGTCTTTTAGTCGGTAGTTAATGGTACGTTTGCCTAAACCACGTTTCTCAAGTTCTTTTATAGATTTTTGCTTAGCATCTTGGACAGCAAGACCATTCAGAAAGTCTGAATTGATCATGATACCATCACCTGTATAAGGTTTTAAATATACGTTCACCTGAACATCCTCATTAATTACTACCTGCTTTATTGGTAATGCCATTTGTTTGGCTAATTCATGATCTCTTTCATCATGTGCTGGGCATCCAAAGACCGCTCCAGTACCGTAATCCATTAGTACGAAATTTGTTATTATAACAGGGATAATAATGCTAGGATCAAATGGATGAATGGCCAAAAGGTTAGTACATACCCCTTCTTTTTCAGCTTTATCTACTACAACATTACTGTCTAATTGCGAACATTTCTCAATGAAAGATATTATAGCGTCATTTTTATCTACTAATTGCTCAATTATTGGGTGGTTATAGGCTATCGCAACAAAGCTTGCTCCAAAGATAGTTTCTGGTCTAGTAGAAAACACTTCAATATTGGCATCATGATCCTGTATTTTAAAACTAAAATTTACTCCTTCCGATTTGCCTATCCATTTTTCCTGCATAGATTTAACAGAATCAGGCCAAGAGCCTAGTTTTGCAATTTCATTTAACAATTCTTCAGCATAATTAGTGATTTTTAAAAACCATTGTTTTAGCTGTCGTTTTTCGATTAAAGCACCCGAACGCCATCCACGACCATCTACTACTTGTTCGTTAGCTAAAACAGTGTTATCTACAGGATCCCAATTGACTAAAGATTCTTTTTGATATACTAAACCTCTCTCATAAAGTTCTAAAAAAAATTTCTGTTCATGCTTATAATAATCCGGATCACAAGTTGTTATTTCTCTCGACCAATCATATGAAAAACCAATTAATTTTAGCTGATCTCGCATAGTTGTGATATTTGAGTAAGTCCAGTCCTTAGGGTTAGAGTTATTATTGATGGCAGCATTCTCTGCTGGCAAGCCGAAAGCATCCCAACCCATAGGGTGTAATACGTTATAGCCCTGTGATTTCATAAAACGGGCTATGCAATCTCCGATAGAATAGTTACGTAAATGTCCGACATGAATCTTCCCAGAAGGGTAGGGTAACATTTCAAGTACATAATATTTAGGCTTGTCGCTATCGTTTGTTGCAGCAAAAGCTTTTTCTTCAAGCCAAATTTTTTGCCATTTCTTTTCAATATCTCTCATAATTTGTATTGTAAACTATCCTTATTGTAGCAAGTATATCATTCTTTTCTTTCAGCACTAATATATAATTCTCTAGATTTTCTTAAAATTTTATCTTCTATGCTATTAGCTAGGTCCGAAGTAGTATGATTGTCTAGCCAATTACCATTTTTAAGTGTTTGTTCAAATATTTTTACTTGGATTGCATCCGGGCTAATAACGTTATCTTTAATAAAAATATTTATTTTAAATCGAAAATTTGTTTGTCCTTTTGGACTATACCATTCAGTAATAATGACTCCACCGACTGAATCGGTTGAAGCAAGAGGTGCAAAACTTAAAGTTTCTATAGAAGCTTGCCATAAATATTTATTAACGTTACAGCCTACAGTTTTGGTAGATTCATTTTTGATTCTACTTGGTCTAAACACCAAACCTTCTACTCCAACTATCGACCCCATTTCATCCATCTTTCTTTCTTGCACAGTTTTGGGATAGTCTCCATTCCTTGCAATTGTGGAATTTGGAAAAAGAAATAAAGCTAACATTATGCCAATAATAGTTTTTTTTAAGTGTGTTTTCATAAATGATTTTATTTTTTTACTATTTCAAGTAGTTTAGCTTTAGTGTACCATAAGAACCACGTGATGTAAAGGATAGCCCCGTTCTTTAATTAATAAAATAAATATAATATAGTTGTAAAAGAATAAAGGATACGATAATTTAAATCTCTATAAGAAAATGTGGAATATCCATCTTCTAATAGAAGTTATTAAACATAAAATGGTAAAAAATGAAAAATTTGTTATTTTTAATCTGTTTGTATTCCACTATTGCTATAGCCAGTGAATCTAAGTTTTACCCTAATAAGCTTAATTGTTGTAAGATCAGTAAGAGTGCAATGAATGATTACGAACCGGAAGAATTCCAATTATCCAATAACTTACTTAGAAAGACAGGACAACAAGCAGTCTATCGTGGTACAAAAATTATAGTAAAGGGTAGATTATTAGACCAAGATTGCGTTCCAGTAGCAGATGCAAAAATATATTTATGGCAGGTTGGAAGTGACGGAAAATATCCATACATACCACTTCGTACTCGTATCAATAAAAAAATGCTAAACCTTGTAAGTAAATCAAGTTTTACCGGGTCTGGCATCGCTACTACTAATAATAAAGGGGAATTTTATTTTATTACTATATATCCTAGTGGAGTTTTGCGTGAAACGCCTAATGTAAACATTAGAGTCAACCACCTATATCTTGGAAAGCTACAAACAAAGCTATATTTATCTAATTCAAGGGTTAATTTAGAAAATTGCGGAGAAGTTAGTCATGCTTTGTCCACTGCACTAGATGGCATTAAAACGTATGAATTTGACGTAGTAATGTCGGGACGAACTTTCAAAAGATATTAATGTTTTGAGTTTTCACACCCTCCGCAACAATCTTCTGCAACTGGATTTCCTGAAGGTGGGTTTTCTAATGGTTTTTTTAATCCACAAGAAGTTAAGATTAAGCAGCTTAGTAATATTAGAGATAAAAAAATATTGTTTTTCATGATGATCAATAAATTAATTGGAAATATATTTGTTATTTATATGCATATTAAAAAATATAGTAAACGATTTTTTTTGATTGTAACATACTTGTTGATCAGCACTAATAGTTTTGCATTAGATCAGATCAAATTAGGTGTTAAAATGCTTGATTTATCTAGTGTTCCTGATACGGTAGTTTTCTTTGATGATAAAGGAGAAAAATATTCTCTTGATAATTTTGAAGGAAAAACGATATTATTGGTATTTTGGGCGACATGGTGTGCATCTTGTATTAAAGAAATGCCGGATTTGGATGTATTGCAAAAAGATTTTAGAAAGTTGCCATTTGCGATAATTCCTGTATCACAAGACTACCAAGGAATAGAAATTATCCAAAAATATTATAAAGATTATGATATAAGATATTTGCCAATTTACCATGATTTTAAGAATCAACTATTTAAAGCTTTTTCAATAGTTGGTTTACCAACTGCTATTCTAATTAATCCAGATGGAAAAATGTTAGTAAGTTTTGTTGGTACTATTAATTGGTATGATGAAGAAATTCGCAATATTATTTTGTCAAATATTCCTGGAAACCACCCAGAACCTAAAAATAGTTACCGGGAACAAACCCTTAATCAACCGGTTAATAAACAGTTAAAGCCTGAAGAGCAGGAAAACAAAGATGAAAAACCAAAAATACAACAGAATAATGAGGAAAATAATGCTTCTAAAAACGATAATAAGGAGTAACTAATGCACATAGAACATAATAAAAATTCAATTGCTGAGGCAAAATTTGATCAGGTAATTGCTAAACGTCAAATAGGTAAGTTAGAGCAATTACTTTCATTGCTACCTGGAGTAGGTTCTAAGGCATCAAAGCCGGTAATTGCTGTTCTTCGTCTTAGTGGGGTTATAGGTAAAGTAAGCTCAGTAAAATCAGGGCTTAGCATAGAATCGCTACATGAGTTAATTGACAAAGCTTTTGAGATCAAAAATCTTAAAGCTTTGTGTTTAACTATTAATTCTCCAGGTGGTTCACCTGTACAATCTGAACTGATTAGCAAACGTATAAGGTCATTAGCTGGGGAAAAGAAAATACCAATTTATAGTTTTGTAGAAGATGTAGCAGCATCTGGTGGATATTGGCTTGCTTGCATTGGTGACCAAATATATGCATCTAAGAGTTCAATTATTGGTAGTATAGGGGTAGTTTCGGCTGGTTTTGGTTTTCCTGTTGCTATCAATAAGCTTGGAGTAGAAAGGAGGGTTTATGCAGAAGGTAAAAATAAATCTATTCTCGATCCATTTCAACCAGTGCAAGAGGAGGATATTAAAATTATTAAGCATATACAAAAACAGATTCACGGGCATTTTATAGATTATGTTAAAGAGCGTCGTATTGGTAAGTTAACACAAGAAGATGATATTTTATTTAATGGAGCATTTTGGTCCGGGGAAACTGCTATTGATTTTGGTTTAATTGATGGTATAGATGATATGTATAGTTTCATAAAACAGAAATATGGTGATGTAACTATTAAATATATATCTGCTAAACAATCGTGGCTTAAGAAGAGATTGGGTATGGTAAGGCAAGATTTCGTGCAAGAATTCTCTGATACGTTGATTGAATCGGTAGAGAATAAGATTACTTATGATAGGTTTAATATACGGTAACTTTTAAAATTAACCTGAATTTCACCGAGTTAGGGATAAGAATTAGTTAATTCTTATCCCTAATTGGCTTTAATATTAGTAAATACACCTTATCTACACGTCATTGCGAGCGAACGTACGTGAGCGTGGCAATCCATGAAGCTTGTCATATAGCTAAACTGGAAAGGTTTCAGCCAAAAAACGTCATTGCGAGTAAGCTTTGGTTCAATAAAGCTTGCGTTTTCTACTTTTAAAGAAGAAATATCAATTATAGCCAGCACATCCTTAGGCAAATGAGTTTTAAGAAAATCATAAGCTACTCTAGGATTTTCCATTGCTACTTTAACAATTTCATCATGCTTCGGCTTCTTTGATTTTTTGGACTTCTTTGTGACCATTATGATAATTTATTATTAGTTTTTTTGTTTGCTATGCTTGAGTACCAAACAAATTAGGTTGTATATGTTTACTCTCAGTAGGTATAATTGCCTATTACTTATTCAATATATGATTTACTAGCAATTGACAAGCTTATTTTTATTTGTTAGCATTAAAGACTACCATAATATTATTTAAAAAACAAATCCATTACAACTGAACTAAAATAGCAAATATGCAATCTCAAGATACTAACGATTTACGTAAAATAGCCGATATTATTAATACTAAGCTAAGTGAAAATGATATAGCAGCTTTTCATATTGATGTACTTTGCTGACTATAAAAATAATATTCTCTAATTTCGTACATGTATTATAGCATTTTTTTAAAGTACTAATTATAATAAAACTAGACAATAAACTAGGTAATTCCTTTTATGCAAAATTCAATTACAGCTTTTGATGCTAAAACTCATTTTTCTAAAATATTAGATCGAGCTAGCAAGGGTGAAGAAATATTGGTTACAAGAAGAGGAAAAGCTGTTGCAAAGATTGTCCCAGTTAATACTATACAAGATATTGAAATTGCAGAAATGGCAGCTGTAAGACTTAGAAAACTTGCTAAAGAAATTAATTTACAACCATCTGACTTAGAAGAATGGAAAAAATATAGAGATGTAGGAAAAAAGTAACTATGACATCTTTTGTTTTAGATTCTTCAACTACCCTTTCGTGGTTTATGCCTAACGAGACAGCCTCTTTAGATTTATTAAAAAAAACTGTGAAAGAAGGTGCAATTGTTCCTACTATTTGGTTACTTGAAATAGGTAATGTTTTATTAGACTTCTTTCGAAACTCGCTTATGCTGAGGGATTTGAAGGAGACGCGGAACCTCGACCCGCAGCGTACTCTAATGTACGTGAGGATTCGAGTACCGCATCGACGTACAAATCACCAGCAGAAGTAGAGTTTCGAAAGAAGTCTAATGCAAACTTTTAGAGATTCACTTTATATTGCTAAAGATAAAAATATTAGTAATATAGAGAGAATATCAGACAATTTGGCTATTACTTATCAAGCTGCCTGATTATTACTTATTGTCAGATTAAGTCGTAACTAGTACACATGAGGTTCTATGGAGGTTGTTATTTAATTTTGTAGATTTAGTTGACTTTCTATTATTGAATACACCATACTAAATCTCAATTGGTCCAGTAGTTAAACCATTAACAAATTGTTGCAAGTAAGGATTATCACTATTTTTTATCTCATCTTTTTTACCAAACCATAAAATCTTCCCTTTATAAATCATAGCAACCTCTTTAGCTATCATATAAGCACTATTCATATCATGAGTTATGGTGATGGTAGTAGCCTTTAGCTCTTCTTGAACTTTAATTATTAATTCATTGATAACATTAGCCATTATAGGGTCAAGACCGGTAGTTGGTTCATCAAGGAAAAGAATCAACGGATCGCCACAAATAGCCCTAGCTAGAGATACTCGCTTTTGCATACCTCCAGAAAGCTCAGATGGATAAAGACCCAGTATTTTTGTAGACAAACCTACAGAATGAAGTTTAGATGCAGCTAACTCCTCTTTATTTTTTGGAGATAATTTATACAGTTTTTCAGTAAAGAATGTAATATTATCTTGAACAGTTAAAGAATCAAAAAGAGCTCCTCCCTGAAATAGAAATCCCATGGTTTTCATCATTTTAAATCTATCTTTACTTGAAATATTTACAGTTTCCACTTCATCAATAACTATACTACCTTCATCAGCCTGCATTAAACCAACTATAGTCTTTATTAACACTGATTTACCAGTTCCTGATCCCCCAAGAATTACTATTGAACTATTTCGCTTTATATCTAAGTCTATACCATCAAGTACCTTATGATCGCCAAAAGATTTATATAATGAGCGTATTTTTATTTTTGATTCATCCATAATCTATTCTCGAGTCTTATACTTTAAAAAACAACTCTGTTATCAAGTAATTACTGATTAGAATAAGAACTGAAGAATTTACTACCGCGGAAGTTGTACTCGTCCCAACTCCTTTTGCTCCTGTACCTGAATAATAACCACTATAACAACTTACTATTGAGATAATAAAACCAAACACTGCTGCTTTTACCAAACCAGAAATGACATCTATTGGTTCTAAAAACTTAAAGTTATTCGTTATATAATTAAAGCTATTAAAATCAAGCTTATAAACACTTACCAAATAACCACCCATTACTCCTAATATATCACCTATTAATACTAAACATGGTAACGTAATAACTGCGGCTAGTACTCTTGGAAAAACTAAATATTTTATAGGATCAGTTGACAAAGTATAAAGTGCATCTATTTGTTCAGTCACTCTCATAGTAGCTATTTCAGCAGCAATTGATGCACCAACTCTACCAGCAACCATAAGACCAGCAAGAACTGGTCCAAGCTCTCTAGTTATTGAAAGGACTACCACCGTAGCTATTGAACTTTCAGCTGAGAAACGAGAAAAACCTGTATAACTTTGTAATGCCAGCACAGCACCGGAAAAAAAGGTAGTCATAGCTACAACTGGTAGGGAATAAAAACCTATAGACAATAACTGCTTTAATACTAAGTTGTAGTATAAAGGTCTCTTAAAAATACTAGTGACTCCCGCAATAGTAAATAGAGAAAAAGCCCCTATAGTCTTTGCAAAACCAATAGTATGTTTACCTAATAAATTAACGGTATCAAGAATCATTTTTGTATACTCTCTTATATCTGCTGCCTAGTAGAGTGAGAATTTCATAACCAATGGTATTTATTATATTCGCTATTTTATCTAAAGTACAATAATTCCCTATAATTTCAGCTTGTTGTCCTAGAAAAATTTTGTTTGGTGGTAGTTCAGTAACATCAACAGTAATTGAATCCATTGACACCCTGCCAACTACAGGAGCTGAATACGAATCAATAACTACTACCCCACAATTGCTAAAAGCCCGGGGATAGCCATCAGCATAACCAAGAGGTAAGGTAGCAATTAGCCTATTACTATTTGTTTTAAAGGTCATATTGTAACCAATGTAACTTTTCGGTGGTAATTCTTGCAATTGTATTATTGGAGCAGTCAGTCTTATTGGATTATGCATTGGATTTTTAAATGTATTACCCAAAGGATTAATACCATACAATGCAGCACCAAGGCGTATTAAGTCAAAATGATATTCTTTCCCTAGAAATATACTACTAGAGTTAGCTAGACTAGCTTTGACTTTTGGGAAATATTTTAAATAATGCTTAAACTTTTTTAATTGTTGTAAATTATAAGGATCATCAACTACTTCAGATGCAGATAAATGACTTATAATATACTGCAATTCAAGGCCAACTAATAGATCAGGTTTGTCTATTATATGTTGCATTTCTGTGTCGAGCATTCCTAAGCGATTCATACCAGTATCAACATGGATTGTACAAGGTAATACTTCTTTTTTAAGAGAGGCAAACTCTTGCCAAATTTCAACTTGTTTTAAACTATTAAGTACGGGAATTAAATTACTATTTCTAAATTCCTCAACATCATTGCTAAATACACCATTAAACACAAAAATATTAGGTTTTTTATTAGATTTTTGCCCCAATACTTTACGCAATGATATTCCTTCATCAACTGAGGTTACAAAAAAACTTTGACAATTCTCCATCTGTAAGGCTGGTGCGATAGCATTAGCACCAAGTCCATAGCTGTTAGCCTTTACCACAGAAGCAATCTCTGAAGTTTTACAAATTTTAGAAATAATACGATAATTAGCACGAATTTTTGCTAAGTCTATTTCAAGTGTACATTTATCAGTATGCATAAAGTTTTAAATTCTCATAATTTTACAGATTTTTGTAATGCTGCTATAATAATTGGAGCAACTGATATTACATGGAACTTAGATGGTAAATCAGTAGTTTCTATTGTATCAGTTATAATACGTTCATTATATCAGAATTCTGAATATTTTCTTTAGACATGCTAGAAAGCACTGGGTGAGTTATAAAAGCATTGACAGATAAAGCTCCTACTTCCATTAATAGCTTAGCTCCCTTACAAAGGGTTTCGCCACTATCAACAATATCATCAATTAGTATACAATGCTTGCCGGAAACGTTACCTATTATTTCTGATATTTGGCATTTATCATTAGACATTTTGCATAATTCTACTTCTGCTGGTAATTTGTGCGTCGGGACTAGACTCGAATCCTCACGTACGTCTGAGTACGCTGCGGTTCTGCGTTCCGATCCTCCTACAAATTCCCTAGCAGAAGCGAATTCTGCAAGAGGTCTACTATACCTCTTGACATCTCTACTTTTATTAATAACAGCTATATTCATGTTAAAAAGCCTATTCACATCACGTACACGTACAAAACCACCAACATCTGGAGATACAATAATAGAATTATTATAAGTTTCAATAATCGGAGCAAATAAACTTATTGGATCAAGATTTTGTAGTGGAATTTTAAAAAAACCCTCTAATTGCTGTGAATGCAAATCGACAGTTATTACATGATTAACACCAGCAACTTCCAGCATACTCGCTACAAGACGGCTCGATACTGGAGTAAAACTACAAGAGCTACGATCTTGGCGGCTATAACCAAAATACGGTATAACCGCAGTTACTTGTGAAGCTCCCGCTCTTTTTACCGTATCAACTAATAATAAAAGTTCCATCAAGTGGTTATTAGCTGGTCTAGAAGTAGATTGTACTATAACAACATCACACTTATACATATCTTCAAGGATTTCCACCCTTGTTTCAGCATCATCGAAAGTTGTAATATAAGTTTTGACATATTTACAATTTAGTTCCTCAGCTAAATATCTAGCTAATTTTTTATGACTAAGACCTGCAAGAATTTTCATGCTAATTATAATAATTGGTTTAAGAATTGGTTTAAGTTTCTGTAGTATACAATAATTATAATTTGCACTAAGTGTTTTATGAAAAATATTTTTATTATTTTTATTCAAGTTGTCGTCTATTAACGAGTAGTAGCATTGCTGCGACAAAGTAAAGCTCCCACAACTGTCGAAAGCTCAAATCGTCATTGCGAGCGAACGTATGTGAGCGTGGCAATCCATGAAGCTTGTCAATAGATTGCTTCGTCGACCTACGGTCTCCTCGCAATGACGTATAGAGAAGCTGTATTTACTAACTTTCAATAGTTGTGGAGGTCGTAGGTCGACGAAGCAATCTATTGACAAGCTTCATGGATTGCCACGCTCACATACGTTCGCTCGCAATGACATATTAAGTATACGCCTTTTAAAAAATCACGACCTCTTTCCCAATTCATCTATTAACTTATCAAAACCACTATTACTGAGAATATTCATGAACTCTGACTGTTGAGAATTGATAAGACTAACACCTTCTGTAATAACATCTGAGACTTTTAAATTAGTTTTATCGCTTGTACCCTTTACTTGACGTACTAAGTAATTTACTTTAGCAGTTCCTATTAACATTTCTACCATAAACTCTCCTTCATCAAGAACACGCACTTGTTGAACTTTAGGTTCTTGACCATGGTAATTCTTTACTAAATCAGCATAGGCCTTGCTTACATAATTACTGTAAACTTCTGTGAATTGTTTAATTTGTTCAGGAGTTAGAGTTCTTCTGTAAACACCAAGGGTGAATTTAGCCATCCAATTCAGATCTAAGTTAGCTAAAATTAGCTTTTTAGTTTTAGCTATTTTGGCATCTTGATCTAAACTCTCATCATTACATACATCTAGCCCATCTCTTATTAGTTGATTAACATAATTATCAACCACCATTTTGTCATCAGTAGCAGAATAGGCTGACAAAGACAGACAACTTAAAATTAAGCAAACAATAATTTTTTTCATAAGTAACTACTCTTAATTAGGTTTAGGGCATTTAAATTGATTAGGATAGACAATTACCGATTCACGATTTTGATGTGTAGCTGATCTTACAGCTATGTAAGGGTCAGTAGAACTACATCCTATATAGTCAGTAAACGGTAATAATCCTAATCTAGTATTTATAACTTGTACACCAGAAACTATGATTTCAAAATCTCTATGTACCGCGTACATTATAGGATTTAAGTAACTATTTGTAAATATAGCATCTGTACTATCTCTTGCATTAGTACCACCAAGAAATGGTATGACTAAATATGGTCCTGGACCAACTCCATAGTGGGCGAAAGTACTACCCAAAGTTTGTTTGGTAACTCTCAATCCAATTTTATCTGCTACATCAAATAACCCACCTATACCAAACGTGGCATTGATTAAAAATCTCCATAGACTTTTCATAGTTTGGTCATAATTCATCTGTAGACCATAATTGACAACAGTCAAAGGCACACTAATGTTATCTAGAAAACTGCTCACTCTAGCCCTAGTATAATTATTACTAATTCGTTTATAGCCTATAGTAATAGGTCGTAAGAACAGATAGTCTAAAACAGAATTAAAGGCAAAAATTTTACGATTTAGTTTCTCATAAGGGTCATAGACTTGAGTACATCCCTTACCTTCATTATAAACATACCTAAAATCTTCATCATCTTGAGTATTTTGAGTACTCGCTATTGCAGTTATACTAGAAAAATTAACTAACAACAGTAATATAAATTGCTTCATGGCTTCATTAATGGTTTTTCTTACAAATCACCATATAGTATTTATCATTTTTTTCTAGAGATAATTCTTCACTATTTAATATGGTAAACTTAGTTTGACCTAAAGCTTTCTTAATATCTGCTATAGTAAAAACAAATCCTTTTCTCTTTAATGAAAGGTTTGTGACGTTATCTATTGGTAAACAAAATGCAAAATACCCTAATGTATTGACTATAGAAT
Organism: Candidatus Tisiphia endosymbiont of Myopa tessellatipennis; assembly: GCF_964031105.1. Classification (NCBI taxonomy): domain Bacteria; kingdom Pseudomonadati; phylum Pseudomonadota; class Alphaproteobacteria; order Rickettsiales; family Rickettsiaceae; genus Candidatus Tisiphia; species Candidatus Tisiphia endosymbiont of Myopa tessellatipennis. The sequence goes on along the minus strand of NZ_OZ035005.1, from coordinate 1,490,441 downwards.
AAATAGAATTAAAGTAATCTAATAGGTTTTTAGTAAAAGAAAGAGAGTTAAAACTCAGTACTACATCATATTTATTAGAGTCGTGTTTAATAAAATCCGATATTGAAATTTCTAATAACTGATCATAAATATTACCATATATAATGACAAGCTTATTCATAATTTCTGAATTTTCAATACCGGTAAAAGTAAAGCCATCAGGAAAACGCTTTTTTACTTCATAACCCACTAAGCCTATATTACTACCTAACTCCAAAATATGGTAATTATCAGGTAAGTCTGTTATATTATTCATAGTTGTGCTTACAAAACTGTAAGGTAGGTACAGTTTATTATTACTGCGAAATTTATTGCCATAATATTCAGCGGTAAGATTTTTATATTGATGCCAAATTTGCGGTGGAATCTCTGACAAATTATTATAATTTTGTAGAAAAGATGCTAACTTTATTTGATCAGCTTCAAAAGCTCTTTGTAGATGATACAAAGCTTTTTCATAATTATTTTTTAAGAAATATGTCCAACCAAGCCAATAATTAGCTTGATGGTCGTTAGGAGAAAGAATTTTATCAACCAATTTAAGCCTTAGTATAGCGTCATTTAAGTTATTTTTATACAAATGTTCTATACCAAGATTAAAATTAGTTTCTTTTAAGTGTGTTACCCTATATTTTACATCGACAAAATAATTGATAGATGTAAAGATTTTCTCCCTATACCAAGATGGGAAATTCTTAATATAATTATAGTATAATTTTATTTTGTCTTTTATTGAGTCGTAACTGTTACGAATAATTTTGCTGCCGAACATAAATTGCTATAAATTTGATTTTTTAAACATATATTCATCATATACTACTCGTAAATGAAGAATTGATAGACGATAGAATCAAAATCATGATAGTAGCAGGAGTCAAAGGGTCGAGGTGCTAGGCGTACATTTAGTACGTGAGTACCGAAGAACCCTGAAGACGACAACGCAATTCTTGATTTTCTATCTGAGTATATGATAACATATATATCAAATGACACTAATACTTAATAGTAATAAATTATATAAAATAAATCATATTGTACTAAATTCTGCTTTCAAGAATTGTTTTTTTTTAACAATATGGTATAATACACCCCTATTTTGGATAAGAATTAACAAATTCTTATCCCGAATTAGCTGTGATATAAAGAAAAATGTACTCTTGAAGCGGTTCTACGAGTACATTTTAACTTTTTTACCGTTCAATAGATGATTTTAATAATTAAAATCATCTATTGAACGCAAATGATATTTTAACAATCAGGTGGGCAGCCGCTTCAAACCTTATTGTTTCTATATATACAGCCGAATTTGGGATAACCTGTTATCCCGAATTCGCGTAAATTCGCGTAATACGAAAATAATTATAAGGTTCTACAGAATCATGTCACTTATTGCTAAACGCTTAGATATAATAAAACCATCTCCAACTTTAGCTTTAGTTAAAAAAACATTTGAACTAAAAAAGCTGGGTAGAGATATAATCTCTCTTGGGGCTGGTGAACCTGACTTTGACACACCCAATAATATCAAAGAGGCTGCAATTAAAGCACTGCGAGATGGTTTCACAAAATATACTAATGTTGATGGCATTTTGGAGCTGAAACAAGCAGTACAGACTAAATTCAAGTATGAAAATAATTTAGATTATGAGTTAGATGAGATAATAGTATCAAGCGGCGGTAAACAAGTAATCTATAATTTATTTATGGCTTCCCTTAACCAAGGGGACGAAGTAATTATTCCCAGTCCTTACTGGGTCTCATATCTAGATATGGTAATGTTAGCTGAAGGGATTCCAGTATTTGTTAACTGTGGCATTGATAGCAATTTTAAGCTTACAGCTGAAGCTCTAGAGCAAGTAATTACCCAAAAAACTAAATGGTTAATTATTAACTCACCGAGTAATCCAACAGGAGCTGCATACTCTTACCAAGAGCTAGCAGATATTGCCGAATTACTACGCAAATATCCCAATGTAAATATTATGTCAGATGATATTTACGAGCATATTATTTTTGATGATTTTAAATTTTATACTTTTGCCCAAGTAGCACCGGATTTAAAAGATCGAATATTTACTGTTAATGGTGTATCAAAAGCTTATTCTATGACAGGATGGCGTATAGGATATGGGGCTGGTTCTAAATCATTAATTAAGGCAATGACTATTATTCAGTCACAAAGTACTTCTAACCCCTGCTCTATAAGCCAAATGGCAGCTATTGAAGCTTTAACTGGCACTCAAGATTTTATTAAACCTAATGCAAAAAACTTTCAAGAAAAACGTGATCTAACCTTATCAATTCTAAGTGATACTAAGGGTATTAGTTGCGATAAACCAGCAGGGGCATTTTACCTGTTTCCTAAATGTAATGAATTATTTGGTTTGAAAACTCCCACTAGTAAAATTATCAAAAATAGTAACGATTTTGGAGAATATCTGCTTGAAGAATGTAACGTTGCGGTTATTCCTGGTATTGCATTTGGTCTAGAAGGTTATTTTAGAATTTCATACGCAACTTCGATAAAAAGCTTGGAGCAAGCATGCTCGCGTATAAAGAATGCTTGTAATCAATTAACGTGATAAAAAAAATCCTTAAAAAAAACAATTTTGTACTTAGTGTAGTTACTAAGATGCTGTATACTTATTTGAGAGTGGTTTATTTTACCTGTCGTTGGCAATTTGTTTTTTCAGATAATCACAATAAACAAGAATTTTTGGCACAAAAAGGGGTAATTTTTGCTTTTTGGCATAACAGATTGGCTTTAGGTCCAGGAATATTTGCTGGTCATAAAGATATTTATGCTCTTATTTCCCCTCATCGAGACGGCAGAATAATTAGTGATATAGTAGGTAAATTTGGCTTTGGGGTAATAAATGGTTCTAGTAATAAGAATCCTGTATCAGCTTTAAAAATAATTATCCAAAAGTTACATAATGGTAGTAATATAGTGATTACACCAGATGGTCCACGTGGACCTATTTATAAAATAAATAGTAATATTAACAAAGTTGCTCAAAAATATAATATAAAATTGATACCAGTTTCTTGTAGTGCTTCTAGATATTTTTTACTCAAAAGTTGGGATAAACTGATTATGCCTCTACCTTTTGGTAAAATAACAGCTTTTATAGGCTTACCACTAGCTTTTGTAGGAAATGAAAACCAAGACAATATTAATTTAGCACAAGCATTAACGGGGTTGAAGTAAATCTATCTATGATCTATTTATACCATGCCTTAAGTTTTCTACTTCTTCCAGTGTATTTCTTTTTATTAGTATTAAGAGTTATTATTGGCAAAGAAGATGTAAAACGTATTAAGGAACGTTTTGCTATTTCCCATGCACATGCTAAACGAAATGAAACTTTAGTTTGGATACATGCAGCCAGTGTAGGGGAATCTCTTATAGCTTTTACCTTAGTTGAAAATATCAATAATCTTTGGTTAAAAAGAACTATGCCAAAAACCTCCTTAAAGTTTTTGGTTACTTCGGGAACTAGATCTTCTGGAAAAATATTACAACAAAAACTACCGCAAAATGCCATTCATCAATTCATTCCTATAGACAATATTATTTTTGTTAAAAAGTTTTTTAGAAATTGGCAACCAAACCTAGGAATTCTTGTTGAATCAGAGTTATGGCCATGTCTCATTAGCGAAGGGGCAAAACATTGTGAACTATTATTATTGAATGCACGTATTTCTGATAAATCATTTGAATCATGGAAAAAAATAAGTTCATTTTTTAGATTAGTTACCGCTAACTTTAGTGAGATTATTGTGCAAAGTAATCGTGATTTCCAAAAATTTACGCAACTTGGTGTGACAAATATAGTTAATTTAGGTAACATTAAATTTGCCAACAAAAAATTACCTGTACATGAACAAGAGTTAACAATTTTAACACAACATATGAGTGGTAAAAGAGTTATTGTATTTGCTAGCACCCACTTAGACGATGAGGTAGTAGTACTTAACATTATAAAACCAATAAAACAACGATACCCAGATTGCTATTTTATTCTAATTCCACGCCATCCTGAGCGTAAGAATGATATAGGAAAAGCGTGTACTCAATTAAATTTAACTTATAGTATCAAGTCCAAACAAAATATACCTATTCTAACTGATGATCTTTACATTGTTGATAAATTTGGCGAACTTGGATTGTTTTTTAGCATAGCCTATATCTCATTCATTGGCGGTTCATTTAAACAAGGAGGACATAACGTACTTGAACCAGCATATTTTGCTAATTATATTATATTTGGGCCAAATATGAGTAATTCTACTAATATTGCTAATGAAATGCTTACTAATAAAGCTGCTACTCAAATTCGTGATGAAAACGATTTACTGAATAAAATTGAGTATCTTCTATCTGAGACTGGTACTCAGGAAGCTAAAGTCTATCAGGCTAATGCTTTGGAATTTGTCAATAAAAACCAACAAATTTTAGGTAATTATTTAAATGTTATAGAAAAATACTTAGTGGGAAATTAATGTTATGTTATACTCAGAACATGTGGTATTAGTTGATGAACAAGATAATATCCTTGGAATAGAGGATAAGTTAAAAGCTCATAATTCTAATACTCCATTGCATAGGGGATTTTCTGTATTTCTTTTCAATAGTAAAAAAGAATTTTTGATACAAAAAAGAAGTTTACTCAAAAAAACTTGGGGTGGATTCTGGTCAAATAGTTTTTGTGGACATCCACAAATTAACGAAACTTATGAACAAGCAATTTATAGGCATGCAAAGTTTGAATTAGGTTTAGTAAACCTACAGAAAGTAGATATTATTGCTAATTATCGATATAAATTTGCTATAAATAATATTGTAGAAAATGAAATATGCCCGATATATTTGGCTTTATCAGATGATATCATAAAAATAAATGAACAAGAAATAGCAGAAGTAAAATTACTTAAATGGGTAGACTTTAAGTTATATATGGAAAAATACCCAACAAAATTTTCCCCTTGGTGCATCGAAGAGTTCGAGATATTAGAAAATAATGAAATATTCAAAAAATTTATGGATTCAGCTCTGTAACTATAGTATAAAGCTGAACTAATGATATAAAGTATTTCTAGGGGTCATAGCTCAGTTGGTAGAGCGTTTGAATGGCATTCAAAAGGTCGGGGGTTCGATTCCCCCTGTCTCCACCAGATACCTCCAACCTTTCCAAGGTTTTTATAATTTCTTAAAAGTATTTTTATTTTGGTTTTATTTTGGTTTCCCACCAAAAGTCTCCAAATTTGACATACAAAATAGTCTATTTTTAACCGTTTTTCACGGGGAGGAAATATGACAGAATCGTTAATTTTTTCCGACAACTTAATTGAAAATCCTGATACTATTTTCTATAATATAGTCGGTAATTTTGTCCCACCTGAGTGGCGGAATCTTACCAATAATTGTGGTAAGCAATTAAGTAAAACCTCTCGTCAACTTTTGTCATTGGTTTTACGAATGTTGGTTGGATATATGAGAGTTTCGTCTGAAAATGAAATATAGAATACAGATTTGCAATATAATGCTTTGATAAAAGCTTGAGTTGATCAATGTAATATATATAAAGATCAAGCTAACTTACACAAAAAAAATTATTGACTCGATGTTAGTTATATGTGGACCTACCGCTAGTGGCAAGTCTTATTTGGCACATTATTTAGCTAAAATATATAATGCTGAGATAGTTAACTGTGATTCTATGCAGATATATAGGCAGATTCCCATTATTACTGCCTCGCCATCACAAATATACCGTAATGAGATTCCTTATCATCTTTATAATTTTTTATCTATAGAACAAGAATTTTCGGTAATACAATATATAAATTATGCTCTTGAAAAAATTACAAACATTCGTAGTAGAGGCAAGTTACCAATAATTGTTGGCGGTACGGGGTTATATATTAATTCATTACTTTTTGGTTATAATGAAATACCATCAATATCTCCTAAAATTAGGCAATATGTTAGAGAGCTACACTCTAAGATTGGTTCAACCCAGTTTTTTTATAAACTAAAAGAGCTAGATAACCTAGCTGTTCAGAAGTTAAATGAACACGACACTCAAAGGGTTATAAGAGCCTATGAAGTATTTATGGAAACCGGGCAATCTATATTTGCTTTCCAAAGCTTACAAAATAAATCTATTCTTCCAGCATTTGATTTTAAGGTAATTTTTCTACATCCAAAGAGGGAATTTCTTTATCAAACATGTAATACTAGGTTAGAAAAATTATTTAATGAAGGAGCAATTGAAGAAGTAGCTCAAATTAAAAAAGATTTTCCTGATATATATTCTTCTGCAATAAAAACCATTGGTCTACGGGAAATATTATGCTATTTAAATAATGAAATTACTTTGCAAAATGCCATAAATCTAGCACAAATTAAGACTAGGCAATATGCAAAAAGGCAAATTACTTGGTTCAAAAACCAAATAAAGGACAAGGTAACTCTAGAATATTCTAATAATCAGCAATTTGAAGAGTTGATTATTGATTTGGAGATATTATAAATTAACTAGACCTATAATTAACCTAAGTTCGATGTAAGCACCAAACAAAATGCAGTGCATTATGTAATAACATAAACAAACTGTTGTTGGTGAGCTATCAACCTCATTGTATAGTATTTACGACTATACTGTGTTAAAGTTGCAGTTAGCCGAGTTGGTTAAAGAGCTATTAATTGTATCATATATGTTGTAAATATATTCCATCAATTTTAATGTGATAAATTGTACAGCAAGTTTGCAAATCAGAATGCCTTCGTTAAGTGAGGAGTTTGACGATGTCATTTACACTCCTGATAAATAATACTGCTAATCACTAGTTACGTTGGGATAAGGTTATAATTTAGAGGTCTATCGGCGTTATACATGTCAAAAATCACCATAAGGGATTATACGAACTTTGAGATTGTAAAGATGCCCTACTGATACTAGGTTAGTGAAATTTAGGTTCAGAATTAGCAAACAAACTTTCCTATTTTTTTTAATGATTTTTATTATTAATATTCAAACTTAAGTTGAGTTATTTTTGCTTATTCTTTATAATTGTTCGTAATAATATGTTTTATACGTACCGTTAAGGCATAATTTATTTTTCAACAGTTTCATTATATGAAAAAATTTCTAACATTATTCATATTACTAATTATTTATAGTAATACTTTTGCTCAAGAACAAGTATCTAATTTAATCACTCCAGTTAGTTATTTTGTCAATCATGAGCAACAACTTAAAATCCTTGATGAGCATTTAAATAAATATAGACAAGCAAGTATAGTTGGTACTAGTGGTATAGGTAAAACTCAGTTAATTAGGATGTATAGTTATGAGAATAAAAATAATTATGATCTAATTTGGTTTTTTGATTGTAACCTAGACCTTAATGAACAATTTGTTAAATTAGCCCAACAACTCAATATGGTTAAACAAGCTAATATATCTGAAGCAATAACTCTATCCAAAAAAGAAGTAATGTCATATTTAACTACTACTACTAAATGGTTATTGGTGTTTGATAATTTAAAAGTTAATGAAAATAAAAAAGTACAAGATTTAATTGATTGGGAACATAATGGTCATGTAGTGTTTTGCTCGCAAGATAATGAAAAGTTACATAACATTATAGCCATGCCGCTACTCGATCACCCTACTATTGTAGCTTTAGCTAATAACTTATTGAACAATAAGGATAATAATAGTATCGAATTTTTAGTGCAATCTTTTAGTGGTTATCCAATACTTATCGTGCAAGGGGCGCAATTACTTAACAAAATTAAAGGTTTAGATAAAGAGGAATATAAAAAGAAAATCTATCAATCGACTAATAAAATAGCAACAAATATTAGTATGGCTATTCAACAGCTAAACCCTAATGCAGTAAAGTTACTTAATAAAATAGCTTTATTAAATAACCAAAGCTTTTCAAAACAGCTTCTTACCATCATTACTGATAATAAAGATACTTTAGAGGATGATATATATCAATTATCTAAATTTGTGCTAATCAGTAATATTAATGCTAGCGAGGATAACCCTATTTTTGAAATGCATGATATAATCAGCAATAAAATAATAGAACTAAATGGCAATAATAATAAAATATATTTAGAAAATATGATTAGCAAATTACCTAAACCAAAAGGAATTTATTCAGCATATTTGTGGAGAAGTGCCAAAACTATACCAGAAAATTTAGAGATTCTTCTAAAAAACTCTGAAAAATATAATATTAATTTATACGCAATACTTACCTTAAGGTCTGAGTTATTCTCTCTATATCTAAACATTTATAACGACAAAGCCAAACAAATGTTTGATTGGTTTAATCAAAAAGATAAAAATAAGGAATTTAAATTGTGGCAAATGTCTGAATCTCAAAAATTTTATTATGCTAGGTACTTAGGAGCAATAGGAGTGTATCATGAAATGATATTAAGGAATTTTGACACAGCGAGTTCTTATCTGAATAAATCATTAAATATTGTAGATAAGTTTGATGATGATGAAGCCAATTATTCTCTTAAATTTAGTATTATGTCAAATATATCTGAATCTCAGATATTTTTAGGTAATATAACACTTGCTGAAGAATTGCTTAAAAAGATAGAAGAACTAGCAAAACAAGGAGTAATACAAGAAATTGATATATCTATAATGTATCAATTAAAAAGTGCATTATGTGAGATACAAGGCAAATATAAGGAAAGTTTAGAGTATGTAGATAAAGCTACTGAAATATTTATAAAAAATGGATTTGATATTAATGCTCTAGTCCTTAGTGAACACCGATTATATAGAGCAAGTATATTAAATTTTCTTGGTAGATATCAAGAAGCTTATACTCAAGTTCAACAGATATATGACATATATAAACCCCTTAAACATAAGCCTAATAAAATATTTGCAGATATTTATACAGAAATGGCAAGAAGTGAATTAGGTTTAGGTAAAATAGATAAAGCTTCTGAATACATTAATAAAACTATTTCCATATTTTTAGCAGATGAAAACAACGATTTTGAAAGCGCAAATTATTCTAAAAATGTTGATTTAGCAGATAGTTATAGAGTACAAGGTGATGTTTTGTTTGCTCAAGATAACTTTAAGCAAGCTATAGAATCCTATAAAAAAGCGTTTGTTATATATCATTATTCATATGGAGATAGAAGTAAAAATGTTGCCCGAATAAGTGATCTGTATAATCATGGAGCAAGAGCCTCTTGTAAAAGCAAAGATTTATATAATTACAAATTCTTTGGCAAGCCACAAATTAAGGAGTTTGGCATACACCACCCTAATACAGTTGATATGTTTGAATATTGCAAACAATATAACATGGATTTGTGGGTCAAGAACAATTAAACATTAAGGTTCTATGATTTCTACTCGGCAGCTGTTGGTAAAATCATTGATGGCATTATGTGTTTATAATATATAAGAGACCTTGTTTAAGAGATTAATTTTTGCATTCAATACTCCAACTTTACATTAGCTCGGTTTAATTAATGTAGGAGATTTATTCTTTAGGCTTCTTTGTTCCTGCTGATATCCTATCATTTATTATAGTATTTATAAATATTGAAGATTTGGTTGAACGATAGCAAGAAAATTATAATATCGAAAATTGAAATAATAAATCTTGGTTGTAACAATATCACGGTTCTATAAACAAATTAGAATTAGAAGGGGGAAAAGAGATATTTGGTAAAAATATAGCCTGAGATCAAAGAGATGTTGATTATCAAAATCGTATCGCATACGAGTAGAATATTAGATATTGTTTATATTATGAAAAATAATTAATTTTTTTATTAAAATAAGTTGACTATTATTTTAGAATTGATTCTAATTAAAATATGGCAACATAAATCAACCTAATAGCATGGCAAAATATAAAATGGCTGATGTTTTTTTAGAGGCAGGGTAAGGGGTTGAGGCTATTAAGGTAATCAGTACAAAATATCCTAATAAGGATGTAGAAATTTCTGTGTCTGCTGCAGTTTGGGCTGATAGACAATTAGAATCGCGTTGTCAACAATTCCTCTCATATCAGAGGGCATCTTCTTCCCAGCATAATAGACTTCTTTCGAAACTCTACTTCTGCTGGTGATTTGTACGTCGATGCGGTACTCGAATCCTCACGTACATTAGAGTACGCTGCGGTTCTGCGTTCCGCGTCTCCTTCAAATCCCTCAGCATAAGCGAGTTTCGAAAGAAGTCTAATAATATTTTAATGAGGTTGCCTTGGTATAAATTGTTATATATTTATTATTTATTTCAGAGTATTTTTAGTTTATTTTCTAATTTTACCTATACACATGAGTTCGATATAGGAGATCAGTTTAATAGCCTCGGTGTTGCTACGGCTGGGACTAAAAATAGCCTGAAAGGCTATTAAGTATCATGGATTCCTGCTTTTAGTTAGGAATGACATCACTTTTGCATGGGGAATAATTATTCTTATATCAAACTAGGTTATACTAAATCTAAAATGAGAATGTAATATATTGCCTGAATTAAAATTTGACGAAAAGCAGTTGCTTTTACTCAGCAGAATTAAAGAGTTTGCTAAACAAATTGAAGATAAGTCGTTTTTTAGATTCTTTAATAGCAGTTTATTAGCAAAAAAAGCTATATATTTATATGGTAATGTAGGTAATGGCAAAACTGTATTAATGCAACATTTTTTCCAAATATTGCAAATTAAGAAATTAATGGTACATTACCAAAACTTTATGCAATCGGTACATAAAGATATTTATCAGTTGCAAGATAAATCACAATCTAAAAATAATATTATCAAAAGAATTGCTGCAAATTATGCAAAGCAGGCGGAAGTAATATGCATAGATGAGTTTGAAATTAAAGACATAACTGATGCTATGATAATAGGATCACTGCTCCTTGAACTTATAAGACATAAGGTGTTTATCTTCATTACTAGTAATATCGAGCCAAAAGATTTGTATAAAGATGGTTTACAAAGGAATTCCTTTTTGCCAATAATTAAAGAGATTTATCAAAAGTTTGAAGTTATGCATTTAGATAGTGATCATGATTATCGATTAGATAAAATTATACACATGACTAATAGACGTATAATATACCCCATTAATGAAGATAATAAGCTTGAGATACAGAACCTTATTAGCAAGTTAAATAGTAATAACCGATTAGTTTCTAAGGATATCCTAGTTTTTGGACGTAAAATATCTTTTAAAATGGCTAGTGAAAAAGTATTAGTAACAGATTTTGAAGAGCTATTTGTAAGAGAATTAGGTTATGTTGATTATGTAAATATTTGCCAAAAATTTTCTATCATAATAGTAGAAAATATTCGTATAATAGATTCTGATAACACAGACTTAGCGGTTAGGTTTATTAATTTTGTTGATAATGCTTATTTTTATAAGGTTATATTATTCATGACATTACAAGATGAACCTATAAAAATATATCAGAATGGTTTTCGCAAAGGTGAATTTAACAGAACTATTTCAAGGTTATATGAGATGAATAGTGATAGCTATGGCAATTAAAAAGGGTAAATTTATTACGTTTGAGGGTGGGGAAGGGTGCGGTAAATCCACCCAAAGTAATATGTTATACCAGTATTTACTATCACAAAATATTCCCGTAGATTTAACGCGTGAAGTAGGGGGAACTATTTCTGCAGAGAAGATGCGTGACATTTTAGTTAATCAAGATTTACTACCTATGTCAGAATTGCTGCAAATCATGGCGGCGCGTTACGAACATGTTCATAAAAAGATTATTCCTAAACTAAATTCTGGAATATCAGTTATTTGTGATAGGTTTGTAGACTCTACAGCTTGTTATCAGGGGCAAGATATAGGTCGTGATTTAGTTTATGATCTTCATAAGTCTTTAATATCTGATGTGATGCCTGATATTACATTTTTTATTGATATAGATCCAAATATTGCCTTACCAAGGGCATTAGTACGAGGGAATAACAACAAATTTGAAAGCAAAAATATTGAATTTCATCAAAAAGTCTATGATGGATTTCAATATATATCAGCCAAATTTCCAAATAGAATAGTAAAAATAAATGCTTCAACTCTTAGTGTGCAAGAAATTCATGATATAATAGTTGCGATGCTCGTTACAAAGGTTTGGTGAATAAGATGGAAAATAAAATAGAGAAAATATGTGTTATTGGTTCTGGAGTAATGGGACTAGCAATAGCTTCCTTGGTAGCCAATTCCTCTAACCGAGTTGTTTTACTAGATGTAGTAAGCAACGACCCTAATGATAGGAATGCCATACTTACCAAGGCTCTAGAAAATATAGAGAAACAACAACCAGCTCCTTTATCACATCCAAGTAAATTAGCGTTTATCACCATTGGTAATTTAGAAGATGATCTAAAGCTGATTACAGAATGTGATTTGATCATTGAAGTTATTATTGAAAAAATTGCAATAAAACATCAGCTATATGAGAAGATTCTACCCTACCTAAAAGAAGATGCTATTCTAGCTTCTAATACTTCAACCTTACCTTTAAGGAAATTAAAGGAGCAAATGCCTGATTCTATAAAATCTACCATCAGGTCTAGATTTGTCATTAGTCATTTTTTTAATCCTCCAAGATATATGGAATTGCTTGAACTTATTGTAGATTCAGAGGTTAGCTCAGGGGTTATAGAGAGGATATCAGATTTTCTAATACGAGATTTAGGGAAAACTATTATTAAATGTCACGATACTCCAGGTTTTATAGCAAATTGAGTTGGTTGTTATCTACTTGAGCTGGTTGTTCGTAGTAGCATAGATGAAAATTTAAGTCCAGTAATTATCGATAAAATTTTTACTGATTTATTTAAATTACCAGGTACAGGAATCTTTGGCTTATATGATTTGATAGGTCACGACGTAATAAGATTAATTTCTACATCACTAGTTAATTCCCTACCGAATAATGATGATTATCACCAAGTTTACTCAGCATCTTCTATCCTTGATAAGATGATAGAGAATAACTTGATTGGTCGTAAAGCTTTAGGAGGTTTTTACCGTATATCAAAGATAAATGGCATAAAAACTAAAGAAGTCATAGATTTTACAACTTTAACTTATGCAGCATTTGAAGATACCAAGATTGAATATAGTTCTATTGATCAGTTGTTAAATAGCAACTCTAGCTATGGTAAATTTTTTCATGAGATACTAGTGAAGTTTTACTTATATATAACATCTTTAATTCCATCGGTTACTGATAATATTTACGATATAGATACAGCTATGAGGCTTGGTTATAGTTGGAAGATTGGTCCTTTTGAGTTGTTAATTAATCACATAGGAGGAGGATTTGAGTGGCTTAAAAAACAAGCAATGCTAATGAATTTAACATTACCGGAATATATCGCTAATAGTTCCTATGAAACTATTGAACTGAGTCAGTTTCATTTGCCTAAAGTCAGATTAGAAGAAAGTAAGATTTTATTGAAGAATGATTCGGCTCAACTAGTTCTGTATAAAAATAGGTTAGTTTTTACTATTAATACTAAAATGAATTGCCTCAATGAAAATGTTTTTAAACTTTTGTTAGAATCTGTTGATATTGCAGAAAATGAGAAGCAAACACTATATATTATGCCATTAACCAATAATTTTTCAGCTGGTGCTGACTTAAAATTCATTGCTTCCTGTATAAAAAATCAAGATTTTGCTAAATTAGAAGATTTCTTAAAACTTGGTCAAAAAACCATGATAAGGTTAAAATACTCGCATATTAATATTGTTAGCTGTGCTTTAGGTGCTGCGTTAGGTGGGGGCTGTGAAATATTGTTACATTCTGATTTTATTGTAGCTAATCAGGAGTTAAATGCTGGCCTTGTTGAGGTATCGGTTGGCTTAGTTCCAAGTTGGGGAGGCATTAAGGAAATGTTTTATCGTGCAAGTAGCGATAAAAGTAAACTAGTAAAAAATTTAAGAAATATCCTATTACCAAATAAATCAAGTTCTGCTGATTATTTTATAGCTGATTATGATATTACTAACGTGCAAGTAAATATGAATAAACATTTAATACTGCAAGAGGCTTTTGCCTTGGATTTGCCAGAAAAAATAAAGAAAGTAAGCAAGCAAGTTATTTTATCTAAAGTTACTTTAGCTGAAGAATTTGCAGAAACCAATTTTTCAAAGCAGAAGAGTATAGCTGAGTATGATAATCTTCAAGGATGGCTATTGTCAAAGTTTCAAGATATCATTTCCATGCAACAAATTGATGAGCAAAAATTATTGCAATTTGAACGAGAGATATTTTTAGAACTTGCCAAAAACCCTAAAACTTGATAATCAAGTTTTTTAGAATTATTAAAAAATACGTCATTGCGAGGAGTCGCGACTCATCTTCGAGATAAATATGAGCAGAAATTATGCTATAGAACGTGAGTATTATGCGACGAGTGGAGTGTAGAATTAAATTCTCGTTACTGACTACATTTTTTCACCTGTGGAATTTTATAATAAAGAAATACTGATAAAAGTGTACTTTAATGACAAGAGTTTTTATTTGAAACAAAACAATGGTAATACACATAAGAAGCATTATGTTGACTAATTTTTAGTATGTCAAGTAGAAAAGTGATGTTTACATGACTACAAACTTCATGCCAAAACCACTGCGAACCTGATTCTTTAGACGTTTCAAGCACTTTTTCGTCTCGAAGATGAGTCGCGAAAGCGACGACGTGGCAATCTTTTGAAGTATTACTTTACGAGATTGCCACGTCGGCTCGTTGCCGGGCCTCCTCGCAATGACGGTTAAGGAAAAACTTGATTATCGAGTAAAAAGATTTTTGGTTTTTAGAACAAAGTTTACTATACAATACTATATCTTCCAATGAATTCCAAAAATTATCTCTGCTAGAAGGGTACTATGGTGGCGAACTAGCAAAATTCTCAATAAACTTAATATTCTCACAAATTTTTTTATTAAAAGCACTTTACACATCATAATATCTATTGTATCATATAAAAATATACAGCTCTAAAATTAAAGAGAATTCCTATGTACCCATAAAATTAGACCAAGAAAATGTTATATCCAAGAATAGTAGGATAAAATAACAATAATAAAAAAGATAAAAATTTTATTACAGCAAAGAGAAAGTATAAAGACATTAGAGGTAAAAGTGGCATTACTAAGTAAT
Organism: Candidatus Tisiphia endosymbiont of Myopa tessellatipennis; assembly: GCF_964031105.1. Lineage (NCBI taxonomy): Bacteria > Pseudomonadati > Pseudomonadota > Alphaproteobacteria > Rickettsiales > Rickettsiaceae > Candidatus Tisiphia > Candidatus Tisiphia endosymbiont of Myopa tessellatipennis. The sequence goes on along the minus strand of NZ_OZ035005.1, from coordinate 1,475,186 downwards.
AAACAATCAAAAAAGTATACTTGAATATGCTCTTCTGCTTTGAAGAATTGGTTCTTGCAAATACTATCGGGTAATTCGCGTACTCACGTACTGCTTGCGTTTGTTCATCCCTTGTTTGTGTCTCCATTCTCCAAAGCATTTGAGTATACCAATCGAGCATTCGAATGTATAGCTTATCTCGTGGAAGGCAATAAAAGGAGGAATGAAATGATTCAACTATTAGCAATTTCTTCAAGTATTTTAATCATTATTGAAATGCTATTGATAGTAATTTGTATTAAGTGGTTATATAGTATTAGGCTGGCATGTACCAATATTTGGCTTATGAGTCAGGATTTCTCGAATAGTTTCATTACAGCCAAAGAAGAAGTAATTTTGTTACATAAAGAATTAAAAGAGATAACCACTCTAACTACCAAGAAAGAACAGCATATTTTGCACATGACCATTCATTTAGATGAAGTAGAAATGGGCGTAAAAATGTTACTTGATGAGTTTAGGAGAATTAGCACACTCAAAGAGAATAATGCATTACAGAAGATACTGGAAGAAACAGTAAAAACAGTCTTGCACAAATAAGATGAAGGCAATTATATTAAGATGCAGATTACAGCAAATTATCTATATCAAACTGAATCAGAGACTTTGAAGAGATATCAACAAAGGCTAGAAGATTTAGTACTAATACTTAACAATGAAAAAGAGAGATTGCATCATAGCATTGATGGTATAGATAAAGATAGTATAGAAAAACACATTAAATTTTTACAAGATGAAATAGATGAGTTTGATGCAAAATTGGGTGAAGTAATAGGTGGATTAGTAGAACTAGAAGATAAGGTAAAGATATTAGAGACTGTACCTTTATTGATAACTACCCCAATTCAGGATAAGAATTAATAATTCTTATATCGAACTGGCTTTAATATACTCGATGAAAATCAAGAATTGCGTTGTCGTCTTCAGGGATCGTAGCACAACTGTTGAAAGTTAAAAAATCGTCTATTAGCGAGGAGACCGTAGGTCGACGAAGCAATTGTAAGTTAAAAGTATGATATAATAGATATCTATATGACAAGCTTCATGGATTCCCCTGACTTCCGCAGATTTTTTGATATTAGTTGTTATAAGTGGCATTAGTAAGGAGGTGAAGTGGTACTCTCGTTCTGTTGTGCCTAGTAGATATTTTATTATTGACTTTAACTGCGATGTTGTTTATTATTTAATTAATTAAATATAGCCCCATATTTTATAGCCCTAATATGTACATACGTCGTAAAAAAACTCCTAATAGTCCAAGGCAATCTATTCAAATAGTGGAAGGTTATCGTGATAGTAAAGGTAACGTCAAACAGCGTATAGTACGTCATTTAGGAGTCTTCGTAGATGAAGTAGAAGAAGCTAAATTAGTTGCCCTAGCACAATATTTGATTGCCAAGATTAAAGCTGAGAGAGAAGCTGCAACTGGGCAGGGGAATTTGTTTACTGATGATACTAACGAGGTTAAAAGAGGTCGTCCAACTAACAAGCTGCTAAAAGATATTCTACCTGTTAACGAAGTAAAACTAAATGAGGTTGTAGAAGTCAAGCGAGTTGTTGAAGGAGTGCATCAAATAGGGGGGCATGTTTATGATCAAATGCATTTTAACCAGTTACTAGCAAGGAAACGTGACGCTGGGATGCTGAAGGATTTAGTGTTAGCCCGTATGGTAAGACCAAATAGTAAAAAAGGGATAGTTGAGTATTTAAGCGATCAATTTGACAGGCATCATGATCTAGATGCTACTTATCGGATGATGGACAAATTACATGAGCAAATACCTAAAATTAAAGAATTATGCTTTAAAAACACCCTAACCCTGATTCCTAATAAAGAGATTAGCCTAGTATTTTTTGATGTTACTACACTATACTTTGAATCAGTAGAAATAGATGAGCTAAGAGCCTTTGGCTATAGTAAAGATCATCGCTTTAATACTACCCAACTAGTTCTTGCCCTAGCAACTAATGAGGATGGATTACCACTTGGCTATGAGCTGTTTAGTGGTAATACCGCAGAAGTTAGCACCTTAATTAAATCAATTAACAGCTGGCAAGCGTATCTTAAAGTTAAAGATGTCTGTTTTATTGCTGATCGTGCAATGTTTAGTAAAGCTAACTTGCAAGCTCTCGATGAAGGTGGTTATCGTTATATTGTGGCAGCAAAGCTTAAAACACTCAAGAAAGAAAAGAAAGAAGAAATATTATCAGAGGAAAACTATAAGCCTACTGTTATAGGCAATGATCTTACTTGGATTGCCGATCTAGAGCATGATGGTAAACGTCTAATTACCAGTTATAAATCTAAAAGGGCTATTAATGATGCACAGGAGCGACAAAAAATTTTAGATAAAATTAATAAGACTATTGGTGAGTTTGGTAGTACTAAAAAACTTATATCTAATAGTGGAGTAAAAAAATATACTTCTAGTGAAAATGGCAAGAGCTATATTGACGCAGAGAAGATAGAGCAGGATGCGTTGTGGGATGGCATACATGGGGTAATCACCAATGACCAGACTATAACTCCACATGAAGCAATAGCAAAATATGCTAGATTATGGGTAATTGAAGAGCAATTTAGAATCAATAAACATAATTTACAAATGCGTCCAATTTTTCACTGGACTAAACAAAGGATAGAAGCACACATAGCTGTGTGTTATATGAGTTTTGCAGTGCTTAAAACTATAGAATACAAGGTTGCTCTGACCCAAAAGATCAGTGTAACTAACATCGTTGAATTATTAATATCAGTACAGGATTCAATCTTAAGACATACAAAGACTGGTGATCTTTATAGACTACCAAGTGCAATAAAAAACGAAGCTAGAAAAATCTATAAAACCTTTAACATCAAACGTTCAGACCATGCTGCAATATATTTAAAATAACAAAATAATGTTGTGCCTAAATTTTAAAAATCCCAGCACTATGACCCTTCTAAGCTTATGCCTTATTAAAAAATGCGGAAGTCGGGAAGATAGTATAGAAAAACACATTAAATTTTTACAAGATGAAATAGATGAGTTTGATGCAAAATTGGGTGAAGTAATAGGTGGATTAGTAGAACTAGAAGATAAGGTAAAGATATTAGAGACTGTACCTTTATTGATAACTACCCCAATTCAGGATAAGAATTAATAATTCTTATATCGAACTGGCTTTAATATACTCGATGAAAATCAAGAATTGCGTTGTCGTCTTCAGGGATCGTAGCACAACTGTTGAAAGTTAAAAAATCGTCTATTAGCGAGGAGACCGTAGGTCGACGAAGCAATTGTAAGTTAAAAGTATGATATAATAGATATCTATATGACAAGCTTCATGGATTCCCACGCTGTTCGCTCGCTAATAGACGGTTTAGGGCTTGCAAAGCTCATCGCAATGACGGGTTTTTAACTTTCAACAGTTGTGGTGATGTTCCTGCCTTCGCAAGGATGACATCGGTGGTGGTTAAACTTACATCTATAACAACTAATGGCTGTAATTTTTAAATTGCCCTGTAGCATTTAATGTCCAATAAACCTTATCAGTTAGTGATACCAACATTTACAGAACGACTAAATATATTTTTTAAAAACAATGTTAATTTTCCTCTTTTATTCTTACGCTCAATATTTTCTATACTATTAAGCCAAGTTATTTGAATGACTCGCCTCTCCCCTTCAAACGGCATATGACCATGCCACGAATTCTCAGAGCGAACAAATACTACAAAAGAACCAAATTCCGGAGGAATAATAGCTGCTGCACTTTCAAAAGTTTTTTTATCCTTTAATACCCGAAAACTCCCTCCATCCTTACCTTGTAACCAATTGTCATTTAAATATAATAAAGCCGTAACAATTTTAGATTTACTGTCATTATGGATTCTGCCATCAGATTTTGTTGACCACCTCCTTATAGTTATCATAAAAGGCTTATCTTTAAGCTCAATCTTTAGTTTTTTAGTCAAGATATCAGCAAGTTTAGGAGCTTGCAATTCTTGGATTAAATTTTTAAAAACTCCCTCATACTTTATACTTTCAAGAGGAAAAAAACCAGCACTTTTTATTTGGGGATAATCGATAGAAATGATATCTTTTTTATCTATATTAATTACATTTTTAGCAACCATATAAGTATAAGGAGAATTAGATACTAGAGCTGATTCCAATTCATCGAAATTTAGTAATGCAAAAGACATAAAATTATTAATTTGTTTTTAAATTAGGACTCTACCTTTTCTATAGCGATGGTTAAATCTGGCAGCTTAGTGATTTTTTCAATCTTTAAGCGAGCGGCTTGTAGTTTCTTTTCACAGTGATCTTTTAGTAAGACTCCTCTTTCAAAACTATTAATTGATGAATCTAAACTTTCCTCTCCCGTATCAATTTTTTTTACAATTTCTTTTAGTTCAGCTAAGGCAGCTTCAAAGCTCATATTTTCAATAGATTTTAAGTCTAGCATAATAATTTACCTCTTTCAAATTTACTTATGCTGCGAAGTATGTCCTCAGCCTTGCCTAATTGTGCAGCATAAGTACCCTTAAGTATTTTTATCGTATTTCCAAAATGAATGGCTGCTTCGTCTGTAAATTTTAATCCATATGTTGAAGGCTGGATACCCAAAATTGCTATAATTTTTTATATACTCTAGAATAGAAAATCAAGAATTGCGTCGTCATTATCCAAGATTCTAGCGGTACTCCTGCTCACCTCTTGTTTGTTGTCCCCATTCTCCGAATCATTTGAGTATATATATTAGTTCCTAATATACTTTCTATCTAGCTCGTTATATAATCTATAAATTGCCATTTCTCGATCTTTAATTTTTTTACTAGCAATTTTTAGTAATCTTTCTGATGACTTTTCAGTTAACTGAATTGATGAATGTAGTTGTTCAGCAAGCTTCTTCAGTGATTCCTGAATTTCCATAAAAGATTTTTTTAATTGAGCTTTAATAGATATAGAAGAATTCTCAAGCTCATTAAGCTTTACATACACATGTTCTACCAGTTGATTAATTTTATCTTGCAGTAAATTTAATTGTTGTTTGCGTCCCTCTATTAGGTATTTACTAGTCTCATTTATCTTGGCTTGTATTCTGATTTTGGAAGTAACTTCTAAATTCCAAGCTAGTCCAAGTTTGCTCATTACGTATATTATCCATTTATGGACATCAAAATGATACCACTTAGCACCATTGCGATAATCTGATGGGAAGGCATGGTGGAAATTATGCCAGTTTTCACCTAATAAGAACAAAGCCATCCACCAAATATCTCCTGCAGTACCTTTATAATATTGTTTACTACCAACGAAATGGCATAGAGAATTGACACAAAAAGTTGCCTGTTGTTGCAATGCTCTCCCCATACCAATAAACAGGAAACCAGCATATGCAGAATTGATAGTACCACCTATTAAGTAACCTATTAATGCTGGAAATACAATATTCATAAACGCAGCAATTTGCCAATAATATTTTAATTGCCATCTTAGCAATTTATTTTTACCAAGTTTAACCATAGTAATCCGGTCAATTGACTTATAACTTCCATCAATGATCATCCATCCAATATGTGACCATAAAAATCCCAAGATTTTATTGTCAAACTTTAATGGGCTATGCGGATCTTGATCTTTATCAGTATAACTATGGTGCTTATAATGATTTGAGGTCCAAGACAAGGCTGGTCCTTGTAAAGTAGCAGCTGACATTATAACAAGAATAAACTCCACCGCTGTATTTGTTTTAAAGGCATGATGTGACCAAAGCCTATGCAAACCAACACCAACAGTAATATTAGAACCATAATAACCGGCTATCAGCAAACCTATTTCGAATATACCTATCTTGTGGTTAATGTGATATTTTATAACCAAAAATGCAAGTAAAATTGGGTATATGATAAGCACAAAAAAAGTAAGCCACGAAATTCTTTTTAGCATATATCTAATCTTTAAATAAATTAAATGTTCTTAACTCCATAGCTACAATATAACATATTGCAACATATTGCAATATTACATTTTACGTTTCCATAATTTGTTAAACATCCGTTGTCCGAAATAGAAACTAATAATACCGGCAAAAATAGCCTGATCGTCTATATTCCATAAAACATCAAGATATTCTACGAGGATCGCCGTACTCTGTATGGTTCTATATTGTACATATTTGATGTAGGCATACATAATAAAAAAACTATAGGCAAGGACAGGGCTAACTGACCCATTCAACGCGTCAACCCAATTAACGCCTGATTTATATGTTGAATATAAAGTATTATTTTCAGCAATGTCTTTTGAAGCATCAAGTTCTGTTAGTAGCTTTGTATGTCCTAGTTTATTGATTTCAATTTGTCGATCTAAAAGATTAAGTGCATGTTTTTTATCATTTTGATCCTTTAGAATTTTTAAAATCTCCGGAATAATTGAGCTAATAAAGCCCGTTATTGAAGCAAGTAGTGTAATCATAAAATGCTCATTAAGTTTTAGTATAATATAATTATAGTAAAGTTTTTCTCTGCACTAATACTCGTATCCATTTTTTTTTAATATTTTTTTATTAATTCTTTGAATCACATATATACGTCAAATAAGTCACAATAGATAAAAATTTATAATTTGTTTATCAACTGTTTAAAACCTTCTTGACTCTATAATTATAGTACAATATCCTAAAAATTCCATATAATCCCAAATTATCCCAATTATAACCAAAAATTAGTTATAACTTAATTATGGGATAATATTTAAGCAATTTTGCTGTCATCCCAGCGTAGGCTGGGATCTGATACCCCATGTGGTAATTATTGAAAGGTAAAGGGTAAATGAATATTTTTTTATCAAAATATATAAACAATATTGATAAGAAAGGTCGGGTTTCGATACCTGCCAGCTATAGATTAACTTTGTCTAGTCAGTCGTTTAATGGGATTATTGCCTATCCTTCTTTTAGAAATAAGTGCATTGAAGGCTGTAGTTTGAAGAGGCTTGAGGAGCTAAGTCAAATAATCCAAACCTTAGATCCCTATTCTGAGGAGCGAGATGCTTTCGAAACAATCATTCTTGGTGAAGCTATCCAGCTTAGCTTTGATAGTGAGGGGAGGGTGATTCTACCTAAATCTTTAATAGATCACGCTGATATATCAGATCAAGCTTGCTTTGTAGGGAAGGGATTGGTCTTTGAAATTTGGCAGCCACAAAATTTTGAAACGTATCTTTCTTCAGCTCGGCAAATTGCTCAAAGTAACCGTTTAACACTGAAAAACATTAAGGATATAGTAGTATGATACAAGAGTTCGCATCATCTCATACGCCGGTTATGTTGAATGAAGTTAAAGAAGTCTTATGTCCTAAAGATGGAGGAAGTTATTTAGATTGCACTTTTGGTTTTGGTGGTTATAGCAGGATGATATTAGATTCTTGTAATTGTCAGTTAGTAGCAATTGATTGTGATCCAAATGTTAGAACTTATGCTAATCAATTGGTAAACGATTATCCTAGCAGAGTGAGCTTTATTCAGACAGGTTTTGCTGAAAGTTTTTCAAAATTAGGTTCGTTGAAATTTGATGGGATAGTTATGGATTTAGGGGTTTCTTCTATGCAACTTGATTCTAGAGATAGGGGTTTTTCATTTACCCATGATGGTCCACTTGATATGAGGATGAGCAATACGGGATATAGTGCTGCAGATTTTATAAATGAGGCTGATGAACAAGAAATAGCAGATGTAATTTATAAATATGGTGATGAATCTTATTCTCGAAGAATCGCTAAAAAGATTATAGAACACAGGTTATTAGAGCCTATTACCAATACAGCAAAATTTGCCCATATTGTTCGTAGTAGTATAGGTTTTAGAAAAGGTAAAATTGATTCTGCTACTAAGACTTTTCAAGCAATTCGTATTCATATCAATGATGAACTAGGTCAATTAGCAAGATTTTTAGATAATTGCAAGAATATTTTAGCACCAAATGGTCGGCTAGTAATTGTTTCATTTCATTCATTAGAAGATCGAATTGTTAAGAATTTTTTAAAAGCAAATTCTGCTAAGGTAGTTGCTAGGTCTAAATACAGTGTAAAGATTTCGCCTGAAGAAAGTTCTAAAGAATGGCTTAAAATTCTTACAAAAAAACCATTATGTCCATCGCCTAAAGAAGTTGCACTTAATCCAAGAGCAAGGTCTGCAAAATTGAGGGCTGGACAGAAAACAGGTAATGTATATGGTAGTTAGAGTATTTAGTTATATAGTTGTAGGTACTATAATTCTTTCTATTTATGGTTTATTTAGAGTCAAAGATAAGGTCATTAGTTTGCATTATCAGCTTGGGGAAGTTTCAAAACAACTAACTGATGAGAAAAACATGATTCACGTGTTAAAAGTCGAACAATCATACCTTATTTCTCCAGCTAGACTAAGAAAATTATCATCACTTTATTTACAATTAGATACTATTAAGGTTAAGCAAATGATTAGTGACCCTTTAGCACTTAATGAGAGTAAAAAATATGCAAAGGCTAATGAAGTAAGTGGCTCGTATTCTAGTAAAACCAACACTAAATGGCGTTATAAAACAATTGCTAATAATAAATACATACAAACTGTTTCAACTAAAAAAACAGAATATATTCGATGAAAATCAACATTAGTATGGTACTTACATGGAAAAAAAGATGTTATACTCGATGAAAATCAAGAATTGCGTTGTCGTCTTTAGGTATCTTCGGTGCTCACGTACTAAATGTACGCTCCGCTCCTCGACCCTTCGACTCCTAGCACTTCATGATTTTGATCTTCGTCTACCAACTCTTCATTTACGAGCAGTATATCCTGATTCGGTGTGGGATCTAAAAAAATACCTTGAAAGACTATTCAGTATTATAGATACGCTACTTTCGCAGAATAACATACTAATAAGCCATTAGCAGCAGTATGTAGATGGGTAACGATATATTTTTATTGGTATTTCTAAAAAATACTCTAACTAAGATGAAGAAAAATTTTGGTAGTATTATTTTATGGGATGTAGGTGCTAACAATACCAAAATCAGATTATTAATAGTCAGCTGTTGTTTTGCTATGTTTTTTTGTGGTCTATCATATCGCTTAATAATTGTTGCGACCAATGGCTATATTAAGCCAGAATATCAAGTAAAAAATAGTGACTTTAGGAAAGAGATAGTAGATCGTAATGGTAACTTATTAGCAGTAAATTTACCTTCCTCCTCATTGTTTGTCAATCCACAGAAAGTAATTAATCCTTCGCAATGTTTAGAAAGATTATCCAAGATATTGCCTGAGATTGATAAAATGAAGTTACTTGCAGAGCTACAAAGTAATAAAAGTTTTGTATGGATCAAAAGGGATTTATTGCCAAAAGAGCAAGAAGCGATATCAAATTTGGGAATGCCAGGTTTTAGTTTTGAACAAGAACAAAAAAGAATCTATACTTTTTCCAATTTATTGTCACATATTATAGGATATGTGGGTAGGGATTTGGTTGGTCTTGCTGGATTAGAAAGAACCTATGATAAGTTTCTAACTAATTCTGACTTTATACAGCCGGATCAACTTAAAAAACCTCTTGAACTATCTATAGACGTAAGATTACAAAATATCCTAAGTGAAGAAATAGATAGGACATTAAAGGAGTTTAGTGCAATAGGAGCGGTGGGAATAATTGTCAACCCTAATAATGGTGAGATTTTAGCTATTGTTAGTAAGCCGGATTTTAATCCACATTATCCTAGTAGAGCAAAGCCAGAAGAACTGTTTAATATGGCAAGTCTTGGTATTTATGAGATGGGGTCTGTATTTAAAACTTTGACTATGGCCGTAGCTTTTGATACTGATTCTATAGCAATGAACGATGCTTATGATATTAGTTATATGAAGGTAGGGGGATTTAATATAAAAGATTATCATCCAAGGCAAGGATGGCACAGTGTTCCAGAAATTTTCTTGCATTCATCAAATATTGGTGTTAGCCAAATTATGCTTGAAGTTGGGAAGAATGATTTTAAAAACTATTTAAAGAAATTAGGTTTACTAGATCAGCTTAAAATTGAGTTACCAGAGAGAGGTACTCCTTTGTTTCCATCTGACAAGAGGTGGAGTGATCTTACTACTGCTGTTATGGCCTATGGTTATGGCATTTCAATTAGCCCTTTACACTTTATGCAAGCAGTATTGCCAATAGTAAATGGAGGGATATTATATGATCTGACTCTAATCAAAAGGCACGATGAGCGTCTTGTTGGCACGCGTGTTTTTAGTGAGAAAACCTCTAAACAAATGAGTGAGTTATTTCGTTTGGTGGTAAAAGAAGGGACAGGACGTAGAGCCGATGTTAAAGGATATCTTGTCGGTGGTAAAACTGGTACTGCTGAAAAATTAACTTCAGATGGGCATGGCAAGAAAAAATATCTTAAGAATAGCAGAATGTCATCATTTTTAGGTTTATTACCAGCCATTGATCCCCAATATATTATTTTTATAATGTTTGATGAACCAAAAGGAACAAAAGAATCCTTTGGCTTTGCTACTGCTGGCTGGACTGCAGCTCCTACTGTTGGAAGAGTCCTTGAGCGAATGGTATCACTATATGGAATAGAGCCGGTTGAAAAAGGGGAAGGGTTGTGATATTGTTTCTACAGTAGTATCAACTATCTAAACCATATTCCAACTGATAATATTTTTCCTTTGCTAAATGTCTCTTGTTAGTATATACTTTATATATTAAATATATATTTAGGAATTATGAAAAATATTATCTTTTTAATTTTAACAATAATGCTATCATCTTGTGGTAGTACATCAAGTATACGTAACGCACAACCATCAGAGAGTCGGGTGGATTTTAGTAATTATGATTACATAATTATTAATGATTTTAAGGATGGTACTAGCAAATCTTCTAATGATCCACATGTTATATCAGAAGGTAAGAGATTTGCCGATATGATAGCAAGTTCAATTAAATCTAAAAAATTATTCGACAAAGTTCAACGGAATGTTGACTCTACAGATAGGGCTATACTTATTGATGGGAAAATAACTAAGTATTCTGAGGGTAATGCTGTTATGCGTACACTAATTGGTTTTGGTGCTGGTAGCTCTTACTTTAACGCAAAAATTAATATAAAAGATAACGAGACAAAAAAATTGTTAGGTAGCATAGATGCTAATAAAATGAGTTGGGCACTAGGAGGGGTAATCGCTGGTTCTCAAGATGTTAAATCACATATGAATTCTGTTGCTTTTAACATCGCTTGTGAGTGTGACTCATCTTCGAGATAAATATGAGCAGAAATTATGCTATAGAACGTGAGTATTATACGACGAGTGGAGTGTAGAATTAAATTCTCGTTACTGACTACATGTATGAACCTCCTGTAAAATGCAAGAAAAAAATAACATCTAATAGCAAAAATGCAAATGCATACATGTATCCGGCTTATAGTTAATAAATTATGTGTAATTTATCCTACAGCCCTGATGGAATTCGCTGGCTTACAAATTTACTATATACTTATCATTTTATCGGCTTCAAAGAGCCATTGTAGTCATCAGTTTTTTTGTAAGCTAAGGTTTGTCTTATTTACCATCAATATTATTATCTCACGCATATTCCGGGTTGGAATCTCTTACATATTCTTTGTTTACCTATTAATTAATAAACCACTATTTATTTTATTTTATGTTAATTATAATAGCTCTGTGCTACAAACTTTACTCTCTACATAATCATCCCCTGACCTTAGTACTGCAAACACCACTCTTGCCAGTTTATTAGCTACAGCAACTACTGTTTTATTATGTCCATTTCGCTCAGATAAATTAAACATCCACTGCGTAAATTTGCTAAAATCTTTTTTAGATTTTTGTTCTTCCGATGTAAATCTTATCTTGGCATTTAGTACAGCTCTAGCTCCTTGGATCAATAGAGTACGCAAGTAAACATCACCTCGCTTGCTAATTCCAAGCAACTTATCTTTCCCTCCACTGGAATGCTGCCTTGGCACTAATCCAAGCCATGCCGATAATTGCCTACCATTCTCAAAACTTGTAGCATTACCTATTGATGCTATTAAAGCAGTAGCAGTAATTAAACCAAGACCAAGTATAGCTGTTAATCGTTGATATTGAGTTAAGTTGCTAGCTATTATTTTTAATCTTTTTTCTATCTCTTTTATTTTTTTGTCATTATCTAAAAATTCCTCTTTCAGTTCACTAAATGTTTGGTAACCTAGCTGACTCAAATTTCCTTCATCTAAAATCTCAGTTAATTTTGTTACAACCTTATTGATCCCTTGAGGAATAATAAAACCAAATTCATGTAATAATCCTCTAATTTCATTCGCAAGTGCCGTACGGCTTTTTACCAATCTCTCTCTTACCAGATGAATTGACAAAATATCTTGTTGTTCTACAGTTTTAATTGGTACAAACCTCATATTAGGTCTTGTCACCGCTTCACATATAGCTTCAGCATCAGCTTGATCGTTTTTATTAGTTTTAACATACGGTTTGACAAATTGTGGAGCCATTAGTTTTACTATATGCCCCAATTTAGTTATTTCTCTTGCCCAGTAACTAGCTCCGCCGCAAGCTTCCATCCCTACCAAACATTTTGGTAAATTAGCCATAAATGTTAAAACTTGATCTCTCATTAATTTTTTCTTTAATACCGTCTTACCATTTTTATCTACACCATGAATTTGGAAAATTCTTTTTGCAATATCTATACCAATTGTGGTAACTTCCATCTTAGCCTCCTGATTGTTATTTTAATATTTAATATTAACTTTAGAAGATTAGCAACTGCTTTTCATTCTGTATATCAGGAGGTCCATACCATTATTTTATCATTTTGCAGATTTTGTCATTTGGGGCATCGTTAAATCAAATAAATTGAATAAATTTTGTTGAAACTCGCTTAATTTTGGTAATCTTATAACTTTGCAACCCTTGATTGTGTAATATAAAAAACATACTTTATCTAGCTCTCTTAATGCTTCCTCAATGGTCACATTATATTTACCATCCTTGGTTACGCCGCAACCTTGTTTCAACTTATTTTTCATATAGTGCCATATTTTTAATGCCAACATACAAACAAATACATGTCCCTTCGTTCTGTTGCTTTTCCTTAAAAAGATCGGTCTTACTTCGAGTAATCCTGTCTTCATACTGCTAAAATTCGATTCTACTTCATGTAAATTATGGTAAGCTTTATCAACCAATTCTTTACTCATCAGTTTAATTTCAATCTGTGTTTCAATCGCATAACAACCATCAAGAGCAAACAACTCTTTTTTCTTATCTTGATCAATTTCAACCACTATTTGGTTGCCATCTAATTTTAGGTTGATAAATTTATCTATCCGCCATTCTTTGGCAATTTTTTGAATATTATTTAAACCAAGTTCTGGCTTTGCTTTCTTATGGGTTGATACATATATATTACGCTCTTCAATCTTTGCAACCAATTTTTCAACTCGGGTATTCCTATCAAACTCAACTTTTCGGGCTATAGAACCATTTTTCCTTAAAATATATCTTTTACCATTACTGGTTACTTCGCATAGCTGTTCTTCAAAAAAACTATATTGCAAAACTCCGCTTTTCTCTAAGCTTTCAATATCAACTTTACTTAAGGTTGTAATATAGTCCCACCCTTCTTTGGTCAGGGCTTCTTTGCCTGTCCCCTTAATCATTCCTTTATCACCAACAAAGACTATATTCTTAATACCAAAATTAGATTTTACTAGTTCAATCTGCTCATAAATGGTAGAAGGATCAGCACTATTACCCTTAAAAACTCTAACAGCCAAAGGTTCGCCATGATCATCAGTTAATAGACCAATCACTATTTGCTTTTTACCCTTCTTTTTATCCCGATTGTACCCATATTCCGCAAGTTCATTCTCTGTTCCTTCGAAATAGCTGGAAGTGACGTCATATAAAAGCATAACAGGCGGCTTGTTATTTTTCTTTTGATAAGTTTTAAATAATTTTAATTCGATCTTTTCTTGGTTCTCTTCTAACCATTCTAGAGCCTGATATAAATGGGTTTCATCAAATGAATCGACAGATAATACATCAGATATCGCATGCGATTTCGCCCATTTCACGCTGGAAAGTCTAGACCCTTGGTGAGCAAAGCGTGCTAAAACCAAAAATAGACTCAATAAAGCTTCTTTGCTTCTAGTACCAAGAGCCTTAGTAATACCAATTTCATCAGCAATTCTTTTTAGTAGAAAAATAGTCCCAAAACTTTCACCAACCTCAGGAACACCATCTAAACCATCAAATTCACCTTTCAGCATCTTCTTAAAAGCCTCAATGCGTAAATCATCCCAGTTAGTTAAGTTAGCTAGGGTTTTATTTAATACTTTCCCGTCTTCGCGATAAGAGGTACGAAGCAATATTGCAGGACGAGAATTTCTATTTGGAACAGTTGTAATATACATGAAAGAGATTATATCTCTAAATTCCAGCATTGTCAAATAAAAAATATCATTTACATGACTACAAATCTTATAGCAAAATCCTTATAAACCTTACTTTCCTACCTCTTCAAACACTTCTCCCTCTCGAAGATAAGGTGTGAGGCTGCTAAGAAAAAGAAGAAATAGGACAAAAAAGAGTAGTCTAGGATTCATCCTAGACTACTTGACCTTTCGTATTTCTTGTGTTTCCTTAGTCTCCTTCAAATTCACAAATTGTTTTAACAATTGTTAAAACAGTTTGTGCAGTTAGTTGAAGATATGTGTATTTAGCCAATCATCTCCTACCTTGGTTTCAACAATAAGTGGAATGGCTAATTTGGGTGAGTTCTCCATAGTGGTTTTGATTAGGTGAGTGGCTATTTCTATTTCATCAATAGGAGACTCAAAAAGTAACTCGTCATGGATTTGTAGAATTAGTTTGGTTCTTAATTTTAATTCCCGTATCTTACGGTCAAGATCAATCATTGCCACTTTTATGATGTCTGCACTAGTTCCTTGAATTGGAGCGTTGATTGCTGCCCTTTCGGCAAATTGCTGTAGGAAGTGTTTTTTATCATGGATTAAGGGAATAAAACATTTCCGCCCGAATAGGTTTAGGACATAACCATGTTCCTTGGCATAGTTTTTTATATATTCCATATATTTTTGAATTTCCGGGTATTCTTCAAAATATTTTTTTATGTATTCTGCTGCTTGTGCAGAGCTAATATTTAACTGTTTTGCTAGTCCAAAGCTACTGATACCATAAATAATACCAAAATTTATGGCTTTTGCTTTACGCCTATGTTTTGGTGTTAAATCTTTTTCGGTAATTTTAAATATATTACAAGCCGTTTTACTATGTATATCCTCACCATTAACAAAAGCTTGCTTTAAGGAGGGTATATCTGCCATGTTACTTAAGATTCGGAGTTCAATTTGTGAATAGTCAGCTGAAATTAATTTATGCCCATATTCTGCAATAAAAGCTGCTCTGATTCTGTTGCCTTCTTTCGAGCGAATTGGCACATTCTGTAAGTTCGGATCTTGAGAACTAAGCCTACCAGTGCTAGTTGAAGTTTGCAAAAATGTGGTATGTACCCTATTAGTTATTGGATTTACTTGCAGGGGTAAGCTATCCGTATAAGTATTTTTTAATTTAGTTAAATGACGCCATTTTAATAATAAATCGGCAATAGCAAAACCACTCTCGCTAATTTTTTCAAGTATTTCTGCACTAGTAGAATAAGACTTAGCTTTTGATGATAATTTACCAAAGGGTAGTTGCATTTTCTCAAACAAAATTTCTCCCAGTTGCTTTGGCGAAGCAATGTTAAACTTTGTATCAGTAATGGTAAAAATTTCCTGCTCTAATTTAGTAATTTCATTACCAAATTCATTTGATAGCTGTTTAAGATACTGTGAATCGATTTTAATCCCAGCTTTCTCCATTTTATCTATTATATAACATAAAGGTAAATCAATTTCTCTATATAGTGCTAAGGCATGATTATCCTTTAACTCTAACAATAGTTTTTGATAATCAGTACTAAAGCCAGTAATTATTTCTGCCATGGCTTCTAAATTATCCTTTTCCACCGAATCAAACGGGTCTTTTTGAGGTTTGCCAGCAGATATCAGATATTGCATTAGTTCTAGATCTTCGCATGAGTATATTTCACTATCGACAAAGAATTTTAATAATAATTTTAGTTTATAAGTGATTTTCTTAATAGACTTATTTTTTAGCAATTTGAGAATATCAGGCATAAACCATTGATGCAGATAGTTTTGGCGAAAATCATCAGAAAGTAAATCAGACATATGGCTAGGGGTTCTAGCTATAAACTTAATGTTGTAGCACTTATCATCAATCGATAAAATTATAGAAGGATTTTGTCCTAGATGATCTGATAGATAAATACTAACAACCCCATGATCTTCAGCTTTAATCGTCACAGAGTCAAGCTGTTGTTTAGAAGATATCTCCTGAACTATGACTTGCTTAATAGGCAAAGATTCATTGGTAATTTGTATTTGGAATAAATTTTCCACTCGTTTGTTTAGAGATTTAAAACCATATTCTGCTAGAAAGTCAGAGATTTGTCTATTATCAGGTGGTCTATATTGCAATAAACTAAAATCCAAGTCTATATTAACATTATAATCTAAACCAACTAGTTGCCAGGAAATTAATGCTAGATCCTTTGAGGAGTTAATGATTTCCCTTTGACGATCGTTACTGATTTGATCGAGAGACTTTAAAAGTTCTGCTAACGAACCAAACTGTTTTATAAGTGTTGCAGCAGTTTTAGGACCAATGCTTGGAACACCTGGTATATTATCTGACTTATCACCGATCAAAGCCATTACTTCCCTGAGCTTACTTGATCCTACACCAAATTTCTCTATCACGTCATCTTCAGATATGTATTTTGCTTTTATAGGGTCATACATTTTAGTATGCGAATTAATTAATTGCATTAAATCTTTATCAGAAGAGATAATAATAGTATTTTCTTGTAATGCAGTTGCTTTATTGGCTAGAGTGGCAATTATATCATCTGCCTCACAACCAGCTTTTTCAATTATTGGAAAATTTAGGCTACTTGCTGCTAGACGGATAAGTGGTAATTGATCATTCAAGTCCTTTGGTGTAGGAGGTCTATTTGCTTTATATTGCTCATAAATTTGGTGACGAAAATTCTTCCCACCAGAATCAAGAATAATGACAGCATGCTTTGGCTTAAAATCGTTCAATAGCTTTAACAACATGGAGGTAAAACCATACAATGCTCCAACAGCTAAGCCACTCGGAGAAGTTAATGGTGGTTGAACATGGTATGCTCTAAAGACAAATCCATAACCATCAATTATTAATAAAGTATTTTTGTTAATTGTTTCGTTGGTCATTTTGTTATTAGGACAAATGGTTATGTTTATGTAGTATACAACAATTATAATTTGCACTAAGCTTAAATAGTAATATTTTATAAAATATTACTATTTAAGCTGAAACAGTCTTTTCCACAAGCCTATTGATTGATATTTGAGTTTTTGACTTTTTGGACAAGTAGTAAAAGCCGGTGATTCCAATAAGGCAACAAATTGGAACTATAGAAATTGCCATAATAAAATCAAAGCGACTATAAATAGGTACAGCTGATTCACTTAGTAGACCATCCCAGTTGTAAGATATTAAATTACTCATAATTTTATGAAAAAAATGTCCGAATGACATATTAATGCAATTGACTATCGCAATAGCAAGTCCAGCAGATTTATCTGTAACAAGGTTACCTACAACAGTAAAAATTAGAACTTGATAACAACAAAAAACTCCTAATAAAAACATTAGAGAACTACTAATAAAGAAATTTAATGAAGGACAATATAATAGAATAGTAAAAATTGCTACCGTTAGCAATCCAGTCATTATTATTATAAAATTAGATGATTTTGATAAATTAGCAATAAGTGCAAGTATTGGACCACCAAAACACATACCTATATAAACGAATGAGGTAACCAAGTTACTTTCCATATCATTCATTTGATAAACTTGTTTGAAGAATGGAATAGCCCATACATTAGCAAAACCTTCTAATGCTCCTACCATTAGACCACCACAAACTCCAATAAATAAAATAGTAGGATTTAATAAGAGCTTCAATATTGAAGATTTGGAGTCGCTAGTATTAGAATTACTTCTTATATCATCGGTTTTTACTAATAAAATCATTAGTCCAATGATAAATCCAACTAGAGCTAGACTATTAAAAGTTACGTCATAACCAAAATGTGTAAATAATAGCTTCATTGGAGTAATGCCAAATACTGCTCCAAGTAAGCCAAAGGTAAAGGAGAATCCAAGCATTAAGGAATGGTATTTAGCCGGGAAGGAGCTTCTAGTAATCTTAGCTACTGATAAAAAACCTACAGCAGAACCAGCTCCAATCATAAATCTACCAATGAGTAAGTAATTAAAATCAGTGCTAGCAACAAAAGTTAGAGTACCAAGAGAGGTAACTAAGATAGATAAGAATGTGACAATCCTAAAATTAAATTTATCTAGCATTATGCCGATTGGTAATTGCATTCCTGCATAACCTAGATAATAATATCCAGCAAACGTACCAAATGCTATGGTATCAATGGCAAATTTTTGTATAATTTCTTCTCTAAGAATTCCAGTTGAGAGTCTTAATATAAATTGAAAAGCAAAAAACAGGGTAGCAAGAGACCATAGTAAAAGTGGTTTTTTTAAGGATAAAGCTTTGTCCACAGGAAAATTTAAATTATAATATATTGTATTTTAAGGTAGCAAATTATAGTATCGATAATATTTTGTCAAATTTATTATTTTTGAATTTATAATTGCTGTTATATCGAGATTAAGATAATATTATAAGGTGATATGCTTTAATTAAGGGGTTTTATGCAATTAAGAAGATATTTTGATACATTTAAGAAAACAGCTTTTGGGTCTTGGCTTGCTCGATATAAAGAATTTTTTAAGGATGAAGATTTGAATAAAGATAAGTCAGTTGTACAATCTCAATTAAATGAAACTGATAAAGATTATAAAATAGTTATCACATCTAATGACGTTATTAAAGTATTAAAAACAAGTCAAAGTGAGTTGTTTGAAAAAGAAATAACACCTCATTTTATTGGACAAGTTTTTACAGCAATTACTAACCTGCAGTTGCAAAAATTTTCAGACTTCATATTAAGGTTACCTGAGAAAGTAGAAGAGTATATAAATTATTTTTGCAATGAGAAAAAAAATAATGGTTTTTCTCTCATTAAGTCTTTTAAAGAGGTTGTAGAAATAGATAAGTTAGTTGAAAAATTTCATAATTCACCAAATCAAGAACATAAAGACAATTATGAAAAAATTAAGAAAGGAATAGAGAGTTTAAACAATTTCATAGCTACTCATCCTATAATAGAAGATGAGGGGTCTCAATTATTAGGAGAAGTACCTGCTATATCTGAAGGTGTGGTTTGTAACCAGTTTGAGTGATGGATCAGTTTGAGGCATATTCGTTATTATTTATTGATAGTTTAGTAGGTAATTTAGTTGTAAGTTTAGATAGTGAATTAATCGTTCACTCTATGAGGATATTTGGTGTTTATAATAATTTAATAATAGTTACTGTCGCCACCATTGCTTCATTATTTGCTACTAGTATAAATTATTTCTTTGGTTTGATATTATTGAAAATTTTTTATTATTCTAAAAATGAACAGGTTCATACTAACCACCAATCATTTTCCCAATTTTTTTTAAAATATAACATATTTATACTTTGGTTTACGATAATACCGTTATGGGGCAAGTTTATTCCTTTAATTGCCGGTTTTACTAAAACAAGATTTTTAAGAGTTTTAGCTATTAGTGGTGTTGTCAAGTTATGTTATTATATTTGTATGATATAATTAGGGAATTTAATGAACCTTTATAGAGTCAACCCGTCTTCATCGTTTTTGGATATAGTAGCTGATTTTATTCTAGATAATTTTGCTAAAGAATCTATTAGTAATCTTAAAATTATATTGCCGAGTGGCTTTGCTTGTTTAAATTTACAAAATATTTTGATTAAGAAGCAAAATATTGCGATTTTACCGAATATTATCCCTTTTTCCAATATTATGGCTGAAGGTGAGGAAATATTTGGTATTACATCAGAAAATCTAGAACCTATAACGCTAGAGCCTATAACGTTTTTGCAAGAGAGAATTATATTAGCAGAAATCATCCATAATTACCCTAAGCTACAATTCAGTATAACACAATCTTTACAGTTTTGTTCAACAATAGCTGAGTTATTTTATCAGCTAGCTTGTAATAATTTATCGATAGATTCTGTAAATGAAATAGAAAAAATGAATCCATCAAAACATTGGAATGTTATTTATGAATTTCTTAAATATACCCATCATCAATGGAAAAAACAGATAGAATTGTTCGGATTGCTAGATCGTGTAAATTATCAAATAACTATGATGGAAGCAGAGATAGCAAGGTTGAAAAGAGCTGATACCAATTTAATAGTAGCGGGCATCATAGGTCACAATCTTATATCATGGAATTTCTTAAAGAATATTGCTAATTCGCCGTGTGGTTTTATAATTTTACCGCCTATTAGTAATAGACCTCTATTAGAATATGATAAGCATGAAGAAGATTGTTTATATAGCCTAAAAAAATTACTGACAACTCTAAATAAAGATTTATCAGATTTTCAGCCTTTAGGTAATGAGCAACAACATCATTCTATTCTAGATCAGATAATTTTTGAGGATATAGTCAATTCAGGAGAATTAGATAGCAGGTACGATGGAGCGAAGCCTATAGATAATAGGCGAGTGATTGAAGACGACGTTACAAAATTCTCATCAATTGACTATAAAGATTTAAAAACTAGCGAGTCTATAGATTGCATAAAATATTTTGAGCTTGAGGATATTTTTCAAGAAGCAGAACAAATAAGCCTGATCTGCAAACAGTATAGTGATAAGAAGATAGCTATTATTGTTAATAATCAAACAAGCAAAAGTTTTTACTGTAATTTTTTGACCAAATATTCCTTAGAATTTCAAGATTTACTAGGTGATAATTTAACAAAAACGCTAGTTAGTTCTCTAATAATTTCTGTTAGTGAAATATTATGTAATGATTTTGATATAAAAAAGTTATTCTTACTATTAAAGAATCCTTTTATTAATTGTAAATTAGTACCAAAATTAGAACTATTAATGAGCGGTAAGAACCGTTTCATACGGCAGCCTAGTCAGATGCTGTCTTTAGTAGAAAAAACCAATGATGATGCATTAATAAAGTGGTGTAAGAAACTAATAGACTTACTTTATACAAATAGTGGTAGTAGTTTTGTTAAAATATTAAAATCCTCGATTAAGATTGCTGAAAAACTTTATCCAAATATTTGGTATGAGCAGCCAGCTACTGAACTATCAACTTTTTTATCTAGCTTAATCAAAGATAATTGTGATCTAACATTAAGTAATAAAAAATGCTTTCCAGAGTTACTTAAATCTTTAATGTTTAGTTGTAAGTATTTTGCACATAATAATTATTCTAAAAATATAATTATTGGTAAAGCTGAAGATTTAATGTTACTTAAATTTGACCTAGTAATTTTATCCGACTTTAATCAAGGGAGCTTAGCTTCGTCATCAGCTGTAAATCAGTGGATTAATGAGCAGACGCTTAAAAAATTACATATTGCTACTGGATCTACCATACATCAATATTATTTCTATTTATTTCTGCATAATGCTCAAGTGATAATTACTAGAGCAAAAAGACAAGATGGTAAATCAGGTTTATTACCATCAAATTTATTACTAAAATTGCAATTTATTTTACAGAAAAGTTTGATTTCAGAAAATTATTTAACATATTTATCAGAAAGTGACTTAGTGGATGTACCAAATAATAGATATCTTTCGAAACTCGCTTGTGCTGAGGAATTTGAAGGAGTCACGGAACGCAAAACCGCAGCGTACTTAAGCGTACGTGAGGATTTGAGTACCGGAACGACGTACAAATTACCAGCAGAAGTAGAGTTTCAAAAGATATCTAATGTTAATATGGTTGAGTCAATTATAGCTAATCCGACTAACATTAGTTCGTCATTGCGAGGAGCTACTTTAGTAGCGACGAAGCAATCTAGGGAAGTGAATAGAAATGGATTGCTTCGTTCGGGCTTCGCTCCACAACTGTTGAAAGTTAAAAAATCGTCTATTAGCGAGGAGACCGTAGGTCGACGAAGCAATCCATATGACAAGCTTCATGGATTGCCACGCTCACGTACGTTCGCTCGCAATGACGATTTAAGCCTTACAACAGTGCTTAGCAATGACGGTTTTTTAACTTTCAACAATTATGGCTTCGTGCCTCCCCGCAATGACGTCAAAAATACTAATTGGGTTAGCCATAATCATAGTGGTTATGTATATAGTCCAATTTTTCCTGAAGTGATATCAGTTACTGATATAGAAATGTTAGTACGGAATCCTTATAGTTTCTATGCTAAGAAGATTTTGAATTTGAGAAGCAAGGATATGATAGGGCAGGAGCCTAAAATATCTGAATTTGGTAGTTTTGTTCATAAGGTCTTAGAACAATATTCTAAAAATTATGATAAGTTAGAAAATAACAAAATTGGATTAATATTGGAGATTAGTAATAATGTTTTACAGAATACTATTCTACCAACCTATACACAAAAGATTTGGCAAATAAAATTTATTCCTATTGCTGAGTCTTTTATTGAGTTTGATGAAAAACGCAGAAGTGATTTCCAATATATTTACTCAGAATGTAGAGGAGAAATTTCGTTAAATATTGGAGGGCAAGAATTAACAATAATTGGAGTTGCTGATAGAATTGAGGTAGATGAGCTTGGGGCAGCTGTCATTATCGATTATAAGACTGGTAGCTTACCGAGTAAAAAAGATGTAGAAGCCGGATTATCTCCGCAGCTAATCATTGGAGGTTTAATGTTACAGGAAGGTGGTTTTGCTATAAAAGTTCATAGCGTTAAACAGGTTACTTATGTAAAAATTTCTAGCTCGAAACCAATAATCCAAACTTTGGAAATAGACTTAACGAAAGAAGACTTAGAGCGTCATAAACAGGGGATGATGCGAGTACTAGAATATTATGTAACGAATAAAAACTTTCCATATGATATTGATTTACTAAAGTATGACGACTATGCACATTTGGCAAGGAGAGATTTATGAAGAAAATAGCCCGGCGTCATTGCGAGGAGACCGTAGGTCGACGAAGCAATCTATATGACAAGAGCTTCATGGATTGCCACGCTCACATACGTTCGCTCGCAATGACGGTTTAGGGCTTACAAAGCTCATCGCGATGACGATTTTTTAACTTTCAACAGTTGTGGACATCACCCTTAAAATATTGAGGACTATTATACCTACTTAAACTTGCACACTTGGTAATACTACTACACCTGGTGATACTACTAAACTTGGTAATACTACTAATTGTCTATTTGTTCTTGAATTTATTAGTTTAAAATGCTTATATAAAATCATTTTCAAAATCCACTATCCAAATCAGTGTATCATTATGTTAGAAGAAGATAGTTTTATTACTAATCTAGTAGATCAGGAATTTTCAGTTACTGAAATTTCTAGTAAGATCAAGGAGTTGCTAGAGAATAATTTTGGTTATATTAGAGTAAAGGGAGAAATTTCTGGTCTTAAGATAGCAACTTCTGGTCATGGTTACTTTAATCTTAAAGAAAATACAGCTATTCTAGCCTGTACTTGTTGGCGTCCTGTACTTGCAAAAATTAAGTTTGTACCAATTGATGGTATGGAAGTGGTAGCTAGAGGTAAGCTTTCTGGGTATGCAGGAAATTCACGATATCAGCTATCGGTAGAAGTCCTCGACCCCGCAGGTCTTGGTGCTATCATGCAAATTCTCAAGGAGCGGCAAGAGAGATTAGAAAAAGAAGGTATATTCAATAAACAAAAAAAGCCACTACCTTTTCTGCCTAATAAGATTGGGGTGGTTACATCAATGACTGGGGCAGTAATTAAGGACATTATACACCGTATTAATGACCGCTGTCCATCTCATATACTAATATGGTCAGTTGCTGTTCAAGGCGAAAATGCTGCAAGTGAAATTGCTAGTGCTATTTCAGGATTTAATGAATTAAATAAAGATATAAAACCTGATGTTATAATTGTTGCAAGGGGAGGGGGGTCTATAGAAGATCTGTGGGCTTTCAATGAAGAGGTAGTAGTACGGAGCGTATTTAATTCAGCTATTCCTATTATTTCTGCAGTTGGACATGAAGTGGATAATACTTTAATTGATTTAGTAGCTGACAGGCGAGCCCCCACACCAACTGCTGCAGCTGAATTTGCTGTACCTGTGCTTTCTAATTTACATTATACAATCAGTTCGTATTATGATGCATTATGCAGTCGTATTAATCAGCTAGTTAAATATGAACAGCAAGCAGTTAACTCTAATACTGACATTTTTAGGAGTATAACTACTTATATAGACTATAATCAACAACTTCTTGATGAACTCAGTTTTAGATTAACAGATTCTTTGCCTAACCTACTCAGATTTAAAGTGGCAAAACTTGACTCACTTAATATAGAAATATTAAATCCTCTAAGAATAGTTAATTATCAATCGTTAGAATTAGTGCATCAATCTAATTATATGCTAAAATCTATTAGCACTAAGTTAAAAAATTATGAGCATCAATTAAATTTAAATAATTTGCTACTTACAAGTCTAGATTATAAAACTGTACTAAAACGTGGTTTTGCGGTAATTAAATCAGAAGATGGAGAATTTATAACATCAAAAGTTGTTGCAAGCAAAAAACAAGAATTTAATATTAAGTTCTTTGACGGTGATATTAATGTATGCTGCAAAAACTTGGAATAGACCTTAATTTAGGAGAACTAATGCAAAATGCAAGTACTTAAAAGTATCATCCCGATTATTATTATTGTGCAAAACTTTTTTACCTTTGCTAATCCTGAGGATAGTAGTAATCAACTATCTAGTATTCAGGACAAATATTTTACTCAATGTACTGAAGAAATGTCTGATAAAGATAATCTGCTTGTTGATTGGTATCCACTAGAACCCTACCAATTTAGTCATATAGCTAAAAATGGTCACTATTGTGTTACTGGCTTAGATATTGAATTAATCAATAGTATTAGTAGCAAAATTAGCATTGGCGTACAATATGCTGATTCTGTGTGGGAGCGAGCAATATCAAATATAGGGCATGGTGACAGTGATATGGTGGCGGGAGCTACTTATACTGCTGAGAGAGCAGTCTTTGCCAATTTTTCTCTTCCATATCGATTTGAAGAAATTTCCTTATTTACTTTACGTTCAGCAAAAAAACAATTGAGTTTTAGTAATATAAATGAATTTTTAGCTCAGATACGTTTACTAAATTTCCGTCTTGGTATAATTAAAAAAGCTGTTTATGGTGATGCAAGAACGACTGATTACCTAAATCAGGTGAATAATAATGATATTATCATTAAATATGGAAGTAATCTAGAGTTATTTAATGGGCTGCTACGTAATGAAATTGATGGGTTTCTTGCTGACAGAATTTCAGTGGTAGCTCTTTCATTAAACTATATTAAAAAAGATCAAATAGAAGAAATCCCTACTGGTATTAAAACCCCTGTACATTTAATGTTCAGTAAGAAAACTGTATCTTCTAACATAGTCGTACGGTTTAACGATTCAATAAAAGAATTTGTCGATAGCGATGAATATAAAAAAATCGTTAAAAGCTATATATATCATATTTTATTGCCAAAATCTATTGATTCAGAATGGTGTTATATTATTGGAGTTATCGGGAGTATAGCATTCGCGATTTCTGCTATCACTATATCCTCTAAAACAAATGGCACGTTGTTTGGTACTTTTGTATTAGCAATGTTACCGTCTCTATTAGGATGTATTTTACTCGATATTATAATAGTACACCATGGTGATAATATAAAACTTGTTTTGACTCCATATTATACTTTCCGTGTTTTTATAACGGTACTTGTTGGCTTCTCTACCGTTAAACTCCTAGCTTATTATAATAAGCAGTTATATGAGGATAGTTTTATCCAAAAAATATGGAGTAATACTCTTGTTATTTGTGATTCTTTAGGGCAAGCATCCTTTATGATAATTGGCGTTGTAACCGTAATTGTACAAAGAATTGAACCGTTAGAGTTTTGGGGACCATGTTTTGCGTGTTTGACTTCTAGTGCTGGTATAATATTGCGGAATTTAATTTGTAAGCATGACAAGAATATGGAGTATATACCTAGAGAAGTTAATTTTGAAATATTTATATTATGGGGTGGAATTTTTAGTATATTATTAGATGCTTATGCTTATAATCCTAATTATAATACAATAAAATACTCTATTATTACGGTAATTGCAGGTGCTTTTGTCAGTAGGTTTTTAGTTCACTACTATAATATTCCAAACTTAACTTTTCGTTCGGATAATGGGAGTATTGCGAATTGATTCTTTTAGCTAATGGTGATAGAATTGATGTCATATATGGACGAAGTCCATGCAATCATTCCCGCGGGGGCAATACCACAACTGTTGAAAGTTTGCAAACACCTATACCACCAGCGTCTATTAGCGAGCGTAAGCGAAGCAATCTAGGAAACAATCTATAAATAAATGATGTTACTGGATTGCTTCGTCGACCTTACAGCCTCCTCGCTAATAGACGTATAGCTAAGATTAACATATGGCTAAAACCTTCTTAGGTTAACTATAAATAAAGGAGAATTAGATATGAGTAAAACAAATGATAAGGTATCAACCTTTACTAAAGCCGTCAAGCAAGTTTTTAAATCGGCTAATCATACTTTGAAAAATCTACAAGAAAATATTTATAAAAAAGAAAAAGAAGTATTAGATATAAGAACCTCAAAGATAAAGAAAAAATTGCCAAACAATCAGTAAAAATAGAAAAAAAGATAAAAAAAATAGAGGAATATAAAAAATTAGTTGAGCAAAGGCAAGCGGATTTATTAGCAGAAATTACTAAGTATAAAGAGTTAATTGCATTAGCAAGGCAAGAACCTCAGCAAAAACCTCAAGAAAAAAAGACAAAAGAACAACTGAAGTCATGGGAAGAAAAACTTAATGCATGCAACAAAGAGATAGAGGATTATAACAAGTTAGTTAACTCACATGATAAACAGCAAGCAGGAAAGGAGATAAAACAGGAACAAAAGCAACAAGAACAACAACAAAAGCAAGAAAAAAAGGAGATAAAGCAACAGCAAGAACTTTCCTATCAAGAAGAAAAAGAGAAATTTTTTAAAATATGTAGCGATATTTTAAAAGATCAAACTCATTTAGAGAAAATATTATCTCCTTTAGCAGAGGCAAGAACAAAAGAAAAAGGTATTGGTAAAGGTCAGGCATTTAAAGCTGCCATAGAGGGTATACAATTTGCAGTAAGTCATGCTAAAACAACTGTTGGTGTTATAACTTCAGGGGGTTTTTATGCTAAGGAAATAGAGAAATTGCAGAAAATATTAAATGGTGAAGAAAAATATGATCCATCTAACGCTCCTTTCTTTATAAAATTATTGCAAGATCCTGATACAAAAACATTTCTTACTCAAAATGTCGAAATAATTAATGGATTAGTGGAAAATCTTGCTCCAATTCTTACCAAGATTGCATTAAAAGAGTTGGGGAAAATAGATGAGATACAAAAAGATTTTAACTCTAAAAAGGATGATATACAGAAATTACCGGAACTAGACAAAGAATTACAAGAGCTAAAATCATCTACAATAAGAAAAGAATCTAAAATTAAAGAATTAGAAGAAAAAATTGATTCTTTAAAATCTCTACAAGCCAAGTATGATAGGGCTATTTTATTACAAGAATTAAAGAAAGATGGTTTTGATGAAAAATATATAAATAGTCAATTGTTACCTATTGTCAAAAATACCGTTATTGAGATACTTAAAAATCCTGAAAATATTATAGAAATTGTACAGCTAACTGCCGATAGAGCTTTATCTGACGATCCTCAAGTAAAAAAAGATTTACTTGCTACAATATTAGATAAAATAGATCTTAGTGTACTTATAAAAAATGATATACTATCTAAATTCTTAATTAATGATGGAGAAAATATAGCCAAAGCATTGCAAATAATCGTTGGATCAAATACAGAACTGCAGGGAACGCTTAGTAGCTTAGGAATGGAAAAAGAATTATTACCGGAAGTAGTACCTGTACTGTCAGAACTTATTGGTAACGTTTTAGCAAACCATGCAGGGGTTAGTAATATATATGAAGCTTTAAAGCCAGTTATATTGGATGATACTGATGATAAAATACGAGAGGCTAAAACTATTTCGGAAGTAAGTCATTTAGATAAACAAGGGGGAGCTAAAAAACTTGCTATTGTTAAACAGTTACCTAATATTTTGTTACAAGATGCAACCTTAACAACACTAAAAGAGAGATTGCCGGATGTTTTAGCAAAAAATAAAACAGAGATTGCCAATATTGCTGTTCAAGTTTTGCCAAAATTGCTTGAAACACTAAAGAGTAATGCTGAATCTTTAGCTCAAAGCAATACTCAAAATTTAGAGAAGGAGGATATTTATAAAGTAGTAGTATCACCTATTGTTCCAATGCTAGCTAATGTGAACCCTGAATTTTATGGGAAGGTAATTCCTATAGCTATTGATGTGCTACAAAATACCATGAAAGCACTAAGTCTAGAGCAAATAAAGGAACTCTATCAAGATATACAAACAATAACTCAGGAAACTGGTGATATTGAGTTGAAAGATCAAGCTACAGAAAGATTAATTAAACAATTTATAGGATTACTTGAAAATGCAGATGTCCAGAAAAATATAAAGGAGGATTTGCCAAATTTACTTAGAGCAAATACAGAAGCTATCAAGGCTATAGTTAATAATATTAGCAATAATAATCCCCAAATTGCAAGATATGGTGTACCACAAGAATTGATAGATGCTACAGTGCCATTAATTGTCGATATAGTGTCAGATGGTCTTAGTACAGTGCCAGAGCTAGTTAGAATTAATAGTAATTTAGCTAAGTACCAAAATGAAGCTAGTAATGAAACTAGTAATGAAGCTACGCTAGAAATTTTGTCTAATATAATTGATGATGTAGGTAGAATTGCTCAAAATATTACTCCTCTATTAACTCAGAGTATCCCTGCTTATTTACAACAAAATAAAGATACTATTTTAGCAGTTACAAAAAATGTAACTGAGCAAAAAGAGGTTAAAGCTAGCCTAGATCCTGCTGGAGTTAAACCTGAGCTAGTATTAAAGATGGCTGAGTTAGCTATTGATATTGTCCCACAAATATTACCAATAGCAACTGATTTGGTTAATGCTACTTTAAAAGATAAAGAGGGGGTAACAACTATTATTACTAAAATTCAAGACCTAGTAAATAGTCCTGAACAAGAGAAAATTGCTCAAGCTTATATCTTAAAAACATGTTATAAGTAGTTGTAAGAGGGTGACTTGAAGCAATCTAGACTGAAATAGTCGTGAACAGAATAAGTACCCTCTATCGTTAAGTTTGCTTTGAACAAATTGCAGAAGGTACTGCAGTACAGTAGCCTTGCACAATAAGATGAAGGAGATTATACTATGAAAAAAATAATAGGTCTAGATGTAAGTAAAAAATGGCTTGATGTATGTATATATATTTCAAACAGTAAACCGGAATATCATCGTTTTGCAAATGATAATTTAGGTCATGAAGAGCTTATAAAATTAACAAAAGAGCAAAAAATTGAGCTAATAGTGTGCGAACCCACAGGAGGCTACGAGGATGAAATTTGCCAAAAATTATATAGTAATGAGCAACGGATTCATAAGGTAAATACCTATAGTTTTAATTCATTTAGTAAGTCAGTAAATTTTTGTAAAACGGACAAGCAAGATGCTTTTAAATTAGCGTATTACGGTGATAAGATGCAACTTACAGCAAATTATATACATCAAATTGAATCAGAAAATTTGAAGAGATATCAGCAAAGACGGGAAGATTTAGTATTGATGCTTAGTAATGAAAAAAAGAGGTTGCATAATAGTGTCGATGGTATTGACAAAGAAAGCATAGAAACATTGATGGGATGCTTACAAAAGGAAATATCTAAAATTGATGATAAATTAAATGAGATAATAGATGGATCAGAAGAACTACAAGAAAAAACAAAAATATTAGAAACTGTACCTGGCATTGGCAAATGTCTAGCTAGTAAATTAATTAGTTTTTTACCTGAGTTGGGAAATAAAAATTATAGCGGCAACGAATTATCAGCTATGGTTGGAATAGCGCCATATGCTCGAGATAGTGGTAATAAACAAGGTCGAAGATTCATTAGAGGAGGCAGAAAGATACCACGAGATGCACTATATATGGCAGTACTAACAGGTAAAAATGGCTTTCAATATTTAAAAGCTTTATATGACAGACTTATTAATAATTTTAAACCTAAAAAAGTTGCGACAGTAGCTTGTATGCGTAAATTACTGGAAGTTTGCCATAAGCTTATTCAACAAAAACGTGTATTTGTTGTTAATCAATAATATTTTTTATTTATATAAAATACAGATAAAAAATATTTAATTTTTTTAAAAAGATAATTGCTGTTACAGTAGCAGATTCTATTTTAGATTTTATAAATAAACCAGAAAATGCAGATGTGAGGAAAATAATTGATAAAGATATTCCAAATTTTCTTAGCAAGAATGCTGACCGATTTGGTGCTGTAGTTGATGAATTTCTCAATACGACAGTTGTGGGTAGGAATTTAAAAGTAAAAGGTCAGGAAATTATTGAGTTAGCTAGCAAAAAGATACCAGATTTAACAAAGATAGCCGAACAATTTAAGACTGGTAATTATAACATGGTTATGTTCGGGATATTCAAATTATTATCTGACAAGAAATTACTAGGAATAGTATCAGAAACATTAGTGGAAGGGGCTAGATTCCTAATACAAAGAAGTTTTACCTCACTGAGAACACGTAGACAAAAATGGAGTGAATCTTTAGGCAAAGTTCGTTTTAGTTTTTCTGATAAAGATTCTCAGCAGAGTGTTCAGCAAAGTTCTCAGCAAATAGATGAAGGGAAACTTGATTTAAGTGAGTTACTTCAACAACAAGCTGATGCCACCAATATTGGTACAATCTCAAAAACTGTAGAATATTCTCTAATAAGTAAAGATTTCAGAGGTTTGGTTTTTGACAAAGAAAATCCGATACCTACTGAAAATGTTATAATTAATGGGTTTAATTTTGATAAGGCGATATTTAAAGAACGTTCTTTTCAAAATAGTGAAATTAGCAATTGCTCTTTTAAAGGAGCTATTTTTAAAGATAAAATTAGTTTTGAAGGGGCAACTATTGATGCAAAATCTTTAAAAACTCTTTTGCCTGCAATTAATAAATATAATAAAAATCATGCAAATAATAAAATAACTTTAGATAATGTTAAAATTGTTGGTGATATAAGTGGGCTAACATTTAAAGATATTTCTATGAAAGGCACGGATTTGACTGAGGCACAATTTACTTCAGAAGACTCTAAGTCTAAGAGCAAGGCAATTAGTAAAGCTACGTTTGATCAGGTTAGTTTTGACGAGAAAACGAAATTACCTGAACATAAAAAAGATGTTCAAAGTGAGGCTAGAAAAATAGGTAAAGAAGCAACCAGTTATGTGGCAAAGAGTACTAAAAGCAAGAATAGTGCAATGGCCATTAATGATATAAAGGATAGTGTATCTAAACATGTTGTGCCAAATGGGACATCTAACAGCGATATAAAACATTTGCCATCTCCCAAGTCTAAACAAACAACAATTACTGGAAGCGTAATATAAGGTATATGTTAATCTTAGCCTAGCTAGAAGCGATGTATTAAATTATAAAACCACTTGACATGGTTTTTCTTATAGTTTAGGTTGCTTAGAAATGAACATGGGTATTAAATGGATGCAGTAAATTCTTCTTTCAATATGTGGAATAGGGCTAGAAATAGTAAATTTAGACACGTTGTTTGGCCTATTAGATCTAATGAGTTAGTAAAGTTTGTACCTATGGCTTTACTAATGTTTTGTATTCTCCTTAACCAAAATCTAGTACGTAGTATCAAAGATAGCTTGGTAGTGACATTAATTAGTACGGAAGTTTTAAGCTTTATAAAACTTTGGGGTGAGATGCCTATGGGTGTCTTATTTGTCATTCTTTACTCCAAACTTTGTAATATTATGACAACTGAGCAAGTGTTTAGGATAGTAGTATCTTTTTTCTTGGGATTTTTCATATTATTTGCTTTTGTGTTGTTTCCATACCGGGAATATTTTCATCCAGATCCTGAAGTAATAGAATATTATGTTACCGTACTTCCACATTTAAAATGGTTTATCATTATTTGGGGAAAATGGAGTATTGTGTTATTTTATATAATGGGGGAGTTGTGGCCAGTAATTGTATTTACACTATTATACTGGCAACTTGCTAATAAGATTACCAGTATTGAAGAAGCCCCAAGATTTTATACGTTTTTTTCCTTATTTGGTCAAACTAACTTACTAATATCTGGCAGTATAATTATATATTTTGCCAAAGGTGAACATTTTTTGTTACCTCTATTTTCCCATCTTAACGACAAAACAGAAATTCTCCTTAAATCGTTTATGCTAATCATTATAATTTCCGGTCTAATTTGTTTAATCTTGCATAGATTTGTTGAATTGAAAATTATAGAAACTACTAAAAATATTAGATTCAAAAATAAAAGAACCGATATACTAAAACTAGGGTTACTTGAAAGCAGCAAAATAATTTTTACATCTAAATATTTAGGAATTATTTGTGTATTAATGATTTCATATTCCATGACAATCAACCTAATTGAAGGATTATGGATGTCTAAAACCAAGCAATTATACCCTAGTACCCAAGCATTTATATCTTACACTGGTGAGGTGTTTTTTTGGACGGGAGTACTTACTTTAATTTGTGCTTTTCTAGGTAGTAGTTTAGTTAGAAGCTGTGGTTGGTTTTGGGGAGCAGTGATCACCCCTATCGTAACACTGTTATCAGGTATGATGTTTTTTACCTTTGTTGTACTAGAAAAACCTTTGCTGGCAATTATGACCGGTCTTAGTTATCTTTCTCCATTAATGATCATTGTTTTTGTAGGTAGTTTGTGGCATGTTTTAGGGAAAAGCGTAAAATATTCATTGTTTGATTCTACTAAAGAAATGGTATATATACCTCTTGATAATGAAATGAAAACTAAGGGAAAGGCAGCAGTAGATGTACTTGGATACAAAGTAGGAAAATCTTCTGGAGCAATTATTCAATTTGTCTCTTTCAGTATTTTCCCAAATGCTGTACATAACGATCTAGCTGGTTTTTTGATGGTTGTTTTTCTTGTTGTTTGTGTAGCTTGGATTTTGGGTGTAAAAGTCTTAAATCGATATTACAAAAACTTACTAAGGTCTAACAATTATAATCCTTAAGGTTGATTATTTGTGCTGTCTTAATATCTATATTAGAGTGGGAGGTAGCCACAATAACTCCACCATTATTTGCTTTCAAAATAATCAAGTTATATAGTAATTCTTTGTTTTCTTGATCTAGGTTTGCTTCTACTTCATCTAATAGCCATAAATTTGACTGGCAAGCAATGAGTTTTGCTAAGGCAACTTTCTTTTGGTTACCAGCAGACAGCTTGTAACATTTCTCATGCAAAATATTATGTAACTTGAAATAGTATATCGAAGATTCTAAAGCTTCAAGGGAATCATAAATTGTAGACCAAAATTTTAGATGCTCTAATACAGTTATTTGGGATTTTAATCCAAGATTATGTCCAATATAATTACAATAAGGTTTCTTTAAATATTTACAGTTCAATGATCTATACAAAACATTGCCACTTGTTGGATTTTGTATATTAGCTACAATTCTAAGTAGTGAAGTCTTCCCGCAACCATTTGCTCCCTGTAAATAAACTATAGATGATGGTAAAAAAGTCATACTAATATTAGTGAAGATAGTTTTTTCGTCTATAATAAGAGTTAGTTGTTCAAATGACAGCATTTATACGATTCTAAGAAAGTTTTTATATAATTTACTTCAAATATTTATTTTTTCAAGTTAAGTTAAATGAAGCCCTTAGTGGTAGGTATTTTTAGTGTATACTTGAATTTTAAAAAATTGGAGGAACGGGAATGAATCCTGATTATCTTAAAGAAATATCTGTAGGAGATACTCTTTATAAAATTTTTGATATAAATAAAGCAGCAAGTGATATTAATCTTGAGTTAAAGCGTCTACCTTATAGTTTAAGGATATTATTTGAAAATGTCCTTCGTCTAACTGGTAGTAAAGAAAACTTGTTACTATTTAAAGAATGGCTTAAGGCTAGAAAATCCGATGCTGAAATACCGTTTATGCCGGCTAGGGTACTAATGCAGGATTTTACCGGAGTCCCTGCTATTGTTGATTTAGCTGCTATGCGTGATGCTATAAAAAAACTAGGGGGTAATCCATTAAAGATTAATCCTCTGATTCCGGTTGACCTTGTCATAGATCATTCTGTACAAGTTGATTATTATGGAACAAGTGATGCGTTTGCTAAGAATGTCAAAATGGAAGTAGCACGCAATCTAGAGCGTTATGAGTTTTTGAAATGGGGGCAAGAAGCATTTGATAATTTTAGAGTAGTACCTCCAGGAACAGGAATCTGTCATCAAGTTAATTTGGAATATTTAGCCAATGTTGTGTGGAGCAAACAACAAAATGGTGTAACTTTCGCTTATCCGGATACATTAGTTGGCACAGATAGTCATACTACGATGATTAATGGTTTAGCAGTTCTTGGTTGGGGAGTTGGGGGAATTGAAGCTGAGGCAGCCATGCTTGGTCAACCTTTATCAATGATTTTACCAGAGGTAATTGGCTTTAAGTTAAGTGGTTCTTTAAATGGTATGATTACTGCTACAGATTTGGTGCTAACAGTTACCCAAATGCTAAGAAAGAGAAATGTAGTCGGCAAATTTGTTGAATTTTATGGAGATGGGTTAGAATCACTTAGCTTGGCAGATAGGGCGACTATATCAAATATGGCTCCTGAGTATGGTGCTACTTGTGGGTTCTTCCCAATTGATAATGAGACTATAAAATACCTTAATTTTACAGCTAGAGATCAAAATAGAATAAAGCTAGTAGAGCAATATGCCAAGCTACAATCATTATGGTTTGATCCAATAATTACTCCAGAATATACTGATATATTAGAATTGGATTTATCCGCTTTAGAATCTTCCCTAGCTGGTCCAAGACGTCCACAAGATAGGGTTAACCTAAAAAATGCTGCTAGTAATTTTAAAACTGAACTACCTTCTCTAACTAGAGGTGATGTTGATATTGATAAAAAGTACTCTGTTGATGAGCAATATAGTATAGGACATGGTGATGTCGTAATAGCTGCAATCACAAGCTGTACAAATACTTCGAATCCTACTGTGATGATCGGGGCAGGCTTGCTTGCTAAGAAAGCAGTAGAACTTGGGTTGATGAAAAAACCATGGGTTAAGACTTCATTGGCCCCTGGTTCAAAAGTAGTAACGGAATATTTAAAAAAAACTGGACTTGACCAGTATCTAAATAATTTAGGTTTTAATCTTGTCGGCTATGGTTGTACTACTTGTATAGGCAATTCTGGTTCGCTTATGCAGGAAATAGAAGAGACTATTGCCGGGAACAATCTTGTTGTTGCTTCGGTGTTATCTGGTAACAGGAATTTTGAGGGAAGGATACACCCTTTGACAATAGCTAGTTATTTGGCTTCTCCTCCCTTAGTCGTTGCTTATGCCCTAGCAGGTACTATGAACATTGATCTTGAAACTGACGTGATAGGTAAAGGTCATAATGGTAAGGATATATATCTTAAGGATATTTGGTCAACCCACCAAGAGATAAAAGAGTTAATAGATCAATCTATTAACTCTAAAATGTTCAAAGACAAATATAGTGAAGTATTTTTAGGTGATAAAGAGTGGCAAGATATTAAGGTAACTAAAACCGATACTTATAATTGGAGTAAAGATAGTACTTATATCAACAATCCTCCTTATTTTGAAGGTATTGAACATATATCTAGTAGCTTGCACGATATAGAATCTGCTAGAATATTAGCTATTTTTGGCAATTCTATTACGACTGATCATATATCTCCAGCCGGCAATATTAGTAAAACAAGTCCTGCCGCTAAGTATTTAACTGAGCATGGCATTCTACCTCTCGATTTTAACTCTTATGGATCACGGCGTGGCAATCATGAAGTAATGATGCGAGGCACTTTTGCCAATAATAGGATAAAAAACGCCATGTGTCCCGGAATTGAAGGAGGGGTAACTATAAACCAACTAGGTAATCAAGAGAGTATCTATGATGCTGCAATGGATTATAAATCTCATTCTGTGCCTTTAGTAATTTTTGCAGGTAAAGAATATGGCTCTGGTTCATCAAGAGATTGGGCAGCAAAAGGTACTAGTTTACTTGGAGTAAAAGCAGTAATTGCTGAAAGTTTTGAAAGAATTCATAGGTCAAATTTAGTGGGTATGGGTGTTTTACCGCTTGCTCTTTCTTCTTCTACTGTAAATGACTTAAAACTTGATGGTTCTGAGTATGTCACCATTACTGGCTTGAGTAATGAAATAACGCCTTATGAGCAACTTAATTGTATCATAAAGAGAAAAAGTGGTATAGTTGAGACTATCAAAGTAATATTACAAGTTTTTACAGATAATGAGATAGACTATATAAAACATGGTAGTATAATGCACTTAGTGGTTAAGAATTTTAGTAGACTTACCTAGTTGTCATTGCG
The DNA here is from genome assembly GCF_964031105.1 of Candidatus Tisiphia endosymbiont of Myopa tessellatipennis. NCBI lineage: Bacteria > Pseudomonadati > Pseudomonadota > Alphaproteobacteria > Rickettsiales > Rickettsiaceae > Candidatus Tisiphia > Candidatus Tisiphia endosymbiont of Myopa tessellatipennis. Next base: position 1,438,136 of record NZ_OZ035005.1, on the reverse strand, counting down.
AGGAGTCACTTTAGTGGCGACGAAGCAATCCATAAAAGTGATTAGAAATGGATTGCCACGACCACTGCGTGGTCTCGCAATGACCTTAGACACGCTAATTTTAAAGAGATGAACATGGATAAGGAGATTAAGAAATACATAAATGCAGGGAAAACAAACCTTATAGTAATTTATATATTATTTCTGTGCGGAGTAGTTGCACCATTATTACCTATTATTGGAGCAGTTTTTGCATATATTAATAAGGATATTAAAGATAGACTTTTAGCTAGCCATTACACTTTTATATTACGTACTTTTTGCATAGGATTTATTGGTATTATAATATCTATGATAACCACTATAATACTAATTGGTCCGGTGTTATACGCATGCTTGTTTGTTTGGTTTATATTAAGAATCGCTATAGGTCTCAAATATTTGTTGAATGATACAGGACATCCAAACTATATGACTTACTGGATAAAATAATGTTTATTGAAACCGTACTTGGAAAGCAAACTAAATATGCAGATTTGTATGACAATAGTTTACTATACCCAATCAGTCGTAAATTTGCTAGAGATAGTTTACAGATAGTAGGTTCTTTGCCGTTTAATGGATTTGACATTTGGAATTGTTATGAAGTTTCTTGGCTAAGCCCAAGTGGTAAACCTGAAGTAAAAATATTGGAGTTCATGGTAAGTTGTGAGTCGCCTAATATTATAGAATCAAAATCACTAAAGCTTTATTTAAATTCTTTTAATAATACTAAGTTTGATAATAGAGAGCAAGTAAAGGAATTAATTGTCCAGGACTTAAGTTTGATATTTCAAGCACCTGTAACTGTTTCTATAAAAGATTTAGAATCATATGAGGGAACAAAGCTGCAGTCCTTTTCAGGCATAAATTTGGATAGGCTGGAGGTGACAATTACTAGTTTTGAGACTAGTCAAAATTTGCTAAAATTATCTGAAGACGATACGCAAGTAGTAAATGAAGTACTATATTCTAACTTGCTAAAATCGAATTGTTTAGTTACTAACCAGCCAGATTGGGCATCGGTACAAATTAGTTACAGAGGCAAAAAAATTGACCATAGTTCTTTATTAAAATATTTTGTATCATTTCGTAATCATAATGAGTTTCATGAACAATGCGTTGAGCGTATTTTTTGTGATATTAATAAGTTTTGTACTCCCGATCAATTAACTGTTTATGCGAGATATACAAGACGTGGTGGCATAGATATTAACCCTATACGCTCCAATTGCAACCTAGAGGTTACAAAACTTAGTAATATAAGACATATTCGTCAATAATAATGCTTAGTGGTAGTATCAATTTAGAGTATATTTATATTAAACTCGATAATCAAGTTTTTTAGAATTATTAAAAAATACGTCTATTAGCGAGGAGACCGTAGGTCGACGAAGCAATCCATATGACAAGCTTCATGGATTGCCACGCTCACATACGTTCGCTTGCAATGACGGTTAAGGAAAAGCTTGATTATCGAGTTAAAGTGGAGAAAATATTGGAGAAAATATGGGCAAAAATAAGTTAAACTCGAATAAAAAACTACCTCCGGGTGTTCAATTAAAGGACAATTCAGATAGTTCTGAAATGAAATCTGAAACAATAGACAATTTGGTTAGTCAATTATCGAGATTATCAAAAGAGTATACTGATATAGTAAATTCTGCAATTTCTAAAAACTTAGCAGTTGTTAATAATCGTATTAGAATAACCGAAGATATATTTAGTCAACTCTTATCATCGATGAGTAAAGGAATGCAGGATAATGTTGTACTTACTAAAGATTTGTTGAAATGTAATGGGTTACTAGATTTAGCTTTGTTACAGCGGAAAATGTTTGAAATATATTGTACTAATATGATGAATTCTTCCATTGAGGTTGCTCGTAATATACGAAAATTTGAATAGGTAGTAAGTTTGGCACAATTCCAAAATTGAGGTTATTTAAGAGTGTTAGATGTTTGAGCAATTACTTGATTTTTCTTCTATATATTTTATTATGCAAGGGATGGTAGTAACACTGAAATACAGTATAGTTTCAGTGTTATTAGGGTTGATTATTGGTATCTTACTAGCAATTTGTAAGGTAAGTAAAAGTTGTGCGTTAAGACTGTTTGCTAATTTCTATACATCTATTTTTCGTGGTACTCCGTTACTTATACAACTTAGCATAATTTATTTTGGTTTACCTAGTGTAATTGGCATTAAGCTTGGTGTCTTCGTTGCTGGTAGCATAGCTTTCTCATTAAACTCCGGGGCATATGTTTCGGAAATAATTAGAGCTGGAATTAATAGTGTTGATAAAGGACAGATTGAGGCAGCTAAAGCATTAGCTATACCCGAGAGATTAATGATGAAAGATATTATCTTGCCCCAGGCCATAAGAAATATCTTACCTTCACTGGTTAATGAGCTTATTAATTTAATCAAAGAATCATCGATTATATCAATGATCGGTGAAATGGATTTAATGCGTAGAGCTCAATTAGTATCGCTTGAAAGTTATACTTATTTTACCCCTATGTTAATAGCAGGACTTTGTTACTATGTTATGGTAATAATTATCAGTAAATTAGCTAAAATTATTGAGAAAAGACTAGTAATTGGAGCTGAGTAGGATTTATTGATAATATGTACTTAAGTGAAATATGTATAAAACGTCCGGTATTTGCAACAGTGTTGAGTCTAGTGGTTGTTATTTTAGGGGCGGTATTTTTTACTAAACTACAAATTAGGGGTATTCCCGATATTTCTTTTCCTGTAATAACAGTATATGCAAATTACCCTGGGGCAGATGCTCTTTATATGGAGAAAGAGATAACAACTCGTATTGAAAAAGCACTAAAAACTGTCAAGAACCTTGATACTATCACTTCACAAAGTACTACAAGTAGCAGTCATATAGTTTTAAGATTTCTATCATCGGTTGATATAGAAACAGCCTTAAACGATGTTCGGTCTAAAATCTCTGATATAAGTTATATATTTCCCCAAGGTATGAGTATGCCTTATGTTGCTAAGATGGATGCAGATAATTTCCCTAGTTTGTATTTAAGTATCAGTAGTGATGTATATGATGATTTACAATTAACCCAAATTGTTCAAGATAGCGTAAAAACCATTTTAGAAAAACTTGAAACAATAGGTCAGGTTGAGATATATGGTGCGAAAGATTACTCTATGCGTATAGAACCAGACCCGGTAAAATTATATCAGCATAAAATGTCAGTGTTAGAAATTGAGAGTGCTGTAAAAAAACAAAATATCTATTATCCAGCAGGAACTATTAAAACAGCTGCACGTGATTTTACTGTAAGATTAGATGGCTCTTTAAGTAAACCGGAAGAGTTTGAAAAAATTATACTAAAAGTGAAAGATGCTAATATATTAAAGTTACGAGATATTGCTAAAATATATTTAGCCCCTCCAGATACTGAGGTAATTTTTAGATATAATGGCAAAAGTTCGATAGCACTTGGTCTTATAAAACAATCGAAGGCAAACATACTTGATTTATCCAAAGAGGTTAGATATTTACTAGATAAAATAAAAAAAAATCTACCTAAGGGTATAACAATTGATATAGCCCATGATTCATCAATTCCAGTTAGGGCTTCAATCAGATCAGTATTCTTCACTATCATGGAAGCACTAGTTTTGGTTATGGTAGTAATATACCTGTTCTTGGCATCAGTAAAAATCACCCTCATACCATTTGTAACTGTTCCGATATCATTAATTGGTACGTTTATTGTTATGTATTATTTAGGATTTTCTATCAATATATTTACCCTTTTAGCAATGATATTAGCTATTGGTTTGGTAGTAGATGATGCAATAGTAATGTTAGAAAACATTTTTAGGTACAATGAAATGGGGCATTCTCCTATAGAAGCTGCCTTTCTTGCATCTAAGGAAATTGGTTTTGCCATTGTAGCGATGACTATAACACTTGTTTCAGTATTCTTACCAATAGGTTTTATAGATGGATTTATTGGTAAGTTATTCATTGAATTTGCTTGGACCTTAGCATTCTGCGTTTTATTTTCCGGTTTTGTGGCGATTACTTTAACGCCAATGATGGCAAGTCGAATGATTAACAAAAATGTTCAACCTCCTTTAAGGTTTTTAGTTAAATTTGATCAGTTCATTAAATTAGTACAAAGCAAGTATTTGTACTATTTAGATCTTGCTCTTGATCATAAAAAGAAATTCTCACTTATTATTGCACTATCTTTAGTTGTACTAGTTGTTAGTTTTATTTTTGTCAAAAAAGTTTTTATTCCTCAGGAAGATGATGGTTTCTTAGAAGTTTTCTTCTCTGGTCCTCAAGGTTCTAGTATTAAACAATCAGAAAAAATAGTAGCAGAAGCTGAGAAAATACTTAGTCCTCATAAAGATATAGCAGGTTATTTGACAATAATTGGCTCTGGAGGTAGTAACAGTGCTTTTGCTTTCGTACCTCTTAAAGATTGGAAGGAAAGGTCAATGTCACAAGAAGCTATAAAAAATATGCTTAATAAGCAATTTCAACAAATAGCGGGAATGTCGATTTTTGCTCAAAATCCACGTTCGTTGGTTAGTGGTGATGCTAGGAATGCTGTCGAATTTACTTTACAGACCTCACTTGAATATGATGAGTTAGATCAAATATCACAGAAATTTGTTAATAGAATGAAGAAAGACTCAGTTTTTATCAATGTGGGTAGTGATTTAAATTCTTCTATGCCGACAATTGACGTAATTGTTAACCGAGATAAAGCTTATCTGCTTGGTGTGAGTTTAGAAAATATAGGAATAACATTGCAATATTTGCTGGCAGGAAGAAAAATTGGTGATTTCAGAATGGGCAATAATCTCTATGATATAACTATGCAATATAACCTAAAATACCGTAATAGTACCGATCATTTTAGTAAGATACTGATACCAACCAATAAACCAACTAATAATTTGCTGCCATTAAGTGTAGTTGCTAATATGGTTGAGAAAGTGTCTATTGAGTCTTATAACCACTATAATAATTCTAGATCTGTAACGATTTCGTCAGGTTTAGCTCCAAAGCAAAAAATTACCGATGCCATAAATTCGATAAATACTATAGCTGATGAATTATTGGATAGTAGCACAACTACATTAGAATATATTGGAGAGATTAAAAGAATGACAGAATCACAAAGTAATCTTATTGTTACTTTCTTATTTGCTTTGTTGTTTATTTATTTAGTGCTTTCGGCTCAATTTGAAAGTTTTACTGATCCTATATTAATACTTATTGCTGTACCATTCTCAATTACTGGAGGGGTATTAATGCTCTTAATATGTGGTAATACGCTTAATATGTATAGTAATATTGGTTTGATCACTTTAATTGGTTTGATAACAAAAAATTCTATTATGATAGTAGAATTTGCTAATAACTTAAGAGACCAAGGACTAACTGTTAGAGAAGCTGTAACTAGGGCCTCTAGCTTAAGACTTAGACCTATTCTAATGACTACTCTAGCAACTATTTTTGGGGCAATGTCATTAGTGATTAGTTCTGGAGCGGGAGCAGCCGCACAAAATTCTATTGGTTTAGTAATAGTTGGTGGAATGAGTATAGGAACTCTTTTCACTATATTCGTTATTCCAGTTTTATATCAAAGTTTTAAAAAAGGGTGATTTAAGTGAAATATCTTAGGTATACAAAATGGTTTGCAGACATAGATAAACCTAACACATATTTAAGTTTGATTACATGAAGAAAATTAACATAGCAACCGTATTTAGTGGAATTGGTGCAATAGAACACGCATTGCAAAGATTGCAAATAGACCACCATATTGTTTTTGCTTGTGATATTGATAAATATTGCAAACAAACATATTTTGCTAATTATAAAATCAACGAAAATCAATGGTACAATGACATAAAAGTACTCGATGGCAATAAATATAAAAATAAAATAGATTTATTTGTAGGGGGAAGTCCTTGCCAATCTTTTTCAATGGTTGGAAAAAGGAAAGGTCTTGAGGATGATAGAGGAAATTTGTTCTTTGAGTTTGCAAGATTAGTTGACGAAATAAAGCCCAAGATTTTTATTTTTGAGAATGTAAAAGGTCTATTATCTCATAATAGTGGTAAGACTTGGGAAACAATTGAAGAAACCATAAAAGGACTAGGTTATACATATTATAAACAAGTTTTGAATTCAAGAGATTATGGCATACCACAAAATAGAGAAAGACTATTTGTTATTGTGGTTTTTTAGAAGAACAAAGTTTTGAATTCCCAAAACCAATCCCCCTTGAGATAACAATGCAAAATTTATTGGTTGATAACCCTGAGGTAAAATATTTTTTACCTGAAAAGGGTATTAAATTTGTTTCAGATAACAAGAACTTAAGTAAGAAATATACACAAATTGACGGTAAAATTGCATTATGTCAAAAAGCCAATCAACAATTTAATTGGCACGGGGATTTTGTGATGGATAAATATTATCTTTCTGAGAAAGTAAAAAACTACGTTTTATCAAGTGGAACAAGGGATTTTTATTCAAAACCTGCAATAGATTTATCAATTGCAAGACCTCTTTTATCAACAATGGCAAAAATGCATAGGGCAGGAGTTGATAATTACATTACACGAGGCGATAAATTACGAAAACTAACCCCTAGAGAATGTTTAAGATTAATGGGTTTTTCTGATGAATTCAAAATTGTTGTTAGCGATACGCAAGCATATAAACAAACTGGTAATAGCATTGTTGTTGATGTATTAGTAAATTTACTTAAGTCTATTTATGGAAAATGAACTAACATTATTGGGGCAGAAATACATTAATATTAATACATTTGATAGTATTGTAATACCTGATTGTTTTGTGCATAGACGAAATAAACTTGATTATTCAAGAGGTAATGGAGAAGCAAAATTATACATTGGTTCAAGAAAAAGCATAGAAAAACAATCGTTTTTTAAAAAAATCTCAATGACGGGATTTTTATTAAAAAGAGATTTGTTAGAGTATTTGCAAGACGCAAAATTTGAATATGAGAATAAAGAACAAGTTTATCGTGAGAATATAACTGATTACTGGCTTGAAAATAACAAAATGCTTGAAGAAAAAGAGGAGGTATTGTTTTTTGAATTTACTGAATCGCCGGCCGGTGGAGATTCAAGATATTACATCACTTCAATGCATGGAGACATATTTTATAAAGAATTTAGAAAAATTGTTTTACCTGAAATTACTTATATATCAATCTTAAAACTGAAAAATATTGATAATAAAGAGGTTTTTTATTTTAGACCATATTTAATTTTTATGATCCAAGGCATCATAGTGCAATTATAGCAGAAAAAGAAAAGGAAATTGAAGAAGATAAAACACTAGGACAAGATAAGAAGAAAGAAATCATTTACGCAAGAAAAGGACAAGGTAAATATCGTACTAGCGTTATTGATGAAATGGGTGAATGTTTAATAACAAGAGTAAATGATGAGAGAATGCTGATTGCAAGCCATATAAAACCTTGGGCGGTTTGCGAAAATGACAGAGAACGCATTGATAAATACAATGGATTACTTTTAACACCAACTTATGATAGGTTATTTGACCAAGGGTTTATAACTTTTTCAAATGAAGGTACAATTTTTGTTTCACCTTATTTATCACCGTTGAATACAAAAAGATTGGGATTAATTCCAAATAAGCAATATGATTTATCGTTGCATGAAAGACGTTCAGATTATTTAGAATATCACAGACAATGTATTTTTAAAAAAGGTTAATGAATAGATAATAAAAGATGTAAAACTTCATTCTTCTGAAGTAATTTTTTACAAAAATCTATTAGTGGGGGAATAATTTTGATTATACTAGGAATTGACCCATCTTTAGCTGGTATGGGATGGGGGGTAATTGATACCAAGCCTCTGAAATATTTAGATAGTGGGGTCATAAAGACTAAATCAAGCGAAGCAATGCATAAAAGGTTAGCTTTCATTAGCTCGTCCTTGCAAAAGATAATAGTACAATATAAACCTGCTATTGTTGCTATGGAGGAGACATTTGTTAATATAAATAATGTTTCATCTTTAAAATTGGGATATGCTAGAGGAGCAGTCATGTCACTTATAGGAGGATATGATATTGCTTTTCAAGAATTTAAACCTAATGTTATCAAAAAATCTGTAGTGGGTTATGGTCATGCTGAAAAAAATCAGGTTCTGCAAATGATTAAACTTTTACTACCAGGAGCAATTGCAATCAGTAACTTTGATGAAGCAGATGCCCTTGCAGTGGCTTATGTTTGTTGGGCTTATACTTCAAAAACTCCCATAATTGAATTATAGCAATTCTTTACCTTTTGCTTTTTTCACTTTTTCTTCTTCTTTTTGCTTACCTTTAAATTTTGTTAGAAACTCATCTGTTATGTATATAAGACTCATACTAAAGCTAAGGAATGGAGCATCTAATATAATAGTACAACTACCATCGGCAAATCTAATCTCCTTATTACCTAAATTAGGGTTTTGGCTATGGGTGAGTTTGTATTTTTCTGAAAGTAACTCATAAAACTCTGTAAATTTATCGTTATTTATCATTAAGATGATTGCTTGGATAATATTATCATCATTACATATTACTAATAACTCAGTCAGCCCTTCTAATTTGACATCTCTAACATTAACATAATAATTATATCCATCCCAATGATTCCTCTCTTTTTTGGTAATCTGATATACTTGCTCTACATCTGCTATACTTGCTTTATTTAATTCAAAACCCAATGGAGCTGGATTAGCACTAGTATTTAAACTAAAAATTGAAATAAATAATATGTAGAATAGTCTAGTGATCATAAAAGTTACCTTTTTATATATTAAATAAGAAAGTTATAATATATAAATTATCATGATTTTCAATTAATTATTTCATTTAAGCAAAAATAATATACTATCCTCCTAACTACAGGATAAGAAACTAACTTGATGTAAAATAGATACAATTTTATTGAAATTAGATTATAAAATAATATATTCAAAAGTTCTAAAGAAGTCTCAGTTGCAGTCAATTTAGTGTTTGCTATAATCTAGCCAACGAGATATAACAAATCTTGCTGGTATGTTAGTATATACTCGAATGCTTTGAAGAATTGTTTTTTAAAATATCAAGGACAAACGTAACAACGTACCTTATGTACGCCCCGCTTGTTCTTCATTTTTAAATCCCATTCTCTAAATCATTTGAGTATACTAAATACATTAATGTCTGAAATGTTAACAATTTATTTGGAGAGTTGATCATATGAATAAAGGAGAATTAGTAGCATTAATGGCTGAAGCAGGTCATTCAAAAAGTGATGCAGAAAAAGCCCTTACTTGGGTTGTAGATAGTGTACTTAAAGCACTTAGTCGTGGTGAGGACGTTAACCTAGTGGGGTTTGGTTCTTTCCATATACAAAGTAGAGCTGCACGTGAAGGTCGTAATCCAAAAACTGGTGAGAAAATGCATATTGCTGCCTATAAACAACCAGTCTTTAGAGCCGGTAAGAAAATGAAGGAAGCCTGTAATAATAAGTAACCTGAGTTCAATACAACAAAACTAGTGTCATCCCTGCCTACGTAGGGGTTGACATTGCTTTTGCCATACAAGTATCATTACTTACGTTGGCATTTCTGACCCATGTTAGGGATAAGAGTTAGTTAATTCTTATCCCGAGTTTGCGTATGTTGGCAAAGCCTAGAAACCTATTTTTTATTATGCCATTAGTAGAATGATCAAAGAATATCTTGAATGTAGATTCAAACAGGCTAGGCTTTATAATAGTTGGCTGATTGATGTTGATGATACCGCAAAAGCTTTAGAAGATTTGCTTATATTTATAGAAAGCAGTTTGATTGTAGATAAAATTCAATTAACAAATCATCCGGATTATCGGTTAGTAGCTAGGGATAATTCTGTGACTAGCAGTGTCAAAGACATATCTATTGACCAAATTAGAGATTTACAGCAATTTTTTTATAGAACATCATCAATCTCTAAATATAGAGTAGCTGTTATTTATCAAGCAGATCTAATGAATCTCAATGCAGCAAATTCCTGTCTTAAACTTTTAGAAGATACGCCAAAGGATAGTTTTATTTTCTTGATTACCTCAAGGGGTGTTGGAATAATAAGTACTATAAGATCTAGATGTGCTAAAATTAACATAAAATCACAAAATCGCTTAGTGGGAAGTGATATATATGTTAAAATTACGACGTATATTGCTAACTATGCAAATCCTAAAGTGAGGTTATATCTTATCGAAGAGTTTACCAGTAAAAACAAGGAATTATGGGGAGATTTTGCTTGTAGCATGCTATATTTAGTTAATAGAATTACTAAAAAATCTCTCAATATCAATATTGAATTCAATGAATTAGAGAATAAAATATTTAATCAATTGCGTTCTAATTCCCCTGATTATTTGATAACAAAATTTGCAAATATCAAGCGAATAATAAATAACACCATAGATTATGACCTAGATCTAAGGGCTAATACTATAGCATTAATAGAAGAGTTATGGTAATTTTGTGAAGGAGGTCTTGACTATCATGAAGATTGCCACAGCACCTAACGGCATTTCGCTAATAGGCGATTTTTTAACTTTCAACAGTTAAGGGGTTGACATCACCCTTAATGGCGATGATTACTTGAGCCTACTATTAATTTATTACATCGATACTTGAGATTAATATATTTATTTTGTCTTGTTTTAACAAGTAGTAGGAAATCTTTTAAATTTATAATATCTTGTTGTTGATTTATCGTATAAGTTGCCTTTATTTCATTCGGTAAAACTAACGTTAAATCATTTGACTTCATTTCTTGAGTTTGATTTTCTGAAATACTTGGCTCTAAAGTAAATAAATGCTTCTTCTTGATTCGTTTTGCTTCAGACAAGATTTGCCTCCATCTATCTTTACAAGTTGTTTTACTTGCCAGCATTGATAAACCAGTATCTGCAAAATGTATATCATGATATTTGGCAATATTTGGAAAAATAAAATCTGGTTTTGACTTATTTTCTGTTATTCCGCTGTGTGTATACATCACCTTGTTTGCATTAAAAATAAAAGATAAATGATTCTCAAGAGCTTTACCAGCACGAGATTTTCTTGCATTTTGTATAGATAATGAAAATTGTAAGAAGCTGTCAACATCAACATTGTTATTTTCAATAAAGCCATTTTGTAATTTATGAACTATCTTGATCCTCTCAAGAGTTTTGTATAGAACCTCTTCCTTTTCAAATAATCTCACAATTGCAACATCCGGCTCTTCAATTGGGTCAATTTCTTTTTGCATTAACTCTAGTGTGAATTGCGAAAGTTCACTCGTACTTGGTATTTTATTGTCAAATCTTTTCTGCATTATCTCTAAGTAATTTTCATTCAATTCTTGGACTTTTATGCCTAAAATATCCAAAATAAATCGTGATGCAAAGGTAACTTTATTATTTGTATTTTGAATTTTCTTAATCTGAAATTTATTATTATCTTCTATTTTTTCAACTCCAAAGAGCCACATAATTTGTTTTTCTGCAGTGCTGTTATGCTGTGCTATAATTACATGAAATACATCATTTTTTCTTGCAATAGCCAAGAAATCACCTTTCTTCATTCGTTTTGTAGCATCATTTGTTTGGTAATATAGTCGATACTCACTCCTCCCAGTTTTATCATGACTCTTTGCTCTAGCATCGTACCAAGTCAGGAAAGCATCTTGCAAGATATTTTGTGATTCATCTTCGTTTAAGTAAATAAAAGTAGAGTATATTCGCTTCTTTTCGAGTGTATTATTATTGCACAAACGAAACAGTTCTTTTAATGCATGGTCACCATTAAATTCATGTTGATTAGAACCGAGTATCGTATCAACTTTACTTAATGTTTTAAATGCTACTATTTCAAAATAGTCTGATAATAATCCAAAATATAGCACGTTAGTTCTCATGAATTATAGAAATTTTGTTATATATTCTGCAACTTCCCTAACAACTGGAATTACCACAGAATTACCAAACTGTTTGTATGCTTGCGTGTCACTAACAACAATTTTAAAATCATCCGGAAACCCCATCAATCTTGCACATTCCCTAGGAGTTAATCTTCTAGGATTTGAGTTTTCTTGATGTATTAATATTTCAGCCCCATCTTTATAATATCTTGCTGACAGAGTTCTGCTAATGTCATCATCCATGCAAAGACTAAAACCAAAACCATTGCCCTTTGCACGGTGTTTCTTTGCGTAATCTTGTAGATATTGCCACAGTTTGTCCGTAAGGGTATATTTCTTATTAATTTTACCATTTTTTTCGACATAGCCATTAGTAATGTCATCTTTATTTGAATTATTTTGGCAATGAAATATTGTTTTAATTATATGTTTTGTATTGGGCAAATCTATTTTATGTAAATTTATTTTTGCATCTATCCTATTTGCTACTATAAAAAGCCTTTCCCTGTGCTGTGGTACGTAATATCGTGCATCAATAACCCTTTCAGAAACAGTATAACCTAAATCTCTGAGTGTTTTTTTAATAATTGCAAATGTCTTACCTTTATCGTGTGATAATAAATTTTTTACATTCTCTAAAAAGACGATTTTTGGTTTATGGTAGCTGATAATTCTTGTAACATCAAAGAAGAGAGTTCCCTGAGTATTGCATAAAAACCCGTGTGGAATTCCTAAAGAGCAACGCTTTGAAACCCCAGCTATACTAAATGGTTGACACGGGAATCCTGCACATAAAATATCGTGAGGGGGTACATTTTGTTCGTGTACTTGTGTTATATCACCATCAATTTTATGATCACAGCTAAAATTAGCTCTATATGTTTTTAATGCCGATGTATCAATCTCGCTAGTGTAAACGCAGTTACCACCAACAGACTCAAATGATCTTCTTACACCACCAATTCCAGCGAATAAGTCAATAAAAGTAAAGTTATTATACATAAACCTCATTATAATGCAATTAACCACAATATTACAAATATATTCAATAGATATCTTTCGAAATTCTACTTCTGCTGGTAATTTATTCGTGCTACCGGTACTCTGCTTCTCACGTACATCATAGTCCGCTGCGGGTCGAGGTTTTGTGGTTTCTTTAAATTCCTCAGCATAAGCAAGTTTGCCAAAGATATCTATTATTCATAGATATATCAAGCGTATTTTTTGAAACATCTATTCCCATAAATATCTTGCTTTTTTCAGTCATTTGCTTTACCTATAATTAGTGGTTGTTTTGCAAAGTTTTGATACATGATTATAAATTCGATCTCTAAAGGATTCTGCTACCGTTCGTATACTCAAATGATTTGGAGAATGGGGACAACAAACAAGGGGTGAGCGGACTAGGCGTACATGAAGTACGTGAGTACGCGAATACCCCGCAAGTATTTGCGAAACCAATTCTTCAAAGTAGAAGAGTATATCATATTTTGTGATTCAAGGGAGGAGGGCATCAATATCCCTTCGGTCTTTAAAGACCTATCTAATTTAAACGGTGTCACTCCTTCCTGACCATATTAACTCCATAAAGAGCTAATATTCAAGATACAATCCAAAAAATAACCTGCAAAGGTCGTTAGATAATATGGATTCCTCTACCTACGCGGGAATGACATTGAGTTAGATGACCTGCGTATGACATAAAAGATGTAGGACAACTACTTTTGTTATAAACAAAAAATAAGAGCAATTTCTATGCTAATTAGAAGAATTACATTTAAAACATATAAACTCATCTCTTACATAATATTACTATTACCTTTAATAGCAAATAGCAAGATTGTTGATACTAATAGTTTAGACCAAATAAATAAGGACTATGAAGAATTATGCAATAATTATTCCCCTAAAGATATCTTAATGGTTTTGGGTAGAGAAAAAGTTATATTCAAATCATTCTTCCCCCCAATTATCCAATTGAATAAAAATGAATTATCTAAGCTACAGGAAATATTCAAATCAGTTAAACCCTCAAAGGATACTTATTTTGATACAATACTGCTTACAGAATACAAAAATGAGTTATTAGATGTCAATTTGCCTAATTTTATAAAAAATATAATGGATAAAGGTAGTCCAGTAATTGTGAGTGATCATGGTTTAACTGGTAACTTTAACAATATAAAGAAACTAGAAATATGGGAAGCTGAGTATTTAAAGAAATTTAATATTGATTTGTCCAATAGTTTCCCACAACATAATTATCTTATTTTTAATAATATGAAGCCTTTTGATAATACTTATCCAACATTTTATCAGGGTATATTGAGTAGTAATAATAATGCCTCATTTCAGTTGATATTAAATTTTTTAATAGAAGTGAAGTTTATGCCAAAAGTTTTAATAATGGTCGATGGGAATTCCAGTGAGTTGACTGCAATGGAAAGTCAACTAAGAAATTATGACGATAATGTGATGTTTATTGGCTATAATTATAAATTATCTGACCAAAAAGAATCAATGTTCAATTCTCGTGATTTAAAAAAATCACTTAATGAATTGGTTAATAAGGTAAATGCAGTAAAGAGAAGCAATGACAAAATCAAAGTTAAGAATCAAGAGAGTGTAAATCCATATGATAATAAAAAATAACTTTTTATTAAAATTATTGTTAATTTTTATCATGTTACCATATACAAGTTATGCAATAATTATTCCCACTTATTCTATAGATTCTGTTACGGTAAAAAATTTACTTGAAAAAATTGATGCATCTAGCTTAGTGCTAATCAATATTGATGATACAATAGTTACGCCTAAGTCTAAGATGTTTCGTTATGCTAATCCTTATAGAGGGTTTGTTGAAGAGCTGGCAAGTTTGGCAAAATATCATTCTAATATGAATGAGATAATTGCTAAGTTGCTATTGCAAAGACAAGTTATGTTAGTAGAAGCTAGTTGGCCAAAATTTATCGAGAAACTGAAAAGTTCAGGGGCTTTGGTTTTTGGGTTTACTAAAATTAACCCAGCATGTAGACTAATTAAAAATTATGAGGAATGGCAATATGAGAAGCTAAGTAGACTCGGTATTAAATTTACTGATAAAGTTAATAATAAAGAAATATTAAAATTCGATGAAACTGATAAAAGGTCACCAATTTTTCATAAGGGTATAATATTTACCGACTATCTAAATAAAGCTCAGGCACTACGTGAGTTTATGAGTATCACAAATATTTTACCTAATAACATTATTCTCTTTGAGAATAAAAAAAGTGAATTAGATAACATAGATAATTTTTTAAGAACAATTGATCTAGATTGTTATGGGGTAGAATATTTAGCCGTTACAGAATTACAAGGTACTCCACAGGAGGATATAGTGAAATTTCAACAGGAAATATTATTAAAAACAGGAAAGTGGTTAGAAGATGATGAGGCTAAACAATTTATAACAAATAGCAAATAATGAATAATAAATGATGCTTAATTTAATTAAGTCTTTAAAAAGTTTAATTACTGAAGCTGGTGGGATTGCTCTAATTAGAAGAGATTTAGGGTTAATAGTTTCTTATAAAGATGATAATTCTCCCGTGACAAATGCTGATAAGGAAATTAGTAGCTTTATATATGATGGTTTAAAGGACCTAGCACCTAATATTCCTGTAGTTTGTGAAGAAAGAGATATAATTGCTTTGAATAGCAATCAATTTTGGTTGATTGATCCGATTGATGGTACAAAAAGTTATATCAAAGGTGAGGATACGTATACAGTAAATATTGCATTGATAAAAAATGGTATGCCTATTATTGGTTTTATCTATCAACCATCCGTGCAAAAATTACATTATACAGATGCTAATAATGCTTTAAGAATTGAACAAAATGGCGTAGAAACAAGCTTTGATGCCCTACCTAAAACTCATTATAGGGCTGTTGTTAGCTCACGTTCGTCAAATTCAGATATCAAGAAATTCCTAAAGAAACATCTAATTACTGAAATAGTTACTATACCAAGTTCAATTAAATTATGTTTAGTAGCAGAAGGGAAGGCGGATATTTATCCCAAGTTTGGTCCAACTATGGAATGGGATATTGCAGCGGGACATGCGTTAATTAAAGCTAGTGGTGGAAATATTGTGGATATAGATGGAAATGAATTAGTTTATCAAAAGAAGAACTTCCAAAATCCTCATTTCTATGCTTATAGTCGATATTTCCCTATCTTTACTTCGTTTTGATATTGATTTATAACCTCAAGTATTGATATAATAAGTTAATAGTAGACTCAAGTAATCATCGCCATTAGGGGTGATGTTACCCCTACGTAGGCAGGGGTCTAAAATAACTCAACACAAGCTATCTTGGTCATTTTTCTAGATTCCTCCCTACGCAGGAATGACATAACGCCTGCAAGGACGACACCATAGGCTATTAAACCAATGTCTTACATCAAACTGATTTGTTTTAGGTTGAAAATTTTTACAGAAACCTAAAGCACTCTAGCGTAAATATAATAATCCCTATGTACTCCTTGAACAATTTCATATTTCTTAAGCAAACCCTCTTTGACAAAATTACATCGTTCTAAAGCATTAATTGAACGTATATTGTCATTTATTACAGTAGCTTGGGTTCGAACAATACCAGCATATTCTATAAATCTTAAAATAGCTTTGATAGATTTTAGCATAATTCCTTTACCCCAAAATGCAGGATCAAGATCGTAGCTTATTTCTGCTTTGAGGTGCATTGTAGAAACAGTATTAAACCCAGCCGTACCTATAAGTTTATTATTATCTTTAAGGGAAATACCCCAGTAAAATCCTCTTTGGTGATGAAATAAGCTAGACCAATATTTTAGTTCATCAGCAGCTTGTGGGATAGTTGATGGAATGTTGTTATCTGTCAAGAAAGGACGCATCTCTAATTTACTCATATAACCAAAATAGTCTTCTGAATCATCACTAGTTAATTCTCTCAGCACTATGTTGTCTAGGTCTAACATAGGAAATTGGTGATATATAGATATAGAATGATTAAGCATGTGTAGAAGCGATTTTATAATTAATTGGGTCAATTGTATTATTTTCTTCAAAGGCCCTAAGTCTAAGTAAGCAGGAATGACATGTCCCACAAGATAACCCATTAAATGGGTCATAACAAGAAATTGTTTTGGAGTAATCTACTCCTAATTCTAGACCGGTTTTGATAATTTGCCCTTTTGTCATATTTATTAAAGGAGCATGAATGGTAATTCGTGTACCCAATACTCCTACCGCAGTTGCAAGATTAGCAAGCTTTTCAAAAGCGTCTAGGTACTCTGGACGGCAATCTGGGTAATTAGCATAATCAGTTGCGTGTACCCCCATAAAAATATCAAAGGCTCCTATTATTTCACTAAATCCCAAAGCATAACTTAAAAATATAGTATTACGTGCTGGTACATAAGTGATTGGTATATTATCCCCTAAATCACTATGATCTTTATATTTTGGTACTTCTATGGTATCATCAGTAAGAGCTGATCCGCCAAAGCTACGTAAATCAATATTTACAATTTTATGTTGTTTGATATTATAGTTCTTAACTAACTCTTTAACTTTCTCAAGTTCAATATTATTATGTTGAGAATAGTTAAAACTTATGGCATGAATTTCGTAATTCATTTTTTCTATCATTGCTAGTACTGTGGCTGAATCTGCACCGCCACTAACTAAAGCTACTGCCTTCTGCATAAAAATCTCCCATGATTAACCATTAATTCGATATAAGAATTTGTCAATTCTTATCCCAAATTCGGTGAAATTATAGATTGCTTCGTCGACCTATGGTCTCCTCGCAATGACGTTTTATAGTCGTATATGTCTATTAGCGAGCGAACGTACGTGAGCGTGGCAATCCATTTTGCTAAAAACATGATTTTAAAAGATTAAAATCATGTTTTTAGCTTTAGAAAGGTTTAAAATGCATTCGCAAAACCGCTTTAAGAATGCATTTTTCCTTATATTAAAGCTAATTCGGGATAAGAATTAGTTAATTATTATCCCGAATTGGGGTTTGTTATACCACAGGTAAGATTAATTTTTAGCACATCCTGCCACACCTTATCCCAACCTTTGGTATGAGTAATATTAGGGAAAATCTTTTGCTGTATACAATCTGAAGAACTAGCTTTTATATAGCCCTGCATAATTTTACTTGGTACTATTGCATCCTTAGCTCCCGAAAGATGTAATTGCGGAATATTGCTAATTTTTATGGCATAATCTATGGGATTTAATGACTCCTTTAACGCATATATCCCATGATGTTTACTGAAATTCTCAATATCAAGATTACCAGCTATAGTTATTATATCTTTAATATGCTTATTTCTTGCTGCAACCAAGACAGCAACTCCACCACCTCCGGAAAAACCAACCAAACTAGCTGGTTTACCATTACTTATACTATTTATTACTATATTTGTTGATTCTATAACCTCCTTGGCAAGTCTTTTGTCTGTCCAATAGATTTGACTGCAATTGGGGTTAAGTTCTACTGGCGTATATTGGCACGGACGAGCTATATAAACTATATTAGGTCTAGTATCAAGAGCTGCAAGCTTAAGCAACATAACCTTGGAAGGGGTTGGATTGCTAGAAACTGCGTAACGCCCTATACTAATGCTACCATCACCTTCAATATAAAATACGTAAGGGCTATCTTTATCTGAAACACGTTGGTAAGTTGTAATAACAAAATCGCCAGCCTTAACTAGTTTTTTCTCAAAGTTGTTTATTGAGGCTACCTTATCTGCCTCCTTAATCCTAGTATCTATAGATGAAACACACGCAGAAAATAACAGGGATATAGAAAGTAGAACAATTTTAAAAAGGTATCTCATCATCTAGATCACTATGGTCAAAGTTACTGTTACCAACTGTGCTTTTTGGTACAATAGAATCTAGGGAGTTAGTCCCACTACCTTTAGAATCTAATAATATAAATTGTGAGTTAAAATTTTGTAGTACTATTTCTGTTGTATATTTTTCTTGACCAAGGTTATCTACCCATTTTCTAGTTTGTAAATTACCTTCTAAATAAACTTTAGTGCCTTTCTTGGCATAATTCTTTACAACAGACACCAAACCTTCGTTAAATACTACTATTCTATGCCATTCGGTTTTTTCTTTCTTCTCTCCAGTAACACGGTCTTTCCAAGTTTCAGAAGTAGCGATACTGAAATTTGCTATCTCTTTACCATCAGCCGTGTGCCTAATTTCTGGATCACGCCCTAAATTACCTATTAATACTGCCTTATTTA
The DNA here is from genome assembly GCF_964031105.1 of Candidatus Tisiphia endosymbiont of Myopa tessellatipennis. Taxonomy (NCBI): domain Bacteria; kingdom Pseudomonadati; phylum Pseudomonadota; class Alphaproteobacteria; order Rickettsiales; family Rickettsiaceae; genus Candidatus Tisiphia; species Candidatus Tisiphia endosymbiont of Myopa tessellatipennis. Next base: position 1,418,811 of record NZ_OZ035005.1, on the reverse strand, counting down.
AACTACCAGCCACAGATCATTACCTATTTAAAAATTACTATTGCAATAGTAATTCAAAACAACCTATAATGCTACAAGTTTTTTGATAAGTTCCTTAAAAATTTATAACAAATTATGATACAAGAATATATTAAAGTTCGTGGTGCTAAGGAGCATAATTTAAAAAATGTAAATGTTGATATTCCAAGAAATAAGTTTGTAGTAATTACAGGGCTTAGTGGTTCTGGAAAATCTTCACTAGCTTTTGATACTATTTATGCAGAAGGACAACGTAGATATGTTGAAAGTTTATCTTCATATGCTAGGCAATTCTTACACCTTCAGGATAAGCCTAATGTTGAATCGGTCTCTGGTTTGTCACCTGCAATAGCTATTGATCAAAAAACCACATCTAAAAATCCTCGTTCTACAGTGGGGACTATAACTGAAATTTATGATTATTTAAGATTATTATATGCAAGGGTAGGAGTACCTTACTCTCCAGCAACAGGTCTACCAATCAAGAATCAGACCATATCAGAGATGATAGATGCCATTCATAATTTTCCTAAGGGTACTAAATTATACATATTAGCTCCAATTATCAGAGGACAAAAAGGTGAATTCAGACGTGAAATGCTTGATCTTAAAAAACAGGGTTTTGGGCGATTATTCATTAACAATGAAATTTATGAGATCGATAATCTTCCAAAATTTGATAAGAATAAAAAACATAATATTGAAGTAATTGTTGATAGGATTTCTCTAGAAGATGATTTAGGTAACAGGCTTGCAGATAGTTTAGAAATCTCTCTTAAGTTAGCAGATGGTATAGTATATGTTGAAATTGTTGACCTACCAAACGGATTAGAAACCAACCTTACTAAAGGCTCGAAAATCATTTTCTCAGAAAAATATTCTTGTCCAGTTTCTGGTTTTCAAATTACTGAAATAGAACCAAGAATTTTTTCCTTTAATAGCCCATTTGGTGCTTGTCCTAAATGTGAGGGTATCGGCACAGAATTGTGTCTTGATAAAGAATTAATTGTTCCAAATAGCAGAATTAGTATTAAAGATGGAGCTATAGCACCTTGGGGGAAAATATCCTCAAAGTTTTTTTTAGAAACATTAAAAGCTTTAGCAAGTCATTACGAGTTCTCATTAGACACTCCTTTTATAGAACTACCAAATACTGTACAGCAAGTATTATTCCATGGATCAGGTGACGATGTTATAAAATTTCAGTATCATGATGGTTCTAAATCTCAGGTGGTACAGCAACCTTTTGCTGGAATAATACCTAGCTTACAAGAAAAGGAGCGTAAGGCTGATTCTTCTTTAGTAAAAGAAGAATTATTAAAATACAAAGCAGAGTACAAATGCACATCTTGTGAAGGTTATAGACTAAAAATGGAGTCTCTTTGTATTAAAATCGCTGATATGCATATTGGACAAGTATCTACCATGAGTATTTTGCAACTACAGAAATGGTTTAATCAATTAGACAAACAGCTCAATAAAAGACAAATGACTATCGCCGAACGCATATTAAAGGAAATTAAGGAAAGATTACAATTTCTTATGAATGTTGGTCTTGATTATCTTGCTTTGTCTAGAGAATCAGGAACTCTGTCTGGTGGAGAAAGTCAGCGTATTCGCTTGGCATCACAAATTGGTTCAGGGCTTAGTGGTGTGTTGTATGTACTTGATGAACCCTCAATTGGTTTACATCAACGTGATAATGCTAGATTAATAGAAACTCTCAAGAGTCTTCGAGACCTTGGTAATACAGTGCTTGTTGTTGAGCATGATGAAGAGACAATGTACGAATCGGATCACATTATAGATGTCGGACCAGGCGCCGGTATTCACGGTGGGCATATAATAGCACAAGGAACTATTGAGGAAATTAAACAATGTCCCAATAGTATAACGGGTAGCTATTTAAGCGGTAAACAATCTATTGAAGTGCCAACAAATACTAGAGTATCACCTGCGGGTAAGGTAATAGCATTAACTGGGGCTATTTCTAATAATTTACAGGATGTTAATATTACAATTCCTCTGAGCAGTTTTACAGCAATAACGGGGGTATCAGGTAGCGGTAAATCAAGTTTAATAATTCATACTTTATATAAAGCCGCTTTAAAATTTTTAGAACCCTCTTCAAAAAATTTTCCAGGAGAATATAAGTCAATTAAAGGTCTTGAATATATTGATAAGGTTATTGATATAAACCAATCACCAATAGGTCGCACACCAAGATCAAATCCAGCAACTTATACTGGTGCGTTTACCCATATTAGAGACTGGTTTGCTGAACTACCAACTGCAAAAGCACGGGGTTATAAAGTTGGTAGGTTTTCATTCAATGTTAAAGGTGGAAGATGTGAATTATGTCAAGGTGATGGTCTGATTAAAATAGAAATGCATTTTTTACCTGATATTTATGTAAAATGTGATGTTTGTAATGGAGACAGATATAATAGAGAAACCCTTGAAGTTAAATATAAGGATAAATCTATAGCTGACGTTCTTAGGATGACAGTTGAGGATGCAATGAGTTTCTTTGCTAAAGTACCACTAATTTACGAAAAACTTGTTACTTTAAATGAGGTAGGACTTGGTTATATAAAAATTGGACAATCTGCTACCACTTTGTCTGGAGGCGAAGCACAAAGAATAAAGTTAGCTAAAGAGTTATCAAAACGCTCAACCGGTAAAACTTTATATATACTTGATGAACCAACAACAGGGTTGCACATAGATGATATTAATAAATTGCTTAAAGTGCTGCATAAGTTAGTTGATATGGGTAATACTGTTATAGTTATTGAGCATAACCTAGATGTTATCAAAACAGCGGATTATATTATAGATGTTGGACCTGAAGGTGGAGATAAAGGCGGTAGAATAGTAGCTACCGGCACTCCAAAGGATATCGCTGCTTGTAGTGAGAGTTATACTGGACAATATTTAAAGCATTATCTAGACCAGTGTTAAGGTAGCTGCGATGAGCTGCCATTTTCATTAGCTAAGATTATTAGCGATAATAGATTAAAATGCATTCGTGCCAGCCGCTTCAAGAATACATTTTTCTGATATTCTAGCCAGTTTTAATGCGTTCGTAAAATGCACTAAAATCGAAGAATGGTGGGGCGTAGTGGATGATTTTAGAACCCAAACCGAAGTAAGAATGTGATAAACCAGCATCCTTATCGTACATTTGTATAGATGTATCAATTTAATTAATCTTTGGGAGTATCTTGCCTGAATAATTTTAAAGTGTAGATTTGACCCCTTTTGAAAAAAAATTGTAATGTGACTAAAGCCCTAACCTAGTCATACTAAAACCTAGTTAAGATATAAGCTTTTAGAGTTTTAATTTTCAATTCTCATGGGGGCAATTTTACAGCAGGATGCCACATGGTATACGTTGCGAACTTTTTACCAGTTTAGGTTAGAATTTTTGCAAATCCCTTTAAAGCCTAATTATAACAAAGCTCTAGCCTTAACAGGACTTTTATAGTTAGCCCCAAATAACCTAACTAAAGAGTAAATTTTAATCATAGGGGTAAAGAATTTATGTATGTAATATTTTTCTTAATCAATTTGGTATTCTAGTACTACTTTTTTGCCACAAAAGGTCATAGAGATTTTAATGATCTTTTTGACATGTTTGTGTTCTCTTATCTTAGTGTCATATTGTTTATCTATAATTTGCTTTAAGCCCATTTTGGCTACTGAAAGCAAATCTTCTGCATTTTTAGCAATCTTATACTCAATAATAATTGCTTTATCTTCTCTACCAGCTTTGGGGATCATGATAATATCAGCTCTACCACGACCTGACTCTTGTTCGCTTGCTATTATGTAACTAGGGGCTAACATGTTAACAAGCCCTAGCATAAAGCCACTATAAAATAATTCTGCCTTTTTCTCCCCTGTTTGGTAAAAACTGGTAGAATTTACCAACAATTCTTGTAACCGTTCTTTAAATTCTTCTACTTTACCTGCTGTTAACAAGCTAACAAACGAATAATATCTAGAACTATCGATTTTTAGTTGGTTTGTTACCCATTGTAGTACTCTTGTTTCATAGATATATTTTACTTCATAATTAGGGATAGATAGCTCATAAACATTTTTTTCCGGTATTTTGGCAGTAGGGTTTAAATAACCGCTGAACAATAATAAACTAAGTAAACCTACTGGTTCATTGATATCAGCAAAACTTATTTGTTTGGTAATAGGTGAGATAATACTTCTCCCGGCAGCTAAGCTCTGTAAATCTTCTTGCATTTCATCTGATAATAATACTTTATCTATCAAACCTGTCCCCCCACTATCAAGCCAATAATGATCGAGCTTACCTTTGTGTGCTAAACATTGCATTATTGACCACGGATTATAAATTATCTCGCCACCAAAGGTGTAACCATTATACCAGTCTTTAATCTCTTCGTGACCCGTTTTTGTAGGTACTTTAGTCAATAAATCATCAACTTCTGCTTGGGTAAAGCCATAAAACTTAGAAAAATCATCATCAAGTAATGTATATTCAGTAACATTATTCAAATCTGAGAATAAATTAGCCTTAGCAATCCTTAATATGCCAGTTATTACTCCTTTTTCTACACAACTATTACCTTTTAGGCTGCTGCCAAACATCCCTCGAAATAATTCAAGTACTTGTTCAAACTCTTTTGATTTATCACCAAATTTAATATAGGAACTATTGATAGGAGTGTCATATTCATCAATTAGTATGTAGACTTTTTGGTTAAAATGTTTAAACAATAGTTCGCTTAAGAAGCCTAAACTATCTTTAAGATCGTCTTTATCAAATTTTCCTGTAAAATATCGTTTTAGTTGTTCCTTTTGTACCTCATCCAGTAAATTCTTATTTTTTGCTATATAATGTTTTAAATAACGATGTTTTACAAATAACTTAATAACTTGATTTCTTATCCCGTTCTCAATGTCTTGGTAACTGCTACCCTTAACATCCTTAAAACTTATAGAAATAACTGGATATTGCCCTTGGCGTTTCATGCTACTTGCTATGTCTGCAATTTTTAAGGACTTTAACTCTTTAGTTTCATCAAAACCTAAATCTACTGTACCTCCAAGGAATAATTTGTTATTTATCTTTTGTTCTAGTGGTAAAGGCTTGCCGTCTTGATCCACTTCTATTTCAAAAAACTTCTTGAGCATATCCATATTAAGGCTTTTACCCCAACGTCTTGGTCGAGTGATTAAGATAACATCTCCACTATCTTCTAGGAATTCTTTGATCATTAGACTTTTGTCAATAAATACATCGCTATTTAACAATAATGTTTTAAAGTCATCAGTACCTACCCTCATTCTAGGGGTCTTGCTACTCTCAATAATATTAATGTTCTTGAGATTTGTCTTGATATCAGAAAGTTTGTTAATCATATTACTTGATATTTTAGTAGCTTGTTGATTTCTTTAATATTTCAACTAGTAATCAGAGCTATATGCTCAGATGTCATATTTTTTTAAGTAAATTTTTAGCTATAGCAATTTTTTCTTTTCCTCTCCGCTAGTTTCTGCAGCTTGTTCAATCTTTTTGGATTGAGAAAATGGGAAATAGCCATACTAGATAATCAAAATTATATCAATCATTTTATACGATAAAGTATAGCACATAAACTATAAAGCACTAAATAATATAATGCAGAAATAGCATGAATTCTATAATTGCTAAAAAGATTGCCTCAAGGATGAATGCAAAAGGACAGACATCTCTAGTACACTACCTTTTTAGCTTTTTTTGGTGATTTAGCTCAAATTGTTTGCATGGTATACAGTGATTAAAATTTTTAATCACTGCCACATCATATTTTTTTTGTTGACATAATAAATCTAAAATCTTTTTGGAAGTAATCTTGCCATAAGGCTTGCTCCTTGTCAGAGCTTCTGAAGAGTGCTATCACATTCTATTCCGTAAAAAGCTCTATAATACATTAGATGAGTTACAAGCTGATATAGATACTTGGCTTACAAATTATAATAACGAAAGGTCTCATTCAGGTAAACATGGTTTTGGTAAAACACCAATAGACTTCTTTCGAAACTCGCTTATGCTGAGGGATTTGAAGGAGACGCGGAACCTCGACCCGCAGCGTACTCTAATGTACGTGAGGATTCGAGTACCGCATCGACGTACAAATCACCAGCAGAAGTAGAGTTTCGAAAGAAGTCTAATGCAAACTTTTAGAGATTCACTTATATATTGCTAAAGATAAAAATATTAGTAATATAGAGAGAATATCAGACAACTTGGCTATTACTTATCAAGCTGCCTGATTATTACTTATTGTCAGATTAAGTCGTAACTAGTACATATCCACCAGTAGTTTCTAAAACACACAATGCAGAACTAATCTCTTTTTTGTAATCCTTGATAAAATCAGCTATTCCATTAGAGTTGTTATTATATTCTTTAGTTTCTTTTTTTCCATGAATAGCAACAACAAAATTGAATTTTCCTATATCAAAACCGATAAAATTATTGTATAATAGCATAATACCTCGAAGACTTTTAATGTTTACGATTGTAAGCGGGCGTGCAAAGGCATCCCAATCAACTATTCAAACGTCTCGGGGATTTGGGCTAGAGTACTAGGATCTATACGATCTTAAAACCAATTGCTTCACGGTCGCTCACGCCTGCACAGCGATAGTCATTTATATTATTAATGACTATCGCTGTAATACCCCCTTATAAGTCAGTATTTACATTGACTTCAATATCTATTATATCATACTTTTAACTTACAATTGCTTCGCTTACGCTCGCTAATAGACTCTGTGGTATAGGTATTTGTAAACTTTCAACAGTTGTGCCACTTTGTGGCTTGCGATGACAATTATTTGTTTCTGTAATTTAGTATTTTCTATCGTTAGTTGTAACTTTTAAACTGCCTTGGTTCAACATTTCAATAAAAATACTTGCAATTTCTAAAATACTTCATATAATGTGCTGGATTTTTAATAAAAACCGTTTGTGCCGGTAATATTAGTTTATCAAAATAGAAAAAATAACTTTAAAAGATTATAAATCATGGCAAAAATTAAAGACTTTAATATTAAACAATACCTAGCACTTACTAATAATTTAGAGGAGCAGGAGCCTAATGGTAATGATGTTAACATATTAAGTAAGTTGAAACAACAACAAATATAGCGGCAAGGGTAGCAACAAACAAACTACAGGCAGTTCAAGTTGCCGAAAAAGTAAAAATTCAACAATTGTTGGAAAATTACCCTAATACAAAACCAGTATTCAATAAACTGCAAGAGTTAAATCTAGGTTACTCAAAGATCGATAGAGTTGTAAAAAAGATAAGTGAGTTTCTTCGCTATCCAAACAGTGATAAAGACACTTTTAACTCAGAATTATCAACAGCATTAGTATTAAATTACTCGGATGATGAGTTCAATCTTGTAAAAAAAATATTTACTGCTACTATTTCATATAAAGAAAGATATGAACACAACGGTAATGCAGGATATTTAAACGAAGATGTAGGTCATAATGCAGGTTATTATTACGATCACGATGATTATACAATAAATTTATTAGGGGAAGGGGGAATTTAAAAGTCATTGCCATCCCTGCGAAAGTGCATAGACGTCAGTTTAAGAATTAACCGTCATTGCGAGAGTCGCGAAAAAGCGGCGACGTGGCAATCTTGTGAAGGAGGCCTTGCTTAATGAAGATTGCCACAGTGCTTAACTGTGCTTTGCAATAAAGTTGCAGTGGCAAAAATAAAACAGCAAGCTATTTATTTGGATCGCCACGCCACTTTGTGGCTCGCGACTCATCTTCGAGATAAATATGAGCAGAAATTATGCTATAGAACGTGAGTATTATGCGACGAGTGGAGTGTAGAATTAAATTCTCGTTACTGACTACATGTATGGACCTCCTGTAAAATGCAAGAAAAAAATAACATCTAATAGCAAAAATGCAAATGCATACATGTATCCGGCTTATAGTTAATAAATTATGTATAATTTATCCTACAGCCCTGATGGAATTCGCTGGCTTACAAACTATATACTTATCATTTTATCGGCTTCAAAGAGCCATTGTAGTCATCAGTTTCTTTGTAAGCTAAGGTTTGTCTTATTTACCATCAATATTATTATCTCACGCATATTCCGGGTTGGAATCTCTTACATATTCTTTGTTTACCTATTAATTAATAAACCACTATTTATTTTATTTTATGTTAATTATAATAGCTCTATGCTACAAACTTTACTCTCTACATAATCATCCCCTGACCTTAGTACTGCAAACACCACTCTTGCCAGTTTATTAGCTACAGCAACTACTGTTTTATTATGTCCATTTCGCTCAGATAAATTAAACATCCACTGCGTAAATTTGCTAAAATCTTTTTTAGATTTTTGTTCTTCCGATGTAAATCTTATCTTGGCATTTAGTACAGCTCTAGCTCCTTGGATCAATAGAGTACGCAAGTAAACATCACCTCGCTTGCTAATTCCAAGCAACTTATCTTTCCCTCCACTGGAATGCTGCCTTGGCACTAATCCAAACCATGCCGATAATTGCCTACCATTCTCAAAACTTGTAGCATTACCTATTGATGCTATTAAAGCAGTAGCAGTAATTAAACCAAGACCAAGTATAGCTGTTAATCGTTGATATTGAGTTAAGTTGCTAGCTATTATTTTTAATCTTTTTTCTATCTCTTTTATTTTTTTGTCATTATCCAAAAATTCCTCTTTCAGTTCACTAAATGTTTGATAACCCAGCTGGCTTAAATTTCCTTCATCTGAAATCTCGGTTAATTTTGTCATAACCTTATTGATCCCTTGAGGAATAATAAACCAAATTCATGTAGTAGACCCCTAATTTCATTAGCAAGGGCAGTACGATTTTTTACCAATCTCTCTCTTACTCGATGAATTGATAAAATATCTTGTTGTTCTACAGTTCTAATTGGTACAAACCTCATATTTGGTCTTGTTACCGCTTCACATATAGCTTCTGCATCAGCTTGATCATTTTTATTAGTTTTAACATACGGTTTGACAAATTGTGCTGCCATTAGTTTTACTGTATGCCCCAATTTAGTTATTTCTCTTGCCCAGTAACTAGCTCCGCCGCAAGCTTCCATCCCTACCAAACATTTTGGTAAATTAGCCATAAATGTTAAAACTTGATCTCTCATTAATTTTTTCTTTAATACCGTCTTACCATTTTTATCTACACCATGAATTTGGAAAATTCTTTTTGCAATATCTATACCAATTGTGGTAACTTCCATCTTAGCCTCCTGATTGTTATTTTAATATTTAATATTAACTTTAGAAGATTAGCAACTGCTTTTCATTCTGTATATCAGGAGGTCCATACCATTATTTTATCATTTTGCAGATTTTGTCATTTGGGGCATCGTTAAATCAAATAAATTGAATAAATTTTGTTGAAACTCGCTTAATTTTGGTAATCTTGCAACTTTGCAACCCTTGATTGTGTAATATAAAAAACATACTTTATCCAGCTCTCTTAATGCTTCCTCAATGGTCACATTATATTTACCATCCTTGGTTACGCCACAACCTTGTTTCAACTTATTTTTCATATAGTGCCATATTTTTAATGCCAACATGCAAACAAATACATGTCCCTTCGTTCTGTTGCTTTTCCTTAAAAAGATCGGTCTTACTTCGAGTAATCCTGTCTTCATACTGCTAAAATTCGATTCTACTTCATGTAAATTATGCTTTATCAACCAATTCTTTACTCATCAGTTTAATTTCAATCTGTGTTTCAATCGCATAACAACCATCAAGAGCAAACAACTCTTTTTTCTTATCTTGATCAATTTCAACCACTATTTGGTTGCCGTCTAATTTTAGGTTGATAAATTTATCTATCCGCCATTCTTTGGCAATTTTTTGAATATTATTTAAACCAAGTTCTAGCTTTGCTTTCTTATGGGTTGATACATATATATTACGCTCTTCAATCTTTGCAACCAATTTTTCAACTCGGTTATTCCTATCAAACTCAACTTTTCGGGCTATAGAACCATTCTTCCTTAAAATATATCTTTTGCCATTATTGGTTACTTCGCATAGCTGTTCTTCAAAAAAACTATATTGCAAAACTCCGCTTTTCTTTAAGCTTTCAATCTCAACTTTACTTAAGGTTGTAATATAGTCCCATCCTTCTTTGCCTGTCCTCTTAATCATTCCTTTATCACCAACAAAGACTATATTCTTAATACCAAAATTAGATTTTACTAGCTCAATCTGCTCATAAATGGTAGAAGGATCAGCACTATTACCCTTAAAAACTCTAACAGCCAAAGGTTCGCCATGATCATCAGTTAATAGACCAATCACTATTTGCTTTTTACCCTTCTTTTTATCCCGATTGTACCCATATTCCGCAAGTTCATTCTCTGTTCCTTCGAAATAGCTGGAAGTGACGTCATATAAAAGCATAACAGGCGGCTTGTTATTTTTCTTTTGATAAGTTTTAAATAATTTTAATTCGATCTTTTCTTGGTTCTCTTCTAACCATTCTAGAGCCTGATATAAATGGGTTTCATCAAATGAATCGACAGATAATACATCAGATATCGCATGCGATTTCGCCCATTTCACGCTGGAAAGTCTAGACCCTTGGTGAGCAAAGCGTGCTAAAACCAAAAATAGACTCAATAAAGCTTCTTTGCTTCTAGTACCAAGAGCCTTAGTAATACCAATTTCATCAGCAATTCTTTTTAGTAGAAAAATAGTCCCAAAACTTTCACCAACCTCAGGAACACCATCTAAACCATCAAATTCACCTTTCAGCATCTTCTTAAAAGCCTCAATGCGTAAATCATCCCAGTTAGTTAAGTTAGCTAGGGTTTTATTTAATACTTTCCCGTCTTCGCGATAAGAGGTACGAAGCAATATTGCAGGACGAGAATTTCTATTTGGAACAGTTGTAATATACATGAAAGAGATTATATCTCTAAATTCCAGCATTGTCAAATAAAAAATATCATTTACATGACTACAAATCTTATAGCAAAATCCTTATAAACCTTACTTTCCTACCTCTTCAAACACTTCTCCCTCTCGAAGATAAGTCGCCAAGTGGTACATCAACATAATCACGCCAATCACTATCTATTCTACTCCGTCTAATCCAACTGATAATAATGTTACCTTGCTTATCTTTTTCAGACTTGGTATGTACTGGTGCAAGAGGTTTAAGATTTCTAGCCATAAACCTGCTCTCTATAGTATTAGTTTCACCAAATGAATTACCGACTGACACGGGTTTGTAGAGTAACTTCCGACCAATTAAGTGATGATTTAGATTGACTGCCATAACTGCTGAATTTAGAAGAACAAATTTATCTGCAACTTGGTGTTTATTAATAGCCCATTCTGTTCCTTGTCTACCTCTCAACAATTTTGTTAACTTATATTTATGGTCACCAATTAATTCAGCATTTTGGAATTGTACTAACTCATCACCTATCAAGGCAGCATTTGATCCATTTAGTAACGCAAGTTCGCTGACGCTTGATAATGATCCATAAAGCAATTGTACAATTATTTCGTTATGATAATCAAAAATTACTGTATATCCAAAAGACAGCTGATTAGTTACCACGCCCATAACTGATGGTACAGTGGTAGTTGCTAGCAATTTGTAATCGTAACCATCATCCCTACTGTTATATATAGCTGTTCCTTGCCAGTTGCTACCATCAGGTACTATGGCTATGCGTAGAATTGGTTGGGTTGACTTGGCATCAGTTGGCAGCGTAGGCGTCTCTATTAGCTCCATGATGGTTGCAGCTACTGGTTTTGGTAATTCATAATTTGACGTAAGATAATTTGTGTCGCTATGAAAGTCATACATAGCCATATTAAAGCTAGTAGCAAAAATCTTCATCAACCCTGAACGCTGCATATCGGTTTTAACAATCCTTAACTGATGCTGCACTTGATTGTCGTCTGCTGTACAGATAACATTGATAATATCTGTTGGTTCTAAAAAGCCATATTGGGGAAGCAGAGTTAGTTGGTAACTAATTCGCTCCTGCCAAGCATTGTATAGGGTAATGTCAGCGATTTGTTTGGCTGATTGTTCATCTAACACTATTGGTAATGAAAAATTTACTTGTTCTGTGGTTTGAACTGCCTGCCGTTGTGATTGGACAGTGACTAAATCATAATTTTGTTGGCAGTCGATATGAGTAACACTTACTTTTTGTGGTAGCTCTAATTCCTGAGTAATGCTTATTTCTATAGTAGTTTTGCTATCTGTACCTACCGTAACTAAATTATCTTCTTCTATATCTATATTACTCATAGACTCAAGTCTTAGCATAAACTTAAGAATACCATCACTTTCTACTACATCAAAAAAATAGGCACTTTGCAATTGTTCTATTGCTTCTCTTGCCGTTATATGCTGATTGATAATATAGCCATAAACATCTTGAGTCAGTCTAGATACATCATAATCAGTAGGCTTTAATCCAACACTTGCTAAAATTTCAGCAACAATAGCCCCAAGGCTTGAACCTCCCAGCTTACCGTTAATCCAGTGACCAGTTGACCATAATATTCCATCTTGCCATATGTTTTTAAAGTCAGGCCAAAAAGGGAAAGGTCTTGCGTCATAAGTCCAAACAAATCTTTTTGGTATCAGTTGCTCACAGCCTTCTTTACTATTACGTTCTGCTAGATAATCTAGTGTGGCATTTAGTGCATGACGTTGAGCTAAAAAATTTACTCTACCTTTAGAATTTCTAGGAAAGTACGATTCAACAGAAGTCGGGTCATAAAATACATTAGGCTGATTACTGCAAGCATCTACTGACGGAAAACCAAATTCAGTAAACCATATAGGCTTCATCTTCGGTTGCCAATTAGTAGCTCTACCATTCGGGTTATGATGTACAGTTGTCCACCAATGTTGTAAATTTTTCCAAGCATATTTATCAGGGGTTTGTGGTGATTCAGCGGCAAAATAATATTTTTGCTTCCTTTGCCAGTCCCAATAATAGTCCCATCCTTCACCACTTTCCCAGCCTTTTTTAATAAGCTCTTCGGTAATCTGAGAATGTGGCAAATCTTCAGTAAGCGGAAAATAGGCATCAATACCGACAAAATCAATGTTTGGACTAGCCCAAAGTGGATCAAGATTAAACCAACCACCATTTGTATGATGGTATTCTGTCCAATCAGCAGCATATGTTACTAGAGTATTACCTAATTTTGCTTTTACCATAGAAGCTAGCTGAATAAATTGCTCAACTGCTGGGTATGATCCAGTTCTATCGGTAAAGGAGGTTAGGCTAACCATTTCAGAGCCAATAATGAATGCATCAACTTGTACAACCATAAGGTCTGCATAATGCATAATAAAACTATTATATCCTGAGACCGGGTTATTAAACCAGTTATCAATTTCACTGACGCTGGTAGCTGTTATCCTCCCTCTCCAAGGCTTCGCCTTTGGCTCAAGTTCATCTACAAAGATCATGGGATAAAACATTACTTTATATCCACACTTCTTAAGATGTTGACAAATAGCTACTACGCTATCATCAGAAGGAGTACCACCATAGGTTGGAGTAAATTCATTGATGTAAAGCACTACTTCAGCCTGTGACCTAGCAACTCCTGCTACTTGCCAATCATTTGGTAACATTTTTGTGCTATCACCATAATATTCTACTTTAGGTACAATGCAACAATCAACAGCTCTGCTAGAGGTTGCAAACCAAGTTACTACTAATGCCACCCACTCAAGGTTCGGTAAAGTCCTTGCCATTTGCTCCAGTGCTACAAACATATTAGGTTTGTTTGCATAATTATGCATGTTAAGATAGTGTTTGTTCTTTAGTGGCGTCCAGCTATTGCCAATATTCATACCATCTTGTTTAGTATAAAGCTGATCAGCATAAACAAATTCCCCAGCTCCCGGGATTAATACTACCTCTTTAATTTTATCCTCTACTGCTGGCTTAAACTTAACTAAACGTTTAACCTCAAAGGTAAAATTCAGAATGCGATTGCCAAACTGCTCAAGAGGAAAATCCTCTATTGCCACGTAGCATAAACCTCTATAGGCTGGATATGTTTGAGCAGATTTGTACTTACCAATAATATCATCGGGCATTTGTTCTTCAGTACCAAGATGAATGTTAAATTTCCCCTGATCACTTCTTAAGATATCTTCAGTAAGCAACTTGCTATCAGCCCAAATTCTGATAATTTCATTAACTTCACCTTCACATATGCTAATTGCTAGGCTAACAAAATAGCTATAAGTGATAGTACTTTGAGTAGTAATAACTGTTTGCCTACCTCCGCCACCTTTACCACCACTGTTTTGGCATTCAGAATGCTCATGCTCAGTTGCCACTTCTTTAATATCAGTAGCCCAAATAATATTGCCAGCAAGCCTCATTGAGCCGTATATTTTAGGTATTACTTCACCGTAACTTGATAGCTGCACTCTTAGGTCACTAAGCCTTGACCCTTCTTGGGTAGGTAATTTAATACTTTGCTTTTTTCTTGGTAAAAAAAGATTATTGGCTGCCATACCCAAATTAGCACCCATAATCGCTCCAACAGATCCACCAATGAAAAAGCCGCCTACCGCTCCTGCTACTGGTAATATGGCATTGGTCATTGGTAGCTAAACCTATAAGCTGCAACTAGCATTCTTTGCCATGCAGCTGATAAATAATGTTCAACTACTTGACCTGAACCTGAATAACAATGAATAATGCCTATACCTCCACTAAAATAGTTGCTGGCTATACCAACATGTTGGGGATGCCTAAATAGCTTAAACAATAGCACATCACCTAGTTTTATTTGGTTGGTATCAATGTTTTTTAAATGTAAATCTAGAAACTGCTTTAATCTTACCCCATCAGGGTGAGGAGAATAGCTAGTTTCATCAAATTCTGCTAATAGTTTGCCATCTGCCCCAACTAGCCTTAGTTCCATAGCAACTCCCATAATCAGCCCAATGCAATCAACACCGCCATTGCTGGCATAACTTCTCTTCAGTCTGCCTTGGTGATGATACTTAGTGCCAAGCCATGTCCTTGCTTCTGTTACTATATCTTTACCGCTGATCATTATTACTTAGTTACATTTACGTGTTCCAGCAGTACTCATCAGTCTATCTATGCCGGGCAAATCAGGTTCACCACGGAAATTGACAATGTTTTGAAATTTCTCTATGCATGTTTTACTATTTTTATCACAACCAACAATAATAGCAAATTTATCAGATACACTAATAGCAAAAGGCATTGGTAGAGCTAATATTATCTTTGTATCAGCAAAATCTTTTACTTCCATCTTTAGTCCATGATTATTACCGCTATACCAAATAACGTAACCTCCAGTAAACCAGCCATTGGGCTGATTAAGGCTTTGGGCAAAAAAGCTTTGCTGGTCAATCACCTTCGATACTGTTTCTTCCACAGTAAATCCTGGCTGTTGCAAGTTAAACTTGCATTTTGTATCACCAAGATTAGCTCGACAATGAGGCAGATAAGTTTCACACATTGTTTGTGATAAGAATTGTGTAAGCCCTCTTATTTCAGCACAAAACATGTTACTGTTTAAAGTTACTTCCCCTAATACTCCCCGCTTTTGTATTAGCTTACCACTATTTGGCTCTTGATAATTCACTAAAAATATTTCAACTTCAGCAAAATCATATTTACCAGCAAGTAAATCGCTAGCATTTATTTTAGGGGTAAAAATTTGCCCTGATAAGTCAAGATTATCTACTGCCATGTTACTGCTACTCTCAACATTGGTTGGAGTAAAACTAGCAATAGAGTCATATTGCAAATCATCAATTAGTAAATTTTGGTCATAATCAGTAAATCCTAAAATTATTTTATCCAGTCTAGTAATTTTCCAGCAAGTAGCAAGACTTGTCACCTCGGATTTTAAGTGATGAGTTAATGTTGGCGGTAAATTTCTCATATTCTAATTTCAATGAGAGGAATATTACCCCAAGAGCCTATGTTAAAGCTATCCATCGATAAATCAAGGTGATCCGTGTCAAACCTAACTGGTACGTCAAATTCAAAATCTGCCTTTATTTCTTCATCTCTTCTTGGAGGTTGAGCAAAGACAATTGAGCCAGTGGTAAAATCAATGTCAATTTCTTCTGTTTGTACTACACAAGAATCAAGATAAATCTTGCAAAAACTATTTTTTACTGGTTTAGTTATAATTCTAGCATAAATATATCCACCACTAATATAATTTTTAACTAATTGGAATTTTTTTGTTTGACCGTCCCCTTTGCCTAATAACTGATTTATACCTTGATAATCAGACCAGTCTTTATAACGAAAACCTATAGCTCTGCCACGTCTTGCCCGAAAAAAACTTATTAGCTCTTGCCACTGGGCTTGCGTCTTGATACCACTACCAATATCATATCTGCTTCTTGCCATTTGCCAGTTAATATTGCGTTGCTCATGACCACTAAATGTTGTAACGATGTTAGTTGAGAATATTGACCCACCCTTAGAACCATAAGATATCTCAGGCGGAAATTGCACCTCAGCAAAGACTATCATAAATGATTAAATTAGCTTGTTAATCAGAGAGTTAAGATTATTATATATATATCTTCTAAATATCTTCATTTTTCTTAAAGTCAGCTAGAGATATAGTGCCATGTTGCTTGGCTTCTTCTAGGGATTTTCTTGCATCCTCTACATCTAATTTATCTTCAAGAGCTTCAAGCAAATTTAAATCTTCCATAGGTATTACGGCAACAAGGTTTTTTCCTCGCCTTGTAAAAATGATTCTTTCTTTCCCATAAGCACTACGATTCAGTACTTCAGAAAAATGTTCTCTTGCTTCTACAGTGGTAATAAAATTCATAGTAGGATTGTACCCTTTTAAATCTACTACTCAAATGTACGTTACGTACAAATTTTTGTCAAGTTATATGTCACAGATTTCTAGAACTCCTTGCTATCTGCCTTGCCATATCAGCGGCAATTTGACTTCTGCTTTGGTTAAATGAGCTAATATCCGGGGTTTGAATATTCATGTTAACTACAATATTGTTGTTGCTACTCATCTTCGAGACAAAAAAGTGCTTAAAACGTCTAAAAAATCAGGTTTGCAGTGGTTTTGGCATGAAGTTTGTAGTCATGTAAACATCACTTTTCTACTTGACATACTAAAAATTAGTCAACATAATGCTTCTTATGTGTATTACCATTGTTTTGTTTCAAATAAAAATTCTTGTCATTAAAGTACACTTTTATCAGTATTTATTTATTATAAAATTCCACAGGTGAAAAAATAATGGTATGGACCTCCTGATATACAGAATGAAAAGCAGTTGCTAATCTTCTAAAGTTAATATTAAATATTAAAATAACAATCAGGAGGCTAAGATGGAAGTTACCACAATTGGTATAGATATTGCAAAAAGAATTTTCCAAATTCATGGTGTAGATAAAAATGGTAAGACGGTATTAAAGAAAAAATTAATGAGAGATCAAGTTTTAACATTTATGGCTAATTTACCAAAATGTTTGGTAGGGATGGAAGCTTGCGGCGGAGCTAGTTACTGGGCAAGAGAAATAACTAAATTGGGGCATACAGTAAAACTAATGGCAGCACAATTTGTCAAACCGTATGTTAAAACTAATAAAAATGATCAAGCTGATGCAGAAGCTATATGTGAAGCGGTAACAAGACCAAATATGAGGTTTGTACCAATTAGAACTGTAGAACAACAAGATATTTTATCAATTCATCGAGTAAGAGAGAGATTGGTAAAAAATCGTACTGCCCTTGCTAATGAAATTAGGGGTCTACTACATGAATTTGGTTTTATTATTCCTCAAGGGATCAATAAGGTTATGACAAAATTAACCGAGATTTCAGATGAAGGAAATTTAAGCCAGCTGGGTTATCAAACATTTAGTGAACTGAAAGAGGAATTTTTGGATAATGACAAAAAAATAAAAGAGATAGAAAAAAGATTAAAAATAATAGCTAGCAACTTAACTCAATATCAACGATTAACAGCTATACCTGGTCTTGGTTTAATTACTGCTACTGCTTTAATAGCATCAATAGGTAATGCTACAAGTTTTGAGAATGGTAGGCAATTATCGGCATGGTTTGGATTAGTGCCAAGGCAGTATTCCAGTGGAGGGAAAGATAAGTTGCTTGGAATTAGCAAGCGAGGTGATGTTTACTTGCGTACTCTATTGATCCAAGGAGCTAGAGCTGTACTAAATGCCAAGATAAGATTTACATCGGAAGAACAAAAATCTAAAAAAGATTTTAGCAAATTTACGCAGTGGATGTTTAATTTATCTGAGCGAAATGGACATAATAAAACAGTAGTTGCTGTAGCTAATAAACTGGCAAGAGTGGTGTTTGCAGTACTAAGGTCAGGGGATGATTATGTAGAGAGTAAAGTTTGTAGCACAGAGCTATTATAATTAACATAAAATAAAATAAATAGTGGTTTATTAATTAATAGGTAAACAAAGAATATGTAAGAGATTCCAACCCGGAATATGCGTGAGATAATAATATTGATGGTAAATAAGACAAACCTTAGCTTACAAAGAAACTGATGACTACAATGGCTCTTTGAAGCCGATAAAATGATAAGTATATAGTAAATTTGTAAGCCAGCGAATTCCATCAGGGCTGTAGGATAAATTACACATAATTTATTAACTATAAGCCGGATACATGTATGCATTTGCATTTTTGCTATTAGATGTTATTTTTTTCTTGCATTTTACAGGAGGTTCATACATGTAGTCAGTAACGAGAATTTAATTCTACACTCCACTCGTCGCATAATACTCACGTTCTATAGCATAATTTCTGCTCATATTTATCTCGAAGATGAGTAGCAAGTTTTCAGCAATTTGTCCAATCTGCTCATTGGGTGCTACTTGATTCAATTCTTTAGCTGATAAACCCAGTAACCTCAAAGCATCTTTTGCCTCTCCGGAGTTTCTTGCTGCATCTGACACCCTCATTGCCATTTGCTCAAGACCTGAAGTAAGGGTACTAAACTCCACCCCGCATCTCTCTGCAGCATATTTTAACTCTGATAAACTATGGGTGCTAATATCTAGCTTATTAGCAAGTTTACCAATCTCCTCACCGCTATCGATAATTTTCTTTAAAGTTGCTACACTAAATGCCGCAGTTATTGCCGTACCGATTCTACCAAAGCCTAGTTTAATTCTGCTAAGCTGATCTTGCAGTTTCTTGAAATTCTGCTTGATTCTGCCAAATGCTTCTTTGGTTTTATCAACTCCTCTAAAAGTTACTCTGACTTCTTTATTGTTAGAACTCATTTATTTTGTTAATTTGTTATATTGGTGCTGTTTTTTAATTTTAAAATATGCCAGCCAATGATGCCACTCATCTATTGTCATTTGTTCGATTTCAGCTATGGTTTTTCCTAAATGCTCAGCTAAAGCAAACATGTTAAGTAATGCTGGCTGGCTAGTTAGTTTTTTTCTGTTACCTCAGTATCATTGCTCTCCATGATCGAGGTTGCGACACGAATTAACACATCAGGATCACAGTTTCTCATTAAATTTGGTTTATCTGCTCTGCTGAACAAACAATTACCTTCAGTATCTTTAGCCTTCATAATCAATGCTTCAACCATTAAGCCCAAATCATCTTCTTTAGCCATTTTATATAGACGGTTCTTCTGTGCTAAGGTCAAAGGAGAACAGTGAATATATAACGGATTCTCATCATCTCCCCATTCTGCTACCTCAATTACCTTGATCTCCTTAGCATCAAAATGGGCTTTAATCCTGTCAATAATTTTTTCAGTCATTATTGTCTTCTCCTACTTTCTATTAGTATTGTTAAATTTTACTGTTTTACTTCTAATAATTTACCATTGCCCTGAAAGGTAAAGGAACTTTCAACTAACCCATCAAAAGAAGCTTGCCGAGAAATGCCAGTAACAATTGCTATGCCCGTAAAATATATCTTTTCTTCATTTTCGCCTTTTGGGTAAAGACTTAGCTGTACACTCACTCCAATGGTAAGCTTTCCTTGACCTTCAGTATCAGCTTCATCCCAAAAGGCCTCTATCGAACCTGACCAACTCTTAATAGTAGCCTGAGACTTACGCCACTCAGTGCCAATAGTGCTGGCATCTACCGTATCGCATACCTCTTCCAGCGACCATGATTTAACTTCGGCTACCTGTGTTGTACCAATTCTAACTATTCCTTCTGATCCTGCATGTGTTGACATATTGGTTTCTCATTATTGGATTTATATTATTATATTCGGTGAAGTCTCTTTAGTTTGGTAGCTTACTGCAAATACTAGGCTTGCTACTGCTACTGGTTGATCGCCATCTGAATTTAGGCTAATATCGGTTGATTCCAAACGGCAATCTTTGCAAAGCTTCTTTAGTTCAGGATTATTTAACACTAAACTTTCCACTTCAGCTGTCATATTATCAACTATGATATTAACCGAAGTAGTAGCCTTGGCATAACATTCTACCGTTATTCGTGCCGTCCTGTTCTGACATCTTGGTGGACTGATAGTGCTGGTTACTATTTCTTCTTGGCTAGAAAATATGATAATCCCCGGCAAACTGCTGTCATTCATGCTATATAAACGACTATCGTAAACTTTATCTTTTGCTGCCGTTTTTCCTTTAAGGATATCCACAAAACTTTGCCTTATGCTGGTTCTAGCATGCAGCATATCAGCTTTGTCGCTCTAATCCCAGCACTACCCAACCAGTATCATCTAGTTTGATTTCAACAATTTTGTACTTTGTTTGCCGGATAGTTAGTATATCTCCATCATTGATTTTTCTTGCCTCTTCTTCACAGCATTCAAAGCTTGGATTGAATCCGACAAAGCCACTTGTTCCAATATCTATAGGGTAGTAGTTGCTAACAAATATCCCTTTGAGTTGGTAAGCTAGTCCATCTTTTGGCGTTACTGTTGCCTCTACTGCAAACCCTTGTTCTGTATCTAAAAACTCAGCAAAATCTTCTTGAAATGCCATTTTATGTTACTATAATATTAATTATTGTCTAGTTAGCACTGCAAAACTCTCAGCGTGTCTAACTGCAATGTCTACATCTTGCATGACTCTTATTCTAATGCCACCGCTAGTTCCTAAAGTGTAAGGGTCTACTAATACATCCAGCACTCCCCATTGTCCAATAATTAGATCAGCAAAATTGCCAAATAATATAGTATCAGCTGGTATTTGGTTGGTTGTTCCAACTCTATAGCCGTTAAGGTAACCAAAACCTAGCTCACTACTACTTTCCCAAACAAATTGGGCAGTTCCTTCAGCTTTTTCTGTTTGCTTTAAAATTCCTCGTATGTTGGCATTGCATAAATAGCCAAGCGTGCCAATATCAGCATTCCCTGCAGCAATTAGGCTTTCAAGGTCTACGATATTACCCCAGCTTATTGGATTATCGTCATCAAAAGTAACATTACCAATGCCAACTGTGTTAAGAATACCTAGTGGTTCAGCCCCAATGCCCCTACCACTTATCGCAGCTCGATCAACTTCAAGAGCAATAACGGTAGCAAGGTCACTGCGTACTAGATTTTCTATATCAGGACTGGATTGTAGCACTAATTTGCGAGTAAAATCAGTATATGCCGCAATGCTTTTAGGGGAGAGTGTTACTTGGGCAAAGGCTTGCTCGCTATGCTCAGGGCCTCTCCCTTCTGATACCCAAAAAGTAGTAGCTCCACCAGTTTGTTTTGGTATTGCTACATCGCCATGCAAGCCACTCATTACTTTAGCTCCCATTTGCTTAACAAGCATTTTGTTACGCAGCAGTTCAATAAAATTGTTGCTTAGGTAATCGGTACTAACTAAGTAACCACCGGCAACATTTGATAATTTTTCCAGCGTTCTGCCTACATAACTTCTTTGCTCTATTTGTTCTAAATTGACATCAAGAGGTACAAAAAAGCTAGAAGGCTCTCGATTAATTTTTTTAGCAACTGCCATTGATGCTTCTTTTTCCAGCTCAGCATCACTCCAATTGCCTGTCACTGTTGCTCTAATGGCTCTTAAAATAGAGAAGCTTCTTGCTTCCTTTGTACTCATCCCGATAATAGCTGATTTTGGTGAAGTAGTGTTGATAATTGGATTGTTGCTCAATATTTCGAGAACCTTCTGCCTAAAAGCATCAATGCTTTTGCCCTCACGAATAAATTCTATCGCCATATCGTGCATATTATGTTTATCACCGATAGTTAATATCTCACTAAGTCTAGTAGCTTCATTCTGCCTAATGTCTTTGGTAATTTGTTCGGTATTAACGGTAATCGATGGTTGACTATTTTCTATTACTTCATTTTGCATGTTTTCCCTCATATTAATCATATTATTAGCAATTATTTCTAGTTGGTTTCGACCAATGCCTACTGTATGATCAGCTGGTATTGATACTAATGATACTTCTAGTGGTTTCCATTTGTTGATCCGATAAATGTTAGGATTATCCCCTTTTGACTCTTGCTCAAGTACTATGCCATTTGGTAAATAACAATAGCCTACTGATATGTTACTTTTAATACCATCTAGCACGTCTTGGTAAGCTGCTTCAGCTAAACTACTCTTACCAAACCTTATTTTGCCCCTAGCTTTACCATCACTAGTTATTTCAGCAGCTTCAACAATACCAATTTGCTTAGTTGGGTCATGGTCAAGAAGTAGGGGAGCGTGGCCAGAATTTAACCAATCTAGCTTGACGCTTTCAGGTTTGTGGTCAAGTATCTCAAGACCAAAAAATCTCTCTACTGGTTCTTCGCTTGAAAAAGACAGTTCAAAACTGCGATCTTCTCTAACTAGTTGATCTAAAACCGTATGTCGGTATAGCATTTCAGTTTTACATTTAATCGTCATTAGATTCTTCTGTGCTAATTGTTTGCTGTTCATTTTCTTTGTTGGTAGTTGTTAATGTTAAATCTAAGCCATATTTTTTAGCTAATTGTTGTTCAAATACTATCTGCTGAAATAATTCATCTATATCCATACCTTGATCTGCTGATATTTGACTCCTAGTTTTAGTTTTCTCAGCAATCGCAATTTGATTGGCATGGCTTTCTTTAAGTGGATCAACCCAAGCCCATCCTCTAGCTCGCCATATTGGTTTGTTGTATTGATCAAATTCTGATAGCGGTATTTTAATTCGACCAGTAGTAATGGCCATTAATAACCAGTTCTCAAATACCGAGTTACAAAAATGCTCTATCACCCAATTTTGCAGCATACGCCAAGTATCACGATCCTCTAGGCTACCATGCCTAATTGAAGAAAAGTTTACATTCTCTAAATCATTGGCAAGGGTCGCATAGGAAATATCCAGCCCACTAGCAATTCCCCGGAGTATTGACTTCTCAAAATCAGCAAAGCTGCTTGTTGGATGATTAGGATCAAATAGCCGCACATCCATACCAGCAGGCAGTTGTTCAAATGTCCCGGGGTCAGCTTCCATTATCTTGCCACCAAAACCATCATCTTGACCAAGATAACCACTACCATCTTGAGAAACAAAAAACCCCATTTTTGATGCACCAACTCTAGCTGCTACCAGCTCTGCTTCTTCATAAGCTCCCAGCATCCGCAGACGTAACATGGCACTGTGCATCCATGGCACACCTCTACTTTGCGAAGGTCTTCCTAAAATATAGCCATGAATAATCTCATTAGCAGTAATTCTTTGGTATTGCTTAGGGTTATGGTCATATTTTTTAAAGATTTCACCGGGATGGGAGGTAAGTAAATAATAGGCTACAGGTCTATTCCATTTATTAAATTCAATCCCCATACGAATATATCCACCATCCGCTAGAGGTTCATTTAACTCCTCGTCCAAATGATCAGCTTCAATAAACTGCAGAGCAAAACCAAACTCATTATTAAAGCCTTTGACTAAACGAATAATAACCTCTCCATCACGAGCCACTGATTCTAGAAATAATTTTTGACAATCTATCCAAGATAATCTGCCATCTACCGTACAAATACCTTTTTTGCTCCAATTATCAAATTGTTCTAGGATATAATTATTTTTATCTTGCAGAAAATTTTCACTATTACTAGAGGCACGTAGTTGTAACCGTATGCCATTAGCACCTATAACATTAGTAGAAGTTCTTTTTAAAAACCGTCGAGCATAATCGTTATTTATACATAGTTCTCGTGATCGGCTGCGTAGTATTTTGAGGTCTCTATATAACTCTGCATCTGCTGATAGATTCCCAGTAATCCAATCATTAGTAAAGCGATTAACGCTAGCGGCTGCGTATTTACGCTTTTCCTTGATAACCGATTTACCTTTGAAGAAATCAAATAGCTTCATGAGTTATTGAATCTAACCTTAATCAGGTTGCCTGAACTAAGCCCATTCTTTATCCTTTCTTCTTGCAAATTCCTAGCATATTCATCTTTGTAAATATCACGCCATTTTAGTAATTCTGCTGGGCTTAACCGTGACAGGCTACGACCACTGATCGAATATGACAATTGATCCCGGCTTGCCTTGCCAACAATGGTAGCTTCTAGAGCATCTAAAACCTTCTTAACATGCGAGCGACCATCATAAGTTGCAAGTAGTGCTAAATTAGGTTTAATTTCTAAATTACCTTTAGCAATCATGTAACGCAAATTCTCTTTATGTATTGTTGCTTGCCACCAATAATTACCGGCTAGGTAAGCAGTTGTTGTTTCAGAATCTAGCAACACAAGGTAATAATCTGCTTCAGCAATAGCAGCAACGTCAAAACTAGTGGTATAATTACGAAAGTTGTAAGACAAATTCCAACCTTCAGCAGCAGGATATTTGTTTAAATATCGTTGCCATTCAACAGTTTCACCTACAGAAAATGATGTTGGTTCAGAAATCACCGTAAGATATGATTAGTAATTGAAAAAACTTATTATTGACTTTTGCTAACTGTAGTTTAAAATTAAAAATGAAGTAACTGCAAGGTTATTTTGGGGTTTCGCAGCCCCTATCAACAGCGGTATACAACAACCGAAAATGTTGTTCCTTGATTATTATGATCGGGGGGGGGTAGCGTATGTTCAAGGCTTGTGGTGTAAACTTCAAGCCTAAAGGCTACCATACCGGCTGTTGACGGTTTCTGCGAACTTCCCGATCGCCAAGATATGTATAACCTATAAATTTTTCTTTTATCATTTTATCTTTGGCGATCAAAACTCTTAATTATTAAAACATTAGAGAAGGGATCGCTATGAACAACCAACAAGCCATTATCTTATTATATTCATCACATGCCCGTTTTGAACTCATAAGGCAATCTTTGATCAATTTTTGTAAGGAAAATAATTTTACAATAATAAAAATTATCGACGCACCAAATAAATACGATGACAGCATACTTCGCGAATTAATTTATACAGTAAGCAAACAAAATAATTATAATAGTCCTATTAATCTAATCATCGATGACAGTATATTTGGTAATATTTGTTATTTCGTAACTTGGGTGGTAATTACTACTTTATTAGAAGCTAAGCTGATTAATAGGCTTTATATTCAAGAAAATATATTGCATACTACCAATACTGAAAAAGATAAATTTGATAATTTTTTAGCAACTAAGCATTATTTATTAAAATTCTGTTTCTCATATTTTAACGTTATAATGCATGCTGCTAAAGCAACAATAGATTTCGATGATGAAGAATTACATAAAGGCGGCAATGCATAATATATCGAGGTTTTTTTAAATTCCCGTACTTACTTGTTTTTTTCCAGCCTAGAAGTTAATTGTTTATATACTTCGTTACGGTTTCTTTTCCCTATGCTTAAAACAAGTACTGTTATTCGTATGTCATCAACCTCATAAACTAACCTATATCCTGCAGACTTTAGCTTTATTTTATATAAATTAGTCCCTCCACTTAGGGCATCTTTTGGTATATGAGGATTAATTAATCTGCTTGATAATTTCTTTTTAAATTGTTGTTTAATAACTTCACCTAATTTATCCCATTCTTTCTTTGCAGCAGGAACAAATTCAAGTTTATAAATCATTTAGATCAACTGCTATAGCTTCTTTCTTTTCTTTTAGTCTTTCTTCAGCAAGTTTAAGTAAATCTCTATCATCTAATATTTCAACCATTTGTTCGTATAGTTCAGCTGGAACTAAATAAGCCGTTGGTTTATTATGATTCAATAAAGCAATAGGCTCACCACTAGACTTAGCAAGCAATGCTGTAGGACTTTTTTTAAATTCTGATATACTGGCAGTAAGATTAGTATAAATATGATTCATTGTTATACCATGATTAATATTTAATTATATACCTATTATAGTACTTAATTTAGGTTTTAACAATATTTTAATCTACCAATTTTTGACAAAGCTAGTTGTTTTTCTGATTGGCTTGATAAAGTTTAAACTCAGCTTTTTCTTAGTTTCTTTAACTTCTACTTTTGCTGTTGGCTCAAGCATTTTATTTGCTAAAAGTTCTAAATTTGGGTTTAGTATGTACAAAGCTGCTAAGGCATAAACTCTGCAATCAAGTGCCTCATTACGTTTACCAGCTGGCTTCTCCCATTTGCGAGTTGGAAAGCCTTTATTATAATAAGTAACGATTTTCTCTGCCGTTAGCTGTTTAAAATATTCCGCGTCATAATTTATTGGGAAGTGACAATATCCCGGTCCTAGTTCAGTAATCTTTAACCGGCTGTAGATCATTTCTTTGGCTGTATCAGTGCCAATGGAAAACAACTTAACTCGCATTCTATTGGCAATCGATGGTCTGCTAACCAAGGCTTTACCTGCTATTGATGAACCCTTTATGGCAAATATCCTACGTAACTGTCTTTTCTTACAATATGCATAAACTGCTTGGGTGTGATGACCGCCTGAATCAACACAAACTGAGGCAATCCTAAGGTTAATGCCGCTTTGGTGTTTAATGTTCTGCTCTAGGATATTATCAAGATCATCCCATATCTCACTCCTAGCAGGATCACCATAGATTACTCTATAATCAAGCGACCAGCTTTCTTCTTTTACACCCCAACCAACTATTTCCACTTCAAGTCGATCATTTTGTACGTCTACACCAGCAGTAATAATAACAACCCCGTTAGGTACAACATTGCCCCAATTTTCTTTTCTCGACAATAGTGAAGTTTCATCTACCTTATCTCCTCCTTCCTCCCAAGTTTCACCAAGACTGGTATTAACCCAAGTCTTTAAGGTTTCAGGCATCATTTTCGCTTTCAGGAATTCTGCCGTCATTCTAGACCAAGTAACCCAAGGCGAATAGATCTCGCTTATATGAAAACCAGCAATGTTGTTACTTTCTCCTTTAGCTTCAGATATCCACTTACCACGCTGTAGCATCGACATTTTATCATTATCGTGCAGAATGCAGCCATTTACCTCACAAACATAATGTGCTTCTTCAGGTTTGTCTTTAGGCCATCGTACTTGAGGCCATTTTAAGGTTTGGTACTCACCGCATAATTTACATGGAACATAATAACGTCTTTGATCGCTTTGCAGATAAGCTAGTTCTATTCTGCTAAAATATTTGATAGTTGGGGTGGAAGTTAAAATAATTTTTCTATTCCAAAAAGTTGTGGCTCTTTTTTTGGCTAAATTAACTGGGTCTCCTTCTGAACCACTACTAGCAGGATAACGATCTACCTCATCACATAGCACAATCCTGACTGGCCTGCTTGCCAGTGAAGAGGGTGAATTACTACCAGCCATGGTAATGTGTCCACCCGGAAAACGCTTGTATAAAATCTTATTGCCGGAATCTCTACTTTTTGGTTCTTTGACTAAGTTCTTAAATACCTCACTATCACGCAGCATAGGAGTTAAACGATCCGTTGACCAGCTTTCCTGCCAGCTTTTCAGTAGGTTGCACTATTAGCATTGGTGCTGGGTCTTGATGAATATGATAGCCAACAATATTATTGATCACTTCAGTTTTACCAACTTGTGCTGATGACATTACTACGATCATCTCTATCTTTGGATCATTTACTGCATCCATGATTTCGCGTTGATATGGCGTTTTACTAGTATGCCAGCTGCCCGGCTCAGCCGAGGACTCACTTGACAGCTTACGATAATTATCCGCCCACTGGCTTACGCTTAACTTTGGTGGTGGTGCTACTAGTTTGGCTATTTTCTTGGTAATCTGACTCCAAATTATTTGGCTTGTTGGCATAATGGGATTGTTGTAAGATGAAGATTTTTTGAATCAGTTCACAACAGTCCCATAATTGCTAAGTTCCAAAAGTGCCTTATGTATCTCCGTCTCTAAGCAATGCACAATGGCCGCAAAATCATTATCAAGTACTATTATTTGCCGAGCTATATTGTTTGGAAGACTTAGCATCCTAGCTCTAAAGGCAATGATCAAATTAGACCAATGAAGTTCCACCTCACTGCTAGCTAAGTATTTGCCTTCCAGTATCTGTACTTCTAATTCTGCTTTATCAGCTTGAGCCTTGAGTAAGCGTAGTTTTTGGGCGTTTAAATTATCAGAGGTATTTTTGCCAACTGGTCTTGACTCAAGATATCGTGCATAAGACTTTATGCAGTCAGCTAAATCATACTTACCAGCTACTTGGGTAGGTAGTATAGCTTCCTTAACCAATTGTTGCACTCTACGTTCACTTAATTGCAAAGCTTTGGCAATGTCTGATACTTTATGGTTATTCATTAAACTTAGTTTATTTCAAAATAACAATTCTTAAAATCATACTTATGCAATAATAATAGGAACTGAATATTGAGTTATTTTATTATCTCTAGTAATTATAGTTAAACCTTCTATAATAGCCTGAGATATAAGGAGTCTATCAAAAGGGTCATCATGATAATTTTCTAACTTTTCTACAAAAATTGTATGATTGATATTTATAGGCAAAGGATCAAAACCGCTCTCTAATATTACTTGTTCAAGGTTATTGGGAGCTTCTAGTTTGCCAAGAGCTTTTTTAATAGTAATTTCCCAACTATTTACTGAACTGACAAAAATTAGGTTATTAGGGTTACTAATAATTTTTCTAGATTCTACTGTTAAGGTTGGGTTGTCTTCTAACCACCACAATAAAGTATGAGTATCAAGTAAATAACTCACTACTCTTTCCCCATAAAACTTGCCAATAAGTTTTGTGGCAATTGATCAAAATCTTTAGCAATTTTTATTTTTCCTTTCCACACTCCGGCTTTACGTGGAATTGATAAAGCATTATATTTTATTATTTTAACTGTTGGTCTGCCTGCTTTGCAAATAATTACTTCTTCTCCTTCTTGAACTTTTTTAATTAAGTCAGAAAAATGAATTTTCGCTTCATGTATACTTGCTATTTGCATTCCTTTTCTCTAATTCTTCTTAAAAATTAAGATTAAACTAAATTTTATTATATGTATAGACAATGTTTAAAAATAGATATATGGCTTACAAGTTTATACTTAATTTCGTTTTTTACTACAGCTCATTAAATGTAAGAGTCTTATATTTAAAGGGTTACAGAGCTTTTGTTAAATTAAAAGAAACGAAATATACCAAAAATTTTTATCGCTAGGCAAGGGTCGGGGTGGTCAGTCACCCAGGTTCGACAAGCCTAGAAAGTACCTTGTTTCGTTTCGTTTTTTCCATACTATTTGTTAAATTGCTTCTGCCTCCTTTATTTTGCTGTGTCTAAGGCAAAGTTAAAAGAAGTCGTAAACACCTTATCAAAGCGGCTATTAAAAGTATTAACTGCTGTAGCCTTAAACCCAAACCTTGGACTAACTTTAGCTTCATGGGTTAGGCTATATAGCCTTTCCAGTCTTTGACTACTAACCCTACGATAAATAGATTTGCCAAGTTTAAATATACTTCTATTCCCCTGTTGATCTCTCAAAGCTTTTGAACTTCTTTGCTTTTTTGGTACATTACTGGTTGGTACAGCAATCATACTGCCACGATATGACACTTTAATTCCACCTTCTTCCTGAATGTAGGCAAAATGAGCCTTAGTGTACACAGCAGATATTAAGGCATATTTACTAGCAAATGCCACCTTGATACCAGTTCTTTGGTGTTTGTCCCACCATTTTTTGCTGTTATTGAATATAATTGGTACTCTTTTGCAGATTTGCTCTTGAACAAGCAATGCTATTTTGTTCAAAGTCAAGTTAACTGCAAATGGTAACTGTTTCTTTTCGATATTATCCATATAACGGGCTATCTTGTTTATATCACTTTTCACATCAATAGTAAAACTCATAACTGCAACCTTTCTAATTTTTAAGCTACTGGACGATATTTAGGACCGTGTAATATTGCAGCAACACCCATTAAAACTCCCTCTCCAAGGTCACCTGTTACTTTAATTGCTGGTCTTACAAACCTCTTATCACCAATATAACCTGCCATAAAAGCAGTAGCATCATCAGGTCTAGTTTTAAGGTAAGCAAAAGTGCCAGTATTTTCCCCAAGCACAGCTCCTATAATCTCTGTATCCAAGCAATCAGTAAAGTTAACATTGTCGTTTGAATGTTGCAACCTGATTTGTACATGCCTGTCATCATTCGGATTCACGTTAGCCGCTCCTACCATTACCGTAAAAATACCACTTTCAAAACCTGATACATCCACCGCCTCTACATCAAGTTTATCTACATTAATCGCTACTGGTGCTAACAATTGCTGCAGTTTGCTATTGGTTTTTTCTTCTCTCGTTATTGCCATTTATTCCTCTTTTTCCCTTACGCCAAGCTACCAAGCTTACTATCCCATTCTTGCCTTTTATTATATCCTAAGGTTTATTACCTTGCAATAATTTTTAATTAAAAGTTACTACTCACCCCTAGAGTTATGCTGCTTTCAAGGCAAAAAATTTTACTTTAAGTTACATTTTACCAAAATTCTTGCCATCTTCTTTGTTTTTTCTTCTCTTGTTATCGTCATTTATTCCTCTTTTCCCCTTACACCAAGCTACCAAACCTACTATCCCATTATTACCTTTCATTATACCCTAAGGTTTACCAGCTTGCAATAGCCTAAAACTAAAAGTTACTGCAAGTTACTACTTACCCTTAGAGATATACTGCTTTCAAGGCAAAAAATGTTACTTTAAGTTACACTTTTGCTAGAATTCTTTAGCCCCTCTTGCCGATAAACCTCAATCAAATCATCTAGTGCCTCACGTAATCTAGTGCTGCCCGCACCTTTAGGCCACTGTGGTATTTGCTTTAGCTCAAATTGCCGCAACGGCAGCTCCAGTAAGCAAAAATGCTCAACTATCTCCTGTGACTTCCTACCAAGCTTAACAAATATTCGTTGATGAACTTGATTCGCCTGTACTTGCCTCTCCAACCCCAGCATTTTGCTAAAGTCTTTGTTTGCTTCAATTTGGATTATACCTCTACCACCAACCATGATTGCCCTTTGGAAATTACAAGCTAGGCGATCAGCTGCCCTAAACTGCTCATGGTTGATCCCATGCCTCTTACCTTCTGCTACTCCATTTGCCTCATCCTCCAGCCAACAACGATAAAATCTAGCTATTGGTCTTTTGTCGAATTTGTTTAATTCTGTTCTTTCAGTTTTATGATGTTTCATGTTTGTTACCTTGTAACTCATCTTCGAGATAAATATGAGCAGAAATTATGCTATAGAACGTGAGTATTATGCGACGAGTGGAGTGTAGAATTAAATTCTCGTTACTGACTACATGTATGGACCTCCTGTAAAATGCAAGAAAAAAATAACATCTAATAGCAAAAATGCAAATGCATACATGTATCCGGCTTATAGTTAATAAATTATGTATAATTTATCCTACAGCCCTGATGGAATTCGCTGGCTTACAAACTATATACTTATCATTTTATCGGCTTCAAAGAGCCATTGTAGTCATCAGTTTCTTTGTAAGCTAAGGTTTGTCTTATTTACCATCAATATTATTATCTCACGCATATTCCGGGTTGGAATCTCTTACATATTCTTTGTTTACCTATTAATTAATAAACCACTATTTATTTTATTTTATGTTAATTATAATAGCTCTGTGCTACAAACTTTACTCTCTACATAATCATCCCCTGACCTTAGTACTGCAAACACCACTCTTGCCAGTTTATTAGCTACAGCAACTACTGTTTTATTATGTCCATTTCGCTCAGATAAATTAAACATCCACTGCGTAAATTTGCTAAAATCTTTTTTAGATTTTTGTTCTTCCGATGTAAATCTTATCTTGGCATTTAGTACAGCTCTAGCTCCTTGGATCAATAGAGTACGCAAGTAAACATCACCTCGCTTGCTAATTCCAAGCAACTTATCTTTCCCTCCACTGGAATGCTGCCTTGGCACTAATCCAAGCCATGCCGATAATTGCCTACCATTCTCAAAACTTGTAGCATTACCTATTGATGCTATTAAAGCAGTAGCAGTAATTAAACCAAGACCAAGTATAGCTGTTAATCGTTGATATTGAGTTAAGTTGCTAGCTATTATTTTTAATCTTTTTTCTATCTCTTTTATTTTTTTGTCATTATCCAAAAATTCCTCTTTCAGTTCACTAAATGTTTGGTAACCTAGCTGACTCAAATTTCCTTCATCTAAAATCTCAGTTAATTTTGTTACAACCTTATTGATCCCTTGAGGAATAATAAAACCAAATTCATGTAATAATCCTCTAATTTCATTCGCAAGTGCCGTACGGTTTTTTACCAATCTCTCTCTTACCCGATGAATTGACAAAATATCTTGTTGTTCTACAGTTTTAATTGGTACAAACCTCATATTTGGTCTTGTTACTGCTTCACATATAGCTTCAGCGTCAGCTTGATCGTTTTTATTAGTTTTAACATACGGTTTGACAAATTGTGGAGCCATTAGTTTTACTATATGCCCCAATTTAGTTATTTCTCTTGCCCAGTAACTAGCTCCGCCGCAAGCTTCCATCCCTACCAAACATTTTGGTAAATTAGCCATAAATGTTAAAACTTGATCTCTCATTAATTTTTTCTTTAATACCGTCTTACCATTTTTATCTACACCATGAATTTGGAAAATTCTTTTTGCAATATCTATACCAATTGTGGTAACTTCCATCTTAGCCTCCTGATTGTTATTTTAATATTTAATATTAACTTTAGAAGATTAGCAACTGCTTTTCATTCTGTATATCAGGAGGTCCATACCATTATTTTTTCACCTGTGGAATTTTATAATAAAGAAATACTGATAAAAGTGTACTTTAATGACAAGAGTTTTTATTTGAAACAAAACAATGGTAATACACATAAGAAGCATTATGTTGACTAATTTTTAGTATGTCAAGTAGAAAAGTGATGTTTACATGACTACAAACTTCATGCCAAAACCACTGCGAACCTGATTCTTTAGACGTTTCAAGCACTTTTTCGTCTCGAAGATGAGTGTAAAAATTATTGCAGATCCACTTTGCCAGCAGAAGCAAAAATATATATCTACGGCAGACTTTTTATAAGTCTGCTATATATATTTATATATATACAAAATCCTGCTTTTTTGACCTACCTTGAAAGCCTTGCAGTATAAGGTCTTGCGGGTAGTCCAAAAACGCATTTTTATTTAAAAGCATACTGCTTTTTTGGCTTGCCTTGTATCCCAGTTTCTAAAAGGGTTTGCGGGTAATCCAAAAGAGCAGTGCTTTTTTACTGCATCTTTGCTGCGTTTTTGAATGCATTTTTGCTATCCCCTAAAAGCCTTATAGTATAAGGGTTTGCAGTATTTCCAAAAGAGCAGTGCTTCTTTACTGCACTTTTAATATCCCCTGAAAGCCTTGTAATATAAGGGTTTACAGGTAGTCAAAAAGAGCCGTACTTTTTTGTTGTATCTTTAAATTTCTGCATCTTTGCTACACTTTTAAAATTCTATATAAGCCAGTCTTCTAAAAAGTTTTGCAGATATTCCAAAAAAGCAGTGCGTTTTTACTGCATCTTTACTGCACTTTTAACATCCCATGAAAGCCTTGTAGTATAAGGATTTGCAGGTAATCCAAAAGAGCAGTATTTTTTGCTGCGTCTTGAAATTTCTGCATCTTTGCTGCACTTTTAAAATTCTCTACAAACCAGTCTTTTAAAAAGTTTTGCAGTATTTCCAAAAGAGCAGCACGTTTTTACTGCACTTTTAATATCCCCTGAAAGCCTTGCAATATAAGGCTTTACGAGCAGTCCAAAAAAGCAGTACTTTTTTGCTGCATCTTTGCTACACTTTTGTTTTTTCTAGCAATTGTTTGTTCCGTATTTTTTCTTCATTTAATCCTCATGCTTTCTTCTAAATCTATGTGCCAAATTTTAGGATTAAGTACCTCATCTTTTTTACCATCACCGTCACGTTTCTTATCTTCGAGAGGGAGAAGTGTTTGAAGAGGTAGGAAAGTAAGGTTTATAAGGATTTTGCTATAAGATTTGTAGTCATGTAAATGATATTTTTTATTTGACAATGCTGGAATTTAGAGATATAATCTCTTTCATGTATATTACAACTGTTCCAAATAGAAATTCTCGTCCTGCAATATTGCTTCGTACCTCTTATCGCGACTCATCTTCGAGACGAAAAAGTGCTTGAAACGTCTAAAGAATCAGGTTCGCAGTGGTTTTGGCATGAAGTTTGTAGTCATGTAAACATCACTTTTCTACTTGACATACTAAAAATTAGTCAACATAATGCTTCTTATGTGTATTACCATTGTTTTGTTTCAAATAAAAACTCTTGTCATTAAAGTACACTTTTATCAGTATTTCTTTATTATAAAATTCCACAGGTGAAAAAATGTAGTCAGTAACGAGAATTTAATTCTACACTCCACTCGTCGCATAATACTCACGTTCTATAGCATAATTTCTGCTCATATTTATCTCGAAGATGAGTCGCGAAGACGGGAAAGTATTAAATAAAACCCTAGCTAACTTAACTAACTGGGATGATTTACGCATTGAG
The DNA here is from genome assembly GCF_964031105.1 of Candidatus Tisiphia endosymbiont of Myopa tessellatipennis. Taxonomy (NCBI): domain Bacteria; kingdom Pseudomonadati; phylum Pseudomonadota; class Alphaproteobacteria; order Rickettsiales; family Rickettsiaceae; genus Candidatus Tisiphia; species Candidatus Tisiphia endosymbiont of Myopa tessellatipennis. The sequence continues at coordinate 1,383,749 of NZ_OZ035005.1, read as the reverse complement.
GCTTTTAAGAAGATGCTGAAAGGTGAATTTGATGGTTTAGATGGTGTTCCTGAGGTTGGTGAAAGTTTTGGGACTATTTTTCTACTAAAAAGAATTGCTGATGAAATTGGTATTACTAAGGCTCTTGGTACTAGAAGCAAAGAAGCTTTATTGAGTCTATTTTTGGTTTTAGCACGCTTTGCTCACCAAGGGTCTAGACTTTCCAGCGTGAAATGGGCGAAATCGCATGCGATATCTGATGTATTATCTGTCGATTCATTTGATGAAACCCATTTATATCAGGCTCTAGAATGGTTAGAAGAGAACCAAGAAAAGATCGAATTAAAATTATTTAAAACTTATCAAAAGAAAAATAACAAGCCGCCTGTTATGCTTTTATATGACGTCACTTCCAGCTATTTCGAAGGAACAGAGAATGAACTTGCGGAATATGGGTACAATCGGGATAAAAAGAAGGGTAAAAAGCAAATAGTGATTGGTCTATTAACTGATGATCATGGCGAACCTTTGGCTGTTAGAGTTTTTAAGGGTAATAGTGCTGATCCTTCTACCATTTATGAGCAGATTGAGCTAGTAAAATCTAATTTTGGTATTAAGAATATAGTCTTTGTTGGTGATAAAGGAATGATTAAGAGGACAGGCAAAGAAGGATGGGACTATATTACAACCTTAAGTAAAGTTGAGATTGAAAGCTTAAAGAAAAGCGGAGTTTTGCAATATAGTTTTTTTGAAGAACAGCTATGCGAAGTAACCAATAATGGCAAAAGATATATTTTAAGGAAGAATGGTTCTATAGCCCGAAAAGTTGAGTTTGATAGGAATAACCGAGTTGAAAAATTGGTTGCAAAGATTGAAGAGCGTAATATATATGTATCAACCCATAAGAAAGCAAAGCTAGAACTTGGTTTAAATAATATTCAAAAAATTGCCAAAGAATGGCGGATAGATAAATTTATCAACCTAAAATTAGACGGCAACCAAATAGTGGTTGAAATTGATCAAGATAAGAAAAAAGAGTTGTTTGCTCTTGATGGTTGTTATGCGATTGAAACACAGATTGAAATTAAACTGATGAGTAAAGAATTGGTTGATAAAGCATAATTTACATGAAGTAGAATCGAATTTTAGCAGTATGAAGACAGGATTACTCGAAGTAAGACCGATCTTTTTAAGGAAAAGCAACAGAACGAAGGGACATGTATTTGTTTGCATGTTGGCATTAAAAATATGGCACTATATGAAAAATAAGTTGAAACAAGGTTGTGGCGTAACCAAGGATGGTAAATATAATGTGACCATTGAGGAAGCATTAAGAGAGCTGGATAAAGTATGTTTTTTATATTACACAATCAAGGGTTGCAAAGTTGCAAGATTACCAAAATTAAGCGAGTTTCAACAAAATTTATTCAATTTATTTGATTTAACGATGCCCCAAATGACAAAATCTGCAAAATGATAAAATAATGGTATGGACCTCCTGATATACAGAATGAAAAGCAGTTGCTAATCTTCTAAAGTTAATATTAAATATTAAAATAACAATCAGGAGGCTAAGATGGAAGTTACCACAATTGGTATAGATATTGCAAAAAGAATTTTCCAAATTCATGGTGTAGATAAAAATGGTAAGACGGTATTAAAGAAAAAATTAATGAGAGATCAAGTTTTAACATTTATGGCTAATTTACCAAAATGTTTGGTAGGGATGGAAGCTTGCGGCGGAGCTAGTTACTGGGCAAGAGAAATAACTAAATTGGGGCATATAGTAAAACTAATGGCTCCACAATTTGTCAAACCGTATGTTAAAACTAATAAAAACGATCAAGCTGACGCTGAAGCTATATGTGAAGCAGTAACAAGACCAAATATGAGGTTTGTACCAATTAAAACTGTAGAACAACAAGATATTTTGTCAATTCATCGGGTAAGAGAGAGATTGGTAAAAAACCGTACGGCACTTGCGAATGAAATTAGAGGATTATTACATGAATTTGGTTTTATTATTCCTCAAGGGATCAATAAGGTTGTAACAAAATTAACTGAGATTTTAGATGAAGGAAATTTGAGTCAGCTAGGTTACCAAACATTTAGTGAACTGAAAGAGGAATTTTTGGATAATGACAAAAAAATAAAAGAGATAGAAAAAAGATTAAAAATAATAGCTAGCAACTTAACTCAATATCAACGATTAACAGCTATACTTGGTCTTGGTTTAATTACTGCTACTGCTTTAATAGCATCAATAGGTAATGCTACAAGTTTTGAGAATGGTAGGCAATTATCGGCATGGCTTGGATTAGTGCCAAGGCAGCATTCCAGTGGAGGGAAAGATAAGTTGCTTGGAATTAGCAAGCGAGGTGATGTTTACTTGCGTACTCTATTGATCCAAGGAGCTAGAGCTGTACTAAATGCCAAGATAAGATTTACATCGGAAGAACAAAAATCTAAAAAAGATTTTAGCAAATTTACGCAGTGGATGTTTAATTTATCTGAGCGAAATGGACATAATAAAACAGTAGTTGCTGTAGCTAATAAACTGGCAAGAGTGGTGTTTGCAGTACTAAGGTCAGGGGATGATTATGTAGAGAGTAAAGTTTGTAGCACAGAGCTATTATAATTAACATAAAATAAAATAAATAGTGGTTTATTAATTAATAGGTAAACAAAGAATATGTAAGAGATTCCAACCCGGAATATGCGTGAGATAATAATATTGATGGTAAATAAGACAAACCTTAGCTTACAAAGAAACTGATGACTACAATGGCTCTTTGAAGCCGATAAAATGATAAGTATATAGTTTGTAAGCCAGCGAATTCCATCAGGGCTGTAGGATAAATTATACATAATTTATTAACTATAAGCCGGATACATGTATGCATTTGCATTTTTGCTATTAGATGTTATTTTTTTCTTGCATTTTACAGGAGGTCCATACATGTAGTCAGTAACGAGAATTTAATTCTACACTCCACTCGTCGCATAATACTCACGTTCTATAGCATAATTTCTGCTCATATTTATCTCGAAGATGAGGAGCCAGTTAATAGACTTCTTGCAGAATTCGCTTCTGTGCAAGGATTTGAAGGAGACCTAGAGCCTCAACCCGCAGCACACTCAAACTCTGTTACGGATTTGAGTCTAGACTCATTGTCTAAATCACCAACAGAAGTAGTATTATGCGAGAAGTCTAACGAAATTTACAAAAATAGTGAGAGTAAGCATAAACAAAATGGTAAAAAAATGATTAAATATTCAATGAGTGAGTGGCTAATGCACCAGTGTTTAATCAATGAAGTTGTGTTTACTGGTTTAGTAAAAAATGTATTACAAGCAAAACTGATTGACCAATTAACTGATACGTTTAACTTACAGATTCAAGAATTTGGCTATCGCCAATTTTTAAGCAATGGCACAACTATGGGTTTTTGTACCCGAAATTTTTGCACCAAAAATATTGACAATAGCCACAATATCCAAAATAAAAATCTCAGCTACTAATCTCTAATACAATTCTACAGTCAGCAAGCATGTAACAGTTTTGTCATTTACCAAAGAACAAAAGATAAAATTGAAGGGTTTTATTTTTTGCCATCAACTAATAGTCCAGAAATTATTAGCTATTACCTTAGCCACTTTGAATCTTTTGAACAGTTTATTAGTCTTGTAAGTCTTTATGTTAACCTAGTTCTAGGTAGTATAAGATGCAGTAATTCATACTGCCAAAACTTACACAACAATAACTTATACGTAAAAATTTTTAGCCCCAATAGCTTGGCAGAATTATTTCCTGAAAGGGTTTTAAGCAACTAACTAAAATAACCCTATTATGCAAACAACTAAAATTAACGTAAAATATTTAGGCAAGTCTTTCATTCTTACTCAAAGAGCTATGGAATGTCTTACACTTGCAGCTCTTGGCTTTCCTAAAAAGCACATAGCAGCTAGACTAGGCATATCGTATAGAACTGCAGAAAAACATATAACAAATGCTAAAAATAAAATTGGCATCTATCACCACCGGCAATTATTAGATTTTTTATTTTCTTACCAACTGTTATAAGTAGCCTACTACCTTTACTAATAATATAAATCAATATAGAAATTCTAAACTAATAAATATTACTTCTATGTCCTATTTTATTTATAATGACCAAACTATTTTCTAAATCAATTTCATAAAGTATTCTGTAGTTACCGTATCTATATCGATAAAGACCTTTGTATTTACCAATTAACGGCTTTCCTAATTTTTGTGGCATCGATGTTTTCCACTTATATTGTATATTTTTAAAGCGATATCAGGAGAAATATTTGATAAATCTGCATCTTCTTTTTCCTCCTATTTAGTTTTATAAAGCATGCTTTGTACGATATCTTTCTTCTAATCTTTGTTTCATTTCTTCAGAAGTATAAAATTTTCTGTTTGGACTTTTCATCCTAGCTAAAGCATCTTCTGCATCCTCTATATCTTCTAGTTGTTCTTTAATGTAGCTTTCAATTGCTTTATGAACAATATAGCTTTTTGATCTTTCCATTGATTTAGCTATCAAAGATAAAGAGTTATTTAAATCATTTGGAATACGTGTAGTAATTGTGGTCATAATAATGTCATGTATTGTGAATACATTGTATTCTAATATATTCATATGTAGTTGTCAAGACTACTAAACAAACGCGAGTTGCCAATTAATTATATAGGTAAACCCTTATTTAAAACAGCTTACAACTAGAAGTCGTAGTTAAAATGTTCGTTATAATTAGCTATATTTTAAAATATAACTAATTTTGAGCCTTTTAATGCTATAAGTTACCTTCAAAGGCTTGATGAAATTCAGCTTTGTGCTTAACAATTAATTGGCAACTCGCGTTATGTATGGTTGAGAAATAGTTTGACCATATCCTATTTTCAAAGGTTCATCTTCATAGGCGTAATCCTTAAGAGTTTCAGGAACAAAAAAGTGTCTAGGAATAATGTGCATAGCACGCAACACTTGTTCATCTTGAATGCCTCGCCTTTTTATTTGAGTTTCTAGCATTTGTAATCTTTTAAAGTACAATCTATCTTGATTCATTGTGCTAAACCAAATACTTGTTTAAGTCATTATTCTATCATTAATGGCTAAAATTACGCCATTCAATTAGGTAACTTACAGTCAAATAACAAAAATTTATTGATTTAAGGTATTAAAAATTCTAGATTTCAACTATTATTAAGTTTTTAGTGAGAGTAATCACACAGAGTTCTATCTGAGTAGCAAGTATCTTAAGTTTGCTAGCTAGCTTTTGTTGCTCAGTCTCTTCTTTTATTCTTCTGCCATACAGATTAATTGGATTCTCAATTAAATTGATAGTCTCAGGGTACAGAAAATTTACCATCCTAAAGCTATGAGCAAGTTTTAAACTATTATCTAACATCGAGGCTTCCTTTTCTTTATATCTTCTTACATGTTCGATATTTTCTGGGTATCTAATCATCATAAACTTTAGCTCCTCTAACTCTTTGCTAAATTGTTCCACTTCCTGCCTTGCTTTGGCGTATTCTTGTTCTCTTTGTTGCTCTATGACTAATGTCTCTTGTTGCTTCTCTAATTCTTTTGCCAACTCCCTCTCCTCAAACCATAACCAACCACGATATCTCTGTTCAAAGAAACCTTGGGCATAGCTAGTAGACAAATAGGATATTAATGATAAAAACAATATTAATCTCATAACTTGCTATACTCATTTAATCATTGCTAATTAAATTAATTATTAACTTGATCATTAACTCTTTTTGTTTAGTATCACTTTCAGCAAAGTGAATACCAAACGGCTAAAAGACACTTGGTAATTCACATTTTACGATTTTTTTTACATTATATTACTTAGTGCTTTATAATTTCTGTGCTATACTAGTGTTATAATTGATGACTACTAATAGCATATATGGATAAAATAACTCCTCGAGTTGATTTGGCATTTAAGAAAATCTTTGGCGTAGAAGAGAATAAGGACTTGCTGATATCCTTGATTAATTCAATTGTATCTAAGGAAGATCAAGTGGCAGAACTAACGCTACTTAATCCATATAATCCAAAGAACTTTAAGAATGATAAACTCTCAATATTAGACGTGAAAGCCAAATCCGTTGATGGCAAAAGGTTCAATATTGAAATTCAAATTAGCGACGAAGCTGATTATGATAAGCGAGCTTTATATTATTGGGCTAAATTATATACTGAACAATTAAAGGTAGCTCAGGACTATTCTACCCTAAGCAAAGCCATTGGTATTCATATTCTAAACTTTACTTCTATTCCGAATGTAACTAAATATCACAATGTTTTCCATATAGTAGAAAAAGATAGTGGCTTGTTATATTTCAAAGACCTCGAATTACATACTATTGAGCTTAATAAGTTTACTGATAATTCTTATGAGGAATTACCTGATATACTGAAAAAAGTAAAAAACTCTCTAGACATGTGGACAGCTTTTCTAACAAGACATGACCTACTTAACAAAGATAATTTACCTAAAGAATTAGACAATGTTGCCTTAAAAAAAGCTCTAACAGTGCTAGATGTTATGAACTTTACTGACGAAGAAAGAGAGACCTATGAAGACCATCTTAAATGGCTGCGTATCGAAGCTAACACTCTAAAAAAACAACTGGAAAAAGGTAGAGAGGAAGGTAGAGAGGAAGAAAGAATATCTATGGCAAAAGAAATGCTATTAAACAATGAGCCGATGGAAAAAATTATTAAATACACTAAGTTAAGTAAATCTCAAATAGAAAATCTAAAATCATGACTTACGATCCTCAAACTGTTACTGCTCTAAAATTATTGGCAGAAAATGCCACGTGTGAATATATTGCCAAAGTTACTGGTTTAAGTATTGAAGAAATCCAAAAACTAAAATCTTCTAGATAATTCTATCTATATCGCTTACCAATGATAAGATATATTATGTATAATAGACCCATATTAAGATTAAAGACAAATATAACTCCCGACTTCCGCATTTTTTAATAAGGCATAAGCTTAGAAGGCTCATAGTGCTAGGATTTTTAAAATTTAGGCACAACATTATTTTGTTATTTTAAATATATTTCTGCATGGTCTGAACGTTTGATGTTAAAGGTTTTATAGATTTTTCTAGCTTCGTTTTTTATTGCACTTGGTAGTCTATAAAAATCACCAGTCTTTGTATGTCTTAAGATTGAAGCCTGTACTGATATTAATAATTCAACAATATTAGTTACACTAATCTTTTGGGTCAGAGCAACCTTGTATTCTATAGTTTTAAGCACTGCAAAACTCATATAACACACAGCTATATGTGCTTCTATCCTTTGTTTAGTCCAGTGAAAAATTGGACGCATTTGTAAATTATGTTTATTGATTCTAAATTGCTCTTCAATTACCCATAATCTAGCATATTTTGCTATTGCTTCATGTGGAGTTATAGTCTGGTCATTGGTGATTACCCCATGCATGCCATCCCACAACGCATTCTGCTCTATCTTCTCTGCGTCAATATAGCTCTTGCCATTTTCACTAGAAGTATATTTTTTTACTCCACTATTAGATATAAGTTTTTTAGTACTACCAGACTCACCAATAGTCTTATTAATTTTATCTAAAATTTTTTGTCGCTCCTGTGCATCATTAATAGCCCTTTTAGATTTATAACTGGTAATTAGACGTTTACCATCATGCTCTAGATCGGCAATCCAAGTAAGATCATTGCCTATAACAGTAGGCTTATAGTTTTCCTCTGATAATATTTCTTCTTTCTTTTCTTTCTTGAGTGTTTTAAGCTTTGCTGCCACAATATAACGATAACCACCTTCATCGAGAGCTTGCAAGTTAGCTTTACTAAACATTGCACGATCAGCAATAAAACAGACATCTTTAACTTTAAGATACGCTTGCCAGCTGTTAATTGATTTAATTAAGGTGCTAACTTCTGCGGTATTACCACTAAACAGCTCATAGCCAAGTGGTAATCCATCCTCATTAGTTGCTAGGGCAAGAACTAGTTGGGTAGTATTAAAGCGATGATCTTTACTATAGCCAAAGGCTCTTAGCTCATCTATTTCTACTGATTCAAAGTATAGTGTAGTAACATCAAAAAATACTAGGCTAATCTCTTTATTAGGAATCAGGGTTAGGGTGTTTTTAAAGCATAATTCTTTAATTTTAGGTATTTGCTCATGTAATTTGTCCATCATCCAATAAGTAGCATCTAGATCATGATGCTGGTCAAATTGATCGCTTAAATACTCAACTATCCCTTTTTTACTATCTGGCCTTACCATGCGGGCTAACACTAAATCCTTCAGCATCCCAGCGTCACGTTTCCTTGCTAGTAACTGGTTAAAATGCATTTGATCATAAACATGCCCTCCTATTTGATGCACTCCTTCAACAACTCGCTTGACTTCTACAACCTCATTTAGTTTTACTTCATTAACAGGTAGAATATCTTTTAACTGCTTGTTAGTTGGACGACCTCTTTTAACCTTGTTAGTATCATCAGTAAACAAATTCCCCTGCCCAGTTGCAGCTTCTCTCTCAGCTTTAATCTTGGCAATCAAATCTTGTGCTAGGGCAACTAATTTAGCTTCTTCTACTTCATCTACGAAGACTCCTAAATGACGTACTATACGCTGTTTGACGTTACCTTTACTATCACGATAACCTTCTACTATTTGGATAGATTGCCTTGGACTATTAGGACTTTTTTTACGACGTATGTACATATTAGGGCTATAAAATATGGGGCTATATTCAATTAATTAAATAATAAACAACATCGCAGTTAAAGTCAATAATAAAATATCTACTAGGCACAACAGAACGAGAGTACCACTTCACCTCCTTACTAATGCCACTTATAACAACTAATATCAAAAAATCTGCGGAAGTCAGGAAGAACATCAGTCCTACTGATATAGAAAAGAAAACTGGATTAAGCAGAAATACAATATATGGAATAGTAGCAGGTAATTCTAAAAATCCTACGGCTCATAATCTACAATTAATAGCAAAAGGGTTAGATGTATCATTAGAATCAATACTTATTGATGAAAAAGCAATACCACTTGAGTTACTAAGTCATGCTCAAATAAACGTCTTTTTTGAAGCAACTGAAGTGACAATTAAAACTATACTTGAAAAAAATATAAACTTTTCACTTACAAACCTTATAAATTTAATAAAAGAAGTATATCACTACTCTCTAAAAAAACAGCCTGAGCCTATTAATAAATCATTTGTTGATTGGTTAATAGATAAATACTACGAACCATAAATATTCTATTACAGATGCTTGCGTTATTATACAAAGCTAAGGTTAACTTGACCATTGTCTTATAAATTAGATACATCAAATTGAAATGCTAATGCACTTCACCTCTCTAAATTCATACCATACTGTTTACAATATTCAAACATAGCGATAGTGTTAGGGTGATCTACTCCAAATTCTTCAACTTGTGATTTACCAAAATCCTTATAAATACGAAAATCTTGTTTTTTACATGCAGCTTTAGCACCTTGAAGGTACAAGTAACTTGTATAAGCAACATTCTTTCTTCTATCCTTATATAGATAAAAATATATACCATAAGCTTGTCTATAAGATGTTATAGCTTCCTCCAACTTATTTAAAGCAAATAAAATATCACCTTGAACTACATAACTAGCTGTTAAATCAGGATCAATGAGATAGGTAGTATTTTTAGGATTTCTTTTCTCATCAGCAAGAAAAATTATTATAGCTTTTTTTGCGTGTTCTAAGGCTTTATTGATTTCTCCTAATCCAAGTTCAGATCTTGCCATTTGAGTAAAAATGCGACCAAATACTTCACAATGCTCTTTTGTTACTAGTTTATGAGTATCATATAACTGTTGTATTTGTACATAGGCTTCTTGATATCTACCAAGTGAGTTTAATATTTCAGCTTTTAATATGTAATTATTAGAAAAATACAACACATCATTGAGTCGAGTACCACTTCTAGAGATTTGCATTATCTCTTTATCACATTCCTCTAACGCTTGTTGCTCATTACCAATATAATGATATAACTTTGATTTCATTATACGCGTTACTTGCCCTAAACCTATAAAATTAGTATTCTTTTCTATTGCATTAATCTCACTTTGAGCTTCGTTAATTTGACCTAATGAAATACGAGTACTTGCTATATTGTAAAGAACGTTACACTTAATAGCTTGATAACCTTCTACTTTTTCTAACACTTGATTAGCTCTTAAGGAGTATTCTAAAGCTTTATACCAATTCGCCAGTCTAATTTTATAATACCCTCCGATCACTCCTAGATATCTAGCATAAAATAATTTTTCTTCATTATTCATTAACCATAATTTCAATATCTCTTTGTTTATCTAATTCATCAAACCAATTAAATAATTTTTCTGCCTCATAAAACTGAAACATATTAATATAATTTATAAATAATTGTAAATTGAGTGGCAGTAACTTGTATATGCTAAGATTATAACTTTGCTGATAGTCTGTAATGATTTTCAAATTTTCATTTATTGTTTTACCACTACGAAAAGTATGTTCCGGAGGCTGTTTACCATTATTAGGTATAGCTTTAGTGATTTTATCAATAATATATTCTAAATAAACTTTATTATCCTGATAACCATTAATCTTTATTGTTTTCTGAGCTATAACATCATGCATCTCAAAAACAGGATTATCTTGATCTGAGTCAATATTAGAAATTAATACAAATTTTGATAACTGGAAAATATCGTCATCTATGGTATTTGGATGATCGGTAATAATAACAAGTAATTGCTTGGAAAAAGCTTGATTATTTATTAAAGCTATTTTTTTAAGTAATTGAACAGCTGAAGGTGTTAACTCTTGCATTGCTAATTCGATATTCAGCTTGATCTTGTCAGCCGATTGGTAAATCTTTTTCTTATATTCTTCTCTACCTAAACCCTTAACTTGATTTAACAATTGAGTTCCTTGAACTATTAGTATTGGATACCCATTAAAAGCTTCTACTAAAAACTTAATATCTTTCTTATCTGGATTATTTAATAAATTAGTTGTTAAAGTAATAGCATCACTATTAACAAATAAAGTCATCTCTATGGTATTTGGTAATATCTTACCATCTTGAGAGCAAAATATAATATTGCCATTATGTTCCCAATCGATTAAATCTTGAATTTTTTTATTTTCTCCAATTTTTAAATTATCAAAAACTAATAACCATTTATCTTGAGTTACTAAATAATCCATTACATCTCTCTTAGCTAGATCAGCATCTTCTGATATATTAGCTTGTAGATTCTTATTAAGCTGTTTAGCTAATTTAGTAAATTCTATATTAATATCTTGATTACAATCAAAAAACCAAATGATGTTGTAAGTGGTCTTATTGTCATAAGCGTATGTTCTAACAAGTTGTGTTTTACCTATGCCACTAGTACCAATAATACTAGCTTGTCGGTATTTATTTAGATTATCTTTAAGTTCTTCTAGCTGTCTAACATGATTAACAAAATAACTTACTGGTATTACAAGATTAGATATTCGTTCTACTGCTAGAGATGTACTATGCATGATTAATAATATTGTTAATGTTAAATATTTATTCATTTTTTTCTTTCTTAAAAGAGGTAATGTGAACTATATTATCATTTTTCTTGTCTACAATTCGTGTACTTTTTTGAAATTTCTCTGCTATTTCTATCACGTTTATCTTATCATAACTAACTTTACAATAAAAATCATTCGACCTTAGCATATTAAATATTTGATTTATATTTAATAAAAATGGATTTGCATGAGTTTTAAAGAAATTACTAGACATATTCAATAATTCTTCTTCATTCTTAATAGGGATACCATCATATTCTAGATTCAACTTGAATTTTGTATCTTTTTGGTTCAAAGACAAGTTAATTTGGCGTTTAACCACAGGAAATTGTTTTTTTAATAAAAATAGTATGTAATTAATTAAACTATATATTATCTGATATAAGCTGCCTGAGATACAAACTTTATTACTTCTAATGAGCTTGATATTTTAATTGATATATTTTCATCTTCTTTCTTAAATCTATTTGTAAAAAACTCGATTAGTTTACTAGTACTTACTTCCTCTACCATATGGTTTTGATATAATACTATAGAACACGGCATACGATTACTAATATTCTGCACTCCGTAATTTTTAATCATTTCGTCATAATTACTATGTTGTTCATTCATAAATACTAACTTATTTGCTGCTTGAGAGAATAAGCAATTGATTTCTAAGTCTTTTTGTTTTGCAAACTCAATATCCCATATCTTTTTCATTAAAGATTTTTCACGATCTGACAGTTCTTTTTTATGTTCTGCCTTTAGTTGTTTTAAATAAACACTATTTTCATTTTTATAATAAGATTTATATTCTTTTTTACAATGACTGAGCATTGTTTTATATAAAAGATATAATAGTAAGAAATTAACTAATATAAATAAAGATAATAAATAAAATGGTTTCTTAATCTTATGCTCTGTTTTATTCCAAAATGCTTTGTCAATTAAAATACTTATATTAAGTTGCGTATGATCGTTAATGCGATAAGCCTTTGTAATTGTATATTTTGACTTATTGGTATTTGCACAAAGCATGTCATTGTTTAATTTAATCTTATAATAAATGAACTTAGGAATAAATTTATCTAGTAATGTACTAAATTTAAATTTGTTATAACTGATACATTTATTATAACAAATTTGGATGTAGTTATTTGTATCTATTGTAATAGTACTTTTTTCAAGATTTGTAGGAACTTTTAATGCTAAATAATTTAGATGGTTTAAAGTAAGTTCTAATATTCTATTATAATACTCTTGTAAAATATGAAACTTTTCTTGGCTAGCTTGTTTTTGATAATACTGATGTATGTATATACTAAATATAGTGTACATTATAAAGATTAACAAAAATATTCCGTATATAATTTTTGTTAATCTATTTAAGCAATGCAATGATTGTTCACGCATAATTTATAATTAATATTAATTAATGCATTTTGTTGTACCTACATAATAAGCAGAAAACCTTGCTTATAGCCAGCTAAAATATACAACTTGACACCATAGTAATGTAGTTTTTAGTTGCACAATAACCATTAGCTGTGGCAATTTCTAGAGCTACTTTTGCATTAAATCTTCTTCCACGATGTGCTAAAATTACCGGCATAGAATTGATCAATTGGCATGTTTTTTGACTTTCATGTACTGGAATTTGTTCATGCAAAATCTCAGTAATTACAATAAATGCATCAGCCAATTTATTCAACCTCTGAACAAAGACTGTATAGCTTGGTATACTCAATTAACCTGAAGAGTTGCAGAAATGGTTAACGGTAATAGTTTGGAAATTATCGTTTATGAAGGTACGTAACCTATCTTTATAATCACCAATGTTGCTAAAAAATTTGTTTATTGCTTCCGAAAATTGTTCAAAATTATGATAAATTAGTAAACTGTAGTTTAACTTAAATAATTCTTGCTTGTCAAAATCCAGCTTAGCCGGTACTATTTTCGGCTTCTTGTAAACAAAACCCAATTTGTATAGTAATTTTGTTACTCCCGTTATCGTATATGTTACCCCATATTTGTTCTCAATGTGATGCATGATATCTTTAGCATAAACATAATTATTTGCTTCTAGGTGACTCGCTAATTCTTCCCTCTCACCATCACTTAATTTGCTTGTGCTACCTCCATTGTTGCTATCAAGCTTATTGGCTTTTTGATAATCAACAATATATTTTCTTATCGATTCGTGGCTCAAGAGTAGTACCTTAGCAATCTCTACATTACTATACCCATCGTCATACATCAAAACTGCCTTAATACGATCACGTATGCGTCCGTCTCGTTCTGTCTTATGACGTTCCTTCAACTTTTCTCTTTGTTCTTCTGTCAATACATTCTTACTCATAATCTCCTAAACTCTACAATATCTCTCCTATCTTTGCAACCCTTCATTTACGAGCAGTATACATATCCTCGCCGATAAACTGATATATTCTCAAAGTCTTTTATGATACGAGTTTCAGAGTATTTTTTGGTTATTAATTAAACCTTCTAAAAGTTCTCATTTTTGTTTCCATTCAATCCATGTACTATTTTTCATCTCAATCTGCATAATATTTGTTATATCCAGATAATTCAACTGTCCCTTCTTCTTCACTAATGCTTACATGTTCTATCTCTCTAGTGATATGTTGAAGTGAATAGGATGTTTCTGTTTTCTTAGTCTCCTGAGGAATATTAGGAATATAAGATATCTCGCATTCAGTAGTTTCCAAAGGACCTGCGTTTATTGCTGCTGTTACTTCTTGATGTCCTCCCCAATTATCAAAATCAATTAAAAACTTACCTTGCTTTGTGTATACATGCTTGGTATATAATCGATCATCACCGGTAATTTTGAGTTCGTAGGTTGTAGAGAGAAATTTTATCCCATTACTACCCTGCTCCCTGCCAGTGAAACCTTTTAATAAAGCATCAGTAAATTTAGTTAATAACTCCTCTTTTTCTAATTTCTTAACTAATTTGCGATTAATTACTGCATAAAAATTTTCTTTACCTGTTACAGGATAAACATCTTCTTGATCAGAACTGTAAACAACTCCTGTGTGTGTATTCCACACGCATGGTGGTTCTTTTACTGTTGCCTCTATTGGCTTTTGTAATAACCCCTTCTTTTTTTCTTGAAAATAAGCATGTATTGCTTTGGGATATAAGGTATTAACAAGTTCATTTAATTCATCAGGATTTTCGGTTGATTCAATGGCAACAATTTCCTCTGTAAAACTAGTTTTTTCTGTGGCAACAGATGGAGTTTGTTCTGTTGTCAAACTACCTATTTTTTGTAGTTTTTCTAGCAATAACCGTAATTTTGTAGCTTCTTTGGTTGCCTCATCTAACCTTGGAGACTGTATGCCAGTTTGTTTTATGTCCCAAACAAGAGGTGAATTTAAATACTCAGACGCTTTAGTAAAATCATTCTTTTCTATAGCTATATACAAGGCAAAATCTTTAGCATAAGAGAACAATCTAGAAGCTATATCGCCTGACTTAGCATGGGTTTCTAGAAAATCCCAACAATCTTTAGATTGTTGTTGACAGTCATTTGCTTCATAAAAAATAAACTCTAAATATTTTAGAGGAAGCATAGTATGATTTGATAAGATATCACTATATTGCTCGTACATAGTTGTAAGATGCTCTAACCCTTCTCTCCAAGAGTTGGAGTATTTGCAAAGCTCTAATATTTTAAATAAGTATGTTGGTATGATATATCGTTCTGTATGGGTACTAAGTTCTTGGTAACAATTAATGGCTTTAATAGGTTGTTCTTGGGAAAATTTTTCAGCCCAAGTTTCTACACATAGAACATATTTTAAGTTTTCAGGCTTTCCAAGTTTTGGAAATGTAAAACCATGTTTTTCGCATAATTTTGCAATAGTAGAATCTGTTTGATCTACAAATTCCAACATGATAGTGTATAATTTTCTAAGTTCTGCATCTTCTGTACTTTGTGCATGTTCCTTTAATTCATCAATAATATGACCATCATGTTGGAAATAGGACTTCCGTTTTATTGAGTATAGTGTTTTAAGATCAGGATCGGTTATTTTGTTTATTTGCTCTAAGGATTTCTCAACATTATGGCAAATAATGTAATAGTTTAATAATTCTTTCACTGTATCCTGATCACCTGCTATTAATTCTTCTGCCTTAATAAAATATTGAATAGATATTTCTTTATCAAAATATTTCCACACTTTCCCAAGATTATAAAAAATATTATACAATAATTCCTGCAAAGAGTTATCTTGAGCTTTTGTACAACGATTTATATTATCATAAGCTAGTTCAGCACATCTTCTAGCATTGTAATAATCTGCATTGTCTAAATACTCTACACATATTGTATTATATAACATAGCTAGCACAACAAATGCTTCCCAATATTTTGCTTTCTCTATTATATAGTCCTTTAGTTCAGCACTATTATTATTCTCTTTATAACATTCATATACTGCTGCTAATGTACGTAATGTTTTTTCGATAGGTACACTCACCGGCAGTTCTTTGGCAGGTGATACATTTGCTGAAGGTTTGGTTAATGGGTTTAGAAACTCTTCTAAACTATCAATAGTAGTTAGAATATATTCCTCTCTGTTTTTGTCCAATAACATGGCTTTATAAAAACTTACTATTCCTTTGTATAAATTTAAATATTCAAGTGATTCAATTGACGGTAACTTAGGGGGAGGAAATTCATTCTTTTGTTTTATTACATCTTCGCGAAGCTTTTTATAATTATATCCACGCTTATCTTTGATTGTAGTATCAGCTCTTAGGTCTTCTAATTTCTTTGCCATCGCACGATGTTTATACAATGCTGTCAAGTGAAGTGCAGTATAACCGTTACTATCTTGAATATTTAGGTTAGCTTGATGATTATGGAGCAAATTGACAAAAGGTTTTTTGTCATAAATTACCGCGTAATGTAAGGCAGTTTGCTTCGTTATATCTTGATGGTTAGAATCAAAGTTACGATTGAGCAAGAAATTACCAATTTCTACACTCCCATAACAAGCCGCTAGAGTAAGTAAAGTGCCTCCAGTATCCGGAAATGTTTGTTTACTTAAATCAATCTCTAAACCATCAATTACTAATTCTACTAAGTTGAGATTTTTATCATTGTAGACTACGTAAGTTAATGCATCAAATAATGCTTTTTTGTCTATATGAGACTTTATTGGTGTAAGTTCACATAATAATTTAATAGCCTCAACATCCTCAGCCCAAATAGCATACATAAAAATCTCCTGTAACGCTTTTGGATTTTCTTTGAATCTAGTAACCTCTTCTTCTTTTATTGTAATTTTTGCCATAATTCAATTTCTCCGTGTTATAGATTCATTTTGTAATATATTTTTATAAAAAGCTGGGTACATTTTTTAGCAAAATTTAGCTTTGCCCCTGCTTTTGAATGGTCTCAATTAGTCCGCCTTGGCTCACATGGTGAACTTGGTTTATAATTTTTAACATGTTGACAATCTAAAGTAAGTTATGTTAACTTACTTTAGATACATTTTATTCATTTAAGTGTTTATATTTATGAGTGCGAGAGCAATTTTATCTTCAAAAGGTCAATTAGTAATCCCTAAGACATTAAGAACAAAGTTAGGGTTACATTCTGGCTCAGAACTACTAATTAATATAAAAAACAATGATAGCTTAGAAATTTTTTCTGTAAAGAAAAGTATTACCAGCTTTTTTGGTATGGGTAAAAGTAAATCTCAAGAGAAACCGATGTCTATTGAAGACATAGATGATGCAATTAGTAAAGCGATAGCTGAAAATGATAGGAGTTGACACCAATGTACTAGTTAGAGCTTACTTACAGGATGATCCGGAGCAGGCAAAAGAAGCTCAAGAGTTTCTTTTAAAAATTACTCAGGAAAACTCATTGTTTATTTCTTCTTACGCTATTTTAGAATTTGCATGGGTTTTGAAAGTAAAAGGATTCTCTAGGGATGAGATATATCAAGCAATAATAACACTAACTGATTCAACAGGTATCGTTATAGGTCAAAGGGAAGTAGTACTAGAAGCTCTAGAAAAATATGTAACTGGCAAAGCTGATTTTGGAGATTATATGATTTTAGTAGAAGGTAAAAAAAACAAAAGTCACAAAATAAAAACCTTTGATAAAAAGCTTCAAAAAGAATTAAGTTATTAGAATCATATTAACTGACTTTCACTTTCAAAATTCAAAGCAAGGTAGCAGAAAAAATGAATACTACCCAGTCTGTAATTGCTCGTTTAGAAAGTGGCAAGCATTTTCCAAGTCTACAAACAATTTATAGATATGCTATTGCAGTAGAAGCCAATTGATTTGCATGTGCAACCATAATAGTAATTAAAATCAGTTCCTTTACTTCTGATACTGGGATTCTAAGCGTGAACCTTAGATTTTTAATTTTTAACATAACTTTAGTGGCTATTAATATCTTTAGGAATTTTATTAAGAGACTCAATGGAAATTCTGCCAATCATTTCATCTATTGACAGCTGAAAATAATTGGCTAGTGCTACCATAACAGGACTACCAAGAGTTTTTTGCTCTCTTTTATCGTCTAGAAAATTAAAAATAGTATTTTGGCTACATCCTATACGAATAGCTAATTGAAAGGCACTGAGTCCAGTTTCTTGAATTTTATCTTTAATTAGTTTTTTGAGATTAGTATTAATTTCATCTTCTGTTAGTTTCTTATAGTTGTTAGTAAAAACAGTATAATACTTTTTATCTCTGCCAATCACTTCATCTAAGTGACAATTAAAGTAATTAGCCAATTTTAATAGAGTTTTCAGGCTGGGATTACGGAAATTACCACCAATAATTTTGTTTGTTGTAGTTGGATTTATCCCACTTTGAGATATAAAATCTTTTCTTTTAAGTTTTTTTTCCTGAAATTTTATCCTTAAAAAATTTTGTAAGTTAATACTAAGTGACATTCTATAAAAAAAATAAGATGAATTAAAAAATAAATACCGCTAAGCAGTATTTATTATTGACGCTCCTAAAACCTTATATTAAACTCAATTAAGCAAAAAGCGAAGAATAAGCGTAACAAGTATAAAAGTTTATCTCTGCTTAGAGTGCTAATGTCCTGTACTAAATCTTCATATTTCAAAGTTTGACCACCGAAAAATATCTGAAGACTTAGTACAAACTGATTAACACAAAATGTGTTAATCAGTCTCAACCATAGTTAACAAGGTTAAACAATATGATAAATAAACTTACCCGTTAAATCAACTTCATTCTTTATAGAAACCTCTTATACTTTCACTTTGTGTTTTATTTTAACAAAGATTATAGAGGTAATTAATATGTTGTACCAAATAATTACGATATCACTTATCCTTATTGAAGGATTATCTATATTAGTTTCTTTGAAATTCCTGAAACATATCTACCTTAGTCTTAGTACTAATAATACCTCTATTGTCTTTAATGATGAAAAAAAAGAGGTTTTATCCTTATTTGAAAAGCTACAAGAATTGATAAACCTTAGTATTAAAAGAGAAGAACATATGTTACATACAACTTTTCATTTAGAGCAAATAGAAATGTACGTAAAAATGGTTTTGAGTAAGCTTGAAACACTAGAAAGAGAGCGTTCTTAAAAACATTAATTAAAAAATATGTAATACTAGGTTCTTATATCTTTAAATTATGATATAAGAACCTAGTGTATTTTTATTAATTATAGCTATTGGTTTTAGAAAATTTTTATCCTGTTTTATTTTTTGATTCACCCCTTGCTTAGTATAGTTCCATCTTTTAGCTAAGTCTATTATTCCCAATAACTTCATAAGTTTTTGTATTCGATTTGTACACATCATTATTTAAACGCACCCATTGACGAAAGTCAATGTATAAGCACGCAGTTAGCAAAAACTAAATGAACTGACTATATCTATTATTTCACCACCTTATATAAATCTTTACCATCTTTTTTATTATAAAGGGGTTTAAGAAGGGGGCATACCGCCCCCTCATACTACCCCCTATTCTACACCTAGGTAGGGGTGGGTTACTCGGCTATTTGCTAAATTATATGAGCAGTCTTCGCTTATCATCACTAGCCATTTGAGATTTGAAGAATGGGGTGATATATTTGGTAATGCTAAAGCAACAAAAGTAATTATCAATAGACTGACACATCATTATCACATCATAGAAACCGGTAATAAAAGTTTTAGAGGTGGAAAAGATGTAAATTAGCAAAAACTATAATTGAAAATCACTAATTGAGTGTAACTAAATATTATCTAAATTTTAATTTAGATTCGATTAGAATTTAAATTAAAAAGTGCTTAAATTAACTAATTTTTAATGCGGTTAGGGGGGGCAATAGTTCATTACAATAGGGGGGCAAAACCTGATTACAATTTACAAGAAATCCAAGAAGCTTTAAGAGTTGGCAAAACCAAAGCTTCTATCTGTAGAAACTTTGGCATTAAACGTTCTACTTTGTATGATACTTTAAATCGCCTAACCACAAATAATTAAGATACGAATGCTAACGTGTACCGGCATGAAAATTAATGTAAATGTTACTGATAGTAAATGTTATAATGCTTGAAGTTAAACTGATAATGTTATAAAATGATTGTAAGTTTTAAATGTAAACATACTGAGAAATTACATAATAGAGAACTAGTTAAACGTTTTGAGGCTTTTGGCGAGCAGGCACGCAAAAAATTATATATGTTGCATACAACCATTAATTTAGAAGATTTACGTGTTCCGCCTTCAAATCGTCTAGAAGCTCTTAAAGGTGTACGTAAAACCCAATATAGTATTCGTATCAATAAGCAATGGCGTGTGTGTTTTGTTTGGTATGACGGAAATGCTTACGATGTAGAAATTGTTGATTATCACTAATTTATTAAGAGGTATTAGCTATGACAAAGAAATTATCCCTTATTTCACCTGGTCAAATTCTTCTTGAAGAATTTATAGAGCCTATGGGAATAAGTCAAAGCCAACTAGCTCGTGATATTGGTGTACCTGTTAGCCGTATAAATAATATAATTAAACACCATCGTTCTATCACAGCTGATACTGCTCTAAGGCTTGGGAAATACTTTAATGTGAATCCTCGCTGGTGGATGAACATGCAGAATCAATACGATTTGGAATTTGCCGAAGATAACGATTGGAAGACCACAGAACAAAAAATACGTACTTTATCTGTAGCAAGTTAAACATTCATTCTAAAAATCTAATCATAGAGCAAGTTGTGATTAGGTCAAATTGCTTTTATATGTCTGACAATACTAAGATTTACCAATTTAAAGTACATCTTAAAGATATAAGTCCAATGATTTGATGTAGATTTCTAATTCAAATTTAGCTTTGCCTCTGCTTTTGAATGGTCTTGAATAGACTTATTAGTGTTAAGATACATGCAAGTACAACATATGTAATTAGGATTTAAAAACTAAATAAAATTAAATTTTTCTTATGAAACAATATCATTACTTAGTGATTATTATATTATTTATATTTAGTGGTTGTACACAAAAAAAAAAGATGACCTCACTATGTGACTCAGGTTGCCAAAAAATATATATAATAGCACCAACACAATTAAGGTTTAATAAAAAGCACCAAATTCAGGTGGTAGTAATTATTGATGTATTTCGTGCTTTTACTACAGCGGCTTATGTCCTAGACCGTAATCCAACAATATATATGCTGGCAAAAGAAAGTACTATCATTTCTCGTTTGGCAACAAATTTCAATAACCCTTTATTAATTGGGAAATCAGAAAAAGGAGTAGATCTCATTTATGATATTCCAAATTCTCCAACAAGAGTTAGAGCTGTTACTATAGCTGGTAGAAGTGTATTACATAGGACAGAAGCAGGGGCTTGGGGAGTTCTTCTTGCTAAGGAAGCAGATATAATACTTGCCGCAGGTTTTGTTAATGCAGGTGCAACTGCCGAATATATTAAAACACTATCAAATGCAAAAGTTATAATAATTCCTATGGGACATGAGGGTACAACTCCTTCCCTAGAAGATAATGTTTGTGCTGAATATATTAAAGATCTCATTAATGGAAAAAAGACAAATTTGACTAAATTTTTGTCTATACTTCGAGAAAGTTCAGGCAAATACTTTTTTTCTCAAGACCAGTGGCAATATCCTAAAGAAGATTTTTTTCGGTGTCTTAAAATAGACCACTTCAATTTTATAATCAAGGCAACTATTATGGATAATTATGCAATCCTAACTCGTGGTAATTAACGTTCTTAAAGGTAAGGTTTCCGGTACTATTCCTAATAGTTCAATAATTAGATTTCTAATCCCATATCCTTGCCACTTAAGCTTATTAAGGGTAGATTTAGTCATATTTTTCCATTCTTCCCGACTTACTGATTGTTTAATATCATACATGTAAGCAAAATAGGGAGTATTTATAGCAAAATGCATAGGGTGAATAGTAATAACTTTTGTTGCTTGATTCAAAACAATATTCCGCAACCTTTCATCCAGTTGCATTGGGTGATTACGCCACAAATATCCACCATCTTCCAAAGAAATAGGGACTTCAAGAAAACCAAACCGATCTTTAAAAGGAGTAATTATTTCTAGATCCGTACATACATTTGATGATATTAACATACCTGCCTCAAACATAGCTTGCTTAGATAAATTACATGTGGCAAACCGATGACAACGGAAAGCTGCCAAATTATGAGGCAAATCCATAACGTGCTTTACTACCTCTGAAATTGTAGTACCATGTGATGAATTTGTACCAAAATACGGATGGAGTCCTATTTCAATTTTATTTATAACGGCTTCTACTATAGATGAATTATGGGTACTAAAAATAGTAGGAGTAATCTTTTTATCTTCTAAAAAAGCTAAGATTCCTTCTATAGCAGGTTCACATGCCCAATCAAGGTCAACAGTTACTATAACACTCATAAGCACATCTCATGAAATTTACGAAAACGTTCTTCGTTAATATCATGCTTTGCAAATAATTCTGACATTGAACCATAAGAACGCAAGTCTTCGGTACGTTTACTAGTTGACCATGTATCATCATCTCTCATATATTGTGCATTACCATAAGACAAGATATTAAATAATGAAGCATCCATTTCTTTATTATCCTTAAAATGCAAACTTATTCTTCTTCCTGATAAGGCTTCCATACTACTATCCTTAAACTGTTCATACATTTTAGTTGAGATTGCATGGGCATTATCTTTTTCAGGGTTGTCGTATGACATATACTGATAAAATTTCCAGCATGATAAGTTACCACCTGCACTTTTTAGAGAATTAAGAATATCTTTAACTTGACTCGGTAATGTTAAATAATTTTTAGTACTAATAACACTGTGAAACTTTAATTCAATACCAGCCTTTGAAATTAAGCTACATTTATTCATAATATTTTTATAATACTCCTTATATCCACCAAAATTTCTACCAATTTCTGTCAAAAAACTATCTTCAGTACTATCAATCGTAACAGCAACAATATCGACTACTCCCTGCATTTCATTAACAACATTTTCATCTAAGTAAGTACCATTGGTATAAAGCTCTATAGTTAAGTTTTTAGCTGGATCTTCTGAACGAAATTTTCGAATATGACGAAGTAACTCAATGAACTCCTTTGGTGGATGTTTACCAAAAATAATTACTTCTCCACCTGATAATGTAAGACGGCGAAAGTTAAGTTTGTGATACAAATGGCTCACTAATTCTTTCTTGGCTTCTAGATTAAGTTCTGCCTTGAGCTGATGCGGTGCATCTTCAAGTACACAATAACTGCATCTTAAATTACAACGATTTGTTATCATCCAATAGCCTTTGTAATATGAATCACTCATACATTCCTCCGTTTTTATTAAGCTACTAATTTTTTTGATACCTTAATAGAGTTCTTGTGTAATTAAGCGATCGTTTAATTACACAAGAACTCTATTAATAGTTTTAACAAACTTTCCACCAAAGTAAGTTAAAAATTCTTTATCGTATTCACTATCTCCAAATGCTTCAACTGTTCCAGACCAACTAATATGATTTAAAAGTCTATGAATTGCACGTAATTTTGAGGACTGCCAATTAGCTACAAAAGCTATTTCTTGATAAATTTCAACATGCAAATCAAAAATATCTAGTAATAAACTTATTGGCATAGACATTTGCACAACTTGTTTTGACACAGTTATCTTCCTTGCTTTTGGAACTAAGGATTGTAACTTTTTAATATCTTTCAAATCAATTGGGGTAATAAATAGTATATTACCTTCACCGTCAGCAATTACAGCACCGCTATAGGCTATAATCCAATCTACTTTTAGATTGTTCTGCCTAATCTCTTTAAGCAAATCATTAAGTGAACGTGCACTACATATAATTTTTGTTGAAAATTGCTGGAATTTTGACATGCATTTTTTTGTTCTTTCATAATCATTTTTATGAAAAAGTGTACCGTCAAAATCACTTATAGCTACAGCTTTTTTATTATGAATTTTTGCTACAAGTAACCTCTCAAGTATTTTATCACTATAAAGTTTACCAATTTCAAGCGACATTTCTGATAGTTTAGGTAGATTATTAAGCACTTCTTCAATAGCATCTAGTGCTTCATTATTATTACTTACGAACTTAGCATAAGGTAAATCTGATAAGAATTCAGCGGCAGCATTATTTTGTATTCTTGCTATATTCGGTATACCAGAAGCAAGAGTTTCAAAGATTGAGCGACCAAAGGTTTCACAAGCTGAGGTAGAGATATGAATGTGTGAATCTTCAATAGCCGATGCAAGTTTAGCTGGAGGTATATAGCCGGTTAATTCTATAATGTTATCAAGTCCCAATTTTTTAATTTTATTCTTAACCGCATTATAATATTCCTGATTTTGAACTGGGCCAATGATACGGAGTGTTGCCTCAGAGAATCTGTTTTTCACTTTAGCAAATAAATCTATTAATCCAAGAGTATTTTTTTGAGGCTTGATGCTACCTAAACTACAAAATACCGGTAGTTTATTAAAAAAACGAATTTTAGGTATAAGTAAACTTGTATCTACACCTCTTGGAACTACTTGAATCTTTCGTTTCGAAACTGCATAAAATTCTATTAATTGCTTTTTTTCCAAGTAACTTGGTGTTAAGACATTTTGAGTATTAGCTAGAGTCAAAAACTCCATTTCTGTATATTTGGATGGTACGTTTTCGCCAGATGCTTGGTAAGAAGGCGTCAAAAACATAGGGAATGTCCATGTTTTTATCTCTTCCCGTAATTTAATATCAATAAACCCAAATTGCATTGATATATGGATAAAAATTATATGAGTAAATTGCTGTTCAACAGATTTTACTTTTTTTGCAATAAACTCAGCATTAGCAAGCCTTTTTTCAAACCGATTATCCAAATTCACAGGATAATCAAAACTCCAAGTTGCTGACGAATTGGTTTGTCCACCAAATTGCATTATGCTTAAGCAATTTTTAAAACCTCGTTTTAGGGTATCTACCAACCTAGCTCCACCATCACGTTGAGTTTTATCAGGACTAAATTTTTCTGTAACTAATAATATTTTCATGTTTAGATACACCTTTACTTTTAGGATTTGGTAACAAAAGATTTACTTTATTCTGTATGTAAATACTTACAAAAATCATTGATTAAACAAAATATGTTGGTAAAAGAAATTTTTATATCTAAACCCTTATCGGGTTAGATATATCCTTAAATAATTCTTCATAACCTTTAAAAATTTTTAACCAACAAAATTTATCGTCCAAAGGCTTTCTAACTTGAGGATATTTTAAAATCTGTTCAACCTGATTAACTATTTGTTGAAAATCATTGAAGTTAACCAGTAATCCACGATCGGCTGTAATAACCTCTGGCAAAGCACCACTGTTACCAGCTATTATAAAAGTTCCTGCTGTTAAAGCCTCTAAAATAGAACGTCCCATTCCTTCTGAATGAATATATGAACCACCGGGAACTTCTGTTACTTTATCACAACTTAATTGCATGTAAATATCTGCATTGATAATCTCTTCACATATTTTTTCATTTTCGAGTACTCCAAGAAATTCTACAACTGAACTCAGATCATTCTTATCTACTAGTCCTTTTATTTGTTCAAGTAAAGAACCTTCCCCGGCTAACCTCAACTTAAAGCTATAGCCTCTTAACACTAACTCATGAACCAAAGATATCATTAATGAATGATTTTTATATGGAACAAAACGAGCGGCACAGAAGATAGTAAAAGGTTTATTATCTAAAATCCTTGCTGCCTTTAATGCAGATATATTTACTCCACCTACAAAACGTTTAAAAGGACATTTTATACCAATTTTACTTAAACGATTTTCCGTGTAAGTAGAATTGGTTATTAATAAATCTACAGTATCATTTAAAATATCAACCCAATATGATCGCCGCATAATATATTCTGACATTTTTCCACTAATCAAAGAAGCTTTCAAAATTTCATTACCACCTGTACGGTATATAAATTTAGTTTTTGGAAATATATTACGAAGTTGTTTAAGATCTTCTATCCATCGCCCACTATTAAAAAATATAATAACTGGATTAAATACATTATCTAATTTATTTAAATTTATTGGTTTAGTTTCTTTGTTTAATATAATACAATCTTGCCCTTCAGCATTTTTTGTAATTATACTCAAAATAGGAAACCTAGAATGAGTAGTGAAATATTCTGTAAAATATTTGGCATGCATTTCCATGCCACCGATTAATGGAGGAAGACGATCAGCAAAAAATAGAATACCTAACTTTTGCATATAGTTTCTTTTTTAAATTCTTGTTCCAAGATATTAACTATCTTCTCTGCTGCGTAACCATCCCCATAAGGAAAATGCACTCTTGACATTGCAGCCAGCAAATTCGGATTTTTTAATAAATTATTGCAATTCTTTATAATATTAACTGATTTTGTTCCTACTAATATACCTGTATTAGCTTCAATTACTTCTAATCTTTCAGTTGTATCTCTAATAATGAGTACAGGCTTTCCAATAAATGTTACTTCTTCTTGTATCCCTCCAGAATCAGTTATTACAAAAAGACATTCTTTTAGCAATTTAATAAATAGAACATGATCTATTGGTGAAACTAAATCAATATTATCTATATCTGATAATAACTTCTTCACAGCCTTACTTATAGAAGGATTAGGATGTAAACAAAATATTATTTTTATATCTAAAAACCGTTTAGAAATATTATGTAAAGCATTACAAACTTCCTTTAGCACTTCACCATGATTTTCTCTTCTATGAATTGTAACTAAGATAAATTTTGATTTATAATCTGTTTCCAATCTATATAATTTGTTATTAATAAGTCTTACTGCATCTATGGATGTATTACCTACTACCCAAATTTTATCAACTTGTACCCCTTCTTTGATAAGATTGATTTTTGCTTGATTGGTTGGCGTAAAAAAATAAGTACTAAGTTTATCTATAAAACATCTATGTACTTCCTCAGGCCATGGTGAATATATATTACCTGTCCTCAAACCTGCTTCAATATGTGCTAATGGTATACGCAAATAGAAACTAGCAAGGGCTGCTACAAAAGCTGTTGTAGTATCTCCTTGAACAATAATTAAATTTGGTCTTGATTTTTCTAATATATTACTAAATTGTGATAACATATGCACTGTGCTTTGGCAAAGAGAACCATTACTTTCTATAGGTTCAAATTGATAACTGACTTTAATGTTCATATCTAAAAGCAAAGAATCAAGTAAAGATGTATGTTGTCCAGTTATACATATCTCATTCTTAAAATACTTATTATCCTTAAAAGCTGTAATAACAGGGGCAAGTTTTATCGCCTCAGGTCGTGTCCCTATTACTGTCATTACTGTTTTCATTTTATAAATACTCCGGTAAAATCAAGAAAAATTTTTTCATGAAACAAATGGTTAGATATATCCAAAAATTCATTGTGAGCAACTAACACAACCACCATATCTGCTTTTATTAGTAAATAATTTATTGATTTTATATTTTTAACATATGGATCAAAAGCAATAACATCAAATTCTTGTTTAAGAGTCTCAGTTATTATGATAGCCGGTGATTGTCTAGTGTCAGGTACATTAGGTTTATAAGTTAGACCTAAACAAGCTATGGTTCTAACATTATTTTCTTTTGCTACTTTATTTATTTTCTGAATTACCCAATTAGTTTTATTGATATTAACTTCCCTTGCTTTTAGTGTTAATTGGGCAAATCTAGGTGCTGCATTTGCTAAAAAGTACGGGTCTATAGCTATACAATGACCACCCACACCTGGACTTGGTTGTAAAATATTTACACGAGGATGCTTGTTCGCTAACCAAATCAATTCATTTATGTTTATATTAATATGATCAGCAATCATAGATAACTCATTAGCATAAGCAATGTTAATATCACGATAGGTATTTTCTGCAAGCTTAACTGCTTCTGCTGTTTTTGAATCAGTAACTTCTATCCCACCATGAATAAATGATCTATAAAAATCAGATGCTCGTATCCCAGATTGTCTGTCTATTCCCCCTACAACCCTATCATTATGTATTAATTCATTAAGAATATTACTAGGTAATATTCTTTCTGGACAATAAGCTACAAATATATTAGCACAAACAGCTCGAAGTTGTTTAGCCATTATCTCGGTTGTTCCTATCGGACATGTTGATTCAATAATAACCAAATTATCAGTTCTAAGATAAGGTGTAATAGATTCAATTGCTGCATTTATATAAGAGATATCTGGTTTGTTTTCTAAATTTAAAGGAGTTTGTACAGTAATTATATAAATATCGGAATGTTCAATCTTTGTAGATATTTTGATATTCCCATCATGCATTCCTTTTATAAATAAATCTTTTACTTTTGCTTCAAAAGTAATATGATTAGTTGTATTTATTCTCAATATTACCTTTTCATCAATATCTACCCCGAGAACTGAATAACCTGAATTTGCTAAAACACAAGCAATAGGAAAACCTATATATCCTAACCCTATAATACAAACTTTTTTATCCATTTTACTCATAATTTTGGCTTAAACTGTCATTTTCAAAATTATTTTACACTATTTATGCAACATTAAATTGCACTTATTAAACTCTCTAGGTTCTATGAACAAAATGTATGATAATATTCGTTTTCCAAAGACAAAAGGACTACCAAGAATGAGTACTGGTATAAGATACTTTTCTTTTTGAAAACTTTATATTACACCGTCAAGTTAAATGATAAGTAATTTATATTAAAATTGAATTAATAATTTTACTAGTGATAATAAGAAAAATAATATAGAAAATTGTAAGAATAAGTTTTTAGTTGTAACAATATCACACTACTTGTATAAGTAGGCGTTCTGACATAGAACCCCAGATTTTTTTGATTACGAGCAGAATTGAAATTACTAATTGACAGTCATGAGAATAAGATATAGTCTTCATAATCCTAGGTTAATATCTTAGCTTAGCCTTTGTATGCCTTCTCCCACGATGGAAGATTTAGTTGTTTGACAAGTTTATATTTACTTTTTATCTCTGCTGTTGGTCGTTGCAGCACAAATCAATAAATGGTTATTTACTAGCATTTAATTTACAAAGCAAGTAGATTGCTAGATGTATTAATAAGTTAATTCGATATCTTTCATTATTTCACCTATATTTATAGAATTACCTTTATTGTAAAACGTATATTGACCGAGAAAATGAATATGATGATGCCAAGCAACTGGCGATATTTTCTTTAGTATTGTCAAAAATTTTTTATTATTGGCAAGGTTTCCATATTTATCTAGCACTCTAGATAAAATAACGGAGTTAGAGCTTGTCCGCAAACTAAGTAATAGAAGTAATCCTACGAAGAAGTAATCGACTCATAGCCAAAAAAATTATATTTTCACTAGAATCAGTAAGAAAATCATACTCCTTGGAGAGCCTTCTATTTCTATTTATCCAAGCAAAGGTTCTCTCAACAACCCATCGCCTTGGCTGTACTTTAAACCCAACTTCCCTTGTTGGCAATAGTTCTAGTGGTGTATTTTTTGGTATCCAAAATCTGCACACTGGTCGTTTAACAATTTCTAAATCTATGTTATACTTTTCCTTAATGAGACCCTTTAAATCTTTAGACTGATACCCCATATCAGCCCACATTTGTTTAATAGTAGTGTACTCTTTTTGCATGTTACTGAGTAGCACTGTAGCTCCGTATCGATCATTCTCATTCGCAGAACCGACATAACAACCTAACACAAAGCCTTGTGTATCGGTAATAATATGCCTCTTTCTGCCCTTAATTTTCTTAGCTCCATCATAACCTTTAGCTCCACTTTTTCTGTTGTCTTGACAGACTGACTATCTATTATGCAAGCACTAGGATACTCATTTCTACCTAATTTTCTTCTAACATCCTTGATAAGTTCATGGTTCATACGTTCAAATACACCTTGCTTCTTCCATCTTCTAAATTGTTCATATACTGTCTTCCAAATTGGAAAGTCATGCGGCATATATCTCCACTGACACCCAGTACGTAATACATAAAAAATTGCATTCAAAATCTCTCTTTTGCTATGTTTTAAAGGTCTACCTCCCTTTACATACGATACTTGAAACAACCCCTCTATCCTTAACCATTCTTCATCTGTTAAATCTGTTGGATAATTTTTTCTGCTCATTCTTTTATACTTCTTACTAATAATACTTTGTTCACTTCATCATACCTTAATTTTAGTTTGAGGACAAGCTCTTAGACAAAATTTATTGGAATTAAAAAATACAACTACAAATTAAATGATTGACTTATTCGTCACGACAGCTCCATTAGTAATAAATCTTCTAGTAATAATGAATGTCCTAAAACTGTACATTCTTGTGGTAAGCGATCACCATGGGTTAAATAACTGAGTAAATTCTCGATTACTTCTGGTCCGCAATTATTATATTTTTGTGGTTCTAGCTCTGTTTCTACCAAATTGACCCTATAACCGGGGTATGTGGTTGACATTTGGTGAGTTAATTGCACTTTCAATAAACTTGGTATAGTGTTTTGTTCTGAATCCATGTAAATAATGTTGATATCACTAGCAGTCTTTTCTATTACAATCCCTACCCAGTGTTTACCATATAAATTTAGTGGTACTAATAATCTATCTTTAGTTGCCTTTAAATTAGAGATAATTTCATTAATTAATTTTTCCCCTTCATCCTCAAAACCTTCCCATACATAATTTGGACTGATTATTTTATATTTATCCAAGTTAGCACTTTCAAGCCTGAGTTGTAATAATGCTTCCATAGCTACTTTGCTATATTCATTCCAGTAATTCAAGTAATCGTAATCATTTAAACCATTACCAGTTGCATTACTTTGATCTTCCCTCGCTAGAAAGCCTTCTAGATTTAAATCATAAATTATTTGCCAATATTGTTCTTCATTAATCAGGCGTCCTCTAGGTATTCCAACAATATTTGGAGCATTTGGAACATCTGTATTTTTTATATAGTTAAGCATCTCTACGATTGATGATGCGTAATAATCTCGAACTACTCCTTTAGTTCCTTTAGGAGTATTTAATACATCGTTGCAATCTACTTTTAGAGCCTCCCAAAATTTTCCCTGTATCAAATACTTCTTAAGCATATCTCTATATGGTTCTGATCCAGTTGAGGAAGCTGCACCAAGAGAGCCTGCTTCATTACGATGGTGTACTAGCTCCATTGCTATAGCTGGCATATGTTGTGATTTAATTTCCGAATATGGGGTGTCTTGGTATGAAGCTTGTGGTGGCACGTGATTAATTTCAGTATGTCCTTGCCGTATACCACCAAACTCTTTGTTCAATTGTCCATAAGAACCACCAAAAATGGAAAATTCTAGGTCTAGTCCATTTTCAAGGCGATCAGCATTTGTTGCTCCTCCCATTAACCAAATAGACTGACCTTTTTCATATAGATATTGTGGAACTCCATGATCAATTGACTCTAGAAATGCCATAACTTTCCTAAAAACTTTATGTTTAAAGCTATTCTTTGCTTTATCAGCTATTTTAATTAATTCACCACTACTATAAATTGCTTTCCAACGAACCAAGATGATCTAGTTGAACAGCTAGGGAATCAAATAAACAATTATTCGCACCAGTTGACTGTATCTTAGTCTTATCCTCTACTTATATGTGGTGTATAATGAGCATCCTTATAATCAAGCTCTACCACTTTATTGCCTGATCCGTTACTGTGCTTTTCACCAATAACCACTGGTTTACAATTAGGTTTATCCTTAAAATGTACAGTGATAGTTACTTTCAAGGCTTTACTTATTGCATTCAAATCAAAATAATTACCTTGTCGATGTGTACTGACATCAGCTTCATTTGTTATTTGCTTAAGAGGTCATAACATTTCGTACATGTCACATGCTTTGTTAAAGTCAGTAGTACTGTCTTTATCACGACGAAGGTTTATGATTACTTTTTGGTAAGTTTTCTTTAGCTCCGCTTCACTATTCCCAAAGACCTTGTTAAAATGATTAACTTCTAAAAAATCATATGCTTCCCTAATGTGTTGAAATCTTATACTAGCTTCCTCATTTGGATTCTTGTCAGGATGATTTCTAAGTGCATTTGTTTTATAAGCTTTACGTATCTCTACCCAAGAAGCTCCTTCATCAAGTCCTAATAATTTTAGGGCTTCTTGGCATTTATTTTTATGTGCATCACTTTCCTCACTTTTCCTCTGCCGGTTTTGTTCACTATCAATTGAATCACTAGCTTTACTCTTACTTGCTGATGAAAAAACCTCTTGGCTTACTTTACTTAAAGTCGGTTCTACTACACAAGTATGAGCAAATTTACCACTAAGATGGATAATTAAACTGTATATTTTTTCTGTTACTTGCTTGCTAAGTTGCTCTATTAGTAGATCAACATTGTCGTTCTTTAGGATATTACTCCTCTGCTCTTGCAACTTTTTATCCATTCGATAGTTTAATTTCTTACAGAAATCTTGCGGATACTGATTGATTCTATCTGCTGTAACTATACTATCAATTACCAAAGAAGTTGCTTTTATTTTCCAATTATTCCCGTGCCTTGCTACTCCAAGTGCTATTTCCTTTGCTATCTCCGCTGCTATTTGTCCGTTGCTACCGGTAATTATTTCTGAGGCTAACTCGAATATCTTAATTTGTTCTACTAACTGTATCTTCATTCTATCTATTTTCTGAGATAATGTACCACTAATTTTTTTTTGAATTTGTGGTTTTAAGCTAGTGAGTAACTCCTCTAACCCCTTTGTTACTATTTTTTCCATTATTACAGATCCGGCAACATCCATAATAGTTTCCTTTCCTATACTCTTTGTTACTACAGAAAGCTTTTCAAGTCGGGATAATTCACCAAGTTGTTGTGCTTTTAATGATTTTTCAAGCTTTATTTTTGTTAAGGATTTCTCTAGCATTTTTTCTATATCGTCTATTTTATCAGCGACTTTATTGCATATAGTCTTCATAGTTTTACTATTCTTAAATGCTTTGGATAAACCTCTACAAGCTTTTATTGAGTTATTTAATATCTTCATAGAACTTGCTACCGCCCCAATACCCATGGTTGCTATACTTATTCCATAACTAATTAGTTTTCCCTTAATATATTCGGCTTCATTAAATTCTGTTTCGCCGCTGCTGATTAGCTCCATTACAATATCGCATATCCCTTCAGAAATCAGTACCCCAGCAGCTGGACCTGTTACTATTAGCAAGGGCGGGAATACTAACCCAGCTGCTAAAGCTGCTAAACCTGAACCAATTTGGGCTTGTGCCCTTGTAATTACATTATCAGGAACATCATGTACTTCTCTTGTTGAATAGATTGCGTTTAGCCCTACAAAATTTAATTCTGAGATTTCAGCTTCAGTAATTGCCTGCTTCAGTTGTTGATCTGCATTATCATTAGTATCTAAGGTTTTTAAGTAATCAGGAATCTTTTTATGGATGGTTACCCCATCTTTAAATTCCTCTTTAATTTGATATAGTAGACCTCCAATTACCTTACCATCTTTGTCTAGGCACTCTATGATATTGCGGTAAGTATTTAGACATACCATTCTTGACTCTAAATGCTTTAAGAAAATATTTTCTTTGTCATGTACTTCAGGTACTATTAATATATTTTGAAAATCTTGAATTTGACTCTCGTCAGTTTGAGGATTAGCAAAGAAATATTTCTGAATATAGCTAACCTCTAGGTCTAGAGCCTCTTTTGCTTTTTCTAAAGCCGATATGGCTTTGGTTTTGTATGTTTCATCTTTTTCAACATTTATAGAAATTACCTTTGCTAGAGCTTTTTTAAATCTTTCCATCATTTGCCCACCACGTTCCATGGCAATTTCAAAAAGTTTGATGTAAGCCGAGTGTAATATCTCAGGAGTTTTAGTTAATGCAATGGCGTGATTTAAAGCATTCTCTGCGTCCTGCAATTGTTCATTTAATAAGAAAGCGTCTGCCTGTCTTATGCTATAATAAGGATTATGTAAAATCTTCCCACCCATTATAGATTTAGTATTGGGAAGTGAGATAAAAGCTTCAAACTCTTCTTTAGCTTTTGTTTCTGTTAGCTCTTTGCCTTTAAAGTTCTTTGCCTCAAGCCAAAAAGCCCAAAATTCTTTAATATCTTCTAATACATAATGAAAGCCTAATATACCTTGATTCTTACCCTGCAAATCTTGATATTTTTCTGAAAATTGACTAAATAATAAATCTTGGAAATTTAACTCTAATATTTTACTTTCTTGAAGCTCCTTTATTCTCTCCCGTTCTTTCTGATTTCTCGCTTCTTTTATGTTTTTAAAAGTAAAATCACTATCATTTAGTCGTTCAATATCAATACCTAAATTTTTCACCTCGCTTACTTTGATTATTAATTGTGCAGTACCTTTCTTACCCTGACGTGCAGTTCTACCAAAAGCCTGATCTTCTACTCTTTGGTTGCACAGAAGGAAAACAACGCACACATGCAACCCACCGTTTTCTTCCAACTCTTTAGTAGTTTGAAAATCTGTTCCTCTGCCCGCTATGTTAGTAGCAACAATTATAGTACCAGCTTTCAGCTCTTTTGGGATAATGTCACTATCATCTCCATAAGGCTTGATAGAGAAAATTGTTTTTGTTAATTTCTGTAGAACCTTTAATGCTTTCTCTATATTTTTTAAATCTTCAATCGTCTCACAAATAATTAAACAAGCCCTGCCACCTTCGATCTTTTCTAAAGCATCTAAAGCAACAACAGTAACAAAGTGATCATCTGCTACGACTATACCACCTAATTCATTAAACTTTTTTGCTTTGTATGTAGGGATTTTGGCGTAATCTACATTATAGATAGATGATAATAATTCTTGCTCTGCTATTGAACCTAAAGTACCTGTAAGACCAAATATTTTATTGCCGTATTTTTTGATATATCCAAGATTAGAGATAAAACTACTAGTTAGGCTTTCACTGGTAAGATGTAAATTATGCTTCAATTGTACAAATTGGTGTAACCCATGCGACCACACTGTATTTTTTAGTGTGACTCCAGTATTTGCATAATCAACTGGGATTATAACGTTCTCATCTTCCTTTTCCTTGATAATATATTGTCTATTTTCATGACAACCATATTTTGCATAAATAGCGTTATCAATCCACTGCTCTAATTTTGCTTTTTTATAAACCTGAAGATGCTCAGGTATTAGAGTATCTATTTGGCTAAAATCACTTGCCTTTATTTGAGCTTTAATTGTTTCTCTTGCGGATTTTGTTAATTCATGTTGGAAGCTTATATATTCTGTTTCCTTGTCTTTTTCAGATTTACTGCTTACTTGTAACTCTTGTGCCTTTTCTCTTAGTTTTTTATCAATTTCTTTTTCTAAACTTTTCTCTGCTTTGAGTAACTCTTGCCATATTTTAATATAAACATATCTTAAACTTTCCATACTAGGGAAAGGAGTTGACAATTTCGCAATACTGCCAGCATTATCTATAATCATGCTATCTACTTCATCTAGAATAACAGTAGCAAATTCTCTACCTGCACGGATACCCAAGCCCAAAAAAGTGTCTTTGAGATAATCAAATTGAAAATTACCTATACTACCGTATAAAACATTTGCTTTATAACATTCCTTATTTTCATCAGTATTATTATGGGCAACGCTTATACCAAAAGCGTTGTAGAAATTTTCTCTCTGTTCTACCCCCTCTCCTGCAAGAACATGGTTGCTGGTAATAATATCTACAGTTTCTCCTTGAAGTACTTTAATAACTGCCAATAATGATACTATAGTAGTTTTACCTTCACCTGTATGAATTTGACATAATTTCCCTTGGTTATTTTTTGTTTGTAAAAATACCAAAATAGATAATATTTGAGTGTCTCTTAAACGATGTCCGTCAGTGGTGATTAATTCATTAACTCTATCCATTATGGCTATAGCTTCGTATATATCAATAGCAGTGAGCTTTCCCTTTTTTGAATCAGCCCAACTCCTAATATCTGTTAGACTCTTACTATTCCATAACAGAGAAGAACTTTTTACTTGGTTAAATTGTTCTCTTAATTTGTCTTTTAATGTTTGACTTTCTAACGAATTATCACCATCTTCTCCTAAGACTATTTCGCTTAATAATTGTTCTAAATCCTTAACGTTTGGCTCTGTAGACTTATTATTAGTACTAAGTGGAGGCTCTGTTCTTTTTTCTAGATGATTAGTTTCTTCAGCATTAGCATTATCTATTTGTAAACTACCATTATTTTGCTGCGAACTATTTTCTTGTCGAACCTTTATTAAATCAAAAAATGGTTTTACTTTGTCATAGTCTAAATTTAGTTTTTGGCAAGTATCTTTAAGTAGGTTTTCTAATTCCTCGTTTACTTTATATCTTGCTAACAAATCAAATATTTGAGTAAATTTCCTTAGCTCTTCAGAGTATTGTGATTCTATTATATCGTTAGCTTTGCGTATAAACAGACTAGCTATCGACTTAGTAGTATTTGCTGCAAGTGTCGAGCTTTTATCTACCACTAATTCTTGTAGGGTATCAATAGTTTCTATTGTTTTTTCTTTGACACTACTCGCGACTCATCTTCGAGATAAATATGAGCAGAAATTATGCTATAGAACGTGAGTATTATGCGACGAGTGGAGTGTAGAATTAAATTCTCGTTACTGACTACATGTATGAACCTCCTGTAAAATGCAAGAAAAAAATAACATCTAATAGCAAAAATGCAAATGCATACATGTATCCGGCTTATAGTTAATAAATTATGTGTAATTTATCCTACAGCCCTGATGGAATTCGCTGGCTTACAAATTTACTATATACTTATCATTTTATCGGCTTCAAAGAGCCATTGTAGTCATCAGTTTTTTTGTAAGCTAAGGTTTGTCTTATTTACCATCAATATTATTATCTCACGCATATTCCGGGTTGGAATCTTTTACATATTCTTTGTTTACCTATTAATTAATAAACCACTATTTATTTTATTTTATGTTAATTATAATAGCTCTGTGCTACAAACTTTACTCTCTACATAATCATCCCCTGACCTTAGTACTGCAAACACCACTCTTGCCAGTTTATTAGCTACAGCAACTACTGTTTTATTATGTCCATTTCGCTCAGATAAATTAAACATCCACTGCGTAAATTTGCTAAAATCTTTTTTAGATTTTTGTTCTTCCAATGTAAATCTTATCTTGGCATTTAGTACAGCTCTAGCTCCTTGGATCAATAGAGTACGCAAGTAAACATCACCTCGCTTGCTAATTCCAAGCAACTTATCTTTCCCTCCACTGGAATGCTGCCTTGGCACTAATCCAAACCATGCCGATAATTGCCTACCATTCTCAAAACTTGTAGCATTACCTATTGATGCTATTAAAGCAGTAGCAGTAATTAAACCAAGACCAGGTATAGCTGTTAATCGTTGATATTGAGTTAAGTTGCTAGCTATTATTTTTAATCTTTTTTCTATCTCTTTTATTTTTTTGTCATTATCCAAAAATTCCTCTTTCAGTTCACTAAATGTTTGATAACCCAGCTGGCTTAAATTTCCTTCATCTAAAATCTCGGTTAATTTTGTCATAACCTTATTGATCCCTTGAGGAATAATAAAACCAAATTCATGTAGTAGACCCCTAATTTCATTAGCAAGGGCAGTACGATTTTTTACCAATCTCTCTCTTACTCGATGAATTGATAAAATATCTTGTTGTTCTACAGTTCTAATTGGTACAAACCTCATATTTGGTCTTGTTACCGCTTCACATATAGCTTCTGCATCAGCTTGATCATTTTTATTAGTTTTAACATACGGTTTGACAAATTGTGCTGCCATTAGTTTTACTGTATGCCCCAATTTAGTTATTTCTCTTGCCCAGTAACTAGCTCCGCCGCAAGCTTCCATCCCTACCAAACATTTTGGTAAATTAGCCATAAATGTTAAAACTTGATCTCTCATTAATTTTTTCTTTAATACCGTCTTACCATTTTTATCTACACCATGAATTTGGAAAATTCTTTTTGCAATATCTATACCAATTGTGGTAACTTCCATCTTAGCATCCTGATTGTTATTTTAATATTTAATATTAACTTTAGAAGATTAGCAACTGCTTTTCATTCTGTATATCAGGAGATCCATACCATTATTTTTTCACCTGTGGAATTTTATAATAAAGAAATACTGATAAAAGTGTACTTTAATGACAAGAGTTTTTATTTGAAACAAAACAATGGTAATACACATAAGAAGCATTATGTTGACTAATTTTTAGTATGTCAAGTAGAAAAGTGATGTTTACATGACTACAAACTTCATGCCAAAACCACTGCAAACCTGATTCTTTAGACGTTTTAAGCACTTTTTTGTCTCGAAGATGAGTCACTAACTTTATTTACTCCTTTTTGTACTGTGTCTTCCACTGCTCCTTGTATTTTATTAGTGACTTGATGTGCAACAAATCTTCCCCCTACTTTAATTGGTTCTGCTAACAGAGTTGGTAAGTAATCTGCTATTACAACTACACCTGCTTCAATTATCCCATTTGTAACCGGTGTTACCAAAGGCAGTATTACCTTAGATACCTCTGTTGGTAATGTTCTTTTTAATTTATCCACATCCTCTGCAGTTTTAATCCCTTCTGGCAGTATGGTTTTAACGTACTCCATTAATTTTGGTAAATTTTCTAATGCTTCTTTACGCAGTTGCTTTAACCTTGCTCTTGCTTCTTCTCGGGCTTTCTCTGGCACTTCTTTTTGCAGATGATCTACTATTTCAGAGCATACTTCTTTTGGTTGCTTTTCAAAGTACTGTTGTAAAGCTTGACCATAAGCATTAATCTTGTCAAAAGCTTCGTAGGGTATTTTTTCTACAAAGTTCTTTATCGCTACCTTAAACGCCACATTTTCTGATAACTCTAGGATATATTTATTTATAGTAACTCGTATGTATTGACCTAGTTCTGATTTAAAATATTCTTTAACTTGTTGTACTTGTCTATGTTGACAAAATTGTGTAGTCTCAAAGTGTTCGATAAAGTCTAATTGGTTACCTTTTATGGAAGACATTATTATTTCCATATTCTTTAAAGACATAGGACCACAACTAGTGGAATCTTGTTGTTCTTTGTTCGCGTGTACTTTAAGTCTTGTACCTAGCCCAAACTTTTTAAATAAAACATCATGAATATCGCCGGGAATTTCTCTGCCAAAAGAATCTTTATATAAAATGGTGGTAGACTGCCCAATATGCATAATGCACAAAGTAACCCAGTGATTAGCCTCTTTGTTATATATAATAAATCTAGGCTCTGAATCAGCTTCTTCGTACTTTTCAAGAAATTTACCTAATTGATCTATACTACCTGCAACTTCACATTGTTTTACAAAATCATATCCGTATTTCCGAGTAAGATGTTCCATGACTTTTGCAATATCTTCCTGACTGTACCACTTATCTGAATTAAGGTTAGTTAATATTTCTGACGTTATTTCTATGCCAAGCTCAGTATTGCGATTAATTCTTTTTGCTTCAGACCTTTTCATTTTTACTTCCATTTTCTATGTAAAAAATCAGTATTTAGCTTATGTGATTCCCTCTATTATCAATTAACTTGTATACTAATAATCAACATCAACTACTCCCATCACAGTAACAACATGCTCGTAAGATGTGAGTGGATTATCTGATAAATTATTGGGATTAGGTATGTATTCTTCTAGATTTCCATAATGTTGTTGCTGACCTATTTCTTCAATTTTTGTATTACATATTGTGATAGATTCTTTAACTAAGTCTATACAATCTTGAAATCTTGCGTCATGCTTAAGACCATTTTGAAACTTTTGCATAGCAGTTGTATACTTCTTTAAAGCTTGTTCGTATTTTCCTTGATCTCTTAGGTTATTAGCTTCATATTGTAATTTAACTCCTTCATTAAAGTTAGAATTACCTTCTATCTTTAAACTAATCATATGAAAGTTTCGTGTATATTCAGTATTGTCAGGTACAAGTTTATGTGCTTGTTTGAACTTAACTTTTGTTTCCTTAAACTTTTCTTTCGCTTCTGCAAGATATTGCTCTACTGTTTCTTCAATTTCTTCCAAGCTAGCTGTTTCTTCTGCTGTCCAAGCATCGTTCCATAATTTTTTACCTTGTTCATTAAGAACTGTAGCCTTGTTCTTTTGATAAATCTCATTGTTTGGTTGTAGTACTATAGCTTCATTAAATTTTATAAGGGCTTCTTCATAATTTTGAGCATTAGAATCTACCTTGGCCAACTCATTCAAGGCAAAAGCTTTTTGTTCTTTTGCTTGTTTATAGTTTAGGTCTATATGTAATGCCTTATCTGCAGCTTCTATGGCTTCATCATATTTAGTTAGTTTGATAAGAGTCGCAGCCTTGTTTTTGTGATAAATCTTATTGTTTGGTTGTAGTGCTGTAGCTTTATTAAACTTTACAAGAGCCTCTTCATATTGACCTTCTCTATGATGTTTTGTCGTTTCCACGTTTAACTTCTTTGCTTTCTCCGCATCACATGAATTGGAATAGCACCTTACACCTTGATTAACTCCATAACTT
Organism: Candidatus Tisiphia endosymbiont of Myopa tessellatipennis; assembly: GCF_964031105.1. NCBI lineage: Bacteria > Pseudomonadati > Pseudomonadota > Alphaproteobacteria > Rickettsiales > Rickettsiaceae > Candidatus Tisiphia > Candidatus Tisiphia endosymbiont of Myopa tessellatipennis. The sequence continues at coordinate 1,342,929 of NZ_OZ035005.1, read as the reverse complement.
AAAGCAGCCGTTGCTGACGCAGCAAGCACAGGTACTGCTATTGCTATAGTTGAACCTACGATAGCTCCTACAGGCACTGCTATCGCTGCAGAAATCGTCCTAGTTGCTATGCTGCTACCAAGACCTTTAGCTACATTTGTAAACGTTATATCAATACTTCCGTGCTTATAATAGTTTACAGCAATTATCTTTTTAAAAAAATTAAATATTTTTTATCTGTATTTTATATAAATAAAAAATATTATTGATTAACAACAAATACACGTTTTTGTTGAATAAGCTTATGGCAAACTTCCAGTAATTTACGCATACAAGCTACTGTCGCAACTTTTTTAGGTTTAAAATTATTAATAAGTCTGTCATATAAAGCTTTTAAATATTGAAAGCCATTTTTACCTGTTAGTACTGCCATATATAGTGCATCTCGTGGTATCTTTCTGCCTCCTCTAATGAATCTTCGACCTTGTTTATTACCACTATCTCGAGCATATGGCGCTATTCCAACCATAGCTGATAATTCGTTGCCGCTATAATTTTTATTTCCCAACTCAGGTAAAAAACTAATTAATTTACTAGCTAGACATTTGCCAATGCCAGGTACAGTTTCTAATATTTTTGTTTTTTCTTGTAGTTCTTCTGATCCATCTATTATCTCATTTAATTTATCATCAATTTTAGATATTTCCTTTTGTAAGCATCCCATCAATGTTTCTATGCTTTCTTTGTCAATACCATCGACACTATTATGCAACCTCTTTTTTTCATTACTAAGCATCAATACTAAATCTTCCCGTCTTTGCTGATATCTCTTCAAATTTTCTGATTCAATTTGATGTATATAATTTGCTGTAAGTTGCATCTTATCACCGTAATACGCTAATTTAAAAGCATCTTGCTTGTCCGTTTTACAAAAATTTACTGACTTACTAAATGAATTAAAACTATAGGTATTTACCTTATGAATCCGTTGCTCATTACTATATAATTTTTGGCAAATTTCATCCTCGTAGCCTCCTGTGGGTTCGCACACTATTAGCTCAATTTTTTGCTCTTTTGTTAATTTTATAAGCTCTTCATGACCTAAATTATCATTTGCAAAACGATGATATTCCGGTTTACTGTTTGAAATATATATACATACATCAAGCCATTTTTTACTTACATCTAGACCTATTATTTTTTTCATAGTATAATCTCCTTCATCTTATTGTGCAAGGCTACTGTACTGCAGTACCTTCTGCAATTTGTTCAAAGCAAACTTAACGATAGAGGGTACTTATTCTGTTCACGACTATTTCAGTCTAGATTGCTTCAAGTCACCCTCTTACAACTACTTATAACATGTTTTTAAGATATAAGCCTGCTGAGTGCCATAGCTTAATACCCCTAATGCTGTTGGTGAGTTATCTATAAATGGTATAGACCTAGCCACTGCCATTGCTGCCATTGGTATGCTTGTACTAGCTGTATCTATTACATTATTAAAGGTAGAGCTTTGTGGATTATTTGCAGTCTTACAGAAAGCAGAGGTTGCTATTCCTACCCCTCCTACCACCACAGCTCCGACTAATGGTGGTAAGGTCGTCCCTACTGTGTCTATTCCTCCTATCTTTACTATTTCAGTAGCAACGGCTTGACTTACTAAGCCTCCCAATGCTCCTCCAATATTTCCACCAATTGCTGCTCCGGCGATACTACCAAAACATTTTCCTGTCTTCTCACCAGCCCCTTGATATCCAAAACTTTTCCCTATTTTTCCTCCTACTGCTTTTCCTATATAATTGCCTATCTCTCCACCAGTAGACCCACCGTATATTCCTCCTACTGTTTCTCCCCATTCATGGGCTGTTTTAGTTATTGCTTCTTCCTTCTCCTTAACTTCAGCCTCTTCTTTGGCTTTTCGTTGTTTGTCCTGTTCCTCTTTAGCTTTTTGTTGTTTGTCCTGTTCCTCTTTGACTTTTTGTTGTTTGTCCTGTTCCTCTTTGGCTTTTTGTTGTTTGTCCTGTTCTTCTTTGGCTTTTTGTTGTTTGTCCTGTTCCTCTTTGGCTTTTCGTTGTTTGTCCTGTTCCTCTTTGGCTTTTTGTTGTTTGTCCTGTTCCTCTTTGACTTTTTGTTGTTTGTCCTGTTCCTCTTTGGCTTTTTGTTTATTAGCTTCTTGCTGCTTTCTTTCTTCTGCTTCTTTTGCTTTTTGCTGTTCTGCTATATACTGATTCCGAAGTTTCTGTGCTTCTACTTCTCTTATTTCATTATCATTAGAATCAATATATTTTTTATCATGACGTACAAGTTTATGAAATATATTAACAGAACCTACGCTAGCTGCTGCATAGTCTCCTTGCCTTTCCATAACGTCATATTCGATTACGGTAAAACCACGTTCTTCATATTTATTATAATTAGCTAAATATTCTCGATGATCTTCCCACCTCTTACCCTTAAGTCTTGCTGTTATAACTTTTGGGGAATAATGTTCTTTTGCCATATATTTCTCCTACAATTTTAATTTTTTAAAGTATTTTCTTTCACTTTGTTAGGAAAATTAGATTATTTGCAATTTATCAAACTGTAATCAGTAAAATACCCTTAATTTTTCCCCTTAAGTACAAAATGAGTAGGTTTAAAAGTACCTAGGAATCAAATTATAAGTCTGCTAAACTGTAGGAGAGTTCTGAACTAGACTTGGTATTTAAGGTGAGCTATATCGATAGGGAAGAGATATTCTCAAAAAAGTTAAATGAAATAGGTGGCATAAAATTTACACCTAGAGAAATAGATATTATAGCTTGTATAATTCATAATAGAGGTGATAAGAAAATAGCGACTTTATTAGTAATTTCGCCTAGAACTGTAGAGACTCATATTCGCAGCATAATGCAAAAGCTAGGCAATAACTCACGTGAATACATCATTGATCTTGTGAGAAAATCTGGGAAATTACAATGTATAACTAAATATTATTTGCACTTATTAGCTCAGAATTTGTTTGAAAGACAATTGCAAAAAATAAGAAAGATTATAAATAGGCAAGATTGTAGTTGCCTACTTCATTATACAAAAATCAATAAAAATGAAGAAGATTTACTAAAGAGGTTAAAAGAACACTTAAAAACAGCTAATATAACTCTGATAAATAGGGAAGATAAAGACCAAGCTACTACAGGAGTTACTCATAACTTGTGTATCTTCGAAAAAGAACTAGTAAATGACAACAAGTTAAATGCCAGTATTGTTTTAATAGTTGATAAAAATTTAAACCCTTTAGATATTAATGCTGTTGAATATATAGATTTTAGACAAGAAGAAGATTATTACCTTTCTACCCTGAGATTAATAAAGAAAATTTTAAATAAAACTGACTTAGATCAAATTATTAAGGAGTTTAAAGCAGAATATCAAAATATGCTGAATTCTCATTTAGAAGAGGAAGATTTAAAAGATAAAATTATACCTACATCTCAATCTATCGTACTTAAAGAAAAGTTATTAAGCAGAAAATTTATTATTTTATTGATGTGTATTAGTTGTTTTTCTATTTTAGTAGTATGGATTATTTCTAATAATTTTTTTGTTTCAGATAAAATAATAACTCAAAATATAAGATCAGATTTTATTATTCCCCACAAGAGTACGCTTTTAGAACGTTCTTCTATAATTGCAGAAATTAAGGAGAAATTAAACGACAAAGACAATATGCAAACCGTTGTCCTAATTGGAACAGGTGGGGCAGGAAAAACAACTTTGGCTCGTTTGTATGCAAGTAAACAAAATGCTAATGTTACTTGGGAAATAAATGCAGAAACCAAAGATAGTATTATGAATTCTTTTGAGAATCTAGGTTATGCTTTATCTCAAACTGCAGAACAGAAGCAAGAGTTAAAGATCATACAAGAAATACAGGACTTTGATAAAAAACAAGCTAGGCTTGTGTTATTTATTAGAAATAAACTCAAAATACATCCTAATTGGTTACTAATTTACGATAATGTAGAAACTTTCTCAGATATTAAAGACTATTTCCCTTATGATCAAAAAGCTTGGGGATCAGGACAAATTATCATCACAACACGTAATAGCACTATTGCAAATAACAGTTACGTTAGTGGAGGACAAGTAATTTTCCTAGAAGAACTAAGTCATTCAGAACAATTTGATCTTTTTACTAAGATTTTGAATTCAGAAGACAGATACAATTACTCTACTTCAGAACAAGAGAGAACATTACAGTTTTTACAAAACATCCCACCTCTTCCTTTAGATGTAACAACAGCAGCTTACTATATTAAGGAAATAGGCATTACATATGAGGAGTACTTGAACCGTAAAGAACAGTGTAGTGAGGAATTTGCTGTTACTCAAGGAGAGATTATAAAAGAAAAAAGTAGCTACATTAAAAACCGTTATGGTATTATAACATTATCGTTAAAACATCTTATGGAACAAGAACCTAGTTTTAGCTCTCTTTTATTACTGATAAGTATGGTGGATTCACAAAATATTCCAAGAAGTTTATTAGATTCTTATAAAGGTAAAATCTCTGTTGATAATTTTCTGCATAATCTAAGTAAATATACAATTATTAATAAGAATTGTTATAAAAACAACACTAACTCTACATTTTCCCTTCATCGTAGTACGCAAGCTATCATTTTACATTACCTCACTAAGGTATTAAATTTAAACAAAAACTCCCAACTAATTGAATCGATAGCTACAACTTTAGAAACATATATAGATCGAATATTAGAAGTTGAGGATATTATTATTATAAAACAACTTTTTCCTCATCTTACTTCATTTTTAGAAAAAAATTTGGTTAATGAACTTACTAAATCTCATTTAACAAGTAAGCTTGGACATATCTATTGGTCTACATATCTTAATGGTGCAAAGGCAGTAGACAGCCTTAAACAAGCCTTAAGATTTTATAAAAGTTATTATAAGACTCCTAATCCTAGAAAAGCATATACTTTGGGACAGCTGGGAATAGCATATAAAATGCTTGGTAATAGAAAAAAAGAACAAGAGTACCTTGAAAAAAGCCTTGCACTATACCAACGCTATTATGGTGAGGAAAAACATATTGAAATAGCTTGGTTATTGGTAAATTTAGCATCTTTTTATAGAAAAGTAGATTACCAAAAGACTCAAGAGTATTTTGAGAGGGGGCTTGCTATTTATAAAGATTATTATGGAGAAAATGATATAAAAACATCATGGGTACTTGGAAATTTAGGGCGTTTCTATAGAAGTTTTGGCAATTATAAGAAGGCTAAAGATTTACTTGAACAAACTATTACTATTCAACAAAATAATGAAGCAAAGAATCAGATAGAATGTGCTTGGTTGGTTATTAATTTAGGTATTGTTCACCAAAACTTAGGAAACAATGAAAAGGCAAAAAAATTAATCAAAAAAGGGTTATCATTTTACAAGGAAACCTTAGAAGATGAACATATAGAAGTAGCTTGGTCACGGATACATCTAGCTATAGTTTATGGTAACCTTGGTAACTGGTCAAGAGCAAAGCAGCTCATACAAAAGAGCCTTGGATATTATATACAACATTATGGCAAGGATCATGATGAAATAGCTTGGGCATTAGAAAAGTTAGGAGTTACCTATCGAGAACTGGGGGATTTTATAAGTGCTAATAATATATTCAACCAAAGTCTTATTCTTTGTAAAAAATACTATGGTATTAATTCCGCTCAAGTTGCTTTTCTGTTATATAATATAGGAAAAACAAAGATTCTTGAAGGTGATCTGACAATAGCTGAGGAATATTTAAATCAATCTTTGGCAATACTACAAAATAAAAGGCATCCCAAGGCATATAGAGTATTGGAAAGCTTAATAGACCTATATAAAAAAGGACAATTTATGAAGAGCAGCAAGGCGATATTAAGCAAAGTCAAATTTATTACACTAAAGCTAAATACCTAATTAACAAGCTCCTTAGTATTCTAAAAGATAATTTTCCTGAAGATTCCTCGTACATTAAAAAAATTAATTTAGAACATGGAGAGCATTCAAAAGCAGGGGCAAAACTAAATTTGAATTAGAAAACTACGCCAAATCATTGGAGTTATATCTTTAAGATGTACTTTGAATTGGTAAATCTTAGTATTATCAGACATATAAAAGCAATTTATCAGTTACATCAAATAGGGTAAAATATGTTTCAGGTGTTATAGATTCATATTGTAATATATTTTTATAAAAAGCTAGGCATATTTTTTAGCAAAATTTAGTTCTGCCCCTGCTTTTGAATGGTCTCCATTTTTCTACCATTTACAACAGATGCGACCGAACCCCACTTTTCCTTGAGGAATATAATTTCTCATAAACTTATAATAATCGTCAATATTGATATTGTCTTCTTGCAGAAATCTATATACCGCTTTTATTTTTGAATCTAATAATTTATCTCCTTCTATTCCTTCTGCCATATTTTTATATTTGCTTCCTCGACACAATATTAATGATTTTATTATGCCCTTGAACGTATTTAGTCTTGAATCTTTCATCTCAAAATGATTATATAGTAATTCAGCTAGTAACATAGAGTACCACTGATTTTTTTCTATTCAATCTAAAATACTCTACTTACTAGCTCTTGCAACCCCTCCATCTCTTTTGTCCAGTAGTGTGACTAAGATGTACGTGAGGATTCGAAAATTAACGCGACGCCAAAATGATCAAAAAAGATTATCTTGCAATAGTTCCATTAACTAATATTATAGAGAGTATTTTATGTCAAAGGATAGTTCAAAAAACACAACTACTACTACAAATAGTACTACTACTCCAAGCAGCATAACCACTTCAAACAGTACAACCACTTCATCTGATTCATCATCTAGTAACCGACACGCAGACTCTTATTATTGTGATCCTAAACGACCTTGGTTAAATGATACTATTGGTAAAAGAGGCGGTTCTGCACCTTATTGTGATCGCCCTGATTCTACTAATTTATACTATAATCCTGATGATTTTTTACAGAGCAGTAATATGAATTCTAGAAATGAACAAGATGCTAATGTTGATACATTGGGAAAAACACCAATAGAAGATGTTACTCCTTAATCAGGTTCTGTCGTATCTGTTGTAAATGGTAGAAAAATTAGGTATAGCCAAAAAAAAGATATAGCTATGCCATTTCATATTTCTAACAAACTGGTTCTAAAGAAGGTTTTATTCTTACCATAGCTTACCACCAACAGTTTGTATAAAATGTAATCAACTTTTGCCCCTTTTTGAGTAAAAATTGTAATGTAAGTTGACCCCTAACCTAATCATGCTAAAACCTAGTTAAGATATAACTTCTAGAGTTTTAATTTTCAATTCTTATGGGGTCAGTTTTAATTACAAACGGATATTATCATGTCCAAATTATAATATTTCGTGTCATATTTCTTACCATCTGATGCAGTATGTGCAAAAATTGCACATACTGTGTTATTAAGCTCCTCTTCTGCTAAGATTTTATTAATATGTTTAGTAATTACTGTTCTATCTTTATCAAAAAGTTCTGCTATCTGTTGTTGAGTAAGCCATACCGTGTCATCATATATTTGTACGTCAACTTTGGTTTCACCACTTTCAGTTTGATAAATAACTAACTGATTATTTTGCATTTTATTCATAGATATTCCTAATTATTTTAAATGCATTTACAAAAATGTTTATTTCTAACCAACGCGGTTTTTCTAAAAAACAAATATGGGGTCAAATTACAGAAACGGGGTAAAAGCGAACTAGCAGCATGAAATTTGCCCAAAATAACTTCTTTTTATAAAACATATCATAGCATAAATTATAACGTCCCATCTATGCATTCCTTGAGATATATACCTTGGAACAACTAAAGCTAGGCATATTTTTTAGCAAAATTTAGCTTTGCCCCTGCTTTTGAATGGTCTCCTATTTTAGCAAAATAATATGTTTTCAAAAAGAAAAGTATTTTATATCTAACTTGTGTAATGGTTGATATTAGTTTACAATCTAATCTGCTATTACAATTATAAGAAATAGAGAGAAGTTTACCATGCGTGTGTTTATAGTAAAAAATTATAAGTAGTTTTAAGAAGATGACAAAAAAACAGAATATTCAAGAAGTTTCGGTTAAAAGTACTAAGGATCAGATCTTAGCAGCCTATAATGAGGTGGTAACAAAATTAACTGAAAAACAGGTTGCGAGTCCTCAAGAACATAAAAAGCAGGAAGAGAAACAACAAATAGTAACCAAAGCAATCAATAATTCATCGGATGATATATTAGCTGACTTAAGTACTTTAAAATCAAAGACTATTAAAAAAATTGATAATTTATCAGAACAATTGTTGGATGAGTTTCAAAAATTAGCCAATTTGCGTGAGGCTATTATTTTAGAACAAACGCATCTACAGGAACTATATCAAATTCATGAAACAGCAAATACTTTATCAGCTTTATTGCAAGCTCAATCTGAACAAAAAGAGTGTTTTGAGCTAGAAATGCAGCAAATAAAACAGAATTTTCAACAGGAAATGGCTAGTGAAAAATCTCATTGGCAACAACAACGTACAATTCTCGAGCAAGATTACAAGGAACAGAAAGATATTCTTGCAAAAACTAGAAAGCGTGAGGAAGAAGAATATAGTTATGCTTTGGAATTAAAGCGTCGCAAAGAAACTGATGAATATAATAACAAAAGAGCCATTATGGAAAAGGAATTATCTGACTTAAAAGATAATTTACTAAGACGAGAAGCTGATTTAGTAGCAAAAGAGCAGGACTATGATGTTTTAAAAGTGCAAGTGGAAGAAATGCCAAACAAAATAAAAGAGGCTATGGCAAATGCCGAAGAATTGTTACGTACACAATTATTACAACAATATGAGTTTGATAGCCAATTGAAGCAGAAAGAATATGATGGCATATTAAAACTAAACGAGCAGAGTATTGGTTATCTTGAAGAGAAAATCAAGAAACAGGAAACATATATAAAAGAACTGACTGAGAAAGCAGATAATGCAACTAAGCAGGTACAATCAATTGCTTGCCGTGCCTTAGATACTTCGGGTCAACGCTTTGTGACTTTGGGTACAAGTAAGACTGAAGAAAAAAGTTGATATTTGTAACAACAACAAATGCTCCAAATACTATAGTAGCACCAAGGATGATCCTAACTGGCACTGATGACTTTAGGCAGTTATTGCAGAGCAAGGTGGAGCAAGACAGGTGTGTGGTATCCAAAGCACAAATTCCCGCCGATAAACTAGGATGCTCTATGTACCTTATATGTGTGATTTATAGACCTTGTTGCAACAGAGATGTAAGATAAAATAGTATCTAATTATTAAAAAACTTGATTACTACAGCTTGTTATAATAGGAATTAAGTTAGAGACTTATAAGGTCATTTGTAATGGATGCTAAGATTAAGTTGCGTTTGAGTTGGATTAAGTTATATAAACAGTTAGAGCATGCAGGAAAGGTATGCGAACATTATGGTATTTCACGCTTTACATTACGCAAGTGGTACAAACGCTATGAAGTATTAGGTAAAAATGGTTTGTGTGATATTAGTAGTAAGCCCAAAAACTTTCCTTTTCAAAAAAGAAGTGAAGTTGATGAAAATCTTATACTTAAGTTAAGGAAAGAAAGGAATCTAGGATCACGACGCATTCATAGTGAATTAAAGCGTTTATATGGTATCTCATTTTCTACAGCTACTATACATAAAGTGCTTAAAAAACATAATGTAGCTCCGTTGAATTAAAAACGTCATTATCGTAAACAGATTAAACGTTATAGTTCCAAGATTCTAGGAGAAAGGGTGCAAATGGACGTTTGTAAAATTGACAGGCATCATGATCTAGATGCTACTTATCGGATGATGGACAAATTACATGAGCAAATACCTAAAATTAAAGAATTATGCTTTAAAAACACCCTAACCTTGATTCCTAATAAAGAGATTAGCCTAGTATTTTTTGATGTTACTACACTATACTTTGAATCAGTAGAAATAGATGAGCTAAGAGCCTTTGGCTATAGTAAAGATCATCGCTTTAATACTACCCAACTAGTTCTTGCCCTAGCAACTAATGAGGATGGATTACCACTCGGCTATGAGCTGTTTAGTGGTAATACCGCAGAAGTTAGCACCTTAATTAAATCAATTAACAGCTGGCAAGCGTATCTTAAAGTTAAAGATGTCTGTTTTATTGCTGATCGTGCAATGTTTAGTAAAGCTAACTTGCAAGCTCTCGATGAAGGTGGTTATCGTTATATTGTGGCAGCAAAGCTTAAAACACTCAAGAAAGAAAAGAAAGAAGAAATATTATCAGAGGAAAACTATAAGCCTACTGTTATAGGCAATGATCTTACTTGGATTGCCGATCTAGAGCATGATGGTAAACGTCTAATTACCAGTTATAAATCTAAAAGGGCTATTAATGATGCACAGGAGCGACAAAAAATTTTAGATAAAATTAATAAGACTATTGGTGAGTCTGGTAGTACTAAAAAACTTATATCTAATAGTGGAGTAAAAAAATATACTTCTAGTGAAAATGGCAAGAGCTATATTGACGCAGAGAAGATAGAGCAGGATGCGTTGTGGGATGGCATGCATGGGGTAATCACCAATGACCAAACTATAACTCCACATGAAGCAATAGCAAAATATGCTAGATTATGGGTAATTGAAGAGCAATTTAGAATCAATAAACATAATTTACAAATGCGTCCAATTTTTCACTGGACTAAACAAAGGATAGAAGCACACATAGCTGTGTGTTATATGAGTTTTGCAGTGCTTAAAACTATAGAATACAAGGTTGCTCTGACCCAAAAGATCAGTGTAACTAACATCGTTGAATTATTAATATCAGTACAGGCTTCAATCTTAAGACATACAAAGACTGGTGATCTTTATAGACTACCAAGTGCAATAAAAAACGAAGCTAGAAAAATCTATAAAACCTTTAACATCAAACGTTCAGACCATGCTGCAATATATTTAAAATAACAAAATAATGTTGTGCCTAAATTTTAAAAATCCCAGCACTATGAGCCTTCTAAGCTTATGCCTTATTAAAAAATGCGGAAGTCGGGTCCAACCAAAAGCAATAAAGAACTTGAGAGTTTACTTGGTGATAATTTTAATTTGGTATGGAAGGCTCTTGATAAGAAAATAAGTAGCTCAGGAGATGCTACTACTTTTAAAGAATTACTCATGAGCATATCAGGGACTATTATTGGCAAAAAAGATGCTGAAGGACGTCGTTCAATAACTCATAAAAAATCATTGGTTAATAAGGAATTAATAGGGGAGTTTATTGGAGTTCGTAGTGGTAATGTAGATGTAGAGTTGTATAAGTGTGATGAAACAAACTTATGCTTACTCCCCCAAAAAGCCAAAACTAGGTTATCAGATAAAGATACACTATATGGTAGCATTGATCAGATGCTATTTTCTATGGTTAAGAAAATAAAGAATAATAACGGTAATTTTACTGAGGATGAAGAAAATCTAATTGCTTTATCATCCATTCCACTAACTAACAAGATACAGAGAGAACTTGCTACTAATACTGATAATGCTTACTTAACAGTACGGATAGCTGAATTTGTTGAAAGCTTATGCTATGACGTAGTAACCAACTACCTTACTAAATTATTACAACAAACTTCTGAAGCAGTATCAGAGCTTTCTTACTTGCAGCTTGCAGATATAGGAGTATTTACCAACTTTGAGCAGGAAGTCAATAACACTATTAGCTTTTTGATAAGTAACAGAGAAAATGCCTTTAGGCGTTATAATATTATTGAGCAAACCAAGATGAGAATGTTGCAAGAGGAAAAATACTTTGAAATGAAATTTCAGGAGTTTATGTCCACTAATCAAATGGATGGATAAAAGCTAGGTAGGAAAAGGATAATAAGGTAAATAGGTAAAGAAATATGGAACTTGATTTAACAATTCATACTTATGGTTATTACGATGCTTTGTATTATATATTAAATGGCCTTGCAATGCTACGCAATAGTGAGTTTTATACAGATATAGTCAATAGTTTATGTGTTTTGACTTGCTGCTATTATTGTATCCGAATAACTTACAGTAATAATTCTATGGTGTGGCGGGCATATGTGCTTAAAGTACTTGGTATGATTGTACTAATTAACGCATTATTACTGCCTAAAACAGAAATGATTATTAAAGATCATGTAAGTAAAATAATAGGCAAGGTTGATAATATTCCTATAGCTTTTGCCCTGCCCGTTGGCATATTAGAAGAATTTGGTCATTTGGTCACTATTGGTTTTGAACAAGTATATGCACCGATAGAAGCTCTTGTTAATTCTACGTCACCTATATTTTCTTATTATAATTATGGTATGTTATTTGGTGCAAGACTAAAAAAGGAATTACGTCAGGTTCGTATTAAAGACCCAGAGTTTGTAGAAAATATGCGTTCTTTTATCAAGCAATGTGTTGTACTACCAGCAATGATAGGTTATCAGTTTACTCCTAAACAATTAATAGATACTCCTGATATTTGGAAATTAGTGAGTAGCAAGGCTGGCACATTGACCCGTCTTTACATTAGAGACGGTAAGAATCTGCGTAATGTTACTTGCCAAGATGCAGCAAATCTCTTTGAGAATTATTTTGATGGAGAGATCAAAAGGGTAGTATCAAAAAATGCTAATACAGAATTTGCTAAGGCAAGAGGTGGATCAGATTATGTCCCTTCAGCTAGATCATCAAGCAGTTCATCAAGCATCCTATCAAATATTCTCGAGAAAAATATTAGTAGTCTTTATGGAGGTGGTCAAAAAGCAGGTGACATACTAAGGCAGCAAATGATGATTAACAGTATATCTGATTATACCGCAAGTAACTATGCAGTAGCACGTTCTCGAACCAGCCAAGAAAGTGGTTGGTTATTATCAAGTGATATGGCGACATTGTATTTACCAATGTTACTAGTAGTAATAAAATGCATAGTCTATGCCTCGTTTATGTTTTTAGTACCAATGTTAATCTTTAGTGGTGGCATAGCAAAATATACTTCTTATCTGACTTTAGTTGCTTCACTACAATTATGGTCGTCATTAAATGCTATTATTAATATGATCATGGGTACTTATAGTAATTTAAAAACTGGCTCAAGTTTAATGTTAAGTTTCAGTAGTAGCAGCACAATCCTAAATCACGTTGATACAATAGTAACAGTAGCAGCAGGTTTGCAAATGGTAATACCATTTTTGGCATTTGCTATTATGCAATCGGGCGTTAGCAGTCTTGGTCACTTAGCTGGATCAATTATTGGTGGACTGCAAGCAACATCGGGTAGTATAGGAGCAGAGATAGCAAGTGGTAACAGAAGTATTGATAATGTTTCAGAAGGAAATAGCCAACACTATATGAAGTCGGGATATAAAACGGACTATAATATGCAATATGTGGAACGAGGCAATAGCTGGCAACAAGCTGATGGTAGTATGGTACGTATTAACCCTGATGGCAGCACAATCTACACAGGCGGTCAAGGTCTCACTGCTTCTATGGGTGTCACCAAATTTAATTTGGAGCAAACAAATCAAAATCATGTGAATCAAGGCATACAAACATCTGAAGGTTTGCTTAAATCAGATCAAAGATCGTTGTCAGAGGCAAGGAATGATACTTTTAGTGACACAGCTGATTTTGTTGCCAATATAGCACAGCGTGAACATAGTGGGGAAACAATTGATTATAGTAAAGCTGGAGAATATACGAAATCTTTACAGCAAGCAGTACATAATGCTAGATCGCTTAACGAGAAATATGGTTATGGTTTGCATCAAGCTGCAAGAACAGCTTTGACAGTAGGTGCATCATTGAGTACTCCACTAAAAGGTCTTACTGGTGTTGGTATATCTAGTAATATAGAAGGATCAATAAGTGGTCAAAACTCTAGTGATCAATCATTTGGTGAGGAGATTGATATATCTAGACAAAATAATACTAATGAAAGCTATGTTAATATTGTTAAAGCTGCGTCAAATAAAGCATGGGGTCAGGATAATAGTACTGAAAAACATTATAGCGAGGCGGTAAGAAGCAGTTATGAACGGCAACAAAGATTAGAAGAACAAGTATCAATGCGTCAGGAGACAGTAGATAATTGGCACAGAGCAAAAAGCAGACTTGAATCAGAATCAGCAACAGTTAACAAGGATATGTATCAAGAAGTGTTAGACCGCTGCGTAATAGAGTTTGGTATGGATGCAAACTCCGTTAGGAAGCTAGCAGACAAGCAGCATCCTGACGTAATGAAAGTATGGAATAAAATGGTCGCTGAAAAATTTGCAAAATTTAATACCTGAAATAAATAGTGGTAGGCGACAAGTTTCAGGTCAGCATGCAGAAAAAGCATTAAATGATTTTAGCAATGAACATGATAAGAAAATTAATAGAAATCCAAGCTCACAAGTTAAAGAAGCAACAGCAAAAAGAGGTATTAACATTAATAATGAAGAATTTACGACAAATATTAAAGGCAAAGAGGGAAAACTAAAAAATAAGTTTGAAGAAGTAACAGATAAAAATACTGAACAATATAATAATATCCGACAAGTTAATGAACTTGAGCGAAAAGATTTACAGGCAGAGGTTGATAAGTATGAACAAGATAGGATTGGGCAAGGGAAAACTGCAAGAGGAACGGCATGGTTCTTGAATAAAGTAAATGCTGGTGAAACTATAGGAGGACCAGCTAAAGGAACTCCAAAAGGCTGGCAATTTAATAAAGGAGCTTATCAAAGTGCAAGGCAGAGTAAACCAAAAGATGAATAAATTAGTTGTCAATTAACGATCTGAGTTATAGATATTAGAACTTAAATATCTATAAGAAGGATCATTAATAATATCAGGAGACCTTATAGTATTACTATGACTAATACTACTATAGGAATTGCTATTAAAACTAGAAGAGGGAAAATTAGCATGATATGTTCCTGCTTTCATACCAATAATTTCTTCTTGCCAAGCATTTTTGTTAAATAAAATAGAAATAGGACAATTTTTGTATATGAAGTATAAAGTAGGTATTGCAAGCAAAAAACCAAGAAATGTGGTAGCTGTCAAATCAAACAAAATAACTCCATTGAGCATAAAGAATGGTACAAATACAAAAGCCGTTAGTACTATTGTAAGTGCAAATGCTGTTCCAAGATTTTTTGGTAATTTATCAGTTAGAGATTGGTCTTGTTTATTAAAGAATATTTTGTCTTCAGTATATGTTACTTTATTAAACATCACTAGAAATTTGGGTACTACAAATATTGTAATTAATATTAAAAAAATACTGTCAAATATTTTGCTCATTGCCATACTAAAGCATATCCCCAGCCAAAACATTAAGTTCCAAAAATTATCTTTATTTAGCCGTGATTTGATCCAATTCATAACAAGCCTCAAGTTTAGCATACCTAAATCAATAATATCATGGTTTGATATTTTAAGTAAAGAAATAATCAAGATTTTGGTTATTATAATAGTTGGTTTTTCACAAAATATGGTGTTTGCACAAGATTTAGCGGGATTAATTAGCACAGTTGAAAAAGAACATAACATTCCAAGCGGTTTATTGAAAGCTATTGCTGAAGTAGAGTCTGAAATGAAAGTTTATGCAGTAAATTTAGGTGGTAAAGCTTTCATTGCCAAATCTAAGGCGGAAGCGTCTAAAAATATACGTTCTTATCTGAGAAAAGGACATACAAATATTGATATTGGCGTAATGCAGATCAATTGGTACTGGCATAAAAGACAATTTTCTAGTCTTGATGAAATGCTTACTCCTAAAAATAATGTTAAGTATGCAGCCAAACTACTAACTGATTTATATCTGCAACATGGTGATTGGCAAAAGGTCGTCAGACTTTATCATTCTGCCAAGCCATATCATCATAAGCAATATTCAAGAAAGGTACTATTGTCTTGGCTGGGGAGCTAATTGGTATAAGACGGTACTATAAATTTACATTAGTTTATTTGTAGTAGTATTTTTTTAATTATTAGTAGTGCTGAATCCATATAAAAACAATATGTATATTGTTTTTATATGATGTTATAGTAATATATAAGTTTACTTATGAGTTTATAATTATGAATTGGTCTTTAAGAAAATTAACCTGCAAACAGCTAATGAATCAATTAAGCCCATTACAAAATATAATAATACCAAGTAACGGATGGTTAAAAACCATAAGAACTGCAATCGGTATGACAAGTCAGCAGCTAGCTCGTCGGTGTGGGGTTAGCAAGCAAAGAATCTTGCGTATAGAAAATGATGAGGTATTGATGAAGACAACCCTTGCAACTTTAGAAAAAGTCGCAAGTCAACTGGGTTGCAAGTTAGTTTATGCTATAGTTCCAGAAAAAAACTTACTAAATATTATAGAAGAGCAAGCAGAAAGAACTGCTATAGATAGGCTAAAGAAAATATCACATTCGATGATATTGGAAGATCAAAAAGTAATTGATAAAAAACAGCAAGAGCAAATTGAAATTCTAAAAGAAGAATTAATGAAAAATAATATAAAAACTATTTGGCAATGAGATTTATTTACGCTGAAGGTGCTACTCCTTTAAACCAAGATGAAATTAATAATTTATTACCAAAACATTTAACCACTCAAAGTGAGCTAAATGAATGGGAGCAATATAATATTTTAAAAGCAGAAGAATGGGTATTGCAGAGAAAAAGGCAAGATATTTTATCAATAAGTTTTGCACAAAAATTACATAATAAAATGTTTGATAACACTTGGAGTTGGGCGGGTAAGTTTAGAAAAACTCAAACCAATATAGGAGTAAATAGTATTTATATAGGGCAGGAACTCAAATTATTATTTGATGATACTATTTACCAGTTAACACATAAAATTTACCCTTTACGAGAAACTGCAATAAGATTTCACCATAGGCTGGTATTTATCCACCCATTCCCAAACGGTAATGGAAGGTTTTCTAGGCTCTTCGCTGATCTTATATTAGTAAGTCATAATGAGCATAGATTTAGTTGGGGTAGAAGCAATTTAATTTGCAATAATGCTACTAGAAAACAATATTTAGAAGCTCTAAGAGCTGCTGATAATAATGATTATAGTAAATTAATAATATTTGCTGATAGTTAAAAATATTCAAGAAAAGTAGCATCATGGACTTAGTGGTTAATCGAAAATGTATTATAATAGATAATAAATTAAGAGAATATACATACCAATGGTTGGTCTTTAAAATAAGATATATTTTATAAACTTATTACTTTAAATTTAGTCAAATTGTATGCTAAGTAATTTTATAGGTGGTGGTCAGATATTCTTGCATAAGATTAGGATGTTTTTGCAGGTATTTAATCGCTCTATTGCTATTTCGTGTATTGTAAGTGTGATAATTACCATAGTTTTAGCTTACCCTAAGCTAAAACTGTATGATTTATCTGCTGCTGTAACTTATCAGAAAGCCTTACTAGCCAGTAACTTTGATAATAGCGTGCGTCCTATTAAGGTAATGATCAATCCTAAAGGCAAAGAATATGTTACCCTAATTAATGCCTATAATCATGCTGGTTTATATAGGAGTAATATTGATCCACAACTGATCTTGACTTCCTCTAAATTTAGTAAGAATTATTATCAGCTGGTTAATTTTATCAAAGCTAAGTTACTACTCTGCCTTGGTTTGATGTTTGCTATTTTTGTTAGCATCTTTCTGCTGTGGGCAAAATTTGGTAAGTCGGTATCACTAGAAAAACAAATTAGCGGTAGTACTATCAAGTCAGCAAAAGAAATAACTAACTATTTAAATAAAGCTAATAAAGCAAGTAAATTCATTGTAGGTAGCATGCGACTTGTTAAAGATAGCGAAATTAGGCATATTATAGCTATTGGCACTACCGGTTCTAGTAAGACTAATTTGTTTAATAATTTAATTCCGCAAATCAGGAACTTTCAACAACCAGCATTGGTCGTTGATCAAACAGGGGAAATGATAGAAAGATATTATAACCCGGATAGAGGAGATATTATCTTTAATCCATTAGATGCTAGATCTCACAGTTGGGATTTTTGGACTGATACTAGTTCTAATAATAGTAATGATCATGAACAAGCAGAATATATTGATCCAAAGTTAGATAAATTTGCTAAAGTACTGTTTAAGTTTAACAAGAAGACTAGTAGCGGCTTTGATCCATTTTGGAATAATAGTAGTGCAGCTATTTTTTGTGCTTGTGTTCAATCCTTAATAAAAGAAGGCAATAAATCAATTACTGAACTGCAGAAAATGTTACAGCTATCTTCTAGGCAATCACTTGAGAAAAAGTTAGCTAATACAGTAGCCGCTAGATATTTAACAGCCAGTAATAAGACTACTGCTAGTTCTATTTTATCAGTGTTGGCAACTAGTACTGCTCCTCTAAATCTCTTATTTGACTCTGAGAAAAAGTTTTCCCTGACCAAATATTTTACTGAAGTAGCACAAGGCAATCCCGCTTGGTTATTCTTGAGTAACAGACCAGATATGCGAAACGTTACAATGCCGCTAACTAGCTGTTTATTCGAACTAGCAATTTCATGTCTAATTGGCATAGGGATCAATGAGAAAAGACGTATGTGGTTTATTATCGATGAACTAGCCTCTTTAGGCAATTTGCCTAGCTTTCCTACTTTAATATCAGAATCACGAAAATATGGTGGATGCGTTCTTTGTGCTACTCAATCAATTAACCAAATATTCGAAATTTTGGTATGTTGCAAGGTAGTAGTATCTTTGGCCAATTTGCTACTAAGTTTCTCTTTAGAAGTGATGAGCCAGCTACAGCTAAAATTATCACTGAGATATTTGGGCAACTGGAATATGCTACTAGTCAAAAAAATACTTCTTATGGAGCTCATGAGTTTCGAGATGGTATTAGCTATAGTGAAAATACTAAACATAAAGCTTTAATCACTACCGATGATCTTGCTACTTTAGCAGATTTAGAGTGTTTTGTTGGACTACCTGAGCCAAAAGCTAGAATAGCTAGAATTAAAGTGCCTTTAGCTGTGGATGTTCCTAAAAAACACCCATATTTTGTTGCTGCAAGCAAGTTTCCTGAGCATTATAATAATTCCATTGATAGTTATAATGTTCAGGAAGTTAGTGTTTCTGATATTTCAAATGACCAAGCAAGTATAACAGATGTTGAGCAAGTAGTACCACAATATCCACGCAAGGATCAACCTTGGTGGCAAGAAGCTAGGCAAGAATATGTTGTTATAACTAACGAGTATAATACATTAACGAATATTCATGGTAAAAAATGAGTAAAAAAATAACGACTGACTTTACTACAGTTTATGACAAAGTAGACAAGCACTTTACTACATGTATAGAACTTATTAAAGAACTGCCATATATTAAACGGGAGGTTCAAGATATTTTAACATCTTTTAGTGATTCCACTAGGCAATATAGTAATAATATTAATATTCAATTGGAAGATTTTAAAAAAAATCTTTCTAAGCTTAGTGAGGAGTGCTATATCTTAAGCAAAATACCGGAGAAGTTAGATAAAAGCATAATAGCTATAGCCCCTAAAGTTGCTGAGGAAATTCAAAGTCACAACCAACTTAAAATAGATGAAATGACTATAGCGATTAATAGCTGTAGTCAAAATCTCAATAAAATTAAAGATGATATTGAGTCTCTTAGGATTAATCGTAGCAAGAATTTCTTTCCTGTGGTAGCGATTAGTCTTAGCTTATCAACTATTACTACAACCACTGTCCTTTATTTTGTGTTACAATGGTTTCCACCACAGCAAAAATATCTAGTTGATAAAGCTCACGATATTCATACAGAAGGAGTAGTACAAATATTTGATATGCAAGGTAATTTCTGTAATAAAGCAAAAATAATCAAGGATTGAAGAACTTTTTGATATACAAAATTAATTGGCAACTGGGGTTAGTTAATGTTAATTATTTTTGTGTCTTGGTCTGTGACGTAGTATTGCTAGAGTTAGCAAATACTTTAAACTCATCAAGTAGTATTTTAAGATGCAGATTAATATCTGCTAACTGAAAGGTAGAATTTAATATGTAATTTTCTTTCTTAGCTGTACTATTAGCTAGCTCTGTGGTCTTTTGATATAGAGCTGATATTTCATCTTGTGCTTTAATGTAGACGTTAGAAAAACTATTGCAAATAACCTTGATGTCACTACAGGTTGATCTGATTTGATTAAGCCATTTGACCGAAAGTAGTATTAATAATATTTGTCCGATGATTAGGCTAAATACTCCAATGGTCAAGGCTAATATTTGGTAATTCATGTTCTACTTTATTATGATTAGCTTTTAATAAAAAACATCACTTTTGATGTTGTTCAATTATGTCCTGCCTTTAAATTCTATATATAGAATTATATGTATAATACTTTTATTCTAATGTCAATAATTATGCATATAAAATTTGACAAAAAAACATTTATGTGAGAATTAATACATAGTGGAACATAAATGTAACTAAAAAATAATTGAATTACTTAGAACATAATGTCATATACAACATTACAAAAAAATTTAGATAAAATTATTAAAGACCGTAATTACCAAGTTACTGAACTTGAAAGAAAAGCTGGTTTAAAGAAAAATAATATATACAATATTCTAAAGGGGATATCTAAAAAACCTTCAGCAGAGTTGTTACAAACGGTAGCCGATGTACTAGGTGTAACCGTTAAAGATTTATATAATCCCTTTATTGAAACAAAAAATTATTTAAATAATGATGATTTTGAATTGATGGAAAAAATACTTAAGACTGTAATAGAAGAGATAAAAAATCTTAAGTTAGAAGTTACTGAAGTGGATCTAGTCAATATTATGTTAGAAGTGTTTAATTACTCGAAACCCGAACCCAAAAAAGAACTAGAGAAAAGGTTTATTAATTGGATATTACAACAACGCATACAAAAAAAGTAAATTTGGGGCAAAAATGAATATTTTATCAAATTGTTATTAGTTTTTACACTTACTCAAAAGATCTATACTTCTAAAGTGGTTTTCACCAAATTTTTCTATGAGTTGGGTGCTAAATTTTATATACCAAAATTTATTTGGTATATTGCAAGTTGCTTTTGCTGCAGCCCAATACAGGTAGCTTACTTCATCGACATTTTTCATATTGTCCCGATAATTATTATAATATAATACTTCTGCTGAAGCATAGGATTCAGCTGCTTTCTCATTTTGACCAAGAGCTGCTAATGCATCTCCTCCCGACTTCCGCATTTTTTAATAAGGCATAAGCTTAGAAGGGTCATAGTGCTGGGATTTTTAAAATTTAGGCACAACATTATTTTGTTATTTTAAATATATTGCAGCATGGTCTGAACGTTTGATGTTAAAGGTTTTATAGATTTTTCTAGCTTCGTTTTTTATTGCACTTGGTAGTCTATAAAGATCACCAGTCTTTGTATGTCTTAAGATTGAATCCTGTACTGATATTAATAATTCAACGATGTTAGTTACACTGATCTTTTGGGTCAGAGCAACCTTGTATTCTATAGTTTTAAGCACTGCAAAACTCATATAACACACAGCTATGTGTGCTTCTATCCTTTGTTTAGTCCAGTGAAAAATTGGACGCATTTGTAAATTATGTTTATTGATTCTAAATTGCTCTTCAATTACCCATAATCTAGCATATTTTGCTATTGCTTCATGTGGAGTTATAGTCTGGTCATTGGTGATTACCCCATGTATGCCATCCCACAACGCATCCTGCTCTATCTTCTCTGCGTCAATATAGCTCTTGCCATTTTCACTAGAAGTATATTTTTTTACTCCACTATTAGATATAAGTTTTTTAGTACTACCAAACTCACCAATAGTCTTATTAATTTTATCTAAAATTTTTTGTCGCTCCTGTGCATCATTAATAGCCCTTTTAGATTTATAACTGGTAATTAGACGTTTACCATCATGCTCTAGATCGGCAATCCAAGTAAGATCATTGCCTATAACAGTAGGCTTATAGTTTTCCTCTGATAATATTTCTTCTTTCTTTTCTTTCTTGAGTGTTTTAAGCTTTGCTGCCACAATATAACGATAACCACCTTCATCGAGAGCTTGCAAGTTAGCTTTACTAAACATTGCACGATCAGCAATAAAACAGACATCTTTAACTTTAAGATACGCTTGCCAGCTGTTAATTGATTTAATTAAGGTGCTAACTTCTGCGGTATTACCACTAAACAGCTCATAGCCAAGTGGTAATCCATCCTCATTAGTTGCTAGGGCAAGAACTAGTTGGGTAGTATTAAAGCGATGATCTTTACTATAGCCAAAGGCTCTTAGCTCATCTATTTCTACTGATTCAAAGTATAGTGTAGTAACATCAAAAAATACTAGGCTAATCTCTTTATTAGGAATCAGGGTTAGGGTGTTTTTAAAGCATAATTCTTTAATTTTAGGTATTTGCTCATGTAATTTGTCCATCATCCGATAAGTAGCATCTAGATCATGATGCCTGTCAAATTGATCGCTTAAATACTCAACTATCCCTTTTTTACTATTTGGTCTTACCATACGGGCTAACACTAAATCCTTCAGCATCCCAGCGTCACGTTTCCTTGCTAGTAACTGGTTAAAATGCATTTGATCATAAACATGCCCCCCTATTTGATGCACTCCTTCAACAACTCGCTTGACTTCTACAACCTCATTTAGTTTTACTTCGTTAACAGGTAGAATATCTTTTAGCAGCTTGTTAGTTGGACGACCTCTTTTAACCTCGTTAGTATCATCAGTAAACAAATTCCCCTGCCCAGTTGCAGCTTCTCTCTCAGCTTTAATCTTGGCAATCAAATATTGTGCTAGGGCAACTAATTTAGCTTCTTCTACTTCATCTACGAAGACTCCTAAATGACGTACTATACGCTGTTTGACGTTACCTTTACTATCACGATAACCTTCCACTATTTGAATAGATTGCCTTGGACTATTAGGAGTTTTTTTACGACGTATGTACATATTAGGGCTATAAAATATGGGGCTATATTTAATTAATTAAATAATAAACAACATCGCAGTTAAAGTCAATAATAAAATATCTACTAGGCACAACAGAACGAGAGTACCACTTCACCTCCTTACTAATGCCACTTATAACAACTAATATCAAAAAATCTGCGGAAGTCAGGTGCATAGGATTCAGCTGCTTTCTCATTTTGACCAAGAGCTGCTAATGCATCTCCTTCTGCAACAAAAGCCTTGGCTAAATTTATATCTAGTGAGGTGGTAAGATTTTTATTAGCCCTACTTGGATCATTAATGAATATGGTTGTAGCTTTTTGGGCATATTCTAGAGCTTTGTTAGTATTACCTAAACCAAGTTCCGCTCTTGACATTTGGGTAAAAATACGAGCAAATATCTCTTGATATTCCTTATTTACAGACCTATGCATTTCATATAATTGCTGTAACTGTTCATAGGCTTCGTGATATTTACCTAAAGAGTTTAATATTTCAGATTTTAACATGTAACAATTTGTAAAAAATAAGTCTTTAGGGCTAATCCCACTCTTAAAAGTTCTAATTATATTTTTATTAATTTCTTCTAAAGCATTTTCCTCATTACCATTATTATGGTATAATTTAGTTTTTATTAAATTTAACATACTCTCTATTTCTTTAAGATCTACATTAGCAGTCTTAAATATTTGTTCCATTTCATTAATTTCATTTTGAGCTTCAGTAATTTTACCTAATGCAATGTAGAAAGTAGCTAAATTATAAACTGCAGCACACTTACTAGCCTCATAACCTTTTACCTTATTAAACACCTCTTTAGCTCTTGAGTAATATTCAAAAGCCTTGTGCAAATCAGCAAATCTATTTTTATAATAGACACCGCTATTACCCAAATATCTAGCATAAAAATATTTTTCATCATTATTCATTAACCACAATTTAAACTTACCTTGTTGATCATTTATATTAAACCAGTGAAATAGTTTTTCTGCGTTGTAATGATCTAAAGAGCTTATATATTGAACCATTAATAGAGTATTTAACTCCAACAATTTATATATATTAATATTATAATTGGTGGCATTCCTTTCTATTATTTTAAGATTTTCAAGCATAGTTCTAGCACTTCTAAATATACGACCTTTTACTAAATTCTTTGGTGTTGCATCTATTAATTTAGTAACAATGTCTTCTAAATAATTTTTATTATTATTATCTGCATTTATTTCTATTATTTTATTAGCAATAACATCATGCATCTCAAAAACAGGATTGGTTTCATTTGAGTCAATATTAGCTACTAAAGCAAATTTAGACAGTTGATAAATATCATCATCAATAGTATTCTTGTCATCAGTAATAATTTTTAGTAGTTCTTTCGAAAAACCTTGGGTGTTAATTAAGGTTATCTTATTTAGTAATCTTTTAGTATTTGGCTTTAATTCCTTAATTGCTAAAGTAATGTTTAATTTAATTTTATCAGCAGAATCTCGTATCCTCTTTTTATATTCTTCTTGATTTAAACCCGGTACTTGGTTCAATAACTGTGTGCCTTGTACTATCAATATAGGATAACCACTAAATTCTTGAACTAAAAACTCTGCTAGTTTAGGATCATCTTTTTCTAAAATATTATTAGCAAGAGTAGTAGCATCATTTTTTTCAAATGCCGTCATTTTGACTGTATTAGGTAATAGTTCACTATCTTGGGAAGCAAAAATAACATGACCATTATGTTCCCAATTAACAAATTCTTGCACCTTATGATTTTCTTTGATCTTTAAATTATCAAATACTAACAACCATTTATTCTTACTAGATAAGTAAGACAATAACTTCTTTTTTTGCTGTTCTTACATCTTCTGATATTAAATTAGTCTTAGCTTTTTCATTAATTGATTTTGCTAGTTTTAGAAACTCTTCATTAATATCTAAATTGCAATCAATGAACCAAATAAGATCATAATTATTTTTATTCTCATAGGCGTACATTCTCGCAAGCTGAGTCTTGCCCATACCACTAATGCCAACGAGACTTGTTTGTCTATGTTTGATCAAATTATTCTTAACTAAAGTTAATTGTTTAACATGATCTACAAAATAGCTTACTGGTATAACAAGATTGGATATTTCCACTTGAGCAACTGATGTATAAGGCATTATTAATACCATTATTATTAATAAATATTTTTTCATTTTTTCTTTCTAATATTATTCATATATTTAGCAAAATATAATATCTATCCATTGTTTTTACTTCGAATTATTGATTATTGTAGTACAAATAACTTCTACATCAAATTGTTATTAGTTTTTACACTTACTCAAAAGATCTATACTTCTAAAGTGGTTTTCACCAAATTTTTCTATGAGTTGGGTGCTAAATTTTATATACCAAAATTTATTTGGTAAATTGCAAGTTGCTTTTGCTGCAGCCCAATACAGGTAGCTTACTTCATCGACATTTTTCATATTGTCCCGATAATTATTATAATATAATACTTCTGCTGAAGCATAGGATTCAGCTGCTTTCTCATTTTGACCAAGAGCCGCTAACGCATCTCCTTCAACAACAAAAGCTTTCGCCAAACGTAGGTCTTGTAATTCCGTAAGATTAGCATTTTTTTTAGTTGGATCATTAATGAATATATTTTTAGCTTTTTGAGCATATTCTAAAGCTTTCCTAATATTTCCTAATCCCAGTTCTGCTCTTGACATCTCAGTAAAGATTCGACCAAATACTTCATGATCATCTTTTTTAGATGATTTGCACATATTGTATAACTGCTCAGTTTGTGCATAAGAATCCTTATACTGTCCAAGAATATTTAATATCTCAGCTTTAAGTACATAAGGATTTATAAAAAATAAATCCTCAGGCTGTAATCCATTGTTAATACATACTTCTATAGTTTTTTTAGTTTGTTCCAATGCTTCTAGGTATTTTCCTTGTACAAATAATAAATTTGCTCTTGCAAAATATATAAATATATTATCACTTTTACCGGTTAAGCCAGTGTTAAGCAAATTTTTCAAAATCTGTATATTTTCTTCTGCTTCTTTAATTTTTCCTAACATAATATTGGATATAACTAAATAATAAATTATATTAGATTTAGTAGATTCATAACCATCTATATTTTCAAACACTTTCTGTGCTTTTGTATAATAGTAAATTGCTGTATTATAATCAGAATTGTTATTTCTATAATATGTACCTACTAATTCTAGATAAGATGTATAATTATATTTTTTATTATTATTCATTAGCCATAATTTAAATACATTATTATTATCATTTGCAATAAACCAATCAACCAATTTTCTTGAATTACAGCAATCCAAAGAATAAACGTAGTCTATTAGTAAATGTAAATTTACTTAATAGTACATGTATATCTATCTTATATAGTTCCGCATTTCTTAAAATTACTTCTAAATTTTCATGCACTGTTTTAGCACTTCTAAAAATATACGCTTTTACTGTGTTCTTTGGTACAGAGTCAGTAAATTTAGTAACAATGTCTTCTAAATAATTTTTATTATTCTTATTTCCATTTATCTCCATTATCTTATTAGCAATAACATCATGCATTTCAAAAACAGGATTGGTTTCATTTGGATCGGTATTAGAAATTAAAGCAAATTTAGACAGTTGATAAATATCATCATCAATATTATTCTTGTCATCAGTAATAATTCTTAGTAGTTCCTTAGAAAAACCTTGGTTATTGATTAGTGCTATTTTATTTAGTAATTTTTTAGCATTTGGCTTTAATTCCTTAATTGCTAGAGTAATATTTAATTTAATTTTATCAGCAGAATCTCGTATCCTCTTTTTATATTCTTCTTGGTTTAAACTCGGTACTTGGTTCAATAATTGTACCCCTTGTACTATAAGGATAGGGTAACCAACAAATTCTTGTGCTAGAAATTCTGCTGATTTTGGATTATTATTTTTTAAAATATTATTGGCAAGAGTAATAGCATCTTGCTTGTCAAATGCTGTCATCTTAATTATACTGGGTAATCCCTCACTATCTTGGGAAGCAAAAATAACATGACCATTATGTTCCCAATTAACAAATTCTTGCACCTTATGATTTTCTTTGATCTTTAAATTATCAAATACTAACAACCATTTATTCTTACTAGATAAGTAAGACAATACTTCTTTTTTTGCTGTTCTTATATCTTCTGATATTAAATTAGTCTTAGCTTTTTCATTAATTGATTTTGCTAGTTTTAGAAACTCTTCATTAATATCTAAATTGCAATCAATGAACCAAATAAGATCATAATTATTTTTATTCTCATAGGCGTACATTCTCGCAAGCTGAGTCTTGCCCATACCACTAATGCCAACGAGACTTGTTTGTCTATATTTGATCAAATTATTCTTAACTAAAGTTAATTGTTTAACATGATCTACAAAATAGCTTACTGGTATAACAAGATTGGATATTTCCACTTGAGCAACTGATGTATAAGGCATTATTAATACCATTATTATTAATATATATTTCTTCATTTTTTCTTTCTAATAATATTATTCATATATTTAGCAAAATATAATATTTATCCTTGTGTTTACTTCGAATTATTTATTATTGTAGTACAAATAACTTCTACATCAAATTGTTATTAGTTTTTACACTTACTCAAAAGATCTATAGTTCTAAAGTGGTTTTCACCAAATTTTTCTATGAGTTGGGTGCTAAATTTTATATACCAAAATTTATTTGGTAAATTGCAGGTTGCTTTTGCTGCAGCCCAATACAGGTAGCTTACTTCATCGACATTTTTCATATTGTCCCGATAATTATTATAATATAATACTTCTGCTGAAGCATAGGATTCAGCTGCTTTCTCATTTTGACCAAGAGCCGCTAACGCATCTCCTTCAACAACAAAAGCTTTCGCCAAACGTAGGTCTTGTAATTCCGTAAGATTAGTATTTTTTTTAGTTGGATCATTAATGAATATATTTTTAGCTTTTTGAGCATATTCTAAAGCTTTCCTAATATTTCCTAATCCCAGTTCTGCTCCTGACATCTCAGTAAAGATTCGACCAAATACTTCATGGTCTTCCTTTTTAGATGGCTTATGCATATCATATAACTTGTCAACTTGAGCATAGGCCTCTTTATATTGTCCAAGGATGTTTAACACCTCAGCTTTAAATAAATAAAGATGTGTAAGCAATAGATCATCTTGGTTTAATCCATTTTTTATACATGCCTCCATAGTTTTATTAGCTTGTTCTAATGACTCAAGATATTTTCCCTGTATAAAAAATAATCTAGCTTTAACAAAATACAGCATTGGTATATCTATTTTGTCAACAGAACCTTCATTAAACATCCGATCGATAATTTGAGTATTTTTCTCTACCTCTTGAATATCCCCTAATACAATATTAGACATTGCTAAATTGAAAAATACATTAAATTTTAAAGTGTCATATCCTTGTACGTTATCTAATACTTTTTTTGCTCTTACTAAATATTCAATCGCTGTCTTATTATCGGAACTTCTATAATATCCATATTGTCCATACTGTCCTATTATATGTAAATACTCTGCGTATACCCGCTTTTCATTATTGTTCATTAACCATAACTTGAATTTTCCATCCTGATCATTTTTATTAAACCAATTAATTAGTTCTGTTGCCTTATAGAAATCAAAAGAATTAATATATTTTATTATTAATTGTAAATTTAACTCCATAAGT
The DNA here is from genome assembly GCF_964031105.1 of Candidatus Tisiphia endosymbiont of Myopa tessellatipennis. Taxonomy (NCBI): domain Bacteria; kingdom Pseudomonadati; phylum Pseudomonadota; class Alphaproteobacteria; order Rickettsiales; family Rickettsiaceae; genus Candidatus Tisiphia; species Candidatus Tisiphia endosymbiont of Myopa tessellatipennis. The sequence continues at coordinate 1,314,126 of NZ_OZ035005.1, read as the reverse complement.
TTATAAACATAAATATTGTATTTTTGTTCATTTTTTTTGATTATTTCAAGATTTTCAGACACTGTTTTTGCATTCCTAAAAATATGGGCTTTTACCACACTACTTGGTATAGAGTTCATTAATTTAGTAACAATGTCTTCTAAAAAAGCTTTATTATTCTTATTTCCATTTATCTCCATTATCTTATTAGCAATAACATCATGCATTTCAAAAACAGGATTGGTTTCATTTGGATCGGTATTAGAAATTAAAGCAAATTTAGACAGTTGATAAATATCATCATCAATAGTATTCTTGTCATCAGTAATAATTCTTAGTAGATCCTTAGAAAAACCTTGGTTATTGATTAGTGCTATTTTATTTAGTAATTTTTTAGCATTTGGCTTTAATTCCTTAATTGCTAGAGTAATGTTTAATTTAATTTTATCAGCAGAATCTCGTATCCTCTTTTTATATTCTTCTTGGTTTAAACCCGGTACTTGGTTCAATAATTGTACCCCTTGTACTATAAGGATAGGGTAACCAACAAATTCTTGTGCTAGAAATTCTGCTGATTTTGGATTATTATTTTCTAAAATATTATTGGCAAGAGTAATAGCATCTTGCTTATCAAATGCTGTCATCTTAATTATATTGTGTAATCCCTCGCTATCTTGGGAAGCAAAAATAACATGACCATTATGTTCCCAATTAACAAATTCTTGTACCTTATGATTTTCTTTTATCTTTAAATTATCAAATATTAACAACCATTTATCCTTACTGGATAAATAAGCAATTAGTTCTTTTTTTACTAAGGTTATATCTTCTGATATTAGATTAGATTTAAAAGTACTATTAATAGTTTTTGCTATCTTCAACAATTCTTCATTAATATCTAAGTTACAGTCAATAAACCAAATAATATCATAATTCTGTTTGTTCTCATAAGAATACATTCTCGCAAGCTGAGTCTTCCCCATTCCACTAACACCTACTACACTGGCTTGTTTATATTTAGTTAAATTATTATTGAGTAGAGTTAGTTGTTTGATGTGATTAATAAAATAAGTGACCGGTACAACAGAATTGGATACTTGGTCTTGAGCAAGTGAAATACTGGACATAACTAATATTATTATTAATAAATATTTTTTCATTTTTTCTTTCTAATATTATTCACATATTTAGTAAAATCTAACACTTGTTTTTGTACGGATTTATCTATTATTATAGGATAAGTAATTTCAACTATATTAGATTCATCATCAGAAGATACACTGTACTTAAACTTATGCTCTTTTAGAGATTTGAATATTTTACGACAACTAAGTAGAAATACATCCATATATTCTAACACTATAGTTTCAGATAAATCCACCATTCTTTTTTCGTTTAAAGGAAAACTGTCATATTTAATAATAACTTTTTTGTTAGTAAAACTTATTTCCATTATTTTAGGAATTTCACTCTGCCTATCCATAAATTCCATTAAATTAAAAATAAGGCTAAAAATTAACTGATAAAAAACTTCGGTCGTACAATTAATATTAATTGTGTCTATATTAGTTTGTACCTTTAAGGCTATTGTAATAAAATAAGGAGAAAAATATTCTTCTAAATACTTAGTTAAATTTACTATATCTATTTTTTCAGGAGATGTATCGTATAAGCACATTGGAAATAAATAGTTACTTGGGGATATATTCTGAATTATTTTCTTATCACTTATACCCATTTCTTGCTTGATATACATCTCGGTTGCTTTTTTTATAAAGAGCTTCTTTAGTTTTTGATTAATTCTTTTGTTGCTCAGCAATGTACTATTAATCTTTTTTTCTTCGTATAAATCATGCTCTAATATATACAGTCTCTCTTCCCTTCTTTTTTTTATTCTGAGGTAAACATACAAAAACAATGAGCAAATTAAAAAAGTCAAAACGACAGTTATAAAAGTATATTGGCACACTTTATTATTGTTTAAAGGATAAAATTTAGAATTTTTGTTAATTCCTACTTTTATGGTCAAAACTGTGTTTAAATCAATTTGATAATCTTTTTTTACATTTAAATTTTTTTTATAGTCTAGACCAAATGCAACACTATAATCATTGATTATGATTGCATAACCTATGTAATGGGGAAATATTTTATTTAAATTATCCTTTAGTTCTTGTAAATCAAATATAAACTCCTCTGCTGAATTTTTAATAGAAATTGTATATGGTGTGGTTTTTATTGTATTCTCGCTTATACCATTATTTGTTCTTGAAAAATTTTTAAATAAAAAAAAGGTTTTATTATAGCTAGATTTGTTGAAGACTGTTGTCAAATCATGAGATAATAAACTACCAACACTATCTAAATAACCAGAAAGCATTAATTTTTCCTTTTCTTTTTGTAGATGTAAAAGGTAAATATAAAAACCAATATTAAAAAATAAAAAAACAATAATAGCAATAATGAACGATTTGAATTGCTGTATTAATTGTTGCATGATATTAGTTTGAACCAAACTTGTACTCAATATATCTATTGCTCTTCAAACTCAAACCTCATATAGATGGCAATAACATGTATTCATAATCTAGGCATATTTCCGTCTATATGCATTTAAAAATCATATCCGATTTAATTTTAACAAGATATACTAGTTGTTGTAAATCTTGTGTCTGTTTATCGCTTTCTCTTATTCCATATCTTGTTTTTCAAGTACTATTACTAATTATTATAACTTTATGATGTTTCAACTTCTTTAGTAATTAAATATCGTATCAATGCATTAACCGCTTGCTGTTGCTCTGAACTACGAATTTTCATAAAATTCTTTGAAACCTCTATGTACATATGCTGATTTTCAATAAATATTAGCTGTACAATATCAGTATCTTCTAAATCTTTATAAAAATACTCTATAATTTTTATCTAGTGCTTTAGCAATAAGAACTAATCTATCTATTGATATTCTATTAATGCTCCTTTCGTATTTTTGTAACTGCTGCCTCGTTACTTCTACTATATGCGCCAGTTGTTGTCGTGACAATCCTTTAGCAAGTCTTAGAGAATAAATCTTTTCTCCAATAAGTTGATCGATCTTATGTAAATAGTCATTTTTTCTTGATATCATTTTTTTAACATTGATTGTATCATATCTTAAAAGCCTTCATTATACTCTTCAAGTTTTCTAGATTATGCTATGATAAGTTACTTAACGTGTCAATAATTTAATTTATTATAAAAAGTAACCTTATTTTTTTTTTTGATATATAACTAATTTGTTGTTTGTCACAATTCCTCCAAATTTATAATCGTAATTGGGGTAAGGCTAAAAATAGCAACCCATCTCATCTTTAGCAAGTTGTTTAAAATCTGATGATCCTTACCTAGACCTATATAAATCACGCAGCTTATATCTCCTTAATGATTTTTGCCCCACAAATCCATGTCATATTGTTTGCAATATTCAAACATATCAACTGTGTTAGGATGGTGTATGCCAAATTCCTTAATTTGTGGCTTGCCAAAGAATTTATAATTATATAAATCTTTGCTTTTACAGGCGGCTTTTGCCCCTTTGTTATATAATTCACTTACTTGAGCAACATTTTTACTTCTATTGCCATATAAATAATGATATATAACAAAAGCTTTTTTATAAGATTCCATAGCTTGCTTAAGCCTATCTTGGGCAAACAAAATATCACCTTGTACTACATAAGTAGCTGCTAAATCAAAATTTTTAGAATAATTTATGTTCTCCGAATTGTTGTTTTCCTCTGCTAACAATATAGCCTTATTAATGTATTCAGAAGCTTTATATACTTTACCTAAACCTAATTTACTTTTTGCCATTTCTGTATAAATACATGAAAATTTAATATCATAATCATACCCTATGAGTTTCTTAGATGTGTTATATAATTGTTGAGCTTGAGCATAAGCTTCTTGATATCTACCAAGACAATTCAGTACCATTACTCTATAAATATAAATTCTGTTAAGGTATAAGCCATTAGCATGGAATCCATTTTTTATAAGAAGCTCAATACTTTGATCTCTATATTCTAAAGCTTCGTTATATTTTCCTTGTGTATAAAATAAGTAAGCCTTTAAAAAATATATGTATATATATGTTCTACTTCTTGTGTTGCTAATTTTTCAATCTTTTTAAGTAATTCTTCAGCCAATTTTATCTCACCTATGTTTATATACGTTATACATATTTGATGAATTAAATTAAATTTTAGAGCATCATTGCCTTCATCATTATCAAGTGTATATAAAATTTCTAATGATTTAGTAAAATAAGAAATCGCTGTTTCAAAATTTCTTATTAACCTATTATAGATTCCTATTGCCCCTAAATATCTACTGTAATAAAATTTGTAATTCTCAGGCATTTGCCATAATTTAATTTGTTGATTTTTTTGATTAAACCAATCAACCATTTGCTGGATTTTGCTATTATCACCAACGTTTATATATAAAAGTAATAACTCACTTCTTAATTTAAGTATTGTATATATGTTAATATTATATCCTTCAGAATTTTTAAGAATAATTTCTAAGTTTTCTGCTATAGTCTGAGCGGTTCTCCACAAATATCCTGAGAGAGTTCTTGTAGGTTTAGGTAATTTGGCAATAATATTTTCTAAATATATTTTATTATTATCACCATTTAGTTCCATTATTTTATTGCTAACTATGTCATGCATTTCAAAAATAGGGTTATTATCATTAGAATTAATATTAGTTATTAGCATAAATTTAGATAATTGATATATATCGTCATTAAGGGTATCCGGATTATCAGTGATGGCAGTAAGTAATTGTTTTGAAAAACTTTGATTGTTCAATAAAGCTATTTTATTCAGCAACTTTATTGCACTTGGTTTTAATTGTTGAATAACCATATTAATATTTGTTGCTATTTTATCAGTCGCTTGATAAATTTTCTTTTTATATTCCTCTTTATCTAAACCTTTAATTTTATTAAGCAATTGAGTTCCTTGCACTATCAATATTGGGTAACCACTAAAAGATTGCGTTAAAAATTCGATACTATTATTATCCTTGTTGTCTAATAAGTTATTAGCTAAAGCTACAATAGTAGGTCTATCAAGTAGGGTCATTGCTATAATATTAGGTAACTTTTCATTATCTTGCGAACAAAACGCGACATGACCATTATGTTCCCAATCAATTAAATCCTGTACTTTTTTATTTTCATTAACTTTTAAATTATCAAACACCAATAACCACTTATTAGTAGAAGTTAAATATGATATTACTTCTTTTTTTGCTAAAGCAACTTCTTCAGATATATTAGTTTTTCTAGTGCTATTTAGCTGCTTAGCTAACTTAACAAATTGTTCGTTCAAATCAAGGTTACAATCAAAAAACCAAATAAGATCATAATTATTTTTATTTTCATAAGCATACATCCTAGATAGCTGAGTCTTGCCTATTCCGCTAGTACCTACTAAACTTGTTTGTTTATATTTACTTAAATTGTCCTTAATAGTCTTAAGTTGTTGCTCATGGTTGACAAAATAACTAACTGGAGTGATTAAATTAGATACTTGTTCTTGAGCAAAAGTATTACTATAAATAATTAGTAATATAAATAATGTTAAAAATTTTTTCATACACTGAGCTTCTGCATATATCTTTTATTTGACTATACCTAATTTTTCTACCATTTACAACAGATGCGATAGCATCCCCCAAGACATCGATTTAGTAAACATTTTCAATGCTTCAAAATAAGATAATAAAACGTCTTATCTTTTAGTAATGTAGTATACTTCTCCTACTTCAAGAGTTGTGTTCACAACTCTTGAAGTAGGAGTTATTTACATCTTCATTATATTATTTTTTCCCGTGTTAGCTCTGATTGTTTTTGCTGATCTAGCTGTTGTTTTTGTCTATATATCTCTGTTAATCTTTTTTCTATTTCTGTATTCTTCAAATAAGGAGCAATTAGCTTATCATTCATCCTATATTCTAAATAAGATTTTGCATCATAAGTATTATTGTTAATTTTTATCATCCCGTGTTCTTTAAGCTCTTGTATTTCAGGACTCAATTCTTTTAGTACATGTGCTTGGCGTTCTTTATATAATTGCCTTGTTAGCACAGCTACTTGCTTTGTATCTTTTATTCCTTCCACTAGCATTATTTCAAAATCAGCCCCTCTTATATAAGGCTTTATTTCCTGATTATTCATTAAGTCATTTAAATAACTTTGTATGGTCTTAAATTGTTGCTTATTTTCTTTAATTAATATTCCTTGTTCTTTTATTATTTTTATATCTTGTTCAATTTGCTTCTTACAATGTTGTTGACTAAATTTAAACATTAATGGTGCTACTCTATCCTTTAACTCTGAAGTATTTCGTTTTAATTCCCTAATTAACAGTTCTTCTTCCCATATATTATGCTTTGCTATATATAAACTATCCCTTTTAATATTCTCTAATAGATCAGGCTGGCAGTCATATACTCTCCTTTTATTATTGATGCTCTCTTCTTCCATTTCTTCTGATATACGATAAGTTAAACTTTGATAATCCTTACCCATCTTTACACTTAAGTTCCTCTCTTGCTCGAGGCTATTCAGTAATCCACTAACTTGTTGTGATTCTTGCCGTTCCTGCTCTATTCTATTAAATTGTGGAATTATCCAATCTCTAAAACTATCGACCCGTATTTTATCTACCGCCTTTACCATATTGTCATATTTTAATGATTTTATTTGATGATTTATATCCTCTACATTGAACTTATCATTAAATTTTTGTATTTCATCTATCCTATCCTTATATACTTCAAGTACTATTTTTAACTCTCTATTTTTATTATCATTAATGCTAACAGTTTCTCTAAATGCTTGTTCTAAGCCTTTTTCCTCCCCTATCTTAATAATGTCACTTAAACTATCTGTACTATATGTTTTTATTTCTTCTAACTCTGAAGTCCATTTATTTACTAATTCAGGGTTTTGTCCTTTATATTTCTCTACTATCTCCTCTATTCTTCTCTCATAACTATTATTCTTAGCCAGTTTTGTTTGAACTTTTTGCTGTAGTTTTTGTACGTAGGTTATATCTTTTACTACTAAACTTTGCCACCATTTACTACTACAAAGACTATCATATATTTTACTAGATATTTTTACTTTATCATCATAGTCTAGTTTATTACTTGTTTGATTTCTCGCTTGCCTTATTTGATAAGTTTTAATTTGCTGATATACTGTTTGCTCTATAGCTCTTTGGTGAGCTTTAATTATTTTACCCTTTATCCCACTTAATTGTTCTTGATGTAGCAAGCTTACATCCCTGACCATAATATGATATAGTTCTACCCTATCAGCACCATAAGATTCTAAACTTGCAATGTGAGATTGATAATGATCGTCATCACCGAAACTATGACCACTACTGTCATAACTTAAAGTTCTTTGTTTTTGCTCGTATTCATGTTGCAGTTCTGCTATTAATTTCGGTAATTCTAGACACTCTTTATCTTTGATTTTGCTATTCATGGCTATAGCAACTAGTGTATCTCGGTATAAGCTATCTTGTAATCCTAAAAACTCATGTTTACTCCCATCTTTTTTGGTAGTTTCAGCATATTTCATGTAATAGTTAGCTTCTGATGAGGTAAGCTTCTCTTGCCAGCTGACTTCTTTTGCAGCTTCTTGTCTTATGTGTTCTATGGCTAGGATAGTACCGCTACTTCTAGCTTGCCACAATATTCTTTCCCCTATCGCTAGTGCTTTCTGTGGTAGTAATTGTTGTAGTCTTGCAGCCATAGAGTAACTATAAGATAAGAAACTATTTTGCTGCTGACAATTTATAATAGCTTCCCTGATATTGTCTATATTGCAACCTACTGGTAATTGGTCAGCCAAATCCCATTTCTCTAGTAAGATGTCGGTATGGATAGTACCATTAAACTCTAGTTGACTTGGGTCAATGATAGTTACATTGCCAATATGACCATTAGCCTCATTAATCATGTGGCATATTGTTCTAGCCGCTTTGATGCCGGCTTGATCATGATCAGGCCAAATAACTACTCTTCTACCTCGCAATTGCTGCCAATTTGCTTTATCTGCCGAATTACTACCACCCAACCAAGATAGTACAATATATTAGGGCAGTAATTCTTGGGCTTTATCACAGGTTCTCTCACCTTCCACTATTAATATAGTAGTATTTAATTTACTCTTCTGCTCATCTGTTATTTTCTCTATATGATAGATCGGTTTATAACCATTATCACTAAAACCCTTTAACCGCCAAGCTTCTTTATTTAATGATTCATTTTGGCAATAGCTCACTGGTAGTACTTGCTTCGTTCCATCTTGGTTACTTATCAGTCTAACCGTTAAACCTATTAGCTGGCTCTTATCATTTCTGTAATAATAGATGCCTGCAATAGTATTACTTTTCAGTATACCAGCCAAGTGAATATTAGGATCGAATTTAGGTGCAGATTCAGGGACGTAAGGCTGTGCATACCATTCATTGATTAAGTGTGTCACTATCTTTTCATATCCATCACTTTCTTGTAGTTGCTTATTGCTGCTGTAGTTATCATTATGATAATTATTTGCTCTAGCCCTAATACTAGATATCGAGGCTACTTGCTCTAATGCTTCTAATTTGCTGCAGTTAAGAGCCTTCTGAACAAAAGAAAATATATTGCCTCCCTCTCCAGTACTATGACGAATCCATAATCCTTTCCTTAAATTCATACTCAAACTGCCAAGGCTAATCTCAGCACCACTCCTTTTAAAATTTTTGCCATCACTATTAATCCTTCTAGCATAGCTTTCAAAAATATTACGATAATTATATTCACTCAAACTTTGGATAACTTCATTGAAGTCTAATCTCTCATTCCTAGCTGCATTAATGCTATCATATTTGTTAGTTTCTAGTCTAACTTTACCGTCTCTTACTTCCTCTATTTTGTTGCTAGTTATTTCTTTCTGATCTTCACCTTGAATATCAGCCGAGATGGATATGGCTAATTTAGCTAGTTCTGCATCATTAATATAGTTATAATATTCATAAATAAGCCCTTGTAGATCATCTTCTTTTGCTAGTGCTGCCAAATTTTCTATAGTTAGTTTTCCCTCCTTTTGTAAAAGGTAAAGCTGATCCAAAAAGCTCTGTTCATATTTATTAGGCAAACCATCAGTTAACGACGGTATTTCTGCTGATAAGCTCTCAAGTAACTTCAGATAGTTTCCTGCTGTTAGTTTATTTTGTAGTTCTTGTGCTTTAATTGCACCTTGCTCATAATTTCTGAACCTTTTAGCTATGACCTCAAAATTGTTAATAGCATCTTTCCGACGCTGGCTAATACCCAAAATGTTACCAAAGCCAATACCTCTAAAATTACCCAGTAATTTAGGATTTTTCTTTACTTTAGAAATGGTATCTGCTAATTGCTCATACCGGCATTCTACTAACAAATCTTGCCATTTCTGCAGTATTTTTGATACAGGAGTTTTATATATACGACTTAAGAATTCAGGGAATAATTTTTCCCGATAAGTAATTATTTCTGCTAGTTCTTTTTTTATCTCTTGATGCTCTATACTAGTCTTTTCTAATAGTTCAGTTCTCTCTTTTAGTAACAGCTTGGTTTCAGTAATAAATTCATTGAGATTAGCCAAATTAGTGGTAAAGATATTTATCAAGTTTGTATTATTTAAGGAGTCGGTACTATCATTTTGGGTGGAATGCAAACCATGATAAATCTCCATCATTTGTCCCCAATGATTATTTGTAATTAATGTTGCTCCTTGATTGATGTTGTTCAAGAAGTATTTATAAGTTGAATAGCCGGCATGTTTTTGGATTGTCTGATAATTTAAATTAAGCTGGATAAGTCTATCACCCATCCTTACTTGATCCTTAACATCGCTACCTCCTGCGTCTTTAATACTGACACTACCATGATAATTATCACAAATAATTTTAGCATGTTTTTGCAACTTCGCCTTTGCTTCTTGTAGTTCCTTATAGATAGTTTCTAGTTCCTCCCTATCATACTCTGACAGATATTGCCAAATAAGCTGATTACGCTTCTCTTTTGATAATGTTGCCCATAATATTTTTTTACTACTGGTGTCTTTACTATCAATCTTTTCATCAACCTCTCTATTAAATATTAAATCATACGGGTCTATAATAATTTCTCTAACATTCTGTATCTCGACATTAGCACTTTGCTTAAATAGCATACATAGTCCAACTAGTTTAATAGGCATTTCTTGACGCTCTCGCCATTCTTGCATCTTACCACGTAAATCAAATACTTCTCGTCTAGAGTCTAAATAATTCTTAATTACTTGTTGATTAGGGGTTAAATTATCAAGCTTACGGTAATCAATTGCTAAATTATTATCTACTCTTCTACTGACCCCTAACATTAAACCAATATACCAAGTAGGTATTTCTTTCCTAACTAACTTTGAATCTTTTCCACCTGATACCTTATAGGTATATGATTCTATACTAAACCGTTCCCGTCCTTTTGCCGCATCCTCTTCCACTCTTCTATAAACTATATCTTCTAATACATCTCTAGCTCCATACAGTTTTACCTCATATCTAAACCTACTCATCAACACATTAAATGCTTCATAACCCATAATAGCTTCATGGTATATTTTCATATAGTCCACTGTCTCACCTTCTAGCTTATATCCAGTAACTGCATAACCATATTGAAATTGAACAGGATATAGTGGGTCAGATGTATCAATCTTAACTATCTTCTTACTGCCATCTGCTTTATGTACTAGCAATTGCACGCAGCCATGACCAAAATTATCAGGCTTATTAAAATCTATAACTGTTGCTACCTCGCCATTTAGCACTCCATTAAACCCCTTGTATTCTGCCTTGTTACTGGCAAAAAACTATTTGCTCACCTCGCAACAATTCTATCATCTCATAGCCAGATTTAAAATTACCACTCAGTCCCTTTAAAATACCAGCCTGTTTTAACTTCTCTCTAACTTGTATGTTAAAATAATTCACAGCCACATTAGTATAAGCACCTATTACTATCGACCTAATCGATACTAAATCATCTCTAGCTAAATTCTTGGCTTGCTCTAAATACTCATTAATATAATCTGTTACTAACGCTTCTTTAGTTACTTGTACATTGTCATAAATATTAAATACTCCAAGCCCTTGATAAATCTCTAATGCTTTTTCTATCTTATAAAGACCCATTAGCTTGGTAGCTTGCCTTTGTAGTCTCATAGTCCAGTCGTCTTGGTGTTTATGACGCATCACTTCAGTTAATGTACTTACCTTTGCAACAGTACAAATCTTCTTAAAAGCCCCAGCCATACCAACTGCAGCAAACTGATTATTATCACCCACTATTATCGCTTTTGACCCTGACTTTAATACTGTACTTAGTAAATAGTCCATATTTGCCAACTCGACCATATTAGCTTCATCTATGATTAATATGGTCTTATCATCTAACTCTCCACTAATATTTTGATACAAACTCAAACTAGTCTCTATTCTGCCTTGATGTTGATATTCTATTTCCTTATAATAATCAGAACGCAGCATTAACTCAAACGTTTGTCCCTTAGCTTCTTGCCATTCTTTACGCAGTAGTGCTGTATTCTTTGATTCAATACCCGTACTACTTGCTAGAACTTGTGTAGCGGTACTACTTGGGGCTGTTCCTATTACCCTGTAACCCGCCTTGTTATATTGACATACTATCTCCCGCATGACAAAAGTCTTACCAGTTCCAGGATATCCTTCTAATACGCTGATATCTTTACAATTGACAATTTCTCTTACTGCCTTACGTTGCTCATTTGTTAAAGGCTCGCATTGTTTATCAATTAACTCTATCTTTAGCCCTGTTTTGTTGTTTACGACTCATCTTCGAGATAAATATGAGCAGAAATTATGCTATAGAACGTGAGTATTATGCGACGAGTGGAGTGTAGAATTAAATTCTCGTTACTGACTACATTTTTTCACCTGTGGAATTTTATAATAAAGAAATACTGATAAAAGTGTACTTTAATGACAAGAGTTTTTATTTGAAACAAAACAATGGTAATACACATAAGAAGCATTATGTTGACTAATTTTTAGTATGTCAAGTAGAAAAGTGATGTTTACATGACTACAAACTTCATGCCAAAACCACTGCGAACCTGATTCTTTAGACGTTTCAAGCACTTTTTCGTCTCGAAGATGAGTTGCGAGGAGGCGATGGAATCGCCAACGCGGCAATCTTGTTATGAAGTAGGGACAAGCATTACTTCAAAAGATTGCCGCGTCGCCGCTTTTTCGCGACTCCTCGCTAATAGACGTATCTTTTAATAATTCTAAAAAACTTGATTATCGAGTCTTACATCAATACTTAAGATTAAATTAGTTTCTGTTGAATCAAATTTATAGTGTCCTTAATACCAAAAAGTTTAATAAAAGACCCCAGCCTTGGTCCTTCAGTTTGCCCAAGTAATATTTGATATAATTCTTTAAAATAATCTCTTAAATTATTATAACCATGCTTATTACCAATATCATAAATTTTTTCTTGGATTTTCTCGGAAGTAATATCTCCCGGCAAAACATTTAACATAGCAATAATTTCTTGTAAGATAATTTTTTGCTGATCATTAGGAACTAAATAGCACTTATTAGCTTTAATAAAGTCATTATAATAACGAGTGGCAAAATCTGTCAAATGATCAAGGTATGGGGCATTTTGTTTCGTTGCACTCGGGGCGTACTTACTGATAAATCCCCAAAGTACCGATTTATCTTCAGGATTGCAAACCGATGCAAGGTTTAGCAATAAGCTAAAACTAATGCCAAAAGTTTCGATATTAGGCACATTCCCGTGATGAATATGATGTACTGGATTCGCAAAACGCTTTACTTGATCTAGTTCTAAATGATATTTTTTATTGAAGGTAATATATTCATCAACATTTTTAGGTATCACATCAAAATGTAAACGTTTGGCTCTTGTTGGATTTTGGTACATAAATAACGACATACTTTCCACCGGTGCATATTGCAGCCATTGATCAACAGTAATGCCATTGCCTGTAGATTTAGAGATTTTCTCTCCGCTTTCATTAAGAAATAATTCATAAAAAAATTGTACTGGTGGGATTCCCTCTAAGATTCGACAAATCCCAGAATATAACCCAGCATTAGGCATATGCTCCTTGCCATACATTTCATAGTTAACTTGCAAACCGACCCAGCGCATACCAAAATCAGGTTTCCATTGTAGCTTACAATGTCCCTTTGTCACAGGAACTTCCACAAACTTTCCTTCATCGTCTTTATAGGTAATAGTAGCGGCTAAGCGATCGATCTTTGCAATAGGTACTTGTAGTACAATACCGGTTTTTGGACAAATTGGCATAAAAGGTGAATAAGTTGCCTGTCGTTCTTCTCGAAAAGTTGGTAACATTAGAGCCATTATTTCATCATATTTGTCTATGACTTTAAGCATCATCTGATCAAATAAACCGGATTTATAACATTCTGTACTACTAAAAAATTCATATTTAAAGCCAAACCTATCTAAAAATGAGCGAAGCTTAGCGTTCATATAATGTCCATAACTTTCACATTCACCAAAAGGATCGGGAATAGATGTTAAAGGTTTGCCAATATGTGATGCTACCATATCAGGATTTGGGATATTATTTGGTACTTTACGCAAACCATCCATATCATCAGAAAAACAGATAATCTTAGTTGGGATATTGGATAGTTGTTTAAATGCTTCTTGTACCATTATAGATCTAGCAACTTCTGCAAATGTACCTATATGTGGTATCCCTGACGGTCCATAACCAGTTTCAAATAATACATAACCTTTAGCTGGAGTTTTGCTACCCAGTTGATCTAATATTTTTTTTGCTTCTAAAAAAGGCCAAGCGTTTGATTTAACGGCATTTTCTAAAATTTCTAATTCTGACATCTACATATCCTTATAAATTATCTCTTGAGTTTTTGGTAATATTCCTAGACAATAGCGACTTAAAAAAATAATATTTACTTATGCTAGTTTCTTCTATTGTACATTTTCTTCGCAAAGATAGTTTTAGAGTTTTACATATAACCCTAGTTTGTACGTGCATCTTTGCCTTATCTTTGGCTTATTTTGTCGAATATATATTACATTTTTCACCTTGCCCTTTGTGTATTTATCAAAGATTTCCATATTTATTTATAATCAAGATTTCAGTTGTAGCGATTCTTATCAAGAAAATAAGCAAATATACTTTATTTTTTATCGTTCTAAACTTATTAGGTGCTTGCATATTAGCAGGCTATCATAGTGGAGTGGAAAGAGGGATATTTGAACCAAGTAGTCTTTGTTCAACTTTAATCCATATTCCAAAGCACTTATCCATCCAAGATATTAAAGAAATATTTTATAGCCAACCTATTGCAACTTGTACAAAACCGGCAGTTAAATTATTTGATATATCTATGACAGAATGGAATTTACTACTAAACCTATCTTTATTATTTACCGTACTCTTTATTTGGTTTTATCCTAATCCCAAATCCGAAAATTAATACTAATATAGAGGAAATTTGACTAGCACTAAGTATAAATCTTGAAAAATATAATAAGTATGCAAATATTTTACCATAGTATCTACATTTTTTATATAATCACTATTAAAAGGGCTGCTGATCGTCATTGCGAGGAGCTGCGACAGCAGCGACGTGGCAATCTTTTGAAGTATGACCACGATAGCAAACCTTACTTCATGAGATCGCCACGGCATCTAAAGATGCCTCGCGATGACGATTATACAAAAAATGTATGATACTATGATATTTTACATACTTGGATCAAAAAGAAAATTAAATTCTTTCCAGCTATTGTAACGCTTAGGGTCTAGATTATTAATAGGACTTGCTTGCCATACTGCCCTCATTGCACTGTCAGATAGAGCGTCACAAGCTATTTTTGTTATGTTTGGGCATATTGTTTCTTTAACTTTTACTTCTTTGACACTACCATCTTGATTTAAAGCTATATACAAAGTTACCCGTAGCTGCTCAAGGTTTTGTATCCCAATAGGTTTGCTCCATACTCTCTCTATTTGTTGTTTAATTAAAGATATTTCACTGATGGAAAGAGGCAATGTTTCATCGTAAGGACCTTTTGATTCTTGGGTTTCTTTATTTTCTTTGGACCTAGCTTGTTTATTTGATTTTGCACTCGACCCTTCAGATGATTGTTCTAAATTTTTAAGCAAAGAATCTAAGTCACTTTTATTAGGAATTTTCTTTTTTTTCTCGAGTGGCTTCTTTGTTTCTACAGGCTTTTTATCTTCTATAGGTTTCTTCTCTTCTATAGGTTTTGTATCTATAGGTTTTTTATCTATAACCTTCTTTTCCTCGATAGGAAGCTTGTCTTCAAGAGGTTTCTTTTCTTCTAGAAGTTTCTCTAGAGGTTTCTCTAAGGGTTTCTGCTCTTCTGTATCATCAGGTTTGCTTTGTTCTACTTTTTTTGTATCTTGATTTTCTATAGCTTTTTCAGATTGTTTTATTTTATTGGGTACATTAGATTTACTATTAATTGGTAACATTTCAAAAACTATTACTTGTTCTTCAGGAGATTTTTTAAACAATGATGGAAGACCAAATAAGAAGAAATATATTATTAGTAAATGAAGTACTACGGAGCAAATAAAAGAAATAGAAAAAATATTATTATTTATATTATTATTTTTCATTATATTTAATATTTGAAACTAGTGCTACCTTAGAAAAGCCTGCTGCATGGATTTCAGATACAACGCTAACTACCTCGCCATATGGCACATTTTTGTCGCCTCTTACAAAAATTCTAATATCTTTTTTTTCTTTTGTAATATTAGTTAGCTTAGTAGCTAAATTTTGTCTCTCTATTTTAGATTCCAATAAATATAATTCTCCTTTATTGTTAATACTAATCACTAACGGTTCATCTTGTCCTGACAGTGGGCTAGAAGTTGTTTCTGGTAAATCAACATTAATACCGGACACTAGCATTGGAGAGGTTATCATAAAGATGATCAATAGCACTAACATGACGTCAACGAGTGGTGTAACGTTGATCTCACTGACTAAATTACGTCTAGATCTTTGATTGTTTGAATTTGGTAATTGTATAGCCATTACATTTTCCCTTCATCTATGGCTCTTGATAGTATAGAACTAAGCTCATTAATGAAATCATCAATTTTGTTATTAATCTTAATTATTTGTGAAGAAAGGTAGTTATAAAAAATCACCGCCGGAATTGCTGCAAATAGACCTATTGCCGTTGCAAGTAAAGCTTCTGCAATGCCAGGAGCTACGATAGCAAGTGAGGTATTTTTTGATGCTGCAATAGATTGAAAACTATGCATAATCCCCCAAACAGTACCAAATAATCCTATAAATGGTGTACTAGAAGCAACAGTTGCCAAAAAACCTAAATTTTGCTCTAATCTTTCAAGTTCACGATTCCTTATCAAGTACATAGATTGTATTATTCGCTCTTTATGGCTAATTTTAAGTGCATCAGTGAGGTTGTTAGGATTTTGGCGTTTACATTCGTTCATAGCTGCTACAAAAACTGCGGCAAGAGGATTATTCATTGTTCTTTTAATAGTTTCATATAACTGATCTAAAACTGCTCCAGACCAAAAAGTAGCTTCAAAAGCTGCAATTCTCTTTCTTATTTGAACTAAATGAACTATTTTATCTATAATTATTGTCCATGCCCAAATTGAAGCAATTACCAAAATTATCATAACAGATTTTCCTATAATATCAGTGGATGATATCATAGAGAAAATTGATGAACCACTTTGTGCTGTAATTTCTACAACGTTATTAATATTGTTATGTGTACTCATTGGATGTAACTAACCTTCATTGCCTAAATATTGTTTCTGTATATATACTCAGCTAGACCTTCAAGAATTAAGGTTTCCGCGACCTAAAAATTTCAGCTGCTTCGTTACTCATGTACGCACAGCTAGCTCTTCTTGAAGTTATACCATTTCTGAAAACTAATCATCACGTCGTCGTACTTCATGATCTCCGCTCCGGTACTCGACACTCGTACTCCGAGTAGCAATTTAGTTTTGGGAAATGGTATTATACGATGGTACCTCTGGCCGGACTTGAACCAGCACGCCTTTTGAGCTGTAGATTTTGAGTCTACCGTGTCTACCATTCCACCACAGAGGCATTAAATCCCTAAAAATTAGATCATATTTTTTTAAGTTTTGTAGACAAAATAGCAATATCTTTGTATCATGTAAATAACTAAATTGCCCTGGACTAAATTCCGTTACGAATTCGAGAACGGAAATAACGATCTATAAGACCATTAGATAGAAATGTTCACACAACCTAAATTATCCTTGTCGTATTTGTTACCTTATCTTGACAAAGTGATAAGAAGCATAGTGAATTATAGTAAATTACAGTTAATTTTAATTAATTAAAGTTTCTTATGAAAAATATATTCAAACCAAAACCAGTTTCTGTTAGTTACAAGAACATAGACCTTACAAATCCTAAAGAAAAAGCAAAATTAATGACACAGCTAAGAAAAAAGAATGTTGATGCTCTTGATTTATCTAATAGTAAGGTTCAATTGGACAAAGAGATATTAGAGGCTATTATAGAAAATCCAATTTCCGAGCTTGATTTATCTGGTAACAATTTGGGAAATAACGGAGCTAAGGTAGTTGCAGGCATTATTCAGAATAGTACTAATCTTAAGATTCTAAAGTTAAGTAATAACCAAATTGGAAGTGAGGGCATGAGAGCTTTGTCATCCGCTTTTGATCATAATAAAACTGTTACTGATCTTGATCTATCGAATAATGATCTAGGAAATGAAGGAGCTAAAAAAGTTGCAACACTTCTTGCTAATAATTCTACTATTATTGATATAAATTTAGATAGTAACAAAATTGGAACAGACGGTCTGTTACATTTACCATCATCTCTTCTTAATCGAAACACTACTAATATTTCTTTAGTTTCTGCTTATATTCCAGAAGAAGCTGTTGCACGTTTTGCAAGAGCGTTACAATACAGCGACAACGTACACTCAATTAACTGTGTGGATAAGGATACAAAGGAGAAAGATTCAAATGAGATAGAAGTGTATGCTCAAAAATTATTTGATACTATAATTAAAATTAGAGATTCCAATGGTTTTGATAAAGAAAGTCAGAAAGAATTTAATAAACTAGTTTGGGAATGTATTGTACCACATCCCAAGTGGAAAGATCTTTTTAAGGACTTAGTGACAAACTCTAATAAACCTTACTTATTTGACCTGAATACTCTTGATGCAAACGGAAAGCCAATGCAAGACCAGGTTTATAATCCTGATCTAAAAACTTTTCTTTCCAATCATAAATCAGCAAAAGAATCAAAAGCAGTGCAACAAGGCGAGCTACCTCCACTAGATGAGAAATGGTTCAACACAACAGTAGGAGTAGACGCTCTGTCATTAGAGAATGCTACTGCTCAGAATGTAACAGAATCATTTTTGACATCAGTAGCAGGTAATGAAGGCGTGAAAGGAGCGTATGCACAGCTTAATGATATTCCAAATTCGCCTAATCTAGCACAGAGAATGCAGGAAAGAAATCTACGAGAGTATAATCTCGTAGACACACTTACTCCTAGTCTAGAAGAAGGGGCAGAAATGCGTACAATAACTGGAGATCATTTTGACCCACTAACGATGACAATTTTAGGTAATGATGACCCCCTACTAACTAGGACAATTGTTCATGATCAAGATGTACCAACAACAGCTAGATTATCGTCCGTTACTCCTAAAAAAGCTACACTAGAACATAAAGATAACCCAAAAATGCAAGCAGAGGCAAAAAAGCTGGGAAAAACTATGTTTCCACATATGGCTTCCCCATCTCAAAGTAATGCTACACCCAATACACCCAATACAGGCAAAAAACATGGGCAATCTAGTGGTTTTAAAAGATAACTTAATAAAAACTCATAGGATCGATATCTACTTTTAATTTTATAAATCTTACATTTGACATAAGAGTATTGTATGCCCAAAAAAACTAAAAAGATAAAAGATGATATAGACAAGGGTTATCTAGCTGACTTGGAAGATAATGAAGATAATTTACCTAAAAATAGAAGTACTAATAATAATGCTGAAAGTACTAAAATTTATAATATTTCTATTTGGAACGAAATGAATGCAGCGGATGGCAAGATACATGAGCTGAAACTTGCTGGTAATGCTAATAATTCTGATAGTGTTAGTGAATAATAAATATTAATCTAGGAAACTAAATTATAAAATTTAAATAAATATTTCACAATTTTCTTCTTGAAAAGAAAAGGTATGAAGCTTATACTATTATAGTATAAATAATAACATGATTCATGGGGTTTCTTATGATTGATTACACAAAGACTTTTACTGCTACTCAGAAAACATATGATGTCGGACTGAGAGAATACATGCTGAAAGTCTATAATTATATGGCTTTAGCTCTTGTGCTAACTGGAGTAATGGCTTTTGCTACTATATCATTTGAGCCATTAACTAGGCTTTTATTTCAAGTTGAAGCAAATGGACAGTTCATGGGCTATACCGGTTTGGGAACGTTGGTAATGATTTCTCCCGTGGGAATTGCTTTGTACTTTTTTATGGGATTTGGTAGGATGAGTCTAGATACTACTAAAGTATTGTTTTGGGTTTATGCTGCTTTAACTGGTATGTCTTTGGCATCTCTTGGGTTTATCTATACAGGAGAGTCAATTGCTCGAACTTTCTTTATTTGTTCATCTGTTTTTGGTGCAATGAGCCTTTATGGGTATACTACCAATAGGGATTTGACATCAATGGGTTCATTTCTTATCATGGGGTTATTTGGTCTTATCATTGTGTCGCTAGTCAACATGTTTTTACAAAGCTCAGCTATATATTTTGCAACGTCTCTCATTGGGGTTGGTATATTTATGGGTATTATTGCATGGGATACTCAAAAAATTAAGTCTATGTATTTTATGTCTGGAGGTGGAGAGTTAGGACAAAAAATGTCCATAATGGCCGCTTTTAATTTGTATTTAGACTTTATTAATTTGTTCTTACATCTTCTAAGATTCTTTGGTAATAGAAGAAACTAGTATTACAGTTGTAGTTACTCAGGGAAGTTTAAAAATCCCAACTAATGATAGAAAATACTAAATTATAGAAATAAATAGTTGTCATCGCGAGCCACAAAGTGGCGTGGCGATCCAAATAAACAGCAATTATCTTTTTAAAAAAATTAAATATTTTTTATCTGTATTTTATATAAATAAAAAATATTATTGATTAACAACAAATACACGTTTTTGTTGAATAAGCTTATGGCAAACTTCCAGTAATTTACGCATACAAGCTACTGTCGCAACTTTTTTAGGTTTAAAATTATTAATAAGTCTGTCATATAAAGCTTTTAAATATTGAAAGCCATTTTTACCTGTTAGTACTGCCATATATAGTGCATCTCGTGGTATCTTTCTGCCTCCTCTAATGAATCTTCGACCTTGTTTATTACCACTATCTCGAGCATATGGCGCTATTCCAACCATAGCTGATAATTCGTTGCCGCTATAATTTTTATTTCCCAACTCAGGTAAAAAACTAATTAATTTACTAGCTAGACATTTGCCAATGCCAGGTACAGTTTCTAATATTTTTGTTTTTTCTTGTAGTTCTTCTGATCCATCTATTATCTCATTTAATTTATCATCAATTTTAGATATTTCCTTTTGTAAGCATCCCATCAATGTTTCTATGCTTTCTTTGTCAATACCATCGACACTATTATGCAACCTCTTTTTTTCATTACTAAGCATCAATACTAAATCTTCCCGTCTTTGCTGATATCTCTTCAAATTTTCTGATTCAATTTGATGTATATAATTTGCTGTAAGTTGCATCTTATCACCGTAATACGCTAATTTAAAAGCATCTTGCTTGTCCGTTTTACAAAAATTTACTGACTTACTAAATGAATTAAAACTATAGGTATTTACCTTATGAATCCGTTGCTCATTACTATATAATTTTTGGCAAATTTCATCCTCGTAGCCTCCTGTGGGTTCGCACACTATTAGCTCAATTTTTTGCTCTTTTGTTAATTTTATAAGCTCTTCATGACCTAAATTATCATTTGCAAAACGATGATATTCCGGTTTACTGTTTGAAATATATATACATACATCAAGCCATTTTTTACTTACATCTAGACCTATTATTTTTTTCATAGTATAATCTCCTTCATCTTATTGTGCAAGGCTACTGTACTGCAGTACCTTCTGCAATTTGTTCAAAGCAAACTTAACGATAGAGGGTACTTATTCTGTTCACGACTATTTCAGTCTAGATTGCTTCAAGTCACCCTCTTACAACTACTTATAACATGTTTTTAAGATATAAGCTCGCTGTTTTATTTTTTGCCACTGCAACTTTTGGATTGCCGCGTCGCCGCTTGCAGCGGCTTCTCGCAATGACGATTTAAGCCTTACAACAG
The DNA here is from genome assembly GCF_964031105.1 of Candidatus Tisiphia endosymbiont of Myopa tessellatipennis. Taxonomy (NCBI): domain Bacteria; kingdom Pseudomonadati; phylum Pseudomonadota; class Alphaproteobacteria; order Rickettsiales; family Rickettsiaceae; genus Candidatus Tisiphia; species Candidatus Tisiphia endosymbiont of Myopa tessellatipennis. Next base: position 1,292,522 of record NZ_OZ035005.1, on the reverse strand, counting down.
TGCTGCTTCGCAATGACGATTTTTTAACTTTCAACAGTTGTGGGGTGGGGGCATCGAAGGTACGGCAATTTTATATCGAATTCAGGATATTCTAGTAAAACTAGTTTTTATCGTATAGTTTTTGTTAGGACCTAAAACTTTATAACTCAGTTCAAAAGAATTCTTATTCAAGAATGTGTAATTAGCTTGATAAAAATCCAAGTTGCATTGATGTGTACCTTTAGCCTGAACTTTATCCTGAAAAGGAGTATTAGAGATAAAATGTAATTGGTAAAATAAAGCATTGTTATTTTCATTAACAAAATATTTAACAATTTTGTTTTGCTCTAGAGAGTATAGATACTCCTTAAAAGCTTTCACCCTATTGGTATTACCATAATATTCAACATCAAGCTCCTCTCTATATAATATACGTGAATGAGGTAAATATATATGTTCTTTATCTTCTATAAAGTAAGCGATTCCTTTAGCTGTACCATAATTGCCTAAAATTCTTGTAATAGCATATGTTCCAACTAGGTTGTGAAATATATTTAAGTGATTCTCTAAATTAGTTCTCGCAAATGCTTGCTGGGAATTCGCGTACTCACGCACTTCATGTACGCCTAGCCTGCTCATCGCTTGTTTATTGTTCTCATTCATAGGATCATTTAAATCTATTAAATCATTTGAGTACATTTCAACCTAGCAATAGCATTTTCTTTACCAATTATGGCGATAATTTCAAAAATACTTGGGGAAGCAGTCATGCCTGTTATTAGAGATCTAATGGATTGCATGATATCTGCAAGTTTAATATTATTATTCTTGGCTATTTCTTTAAATTTTATTTGAATTGACTCTTTATCAAAATTTTGTAAATTCTCTAATTCCTCAATAACTTGCTCTAGCAAATTTTTATCACAATTCTTGATTATCTCTTTGGCTTCCTCAGAGTAGATAATAGGAACGTTAATCAAGTAAATCTTGGCTAGTTTAGCTAATTCGACTAAATTTGTGCTTCTTATCTTCAAGTTTGGCATTGCTTGCTTAATATAGTCCGTTTCTTTCGTGGTAATTTTATAAGTTTTTTGCAAACTCTCACAAATCATTTTTGTTAATAGCGTAGTATCAAGCTGACGTAGATAATGAGCGTTTAAATTATCCATTTTGGCAAAATCAAGACGAGCAGGTGATTTGCCAAGTCCTTTAAGGTCAAACCATTCTATAGCTTGTTGTCTTGAAATAATCTCATCATCTTTGTGACTCCATCCTAACCTTAGTAAATAATTACACAAGCTCTCGGGTAAATATCCCATATCTTGGTATGCTTTTATTCCAAGAGCTCCATGTCTTTTAGATAATTTTGCCCCGTCATCACCATGTATTAACGGTATATGTACCATATGTGGTACATGCCAACCAAAGGCTTGATAAAGTAGGATTTGGCGAGCAGCGTTAGTTAAATGGTCATCCCCCCTGATAATATGGGTAATCTGCATATCGTGGTCGTCCACTACTACCGCCAACATATAGGTGCTACTTCCATCACTACGTAACAGCACCATATCATCTAGGTGGGAGTTTTCAATAGTAACATCCCCTTGTAAAGCATCATGGATAGTTGTATAGCCAGTTCTTGGAGCTTTCAGCCTAATCACTGGTTCTGTGGATTGGTAACCTTTTGAAAAGTTAGAAGGATCAGCATCTCGCCAAGGGCTTTGAAATAAAAAATGTTGTTTATTAGCTATAGCATTATCTCGCTGTCGATCTATTTCTTCTTGAGGCGTAAAACAATAATAAGCTTTTCCTTCATCTAGTAATTTCAGAGCTGCTTTTTTGTATAAATCATTTCTTTTAGACTGAAAAACCACTTCACCGTCCCAGTCTAAACCAAGCCATTTCAAACCGGAAAATATAGCATCTACTGCATCTTCGGTTGATCTTGTTTTATCAGTATCTTCAATTCGCAGTAAAAATTTGCCATTATGGTGTTTGGCAAATAAATAATTAAACAATGCTGTCCTTGCCCCACCAATATGCAAGAAGCCAGTAGGGGAGGGGGCGAATCTAGTAATTGTAGTCATAGTATTTCCTTTATAACCTCAGTTTTGGATTAAAATTAAAAATTTTAATCCAAAACTGGCTAGAATAATTTAAGTTCTTCAGAAAAATGCATTCTTGAAGCGGCTGCTACGAATGCATTTTAATCTATTATCGCTAATAATCTTATTTTTATATCAATAAAAATAAGATTATTAGCAAATGAAATATTTAACAATCAGGCATCAAACCGCTTTAAACCTTATTGTTTACATTCTCATTCCAATTTCGGATTAATGAAATTAATCCGAAATTGAGGTTTAAAGTTAATTCAGAGCGAGTTCTGCAAGAGGTCTAGTTAAATAAGCAAAATAATTTACCTCTATATCATCACTCAACTGCCAACTTCTATTGACGATATTATAGGTTAAGCCCTTAAGCTCTTTAAGCTCTATGTTATTTTTACTAAACATAGAATAAATTTCAGATGGTTTAAGAAATTTACTATGGTCATGGGTTTTTTTTGGTATCCAGCTAAGCACGTATTCTGCCATCAAAATAGCTAACATATAAGCTTTGACAGTACGGTTAATTGTTGAAATTATAATCATGCCATTTGGTTTTACTAAACTAGCTAGGTTTTTTACAAAATCACTAGGATTGTCTATATGTTCCATGACTTCTAAACATAGTACCACATCATACTGTTTGCTATTTGAGTATACTAATTCCTCAGCAGTTGATTTAAGATATTGTATATTCAAATTTTCTTCTTCAGCATGCTTCATCGCAATATCTATATTACTTTGTAGTGCATCTATGCCAGTGACTGTGCCATTTAGTTTATAGAGAGCAGAGGTAATTAATCCCCCGCCACATCCTACGTCTAAAATATCTAATTTTGAAGGTAGTACTACATCATCATCTATATTAAAATGCTCTTTTATCTTATCTATTATGTAACCAAGGCGAATAGGATTTATTTGATGAAGAATTTTAAATTCTCCATCTTCCTCCCACCACCTGCTAGAAATTTTACTAAACTTTTCTAGTTCTATTTGATTAATAGAAGATTTTGTAGACATATTTCTTCACTGGTTATAGAATCCATTCCTAATATACCACAAAAATCATGAAGCGCTAAGTGCTATTCTCAAATTATCTACCAAAAATCGTATAAAATGACTATAATAATATTAACTATAATTCTAATCAGTCTAATTTTTGCTCCTCTTGGTTGTATAAGCTTATGGAAAAAATATATTTATTTTGGTGATGGTCTTTCGCACGCAAGTTTACTTGCTGGAAGTATTAGTATCCTTGTCCATTTGCCTGTTGTTTATTCAGGACTAGTTGTTGCCATTATATTTGCTATCTTGGTGTTTACGTTAAAACATAGGTCAGGTGGTAGTAGCGTGGTAATGTTAATATCAAGTTTTATGTTATCTTTAGCCTTAGTAGTAGGTTATATGTACCCACTACAGATTAAGATCACTAACCTATTATTTGGCGATATTTTATCTGCCTCTTTAAATGATATATTAACCTTATCAATTATACTTATATTCGTTATTTCTTTCGTTTGGTATTTCTATAACCAGATTATTCTAATTGTCATTAATAGAGATATTGCACAAATTAAGGGGGTGAAAGTAAGAACGATTGAATTGGCATTTTTGTTACTGTTATCTTTATCAGTATTCTCGACTATTAAGATTGTTGGGGCATTACTCGTTACTAGTATTTTGCTGATTCCAGCTATGACCGCTAGGATGATTTCTAGTAATCCAGCACAAATGATTATCAATTCAGTTATCGTAGCTTTAATTGTAGACTTCCTTGGCTTAGTAGTGTCATTATATCTTGACATACCAATTACCCCAATAATTACGGTAATAAACACCATAGTTTATTGTGTATTCTATATAATTTCACGGGCAAATAAAACAGGATTTTTTAGATTATAGTCCAGGGTAATTTATAAAGTCCCAACTAATGATAGAAAGGTTTGTTTTTTAAAATGCATAAATGTCTATTAGCGAGGAGCCGCAAAGCGGCGACGTGGCAATCCAAAAGTTGCAGTGGCAAAAAATAAAACAGTAAGCTTATATCTTAAAAACATGTTATAAGTAGTTGTAAGAGGGTGACTTGAAGCAATCTAGACTGAAATAGTCGTGAACAGAATAAGTACCCTCTATCGTTAAGTTTGCTTTGAACAAATTGCAGAAGGTACTGCAGTACAGTAGCCTTGCACAATAAGATGAAGGAGATTATACTATGAAAAAAATAATAGGTCTAGATGTAAGTAAAAAATGGCTTGATGTATGTATATATATTTCAAACAGTAAACCGGAATATCATCGTTTTGCAAATGATAATTTAGGTCATGAAGAGCTTATAAAATTAACAAAAGAGCAAAAAATTGAGCTAATAGTGTGCGAACCCACAGGAGGCTACGAGGATGAAATTTGCCAAAAATTATATAGTAATGAGCAACGGATTCATAAGGTAAATACCTATAGTTTTAATTCATTTAGTAAGTCAGTAAATTTTTGTAAAACGGACAAGCAAGATGCTTTTAAATTAGCGTATTACGGTGATAAGATGCAACTTACAGCAAATTATATACATCAAATTGAATCAGAAAATTTGAAGAGATATCAGCAAAGACGGGAAGATTTAGTATTGATGCTTAGTAATGAAAAAAAGAGGTTGCATAATAGTGTCGATGGTATTGACAAAGAAAGCATAGAAACATTGATGGGATGCTTACAAAAGGAAATATCTAAAATTGATGATAAATTAAATGAGATAATAGATGGATCAGAAGAACTACAAGAAAAAACAAAAATATTAGAAACTGTACCTGGCATTGGCAAATGTCTAGCTAGTAAATTAATTAGTTTTTTACCTGAGTTGGGAAATAAAAATTATAGCGGCAACGAATTATCAGCTATGGTTGGAATAGCGCCATATGCTCGAGATAGTGGTAATAAACAAGGTCGAAGATTCATTAGAGGAGGCAGAAAGATACCACGAGATGCACTATATATGGCAGTACTAACAGGTAAAAATGGCTTTCAATATTTAAAAGCTTTATATGACAGACTTATTATAAGCTCTTCATGACCTAAATTATCATTTGCAAAACGATGATATTTCGGTTTACTGTTTGAAATATATATACATACATCAAGCCATTTTTTACTTACATCTAGACCTATTATTTTTTTCATAGTATAATCTCCTTCATCTTATTGTGCAAGGCTACTGTACTGCAGTACCTTCTGCAATTTGTTCAAAGCAAACTTAACGATAGAGGGTACTTATTCTGTTCACGACTATTTCAGTCTAGATTGCTTCAAGTCACCCTCTTACAACTACTTATAACATGTTTTTAAGATATAAGCTTGCTGTTTTATTTTTTGCCACTGCAACTTTTGGATTGCCACGTCGCCGCTTTACGGCTCCTCGCTAATAGACATTTATGCATTTTAAAAAAACAAATTTTCTATCATTAGTTGGGACTTTTAAACTGCCCTGTATCAACTCTTCATTTACGAGTGGTATCCCTCTCATTCTTGGCAAATAGAACAATAGAAACTAGTTCTGCCGGATTGTTTTATTTTCCTTATTATTCCCTCGCAGTTTAGGCATTTTTGATTTTCTCGTGCATAAACCTGTAATTCTTGTTGGAAGTAACCAGGTTTACTATCACCGCTAACAAAATCTTTGAGAGTAGTACCTCCTGCTGATATTGCCTTTGTTAAAACATTTTTAATGGCTAATACCAAATTAGTTATTTCCTTGTTTGACAAACTACTACCCAGTCTGCTTGGGTGTATTTTAGCAATAAAAAGGCTTTCAGAAGCATATATATTACCAACACCGACAATAATCCGATTATCCATTAATAAAATTTTTATTGGAACAGAGCGATTCAATAATTTTGTTTTTAGATACTCATCAGACATATCATTTGACAAAGGTTCTACACCTAAATTTAGTAAAAATTTTTCTGGGGCGAGGTTTGTTGGCATACTATAAATCATCCCGAAACGTCGTGGATCATTAAAAACTAATTTCTCGCAACTTGTCAAAGATATAACCACGTGATCATGCGTTTGTAGCCTATAATCACTAGGTTGTAAGGTCAGCCTACCAGTCATGCCAAGATGTACAATAATGGAATAATAATTATCCAAATCTATTAGCAAATATTTTGCCCTACGCCTTAAAGCTACAATTCTTGCTGACTCTACATTTGACTCTAACTGATCGCTTAGTTTATAGCGTATATCATCTCGTCTCTTATCGAGTTTATTGATGGTAGCCCCTACTATTCGCTGTTCTAGGCAACGTTTTAATGTTTCAACCTCAGGAAGTTCTGGCATTTTTACATTTTAATACTATTAATAATTCATAATATAACATAATATAACACATAAACAACTTAGCACTAAGTAATAATATGCAAAATAATGATAAGCAATCTGATCAAGTAAATTTTGGCTTCTCAAAAGTGAGCTTTGATCAAAAAAGAGATTTAGTTAAAGATATCTTTTCTAGTGTTGCTAATAAATATGATGTAATGAATGACTTAATGAGTTTGGGAGTACATCGTTTGTGGAAAGATGAATTTGTTAGGCAAATCCCCAATTTAAAATCAAATATATTGGATGTGGCAAGTGGTACAGGTGACATAGCTTTTAAAATAATAAAGCGAGCATCGGTAAAAAATATATTAGTGCAGCTGACGATGTGTGATATAAATCATGATATGCTGGAGGTAGCACGTCACAAAGCTATTGATAGTAATATATTACAGGGATTAGAGTATGTCGTTGCTGATGCAGAACACTTACCTTTTCCTGATAATAGTTTCGATTATTATACTATAGCATTTGGTATTAGGAATGTGGCAAAAATTGACAATGCCCTAAAAGAAGCATATCGAGTACTAAAGCCTGGGGGTAAATTTTTATGTTTAGAATTTTCTAAAGTAGAATACGATTGTCTGAAGCAATTATACCAGTTTTATTCGTTTAATATTATTCCTAAGATTGGTAAAATTATAGCAAACAATGAATCAGCTTATCAATATTTGGTGGAAAGTATTAATGTATTCCCAGATCAGGAGAGTTTTGCAATTATGCTAAAGGATGTCGGCTTTACTGATGTTAGTTATAAGAATCTTACTTTAGGTGTTGCTGCTATTCATAGTGCTTATAAATAAAAACAATAGTAGAAAATTAATAATAGTTACAATTTAAGAATGCTTGACTAATAATTTAGTATTAGTTTTAATAATATAAGTAGTTAACCAAACCATAACATGGTGAAATATAAAATGACCAATGATTTAGATAATGATGCTTCTAAGAGGAATTTCATTAAAAAAGAGTATGAAAAACTTGAGGGGAGGGTACGTAATGCTACTTCAAGGACGCAATTAGCTTTGATTATAGCTGATGCTGGTAGTTTAGCTTTATGGCTAGTCAGTTAGGGATAGATATTGGAATACTGGAATTAATAGCAACTGCAGTAAGTAAAACTCTTGATTATGAAACAACTGAGCAAATCCAAGTTGTGGATTTCAATGAGGGCATAAGATTAGCAAAAGAACAAGAAAGAATTGATAGAGAGTATAAAGTTCAAGGCATTTATAAAGCTTTTGATTCTTTTTATGAGGATTCTCTTAATAGGCAAAGGAAAGATAATGAAAGTTTACACGAAATCTTTGAAGCTATAAAAGCAGGTCGAGAACTTACTGAGGAAGAAAAGCAGAAATTTAGTAAAACACCTGAACAAATAAAACTGAACAAATAAAAGAAGAAAACGCTCGTAGTAAACACATGCGGCTAACTAAAAAGCTAGCTAAAATAGAACGAGAACATCATTCTAATGAAATAAAGAAAATTGAGGAATGTGAGGAACAAGTTAAGCATTTATCAGAGGATCACCCGGAAAGAGTCTTGTTGGCTAATCAGAAAAAACATCATGAAGGTTACCGTAATTTAGTTAATAAGAAAATAGATCAGTACAAAGCATACAAGCAAGGAATAAAACAACATGCTTACAATATTTGTCTTAATAAAGAGTTAGCTGAGAACAATAGATGTAACGAAAATACAGCACAATTTTGGGAAGAAGTATTTCATAAGATATACGATGTTACTCCAGAGGAAATGGCTAAAAAGTTAACTCCAACGGAAAAACAGCCCCAAACTTTTATTACTTTGCTACCTTCGAAAGCTAGAAGTGCATTATCGTCAGAAAACCTAGCCGTTCTAGCATCTCAACAAGAGTTAGATACAAAACAAATAATTTCTGATTATAAGTTAGAGAAACATATGGGAATATTAAGTGCTAAAGAAAATAAGGACACTCAATTACAAAGAATGAATTCTATAAATCTTAATACCCCAAAGACTAAAGATCCTAGCAAAGGTATAGGTGGAAGAGATTGGTAATATTATAGCAGAATTAAAATATTTAAAGATAAATAATAGGTAGTATTATGGCAAAATCACCATCACAAAATAAACTCACGTCTGAACATCATCACCGTTGGGGAGAGTATTATTATGGATTAGCTGCTGACATGGAAGATCAGGATGCACCACAAAGCAAAATAGATGCAAGTTGGAAAATGGCTGCTATGGAATTTTGGTTTGCATTAACTTTAGGTAGTGAAAAAGCTCCTCTCTCCTTGTTTAAATGTTTTAGACAAGGTGTTGGTGTAGAGAAAGATCCTTATATGAGAGATCTCATGTATGGTGCAGCATTACAACTTACACCTCAGGACTGTGCTGATAAGGTCAAACCTGAAAATAAACCAATAATTGCTAAATCTATGCAACCTAAAATCGATGCACTAGTAAAATTAGTAAAACAAACTCGTGATCAGTTGCCAGTTGAGGGAGTGGATGTAAAAGTATTTAATGAGCAACTAACTAAGTTCAACCACGCCATCAAACTACCATCCGGCAAGTCACTACAGAGTTGTTTTATTGAGAAAAGTGCTAAAACTACTTCTAAAGAAAAAGATTTAAAGTCCAAAGCATTAGAATTAACAAAGAATCTGTCAAATCAGAATAAACCAATCACAACTACTATGAACCATGTACCTAGAAAGGCTACTAAATCTTCATCTAGAATTGGTTGCATTATATCATAAATATGTAATTTTACAACAGGATTAAAAAATACGCACCTTTTTAAAAATAAAAAATATTAAATGCTTTAAATAGTCAATATTTTAGTTTAAAATAACTTTAGAACTAAAATATTATGGTTTATTATGGAATATGTTAATAATTATTGGTATAATTCAAGATACCAGTCTTGTGCATATGCTGAGAGGTTGCTTAATGAATTAATTTCGCTCAATGAAAAAGTAAAGCAACCAATAAACATGTATGAAGTCAAAAAAGGCATCTACTATGCTAAAAAATATCATGGCAGTCAAATGTCTGGTGAACCGTATTACTCGCATCCGATTGAAGTGGCTTATATGGTTGCCCAGTACACAGCCCTAGAGCTTCCACAATATTTCAGAACAGACATGATTGTTACTGCATTACTACACGACACCATTGAAGATACAACACTTACCGAAAAGATGATTGCCTATATTTTTGGTAGGCAAGTGGCTAGTCAAGTGCAAGACTTGACAAGAATTAAAATAGATAGAAAAATTAGTGCAGTAGAGACTGTAAACTTACTATTCTCTCAATATAAAAAGGATGTATTACATATCAAATTATTTGATAGATTACATAATTTGAGAACTATTAGTGCTAAGTCTCTCGAGAAAATTAAAAAGATAGTAGAAGAGACTTTGCCTCACTTCATACCTCTTTCTATATACCTTGGAGTCAATAAAATAACAGAGGAGTTAGAGAGATTATGTTTAACGGCTTTAATCAGTAATAACTTACTTAATTTAGATCTTTTTGAGGATAATTCCCTACTTCTTTCTCTAGGTTTCCAAAATGATTTAACCCAAATGCAAAACCTAAAATTGTAGGAACTATTACAATTAATATACCATAATTTCCAAAATAATTTGTTAAATAAACAAGTCCGAATGATGTTATCACATATATAAAAGCCCGAGACAATGCATATAAGAAACTTGCATAAGTAAAACGCTTAAATACTGGGAAATGTTTATAGAAAATAGGCATAGCAGAAGAGTATGAAAGTGAAAACATAATAGTTACTAGTTGAAGTATAAGTAAATCAGATGGAGAATTTAAATTATTTAATAAATAAGGAAATATTAAGACGATAATAGAAAATATTATTAATTTAACTTTCAGAAGAATTAATGGATATATATAACAACTTAAATAAGTCCATATTATAAAGCTCAAAACTTGTACTATAGAGATAATGAAATTATGATCTACTATTTGTTCACCACTATAACCAAAAGAACTTTTAAGAATATTGCTACAATGAAAGTAAATAAAATAAAAACATACTGGCCATGCACATTGAATTAAAAACAAAGAAATGGAAGATTTTATTTTAACCTTTTCTTGTACAATTGGATTGGACTCTATTGAGTCATGGTTAAACCCAGCTTTTTTAATAATATTTTTTACTCTACTTTTTGCATTTGCAAAATCAGGTGTTTCTCTAAGTTTAGTTCTAGCAATAGAACCTACTAATGCAATTCCTGCTCCAGCCCAAAAAGCATAACGCCAATTAAAATTTTGTTTAATAGCAAGAGATGAAACTCCTAAGGCAGCAAACCCTCCTAAACTAGAAAATATAGTGATCATAGATACAGCAGGATATTGTACTGGTGGTTTTGTTATTTCAGTAACGTATATTTCAGCTCCTATTACTTCACCCATTGAAGACATACCTTGAACCATACGGCATATAGTAACCAGTATAGAAGCGGTAATACCAATTTCTGCATACGTTGGAAGAGTAGCCATTACAACACAAGAAATAGACATCATAGTAGTTGTTACGACTACGGTAACCTTACGACCAATATTATCCCCTATCCAACCAAATATTAAAGCTCCTAATGGTCTTAAAACGTAAGTAGAACAAAAAGCTAAGGCAGTATTCAAAGAAGCTGTCAAGGAGTTAGAAGATTGAAAAAACAATTCATTCAACAATACCGCCATATGTACATAAAGCATCAGATCAAAATATTCTAGGAATGTCCCAATTGAAAGCAATCCTACCGCTTCTTTTTGTTCTTTCGTTAGGCTTCTTTATTCTTGCTGGTATCCTATCATTTATTCACTTTAAATATATTTATTAGTATTTATAAATACTGAAGATTTGGTTAATTAATAGCAAGAAAAAATAATGCAGAAAATTGAAATAATAAGTCTTGGTTGTAACAATATCACGGTTCTATAAACAAATTAGAAGGGAAAAAGAGATATTGCTAACCATCTGAGGTTAAAGAGATATTGGCTGTCAAAAGTGCATGACATGTTAGTAAATTATTAAAATAAAATACTAACATTGTTGTTATGTGGATCGAATGATTTAAAGAATTGGCTTCGCAAATACTTGCGAGGAATTTGCGTATTCACGTAAGTTGATCTACACTTGGTCGCTCACCCACTGTTTTTATTGTCCCTATTCTTCAAATCTTCGAGTATATTTGCCCTTGAATTCGATATAAGAATTGAGATTATACTTATTATAGATATATCTACCGCTATAAATCTCGTTTATGTTTATCAATCTCTAGGATATCATCATTTTCTAGCCCTTGTTCTATTGCATGTTTTTCAAACATTGATTGCATAATACTAATATCTTGAAAATTTTCTAGATACTCTTCTAGTTTATCAAGCTCAGTCATACAGCTATTCTTATCGCCCTGTTTAAGATGTAATTTGGCTGATTCTACTAGTTGCTGTAATGTACCTAAAACATCCAATTTCATTAGCTCCTTCAGAATCACATTGCGTAGCATAAATACACCTCTTTAATTATATATCATATTTCTTATGCTATGCTAAGTAGTTTAGATGTCAACAATTTAATTTCTATTGTAATAAATAATTATCTTTAAAGAGTGAAAGTTTAAACCAGTAGTGATATTGTTCAAGAATTCATTATTTCAATTTTCGATATTATTTTTTTTGATATACTCAAATGATTTGAAGAATTGGATTTGAAAATGAATGGTAAGCATGCTAGGTATACTATAGTATAATTACGCATGCGAATCCATGATATTTTCAAAAAACAATTCTTCAAATTAATATCTACAACACTAGATATCTTTGGCAAACTTGCTTATGCGCAAGGATTTAAAGAAGCCACGGAATCTTGACCCACAGCGTACTCAAATGTATGTGAGGAGCAGAGGTAGCACGAATAAATTACCAGCAGAAGTCAGGTGAGGCTATCAATTAAATCAGCCATTTTTTTTTCATCTAAGTCCTCAAAGAAATCATCATTAATTTGTACAACTGGTGCATTGACACAAGCTCCCAAACATTCAACTTCTGTAAGGCTAAATTTTTTATCACTTGTTAGTTCACCAAAGTTAATACCAAGTTTTTTTTTACAAATAGTTACAATTTTATCGCTACCCCTTAGCCAACAAGGAGTAGTCCCACAAATTTGTATATGATATCGTCCTACTGGCTTTAGATTAAACATGGTATAAAATGTTGCAACTTCATATGCTCGGATGAAAGGTAAATTTAGAAAATTTGCTACATACTCTATGCAGCCTCTTGGTAACCAACCATTCATTTGGCGTTGTGCAAGGTCAAGTAATGGCAGAATAGCACTCTTTTGTTTGTTTTCAGGATATTTCTTAATGATATTTTGGGCTTTTTTTAAGTTCTCATCATTAAAACTGAAATTTAGTGGTTCATCATTCATCGATCAATTTCTCCAAAAACAATATCAAGACTGGCAATAATAGTTACCACATCTGCCATCAAATGTCCTTTTGACATGAAATCTAGACCTTGGAGATGGGCAAACCCAGGGGCTTTAATCCGACATCTATAAGGTCTGTTTGTTCCATCAGAGTATAAATACACACCAAACTCGCCTTTTGGTGCTTCAACAAATTTATATATTTCGCCTTTTGGCACATCATATCCTTCAGTGTAAAGTTTAAAATGATTAATCATGGCTTCCATTGATTCTTTCATTTTTTCTCTTGAGGGTGGTGCAATTCTAGGATCATCAGTTTTAATAGCACCCTTTGGCATTTTTTCAAGACATTGCTGTATAATTTTAAGTGATTGGTACATTTCTTCAATACGAACCAAATACCTATCATAACAATCACCAGATTTGCCAATTGGTATATCAAAATCTAGCTCATCATATACATCATACGGGGTAGCTTTTCTAAGATCCCATGCGATGCCTGAGCCTCTAAGCATTGGACCAGAAAACCCCCAATCCATAGCTTCTTTTTGACTTACTACTCCGATATCTACTAAGCGTTGTTTCCAAATTCTATTGTCATTTAACAGAGTCTCGACGTCTTCTAATTTTTTTGAGAATTGCTGAACAAAAATATTTATATCTTCTAGTATACCATTTGGTAAGTCTTGAGCAACACCACCAAGTCTAAAATAATTTGCATGCATTCTAGAGCCGGAGACACGCTCATAAAATTCCATAATTTTTTCGCGTTCCTCAAATAACCATAATAGAGGGGTAGTAACACCAACATCTAGGGCTTGTGTTGTTATATTCAGTATGTGGTTAAGGATACGAGTAAGCTCAGAAAACATCACTCGAATAAACCCCGCTCGTCTTGGCACATTGCAGCCAAGCAATCCTTCAACTGCTAAAGCAAAAGCGTGTTCTTGGCACATTGGCGATACGTAATCTAACCTATCAAAATATGGTATAGCTTGTAGGTATGTTTTATGCTCAATTAATTTTTCAGTACCACGATGCAGCAATCCAATATGCGGGTCTGCTTTATTGATAACTTCACCATCCATTTCTAAAATTAATCTTAATACCCCATGGGTAGCTGGATGTTGTGGACCAAAATTTAATACAACACTTTTATTATTATCACCCACCTTGTTTTAGACCCCGGCAATTGTTAATTTTAATCGAGTATATACCAAAATTTTTGTCCACTAAGTAAAAAAATTATATAATATTAAAATAATAGTATTATTTTTCCATGTCCTCTATTAAAGCTTGCTCTCCATCATTGAGATTTTTTGGAGAATAAACTTTGTGGCTCTTTGTATCTTTTTTTTCGATAGAAGGCAATTCATAGTGAGGGGGAACTTCTAAGGTTTTATTGCGTTGTACCCTATACTCATCAGGACCAGGTGTCACTATACCTATTGTTTCTTTTACTTTTTTATTGCAGGCAGACAGTGTTACTAAGGTAGTAAATAACAAAAAAATTATACGCATATACCCTTCGCCTTTCAAGTGTTGGCGTTGTGGCACGATGGAATTTCGCGTAGGAACAATGGTTTGACTACGCCTAGCCAACTCTTGAAATTCATCTTGTATACTCTTTTGCTTTAAAGAATTGGTTTCTGTAAATATTATCGGGGAATTCGCGTGCTCACGTACTTCATGTATGCCTAGTTCGTTCACCCCTTGTTTATTGTTCCCATGCTTCAAATCATTTGGGTACATATCAATCCTCTTTATAAATTTATATTTTTCTTAAAATCAAGTTCACGAATCCTATCCGCTTCAGCTTGCAATCGAGCGTGATTATATTCAACATCTTGTTGTTGTTCAACAATTTTCTTGGTCTTATAATAATCATGCAATAAGAATATTGCACCTAATGAAATGAAACTATCTGCTAGATTAAATACCGGAAAACTAAAATCTTTATAGTGAAAATAAATAAAATCAAATACCGCCCCATGAACAAAACGGTCGATCAAATTACCAATAGCACCACCAATGAAAAAACTACAACCAACAAAGCTTGGCATAGTCTTACATTTTAATAAGATATACCACAAATATGCTATAAGGGCAGAGTTAACAACTATAAAAAGCATATTACTATACTGATAATAATTTCGAAGTATCCCAAAACTAATTCCATAATTCCAAACATAAACCATATCTAAAAAGCTGGTTACTTCTAGTGTTAGACCAACTTTACCTCTTAGATAATTTATAAAATACCATTTTACTAGTTGATCTATAATTACTAATTTAACAATTATACGACTACTTTGGCGAATAATTAGTAATATTTTCTTAAATATTGATGGTATACGCATATTAGAATTTTTGATTATACTCTTCTTTGAAGAATTGTTTTTTGAAAATATCATGGATTCGCATGCGTAACTATACTACATGTACGCCTAGCATGCACAACTGTCGAAAGTTCAATAAACGTCATTGCGATGAGCGTTGTTAGCCCTAAACCGTCATTGCAAGCGAACGTACGTGAGCGCGGCAATCCATTTTGCTAAAAACATGATTTTAATCTTTTAAAATCATGTTTTTAGCAAAATGGATTGCCGCGCTCACGTACGTTCGCTCGCTAATAGACATATACGTCTATTAGCGAGGAAACCGTAGGTCGACAAAGCAATAATTTCACCGAATTTGGGATAAGAATTAGTTAATTCTTATGAGTAGTATACAAGACATGAGGCAGCTTAGATGTCATCCCAAATTCGCATAAATCGCTACACGTCCCTAGAACCAGTCTCTTTTTTGATACCAACTAGTTTGGGGGATGGAGTAGGAGGAAGGGTTTTGTATCCATCTTTTGGGGTTATGGGGAGATTTTCTCCAATAGCTTTTGCTGCTGATTGTAACTTTGGAGGGAATTGTCCTTTTGTTGCATCAACGTTAGCAACAGGGTTAGACTTAATCTTCTCTAGCTGCTGGATGACTTTGTCTCGTTTTTTCTCCCTATCGTCATCATCCCAAATGTCGTTATCATTAATCAGTTCAATTAGCTCCTTATCATTTTTAATGCCAGCCTTGTTAATAAGAGTTTTAAGGGTATTCTCATCAACAATCTTTTCCTCAATAAGTTTCACAAGATCAGCATGTTCAGGTTCATCATCTTCATCATCATGAAATGCCTGATATCTCTTTTCTATAGTCTTATCAAAATCAGCTCCCAGTGGGCTAGGAAAGCGAGTAGGGGGTGTTTTTTGTTCTTTCTCTAGTTCTTCTAGTGCTTTATTTTCTCCTGATTCAGATAGCTTTTTTTCCCTCATCTGTGCCTTCAGTACCAGTTCAGCCAATAAGTTTTCCCTCTCGTTCCCTTGTCCTTTCGCTGTTGCTACTGTTGCTTTGTCATGATCATAACCTGACAGCGAAGGTGGTAGAGGTACTGGATGAGTTGTTGTGGATGCTACCTTTTTAAGTTGTATCCCCGTCCTAATTTCATCCAATAATGCTTCCCTATCTTCTCCTTTCGGTGTTACTACTGCTGCTGCCTTCTGAGCTTGACCTGCCGTAGGTTCTACAGGCGGTGGCGGAGCTGGTGGAGGAGGAGGCGGTGGTGGCACACTTCCAGTTGTGTGCTGAGTACCTTGTGGCAATGGAGGAGGTGGTGCTGCCATAGCATTTCCTACTGCTTGCTGAGCGGCATGTAAACCTTCTATCGGAGGAGGTGAAGGTATATTACTTACAGGTGGTAACGGTGGAGGTGTTGGTATATTTCTTTCCACTGCTTGCTGCCCCTCTTGATGCTGCACTGATGGAGACGGTGGTGCTTGACGCAGCGCTGTATTTTGACCCGGTAACGGAGGAGCTGGAGGTATAGCAAATTCTGTTGCTTGCTGAACCTCTTGATTTTGCAACGGTGGAGGAGATGGTGCTTTACCTTTACCAGCTGTATGTGCTTTCTGTTTAGTTTCCTCTCTATGCTGAATATTTTGTGAATCCTGCAATGATGTATGGGGAAGGGATGAAGATGAAAGAGATCTTGTTATAGTGTTTTCCGCTGCTTGATGAATAGCTAGATCTGGCATCGACGTAGTACCCATAAGTGGCGGAGGTGGTGCTTGGCGTGTAGGTATCCGTTCAGGCATTGATGATGACAGGGCTTGAGATTGAGCCAAATCTTGGCTTGTAGACAATGGCTGTGAAGCAGTAACTGCAGCTGTAAAAGTGGACTCAAGCTCACTGCTTAAAGCTTCTACTTTGTTTAACCTAAGGTTTATTGGATCTCTTCCTTTAAGCTTTTCTAATTCTTTCTGCAACCTATTTTTTCTAGCTACTGTTGAATCTTCTATGTTTTTACCAGCGATCTCTAATCCCTGATCAACCTTTTTTAATATTTCATTATTGTGGGTTATGTTATCTTTTAAAATTTGTTTTGGAGTATTTACAAAAATATGCTTGATTTTTGCAGTAATTTTTTTAAGACCGTCTAGCCATGTTGATGGTAATTCTTCCCGCAATTCTGCTAATTCTTGCTTTATTGAAAGAAGTTCTTTAATATTATCATTAGCCTTTACCAACTTAACTAGATCTTGTTGTACGTGTACCAGTCTTATTCTTTCTTGATGTAGTGCCTTCGCTTCATCAGTATTATAAACTTGTGATACAATTTGGCTAAAATTTTCATGAGATATACCCAAATTTACTAAGGATTCTGTTAATCGTTGTACCCGTTTTAGTTGTTCCTCTGATAGTTTTTTGGTTATGATCTTATCAAATCCTGCTTGTAACTCTGTATCTATAATTCTCTGTAAAGATAAGTTTTTTTTACCTACATCTCTTAATGTATTGTCAACATCTTTGAGTACAGCTCTATTGGTTCTTCTCTTTTCTTCAGCAATTTCCTCATCATTTTTTATAAACAGATATTTTACTTGTGCAACAGTATGTACAAACCTTTCAAACCAAGGTAAAGAAGGGTATTCTTTCTTTAAATCTTCTACTTTCTGTTGTAGATGTCTACTATCGTCTAGTTGTTTATTAGCCTTTAAAAGATTCTCTACAGAATTTATTGTATCCAGTAATTTACCTTTTTCCTGTGATAACACGCTTTCTATTTGTTGATCTTTATCTTTCGACATGTAAATACCTCCTTATTAACTCTACTAAATCTAGGGTAAGCAAAAAAGATGTCATTCCCGCGTAGCTAGCGGAATCTACAAAATAGCCTGAAAGGCTATTAAATGATTATGGATTTCCGCCTACGCGGGCAGGAATGACATCTTTTTTGCATTGATTACAACTTTGAAATTACCCTGTGGCATTATGTAAGCAGCTTTAAAGCAGCTTGTCAAATTAATACTTGAATTTTTTAGCATTTAATACTATCATCTATGTTTTAAAAGCTCTTAGGAGAGAAAGATGAGTGAACTATTAGAACTTGCAGCAGAAATGCGAGAGAAATTTGGTACGGGAGTCGCAAGAGAACTACGTAGGAAAGGTATGGTTCCAGCCATGGTTTATGGAGCAGGTAAAGAAGTGCTAGCCGTTTCTATCGAAGAAAAAGAGATAACTAAGCATTATAGAAAACTTGGTTTTATCTCTACAGTTATTCAAATTAAAGTGGGTAGTAAAACGCATAAAGTGTTACCAAAGGCTGTAGAATTGCATCCTATTACTGACATAGTAAGGCATGTTGACTTTGTACATTTAGAGGAAAAGACCCAAAGAATGGAAGTACCGGTAGTCTATGAGGGTAAAGAAAGAGCTTTGGGAGTTAAAAGAGGAGGATTCTTTAATATAATAAAAAGAACTATAACTCTTTTATGTGATGTCAATAATATACCTAAAAATATTAATATTGATGTTACCAACATGCATATCGGTCAGTCTTTAAAAGCAAAAAGCATTAAACTCCCTGAAGGAGTCCAGCTAGCTAGTAAAAATGATTTTATTATGGCTACTATAATTGGTCGTAAGGGTAGTAAGTCAGAAGATGAAGAAGCTGTAACTGAGGAAGTGAAGCCGACAAAGTAGTTGTTTTTGAAGCTACAAGGGTACTATGTCTTGTCACCCACAACTGTTGAAAGTTAAAAAATCGTCATTGCGATGAGCTTTGTAAGCCCTAAACCGTCATAGCAAGGCTCTGTAGATGCCGTGGCGATCTAGGTAAACAGCGAAGCTGTTTTTTTAGAGTAACGCTTCGCGTATCCTAGATTGCCGCGTCGCTGTGCTTTGCACAGCTCCTCGCAATGACATTGAGTTTAATTTATTTATACATTTTCAATCACTACGCTCTTAAGTTGATGGCATGGACTTCGTCCATATATGACGCCTATGTGCCTTCGCATGGATGACATCGGTACAGGGATACTCTAGGCTATTAAACCGATGTCTTACATGAGATTAAATATAAGTGCAAATCGCTCTCTAATGATATTATAATATGCTTAAATCTGAAGACAAAGGGTATATAGTTGTTGTAGGTTTGGGCAATATAGGCAAAGAGTACCAAAATACTCGCCATAATGTTGGCTTTACAGCTGTGGAACGTTTATCAGAATACTATAAATTTTCTTGGAATACCAAAGCTAAATTTCATGCAGAACTTGCACAAGGGATAATAGGCGGACATAAATTACTATTAGCAAAGCCTCTGACTTATATGAATCTGTCTGGAAAAGCAGTACAAGCAATATGTTCTTACTATAATGTCAAATTACAAAATATTTTTGTAGTGCATGATGATATAGATTTAGAAACTGGTAGAATAAAATATAAATTGGCTGGTGGTAGTGGTGGGCATAATGGTTTAAAATCATTGGATCAGTGTATAGGAAATGATTATCATCGTATAAGAATAGGGGTAGGAAGACCAGCGGCGTATGATGATGTGTCGGATTACGTTTTAGCTTCTTTTTCTAAAGAGGAATATAAAATTATTGTTAATTCCATTGAGGTAATAATTAATAATTTCCGTTTATTGCTTTCAGGTGAAATGGAAGAGTTTAAAAGGAGCATCGTTTAAATATGAAACAACAATTAACTTGTGTTTATGCAGATGACATGGATGCACAATATTCGAAGATAATGCAGGATGGATTAGATGAACTTGCCAAAAACAAGAAGGGTCTTGATGCTGTCCAATCATTTTCCTTCTCGTGTTTTGATAATGATAAAAACTTTGTTGCTGGTATAAAAGGTGTACTTATTTATGGTTGTTTATACGTTGATACGTTATGGGTTTCTGGAGATTTTCGAGGTCAGAATTACGGTACTTTACTAATGTCCAAGGCAGAAAATCTAGCACGAGAGCGTAATTGTAGATTTATGAGTTTATGTACTACCGATTGGCAAGCTAGACCATTTTATGAGAAATTAGGGTTTAAATTAGAGTTTGTAAGAAGTGGCTATGATAAAGATTCAGAATTGTATTTTTTAAAGAAAGATTTATGACATTAAAATGTGGTATTGTTGGCTTGCCAAATGTAGGAAAATCAACCCTATTTAATGCCTTAACTTCAAGTATTGCAGCAGAAGCGGCTAATTATCCTTTTTGTACTATAGAACCAAATTCTGCTATAGTATTAGTACCAGATGTTAGGCTAAATGAGCTATCCATTATTGCTGGTTCTAGTAAAATTATTCCTACTTACATAGAAGTTGTCGATATTGCAGGTTTGGTAAAAGGTGCTAGTAAAGGGGAGGGGCTGGGTAATAAATTCTTATCTCACATACGAGAAGTTGATGCTATTTTGCACGTACTACGTTGTTTTGAGGATATAGATGTTACTCACGTACATAATAAAATTGATCCAATATATGATGCTGAAATAATAGAGACAGAATTAATTTTAGCAGATATTGAGTCGGTGGAGAAACGCTTAATAAATGTTGAGAAACGTTTAAAAACAGGTGATAAAACTTTAAAAGACCAAATAGAGTTATTAAAAGAAATTCAAGCAACTCTAGCGGTAGGTAAACCGGTGCGTAGCATGATTGGAACTTATAGTAAAGAGGCTTTAGATCAATTACAATTATTAACTTCTAAGCCGGTTTTGTATGCTTGCAATGTACTGGAAGAAGATGCGGTTACTGGTAATAAATTTACGGAACTTGTAGCCAAAAAAGCTTGGGAAGAAGGTGCAAAACATGTTATTATTTCATCAAAAATTGAAGCGGATATTGCAATTTTAGAAAATGACGAAGAGAAATCTGAATTCTTAAATAGTATGGGTCTTGTGGAAACGGGTCTAAGTAAAATTATCAAAGAAATGTATAACTTATTAGACCTAAGAAGCTTTTTTACTGTAGGTCCAAAAGAAACACATGGCTGGACTTTTCGTAATGGTACGCTAGCCCCTCAAGCAGCCGGTATTATTCATACTGATTTTGAGAAAGGTTTTATCCGGGCTGAGGTTATTAGTTATGAGGATTATATAAATTTTAATGGTGAAGTGAAAGCTAAAGAAATGGGTAAAATGCGTTTAGAGGGCAAGGAGTATAAAATGCAGGATGGAGATGTAGTGCATTTTAGATTTAATGTTTAAATAAGGGATATGAGAAAATTATACCATTATCCTATTTGTCCGTTATCACGTCAAGTTCGGGTGTATTTAAAAGAGCTAGATGTGCAGTTTACTATGGTTAAGGAGGATTATTGGCTTCGGGATAAGGAATTTTTGTCTTTAAATCAGGCGGGGGCGACACCTGTCTTACAAGAGGCGTCCACTCTAATTATAGCAGGAATTTATCCCATCACTGAGTATTTACATGAAAAATATCCAAATTTTAATTTTATCGATGAAGATATTGATATTAGATGTGAAATTCGTAGGTTGCTCAGTTGGTTTAATGAAAAATTTTACCGCGAAGTAACAAAAATTATTATCGATGAAAAAATAGTAAGGTCCTTCTGCCAATTAGGTGGTCCTAGAACCGATTTTCTTAGGGCAGCAAAAAATAATCTATCACATCATTTAAGCTATATGTCAAATTTATTTGAAAAGCGTAGCTTTATTGCATCAAATTCTTTAAGTTGTGCAGATATAGCTGCTGCCTGTCATATATCAGTTCTAGATTATTTTGGCGAAATTAATTGGGACAAATGGCTGTCTATTCGTCATTGGTATGCAATCATAAAATCTAGACCTAGCTTCCGCTTCCTATTACACGACCAAATACCAGGTTTTACTCCACCCACCTGTTATGCTGATTTAGATTTTTAGTGGTTGCGATATAGTTATTTTTATGATAGCTTCTAGGTGAATAGTATACTCGATGAAAATCAAGAATTGCGTTGTTGTCTTCAGGTATCGTAGGTAGCCACGTACTAATATGTACGCCTCGCACCTCGACCTTTTGACTCCTGCTACTATCATGATTTTGATTCTATCGTCTATCAACTCTTCATTTACGAGCAGTATATAATTAAAATAGAGGATATTATGAGTAAAGATGACGATAATAATCCAAAAGTGGGTTCTCTACCGTCTTATAAGGAAGCTATAGCTCAAAAAGCAGAAGCAGTCCAAGAACGTTTGCCTGAAGAAGATTTAAAGAGTCATATAGGAGAAATGCCTAACACTTTTCTAGCTTTGCAACAACTAGAGGATGTACAAAAGAATCTTGAAAAAGCCCGTGGGCTTTTTGCTGGTACTACTAGTAAGGCTCTTTCTGGGGTAGAGAAATTAGAATTTGAAAAAGCTGGAGAGGTTTTTGAGAAATTTATGAGTTCATTTGAGAAACTGAGGACATTTGCTGATAGTGTAGATCATAAAAAACCCCTAGACAGCTTGAATGATTCATTAACTCTTACCGGTCGCTTAAAAGATTTCGCCAAAGAGCAATTAAAGAAAGTTGAAAAAATATTTGAAGGGTCAACTAATGCAGTTAGAAACAATCCAATTTTAAATGCAGTAGGGAATGTGATAAAATCTGCATGTCATGCGGTTGGTACTATAGCTAAAGGTACTTTAAACAATGCGATAGCTACTGGAGAACTTGCCAAAAGTGTTGTTAATCTAGGTGTAGCAATAAAAGATAGCATTGTAGGAAAAGGAGTGAAACAAGCAACTAGGGGTGTTTAGCACAACTGTTGAAAGTTAAAAAATCGTCTATTAGCGAAGTGCTGTTGTAAGGCTTAAACCGTCATTGTGATGAGCTTTGCAAGCCCTAAACCGTCATTGCGAGAAGCCGCTTATAGCGGCTTCGTGGCAATCTTGTGAAGGAGAGCTTGCCTCATGAGATCGCCACGGCGTCTGTCGACGCCTCGCGATGACGATTTTAACTTTCAACAGTTGTGCTATGGTCTCCTCGCTAATAGACGTTTGTGAATTGAGAGTAATGCTAGTCTAGTTAGCTCTATATCCCGATATTTGTATTGATATATTCATGGATTTTTAGTAAATCATACCAAGTGGTTTTTTTCTGCATTGGTTGTCTAAGCAAATAGGCAGGATGGAAGATAGAAGTGGTTTGAATTGGTTTGCTAAGATACTGATTTGTGTATAAATAATATTCTTGTCTGATTTTACTTATACCAGCATTTTTGCCAAGTAAGCTAGTTGCTGCAACATTTCCCACTAAAACAATTAGTTTTGGGTTTATTAAAGCAATATGTTTCTCAACAAAAGGTCTACAAATATCTATTTCTTCTTGCGTCGGTTGGCGGTTAGCTGGTGGTCGCCAAAATACAGTGTTAGTAATATAAGCGTTATGTTCTCTTGAAATATTGATAGAGGCTAATACATTATCGAGTAACTTACCACTTTCCCCGCAAAATGGTATCCCTTGTGCATCTTCGTTACTACCCGGTGCTTCCCCAATAAACATTATAGAACTTTGTGGATTCCCATCAGCAAATACGGTTTTATTGGCTAATTTCTTTAAACCACAACCGTTAAAATTCATTAGTAGTTTTTTTAGTTCTTCTAGGCTGTTAGCTGAGTCAGCCAAAGTTCTAGACAAGGAAATACTGTCATCCTGTTTCTGTGCAGGATATGGATTCCCGCCTGTGCGGGAATGATTAGAAATGGATTGCTTCGTCGCCACTAAAGTGCCTTCTCGCAATGACGTGTGGATAAAAGTACTGTCGTCATTGCGAGGAGGCGTAGCCGACGAAGCAATCCATATATGACATGAAGAATTGCGGGAATGACTAGGAGTGCAGGGTATTTCTTGCTGATTAATAGTTGATTGTGAAAAATAATAATCTATACCAATTGCTTGCAACCATTTTAGTTGGTTGATTTTTTTTGTAAAATGCCTCATTTTATTCATTTAAAAAATATTTTGTAGTAGATGGAAGAATATAACGTACCAAAAAATTTAGATGGGTTTAGACTTGATAAGGCTTTGGTAGGTCTTATCAGTAAAACATCTAGAAGCCAAATTCAGAAGCTCATAAATGGCTTGCAAGTACAAGTTAATGGTTTGATTATTTCTGATTCCGACTTTAAGGTCAAGGAGAATGATCTTATTTTAGTAGTTTTTAAAGATACTGAGCCTTTAACAATGCAGGAAGCTGATATTAAGCTTGATATTTTCTATGAAGATGAAGATTTAATGGTGATCAATAAAGCAGCTGGTATGACAGTACATCCTGGTAGTGGAAACCATCATGATACTTTGCTAAATGCTTTGTTACACCATGCAAAATCTTTATCTAGCATAGGAGGGTTAGAAAGACCTGGTATAGTTCATCGTTTAGATAAAGATACATCAGGTCTGATGGTTGTTGCCAAAAATAATTTTGCCCATCAACATCTTGCCAGTCAGATAGAAAGTCGTAATCTTATACGCAAATATAAAGCATTAGTTTGGGGTATTATCAATCCACAAGAAGGAGTTATAAGAAATAATATCGGAAGAAGCCGTATCTTACGGCAAAAAATGACTGTTTTGAAATTTGGTGGTAAAGAGGCAATTACTCATTATAAAACAGAAGAAATATTTTTTAATGGTCTAATCAGTATGTTAGAATGTAAACTTACTACTGGTCGAACTCATCAAATCAGAGTGCAGCTGAGTCATTTAAAACATTCTGTGGTAGGAGACCAAACTTATGGTAAGAATAGCAGGAAAGTTAGCCATAATTATAGCATAGTACCACAAAAACTAGTAAATTTCAAGAGGCAAGCATTACATTCTTGGTATATAAGTTTTTCCCACCCAGTGAGTGGTAAATTATTGGAATTTCAATCACCTTTGTCGCAGGATATTATGGAGATAATTATACCCGATGAATTTCAAGAGTTGCCTAGGCGTGCGAGTAACCCCAATTTGGGATAAGAATTAGTTAATTCTTATCCCAAATTGGGGTAAATAGGATGATACCTTTAGGGGGATACCATTTATTGACATTATTGAAAATATACATTTGCATATTAGTAACTACTGTGATAGTATTAACATAAATTAGACTTTTTGCATAATTCACTTATACTAGATGTTTTGCAGAAGACTAAAATGTACGTTAGGATTTAATCCTAAGATTAACGTACCAATAGCAGCAGAACTAGAATTATGCAAGAAGTCTATTTAATATAAACTAATACTTATGTACGTGTTAATCTGTTTTAGACATATTATTTCTCTTTTTCCTCGAATGCCCATGCAGGGCTAATCCATTATTGCTGCCTATTTATCAGGCAGATTACGTTGTGCTTCTTAGCATCTAATTACATTCATTATCATTTATTGTTAATTTCAATCTGATCTTAGAGGAAAAGTATGTCATATCTTATTCATTTTATACCTATTTTATCATTCATTTTACTATTTGTTGGTAGTGGAGTTTATTTTACTTTATTGGGCATTCCAAATGCCTTTTATCAATTTTCACCTATAACGGCTATAATACCTGCAATTGCACTTGCTTGGCTATTACACAAAGGAAGCCTTCAAAAAAAGATGCAGGACTTTTTAGATGGAGTGCGTCACAGGGATATAATAACAATGTGCATTATATTCCTGCTTGCTAGAGCTTTCAGTGAACTTACAAAGCAAATTGGCAGCGTGGATGCTACTGTGAATTTTGCTATATCTTTAATTCCTTCGCGGTTTTTACTTATAGGACTATTTGTAGTTACAGCATTTGTCTCGACAAGTATCGGTACTTCTATGGGAGCTATTGCAACAATTGCCCCAATAGGTTTTGCTTTAAGCCAACAAATGGAACTATCAGCACCATTGTGTGTAGCAACAGTGGTGGGAGGGGCAATGTTTGGAGACAATTTATCTATTATATCAGATACAACTATTGCTTCTGTAATGTCGCAGGAGGCTAATATGAAGCAAAAATTGAAGCTTAATGCAAAAGTAGCTTTAATTGCTTCAATTATTACTATATCCTTACTAGCATTAAACTCTAATGTTCAAGCAATTGCTCATGTAAAAAATTATGATGTTATTCTTATAACACCATATATAATGGTATGGATCTACCCTATATACAGAATGAGAAGCGTATGCTAATCTTCTAGGATAGGAAATGAATCCTAAACAATAATAAGGAGATCCATATGGAAGTTACCACAATTGGTATAGATATTGCAAAAAGAATTTTTCAAATTCACGGTGTAGATAAAAATGGCAAGACAGTATTGAAGAAAAAATTAACGAGAGAGCAGATTTTAACTTTTATGGCTAACGTACCAAAATGTCTAGTAGGCATGGAAGCTTGCGGTGGAGCTAGCTATTGGGCAAGAGAATTAACAAAATTAGGTCATAAAGTAAAATTAATGGCCCCGCAGTTTGTTAAACCTTATGTTAAAACTAATAAAAATGATCAAGCTGATGCAGAAGCAATATGTGAGGCAGTAGCAAGACCTAATATGAGGTTTGTACCTATCAAAACTGTAGAGCAACAAGAAATTTTATTTATTCATAGAGTAAGGCAACGATTGGTAAAAAACCGTACTGCTCTTGCTAATGAGATCAGGGGATTATTACATGAATTTGGTTTTGTTATTCCGCAAGGAATCAATAAGATTATGACAAAATTAACTGAGATTTTAGATGCAGGGGCTTTAAGCCAGCTAAGCTATCAAACGTTTAGTGAGTTAAAAGAAGAATTTGTAGAAAATGATAAAAAAATAAAAGAGCTAGAACAACGATTAAAAATCATAGCTAGCCAGTATAGTAATCACCAACAACTAATGACGATACCAGGTATAGGTTTAATAACTGCCACAGCCTTAATAGCCTCAATAGGGAATGCTAGTTGTTTTGAAAATGGTAGGCAATTATCAGCATGGCTGGGATTAGTGCCAAGGCAACATTCTAGTGGTGGTAAAGATAAGTTGCTTGGTATTAGTAAAAGAGGTGATATTTATTTACGTACTTTGTTAATTCAAGGAGCAAGAGACGTTCTGAATAGCAAGATAAGATTTACCACGGAAGAACAAAAATCTAAAAAAGATTATAGCAAGTTTACTGAGTGGATGTTTAATTTATCTGAGAGAAACAGTCATAATAAAACAGTTGTCGCGGTAGCTAATAAGCTAGCAAGGGTGGTATTTGCATTACTCAGTTCAGGTAATGATTATACCGAGAGTAAAGTTTGTAGTTAAAAAAACTGCTCCAAATAATTGATGAAATGACATTATAGGTAATAAAAGTTTAACAAATTCCAATCCGGAATATGCGAAGAATGATAATATTGATGGTAAATAAGACGAACCTTAGCTTACGAAAAAACTGAATTTAGCGATGGCTCTTTAGAAGTCGAATATATGATAAGTATAAGTTTGTAAGCCAGCGAATTCCATCAGGGCTATAGGGTAAATTGCTTGATTTATTGTCTATAAGCCGGATACATGACTGCATTCGATTTTTTTGCTGTTATATATTATTTTTTTCTTGCATTGTTGGGTAGGTCCATACATGGGTAGGTCCATACATGGGTTATTCTTGCCATTAGTGGAATTAATGTCTTTGTTTCATTATTCATCAGCATAGTATTTGTTGGAATAAACACAAGATACCAGCACATTATACTGCTGCTTGGCTTGATGTTTTTTCTTGTGTTTTTCAAGGGCTCATACCATATGGAGCACAAATATTGCTTGCAAGTGCTATACCCAAGTATCTCCATTAACTGTGGTACCATATGTCTATTATTGTTATGTACTAGGAGTGGTATCAATATTTTACATTATCTTCAATAAAATAGAGAGGTTGTCATGAAAATAAGACTACTCTTATTATTGGTAATTATATTGAGTAATATTGCATACGCTAAAGCTCTTATTGTATTTGATGAGAGAAAATTAGAAAAAATTTTGCAATGATACTTAGTGCTAGTTAAAACTTGAAAGTCGAATTGTATATGAATATAAAAGAATTATTAATTTATGCTACTAGCAAATTACAAACAGTAGGTATTAAATCAGCAAACCTAGAATCACGCATATTGATGCAGCATATAACTGGTAAATCTATTGAATATTTATTAGCAAGATCAGAAGAAGGGTTGACCGAGTCAGAACAAATTATTTTTAAAAATTTAGTTAATAGACGTATATTATTAGAACCAATAGCCTACATTATAGGGTATAAAGAGTTTTATGGTTACCAATTTATCATAGATAATAAAGTGCTTATTCCTAGGCAAGATACTGAGGTACTTGTAGATGCAATTTTAAGCGATATAAAAACAAATGCAGAGCTAGCAATATTGGAACTTGGCACAGGTAGTGGTTGTATAGCTTTGAGCTTGTTACTAGAAATGCCAAATAGCAATGTAATTGCAACTGATATAAGTAACGAAGCAATTGCTATAGCTCGTCAAAATGCTATAAAACATAAAGTTTCTGATAGATTTAAAATAATTAATAGTAACTGGTTTGAAAATTTGGAAAAGCAAAAATTTGATATTATCGTAAGTAATCCACCATATATTTCTTTTGATGATACTATTTATATGTCTCCTGAGACCCTGCAATATGAACCCCACTTAGCCTTATTTGCCGAAGATAATGGATTGGCCTCATATTACATAATCGCTAAAGAAGCCAAGGGATTTTTAAAACAAAATGGTAAATTATTTTTAGAGATTGGTTTTAATCAATTGGCAGCTGTTACAGAAATTTTTGTTAGTTATGGTTATACGGTTAAGCAAGTTTATAAGGATTTGGAAGGTAGAGATAGAGGGCTACTAATAGCCTAAATTCGATGTAACATCGTTCGCAATGACATATACGTCTATTACTCGATAATCAAGTTTTTCCTTAACCGTCATAGCAAGGCTCTTTAGATGCCGTGGCGATCCAGGTAAACAACGAAGCTGTTTTTTTAGAGTAACGCTTCGCGTATACTGGATTGCCGCGTCGCCGCTTTTTCGCGGCTTCTCGCTAATAGACGTATTTTTTAATAATTCTAAAAAACTTGATTATCGAGTATAAGTTTTAAATTTAAGAGAATTATCATGCAACAATTTAGTCTTTACCATACTGCTGAAGGATTACTTCATAAGACAACCTGCCTTTTAGTAGAAAAATCTTATCATAGTAATTTAAGGATTGTAGTTTTAACTCCAGATCTTGAGGTACAAGAATCACTAAACAAGATGATATGGACATATTCTAGGAAACAATTTATTCCGCATGGCAGTAAACTTGATCCATTACCAGAAAAACAACCAGTTTATATTACTCATCAGTTAGAAAATCCTAACCAAGCTAGCATTTTAATAATCATTGCCCCATTTGATATTGAAGAAATTCTTAATAACAAACAGTATGTTGCACATTTTCAAAGAATAATTATAATATATGATGGTTTGGATAATTTAAGTCTAATAGTTAAAGCAATAAATGAACTAACTATTGCGACACCGGTGATTGACTGTTATAAACAGAGTCCAGTAGGAACATGGAGTAAGATTTAACCATTTTTACCAAGTGTACAAGTTTTGTTAACTTAAACAGCTTCGGTGCAGGAAGTTCTCTAATTGTAAAATAGGGAGTGTTCGTCTAAAAAATAAACAAGCAAATTTATAAATATGCAAAAATTATCATTTCAGCAAATTATATTAACCTTGCAGAATTATTGGGCATCATATGGTTGTGCGATTTTACAACCATATGATTCGCATGTTGGAGCTGGTACTTTTCATCCTGCCACTGTACTACGAAGTCTTGGCAAAAAGCCTTGGTTTGTAGCTTATGTTCAGCCATCTAGGCGACCTAATGATAGTAGATACGCTCAGCATCCCAATAGAATGCAGCATTATTATCAATTGCAAGTTATACTAAAACCATCTCCTGATGATATACAAGAGCTATATTTAAAGAGCCTTGAATGTCTTGGTATAGATTTGAAAAAACATGATATTAGGTTTGTTAAAGATGATTGGGAATCTCCTACTCTTGGGGCGACTGGACTTGGTTGGGAAGTATGGTGTGATGGTATGGAAGTATCGCAATTTACTTATATGCAACAAATTGGTGGTATCGAGTGTCGCCCGGTTGCTGGTGAAATTACCTATGGTTTAGAACGTCTAGCACTCTATATACAAGGGGTCGATGAGGTCAAAAATCTTGACTGGAATGGTCAAACTGGAGAGAAGGCTTTAACATATGGTGAAGTAGATTTTGAAGCTGAAAAACAATTTTCAAAGTTTAATTTAGAATTGGCTGACATAGCAATATTATCTCAACATTTTATTGATAGTGAAAAACAATGTAATGATTTAATTGCTGCAGATTTGCCGTTGCCAGCTTATGATTATTGTATTCAAGCTAGCCATCTTTTTAACCTGTTAAATGCTCGGGGGGTAATTAGCGTAACAGAGAGAGCATCTTACATACTCAGGGTACGAAATTTGGCGAAGCTATGCTGTAATAAGTGGTTAGAATTAACCTCAATTAGGGATAAGAATTAGTTAATTCTTATCCCTAATTCGTGTAATTAGAAGAGAAGAAGAGTTAATATGAGTGAGTTATTGTTAGAACTGTTTAGTGAAGAAATACCAGCTTTAATGCAGAAAAATGCAGCGGAAAGCTATAAAACCATATTTACTACAATCTTGCAAGATAGTAGGATAACAGGTGATGTTCAGGTATTTATTGGACCTAGGCGAATTGCCGTGTATATTACCAATTTACCGAAATCTATACCGCCAAAAGAAATTACCATAAGAGGACCAAAAGTTTCGAGTACATCGCAGGTTATAGAAGGATTTTGTCGCTCAAATAATATTGAGCAAAAAAATTTGTCTACACTATTAGTGCAAGGGCAATCATATTATATAATAGTAAAAAATACTAAAGAAACCGATATACGAGTGCTATTGGAAGATATGATTCCTAAAGCAATTAGTAAGTATATTTGGTCAAAATCTATGTATTGGGGGAATTATGATATAAGTTGGATTAGACCTCTTAGGAATATTTTATGTATATTTGATGGAGAAATATTAGCAATTAAATATGGCCATTTGATGGCTAATAATATTACCTTTGGTCATAGATTTATCAGTCCTGAATCGATTACTATAGACAGTTTTTCTGAGTACCAGATTAAGCTGCGGAAGAGTAATGTCATTATTAATCAAGATGATCGCAAGGAGATAATTAAAAGCCAATTATTAATAATAGCAAAGTCACTTAATTTAGTGATAAAAGAGGATAAGAAATTATTAGAAGAAGTAACAGGATTAGTAGAATTGCCCGTTGTTATGGTGGGTAAAATACCATCTCACTTTTTGAAGTTACCTAGTGAGGTGCTGGTTAGCTCAATGCGTAACCATCAAAAATATTTTAGTACTTTTGATGAGACTGGTAATTTTGCCCCTTATTTTCTTTTCGTCAGTAATATGCCTGATGATCAAAATATCATAGTAAGTGGCAACGAGAAAGTATTATCTGCTAGACTCTCTGATGCCTTGTATTTTTATCAGCAGGATTTATCTAATAGTTTACAATCAAAATTGCCAAAACTTGAAAGGATAACATTTCATGCCAAGCTTGGTAGTGTAAAACAAAAAACTGAAAGGATTGCTGATATTTGTAATTATATCATATACTCAAATGATTTGGAGAATTGGAACGTAAAACAAGGGGTGAGCGAACGGAGCGTACATGAAGTACGTGAGTACGCGAATACCCCGCAGTTTTGCGAAACCAATTCTTCAAAGCAGAAGAGTATACTAGGAAATAAGGATTTGCAACTAGCAGCTAGACTTTGTAAAAGTGATCTCACTAGCGAAATGGTTGGAGAATTTCCTGAGTTGCAAGGAATTATGGGATATTATTATGCTAAAGAAGATCGGCTAGGGGAAGAAATCGCATCAGCAATCAGGGATCATTATAAACCCCAAGGCCCATCGGATAGTTTACCAGTAGGAGATGCGGCAATATTGGCTATTGCTGATAAATTGGATAGTTTAGTAGGTTTGATATTAATAGGAGAAGAGCCAAGTGGTTCAAGAGACCCCTACTCACTCAGGCGGCAAGCACTAGGTATTATTAGGATAATTTTAGGTAATAGACTGAGTATAAATATTAAGCAATTAGTTGCTTATGTAGTTCACTTATATCAAACTATGTTTGAAGACGTAAAGGGAGGAGGGGATGATAGTGGGCTAAATAAAACTAGGCAGATAATTCTAGATTTTTTAGAAGAAAGAGCCAAATATTATTTTAAAAATCACTATGATCTATCGTTAATTAATGCTGTGCTTGATTTTGATATTGAAGAAGACCTAGTTGTTAGTGAAATAAAGCTTGCCTCCTTACAGGAGTTTCTGACTAAGGCTGATGGTGAGAATTTATTAACTATTTACAAAAGAGCAAACAATATACTAGAAGGTAGTAATATAGAAGGAGAGGTTAACCAAGATGCTTTTATTTCCAAATATGAACAAGAATTATTTTTATCATTAGGAGTTATTTCTAAGCAAATTGATAGTTATATTGTAGAAAAAGATTTTACTAAGACTCTTAGTCTATTACTAGAAATATTAAACCCTGTCAATGAGTTCTTTGATAATGTTATGGTCAAAGATCAAGATCATAACATTGCCAATAATCGTTTATTGTTGCTCAGAATGGTTACACAATTATTTGATAAATTAGCAAAATTTAGTGCTTTATGATTAGTACAAATGAATTAGGTTGGTGTCCTAAACATCATTGTAAGGAGTCGTTTTTCGGTTCAACCGTCATTGCGAGGAGTCACTTCAGTGGCGACGAAGCAATCCAAAAAAGTGATCAGGAATGGATTGCTTCGTCGGCTTCACGCCTCCTCGCAATGACGTTTTGGATTTCTTTGATAATTTTTAAATTGTCATGGGGGTATGCGTAAGGTGAGCTATACATTAAAGCAGGCTGCCA
This sequence comes from Candidatus Tisiphia endosymbiont of Myopa tessellatipennis, assembly GCF_964031105.1. Taxonomy (NCBI): domain Bacteria; kingdom Pseudomonadati; phylum Pseudomonadota; class Alphaproteobacteria; order Rickettsiales; family Rickettsiaceae; genus Candidatus Tisiphia; species Candidatus Tisiphia endosymbiont of Myopa tessellatipennis. Next base: position 1,259,283 of record NZ_OZ035005.1, on the reverse strand, counting down.
AATTCATACAACTTGGTAATGTAGTAGCTTTTCCAACAGAAACAGTATATGGACTTGGGGCAGATGCTAGTAACGAACAAGCTTGTCAAAAGATTTTTAAGATAAAAAAGCGTCCAAGTATAAATCCTCTGATTGTACACGTGGCAACTATGAGGCAAGCTAAAACTATAGGGGAATTTAATGCAGATGCTCTTAAGTTAAGTAATATCTTTTGGCCAGGACCTTTATCTATTGTTGTACCATTAAAAAGCGGTGCAAATATAACAAGGTCAGTATTAGCTGGACTAACAACGGTTGCACTCCGTATACCATCACATAATATTGCTTTGGAGCTAATAAGAAAATCTGGTACGGCTATAGCAGCACCTAGTGCTAACCCATCAGGTTATATTAGTAGCACGGCTTTAGAACATGTAAAAGAACATTTTTTAGATGAGAAAGATGTTTTTATTTTAGGCGATAATTTGAATGATTGTAAGTGTCAGTATGGTATAGAGTCCACCATAGTGGACACTACTACTAATAATTTAACTATTTTGCGAGATGGCTTTATAACGAAGGAAGCAATAGAGGAAGTTCTAGGTAAGAAATTAGATAAAACACCTAGCTTGGTACAAATTAAAGCTCCAGGTATGATGAATAAACACTACTCTCCAAGAGTTAAAGTAAGATTGAATGCAGAGAGTTTAGAGCCTAATGAGGTAGGGCTTAATTTTGCTAATAGTAAGCTTGAGGGTAATTTCTCGCTTAATTTAAGTTTAACCGGAGACTTAATTATTGCTGCTAGCAACTTATTTGCCAACCTTAGAATATTGGACAATTATGCGGAATTAAATGGATTAGCAATTGCCGTTGCCTCCATCCCAGAAATTGGTATCGGCGTTGCAATTAATGATAGGCTTAAAAGGGCGGCTATAAAATGACTTCTATATTTACTAAATTAAAACAGGCATTAATCAATAGCTCGGATAAAATATCTTCGGGCATTGATCAAATATTTTATAAACAAAAGCTAGATGAGCAAACTTTAAATGAGCTAGAAGAGTTGTTAATATCTTCAGATATAACTCCATCTGTTGCGATAGAGCTTGTCAGTAAACTAAGATCTATCAAATTTGACAAAGAAGTGAGTAGTTTGGTAATCAAAGAACAACTTGCCAATATTATCGGACAATTATTGATAAAAACTAGCAAGCCTTTTGAATTGTACGATAAAAAGCTTAATGTAATCCTAGTTTGTGGGGTTAATGGTTCAGGTAAAACTACTACGATAGGAAAGCTTGCCGCCATTTATAGTGGGCAAGGTAAAAAAGTGGCTATTGCAGCTTGTGATACATTTAGAGCTGGTGCTGTTAGCCAATTATCTATTTGGGCTGATAGAAGTGAATCTATGTTTATTACAGGAAAAGAATCAGCTGATCCTGCTAGTGTTGCTTACACTTCTATGCAGTACTCAATAAACAACGATGTGGATATATTATTTATTGATACAGCTGGCAGATTACATAACCAAAAAAATCTGATGGAAGAGCTTGGAAAAATTGTTCGAGTGATCAAGAAGATTGATGATACAGCACCTCACCATAGTATATTGGTAATTGATGCTACCACTGGGCAAAATGTATATAACCAAGTCGAACAATTTTCGGCTATTGCTAACATAAAAGGTCTTATAGTTACTAAATTAGACGGTACAGCAAAAGCTGGCGTAATAGTTGGTGTTGTACAGCAATTCACCTTACCGGTATATTTTATAGGGATAGGAGAGAAAATAGATGATTTAAAATCGTTTGACCCGGTTTTATTTGCCAGTAGTTTAGTAGGAAATTAACTAGGGGAAGTGTCATTGCGAGGAGACCATAGGTCAATTATATGACAAGATTCATGGATTGCCACGCTCACGTACGTTCGCTCGCAATGACGGTTTTTTTGTGAGTGTTCACAGTTTTTTAACTTTCAACAGTTGTGGCATCTAAAGAGCCTTGCAATGACGATTATAGAAAAATAATTGTTGAAAAGCATTAAGTGATACTTTATATTTTGCTATATGAAATATGACCTACTAAACAACAAAAAAAAGCAACTGGATAGAATCAGACCATTAACTCCAGAATTGGTTAAAAACTTGGAGCAGTGGTTTAAGGTAGAGTTGACTTATACCAGCAATGCTATTGAAGGGAATACTCTTTCGCGTTTGGAAACTGCTGTGGTAATTGAAAAAGGCTTAACAGTTGGTGGAAAATCGTTAGTAGAACATCTTGAGGCAAAAAATCATGCACAAGCTTTGGACTTAATCCATGAAATACAGCAAAAGAAAACTTGTGAAATTACTGAAAACGATATTTTATCAATTCATGCTCTTATCCTAAAGGGTATCGATGATTATAATGCTGGATGTTATAGACGAGTAGCAGTACGTATTTCAGGTTCAAGGGTAATAATGCCAAATCCAGTAAAAGTACCAAACTTGATGGTAGATTTTATTGCATGGCTAAACTCATCTAAAGATATGCATCCTGCAGCACTTGCAGGAGAAGCACATTATCGACTAGTAACTATTCATCCTTTCTCAGACGGGAATGGTCGAACTGCACGATTATTGATGAATTTAATTCTAATAATGGCAGGTTATCCACCGGCTATTATTAGACTACAAGAGAGGTTACCTTATATAACATCTCTAGAAACTGCACAACTTGGTGGTTCAAAAGAAGCCTATGAAAAGATTATCTTTAATGCAGTCAATCGTTCTCTTGATATTTATCTTAAAGCAGCAAACTCTGTAAACTCTTCAGATATAGTATTATCAGAGAAATTATTAAGAATTGGTAAGCTTGCAAAAGCTGTCAATGAGACTGTGTCAACAATTCGTTTTTGGACTAAGGAAGGTTTGCTTGAAATTGCTGATGTTACTAAATCACGCTATCAGCTTTACTCACCTGAAATGATTGAACAATGTATAGAAATTCAACGATTAAAGAAACAAAAGCTAACACTGAATGAAATCAAGGATATGTTTGTAACCTCAATTTCGGATTAATGAAATTAATCCGAAATTGGAATGAGAATGTAAACAATCAGGCTTAAAGCGGTTTGACGCCTGATTGTTAAATATTTCATTTGCTAATAATCTTATTTTTATTGGTATAAAAATAAGATTATTAGCGATAATAGATTAAAATGCATTCGTACCAGCCGCTTCAAGAATGCATTTTTCTGATATTCTAGCCACTTTTGGATTAAAATTTTTAATTTTAATCCAAAACTGAAGCTTGTAAATAATGACACAAAATAAAAATAAGGTGTTTCTATAATGCACGTTGTAACAAAAGAATTATCTATTCAGTCATGTTATTACAAAGAGATTCTGTCAATACTAAAACTAAATGGAGGAGTGGCTAGAATTGTTGGGGGGGCTGTTCGGGATGCTATTATTGGTGTAGTTAACTATGACGTTGATATAGCAACAAATTTATTACCAAAACAAGTAACAGATATTTTATCAAAAGCCAACATTACGGTCATACCAACTGGCATAAAACATGGTACAGTTACAGCTTTATTCAAGAATGAAAAATTTGAGATTACTACACTTAGAAAAGATATAAAATGTGATGGTAGGAGTGCAGAAGTTATCTTTACTGATGATTTTATGGAGGATGCTGCTAGAAGAGATTTTACTATTAATGCCCTTAGTTATTGCCCATTTGAACATAAAATTTATGATTATTTTAGTGGAATAGATGATTTGCGACAATCGAAAGTAATATTTATAGGACAGGCATTTGAACGAATCCAAGAAGATTTTTTGCGTATTTTACGGTTTTTTCGGTTTTCCTGCTATTATGCTGCACAGCTGGATCTAGATGGGCTAAATGCTTGTATTAAATTGAAGGAAAATCTAAAATTACTATCAAAAGAACGGATAAAATGGGAAATGGACAAATTGATTATCTCAGATAATAGTCCTGATATTTTGCAGCAAATGTTTGATAATGGCATATTGCAAATAATATTGCCAGTTAGCCAGTTTGATAAAAGATTTTTGTCAGAAGCAATTAATTTTGGTTTTTTAGAGCCTTACACTAGGTATTCACTCTTATTTTATCACATAAAGAACTTATCACTAAGTGATTTACTAAATTTAAAATTTTCCCGACAAATCGCCGTAAAAATCACTACGATACTTAAAGTTATTAATAGAGAAATAAACGAATTTGTATTAAGAGAAATTTGGTGGAAAAATGATGATTATTTACAGTATATAAGTGTTCTAGTATCATTAGGCAAACTAGATAGAACGGTAGCCAAGAAATTTCTAGATAGATATAGCTCCATTCCCCGTCCAATATTTCCTATAAAGGGTCATGACTTGCAAAAATTAAATATTCATGGTAAAGCTATTGGCATATTGCTAGACAAATTAGAAAAAGCTTGGATAGAAAGTGATTTTACGCTTAATAAGAATCAATTATTTAAATTATTGGAAAATAATGAAAATTACTATTAGTGCTAGCATTTTTATTGCTATGATTATAACATTATTTAATTATGCAGCTTTTGCCAGTATAGATAAAATGAATATTATATCTCTTTCGAAACTCGCTTGTGCTGAGGAATTTGAAGGAGTCACGAAACGCAAAACCGCAAGCAGTACGGCAAGCGTACGTGAGGATTTGAGTCTAGGCTCGACGTACAAATTACCAGCAGAAGTAGAGTTTCGAAAGAGATATATTGTTACTAGTATAACTCCGCTAGCAGCTATTATAGCTATGCTAGTTAAAGATCAAGCAGAGATTGTAGCTATTGCCAATAATGATGATTGCCCGCACCATTATAATTTAAAACCTAGTGACCTTAAAAAAGTCAAAGATGCAGATATTGTATTTTATATAGATGAGCAATTTGATGGTTTTGCTGGGAAGTTAATGAATGGTCATAGTAAAAATGTTATTAAAATTAGTAATTTTACGGGGCTAAAAATTATTAGTAATGACTCATATAGTAATTGGCATATTTGGCTTGATTTAGATAATGTAAAAGTAGTATTAGAACAATTATCTAAGATATTAGCGGGACGATTTCCTGAGATTAGTTCAGATATTTACCAAAATCTTGATAAGGCAAAAAAACAAATAGAGAGACTTACGAAAATCAAAAATGAAAAATTAGGACCTTTGACAGATGTTATTTTACTTAGTGATAGTCTAGAATATTTTTTTGATAATAGCCGAAAATTTGAACGAATCAGCGTTGCAAAATTATATAATTCTGATCAAAAAAGCCTTAAATATATTAGTAATCTTGAGCATTTATTAGCTATGTCCAACAGTAAATGTTTATTATTAAGTCTCGATCAAGATGTTCGAATTTATAAAAATTTTAAAGCAGAGATAGTAGAAGTTGAAAGCGAGAATTGGAGAATAACTGACATTAACGATGATTTATACTATAATCAATATTTAAAAATAATTAACCAAGTAGCTAAATGTTTAAATTACTAAACCCTTATTTTTTTAGTAAGTTAATACAAACCATTATACCATTATTGCTAGTTTCCATGTTGATACTAATGGGACTGGGATTATACCAAGCTTTGATAGTCTCCCCACAAGATTACCAGCAGGGTGAGATGGTCAGGATTATGTATGTTCATGTGCCAGCTTCTTGGATGGCACTAGGGATTTATACATTTATGGCTATTTGTAGCTTGTGTAATCTAGTGTGGAAGACTAAAATGTCCTTTTTAATGGCAGTGGCCAGTAGCCCTATTGGTGCAGTTTTTTGCCTGATTAGCATGGTTACAGGTTCGTTATGGGGAAAGCCTATTTGGGGGACTTGGTGGGTTTGGGATGCTAGACTTACCTCAATGTTAGTATTATTCTTACTATATTTAAGTTATATAGTAGTTGTTAATAGTGGTGATAATATAAGGCGTGCTGAAAAACCAGCTTCGGTGATTGCATTGATTGGTTTTATCAATATCCCCATAGTAAAATTTTCGGTAAATATTTGGTATAGTTTACACCAGCCAGCAAGTGTTTTACGGCTAGGCAGTCCGACAATTCATAATTCTATGTTATTGCCCTTAGTGCTAATGTTTATAACTAGTATACTATATTTTTTATTAGTTTTAGGTTTGAGATCTTGTGTTTTAATAGCCAAATTCAAGGAATATGATAATTCATGACTTATGTTGTTACCGATGAGTGCATAAAATGTAAATATACCGATTGTGTAGAAGTATGTCCTGTTGATTGTTTCTATGAAGGGGAGTTAATGTTGGTGATTAATCCCGATGAATGTATTGATTGTGGAGTGTGCGAGCTTGAGTGTCCGGTTAAAGCTATTAAGCCAGAGTCAGAACAGCTGATTGATTGGATAGAGAGAGCTAAATTTTTCTCAAGCATGTGGCCTAATATTACTATTAAAAAACCAGCTCTAGCGGATGCAGATAAATATCAAGACGAGGAAAATAAGTTTGAAAAATATATGGGAGGGATTTAATTTACCTCAATTTGGGATAAGAATTAGTTAATTCTTATCCTAAATTGGGGTGATTTGTGTTTTTTACGTTTTCAAGAGCTTTTTTAATTACCCTATTTAATCCAGTTCTTGTATAGCTAGACACTATAAAAATTTCCTCACTAGTAATTTTTTGCAATTCTGTAATTTTGTCTTTAATTTCTTCTTCTAACAAAACATCGCACTTATTCAAACAAATTATTTCAAACTTATTTTTTAATAAGCTCGAATATGATTCAAGCTCGTTCCTAATAGTTCTATAATCAGCAATCAAATTATCACTTGTTGCTGATATCAAATGAATCAATAAATTACATCTCTCAATATGTTTTAGGAACTTATCACCTAGTCCATGTCCTAAGTGAGCCCCTTCTATTAAACCTGGGATATCAGCTATCACAAATTCTTCATCATCTACATAAACCACACCAAGATTAGGGCTTAGTGTGGTAAATGGATAATCAGCAATTTTAGGTTTTGCTGATGTCGTGGCTGCAAGGAAAGTTGATTTCCCTGCATTAGGTAGACCTATAATACCAACATCTGAAAGTAGTTTGAGTTGTAAATTTACCCACATCTCTTCTCCAACAACACCTTCAGTCCTACGTCGCGGAGCTTGATTGGTAGATGACTTAAAATGGCTATTACCAAGCCCGCCTTTGCCTCCCTTAAGAATTTCAAAAGTTTGTTCATCGGAAGTGAAATCATATAGTAGAACATCGCCATGTTCTGAGAATATTTGTGTTCCTACTGGTACTTCTAAAAGTAAAGCAGGTTTAGACTTCCCACTACGGTTTGAGCCTTTACCATTCTCACCATTTTCTGCTTTAAAATGCAGTTTATGCCTAAAATTTACTAAAGTATTAAGATGAGAATTGCACTTAAAAATAATGCTACCACCACGACCACCATCGCCACCATCAGGTCCACCCATATCAATATATTTTTCTCGATGAAAACTAATCGCCCCATCACCACCATTACCGGCTTTTAAGCATATTTTAGCTTCATCGATAAAATTCATAATATATTATTGTAAGTTATAAACTTGATATTTATAGTCAATTGATGAAAATTTGGTGACTAATACCATTTCTCAAAACTAAATTGCTACTCGGAGTACGAGTGTCGGCTACCTTCGCGTACAACTAGTACGTGAGGAGCGGAGATCATGAAGTACGACGACGTGATGATTAGTTTTCGGAAATGGTATGAGTACACTTTGGCATCAGTATACCATAATATTGTTATCATGTAAAACACTCCTTTGTCTATATCCAATCAGGGCAGTTTAAAAATTCCAACTTTAAGTTATGTCTATAATTGTTAAAGTTTTCTCTAGTTTCAGTAATTTTGTTTGAAAATAGAGCTATTATAGCAAGAGTTATTGTCCTCAATAATGACATTATTAACGAAGCTTCTCCAGTACTAATAGTTGACTTGTTTTCTTCAAAAACCTTATCTTTTATCCAGTTTAAATTATTTTCGCATGACCAATGACTTCTGTTAAATTTTAACAATTCTTCTATACTAAACTTTTTCTCTAAGCTAGTAATCATTAATACATTCTCTGTCTCACAGCTATTAGCCTTGTGCTTCTTTTCTCTTTTTCGGGTAATTTTGCATATTTAATTGATATGCCATTTAAATATCCAAATGGCATATCAATTATCTCGATTTTTCTTCTTTCTATTCTCCCATGCTGTAAATCTATATTCTCTGCAAAACTCTTAATTTCCTGACCTTCTGCCTATATTTTATCAAATGTTTGTGTACTATGGTAATGTGAATTAGTAAATATCCTACGAAGAAGTAATCGACTCATAGCCAAAAAAATTATATTTTCACTAGAATCAGTAAGAAAATCATATTCCTTGGAGAGCCTTCTATTTCTATTTATCCAGGCAAAGCTTCTCTCAACAACCCATCGCCTTGGCTGTACTTTAAACCCAACTTCTCTTGTTGGCAATAGTTCTAATGGTGTACTTTTTGGTATCCAAAATCTGCACGCTGGTCGTTTAACAATTTCTAAATCTATGTTATACTTTTCCTTAATGAGACCCTTTAAATCTTTAGACTGATACCCCATATCAGCCCACATTTGTTTAATAGTAAAGGAGGTATTAAATGTTAAATACAATGAAATTTGTGGTCGGAGCAGAGAGATTTGAACTCCCGACCCTCTGGTCCCAAACCAGATGCGCTACCAGGCTGCGCCATGCTCCGAAAAATAAATGATGAAGATTAACAATAAAGTGTTAGTGGATTCATATTGCCTAATTATATAAACTATAATATAAGTCAAATCAATTTTTTTATTTTAAAATTTCATCATATTTATTTAATTATTTATTACATGTCTTCATTACATGCATCAATATTAACCATATTTCCAGAAATGTTCCCTGGATTTTTGCAATATTCCCTTGCAGGGCAAGCCTTAGAAAAGGGTATTTGGTCTTATAATGTGGTTAATATAAAAGATTTTGGATTAACTAGGCATAAAAATGTTGATGATGAGCCTTATGGTGGTGGTAACGGACTGATAATGCGTCCAGATGTGGTGGGTAGTTGTATAGATCATGTTTTGTCTTCAAATCCTAATGCCAAAATATATTATCCCTCACCAAGAGGAAAGCTATTTAACCAAAATATTGCTCGTGAAATTATACAAGAAAAGCAAATAATAATTTTATGTGGTCGCTTTGAAGGGGTTGACGAACGTATAATTGAAGAGTATAATGTAACGGAAATTAGTATAGGGGATTATATTTTATCTGGTGGTGAGGTGGCAGCTCTTGCTATTCTTGATTGCTTGATTAGATTACTTCCGAATGTATTACTGAATCAAGACACATTGCAATCAGAATCTTTTGAGGAAAATGGAGAGTTTGCTGGATTGCTTGAATGTCCTCTGTATACGAGACCGGCAAAATGGAAAAGTAGAGAAGTTCCGAGTATTTTGTTGTCTGGTAATCATCAGTTAATTAGAGATTGGAAAAGCAAACAATCTTTAGAGATTACTAAAAAACGTAGGTCGGATTTATTAAATATTTATAGGAGTTTAAGGTAATGAATATTATTGAAGAGTTTGAACAACAGCAAATTCTGAAACTAACGGAAAATAAAAAGATTCCTGACTTTAAAGCAGGGGATACTGTAAAAGTTACTGTAAAGATAATTGACCGAACAGTTGAGAAAGATGGTAAGGAAAAATTACTAGAAAGGTTTCAAATGTATGAAGGCGTAGTAATTGCTAGAAGGAATAGTGGTGTTGCATCTTCTTTTGTAGTTCGTAAGGTCAGTCATGGTGAAGGTGTGGAAAGACGATTTATGATTTTCTCACCAATTGTACATTCGATTGAAGTTGTTAAATATGGTGTAGTACGGCGTGCTAAACTATATTACTTAAGAAATCTAAGTGGTAAAGCAGCTAGAATTAAAGAAAAACTTCAAGTAAATCCTAATAAAGTAATTAAGAAAAAGGTGGTTGCTTAAGGGGAAGGGGGCTAAGGATGTAGAAGCTCTTTAGCTGCCTTCAAGCTTGCATCGGTAATAGATTTGCCTGAGATCATGCGAGCAAGTTCAGCTTGCCTCTCTTGAAGATTTAGATTTTTTACAGTAATTTTAGTGCTTTCATTCAATTGTAGCTTGTTAACGACAATATGCTGATCTGCCTTACCTGCCACTTGCGGTTGGTGAGTAATTGTGATAACTTGGGCAATAGAGCTAAGCTTTTTTAGTTTTTCTCCTACTTTATCGGCTACGATACCACCAATTCCTGTATCTATTTCATCAAAAATAATAGTGTCATTAAGTAGTTTATCAAAAAGACAAATTTTTAGTGCTAACATAAATCTTGATAATTCACCACAAGAAGCAATTTTATCAATAGGAGCAAGTTGCATACCAGGGTTAGTTGAAGCAACGAAACGCACATTATCGATACCATTATCTGATACCTTAGATAATATTACTTGAGAAGTATCCCTGTCTTCCAAAAAATGTTTATTGTCAGTTTGGTTTGCAATATTATCCTTAGATACTATTTCTACTTTAAAAATTGCCTTTTCCATTTTAAGTTGTTCAAGCTCTTTTTGCATAGCTAACTCTAGGTTTCTGGCTATTTTAGAACGCTGATGCGATAAAGCTTCAGCTAGTTCAAAATATTTTTTATGGTCAGCTAGCTTATTAGTATCTAGGATTTTAACATTATTAATTTTATCCTTCAGGGCATTTAATTGTTGGTTAGAATTGTCAACAAATTCAGGTATTTTATCGCAAGAGATATTATATTTTCGTGCTATGTCACGGATTTTAAACAGTCTTTCTTCCACTTCATCTAAGTTAAATTCATTTGTATCGAAGTTATTAATAATGTTTTGTAATTTTATACGTGCTTCTTCTAGACTATTATAACAATCATCCAAATTTAATGAAATAGAGGCAAATTCCTCATTTCCCTGTAAGTTACGGGCTATTAAACGTTGAACATTAGCAATGACCTTATTAATTTCAGGAGTTTCAAGATGTGATAATATATCTTGAGTTGTTTGTATTTCTTTATCACGATTTTGTAAACTGTGTCTTATAGTGGTAAGTTTTTCTTCTTCTCCCACTTGATAGTCAAGAGTTTTTAATTCCTTGGTTACAAAATTTAAATAATCTATCTCTCGTTCTATAGTATCTTTATCTTTTGTAACTTTATTGATTTCTTTAGTAGTTGCTTGTAAAATATTGAAATGCTTGGATAATTCAGCTCTTAAACCTAGAAGGTTTCCATAATCGTCTAGAATATTAATATGGGAGGAGGGGGTAAGAAGGGTAGTAGGGCTATTTTGTCCATGAAGTTCAAATAAATAATCTGCTACTTGTTGCAAGGTATTTACTGTCACCGCTTGATCATTTATAAGAAATTTTTTGCGGTTACCAGATTTTTGGATACGTTTTATCAATAATTCTTGGTCACACTCAATATTAAATTGTTCCAAAAGCTTTTTTAAATCATTATTGAGAGTAAATGTTGTAGCAACCGTACAATAATCGCATCCATGTTTTATTACATTATCAGAGAATTTGTTACCTAAAGAGAACAAAATTGCATCTAGCAAAATAGACTTACCAGCTCCAGTTTCGCCGGTAATCACACATAGTCCTTTCTCAAACTCTATCTCCAGTTCGTCTATCAAAATAAAATTCTTCACCGAAAGACTTTGTAACATTAGAACCTCTTGCATAACTCTAGTTCTGTTGGTGCTTTAGGCATCTAGGCTAGATTCAATGCCGTCTAATAAATTTAATCCTCTGAATTAGGAAGGTTAATTCCATAACCATTTTTACACCAATTTTGTACTTCTTTAAATTTTTTTGAAAAGTCTTCATCTAATTGAGATAATTTTTTATATTGGTTGTTATCAAGAATTAAAGGATCAATACCTCTGAATTTTGGTTTTATATTTATTTGACCATTACCATATTTAGCTAGTCTAAAAGATTTTGCATCTTCTTTGCATTTATTTAATAAATTTTTTATAATTTTATCATTACTATTTTCTATTTTTTGCATTACATTTTGATCTACGCTAAAATGTAACTCATCTTTAGAAACTAGTTTTATTTTTATAGCACGTTTTAAGATTTTATGAAAATAATCATAAACTACAGCATTAAATGGGGCTCCCCATAATTCTTTAATTAAATATAAAGGAATCATTGCAAATTTCTTGGCAGTATTTTTATTAGTAAAAAACCAAACTCCATTATGGAATTTCAGATCATCTACTATTTCCTTTGCTTCTAATTTAGATATTTTATTAAGTATTACTGCTGTATGAATATTATATTGTATTCTATCAGAACAAAGATCAGGTAGTGGTCTTTCAAGAGCCGTATATTTTGGATCATCTGGATCAAGATCTTTTATCGTAATATTATATCTACTTATAATTTCATCTATTTTCATAGAACGTAAAAACCATAAATGAATCGTATCTTGATAGGACTTTTCTTGCTGCTCATGATAAAATAAATTGTCTCCTAAATGAGAAAAAACAGTGTGGGAAGTATCATGTAATAGCCCAGCTATTTGCTCAATTTTTGATACTTGTGCTTTTTGAAGTAATACAAATACCCCTATACTATGATCATATCTACTAAAATATGGAAGTAACCCTATATAAGGTGCGGGCCCAAATTGATCAATTAATTTTAATCTTTGCATTGCTTTACTGTCAATTATTTTCTCTATCAGTGGATCGTTAACTACTACAGTATCCTGCCATATAGTATATAATTCTTTCTTAGCATAAGCAGAGAAACAAAATGAAATATAGAAAAAAAATAAAAAGTAAGCTTTTTTCTTCATAAAAATACCTAGATTGTTAAATAATAAATGATAAAGGCTTTATTCTATATAATGAAACTGTTGCAACAATCCCATAAGATATATAGAGCCTAAATAAGGTACTTATGCTAGAGAATTTGTAGAAGAGGCAAGAAAAGCAAAAAACCGTAAGTGGCATGAAATATGCATTACGGACTTGAGTCCAAGAGCGACGTAAAATTTACCAGCAAAAGTAGAATTGTAAAAAAATTCTATTATTGAGATGGCGTTTTATTTGGTTCCTTTGGAAAGTTGTTAATAAACGGTTGACAATATTTATACCAGTTACTGTTTGGGTAGTTGTGACCAAGTACTGCAGCATATTTCTTCGCTTCAACGCTAAGTCCCAGCATTAAATAACTTTCCACTAAACGATAAAGTGCTTCTGGTATATGTGATGTAGTTTGGTAATTATCCACAATAAGCTGAAATCTATTGATAGCAGCTATCGGGTTATTTCTACTGAGATAATAACGACCTACGTCCATTTCCTTACCGGCTAAATGATCATTTACTAAATCAATTTTTAAAGATGCATCAATTGAATATTTTGTTTTAGGAAAAAGTTTTATAACATCTTCAAAACTTTCTTTAGCTAAAAAGGTTCTTGATTGATCAAGCTGTACATTTGAGATTTGCATATAATACGATAATGCCTTTAGGTAATACGCATATGCAATATCTTCATGCATTGGATGAAGCTTAATAAAAGTATCAAGTACATCTACCGTTTCCTCATACTGACATGCTAAAAATAAAGAATAGGCTTGCATTAACTCAGCTTGAGGAGTCATTTTATTACCAGGGTCTTGATAAAAAATTCTAGAAAATTCTTCGGCAGCTTTCAAATATTTTTGTTTTTCCAATAACACAAGACCATCATTGTATAATTCAGGAGCTGGAACAATTAAATCTTCATCTATCTTCTTAGTTTTACAGCTAGATAAAGCTAAGCAGGTAGTGATGGTATAAAATAATAATTTTGCTAATTTCATATAGAGCTTACAAATTTTTAGAACTTATTTTAAAACTTAATTTATACACGAAACACCGAGGATTATACAAGATTATTTTGAAAATTATTGTTTTTGACCTTGTGTTGTTGTCGTATAAAATTTTTTGCAATTCTTACTAATTTTGAGTTAACTTCTACCAAAGCTGGGGCTTTTGGCAACATTTCAACTTCTTTTTCATTAATTTTAGAACTCAGGTTACAATATTAAAAATGGGTAGAAAACTTTAGATGAAAAATTTGCTTTTCATCATAAGGTCTCTTTTTAATTGGCCAAGCCCAATCCATTCTGATAGGGGCAAAGCGAGTGACCCATATAAAACCTACCCCAACAGAAGCACGAAGTGACTTATCATTATAAAAACTATCAGATTTATAAATACTTTTAGAATTTAATCCTACACCCCAAAGACTACCAGCATCCATAAAAACAGCTCCAGTTAAATTAAAATCTTCTGGCAAACCAGTCGGAAAGTTGAGTTCTGTTGAAAATGTATAATATTTTTCTCCGCCAAGACCTTCATTTGTTGTTTTTTCTCTAGGACCTATTCCACTAGCAGCAAATCCTCTAAGGCTATAATCACCCAAATTAAACCGATCAGAAATTCTTACAGTTTTACCTCCTACACCCATAATACCACCGACACTACTTGAAAGTTTTAAAGTGAATTTATTATTGATAAAAGATTTAAAATATTTACCGTCTAGTTCATGTTTTAAATATTTATTATTACCCCCAACACCAGCAAATTCCTGAGTGCCACTAATAACATAACCATTTTTAGGAATAATCCTACTATCAAGCTGATCATAAGTGATAGTATGTCCGATGGCTGATGTGATGAATTTTCCCATCTGTTCAGTTAAGAATATAGAACTTGAATTGCCTAGAGAGCTTAATACATCTCTCTTAAGAGTATAGTCAATTTCATGACTTAAGTCTTCCGCAATATCATAACCAAGAGAAGGTTTGAGTCCTATAGATTTTAACGTATAATTTTGATCTCCTTGTGAAAGAAATGAAGTTCCACGACCGCTATAATTATTGAAAACATTAAAACCTAGCGATACATCTTTATCAAGAAAATGAGGTTCGGTTATGCCACCATAGTAACTAATACTCTTTTTTCCTACTTGTACTCCAGCATTTAACACTTTTCCAGTACCAATTAAATTACGTTCCAAAAATGATATACGTCCAAATGGTCCTCCTGCTGTGTTATAGCCAGCATCAAAACTAATTGAAGATGTTGATTTTTCCTCAACGTCAATATTAATATCATATTTGTCTTTTCGTGTTGTTGGTGTAACGCTAATAAGTACTTTTTCAAAATAATCCAAATTGCGTAGATTCTGATGACCTTTTTCTATATAAGAACGGTTAAATATATCTCCTTCAGAAATTTTAAATTCTCGTCTAATAACTTTATCTTCAGTTTTTAGATTATTCGTAATATTAATTTGATTAATAAATACTTTTTCTGCCTTATCTATCACGAATTTAATATCGACAGTATGATCAGGGTTTTTACTACTTATATCAGGGTAAACATTAATTCCTGGATAACCTTTACTTGCAAAATGTGAAGAGATTTTATTTGCTATTTTATTCAAACTATTAATATTAAATGTATCACCTGACTTAACATTAATATATTTTTTAATTTCATTTATATCAATATTAGGTAATTTATTGTCAATAGTAATGTTGCCAAAATTATATTTTGCCCCTTCTTCAATAGAGTAAGTGATGGTAAAATATTCTTTGGTTGGATTGAGTTCTGCTGTAACAGAAATAACACGAAAATCGGCAAATCCTACTGACTGATAGAATTCCTTTAACAATTCTTTATCATACTCTAAGCGGTCTGGATCGTAAGTATCATTTGTTTCTAAAAAGTTAAACCATCTTGACTGTTTTGTTAGGATAACAGATTGTAGTTCTGTACTACGGTAATTATTATTTCCACTGAAATAGATTTTTTTAACAGTTGTTTTAGGTCCTTCTGCAATATCAAAAGTAACTTTTACTCTGTCATTCTCAAGCCTTTCAATTTTTGGCGTTACGGTTGTAGAGAAACGACCTGAACGTTTGTATATCTCTTTAATTTTTTCCACATCTAGTTGGATTTTAGCTGGACTCATTGATTCACCAGACATAGTAAGCAATTCTTTCGATAATGAAGATGTTTTGATTTTAGAATTACCTGTAAACACTACTTTAGTAATAAACGGAGTTTCTGATACAGTAACTATCAAATTGCCACCATTGACTAGTGTAATACTTATATTTTCAAATAGAGACGTTGAGTAAAGGTTTTTAATTGCTTCATCTCCTTTGGATGAAGTATATTCTTCTCCTACTTGAAGCTTTAAGTAATTTTCAATAGTCGAGTTTTCGATTATTTTATTACCTTGAATAGTTATTTTTTTTATATACTCAGCCGATAAAGCTGATGTATTATATAAAACAGTTGTTGCCAAAATAGCTAGTTTAATAGTTGATTTGACGTTTGTTTTCACAAGAACCTTCTTTTGTTTGGTTTTATAAGTCATACTAAAATTTAAAATACTAAGTTTTTTATATCATTTGACAAGGAAATTACAATAAGAAAAATAATTATCCCCATACCTAGTCTTAGTATAACATTTTTTATAGATGCACTAAGTGGTTTGCCAAATATTATTTGATATATTATAAATAATAAATGTCCACCATCAAGAACTGGAATCGGTAGCAAATTAAGTAAACCTAGATTAATTGATATCATGGCTACAAATAGTGCGAAATTTGCTACCCCTTGTTCTAAAGATTTCCCTGACTCCTTAGCAATGGCAATTGGTCCCCCAATCTCATTTAAAGATCTTGTACCCATTAGCATTTGTCCAAAGTTTCTTAAAATTAAGTTGGAAATATAAATAACATCTTTCGATCCTTGATAGATACTTTGAAAAATATTCATTTTTATAAAAATAGGTTCATTCTTAGCAATAACTCCTATATAAGGTCTTTTTATCTCAGGTTGATTATCCAGTTTTTGACTAATCTCCTTTGGAGTTATAACAATATTAATAATCTCATCATGTCTTTCAACTAAAAGATTGATGGGTTTAGTCCCGCTCATGAATATATTTTTCTGTAAATCGACAAAACTATCAATTTTATTAGTGCCAATCATAATAACTTTATCATTTTCCATAAGACCAGCTAGTTCAGCGGGGGAATTAGCCACCACTTCACCAATTACAGGAGCTATCTCTACTTGACCATGGGAAAAATAAATAGTTGTGAATATGAGAATGGCTAACAAGTAATTAGCTATAGGTCCAGCAGCTATAATTAAGAACTGAACCCATAGAGGCTTGCTAAGAAAAGCTAGAGGTCTATTATCCTGTGCATCTTCAAGTGTTGCAGGGTCAAATCCATAAATTTTAACGTAACCACCGAAGGGTAGGGTGCAAATTTTCCATTTTACGCCATCTTTGTCTATTTTAGAAAAGAGTTCCTTACCAAAACCTATCGAGAATTCCTCGACCTTTACTCCAAATATTTTAGCTATGTAATAATGACCAAACTCATGAATAAAGACTAATAAGCTGATTGTTAGAATAAATCCGAATATTGATAACATACAACTCATTATTTTTTAAATAGGTTTACTAAATTATGCTTTTTTGCTATAGCTAATATACTCGATAATCAAGTTTTTCCTTAACCGTCATCGCCAGGGCAGTTTAAAAGTCCCAGCTAATGATAGAAAATACTAAATTATAGAAATAAATAGTTGTCATCGCGAGCCACAAAGTGGCGTGGCGATCTAGGTAAACAGCGAAGCTGTTTTTTTAGAGTAATGCTTCGCGTATCCTAGATTGCCGCGTCGCCACTTTTTCGCGGCTTCTCGCTAATAGACGTATTTTTTAATAATTCTAAAAAACTTGATTATCGAGTAATAGATTAAATATGTTACCAATACATCAAAAATTTTTATGACCTCAACCAAGATTAGTACCAAAACGATAGCACGTATTGCTGCGGTGCAGGCAATTTATCAGTATAAACCGGAGATTCCTGATCAAAACATAGACCAGATTATGCAGCAAATTGTTCAATTCTATCATGATGAACGAGTAGCTAATGATTTAACAACCAATTTCAATAAACCAATAAAAGTAAAGCTAAGTATAAGCTATTTTGAATTGTTAGTAAAGTCTGTAGTTCTAAATTTACCTCAAATTGATAAGATGATATCAAGGCATTTGACATCGGAATGGCAAATTACCAGCTTACCTGTTTTGCTTCTTGCTCTCTTGCGTGTGGCAATTTGTGAATTACAATTTCTTCCAAATGTTCCAAGTAAAGTGGTAATTAATGAATTCACCGACATTACAGGTGATATGTTGAATGAAAACGAGGTTGGTTTTGTTAATTCTGTATTGGATAGAATTGCTAAAAAATCTAGTGAGATCATGTGTCATGACATCTAATATATTAGGGTTTAGAGGTAAATTTGTTGCCGTTAAAACTGCAAAAAAGCGTAAAAATTCATCGAAAAAGTGGCTCACGCGCCAATTAAATGATCCATATGTTTCTAAAGCAAAGCTTGATGGTTATAGGTCTAGGTCAGCTTATAAGTTGCTGGAAATCCATGAAAAATTTAATCTGTTAAAACCAGGGATGAAATTAGTCGATTTAGGTGCTGCACCAGGTGGATGGAGTCAAGTGGCTAGCAAAATTATTAGACTTCCTGCAGAATTCGCTTTTGCTGAGGAATTTGTAGGAGACACGGAACCTCGACCCGCAGCGTACTCAAATGTACGTGAGGAGCAGAGTACCGGTATCACGCACAAATTACCAGCAAAAGTAGAATTCTGCAGGAAGTCTATTAAATCTGATGAATCTAGTGGTAATAATAGCACGATAATTGCAGTTGATTTGCTTGACATTGAGCCAATTATTGGTGTACATTGCTTACAAAAAGACTTTTATGCTGAAGATACCAAAGAGATTATTATAAAGATGCTCGATGGTAGTGCTGATGTGGTAATGAGTGATATGGCTGCTAATACGACGGGGCATGCAACAACTGACCATATTCGGACTCTTGACTTATGTGAGCATGCCCTTGACTTTGCCTTAAAAATTTTAAGACCAGGGGGGCATTTTATTGCTAAAATTTTTCGAGGTGGTACGGAGAATAATGTGCTAAACAGAGTTAAACTTAATTTTCATAAGGTCAAGCATTTTAAACCATATTCTAGTCGTAAAGAGTCAGTAGAGGTTTATTTAATTGCTTTAAATAGGAAATCTGAATGACAGTTAAGGAAAAACTTGATTATCTAGATAAAATTTCATGACCATAAGTTTTTCATTTTATTAAAAAAACTAGCGTCATCCTCATCTTTGTCGCTTGTAAATTCTTTATCCAGCAATTCTAGTAATTCTTTTTGTTTTTTAGTAAGATTCTTTGGTATCTCAATATGTATGTGGGCAAACATATAACCTCTAATGCTTGATCTAACCTTAGACATACCTTTGCCTTTTAACCTAAGTTGTTCGCCATTTTGTGTACCAGCGGGTATTTGTAATTTTACCTTACCACCTTCTATATCTGGAACTTCTACTTCTCCACCTAAAATAGCTTTAATAAAACTAATTGGTAGTCTGCAATGCAAATTAATTCCATCAACTTTATAGAGGTCATGCGGTTTAATAGTAATAAAAATATACAAATCCCCGTTATTTCCTCCTCGCACTCCGGCATCTCCTTCACCCATAAGCCTTATTCTAGTACCTTCTTCAATACCAGCTGGAATATTTACTAATAAATTTCTATGTTGTGAGTAACGCCCCTGACCATAACATTTTTTGCATGGATTTTTAATGATTTGTCCTGCACCTTGGCATTTTGCACAAGTTTGTTTAAATGTCAAGAAGCCTTCTTGTCTTCTGGTAACCCCTTGTCCTGCACAAGCGTCGCATTCGGTCATTCCGGCATTACTTTCTGATCCGCTGCCATTACATGTTTGGCATTTTACTTCACTGGTAAAACTAATATTTTTGTCGATACCACGAAATGCTTCTTGCAAAGTAACTGTGATATCATATTTTAGATCTGAGCCTCTAATGGTAGTTGATGGTCGCTGTCTTCTTGCCCCGCCACCCATAAAATCATTAAAAAACTCACCAAATATATCATTTATATCAGGTCCACTATTGTTATGTCTTCCAGCTGACGATGCTGCACCTGAATTCTGAAAGGCATCATGTCCAAAACGATCATAGGCAGCTCTTTTTTGTTCATCTTTTAAGATATCATAAGCACTACTTATTTCCTTGAACTTTTTTTCTGCTTGTTTATCCTGTGTATTACGGTCAGGATGATATTGCATCGCCAATTTATGATAAGCTTTTTTTAGCTCTTCCTGGGTAGCAGTTTTACTAACCCCAAGTATTTGGTAATAATCTTTTGTCGACATAATAAGAATATCTGATTTTTAATTTAGTTTAAATTATCCTTTTTAGCAGCCTCACCATGAGGGGTGATGTCCACAACTGTTGAAAGTTAAAAGATCGTCATCGCGATGAGCTTTGTAAGCCCTAAACCGTCTATTAGCGAGGAGTCGCTGTAAGCGACGACGTGGCAATCTTGTGAAGAAGAGCTTACTTCATGAGATCGCCACGGCGTCTATCGACGCTTCGCGATGACGGTTTTTTAACTTTCAACAGTTGTGGGATTGCCACGCTCACGTACGTTCGCTCGCTAATAGACGGTTTAAGCCTTACAATAGCACTTTGCTAATAGACGATTTTTTAACTTTCAACAGTTATGGGGTGACATCCAAAAATTCCTACTTGTTGCTGACATCTTCGTAGTTAGCATCAACTACTTTGTCATCATTCGTCCCAGGTTTTTCCTCACTATGATCATCTAGCTGAGATTTATACATAGCTTCTCCTATTTTCATACTACTAGCCATAAGAGCATCAGTTTTTGCTTTAATTTGCTCAAGATTATCAGACTCTAAAGCTGCTTTTAACTCTGTTATGCTATTTTCTACTTCTTGTTTATCACTAGCTGATATTTTACTATCATGTTCTTTTAGAGTTTTTTCTGTTGAATAAATTAAGCTATCAGCACTATTTCTAGCCTCAATTAATTCACGACGCTTTTTATCATCCTCAGCGTTTTTTTCTGCATCTTTTACCATTTGTTCAATTTCCGCATCATTAAGACCTCCAGAAGCTTGAATAGTTACTTTTTGTTCCTTACCACTAGCTTTATCCTTGGCAGAAACATGAACTATACCATTAACGTCTATATCAAAAGTTACTTCAATTTGCGGTAATCCTCGTGGTGCAGGCGGAATACCATCAAGATTAAATTGACCAAGTAACTTATTATCAGAAGCCATTTCCCGTTCACCTTGGAATACCCTAATCGTTACAGCATGTTGGTTATCATCAGCAGTAGAGAATACCTGACTCTTTTTAGTCGGAATAGTAGTATTACGATCAATCAGCCTAGTAAATACCCCACCAAGAGTTTCAATACCTAAAGATAAAGGGGTAACGTCTAGCAATAATATATCAGTAACTTCTTTATTTAACACTCCTCCCTGAATAGCAGCACCTAGAGCCACGACTTCATCGGGGTTAACTCCTCTATGTGGTTCACGACCAAAGAAATCCTTTACTTTCTCAATAACTTTTGGCATTCTAGTCATACCACCAACAAGTACTACTTCTTGAATATCCGAAGCTTTTAGCCCAGCATCTTTTAAAGCTTTCTTACATGGTTCTATTGTATCATCAATTAATGTTGCCACTAAGGATTCTAATTTCGCCCTAGTAAATTTTATATTTAAATGCTTAGGACCTGAGCTATCAGCCGTAATATATGGCAAATTAACATCAGTTTGAGGTACAGATGATAATTCTTTTTTAGCTTTTTCAGCAGCTTCTTTCAGACGTTGCAAAGCTAAAGGATCTTTGCGTAAATCTATACCACTTTCTTTCTTAAATTCATCAATTAAATAATCTAGAATTCTAGAATCAAAATCTTCACCACCAAGGAAAGTATTACCGTTGGTAGATTTAACTTCAAATACACCGTTACCTATCTCTAAAATTGATACATCGAACGTACCACCACCAAGATCATAAACTGCAATTATTTTGCTCTCAGCTTTATCGAAACCATATGCTAAAGCGGCTGCTGTTGGTTCATTGATTATCCTTAATACTTCCAAACCAGCAATTTTGCCAGCATCTTTGGTTGCTTGGCGCTGTGCGTCGTGAAAATATGCTGGTACAGTAATGACTGCTTGTGTTACCTTCTCACCAAGATAATTCTCAGCTGTTTCTTTCATTTTTTGTAAAATGAAAGCACTAATTTGGCTTGGAGAATATTTTTCGCCCTTAACTTCAACCCAAGCATCGTTATTAGCAGCTTTTACTATCTTGTATGGTACAAGATCTTGGTCTTTTTTTACCATAGGATCAGAGAAACCTCTACCTATCAATCTTTTAATACCGTATAAAGTATTTTGTGGATTGGTTACAGCTTGACGTTTTGCTGAATCTCCAATTAATTTTTCACCGTCATTACCAAATCCTACCATTGAAGGAGTAGTCCTAACTCCTTCAGCATTTGCTATGACTCTTGGCTCTTTTCCTTCCATTACTGCGACGCAAGAATTTGTTGTTCCTAAATCTATACCTATGATCTTCGCCATATACACTCCTAATCCCAATTTAATAAATCAACTTGATAAGTTTTGATATAGTGTCTTCTCGTTTATTTTACAAGAGGTAGCTGTGAAAAAAAGTTATATCAGGTCCTTATCACTGGAGCAGAACATTTGGACGAGTCACCTATTTCACTTTGTACATTTCTAAGATTTTGAACACCCCTAATTCTCTCTTTATTAGAATTTTCTCTTACCTCGATTAATCCTTGTATAAGATATTTTAATCTAGAACTTTCAGTATAAAGGATCATATATTTAAAAAACTTGGTATATTTACCTACTAGCTTATTACCACCATTCCAATACAGATCCTCAATCATCAGCATCTCGTTAGGTTTTAACTTATCCCAAGACTTACCATAAATATTTTTTAGCTCTAGGCGATTAACAGCACTCTTACAGTCATATATCATTCGAGATTGTTGTATTGTAATAGCTTTATCGCCATTATAAACTTTGTCAAATGATAAAGAACCTTGGAATATTGTCTGCCACACAATTTTTGCTCTTGGATTATCCATGTTAAAGCCTATCCCTATAGTGTTGTACCCCTTAATATCTTTATATACTTGTAATATTTCATTTTCATTACCTTTAATAAAAGTAAATACCATTTCTTGGTAAAATTGTAGATATTTTGGGTCAGAAAGATTTAATCCATATAATTTATCCCGTAATTCAGCGGCAAATTTTATACTCACTACCATAAATTTAACTTATTATCTTGAAAATATAAATAATAACAGGTTTTTAACTAGCACTAAGCATCCTAGAAGAATAATTTTAAATAATCATTGACGGAAAGATTATTTCAGAACATAATCACTTCGATGGTCGTGCAGTTGCGTAAATATCTATACTAGAATTTACGAGGAAAGTCCGGACTCTACAGAGATATGGTGCTGGTTAACGTCCAGCGGAAGAGTAATCTTTTAGGGAAAGTGCCGCAGAAAATATACCGCCAAACTTTGTTATCAAATTTTGGTAAGGGTGAAATGGTGTGGTAAGAGCATACCGGTAGGTTGGTAACAAGCTACGCATGGTAAACCCCACCAAGAGCAAGATCAAATAGGCATTATAGAACTTACGTGTTCCTAGGCATCTCTGACTAGAAGTAATGTGGGTGGATCGCTTGAGATAAATGGTAATATTTATCCTAGATAAATAACTGCAGTAGATAATAGAAATATTATTTATACAAAATCCGGCTTATAGACCATCATATTTGAAACCTCAGTTTTGGATTAAAATTAAAAATTTTAATCCAAAACTGGCTGGAATATCAGAATAAATTGTGAACATGAATTGCTGTACAGAGTTTTTGCGTAAATATTACCCTGTCATTTTGTGTTTATTTTTAATGTCTTTACATTTTGCCTCTGCCTATCTTGGTGGTATGTCATATGACAGTTTCGATCAATATGGGCAGAGTATTAATAAAAACTATTTCTCTCATCACCCACCGTTAATGTCAATGGTGTGGTCTTTACTTCACTATATTTACCAAGGTCCGCAGACGATGCTACTATTAAATTTAGCATTATTGTGGGGTGGAGTATTGCTGCTTTTCTATGCTGATTCACAAAATAAATACAGATGGCTTTACTTAATTAATACCATTTCTACCTAATATATTATCCCAATCTGGAACAATTTGGAAAGATGTAGCTTTTGCCTTTAGTAGTTTCTTTGTAGTAGCTACTTGTATTTTTTATACTTATCGCCGAAAACCTGCTCCTTTGTTGGTAGTTATTGGATTATTGTCAATTGTTTTTTATATTGTTGGTGTTAAATTTCAAGCACAATTTATAGCTCCAATTTTGATTTTGTTTGTATTGTCAATTTATCTTAAAACTAGCTTGTTAATAAGAATAATACTAACCTGCATCATTTCGCTATTAATAATATATGGTAATGCTAAACTTACTAAGCATTTTTCCACTGAAAGTCATTCAGAGCAATTACGTCAATTATTTGATATTGCTGGAGTAAGTGTTGCTATCAATAATGATGATTTAGTACCAAAATATGTTAAAGAAGACCAAGATTTATATAGTTTTGAGAAGCTTAAAAAAAACTATACTCCTTACATGGTTAATCTATTAGTTTTTGGTGATACTAGGATTTATAACTCTGTAGTAGACCCTATAAAGTTGCAAGAAATGGAGGCTTCTTATATAAAGGCTGTGTTTACTCATCCACTAGCTTTTTTACAACATCGGGCAAATGCTTTTACTATTTTAATGAAAGGGGTAGGGTATTCTCGGGGAGAATTATTTATTGATCATAACGAAGCTCAAAAACATGGAATTCATCTTAAAAAAAATCATTTAAAAGACTGGATGGTAAAGTATATAGGATTATGGTCAAAGATTTTAACAAAGAATATTATTAGCCTTATACTAACATTTGTTTATTTAATATCTATTCTAACAAATAAACAATCTAATAGTCCCGAGAAAGTTATTTTGGCATATATCGTAGCAATATCTATTGTTTTTTCAATAGTACTATTTTTTGCTACTATGGCATGTGATTATCGTTATTATTATGTTATAAGAGTTCTAACGCTATTTGGCTTGCCGATTTATTTGAAATTCAGGCAATCTAAAAAAAGATGTTATGTATAGCTAACCATAGTAAAATGGCGTCATTGCGAGGAGACATGAGCCGACGAAGCAATCCATAAAAGTGATTAAAAATGGATTGCTTCGTCGCTGCATCGCAGCTCCTCGCAATGACGTCTCGAGCTTTTAAACTTGTCCCTATCTATTTAATTCCTTTTTTTTCCTCAACTGGGGAATCTGTTCTTCGGGTTATAGCTACACTTGGAAAAAAATAGCTTTTCCAGCTAGTCTACGCTCATTCAGCAATAGATTTTTTTCTGAATATGTAATATACTTAAACTATTCTAATATTACTTTAATAAATGTAGGTTCTAACTGTGACTAATTTAGATCGTCAAAACTTAATATCTATTAGCATTGAAGATGAGATGAAAGGCTCTTACTTAGATTATGCTATGAGTGTAATCGTCAGTAGAGCCATTCCAGATGTACGTGATGGTCTAAAGCCAGTGCATCGCAGAATCCTTTATGCAATGTATGAAGCATCTAATTACTTTAACAAACCTTATCGTAAGTCAGCAAGAACTGTCGGTGATGTGATGGGTAAATACCATCCGCATGGCGACGCTGCAATTTATGACTCATTAGTGAGAATGGCACAGGATTTCTCTTTAAGATTACCACTCGTTGATGGGCAGGGTAATTTCGGTTCAAGAGATGGTGATGCTGCCGCTGCTATGAGGTATACAGAGTCAAGACTTGCTAAAGTTACTCATACATTGCTCGAAGATATTGATAAAGAAACCATTGATTTTACGCCAAATTATGATGGTTCTGAAAAAGAACCATTGGTACTACCATCAATGTTTCCCAATCTCTTGGTAAACGGAACTAATGGTATTGCTGTTGGCATGGCTACCAATATTCCTCCTCATAATCTTGGAGAAATAATTGATGCTTGCTGCCTATATGTTGATAATAATGATGTAGAAATATTAGAACTTATGTCAGTAGTTAAAGGACCTGACTTTCCTACTGCTGGTATCGTACTTGGTACAAGCGGTATTAGGTCAGCTTATTTAACGGGTAGGGGGAGTATTTTAACTAGAGGACGCAGCGAAATTGAAGAGATATCTAATAATAGACAGGCTATTATTATTACAGAAATACCATATATGGTTAATAAAGCTAAATTGGTTGAGAAAATTGCCGAACTAGTCAAGGAAAAACGTATTGAAGGTATCAGTGATCTTAGAGATGAATCAAATAAGGATGGTATTCGAGTAGTAATTGAAATAAAGAAAGATGCTGTAACAGAAGTGGTGCTGAATCAAATATATTCCTATACCCAGCTACAAACTAGTTTTGGTGTGATTATGTTAGCTCTAAGAGATGGGCTACCAGAAGTTATGAACTTAAAAGAAGTGATAGCTGCTTTTGTCAATTTTAGAGAAATAGTAATAACTCGCAGGACGATATATTTGTTAAATAAGGCTCGTGATAAGGCTCATATTTTATTGGGACTAATGATTGCTGTTAGTAATATTGATGAGGTTATTAGAATAATTAAATCTTCAAATGATCCGGCAAGTGCTAAAGAGCAACTAATGCAAAGAACTTGGGATGCGTCATCTATAATAGACCTAGTAAAACTTGTTGATGATAGGGCAATGATAGCAGATGATGGTAAATGTTATTTTACTGAAACACAAACAAAAGCAATTCTTGAAATGCGATTGCAACGTTTAACTGCTATGGAGAAAAATAAATTAGAAAATGATCTTGCAGAACTAGCTACGGAGATTAGCGGTTATACTGACATTCTAGCATCACGTGAGAAACTTCTAGATATCCTAAAAAATGAGTTAATTAGAATCAAAGATGAATTTGCTACCCCCCGCCTTACTAGCATTGAATTAGGTGACTTTGATCAAGATATTGAGGATCTTATCCAAAGAGAAGAAATGGTTGTGACTGTGACATTGGGCGGTTATATTAAACGTGTACCTCTTGCTACCTATAGAGCACAGAAACGAGGAGGAAAGGGGAGGTCAGGGCTGTCAATGAGGGACGAAGATATTACCACTCAAATATTTGTTGGCAGTACTCACACACCGATGTTGTTTTTCTCAAATACCGGGCAGGTATACAGCTTAAAATTATATAAACTGCCACTTGGTAATCCTCAGAGTAAAGGAAGACCAATAGTCAACATTTTACCTTTAAAAGAAGGAGAACGTATAAATAATATTATGCCCTTGCCTGAAAATCAGGATGAGTGGGATAGTTTGAATATTATATTTGCTACAAGCCAAGGTAACATTAGAAGGAATGATTTATCAGACTTTAAACGTATTCAATCAAATGGCAAAATTGCTATTAGACTTGATGATAATGACCATTTAATAGATGTTAAAGTTTGTAAGGATGAAGACCATGTTTTATTGGCAACCAAAGCTGGTAAAGCTGTAAGATTCCCAGCTAGTTCAGTTAGGGTATTTAAAAGCCGTACTTCTGATGGTGTAAGAGGTATGAGGATTGCTGCTAGTGACTACGTTATTTCTATGACAATATTAAAAGGCATAGCATGTACAATGGAGGAAAGAGAAGCCTATCTATCAATTCCTATAGAGAATAGGTTGTTAATAGCAGGTGGCAAGGAATTTACCCCGGAAGAATTTGGTGTACATTTAAGTAAAGAGCAGATTTTAGAAATGGCTATTTCAGAAGAATTTATTCTTACTGTTAGTGAAAATGGTTTCGGAAAAAGAAGTTCCGCATACGAATATAGGATTACTAACCGTGGTGGTAGCGGTATTGTTAATATGGATGTGTCTGACAAAACTGGATTAGTTGTTGGAGTAATGCCGGTTGATATGTCTGATGAGTTGATGTTAATTACTAATAATGGCAAACTAATTAGGTGTAAACTTGAATCTGTACGTATAACTGGTCGTAATACTAGTGGTGTAATATTATTCAAAACCGAACAAGGAGAAAAAGTAGTTTCTACCGCATTGATTGCTGATAGCCCTGAGGAAGAGGGGGATGTGGATATACTCGAATGATAATATATAATCTGAGTTTGGTTTAATAGTTGAGCCTAAAACGATAATTTTAATTTAAGTGAACCTTGATGGCTTGAATATTTATTATTAGATGCTAAATAGTTATATACTGCCATGATTTCTGTTGCTCCACGTTTTATAGTGATAGTTCCGCCAATTTTGTAGTTATATTTAGTAGGTTTTTCAAGCAGCAATATTTCCTCTCTGCTGCTAGATGGATATGACATGACCTGCATATGAAGCTTCTGCTGCTTATTATGCAAAAACTTTTCGACTTCCATATGCAATCTAGGAATCACTTGGGTAGTATCACTAATCTTCATTGGCATAATTACTTCAAATCCTATAAGACCCGAAGAACTTCGGCTGTTAGCAGCAGCTACCGATAGACTTTGTCTTTCAAAGCTTGCCTCATATCCAGCAATATCCTGCCCCCCGTATTTAAGCCCAATATGGGGGATAATTAAAGCTTTACCAACCTTTGATTTGTAAGCAACTACTAGCTTGCTACTATATGAGCTATTAGCAAATTTAGCTTTAGCTAGCTGGTTTTGTACTGGTAATTTTGCAGAAACATTACCCGAAGCAAGGGAAAGGAATCCTTGTAATATTAGTTTCTTAGACAAGTTAGTTTGACCATACATAAATATTACGTGGGTGTGGGCAGTAAATTTCTCAGTACGATTCTTGTATTTAAAGTTAGAGAGAACATAATTATAAGCTCCTCCAATAATGCTGCCATTAGGTAACTCTAAATCGCCTCCAATAGTTGCAGCACTAGTTCTGCCAGTATAGCTACTTAACAAGCATTTCCCATTATATTTGGTTATACCTATCGTACCACTAACCCACACATTTTTAGGAACAATATCATCTTCATCATCAGCAGCGGGTGGAGAAAGATTGTTTAGATGTTTTAAATCGCTTAATCTTAAATCAATAGATGAGTTTGCGAATTCATGAGACAAGATAATTATTTCATTCAGTGCTAAGGCAATATTTCTCACTGTTTCTTTTTGTTTTTGTAATAATTCTTCCGCTAATGCCACTGTTACCCTTGCTATCTGTGCAACTTTTTCTTGTGGCACTATAGCTTCTGCTGGCGATGTAGGTCCTGCTGGTGGTGCTGCTTCTCCCCCTGCTGGTGGTACATGTTCTTCTTCTGCTTCTTCTGCTGGCGGTACTCCAACAGCTCCATCTTCCCCTGCTGGTGGTACTCCATTATTAGGCAATAGAAGTGGGGCAGGATTATGTCCTGCTCCAACTCCTTCTAATCCTGCTTGTTGTGGTATATTAGCTACTGGCACTATTGGTTGTTGTCCATCGGTTGTATCCTCCTGATTTTTTTTGTTTTTTCTATATCCACATAAGGTTCATCAGGGGCTATATCATCATAAAATTCAGAGGAAATAAATTCAACATTCAGCTCTTCTAGTGGGAATTCATTTTGTCCTTGTGTTTTTTTACGGTTAAAAAAATTAGCCACATTAGTTAGGTAAGAGTTGGGTCGGTTAACACCCAACTGTTTTTTAAACTGTTCAAATGTTCGTTTTTCATTAATAACCAATGGAGTATTAAAAAGTTCTACAGCCTTATGCCTAGATGAATCACCAGTTCCATATACCGTAATTGGTGGAATAATTACAGTTCCCAATGCAGATATTACAAATAGCACCTTTGCTATAAGTATTTTAACCTTAGATAAGCACATAGAACCTGTTTTAATAGGTTAAAATACAATAATTGGTATAGAATAGTAGAAAAGAAACCTATAATTGTCTAGCTAATATTACAGTAACACAAGGGATTTGTGAAATAATCATTGACGAGCAGATTATATTAAAACATAATCGCCCCAAAATTTATATGAGAGGTACAATGAAATTATCTGATTTTGATTTTACCTTACCGACTGAGTTAATAGCTCAGAAACCAGAAAAAAAACGAGATGAGTCTAATTTGTTGGCAGTAGCACCAAATAAAGACTTAGTGCAGAGCAAGTTTTATGATATAATTGACTATCTATGCCCTGGTGATTTAATGGTGTTTAATGATAGTAAAGTTATTAAAGCTAAATTGCTATTGAATAAAGATGGAAAAAAGATCGATTTATACCTAAATAAGCCAATAAATAATAATTATTGGCATGGTTTTGCCAAGCCTTCAAAAAGACTTAATGAAGGAGATCAATTTGATTTTGGTTGTAATAAGATTATTATAAGTAAAAAACTTGTAATGGGGCAGGTTGAGGTCGAATTTTTTCTAGATAATCTCTCAGTTTTTGAATTTTTAGAAAAATACGGTGAAATCCCGCTACCTCCTTATATAAAGAGGCAGGAAAATTTACTAGAAGATAATAATAGATATCAAACAGTCTATAGTAAAAAACTTGGAGCAGTAGCCTCTTCAACTGCAGGGCTACATTTTTCTGATGAATTACTTGCATTAATTAAAGCAAAAAATATTGAAACTGCTTTTATTACTTTGCATGTTGGGGCAGGGACGTTCCTACCAGTTAAAACTGAGGATATTGATCAACATAAAATGCATTCAGAATATTATCATATAGATAAAAAAACTGCAGATATCATTAATAAGGCAAAAAAAGAAAGCCGACGGATAATAGCCGTGGGAACGACGTCCTTACGGGCGTTAGAAAGCAGTAGCATTGATGGACATGGACAAATACAAGACGGAGAATTTGAAACAACCATTTTTATTAGACCGGGATTTAAATTTCAAATTGTTGATATGTTAGTTACCAATTTCCATTTGCCAAAGTCTACATTATTCATGTTAGTTTGTGCATTCGCGGGTTATCAGGAAATAAAGAATATCTACAAATATGCTATAGATAAAAAAATGCGGTTTTTTAGTTATGGTGATGCAATGCTTCTTTATAAAAAGCTATAAGAAAGATAAGAATTAATAATTCTACTAAGTGTGCTGTTGAAAGTTAAAAAATCGTCTATTAGCGAGGAGACCGTAGGTCGACGAAGCAATCTATATGACAAGAGATTCATGGATTGCCACGCTCACATACGTTTGCTCGCAATGACGGTTTAAGTCTTACAAATACCTACTTAAACTTACACACTTGGTAATTCTTATCTTTCTTACAAAGAACTCTTAAGGCTTTAAAAGCATTAAGAAATATCCATGGTAAAAATACAAAATAGGCTGCTTTTCTATTCATATAGCAATATTCAGACCAACTGCTTAAAGGTTTGTTATCGTAAATATCTACGATAATAAATATAATTGTTATTCCTAACCAGCTACATAACGCAAAAGTGCTTATAATCAGGAAATCTAAAATAATATAGATTTTGCCACTCTTATTTTTAAGATAATATTCATTAGCCAAAACCAATAATATACATAAACAAATAGTTAGTAATATACTAAGCCCCTGAAAAATAGGGGAAGCTTTAGCACCATAGTGAAGCAAAATAAGCTCACCTACACAACCTGTAAATATTATTGCTATATATTTTTTAATCATATTTAATAACGATAAAATATAAAATAACTTTTAAACCTTTGAATAATATGCCAATCAATAGCCACTATAGTTCTTCTGCATATCATCATGCCAATTATAGATAGTTTCACCCGTTGTCTCTACAGTAGAAGAATGATTCGTACAGGTAGCTCTGTATTAACTGCTCCTGTTAAACATGCCAATGCAGCTTCAGCTCCTAAAGCCTCTGCCACTACAAGTGCAGGATTCCCTTGTTTTAAACCTGCATATACTGCAGCTCCTCCTACAGCAACAGTGGATGCTGCAGCTCCTGGATTAGTAACCAATTCTTGAGCAGTATTAAGACAACCTTTATATATAACAAATCAAAAGTTTATTTTCCATAATATATATTATAGAATATTCATGTAAAGATAAGCAATTTACTATCACCGTATATTTTTTCTTTAATTAGCTGTAAAGAATCATCGCTAAAGTCATCGCTTTTAGCAAGTTCGACTACAATAATGCTACCATCTTTTAACCATTGACCTTTTTTTAAAGCATTAACTGCCTTCGGTACAAGATTATGATAATATGGAGGGTCAATAAAAATTAAGTCAAAGCTGTGATAAGCCGAAGGTAGAGCTGCTGCATTAATATTTAGGAAAGTCATTTTATCCAGCTCACCTATTTTACTGGCAAATTCTTTTGCTGCCTGCAAATAATCACTATTTATATCAACTAATGTAATTGCTCCAGCACCTCTAGAACAGCTTTCAAAAGCTAGACTACCCGTGCCGGCAAATAAATCGAGAACTTGAGATTCATTGCTAAATAATCTGCCGTCACTAAATTCTCCTGAAGTTAGTATACTAAAGATGGCCTCTCGGATTTTCCCTGTGGAAGGACGATAGTTAGAGTTTTTTAAGGTAGGTATGATCCGATTTTTATGTTTGCCTGCTATAATTCTAATCATAAAAATTTCTTAAATTTTTCTAATGTCTGTTCTTTATACTGATTTGGTTGCAAATTACCTAATAAAAAATCTCCATAGCTAATTCTAATTAACCGGTTAACAGTCAAGCCAAAATATTCAAATATTTTTCTAATTTCACGATTTTTACCTTCAGTCAAGACTACTTCAAACCAACAATTTGTTCTGCCTGATTTTATTAATTTAATTGATTTAGGATCATAACGTATTTGATCAATTTCTATATTTTTATAATTTTTTAGCAAAAGATTTGGGTTACCATATGCTCTGACTTTATATACACGTTCTATTTTACTTGATGGTAGCTCAAACTTTCTCGCTAAATCA
Source organism: Candidatus Tisiphia endosymbiont of Myopa tessellatipennis (assembly GCF_964031105.1). Classification (NCBI taxonomy): domain Bacteria; kingdom Pseudomonadati; phylum Pseudomonadota; class Alphaproteobacteria; order Rickettsiales; family Rickettsiaceae; genus Candidatus Tisiphia; species Candidatus Tisiphia endosymbiont of Myopa tessellatipennis. The sequence continues at coordinate 1,226,191 of NZ_OZ035005.1, read as the reverse complement.
CCATTATTGGTTAGTAACAATAGCCCTTCACTATTGATATCCAGTCGCCCTATTGAGATTACTCTAGGCAGATTCATCTTTGCAAGACTAGCAAATACCGTTTCTCTACCACTTGTATCTTTATGCGAAGTAATGAGTCCAACAGGTTTGTAATATACCCATAAACGCGGGATATGTTGTTGATTTATTAGTTTTCCCGACACCTCAATAACACTAGTTTCATCAACATTGGTTGCTGGTGAATCAATAATAACGCCATTTACTTTTACTTGATTATTTTTAATAAGCAGTTCTGCATCACGTCTTGAACATATCCCTGCGTTACTAATCGCTTTTGCTAGTCTTTGTATACTATCCTGTCTCAAATAAACATCCTATATTTTTTACTTACTAGATACGTCATTGCGAGCATAGTACTTTTTTTATAATCGTCATAGCAAGGCTCTTTAGATGCCGTGGTGATCTAGGTAAACAGTGAAGCTGTTTTTTTAGAGTAACGCTTCGCGTATCCTAGATTGCCGCGTCGCCGCTTTCAGCGAATCCTCGCTAATAGACGATTTATATATTTGTTTCATAGCAATGTATAACTACAATAATAGTCTTAATGAGGTTATATCTATGAGGAGTAAGAACTACCTCTGGTCATGTTTTTTGAATCTCTTTGCCTTTTTGAGGTTCAGAATTAAGCCAAACTACATCCCCTCTTTCAGGTATGAATGTTACCACGATTCATTACCTACAGCAATGTCATCATTTAATATTTCATGATGACAGTTAGAATCTGTAATATTATCCAATAATATATCTAATTCTGATGTTTCTGTACTGATAATCAAATAGTTATCAGCTGTTTCTAAATTAACAAATGTACCTTGTTGAAAATGTAACTTATCAGCTAGATGTTTAGGAATTCTAATTCCCAAGCTATTTCCCCATTTTTGGATTTGAATTTGCATAATATCATTAATATTGTTACTGTATAAACAAGTATATACAATACAAAGTTAAAAATTCTTTTTCGTCCATTGCAAGGCACAACTGTCAAAAGTTCAACAAACGTCATTGCGAGAAGCCACTTTAGTGGCGACGCGGCAATCCAAATTACTTATTATATTTTTTGTGGATTGCTTCGTCGGCTCATGCCTCCTCGCAATGACGTTGAAGAATTTTGTGTGCATCACCTAGCCCTATTTACTTCGTATTTGCAACATCCCCAAAAAGAGTAAAAAATAGGCAAACATTTGTATAAAAAATAGCATGCTACTCAATGCTGGTAAAAATATAACAATAATAGGTTGTAATAAAATGGTCACTCCACTTGAAAATAATACTATCCTAGTGCATGTTTGCCAAGAGGATTTAGGCCCAAAATAATTAGTTAACAGATATACTAATATGATAATAAAGATTTTTTCGAATAAAATCATTACAAAACGATAGACTATCATTATTGGCATTAAAATGTAAATAAATACCTTCGGTGCTTGTGTAAGTATCTCGGAGAAATGCTTTTTAATGACTTCTTCAGTTAAAATTTTTCGATCAGAAGTAAATAATTTAGAATATCCAATACTAAATGCATTCTTTTTTTTATCAGTTATTTCAATCGTAGTAAGGGTTATATTATTGCTACTAAAGAGGAGAGGAACTTTAATTTTCTCGCTATAAGGTAGTTGATTCTTTGAGTCTATAACAGCAATTTTATTACCATTTTCATCGAGTAAATATATAGGTTCATCTTGATCAACTGAAATTTTACTACCATCATAATAGATTTCCGGTAACTGTTTTAATATATATTCAATAGTTGTGGTGCTTTTTGTAGAGCGGTTTTCAGTAAAATAATCCGTCAAAGCCAACAAATAATTAAATATAAAAAGACAAAAAATCAATGATGATATAAAAGATACAGTAAATATGTACTTAATTCCATACCCTGTATATGATCTATAAACATCTTGGTAAAAATTTATTGAACTGATTGATAACCGTAATTGATGAAATAAAGTAGTAAACCACGAGAAAACGGATAATAGTTTTATTGTCATAATATCTATTTTGATGTAGATTCATAAAAAATTTTTATCAATATATTCCAATTCTTGAAACTAGAAAAGTATATATCTTTTAACATAAAAGCGATATTTATCATAATGAAGTTTAATAAAATACCAAAATATTCAGAAGAATATTGCAAATTAAGTGACTGTATTAGAGTTTTAGCAAGTGATAGCATAGAGCATGCCAAGTCAGGGCATCCGGGTATGGTACTTGGCATGGCAGATGTGATGACAGTTTTAGTATTTGATTTTCTTAAATTCAATCCTAATGATCCAACTTGGTTTGACCGTGATCGCCTAGTTCTATCAGCTGGGCATGGTTCTATGTTACTTTATAGTTTTTATTATTTAACAAATTATAGAAATTTCCACTTAGAAGATTTAAAACAGTTCCGAAAATTACATTCAAAAACTCCTGGACATCCAGAATATGGGGCATATGAAGCTATTGAGGCTACTACAGGTCCTTTAGGTCAGGGATTTGCTACTTCAGTGGGTATGGCTATTGGTCAAAAAAAATATCAACAAAAATTGGGCAAAGATCTTAGTGACCATAAAATTTACTGTATAATTGGAGATGGATGCCTAATGGAAGGTATAAGCTACGAGGCTGCTTCTTTAGCTGGGCATTTATGCCTTAATAACCTAATAGTTTTATTTGATGATAATAAAATTTCCATCGATGGCTCTACCAACCTTACCGTATCTGAAGACCATTTGCTTAAATTTACTGCCATGGGTTGGATTACCGAATCTATAGATGGGCATGATTTTGAGCAAATTAATGCCAGCTTAACTAGGGCAAAAAATTCTGATAAACCCTACTTCATTGCCTGTCGTACTTTAATTGCCAAAGGTTCTATTAACAAGGTAAATTCAAATGCAGCCCATGGTTCGCCCCTTGGCAAAGACGAAGTTAAATTGCTAAAAGAAAATTTAGGTTTTAAGGATGAAGAGTTTAGCCTGCCAAAAAAATTAAAAGACCTATGGGGCATCGCTTGGCTAAGAAATCAAGTGAGTTATAATAATTGGCAGGAAAACTTTGTTGATATAAGTCAAGAACAAAAAGCGTATTTTGCTAGACCTAATATCGATTGTTCTTTTCTTGATAATATCCCTATCCCGGTAAAAGATGAAGCAACCCGTAGTTCATCCGGTAGAATTGTAGAAGAATTAAGCAAACTATCTGATAAAATTATTTTTGGATCAGCTGATTTATCATTATCCAATAATATCAAAAATAATCATAGTAAAGTAATCAGTAAAGATGATTTTAGTGGTAACTACATCCATTATGGTGTTCGTGAGAATGCTATGGGTTCTATCATGAACGGACTGTCATTATCAGGATTTTTACCTGTAGGTGCTACTTTTTTAGCCTTTTCTGATTATATGAAGCCAAGTATGCGACTTTCTGCTATTATGCAGCAACAAGTAATCTATATAATGACTCATGATTCAATCGGTGTAGGAGAAGACGGGCCTACTCACCAACCAGTTGAGCATCTATCAGCCCTCCGAAGCTTACCAAATATGATGGTACTACGCCCTGCAGACTATATAGAAACAGCCGAGTCTTGGCGAATTGCACTATCTAATAAACAAGGGTCTTCTGTTCTTGCTTTAACAAGACAAGCTGTCCCTCAAGTTACTAAGGTTCAACATAGGGAAAATCAAATAGTTAGCCACATCAGTTCACAAAGTTTATGCTCTAAAGGTGGGTATATATTGTTAGGGAATAATCAAGAAAAAGTAGATGTTGCTATCTTTGCCACAGGTTCTGAATTATCAATTGCTCTAAAAGTACAAGAGCTGCTAACTAACCATGGTTTTAAAGCTGAGGTTATATCAATATTATGTTTTGAGCTATTTTTTAAACAAAAACCTAGCTATATCCAAAATATTTTATCTAGGGGTAACTTAAAAGTGGCTATAGAAGCTGCAAGTAGCTTCGGCTGGCATCGAATCATCGGAGAAAACGGACTGTTTTTTGGAGTCGACCAATTTGGTCTATCTAGTTGTTCTGAAGAGCTATACTCATATTTTGGTCTTACTCCTTCAAATATCCTAGAAAAGATTATTGCAAAAATTAAGGAAATGAAAGGGAGTTATAGCTAACCTAACCTGAGTTTGATGTAAGGCATCGGTTTAATAGTTTAGGGTGTCATCCCACAACTGTTGAAAGTTTACAAATACCTATACCACAGCGTCATTGCGAGCGTAAGCGAAGCAATCTAGGAAACAATATGTTTAAACATAAATCGGGAAATTATCTACTAATTTTTTAACTTGCTTGCGAGTTTCTTGCTCACAATCACTATTATCTTGCGTAGCTTTCAACCCATCTAATACGTTGCAAATCATCTCGCCAACTTCTATAAACTCCTTTTCTTTGAAACCTCTAGTGGTGCATGCTGGAGTACCAAGCCTAATACCAGAAGTAATAAACGGTGAAGTTGTATCAAATGGTATAGCATTTTTATTACAGGTTATGCCGGCTCTTTCAAGTGAATCTGCGGCCATCTTACCAGTTATACCATATTTTCGTAGGTTCACTAATACTATATGATTATCAGTGCCATTAGTTAAAATATCATAGCCTCTTGCCATTAAACTGTTAGCAAGAGCTTTTGCATTACTCATAACCTGTTTTATATAAAGATGATAATCTGGTTGTAAGTTTTCCAAAAACGCTACTGCTTTTGCTGCAACAATATGCATTAACGGTCCACCTTGCATGCCAGGAAATAAAGCAGAATTTATCTTTTTGCCCAATTCCTCATCGTTTGAAAGAATAATACCACCACGTGGACCACGCAGAGTTTTATGAGTAGTAGAGGTAACAGCATGAGCATAAGGTAAGGGGCTTGGATGTTCCTCTGTAGCAACAAGTCCAGCAATATGAGCAATGTCTGTTAGCAAATATGCCCCTACTCTATCAGCAATTTCCCTAAATTTGCTAAAATCTAATTGACGTGAGTAAGCAGAATAGCCAGCTATAATCAATTTAGGCTTATGCTGCACGGCCATTTGCTCTATTTGTGAATAATCAATTAAGAAAGTTTCTTTATTCACCGAATAAGATACAGAGTTAAACCATTTGCCAGACAAGTTAGGGGAAGCACCATGAGTCAAATGCCCCCCTGTATCTAGCGACATACCAAGTATGGTGTCATGTGGTTTTAATAGGGCTAAAAATACTGCCTGATTAGCCTGAGAGCCGGAATGAGGCTGAACGTTAGCATAGTTACAATTAAATAGTTTTTTTACTCGTTCTATCGCCAAAAGCTCAGCTTTATCAACCTCTTCACAACCATTATAATAGCGTTTTCCAAAATATCCTTCAGCATATTTATTGGTAAGAACTGACCCCTGTGCTTCTAATACTGCCGGGCTTACAAAATTTTCAGAAGCAATCAATTCGATAAAATCATGCTGACGCTTTTTTTCAGCATTAATAATTTGGTATATTTCATTATCTGTTTCAGATAATTTATTAGGACAAATACTCATGATAACCCCACAACTATTGAAAGTAAAAAAAATCGTCATTGCGAGGAGACCGTAGGTCGACGAAGCAATCTATAATATTACAAGCTTCATGGATTGCCACGCTCACGTACGTTCGCTCGCAATGACATATACGTCTATAAAACGTCATTGCGAGGAGACCATAGGTCGACGAAGCAATCTATAATTTCACCGAATTTGGGATAAGAATTAACTAATTCTTATCCCAAATTGACGTGAACTCAGGTTACTTCAACGCTTTCAAGCCTTCTTCAAGACCTTTCGTAGAGAGTGGAAGATTTACTTGTTGACCAGCTGAATTCATTATCCCCACGATAGGATTAGCATCTTTTGATAAAATATCTTTAAGATCTTTATCTGATATTTCAACAACAGCCTGACAAGATTCTTTTGTACAAGTAACGTACTTACCTGGAGCAACTAATTTTTGGGAACTAATAATTGACGTACCTGGAGCAACAGAAACATCAGTAGGAACTATTTGTATCATTTTTAAACTTTTTGCCTTACCACTACCCAAATAACCTACTTGATACACAGCTAACACTTGTTGTTTACCATCTTTATTAGTAGAGTTAATTGCTTGACTTAAATAACAGACCTGTCTTTTTTCAGCATCTGTGGTGCAGTTAACTACCCAATCTGAAAATTTTTGTCCCTCTTTAACCGCAGCATCAACTCTACTAGGATTACCCAAAAATAGTCCCAAACCCATTACAGCAAGACCAGCTGTAACAAATAATGATTTTTTAATACAGTTTGTCATAATTCTACTTATTTAATTATTTATATTATTAGCGGGCAATGACAGATTCGAGCTGCCGCCCTTTCGTAAAAGCAAGGATGTCGTAATTTTGACGCCTAATCTCTCTTTTTCAGTCCTTAAAACCTAGTCCTTAAGATTTCTTCGCTTACTCGAATTTAAGGACTAGAGGATATCTGAATTTAATATATTTGTCAATCTGTTAAAATAAGTGCTAGTTCAGGGTAATTTAAAATTCCCAACTAATGATAGAAAAGTTTGTTTTTTTAAAAAGATAATTGCTGTTTATTTGGATCGCCACTCATCTTCGAGATAAATATGAGCAGAAATTATGCTATAGAACGTGAGTATTATGCGACGAGTGGAGTGTAGAATTAAATTCTCGTTACTGACTACATGTATGAACCTCCTGTAAAATGCAAGAAAAAAATAACATCTAATAGCAAAAATGCAAATGCATACATGTATCCAGCTTATAGTTAATAAATTATGTGTAATTTATCCTACAGCCCTGATGGAATTCGCTGGCTTACAAATTTACTATATACTTATCATTTTATCGGCTTCAAAGAGCCATTGTAGTCATCAGTTTCTTTGTAAGCTAAGGTTTGTCTTATTTACCATCAATATTATTATCTCAATATTATTATCTCACGCATATTCCGGGTTGGAATCTCTTACATATTCTTTGTTTACCTATTAATTAATAAACCACTATTTATTTTATTTTATGTTAATTATAATAGCTTTGTGCTACAAACTTTACTCTCTACATAATCATCCCCTGACCTTAGTACTGCAAACACCACTCTTGCCAGTTTATTAGCTACAGCAACTACTGTTTTATTATGTCCATTTCGCTCAGATAAATTAAACATCCACTGCGTAAATTTGCTAAAATCTTTTTTAGATTTTTGTTCTTCCAATGTAAATCTTATCTTGGCATTTAGTACAGCTCTAGCTCCTTGGATCAATAGAGTACGCAAGTAAACATCACCTCGCTTGCTAATTCCAAGCAACTTATCTTTCCCTCCACTGGAATACTGCCTTGGCACTAATCCAAACCATGCCGATAATTGCCTACCATTCTCAAAACTTGTAGCATTACCTATTGATGCTATTAAAGCAGTAGCAGTAATTAAACCAAGACCAGGTATAGCTGTTAATCGTTGATATTGAGTTAAGTTGCTAGCTATTATTTTTAATCTTTTTTCTATCTCTTTTATTTTTTTGTCATTATCCAAAAATTCCTCTTTCAGTTCACTAAATGTTTGATAACCCAGCTGGCTTAAATTTCCTTCATCTAAAATCTCGGTTAATTTTGTCATAACCTTATTGATCCCTTGAGGAATAATAAAACCAAATTCATGTAGTAGACCCCTAATTTCATTAGCAAGGGCAGTACGATTTTTTACCAATCTCTCTCTTACTCGATGAATTGATAAAATATCTTGTTGTTCTACAGTTCTAATTGGTACAAACCTCATATTTGGTCTTGTTACCGCTTCACATATAGCTTCTGCATCAGCTTGATCATTTTTATTAGTTTTAACATACGGTTTGACAAATTGTGCTGCCATTAGTTTTACTGTATGCCCCAATTTAGTTATTTCTCTTGCCCAGTAACTAGCTCCGCCGCAAGCTTCCATCCCTACCAAACATTTTGGTAAATTAGCCATAAATGTTAAAACTTGATCTCTCATTAATTTTTTCTTTAATACCGTCTTACCATTTTTATCTACACCATGAATTTGGAAAATTCTTTTTGCAATATCTATACCAATTGTGGTAACTTCCATCTTAGCATCCTGATTGTTATTTTAATATTTAATATTAACTTTAGAAGATTAGCAACTGCTTTTCATTCTGTATATCAGGAGATCCATACCATTATTTTTTCACCTGTGGAATTTTATAATAAAGAAATACTGATAAAAGTGTAGTCAGTAACGAGAATTTAATTCTACACTCCACTCGTCGCATAATACTCACGTTCTATAGCATAATTTCTGCTCATATTTATCTCGAAGATGAGACGCCACTTTGTCCTGTACTGAGGCAAAAACTACTACGTGGTGAATATTTACTAGCGGCTGATGAATTTCCTAAATGGGTTCATGCTTGCGGTATTAGACTTCAAGGCTTGGTTAGAAGACGATTGCTAGAGAGAGAAGTATTTTTGCAAGGAATTAGTTAACAACAAAATAATAAAATTAATAATATGTCACGAGGAGTAAAATGCTAACCCAAACTAATCAAGATATAGATAATAACCAACATGCTATTAGTCCAATCAAAAAGAAAGCAAATGGTACTATACAACATAGTATAGCGTTGCCCTCAGCGATGTACTCAAATAATTTGAAAAAAACGAAAAAAAATAATAAATTGCAAGATACTATTGTTGATGAGCAGCTGCCAAATTCTCCTATAGAACAAACTTCACTTCTTCCTTCTCTTGCCCCTTCAGCAGTACCCCAAACTATTGAGCAGGCAAGAAAACTCTATGCCATTTCCAGTGATAATAGTGTCAGCCAAAATATCATCGAAGCCAATAAGTCGATAGCCGAGAAAGTAGCAGAGTTGAACAAGCTGGAAGAACTACAACAAACCCTACTTGCCACGGAAAATACCTTGAAACTTGAAGTGATGAACTATATGCAATTGCACACTTACCTAAAAAAAGGTGATCATATTCTTGTTTCATGGAAAAGCACCACTCGCAAAACCTTTGAAATACCTAAGTTTAAAGAAGATTTTCCCGACCTGTATACTACATACGTCAAAGAAATCTCTACTCGAAATTTTAAGCTGTATTAAAATGATAATACTTACCTTTGTGATACTCATTATGATATTGCTTATAGCAGTTAAGTTTGTAAGTTTTGTATAGTTACCGGATTGATAAAACCAGCTTGCTTCTCTAACTTTTCAAAGTGATAGATGCCAAAAACAAACCCTAGAGTTATTGGAATCATAATAACTAATAATCCATAATTACCAAAATACTCTATTAGATACACAAGACCAAAAGAAGCAATAATATAGATTAAAGTACGCGATAAAGCGAAAGACAAACTAACGTAAGTACATCGTCTAAAAATAGGAATATGCCGGAAAAAAATTGTATCCGCTGGCATGGTACAGATACCAAATAGCCCAGTCATTAATTGGATTAAAAATATGACAATTGGGGTTTTATAATGGTCTAGTAAATAAGGACAACTAACAATAAAAATACAGAATATCGCTAGTCTCACCTTAAGAATTATTAATGGGTATATTTTATAACTTAAATATGCATAAATTAAAGAGCTAACTAAAGATAGCATTACAAGAAGAAAATTATGATGAATTACTGCCTCCGGCGAATAACCACAAGAGTTTTTTAAAATGCTACTACAATGGATATAAGCAAAATAGAAGCATATAGGCCATCCACACTGTATCACGAAGTAAGCTAACATTGTTGTCATGTTAAATTTTGTCGGTCCAATAGAATTATCCACTACTGATTTTTGCCTTAGAAATTTTGGTGTTTCTTTCAGCATCGTCCTAGCCATTGTCCCAACAATGGCTATTGTTGCACCTGCCCAAAAAGCTAGACGCCAACTAATTCCAAATGACGTACTAAAAGATGCTAAACCAAGTGCAAATATTCCTCCTATGATAGTACAAACTGAAACTAACGCTACAATTGGATATTGGATAGGTGGTTTGGTCATTTCAGTCAGATATAGTTCAGCACCTATTATCTCTCCTACGGAAGATATACCTTGAAAAATCCGACATATTATAATTATCCAAGTAGAGACAATACCTATTTGATCATAAACAGGTAAATTAGCTATAGTAATACATGAAATAGCCATTATAAACGTTGTTATAATGATTGTTGCTTTATAACCAACATTATCTCCTATATAACCAAAAATCAAAGCACCAACAGGTCTAAATATATAGGTCAAACAAAAAGTTAAAGCAGCTAGGAGTGAAGCAGCGTGTGGGTCAGTCTTAGGAAAAAATAGATCATTTAACAGAATTGCTAAATGAATATACAGCATCAGATCAAAATACTCTAAAAATGTACCTATTAAAAGTAAACCTGTAGTATATTTTTGCTCTGTTGTTAGATGAGTTTGAGTAAGTGTTACCTTTGATTGAATAATTGCATCCATAGTTATACCCTTTACATACTATTTTAATATATCTTAACATTATTAATATTAAGTTAAAATGAATTTCTTACTAATAGTTATGTTAATAATAACAAATGTGTGTTAAAATAATTAAATAAAAAATAGAACTATGCAAGAATCAACTCCCGATCCCCAAGCAATCCTGACATCTTCTCTATGCCAAATACTAAATACAGCTTCTCTATACGTCTATTAGCGAGGAGGTCGTAAGGTCGACGAAGCAATCCAGTAACATCATTTATCTATAGATTGTTTCCTAGATTGCTTCGCTTACGCTCGCTAATAGACGTTGTGGTATAGGTATTTGTAAACTTTCAACAGTTATGGTTATAGCCCCTTGTATTATTATTAATCATTAATTATATAAAATAATATAAAATATTAATATGAAATACTTAGTGGGGTCAAATAGTATGATATATTCTAGTAAAGTTTGACCTAATTTAAAATTTATAAGGTTATTGAAATGGACATGGATAAATTTACTACACATACAAAATCTGTCATCTCTAATGCCCAAAGTTTAGCAGCAAAAAATGATCATCAGCAACTATTGCCATTACATATACTGGCGAGTTTGTTAAATGATGATAGCGGCATTATTACTAATCTCATTAATATTTTGAGTAGTAGCTTAGACGATTTAAATAAAGCTGTAACTATAGAATTAAACAAAATCCCAAAAGTACAAATTGAGGGAGGAGGACAGATTTATTTATCATCGGAAAGCTTAAAATTACTTAATAAAGCCCTAGATATTGCTAAGGATAATGCTGATAGTTTTATCACTATTGAGCGAGTTTTTGAAGCATTATCGTATGACCAAACACCTGCTGGTAAAATCTTATTGGATAATTCAATAACTAGTAAAAAAATAAACGCCGCAATTCTGCAGTTAAGAAAAGGTAAGAAAGCAGATAGCGAATCTTCTGAAAGTAGTTACGATGCCCTAAAGAAATATGGTAGAGATGTTACTGAGCTGGCAGAACTTGGTAAACTTGATCCAATAATTGGCAGAGATGAGGAAATTAGAAGAACCGTACAAGTTTTATCAAGAAGAATGAAGAATAATCCAGTACTGATAGGAGAGCCAGGAGTTGGTAAAACAGCCATAATAGAGGGGTTAGCTCAAAGAATCTTTAGCCAAGACATTCCAGAAACACTAGCAAATTGTCGTATCATTGAACTTGATATGGGAGCTTTAATTGCTGGGGCTAAATACCGCGGTGAATTTGAAGAACGCTTAAAGGCTGTACTAAGTGAAATTAAAGAATCTAGCGGGGAAATCATTTTATTTATTGATGAACTACATCTTTTAGTAGGAACTGGCAAAACAGATGGGGCTATGGATGCATCAAATTTACTAAAACCCATGCTTGCTAGAGGAGAACTCCATTGTATTGGTGCTACCACGTTAGATGAATACCGTAAATATATTGAAAAAGATACAGCTCTTGCTAGAAGGTTTCAGGCAGTTTATGTTAGCCAACCAACAGTAGAAGATACTATATCAATTTTACGTGGTATTAAGGACAAATACGAATTACATCATGGTGTAAGAATTGCTGATAGTGCTATAGTTGCTGCCAGCACTTTATCTAATAGATATATTACTGATCGTTACTTACCAGATAAAGCTATTGACCTGATTGATGAAGCATGTAGTCGGTTAAAAATAGAATTATCTACTAAACCGGAAGAATTGGATGAACTTGATCGCCGTATTATTCAAATAAAGATTGAACTAGCAGCTCTAAAAAAAGAAAATGATGAACATTCAAAAAAGAAAATTATCCTCTTAACAGATGAATTAGAAAAACTTGAATCTCTTTCTTATGATATGAGTGCTAGCTGGCAAGCTGAAAAATCAAAAATACATATTGAGCAAAAATTAAAAGAGGAACTAGAAAAAGCTAAAGCAGAACTTGAACGAGCAGAAAGAAGTAGCGATCTTGCACGGGCTAGTGAGCTAAAATATGGTATTATTCCTGATTTGACTACGAAACTACAACAAGCAATAGAAGGAGGAGATAACAAACTATCAAAAGAAGTCGTATCGGAAAACGATATAGCTATAATCATATCTAGAATTACTGGTATACCGATTGATACAATGCTATCAAGCGAACGTGAGAAACTACTAGCTATGGAAGATAAACTTCGCAAGTCAGTGATCGGTCAAGATGAAGCTATAAGAGGAATCAGCGATGCCGTACGTCGATCTCGTGCTGGTTTGCAAGATATTAATAGACCACTTGGGTCATTTTTATTCTTAGGGCCAACTGGTGTTGGGAAAACTGAACTAACCAAAGCTTTAGCACTTTTTTTATTTAATGATCGTAACGCTATTCTCAGAGTTGATATGTCTGAATATATGGAAAAGCATTCGATATCACGTTTGATTGGAGCCCCTCCAGGATATGTTGGTTATGAACAGGGAGGAACTTTAACAGAAGCAGTGCGTAAGAGACCTTATCAAGTTATTTTATTTGATGAAGTAGAAAAGGCTCATTCAGATATTTTTAACATCATGCTGCAGATTTTAGATGAAGGACGACTGACCGATAGTCAAGGGATAACCGTTGATTTTAAAAATACCATTATTGTTCTTACTTCTAACCTTGGAGCTGAAATACTTATTAATCAACGAGAAGAAGATGATCAACATAAAATCAAAGAACAAGTAATGGAATATGTACGAGCCGTATTTAAACCTGAATTCTTAAATAGGCTAGATGAGATTATTCTATTCCATAAACTAAATCGTGCCAACATACATGATATTGTTAAAATACAACTGGATAATCTGAAAGAAATTCTTTTGCAACAAAATATTATATTGCAATTTGATGAATCAGCTATAAATTACCTTGCTGATAAAGGCTATGACTCAATGTTTGGTGCTAGACCATTAAAGAGAGTTATTCAACGAGAACTACAGAATCATTTTGCCAAAATGATTCTTTCGAGTAGTATCATGAGCGGTGATACGATAAACATAAAATCAACTGATGGTCAACTGGCTATTAATAAGGCTTGAGCTAGGAATAATAATATAGATAGAAAAAAATATGATAGATACTACTAAACCTAAAATTTGGGTACTAGCTGACAGCTGCGTAGGTAACGTTAATCAAGCCATAGCTCTAGCAGAAAATATCAAGCTTGGTTATGAATTAAAACCTATTGAATATAATTTTTGGGGTAATTTGCCAAATTTCTTACTTCGATTAAGCCCTATCCATGTAAAAAAGGAACTATTACAATCGTGGGAAACTATTACAGACAGGCAAGGATTCCCAGATTTAATAATTTCTGCTGGGAGAAGAACTGCTTCTTTAGCAAGTTATTTAAAACATAAGTCTAATGGTAGAATAAAAATTGTTCAAATTATGCACCCTAACCTACCGCTCAAGCAATTTGATCTAATTATTTTACCACACCATGATAAAGTTAGTAAGGAAGAACTAAATATGTACTCAAGTGATTTGAGTATATTGAGAATTACTGGGGCTCTGAACAATGTCCAAGCAAAAATACAGGATGGTGGCATTGAATTACGTAAAAATTATCCAAAACTTGGGAAATTTATCTCAGTAATTATCGGTGGTAATAGTAAAAATTATACTTTTACCGATGATAATGCTCGCCAAATTGTAACAATATTATCTAATCTTATACAAAAAAGCAAAGAATATAGCTTGTTTATTAGTTTTAGTAGACGCACCCCCAATTCAGCAAAAGAAATTATTAAAAACAATGTATCTTCCTCTGCTATTATTTACGATCCAACAGAGGAAAACACTAAACCTAACCCTTATTTTGGTATGTTATCACAGGCAGATTACATAATTTCCACTGCTGATTCGATTTCAATGTGTAGTGAGGCAGCCTCCACCGGCAAGCCTCTTTACATATTTTGCCCTAATAATTTTAAATTACCTAAACATCTATCGTTTATACAAAAATTGGTAGAATTAGGAATAGCGAGAATATTAGACGAATCTGTAACTCAGCTTGAACAGTATAATTATATCCCACTTAATGAAGTAGAAAAAATTGCTAATATAATTGCTAATAGAATAGTCTCAAAAAATTGGATACGCTCATGATATTAATTGATTCTCATTGTCACCTTAACATGTTAAAAGAAGATTTATCGGCAATAATAGCTCGGGCTAAGGATAATGGTGTTCAGTACATGCAGACTATCTGTACTACGCTTGAGGAATTACCAGCTATTTTAGAAATAACCGTAAAATACGGAAACATCTTTGCCTCATGCGGTGTTCATCCCAATGAAGTCAAGGAAATTGTCTCGTACGAAACTATTATGGAATATTGTAATCACCCCAAAATTATTGGTATTGGTGAAACTGGTCTTGATTATTATTACCAAACATCCGACAAAAATAAACAGATTGGGTCTTTTCAAGAGCATATAAAAGCGTCTCAAGGCACAGGATTACCAATTATAGTCCATACAAGAGAAGCAGAAGAAGACACCATTGATATTTTAAGCAGTGAAATGCAAAATGCACCATTTACCGGTCTTATTCATTGCTTTACCTCCTCAGAACATTTGGCAAAAAAAATGCTTGACCTTGGTATGTATATATCGGTTGCTGGAATTGTAACTTTTAAAAATGCAACTAGTTTACAGGATATAGTACGTTATATTCCACTAGATAGATTATTAATTGAAACAGATTCTCCTTACCTAGCTCCTGTTCCAATGCGTGGAAAACAAAATGAGCCAGCCTTTGTTAAATATGTAGCAGAAAAAATAGCTGAAATAAAGGAAACAAACCTAGAAATAGTAGCAAGTGCCACTTCCAAAAATTTTATGTCTTTATTTACTAAAACACATCTTATATATTCAACTACTGTTTGAAAGGAAATTATCACATATTGCTAATAAAAATAATATATCTTTAGATCAGATTTATTTACATAATAGACTAATGCGTATGATGTTGCTAATAGTTAATAATCAACTTTAATTAATGAGTTAAATATGTTTACCACCTTATTGAAGTTACTACCTCCTACTCTATATCAATATTGGAACATATTGGTTAATTCTGTTAAATCTTTTGCTATGGTTCTAATATTTATGTTACCAACGGTGTACGCTCAACCACAAGCTCAACCTGAAATACGAAAAATTGTCCCACTAAAACTAGAAGCTGTTAATCTTGGTCAAAGAATTATATGTTATCGCCCTACAAGGCATGGTATACCAAATATGACTGTTACTAAGCTAGGTGATAAAGTTATTGCCCATAATTATGGTCATAGTGGTAGCGGTTGGACATTAGCACCAGGAGCTATTGCTTATGTTAATGAATTATTGCAAAAATCAGAATATGCTACTGATTTAAAACCTGATACTCCCATTACTATTATCGGAGCTGGTGTTATGGGGTTATGGAGTGCTTATGATCTGATTGAAAAGGGGTATAGTAACATCACTATTATTGCTGACCAATTTGATGGACTGGCTTCTAATAATGCTGGTGGATTGCTTAAGCCTTCTTTCATGGATTATCCACCAAATGCAAGACCCATGATGAATAAAATAGCTGTTAATGCTTATAAAGTTTATTCTGCTATTGCTAAAAAACAACAGAGTAATTTTATAGATGGAGCTGTTATAATGCCAGCTTACTTTCCAACTAGGGAAGAATCAGATCTAGAACCTTATGTAACTGCCGGGGTAATGCAACCAGCCAAAGATGTAGTACTTGATTTTGGTAATGGTACAACAAGAGTTATGGTAGCTTACGATGACGGAATTCTGATCAATGTACCAAAAATGATGATAAGTTTGACAACTTATTTAAAAAATAAGAAAGTACCTTTTATTAAAAATAAAATTCAAAATTTTGCAGAAATTAAAACTAAATATATAGTAGATTGTACCGGTCTTGGTGCTAAAGAACTTGATAATGATAATGCAATGACTCTTGGCCAAGGACATTTAATTATGTTAAAAAACCAAGATACTGAAGATGTGAAATATTTAATTTCAGTTAATTTAGGTAATGGTAAAACTAGTTCTGGGCAAGCAGTAAATTGGTATTTTTACATGCATCCAAAGCATTTACCTAGCAGTAGTGCTGATGATGTAGGGGTTATTGGTGGAACATTTATTGAAGGAGCTACACCACAAACTCCCAATGAAGAACAGTTTGATCTGATAGTTGAAAGAGCAAGGAGTTTTTATGATATTGATGCTAGTAAAGCAAAAAAATAACCCTAGCTACGCGAATTTGGGATAAGAATTAGTCAATTCTTATCCCAAATTCGATAGTTGACCAACTTGTAAAGCTAGTTAATTACTACGGTTTATATTTGATTACCTTGAGATGCTACTATTGACTTAATCAGTTCAACTATTTTCTGCCTAATATGTGGATTTTGAATCTCGGTAAATCCTTCCACAAGATAAGATACTTCTTTTTCTGTGTCGTATTTTAAAGGTACTAAATACTCTGCTTTATCTTCAGCAATAATATTATTTACAAGACTATTGTTGTCTTGCGTACCAAATAGGTAATCCTCTGATACCTCAGTAGTTTTAGTCATATCAAGAAAATATTCAATAGATACATTTAATATTTTTGCAAAAAAATACAATATACTGCCAGCTATGGGGGTAGTAGCATTTTCATATTTTTGTATCTGTTTTACACTAAGATTAATAGCTTCACTCAATTCTTGTTGGCTCATGCCGAGCATTATACGACGCTTTTTTAAACGCATACCTACAATTATATTTATTCTTTCTTTTGATTCATTATATTTATTCATTGTTATAATAATTTAATATTTCTCTACCTATTGCAACTAATGATAGTATAATATTCTAGCTTAATCAAGTAATTTTTTATTGATATTAATAATATTTTTTATTAAAATGTAACTAATAAGGGTAGTTATTATTGCTAACAAGGCACATATATCTCCAAATTGTGAATATAAAGTTTCAAATTTTAGCTTGTTAGGAAGTAAGTTATCTATATAACCTACTTCATTGATGTGACGTTGTTGAATAATTCTGCCTACGGGATCTATTACAGCCGATATACCATTATTAGCCGTTCTAAGCATAGGAAGACCGTTTTCTACACTACGCATACGACTAATCTGTAAATGTTGGTATGGACCAGTGGAGTTTCCATACCATGCATCATTAGTGACATTAATGATCACATCTGAGAGTTTATTACTCGTTCGGACAAAATTTGGGAAAATTGATTCATAGCAAATAAGTGGTTTTATGGTTATATTAGGTTTATCAAGACTAACGAGCTGTCTATCTCCTGCGGTATAATCTAACAACCCAGCGGTTAATTTCTTAAATGGTAATAGCCATTTGAGAGGCATATACTCACCAAATGGTACTAAATGAGATTTATGATACTCAAATAATTTATTTCCCACTTCTGTTAAAGCGTATAAACTCGTATAAATTTCAAAATCCTCCCCGTTCTTACCATTATTTGTTATACCACCAGTAATTAAAATTGCCTTTTTAATTTTTAGCATCTTTAATATTTTTATTTTGATTGGTTGGTAATCATGCGGTGCTACCATAGCAGCTTCCGACCATATAATTAGGTCTACGTTGCCCGGCTCTTTAGACAATGCGATATGAAGATTAAAATTTTTCCAAAATTCTTCAACGTCCCACTTAGCAATTTGTGGAATACTTGGCTGAACTAGTCGAACTTTTATATTTGAGAAGCTGGTAGGATTGTTGTGTAGCTTTAATAAACCGTAGGAAGTTATTAGAGAGATTATTATCAATGAATTTGCTAATAATATTTTTAATAGATTATATTGTTTAGTAAAGATATGATAAAAACTAGTTGATATATATATTACAATAAAACTTAACCCATATATTCCTATGATACTAGAAGACTGAATTAGAATATCAGAAAATGAAAAAGCATATCCAAGCAAATTCCATGGTAACCCGGTAAATATCCATGATCGTACCCATTCAAAAAATACCCAATAAAGGCAAAAGATAAACTGATAAAAATGATGACTCTTGGCTAGGAATCCGAAACCACAGGTTGTAGCAATGAAACAAGCCAAAATAATTGGTAGGCCAAATAATGCCAGTGGCACTGCCCACCAAAATTCATCAATATAAACAGTAACCCCTATACTAATCCAGTACATACTGACTAAAAAATGTCCATAGCCAAATATAAAACCTAATATAGAGGCTTCTTTCCAGCTATTAGCAATTTGTACTTGATAACATAGCAGTGCCAAGGCAAATAATCCAGGTATAAAGAAAATTGGAGCAAAAACTAAACCACTAATCATACCTGAAATCAGGGTGAATATTTTGGATGAGAACATTAATGTTACTTTGATAAAAATTGTTTACAAAAATATACATCATGCTATTGTTTGGGCAAGGTTTTAATAAAAATAAGGAATATATATGCAAGTTAAAGTCACTGCTTTGCTTGATGGTAAGAAAGGATTAATTACAGGTGTCGCTAATAATTTATCAATATCTTGGGCTATTGCTCAAATTGCCAAAGAACATGGGGCAAACTTAGCCTTGACTTATCAAGGAGAAGTGCTTGAGAAACGCGTTATACCACTTGCTGAAGAAATTAAGTGTGATTTCGTTGTTCCATGTGATGTAACAGATGAAGAATCACTTGATAATTTGTTTAAAATTATTGAGCAGAAGTGGGGCAAACTTGATTTTTTGGTTCATTCTATAGGTTTCTCTGACAGGAATGAATTAAAAGGCAGATATATAGATACCTCATTGTCTAACTTTCTTAATACCATGAATATATCATGTTATTCTCTAATTGCCTTGGCAAAACGTGCAGAACCTTTGATGAAAGATGGTGGTAGTATTCTTACCCTAACTTATTATGGCTCACAAAAAGTAGTACCTAATTATAATGTCATGGGACCTGCTAAAGCTGCGTTAGAATCTAGTGTAAAATATCTTGCAACTGATATGGGATCAAATAACATCCGAGTAAATGCCATATCAGCTGGTCCTATAAAAACTCTAGCATCTAGTGGTATTAGTGATTTCAAAACTATGTTAGCTCTCCATGAAGCTGCATCGCCGTTACGCAGAAACACTTCTCAGCGTGATGTTGCAGGGGCTACATTATATTTGCTGAGTAACTTAGCAGAAGGAGTTACTGGTGAAATACATTATGTAGATTGTGGCTATAACACTACAGTAGGGATGGGTAAAGGTTCTAGTAATTGCCATTAACTATTATTAGCGAAGCACTGTTGTAAGGCTTAAACCGTCTATTAGCGACTCATCTTCGAGACGAAAAAGTGCTTGAAACGTCTAAAGAATCAG
The DNA here is from genome assembly GCF_964031105.1 of Candidatus Tisiphia endosymbiont of Myopa tessellatipennis. Classification (NCBI taxonomy): domain Bacteria; kingdom Pseudomonadati; phylum Pseudomonadota; class Alphaproteobacteria; order Rickettsiales; family Rickettsiaceae; genus Candidatus Tisiphia; species Candidatus Tisiphia endosymbiont of Myopa tessellatipennis. Next base: position 1,206,265 of record NZ_OZ035005.1, on the reverse strand, counting down.
GTTTGCAGTGGTTTTGGCATGAAGTTTGTAGTCATGTAAACATCACTTTTCTACTTGACATACTAAAAATTAGTCAACATAATGCTTCTTATGTGTATTACCATTGTTTTGTTTCAAATAAAAACTCTTGTCATTAAAGTACACTTTTATCAGTATTTCTTTATTATAAAATTCCACAGGTGAAAAAATAATGGTATGGATCTCCTGATATACAGAATGAAAAGCAGTTGCTAATCTTCTAAAGTTAATATTAAATATTAAAATAACAATCAGGATGCTAAGATGGAAGTTACCACAATTGGTATAGATATTGCAAAAAGAATTTTCCAAATTCATGGTGTAGATAAAAATGGTAAGACGGTATTAAAGAAAAAATTAATGAGAGATCAAGTTTTAACATTTATGGCTAATTTACCAAAATGTTTGGTAGGGATGGAAGCTTGCGGCGGAGCTAGTTACTGGGCAAGAGAAATAACTAAATTGGGGCATACAGTAAAACTAATGGCAGCACAATTTGTCAAACCGTATGTTAAAACTAATAAAAATGATCAAGCTGATGCAGAAGCTATATGTGAAGCGGTAACAAGACCAAATATGAGGTTTGTACCAATTAAAACTGTAGAACAACAAGATATTTTGTCAATTCATCGGGTAAGAGAGAGATTGGTAAAAAACCGTACGGCACTTGCGAATGAAATTAGAGGATTATTACATGAATTTGGTTTTATTATTCCTCAAGGGATCAATAAGGTTGTAACAAAATTAACTGAGATTTTAGATGAAGGAAATTTGAGTCAGCTAGGTTACCAAACATTTAGTGAACTGAAAGAGGAATTTTTGGATAATGACAAAAAAATAAAAGAGATAGAAAAAAGATTAAAAATAATAGCTAGCAACTTAACTCAATATCAACGATTAACAGCTATACCTGGTCTTGGTTTAATTACTGCTACTGCTTTAATAGCATCAATAGGTAATGCTACAAGTTTTGAGAATGGCAGGCAATTATCGGCATGGTTTGGATTAGTGCCAAGGCAGCATTCCAGTGGAGGGAAAGATAAGTTGCTTGGAATTAGCAAGCGAGGTGATGTTTACTTGCGTACTCTATTGATCCAAGGAGCTAGAGCTGTACTAAATGCCAAGATAAGATTTACATCGGAAGAACAAAAATCTAAAAAAGATTTTAGCAAATTTACGCAGTGGATGTTTAATTTATCTGAGCGAAATGGACATAATAAAACAGTAGTTGCTGTAGCTAATAAACTGGCAAGAGTGGTGTTTGCAGTACTAAGGTCAGGGGATGATTATGTAGAGAGTAAAGTTTGTAGCACAGAGCTATTATAATTAACATAAAATAAATAGTGGTTTATTAATTAATAGGTAAACAAAGAATATGTAAGAGATTCCAACCCGGAATATGCGTGAGATAATAATATTGATGGTAAATAAGACAAACCTTAGCTTACAAAGAAACTGATGACTACAATGGCTCTTTGAAGCCGATAAAATGATAAGTATATAGTTTGTAAGCCAGCGAATTCCATCAGGGCTGTAGGATAAATTATACATAATTTATTAACTATAAGCCGGATACATGTATGCATTTGCATTTTTGCTATTAGATGTTATTTTTTTCTTGCATTTTACAGGAGGTCCATACATGTAGTCAGTAACGAGAATTTAATTCTACACTCCACTCGTCGCATAATACTCACGTTCTATAGCATAATTTCTGCTCATATTTATCTCGAAGATGAGTAGCGAGGAGACCGTAGGTCGACGAAGCAATCTAGTAACATCATTTATCTATAGATTGTTCCTAGATTGCTTCGCTTACGCTCGCTAATAGACGCTGTGGTATAGGTATTTGTAAACTTTCAACAGTTATGGTGGCAACCCCCATGAAACAACTTGTCATATAGGTTGCTTCGTCGACCTACGGTCTCCTCGCTAATAGACGATCAGCAGCCATTTTAATAGTTCTGCCTTACCTAAATCACTTTGATAAAGTTATCATCAGGAATCAATGGCTCTCCTCTGAAATTTACTGCATTGTTGAACTTATTGCAACAAGTTGTAAATTTTTTATCACAACCTACAGTAAGTAAAACAGTTTTATTATGCTTCATACTATCGGGAATTGTTTTATCCAATGTAATTAAATTCTCAGAATGACTAAGGATTTTACTATAAAATTGAACATCAGCTTGACTATTAGCTAAAATAGCATCCCCGTAATTGAAATAACCATTTTCTTTATCAAGGTTTGAGATAACCATAGTTCTACCAAACATTTCCTTAATATTATATATCTGACTATAAACTGTTTTATCTATTTTGCATTTCAAATCACCAAAATTAGCACGACAATTCTTACTAAAAGATTGCAGTAACGACTGATTATATACATCTATATTTGGCTCTAAACGTAAAGTAAAATCCAAATCTCTTTTAGTATAAGTGATGCAGCGATAAGTAACAAAATGCCTACAAGAGTTAGCAAAACAAACATATATCTTGACCATAGCCTAGGCTAAATCATAATGTTGCTTTACTCCCTTATTCTCAAAAACTCCTTCTAAGATAATGTAATTCTGAGCAGAATCATTAAATCCTCCTTCCTTTAAAGTCACTCCAGAATTCGGAACAAATATTATATTATCAATTGATAAAGATCTATCAGACTCGGTAAGATACAGATCAAGATTGTCTTGTAGTTTTATATGGAAACAATAAGTAAACCCCTGTAATTCAGCTATGGGATTATCAATGTTTTCTGTTAAAGCTACTGTCATATAACCTCCAATAATTCTATTGACCCATCAGAAGAATAAAAATACTCAAAACTATCACTAGCAAATCGCACAGCTACATCAAAAATAAAATTACCTGTCAAAATTTGATCTTTATCTAATGGTTTTGGCAAGGTTACTACTCCAGTATTATAATCAACTTGCACCTCTGTATTGATATCATTAACATAGAATTCTCCACTAGCAAATACCGGTTTACTAATTATCCTAGCGTAGGGCAAAATTGGGTCTTCATATAGTTTAACCAGTTGGAATTGGGTTAATTCCCCATCACCTTTGCCAATAATTTGCCTTGATACTTGATAATCGACATTATCTCTAAAGCGGAAGGCAAAATTCCCTCCCCTTCTTGCTCTAAAGAAAGAACTAAACTGTTCAAATTCGAGACTACTCAGACGACAATTTTTAATCAAATATTTTTGTTTAGCATATTCTCTATCTAAATTTCTCACTTCCCTGCCCGATAATGTCATAGCACAAGAAGTAGCAAATTCTGGTCTGCCAACAGCAAAAGTTTCAATAAATTTTGGCATACGTATATCATGAAAATTCATAATTTCTCCTATAAACTTCAGTTTTGGATTAGAATTAAAAATTTTAATCCAAAACTGGCTAGAATATCAAAAAAATGCATTCTTGAAGCGGCTGGTACTAATGCATTTTAATCTATTAGCAAATGAAATATTTAACAATCAGGCGTCAAACCGCTTTAAGCCTGATTGTTTACATTCTCATTCCTCTTGCAAGTTAAGTAATTCTTCATCACTTATTAGTTCCATAATGCAAAGGTCAAGATCAGAAAATTTCCTATTGCTACCTTTACTGCGAGAGCCATATGCTTGAAATGTATATGGATATTTTTTTAAGATAGATTTCAATAATAAAAAATCTTCTTGTTCAAGATTAATCATTTAATTTCTCCAAATCATTTGAGTATACAAAGCTTATTTCTTTAGCTGTTCTATTTCTTCTATGGATAGTTCTGTATATTTAACTATTTTTTCTATCGGCTCATTATTAGCTAGCATTTCTTTTGCTATTGTTATTTTTTCTTCAGCTCTACCTTCATTAAAATTTTCTGCTAAAGCAAGTTCTTCTGCATCTTCCTGCAATTTAGTCCTAATATATAAGTCGTATTCTGCTGGGGTAAGCTTATACCGTTCAATCATATGGTAAGCATCTAATACCTTACTGCTCTTAATATCTTTAGGTGGTTCTGTCTCTTGTGTTGCACATTTGAATAGATGTAACCACTCATCAGCAACACTGGTTAATTGTGTTTTTTTAAATTTTCCAAGCTCTATAAATATATAAGAGAGGTCAAATAAATATTGTTTATTAGTAGTAGTCTCAACATTTTTATGAATACTTATATAAGGCACTTCTTTGTCAAATATTCTAGTTTTTACCAATGAAATCACTATTACTGGCAATAAATCCAAGTGAGTTAAACCTTCTATAAGTTGCCCAACATATGAATGGGCAGAATAATATTGTACTCTTTTTAAATAATTGGTTTCATTTCTTTTTTGCATTTCGATAATGTACCAGTTTCCTGATTCATCTTTAACTTTTAAATCAAATACACTTCTCCTACCCTTATGAATCCCCGCTAATTCTTCTACTGGAATAAATTCAATTTCCTTAATTCTGTACATTTCAGATAAATCAAGAACACTATTAAGAAATTCTTTTAAATTCTCCTTATCACGGAAGATTTTCTTAAACAGACTATCATTTGTTGGGTCTAAATATTTTTCCATATCAATTACTCCCTTTTCCTTCAATATTATCAACTCTATCATCTTCTGATCTTTGAGTATATGGAATAGTTTATTTTCATCAACTATTCCCCTTCAATAAAGCTTTATAATCTATCGTAAGCTTAGTAGTTATAAGGTCAGAACTACGCTGAAAATTTATATTACATGCTTTCATACTAGCAACCATATAATCTTGAAGAATACATACATTAGCTGTTAATTTATTAGTAATTTTTTCAGCAAGTAAAGTCAACAGACCTTGGTTTTTATCCCTAGCAAAAGCACTTATCTCAAATTCCACCTAGTAAATATTTTGATTTAATCTTGATATATTTTCAACTTTCAAAATATTTATTAGTAAGAACGGATATTTTGCATCTTGGACTACCGATATGTAAATTCGATCAACGCTAAGTCTAATATCTTGGTCATTAGATAATAATTTATATATTGTCATGTGAAAATCATGAATAAAATTAACAGACATATATCTCTAGCCCTACGATATTCAAAAATTTACTTTGTTCTGCCACGTTAATAATCCGCTTAATTTCAAATTGCCTATCTCTAAATGATATACGCATCTTGGTGGTAACGCCTTTGATAAATCTTATTTTAAACAGATAAAACCCTTCCGTCATAATATGACCAAAATTCACAGGTTCTATCGATATAAATCGATTATCACAAATAGGTTTTATTTCAGCATAAACAGATAATTTCTCTTGCCATTTTTCTTGCTCTATTTCACTTGTAGAAAAGTTTTCTAAAATTTTTACCTGATGCTGCAAACTACGTGCTACTGATTTTTTCATTTTTAACTATATTTTTAATTGTCTATATGCTAAATATAAATTTTTAACTTCCGTTGACAAAGAAGTAGCATTTTGCCTTTCTCTGTCATACATTTCTGCTATATGCATTAATATTCCATGTCTTATTGATGCTGGGATACTAATCCTATCATAACCAGCAAAATATTCAACCATTAGCTGACAATTTTCTAATTTTTTATTTAAACATAATAATGATCTAGCCATATCTAGGTGATATTACCTAGATTGTAACTCAATCGCTGGTCCATCACTATTTGTTAGAGTAATTTTTACTAGCTCCTTTATCGGTTGATATTTTAACTGAAAATTTTGCTGATTTTTAATATTGCAAATAAATTCTATCCTCCTTGTTATTATCGTAAGTTTAGTAAAATTCTCAGCGGCCATAATTGCCGCATTTATTAGACTATTAATTAAATCATCATCATAATTACCTTCTATCCTCATATAGTTTTTAACTTCTACTAAAGTCCAAATAGTCTGAGGAATTAATTCAATAACTTTAAATATATTTTCTTTATGCATATAATACCTAACAAAAAAGGATATAATCCCCGCGTAAGCGGGATCGTCATTGCGAGAAGCCGCTGCAAGCGGCGACGCGGCAATCTAGGATACGCGAAGCGTTACTCTAAAAAAACAGCTTCACTGTTTACTTGGATCGCCACGGCATCTAACGAGCCTTGCTATGACGGCTGTGTTTAATTTGTTTATACATGTTCAATCATTACGCTCTTAAGTTGATGCCTAGCGTCATTGCGAAGAGCCACTTTGTGGCGACTAAGCAATCTATATGACAAGCTTCATGGATTGCCACGCTCACATACGTTCGCTCGCTAATAGACGGTTTAAGCCTTACAGCAGCACTTCGCTAATAGACCTTTTATTTCTGGCTCAGCCAAACATCGCCAATTTAATAGCACTCTGATTTACTACATCGCCCCCTACTCTTTTGACTGCATAAAATTTTACAAATGGCTTATCGGTATAAGGGTCTCTCATGATATTAATACCACCACGATCTATAATTTTATATGCTGATTTAAAATCACCTATGACAATTGCAATATTATCTTTCTTTATCGAGGGCATTTCAGAACAACAAACCACAGGCACTCCAAAAATTGTTTGCTTTAAAGAGTCCGAGAGCGACTGCTGCCAAATAAAACGACCATTATTATCTTGCAGTTTTTGAATGAATGACAAGGTAGTACGGTTCATTAAAAAACTAGCATTTGCCAAATATTCTTCATCAAGCAAATTGATAAAATCCAGTAATTTTTCTGCGGTAACTTGCTCACCCATATCAAAATGTTCTATTTTATCATGATATCTAGATAAAATACCTTTCGGTCTCTTCTTACCATCTCCATTAATAAACGCATCATTTTCGGCTTTTACAAAACTATCTCTTAAACTCTCTATCAGCCAGTTCTCTATCCTAATAGCTGAATCATCTATCAAAGTTTGGCTGGCTTTTGGCTGAGCGTAAAGCTCATGTACAAAAATTCTCTGTTGCTTTAATTTAGGAGCAGTTGTTTCATCTCTTGCCTCTAGATCGCCAACCCAACCACTAGCAAAATTGCCATCTTCAATTACTATATCAAGGGCATTACTAGAAATTATTTCAATTGATGCTAATTGCCTCATAGGTGATCTAGCGTTAATCTCAGTGATTATACTATTATATAAAGCTGGTACTAATAATACCCCACCTTCCTGCTCCCCACTATTTAAAGATTTTTGGATTAATTCACTTTGGCTACCTTTACGAATATAACTATCAAAAGCTGTTTTATACTCAATATCTTGCATCCCCCCTATTTCTGGACGAGACAAAAAATTTTCTAGATTATATATTTTCTCCTGTAACTCATTGATTTTTATCTCATTATTGTTTTGTTTGGTCATTAATTCTGTATCCATGTTATTCTCCATTAAAATTGTATCATTTGAATATATTTGTTTTGTGATATGCGAAATCTTAGCATGATAATTGGCTGGAAAAGTTACTATACTAACCTCAATTAATTCAGCTTCAGTGATAACTCTTTGATTTAAGTTATTGTAATTTGATAGTTTTATATTAAAACCGATGGAAAGACTATCAACTGCCCCTTGACGGACAAGTTCTATAGCCTCTTTGCCTTTTTCAATTTTATTATTAATTACAGCTTCAACTTTTAAGCCGTAATCATCCTCTATCAAAGACTTAATTACACCTATTGGTTTTTGCCAATCATGTTGCCAAAGAAACTTGATATGTGAATGATTAGCTGAGGCAAAAGCTCCTTTAACAATTAGGTCATTATGCTGGTCAGAAATATTATAAACACTAGCATAACCTGAAATAACTACGCCATTGTCTGTACTAGATTTTATGATTAAATTTTGAATCACTTGATTCTGATGTAAGTTTTGAGTATACATATTACCTTATAATTGCAACGACTAATGGTAATATATATTATAAATCTCTAGCACTAAGTGTTTTATGAAAAAAATTTATAAAAAAATAAAATGAGATTAGTAAAAGAGACAAACTACTAATAATTGTTGGCGGTACGGGTATATTAATTCCATAGTACCTTACATTTTTTGTATAATCGTCATCGCGAGGCACCGTTAGGTGCCGTGGCGATCTCGTGAAGTGAGGAGTAATACTTCACAAGATTGCCACGTCGGCGATTTCATCGCCTCCTCGCAATGACGGTTGGAAGGCATATTAATAGTGGTCATACAAAAAATTTAGGGTACTATGACAAAAAGCAAACAGGGGATGACTTATAAATGTAACCAACTAAAACCCTCGTATCCTTACTGTTGCTTTGTTAGATTGTTTCTTTATAAAATTCAAAAATTGACTAACTGAATCAACTATGTCATCATTTTTGCAATGTGGAAAACTTAACAATTCATTAAGTAGTGTAGTATTAAAAGCCGATTGTTTTGGCAAAGCTACGGCTGAAGATTGGAATAAAGTTAACACTGAGGAAAATCTAGTGATTTTATCAAGTTTTGGTTTTATGGCAACTATGTTAACAACTCCATCTAATCTTAGATCTTGTATAACTTGCTGACCACTTGCTTTATCTTCAATTAATATATATCTAGGACAATATTTCTTGGCTAATTTCTCTACTTGACTCTTTAACTCTGGATAAGTAAGTTTTTGCCTGAACATTGATACAAGATAATATCTCTTATCTAAAATGCCCCAAGAGGTACAAACACTATAATCAGCATTTTCTGAAATTTTAATGGCAGTATCCCAGCTTTGCACGAAATAATCAAAGTTTTCCGGCAAGCTCTCATAAAAGCTAATATCCTCCATATTCAATAATATACAATTATTAGCTATTGGTTCTTGCAAATATTGAGCAGCATAATTATGTATACCAATTTCCTGTTCTAATTTTATAAGATATTCAGGGTTATCTCGAAACCCATGTAAAATATCGCCTTTAACATATTGATATTTATAATTATTAATAGAATATACTTGATTTCGTTTGGCCATAGCTGGAATTTTTAAGTGATGCCAAGAATTGGAATTAAGAAGCAAATGCCCACTTAAATCTTCTTCGTGTAATCTCTGCATAACTAATACTATTGCTCCTGTATTCTTATTGTTAAGTCTAGTGACAAAAGTTTGTTCAAACCATTCAACTACTCGCTTTCGCATTTTTGGTGAGTTGATTTGACTCGGGTTATGAGGATCATCTATAATAAGTATATCACCCCCCCTCGCCTGTTGCTGAACCTCCAACTGACGTAGCAAATCTAAAACCATTATCCTTTGTCATAAACTTACTTTTTTGATTATGTTTTTTACTTAAAACCGTCTTAGGAAAAACTTGGCTATACCAGTCGGAAGTAAGTACAAAACGACAATCTAAAGAGTGTTTTACACTTAACACTTGAGAATAGCTGGCAGACATGATCCTTTTTGTTGGATCATGTCCTAATATCCAAGCTGGCCATGCCACTCCAATACACACAGATTTTAGAGGCCTAGGCGGCATATTGATTATTAACCTTTTAATATCGCCCTTTTGTACTGCTTGTAAATATTCAGCAATAAGCTCAATATGCCAATTGGCTTGATATTCTATCCCAGGATTAATTGTATTAAACACTTTATTTATGAAACTATTAAAGTCTTGTCTCAATATTGCATGTAATAACTTCTTTGGATAAGTCATTGATATTTACTCAAAAACTCGGATATGATTGCTTCATCCTCTTCTTTCACTATAGTATTTTCATTTAAATCCTCATCTTTGCTGAGCTTATTTAGCTGAATAATTAAATTGACTAATTTATTCAGCGTTTCTGTAATATTTTTCTTAATTATTATCTCACCCTTGGATTTTTTTGATCCTAGCTCGTCTAGTTCATCTTCAAGGAGGGAAACAATTCTAGCAATAAAACTATATAACGTAGTAATTGTGTCTTTTGTCATAATCTATCCCCACCATCTATTGGTTTAAGACCGACAAGAGACCTTTTCTCGTTCAAAGTCATAAAACTAGCATTCGAGATTTTAGCCCATAAATTTTCGCGTTTTTCTGTTAATGCTGAAATACTATCACGATCAAAATCGATAATAATTCCCTCTTGATACCAGTGTGACAACCAGTTACTTAAGGCATCTGATAATTTATCAAGTAAAGGAATTAACGTCTCTTCCCAAAGAGCTAATCTAGCTTCTTGCATATTACTATAGGTATTATCGCCATTAATACCTAGCAATTGAGGGGGAATACCAAAAGCTAAAGCTATTTCCCTAGCTGCCGAATTTTTTGCTTCAATAAAATCCATATCTTTTGGATTAATGCTCATTTCTTGCCAATCAAGTCCCCCTTCCAAAAGAAGAGGCTTACCAGAATTATTACTACTGGTAAATTTCTCCGTAAGCTGCTCGTGTAGCCTATCAAACTGTTCGTCACTAAGATAACCATTACTCTCTTTGACTATCAACGCTCCGCTTGGACGGGCTCCATTCCTTAGTAAAGAGCTATTCCAGCTAGTAGCCTGTGAATGCAAATCAATTGGTAAAGAAGCAGCATCAAGGCAAGATAATCCATAACACGAATTAGTAGGATGATAATTTTTTAAATGTAACACCTTACTCATTCGATTAATTGCTGAGATAGGATAAATTTTCTCTCCACTACTACTCATATATCTATACGCTACTGGATAGTTCTTATCTAACACTAACTCAGTTGCATTGCTAGGCAGTAAGTAAATTTCCCGGGGTCGATTATTCATTAATGTAGCTAAAATATAGGCATTACCATATAACAGCTTACTTGCTATCACTTCACCGAAAAAATCTGCCCCTGCTTTCTCTGGATTAGATCTTTTCAATAAATTATAAACAGGATGATTTGCTATTCTTGCAAAAGATCCTCGATTATTTTTACTAACTATCCAAGGCACATGGCTTGCTGACTGTGCTATTAAATTCACACATCGATAAACTATAACATTTTTACGATATGCCTCTATACCAACTTTTACATCCCTAAATTCCGAATTCCCTAGAGCAGTAAAATCAATAAATGTATGTGATTTACAGGACTTAGCTTTAAAGATTTTTTTAAAATATTTTGTTATCATATTCACCTAAAATAAATAATAAATATCACTTATAACATATTTTGTATTTGCACTAAGTGTTTTGGTGCATAAATAACTTCCAAATCTTTAAATTTTACAATAGAATACTATTACCATGAAATGTCATCCTGAATTTATTTCAGAATCTGTTGAAAATGGTGTAATTAGGATCACAACTGTTGAAAGTTAAAAAATCGTCATCGCGAGGCGTCGACAGACGCCGTGGCGATCCAGATAAACAGCGAAGCTGTTTTTTTAGAGTAACGCTTCGCGTATCTTGGATTGCCGCGTCGCCGCTTTTTCACGGCTTCCTCGCAATGACGCCACAACTGTTGAATAGTATAAAGAATTCAAACTAATAGAGTTATATTAATGTCTGCTCAAATAATAGAGTTGTTAATTTTTGCTGGAGTCGCTTTTTTTATTATAAATAGGCTAATTGCTACTCTTGGCTCTACATCAGAGGATGATCCAGCTAAACGCAAATCTTCCTTTTTCGGGGAAACAGGAATCAAAGACGTTACTTATACAGCAAACACTGCTGCTAGTAATATTCTTAAGAATAATTTGCCTCATAGCATGGTGAAAACCCCTCCTATTAACCCTATGGAGCTTGATGGGTTAATAGTTGAAGAGAATTCCACTGCTATAATAGCTGGTCTTGAAGCTGTATCGGCTAAACTTCCATCATTTAAAGCAAGAAAATTTTTACATAGTGCAAAAGCAGCCTTGGAACTGATTATTGAAGCCTCTAATGATGATGATATTGAAGATTTACTTACATTGGTGGATAAAAGATATATACAAGAATTCCATATTTTCTCTGAAACCTATGGAGAATTTGTTAATGGCAGCGTACTAGATGCCAAAATTTCTGAAGCTTATACATTCGCTAATAATATTTTCATAAAAGTATTATTCACAGGTGAAAGAATAACTAGTAGTATAAAATATATGCAAGAAGAATGGACGTTTTCTAGAAGCCTTATCTCTAAAAATACAGATTGGTTCTTAACTAAGGTTGATCGCCTAGAAGAGGAGAAACAGTCAGTTTCCTAGCTTCTATTGATTCATCCCCAAATTTGAAGATACAATGAAATTTCAACAAGAGTCTATTATTTTAAACAATGAACAAGACTCTATATCGTTTGCACAAACTATTGCTAAAAATTTAGAATCGAGTGAAATTATAACTTTTTCCGGTGATTTAGGCTGCGGAAAAACATTTATATGTCGAGAGATTATAAAGTATTTTTGTGGGTCTGCTACTCATATCATCAGTCCTACTTTTAATTTGCTACAAATTTATACAACATCAAAATTCACGATTTATCATTTTGATCTTTATCGTTTAAACTACTTAGAAGAAATTTATGAACTAGGTATAGAAGAAGCCTTTCAGGGTAATCTTTGTCTAATTGAATGGCCAGAATTAATTGAAAAAATATTACCTAGACCTATAACCAAAATTCACTTACAAATACTCGAAGGTAACAAACGATCTTGTAGTATTTCTTATTTCTGACATCCCTTGACAAAGTGATGTAAAAGTGTTACATTGCACTTATGCTAAACATTAATAAAGCTATACATCATGGCAACAAAAAACCCAAGAATCAATGTAACTTTTGAAGAAACAACTGCTGGCTTACTTTCACATTTAGCCCATCAGGAGCATAAGTCTGTTGCGAGTTTAGTGCGTGAATTAGCTCTTGAAGCTTTAGAAATGCGAGAGGACTTCTATTTATCTAAAGTAGCGGAGAAACTTGATAAGGACGATGTTAAAACTTATAGCCATGATGATGCATGGAAGTAAAATATCAAGTATACTCTTCTGCTTTGAAGAATTGTTTTTTGAAAATATCAGGAACTCGCGTACTCATGTACTAAATGTACACTCCGTTCGCTCGCCCTTCATTTTCAAATCCAATTCTCCAAATCATTCGAGTATATGTTATTTAGAAGAAGTAATAAACAAACACATTCCTTCTCTCTCTACAAAAGCTAAGGCACTTATTAAAAAAGTTATTGAAGAGCGTTTGATGATCGACCCTATTGGTTTTGGAAAACCTTTACGTTACAGCCTGAAAGGTCATAGACGCCTCCGGGTTAGCGATTATCGTATTGTCTATAGAATTGAGCCGAAAATTAAAACAATTTTCATAGTCGCTATAAAACATAGAAAAGATATATATAAAGATGATTGCAGTTAGCGTAGTTTAAGTAATACAAAAAAGTTTTTTTATATTATACTCTGCCACTTTCAATAAAAATAATTAGAATGACCCTTGATAATATTATTGTATTGGTATACTTGCTATCAATACTTGTTGTTGGTACATACTACAGATCTAGACTTATAAGTTTTACAGATTATGCTACCGTTCAAGGCAAGACTAGCAATAGTAAACTATTGTTGGTTGCAACTATTTTTGCTTCATCTGTTGGTGGAGGTGCTACTTTTGGTATTGCTGAAAAAGCCTTTTCCGGTGATTTATCGTATAGCTATGGACTAATACTCACTCTACCAATCGATATACTCATAGCTATTTATCTTGTACCCCAAATAACTAAACATTATGGAGCAGAAAGTGTCGGCGATATAATGGTAAAATATTATAGTATATCAGGTCGTTTTATTGCTGGCACTGCGTCTGTTATGGTATCTATAGGCTTTGTTGCTGCCCAAATTAGTGTTAGTGGTTATATTTTTCAATATATTTTAAAGATTAATTATTTAGAAGGAGTAATATTAAGTTATGGAATTGTTATCATCTACACAACTATTGGAGGATTACAATCGATTATGTTTACTAATTTATTACAATTTTTTGCAATGATAATGGCTATTCCAGTTATTGCCATATGTGGTCTCAATAAAGTTGGCATCAGTGAATTTATCCAACAACTACCTAGTGAAAAAGTGTATTTTATCTATAATAATAATTTTGCCAGTGAGATATTTATTAATACGATAACTGTCATGCTAAGTTTTTGTGTAATGAACTTATATCCTAATTTTATTCAGAGGGCTCTAATTAATAATAATGCAAAAAAGACTAGTACCGCTATATATATAAAATCAGTTATATATGCTATATTCTTAATATTTATCACCTTAAATGGTCTGATTGCCTATAATCTTTATCCCAACTATTCTTCTAATCTTGCATTACCACACCTAATTGATCAAATAGTACCCTCAGGGTTACAAGGCTTTGTGATAGTTGGTTTACTTGCAGCAGTTATGTCTACCGCTGATTCTGATTTAAATGTTACCTCAATAGCCTTAGTGAAGGACTTATTAAATCCTATTTTTAAAATACAAAATCAAAAGAAATTATTGTTAATTGCTAGAATTACTAATGTCATAATCGGCAGTTTTGCAATAATTGTTGCCTTAAAATTTAATAATGTAATTGATTTAGTAATGTTTATTACTGGATTTTGGGGACCACTAATATTAGTCCCTTTAGTATTTGCTCTTTTCAACATTACTATAACACAAAGCATGATGGTTTTATGTGGATTAAGTGGGATCACATCTTTTCTCATTTGGTCATATTTTTTCACTCATAATTCTCGTCTAAAGGGGGTATTTGTTGGTACTATGTGCAGTTTGTTAGTCTTCTGCATAGGATTAATTACCAAAAAGCTGGGTAATTTGAAAGTTGAGCTATAAGCCTTGATAAATAAGGAGTACAGTCGTACGTACAGTTAATGTTATGTCGAACTCTAGTTGTTTGGTAAATTATGTTACAAAAATCTAAACTTATAGGTAGTGAATTAATAAAATCTCATCTTGAGAATGCTCCTAATCTTCCTGGGGTTTATAGAATGCTGAGTGCTGATCAGCAAGTTATCTATGTGGGGAAAGCTAAGAATCTAAAAAAACGTCTTACTAACTATATTAAAACTGAACTTGACAATAAAACAATACGCATGGTATCTCTAACACATCATTTAGAGTATAATGTTACTAATTCTGAAATTGAAGCTTTATTACTTGAAGCACAATTAATCAAAAAGTTTCAGCCAAAATTTAACATATTACTTAAAGATGACAAATCTTTTCCCTATGTCAAATTACGTTTGGATACTGATTACCCACAATTAATTAAATATAGAGGAAAAAATTTATCTAGTGGTGAATTCTTTGGTCCATTTGTTTCTTCAGAGCAAGTAGATACTACCCTAAAAGAATTACAAAAAATTTTTAAACTACGTTCTTGTAGTGATAATTATTTTAAGAACCGCAAGCGTCCTTGTTTACAATACCAAATTGCTAGATGCTCTGCCCCATGCGTTGGCAAAATTAGTAAAGAAGATTATAGTGAGCTGGTTAGCCAAGTAAGAGACTTCTTAACTGGCAAAACTAAGGAACTACAAAAAACTCTGTCTGACAAAATGGAACAATTAAGTCTACAATTACGTTTTGAAGCTGCTGCCGAAATACGAGACCGAATAAAGGCGCTGAGTTATATCCAACTAAAATCAACCTTATCTAGTAGTTCTATAAAAAATGCTGACGTTATAGCCATTGTTGAAAAGAATAATTGTTATTGTATTCAACTGTTTGTATACAGGTTTGGTCAATCTTATGGAAATATAGCATATTTTCCGTTTCAAACGGATGAAAGCAACAAAACTGAGATTCTAACACAATTTATCAATCAGTTTTATCAAACTAATCCAGTTCCAAATGAGATAATTATAAATCATCCAATCATTGATCTAGAATTAGTAACTAAAGCTATTAAACAACTTAGTGGTAATAATAAATTGTATATAATACATCCTATCCGTGGTAATAAAGTCAAATTATTAGAAAATGCTAAATTGAATGGTCAGCTAGCACTTGATCAGCATTTAAAACAATTTGCTAAAAATCAAATGATCTTCCAACAAATACAACAATTATTCAACCTACCACTACTACCAGATAGAATCGAAGTTTACGATAATAGTCACATTATGGGAACATTTGCTGTAGGTAGTATGATCGTTGCAACTAAATCCGGATTCGATAAAAAAGAATATAGGATATTTAATATACCTGTTGCCAAGGGAGATGCCAAAGGAGGTGATGATTACGAAATGCTAAGAACAGTCCTAACAAGAAGATTTACAAGATTAAAAAAAGAACATCCAAAAAGTATATACTCAAATGATTTGGAGAATGGGGACAATAAACAAGGGGTGAGCGAACTAGGCGTACATGAAGTACGTGAGTACGCGAATACCCCGCAAGTATTTGCAAAAACCAATTCTTCAAAGCATAAGAGTGTAGTTAGTTTAATGATTATTGATGGAGGTAAAGGACATCTATCAGTAGTACAAAAAATAATGGCAGAATTTGATCTTGAAATTCCATTTGTTTGTATGTCAAAAGGACCTGACAGGAATGCTGGATGCGAACAATTTCATATGCTTGGTAAAGAAGCTTTTACCATCAACAAAAACCTGCCAGTCATGAAATATTTACAGATTCTGCGTGATGAAGCACATAATTTTGCTATAAAAAATCATAGGCTACGTCGTTCTAAAGCTATTAAAGTCTCTAGTTTAGATGACATAAATTCAGTTGGTCTTATCCGAAAAAAAGCCTTGTTACATTATTTTGGCTCATATAAAGCAATATGCGATGCTACTATTGAGGAATTATCTAAGGTAAAAGGTATAAGCAAAACCCTTGCAAAGCATATTTTTACATCATTACATAACAAATATACTGCTCGTAAATGAAGAGTTGGTAGACGAAGGTCAACTTCAAGAAGAGCTAGGAGTGTCAAAGTCGAGCTGCTAGGCGTACATTAGTACGTGACTCATCTTCGAGACGAAAA
The DNA here is from genome assembly GCF_964031105.1 of Candidatus Tisiphia endosymbiont of Myopa tessellatipennis. Classification (NCBI taxonomy): domain Bacteria; kingdom Pseudomonadati; phylum Pseudomonadota; class Alphaproteobacteria; order Rickettsiales; family Rickettsiaceae; genus Candidatus Tisiphia; species Candidatus Tisiphia endosymbiont of Myopa tessellatipennis. Next base: position 1,189,382 of record NZ_OZ035005.1, on the reverse strand, counting down.
AGTGCTTGAAACGTCTAAAGAATCAGGTCCTGACTTCCGCAGATTTTTTGATATTAGTTGTTATAAGTGGCATTAGTAAGGAGGTGAAGTGGTACTCTCGTTCTGTTGTGCCTAGTAGATATTTTATTATTGACTTTAACTGCGATGTTGTTTATTATTTAATTAATTAAATATAGCCCCATATTTTATAGCCCTAATATGTACATACGTCGTAAAAAAACTCCTAATAGTCCAAGGCAATCTATTCAAATAGTGGAAGGTTATCGTGATAGTAAAGGTAACGTCAAACAGCGTATAGTACGTCATTTAGGAGTCTTCGTAGATGAAGTAGAAGAAGCTAAATTAGTTGCCCTAGCACAATATTTGATTGCCAAGATTAAAGCTGAGAGAGAAGCTGCAACTGGGCAGGGGAATTTGTTTACTGATGATACTAACGAGGTTAAAAGAGGTCGTCCAACTAACAAGCTGCTAAAAGATATTCTACCTGTTAACGAAGTAAAACTAAATGAGGTTGTAGAAGTCAAGCGAGTTGTTGAAGGAGTGCATCAAATAGGGGGGCATGTTTATGATCAAATGCATTTTAACCAGTTACTAGCAAGGAAACGTGACGCTGGGATGCTGAAGGATTTAGTGTTAGCCCGTATGGTAAGACCAAATAGTAAAAAAGGGATAGTTGAGTATTTAAGCGATCAATTTGACAGGCATCATGATCTAGATGCTACTTATCGGATGATGGACAAATTACATGAGCAAATACCTAAAATTAAAGAATTATGCTTTAAAAACACCCTAACCCTGATTCCTAATAAAGAGATTAGCCTAGTATTTTTTGATGTTACTACACTATACTTTGAATCAGTAGAAATAGATGAGCTAAGAGCCTTTGGCTATAGTAAAGATCATCGCTTTAATACTACCCAACTAGTTCTTGCCCTAGCAACTAATGAGGATGGATTACCACTTGGCTATGAGCTGTTTAGTGGTAATACCGCAGAAGTTAGCACCTTAATTAAATCAATTAACAGCTGGCAAGCGTATCTTAAAGTTAAAGATGTCTGTTTTATTGCTGATCGTGCAATGTTTAGTAAAGCTAACTTGCAAGCTCTCGATGAAGGTGGTTATCGTTATATTGTGGCAGCAAAGCTTAAAACACTCAAGAAAGAAAAGAAAGAAGAAATATTATCAGAGGAAAACTATAAGCCTACTGTTATAGGCAATGATCTTACTTGGATTGCCGATCTAGAGCATGATGGTAAACGTCTAATTACCAGTTATAAATCTAAAAGGGCTATTAATGATGCACAGGAGCGACAAAAAATTTTAGATAAAATTAATAAGACTATTGGTGAGTTTGGTAGTACTAAAAAACTTATATCTAATAGTGGAGTAAAAAAATATACTTCTAGTGAAAATGGCAAGAGCTATATTGACGCAGAGAAGATAGAGCAGGATGCGTTGTGGGATGGCATACATGGGGTAATCACCAATGACCAGACTATAACTCCACATGAAGCAATAGCAAAATATGCTAGATTATGGGTAATTGAAGAGCAATTTAGAATCAATAAACATAATTTACAAATGCGTCCAATTTTTCACTGGACTAAACAAAGGATAGAAGCACACATAGCTGTGTGTTATATGAGTTTTGCAGTGCTTAAAACTATAGAATACAAGGTTGCTCTGACCCAAAAGATCAGTGTAACTAACATCGTTGAATTATTAATATCAGTACAGGATTCAATCTTAAGACATACAAAGACTGGTGATCTTTATAGACTACCAAGTGCAATAAAAAACGAAGCTAGAAAAATCTATAAAACCTTTAACATCAAACGTTCAGACCATGCTGCAATATATTTAAAATAACAAAATAATGTTGTGCCTAAATTTTAAAAATCCCAGCACTATGACCCTTCTAAGCTTATGCCTTATTAAAAAATGCGGAAGTCGGGAAGAGCTAGGAGTGTCAAAGTCGAGCTGCTAGGCGTACATTAGTACGTGACTCATCTTCGAGACGAAAAAGTGCTTGAAACGTCTAAAGAATCAGGTTCGCAGTGGTTTTGGCATGAAGTTTGTAGTCATGTAAACATCACTTTTCTACTTGACATACTAAAAATTAGTCAACATAATGCTTCTTATGTGTATTACCATTGTTTTGTTTCAAATAAAAACTCTTGTCATTAAAGTACACTTTTATCAGTATTTCTTTATTATAAAATTCCACAGGTGAAAAAATGTAGTCAGTAACGAGAATTTAATTCTACACTCCACTCGTCGCATAATACTCACGTTCTATAGCATAATTTCTGCTCATATTTATCTCGAAGATGAGACGTGAGCAGCGGAGATCTTTGGTCGCGGGAACGCCAATTCTTGAAGTTCACCGAGTATAACCTAAATTTGATCATAACTCTTCTAAGTAGTTTTTATAAAATTCATTAACAAAAATCATCTTTGGATCATATTTATTCTTTATTGTTTTAAATTGATGAAATTTTGGGTAAGATTGCATAAACTGCAACCTTGTTTGATAAGGTCTATAAGGAAGATAATAACTGCCGTTTAACTGTAAAGCTTTATTAGTTATCTTAATTGCCACTCTGCCTATATCTTGATCAAATTTCTCAGTTTTAGGACCACGTAATAACATCACAAAGCATAACATATCTTCTTTTGCATAATTTAGCAAAGTTTCAGAATCTCCCTCAATATGTCTCAAGGTAAGATTCATAAGATAAGGGCTAATATCCTTTTGAAGAGTCTGCAAGAAACTGACAAATTCATTAAAACGGTTTATAGGAATAAAATATTCTTGTAACAGATCTATTTTTTTCGGATCTTTAGTAGTATAGACTTTTGTAGACTGGTATAATAATTGATTACGTGATGCTGTTTTAAAAACTTTGTTAACCGCTTTACTTGTCTCAATATACCAACGAATCTTCTTAAAAAATTGGTTATTATAAGTGGAGGCAAATAATAAGCTAACAAATTCATCTGTTCCGTTTAAAACGGAAAGAGAAGAATTAGCAATTGGTAAATCATAATCTTCATATATCTTTACAATAAGCCTCTTTAAAAAGTATCTTTTGCTAATAGAAAACCTACCGAAGAACATATTGGCTTTTGAATTATCTTTAACCTCTCTCTGAAAATAGCTAGGAAATTCACCTATATTAAAAACCTCTTGTTTCAACCAATATAATCTATTTGGAACTATTTTAAGATCAACATCTATGATAACTCCAAACATTCCATAACCACCTATTGCAGCTTTAAACAAATCATAATTCTCGCTTCGATTACAGTAAATTACCTTCCCTTCAGAAGTTAAAATATGAAAACCATGAATGGTAGAAACCATTGGCGGTTTATTAGCTTGCCAACCATGAACATTAGTTGAGACTGTACCCCCTATGCTAAAATCATAATCTGATTGCATAACAGCAATAGATAAACCTAGAGGATTTAGGAATTCAATCACTTGTTTCCATGTTGCTCCAGCTTGTATCCTCACTAAGTTCTTTCCTAAAAGTTCTATATTATTAAGATTAGATAAGTCTAGAACTATACCACCCCGGCTTAGCTGTGTCCTCCTTGGCTATGCTGCGTTCCTTTCACAGTAAGATGAATCTTTTTATCCTGTGCTTTGTTAATTATTTTTTTTATATACTCAATACTATCCTCTCTGGGAATAACTTCGTACCCAAAGATTTCAGTATCATGTAAGCTACCTGTATCACGAGTAACAGGTAAAGCTTGTACTTTAACTACAAAAAAACATGTTAAAATTAAGATGATTGGTAAGATGATTCGAATAATCATTATTGTCTCATAGCATATTTTTCATAGTACCCTACATTTTTTGTATAACCGTCATCGCGAGGCACCGTTAGGTGCCGTGGCGATCTCGTGAAGTGAGGAGTAATACTTTATAAGATTGCCACGTCGGCGATTCCATCGCCTCCTCGCAATGACGGTTGAAAGCCATATTAATAGTGGTTATACAAAAAATGTAGGGTACTATGTAGGTGAGGCTGGAGAATAATTCTCATCATGCTTAGTTAATAACTCACGAGCTATGAATATATTACCTGATAATTTACCTACAGCTACTATCCCTTGATTCTCACGAAATAAAGCGGGTAAAACCCCTTGGTAAGATATTTCTAGGTCTTTAATGTCATCTGTAATGACAAAATGCACTTTATCAGCAGTAATTTTTCTGATTGAACCTACTTTAACTAAGCCCCCTACTCTCAATTCTTTGCCAAGTTTTGACTCGTTAATTTTTGACGTAGGGTAAAAAAATACTATACTATCTTCAAGATTGTATAATACCATATATATTCCCCCAGCACTGCATAAAAGGTAAAATAATATAAACTTTAATCTATTTTTTACCTTTTTTTGCATTACTTAGATCTAACTTTAATTTTATAATAATATTAGCCTGACATTTCTTAGTCTGACATCTCTCTTGCATTATATCCTTTTAATTTTATGATTATTATAATCTCAATTTGGTATAAGATATTTAACTCACCTCCTTACGCATAACCCCCACAATTGTTGAAAGTTTACAAATACCTATACCATAGCGTCTATTAGCGAGCGTAAGCGAAGCAATCTAGGAAACAATCTATAGATAATATTACTGGATTGCTTAGTCGGCTTTACAGCCTCCGTAGCTCATGACGTATAAAGAAGCTGTATTTACTAACTTTTAACAGTTGTGGGATGACATTGTTTTGACGCTAGTACTACAACTATAGTAGTATAAAAGATAAATTTTATAAATTGATATCAATTTGTAACTTAATTTTGTTTTTATAATCTTTCTCAAAACATTTTGCCATAAAATATGCTAATATTGCAAATAACATAAGATATATGATTGGCAATAATTGAAAATTTAGGTATCTCATTAATATTAAACAAACAGAACTAGCACTGCCAGACATCAACATTGACCCAATATTATGACCAAGACTTACTGCACGATAACGATCATTGACAGCAAAAGCTTTTGTCATGATACCATGAGAAAGAGCATTGAAAGGAGCAACAAAACATGCTAGCATTAAACAAGAACCCAAAGCTAAATTAACCATCTGATAGTTAACGGATATAATAAATAATAGACTAGATACAATAGTACCAAATAAGCTAAACTTAAATACTAACATTTGACTAAGCCGATCTGCTAACAAGCCAGCAATAGGCATAGGAATGGCAAAACATATGGTTATTAAAACTGAAAATGTACTAATAATGAAACTAGTTTGCGGTAGAACCATAGGCAAATATTGTTTCATAAACATAACGGATATTTGGTAAGTTGCACCAAATCCACCAGCAAGAAAGACTGCCATCAAAATAACTCGCCACTGCTTCTTAATTAAACTAGCCAAGCTTTGCGTCTTCGCTTTACTGTCTTGATTCTTTTTAAATTCCGGTGTTTCATCAAATGTTCGGCGAAAATATAAAACGATTAAAGCTAAAGGTAAACTAAAGAAAAAAGGAATACGCCAACTCCAATCTGGAAAAATATGGGCATTAAAAAAATTGGTCGCCCCATTCCCTAGTAATAAACCTACAACCCCAGTACAACGAGTTATTGCTGAAGCTGTATATCGGTATTTCTCCCCTAAATGTTCGATAACATAAATAGCCGCTCCATCATATTCTCCACCTATAAAAAAACCTTGCATAAAGCGACACAAAGCCAAAATTATTGCACCCCACACACCAATAGATGAGTATTCTGGTAGGAAGCCTATAACCATCGTAGGTATTCCAATACCTATGATGGTTATACTTAATGCAGTTTTACGCCCATACAAGTCTCCGATACGACCAAAAATCACTGATCCCATAGGTTTTGATAAATATGCTATCGCATAAATAGCAAAAACATTTATTAGATTAGTTAGATAATCAGTGTTTGGAAAGAATTTTGCTGCCATAATACCAGCAGAAAAACCATACAAACCATAATCATAATATTCAACTATTGTACCTAGAAATGCTCCGATAATTTTATTTCTTGTTTTTTTTTTCACTATATACTGCTCATAATTATAGTACTCTGATTAAGAACCATAGTACCCTACATTTTTCTATAATCGTCATAGCAAGGCTCTTTAGATGCCGTGGCGATCCAAGTAAACAGCTAAGCTGTTTTTTTAGAGTAACGCTTCGTGTATCCTAGATTGCCGCGTCGCCGCTTTTTCGCGACTCCTCGCAATGACGCTCGGAAGGACTCCTAACAGTAGTGACATAAAAATCTAGGGTACTCTGTTTAAGAACCTTCAGTTAACAATTTATTTCTGACTGAAGGTGCTAAGTTAATATTAAGCTCTTTTAAAGCTTTTTCATCAATATAATCAGGAGCATTCATCAATAAATCTTCCGCTTGCTGATTTAGTGGGAAAGCTATTACCTCTCTAACATTAGTTGAATCAGTTAATAACATAACCATCCTATCTATTCCAGGGGCTATCCCCCCATGTGGAGGGGCACCAAATTTAAAAGCCCTGATCATACCACCAAACTTTTTATCAACAACTTCCGGGAAGTATCCAGCAATCTCAAAAGCTTTATACATTATTTCCGGTTTATGATTTCTAATTGCACCACTAGATAACTCGATACCATTACAAACAATATCATATTGATAAGCTTTAATGGCTAGTAGATCATCTACTGTTTTGGCTGATTCTAAACCTGCCATACCACCTTGTGGCATAGAAAATGGGTTATGGCTAAAATCTATTTTTTTGGTTTGTTCATTTAATTCATAAAATGGGAAATCTGTTATCCAACAAAACTCAAAACAATCTTTTTTAAGTATATCTAATTCTTCCCCTAATTTAGTTCGTAGCTTGCCGGCAAGTTTAGATGCTTTATCAACTTTATCACTAGAGAAGAAGACAGCATCACCATTTTGTAGATTCGCTAAAGACTTTAAATTCAATAATTGCTCATCTGTTAGAAATTTAACAATAGGTCCTTTAGCTTGCCCATCTTCTAGGAACTGGATGTAACCAAGCCCACTTGCCCCCTCGTAAGTCGCAAACTCTGCCATTTTGTCAAAGAAGCTTCTAGGTAAAGCAGAAGCTTTAGGAGCTGGCACAGCTCTAACAACAGAGCCATTTTTTATATTTTCTTTAAAAATAGCAAAGTTAGAATCTCTAAATAATTCTGTAACATCTGCAATGATCAGTGGATTCCTAAGATCCGGCTTATCAGAACCATATTTTAACATTGCTTGTTCATATGGAATTTGTATAAAAGGTGTATTTGATACTTCTTTATCAGAAAATTTGCTGAATATCTCATACATTACCGGCTCAATGGTATTAAATACCTCTTCCTGCGTAACAAAAGACATCTCCACATCCAACTGATAAAACTCACCTGGTGACCTATCAGCCCTAGCATCTTCATCTCTAAAACAAGGGGCTATTTGAAAATAACGATCAAATCCTGACACCATAAGCAATTGTTTAAATTGCTGCGGGGCTTGTGGTAGTGCATAAAATTTACTAGGATGCAATCTACTTGGCACCAAAAAGTCCCTAGCTCCTTCTGGTGAACTAGCCGTTAGAATCGGTGTTTGAAACTCCGTAAACCCTTTTTGCGTCATCAGATGACGTATATGAGCTATAACTTGCGATCTTAACATAATGTTATTATGTAATTTCTCGCGTCTAAGATCTAAGAACCGATATTTCAGTCTAGTGTCTTCAGGGGCAGGTTGATCAGAATTGATTAACAATGGTAAACTTTCAGCATTAGACTCAACTATAAACTCACTTACCAATATTTCAATTTTACCAGTCATTAACGAGTCGTTTATTGTTTCATCACTCCTTGCTACCACTCTACCTACAACAGTTATAACTGATTCATACCTTAACCGACTAGCATCATCCATTAAACTTGGATTTTGATCAGTAAACACCAACTGGCTTATACCAAAATGATCTCTAAGATCAATAAAGACTAAATTACCGTGATCCCTTCTTCTATGTACCCAGCCGGATAATTTTACCCTTTGCCCAGCATCCTTTAATCGCAATTCATTACAATTATGCGTCCTATATTTATGCATTCTATATCTCTTAAAATGAAAAGATTATATAAAAATATCTCTATTAAGCAAGCAATTATCTTTTACCTAAAGGACAGCATATCATAAAAATTAACTACACTAATACCATTTATGAAATAATTTTATAAAGATTAAAAAGAAACTTTGTGTTTTGTACCTAAATAATTAAGTTGTTTAGTTGAAGAAGTTCTAACACAAACATTATCTGGTATTTCTCCAAGAAACCTAGAAGGAGAGGATCTTATTATTTCATAAAACATAAAACGACTTTCTGCATAAGTAATATATAGGTCTTTCTTAGCTCTAGTAATACCCACATAGGCGATTCTCCTCTCTTCTTCTAGACCTTTTTCACCCTCTTTTAGTGATCGCTGATGTGGAAACACCCCCTCTTCCCAACCTGGTAGAAAAACTAGATCAAATTCAAGACCTTTAGCAGCATGGAGCGTCATAATGCTAACAGAACCACCAAAATTTGATTCTAATTCCTCATTTTCCATTACCAAACTAGAATGTTCTATAAAATCTTGAATATTATCAAATTCTGCGATTGCTCTAAGCATTTCGTTAATATTTTCAATTCTGCCAGTTGCTTCATCTGTTTTTTCTTCTTGTAGCATCTCAAGATAACCTGATTCTTCTAGTAAAGATTTAGTGACATTAACAGCCGGGTCATTTTTATATCGAAAACTCCAATTATCGATATTACTAATAAATTTGTTTAGACTATCTTTGACTTTATTTTTAAAAGTTTCTGCTTGTAACATCTGACGAATGGCAGCAATAATAGGTATATTATGTTCAACCGCATAATCTTTTATTTGTTTTAATGTGGTATTACCAATAGCTCTCCTTGGAACATTTATTATGCGTTCAAGAGCAAGATTGTCACTATGATTTAAAGTGATACGTATATAGGCAAGTAAGTCACGTATCTCCATTCGTTCATAAAACTTAAGACCACCAATAATTTTGTATGGTAATGCATTACTAATAAACACTTCTTCAAATGCTCTAGTTTGGAAACCTGCTCTAACTAATATCGCAACTAATCCTGCATTATACTTTCCCTCTGTAACTAACTTGCTAATTTCAGATACAACGAATCTTGCTTCTTCTTTATCATTCCAACAAGATATAATTTTAATTTTTTCTCCATCATTTTTATCAGTCCATAATGTTTTACCGTGACGATTCTTATTATGGTCAATTACACTTGATGCAGCTAATAAGATTTTTGAGCTAGATCTATAATTTTGTTCTAATTTTATTATTGTAGCATTTGGAAAATCCTTTTCAAAACGTAATATATTACCAACTTCTGCACCCCGCCAACTATATATAGATTGATCATCATCACCAACACAGCAGATATTTTTTGAGCTACTTGCCAACATCCTTGCCCAAAGATACTGAACAGCGTTAGTATCTTGATACTCATCAATCAGAATATATTTATATTGTTCCTGATAATACTTTAATATTATAGGGTTTTTTATAAACAATTCATTATTGTAAAGTAGTAAATCCCCAAAATCTACTACATTAGATGCTAGTAAATTTTGCTGATATTCGTCATAGACAAATTGAGCCACTTTATGAATTGGTAGCTTAATATCAGATTCAGAAAGTTTATACGGCAATAACCCCTGATCTTTCCAACACGAAATAATAATATGTAAAAGTTTGGGAACATATTTTTTGGTATCTATATTTTTCTGCTTAACTATATCTTTAACCAATTTAAGCTGATCATCAGGGCTAATAATAGTAAACCTACTATTCAAGCTAAAATTCAAATGTTCTGCTTGCTGACGCAAAATTCTTGCTGCTATAGAATGAAATGTACCTATATTTAGCCCATAACAATCAATCATTTTGTTGATTCGATCTTGCATTTCTCTAGCAGCTTTATTAGTAAAAGTAACTGCTAGAATATTTTGAGGTAGAGTTAACCCTTGCTGGATTATGTTGGCTATTCTAGTCGTTAACACTTTAGTTTTACCAGTCCCTGCTCCAGCAAGCACAAGAATAGGACCATGTACATGGGACACTGCTAGCAGTTGTTGAGGATTTAATGAGTTTAGGAAACTTTGTTGTGTCATGATCTAGTACTACAATTGTAGATTAGTGGAGTTATAATCAGATAGTTTGATATTTTATTTATAATGATACCGGAAACATCAAAAACTTATCATGCCAATTCTCAATTTTTTAAAATTTCCATAAGCTAAACTTGAGGTTCATTAGCTACAAGAGTTAATTTTTGGATTTCCTCTATACTCAAACCAGTAGACTCAGCAATGACGTCAATTGATAATCCAGCTTGAAGTAAGTTTTTAGCTATAACAATTTTTTCTCTAGCTGCACCTCTAGCTGCACCTCTAGCTTCAGCAACTTGCAATTCATCTCTATCGTTATAAAGTTTTTTTTGGTAATAGGAGTAGTTTGCCCTCTCTTCTTTGGTCATTTTGAGAATGTTAAGCTTATCCGCTACTTGGCTCATATAAGGCGAATGATAGTTTGGTGGTACTTTATCATATTTCATGACATGTAGCCAGTCATCAATCTCTTTCTCTAAACGATCATTAAACAAAGGCACTGATATATAAAAATACTCTGGTAGGATGTCAGTAGCATCAAAAACCTCAAAAGTCTCCATATTCTTAATATGCACATTTAATCTTTCATTAGTTTCTATCTCATGAATAATAGTTTTACCATGGTAAATAACTCCATTACCATTTCCTATAGGAAAATAGAGTAGGGATATATGAAATATCTTTATTATTTGGGTATAATCTTCTCTTTGAGCAAGGTTATCAACGATGAGTCTTGAGGTGTTAAAGCAGGCCTTATGAATGAAAGAATCCTTAACATTACGCTCGATTTCAATAATGTATTTATGATGATCTTCGTCTTCTACAATTACATCAGCTAGACTTCTTTTGCTTTTACTATCTTCTTTGTTACTCTCGACCTCAAGTAAGGCTACTATTTTAACGTCCTTATAACCCTTGGTCTTAAGAAGAGCTGAGATAAAACCTTCTACTATAGCATAATCGCCTTTATCTTTCAGAAGGTACTTAATAGCATAGTCAAAGGAAATTAACGGTTTATCGTTACTCATAATAATTATTTATGTTATTAGTAGTGATTAGCTAATATAGCATAAAATCAATAGTACTACTAGCTTCATTATTAAATTAACCAACAGGGTAATTTAAAAGTCCCAACTAATGATAGAAAAGTTTGTTTTTTAAAATGCATAAATGTCATTGCGAGAAGCCGCTGCAAGCGGCGACGCGGCAATCTAAGATACGCGAAGCGTTACTCTAAAAAACAGCTTCGCTGTTTATCTGGATTGCCACGGCATCTAACGAGCCTTGCTATGATGGCTGTGTTTAATTTGTTTATACATGCTCAATCATTACGCTCTTAAGTTGACGCCTATGCACCACTTTGTGGCTCGCTACTCATCTTCGAGACAAAAAAGTGCTTAAAACGTCTAAAGAATCAGGTTTGCAGTGGTTTTGGCATGAAGTTTGTAGTCATGTAAACATCACTTTTCTACTTGACATACTAAAAATTAGTCAACATAATGCTTCTTATGTGTATTACCATTGTTTTGTTTCAAATAAAAACTCTTGTCATTAAAGTACACTTTTATCAGTATTTCTTTATTATAAAATTCCACAGGTGAAAAAATAATGGTATGGATCTCCTGATATACAGAATGAAAAGCAGTTGCTAATCTTCTAAAGTTAATATTAAATATTAAAATAACAATCAGGATGCTAAGATGGAAGTTACCACAATTGGTATAGATATTGCAAAAAGAATTTTCCAAATTCATGGTGTAGATAAAAATGGTAAGACGGTATTAAAGAAAAAATTAATGAGAGATCAAGTTTTAACATTTATGGCTAATTTACCAAAATGTTTGGTAGGGATGGAAGCTTGCGGCGGAGCTAGTTACTGGGCAAGAGAAATAACTAAATTGGGGCATACAGTAAAACTAATGGCAGCACAATTTGTCAAACCGTATGTTAAAACTAATAAAAATGATCAAGCTGATGCAGAAGCTATATGTGAAGCGGTAACAAGACCAAATATGAGGTTTGTACCAATTAGAACTGTAGAACAACAAGATATTTTATCAATTCATCGAGTAAGAGAGAGATTGGTAAAAAATCGTACTGCCCTTGCTAATGAAATTAGGGGTCTACTACATGAATTTGGTTTTATTATTCCTCAAGGGATCAATAAGGTTATGACAAAATTAACCGAGATTTTAGATGAAGGAAATTTAAGCCAGCTGGGTTATCAAACATTTAGTGAACTGAAAGAGGAATTTTTGGATAATGACAAAAAAATAAAAGAGATAGAAAAAAGATTAAAAATAATAGCTAGCAACTTAACTCAATATCAACGATTAACAGCTATACCTGGTCTTGGTTTAATTACTGCTACTGCTTTAATAGCATCAATAGGTAATGCTACAAGTTTTGAGAATGGTAGGCAATTATCGGCATGGTTTGGATTAGTGCCAAGGCAGTATTCCAGTGGAGGGAAAGATAAGTTGCTTGGAATTAGCAAGCGAGGTGATGTTTACTTGCGTACTCTATTGATCCAAGGAGCTAGAGCTGTACTAAATGCCAAGATAAGATTTACATTGGAAGAACAAAAATCTAAAAAAGATTTTAGCAAATTTACGCAGTGGATGTTTAATTTATCTGAGCGAAATGGACATAATAAAACAGTAGTTGCTGTAGCTAATAAACTGGCAAGAGTGGTGTTTGCAGTACTAAGGTCAGGGGATGATTATGTAGAGAGTAAAGTTTGTAGCACAAAGCTATTATAATTAACATAAAATAAAATAAATAGTGGTTTATTAATTAATAGGTAAACAAAGAATATGTAAGAGATTCCAACCCGGAATATGCGTGAGATAATAATATTGATGGTAAATAAGACAAACCTTAGCTTACAAAGAAACTGGTGACTACAATGGCTCTTTGAAGCCGATAAAATGATAAGTATATAGTAAATTTGTAAGCCAGCGAATTCCATCAGGGCTGTAGGATAAATTACACATAATTTATTAACTATAAGCCGGATACATGTATGCATTTGCATTTTTGCTATTAGATGTTATTTTTTTCTTGCATTTTACAGGAGGTTCATACATGTAGTCAGTAACGAGAATTTAATTCTACACTCCACTCGTCGCATAATACTCACGTTCTATAGCATAATTTCTGCTCATATTTATCTCGAAGATGAGTCGCGATGACAACTATTTATTTCTATAATTTAGTATTTTCTATCATTAGTTGGGACTTTTAAACTGCCCTGTTAACCAATGTGGTTGAAGTTAAGTATAGTCAATTCATATGATTATCTTTTATAACCGTCAGCAAAGAGTTTTTTAAAACAAGAGCTTTTTCATTATATTTTTTAATGAAGTCAGGTAGCTTAGAACAAATTATATCAATATTTTGTTGAACCTTTTCTACGGCATTAAATATAGTTAACGGACAGTCAACACGGTTAACCGTTAACATATCACGTAAAAATTCATCATCATAAACATCCGCTGTAGGACCAACTAAGCAAGGCACTCCTAAACCTAGGCTTTCTAAAACTATCATAGGGGAACATTCCGAATTAGTAATGTATAAAGTTAAATTAGTATTTGCCATCAATTTTATTAATTCTTTATGTGGTAAATTCTCAGGAAAAACTTTAAGTTCTACATCTTCCATCATCCAAGAAGCATATTTATTGTTATCAAAAGAGAAATTAGTATAACAACAAACTCGATCTTTAAACATACTTATCGCCGCAAATTGAGGGTAGAGATTCTTGATCCATATGTTTGATGTACTCCATATACCAATTTTAAATTTACCTAGTAAATTTAAAATTTCTCGGGAAATTATCTTTTTTTCTAGCAACAATGGTATGAAGTTTTGTAATAGATAAGATTGTATACCATTGGCTATAAGAAATTGTTCTAGACCACTTTTCAGAGTAACAATGGCTTTAATTTTATGCCGCTTATATAAATTCAACCATCTATAAAAAATTTGGCAATGACCAATATTTACCCATTGGGCAGGAGAACCATGCCATAAATAGTAGATATTTAAACAATTATCCCCTTTCATTTCATGTAGCTTCTCTACTAATTGAATATGAACATCAAGCCCTCCAGATATAATTAAGTTTTTAATACCTGTCTTTATAAGTAATTTTGCTATTTGAGTAATAACTTTGTCAGGTAAATACGAGTTAATATAACTTATCAAAACGTTGAGTTTCCCCATAGGAAAAGGAATTGTTTTATCAAATAATCCTTTAGTGGAATTAGCAACTCCAAGAAAAATGCTAGGATAAATTACATAAATATCATCAATATCTTTTTGTCCTAGAGGCAGCGGATATAGATTTCCATCGTTGCTGGAATGACATCGATCTTGATTTTGTCCTTGATATTTGATTATAAAATTTTTAAAATTATCATAGTCATTTTTTGAAAAAAAAGAATAGAACATAGTAATTATTCGTCTAACAGACAACTTAACCCAAGAATATTTTAGAAGAAATCGTGCTATTTCTTTAAGAAAGGGGGGAAAAAGGATTTTTGAGAGTAGTCTATACGTTACAAAGGAAGAATCTTTATTATTAACAAGCTCTATATTTCTTAAAATTTGTTGTTTTGTTTGTAATATCTGTTTTTTGGTATGATTGTTTACTGAGTCTTCTATAAATGAATACCATAAGTTTTGCATTTGAGTTTTATTTGCAAAGATTTCCTGATAAGATAAACAGTTTTGTTGTTTAATCTTTGCTAATAGTTCCCTTTCAACATTTAATTTTTTTATTGCATTTATAAATCCTGTATGATTCCTGTTAATTATAAATTCATGCTGCACCTCAGGTAACACCTCCCTAGCAATACCTACATCCGTAGTGATAATTGCACAACCAAATGCCATAGCTTCAATGATGGTTAGCGGCGTTCCTTCTTGCACAGATGCTATTAGCAAAATGTCTGTTTTTTTTAAAATCTCCCAAATTTCTTGTTTAGAACGTATTAGCTCATTTTTATCCACTATACATCTTTTGATATGAATTCCATCTTTATCAAGCTGTTCTAGTGCCGGTATAATTACTGTTTTTAGACCTTTATAATCAGGAGTACTACTATGCCAACTTCCCCAAGAACTATTACCAATCCATGTTACAACTAAACTTGCATGATCTTCATCATGACTTGATTCCACATCATGAATTAGTACATTATCATAAATTACTTGCCAAGGCTTTGGATAATCTATGATATTTGCATAAATATCATATAATCTTTTAGAAGTAGTGTAGTAGTTATCAATAAATTGGAAAGTTGGTAAATTTTTTAATATTTCACTTTCACTTTCAATAAATAGATGATCAGGTATGCTAGTGGTAATGGTAGTATTTACTAATATTTCTCCTGTAGCCTTACTATTACTAGAATTATCTGCTATGCTTGTTAGTAATTCTGTCAGATAGCCACGATAGAAAAAATGTATTAATTTAATAGAAGTATATTGGTTTAATTTGATTAAAAAATCCTTATATATTTTGTAATCACAGCTGTAAATAATATGACAATCATATTGGTCACTTAGTAAAGATTGAACATATTGAGCGACGTTATCAAAAGCCCATCCCCTAACATCAGATACTAAAATCAGGGTTTCTTTTGAATTCATAAATTTACACTAAATAACTCTAATAATCCAGCTTCTAACCCATATACTGGCATATAATTTAAAAGTTGCTGAGCCAATTCTGTGCTGCCAACAGAAATATTTATATTCCCAGCCTGACTTGGTAGATATTTTATCCCTTTAACAATAGCAATCTTATTAATTAGTTGAATAAGTTCATTTATAGAATAGGTACGTCCCGTGCAAACATTTAGTACAGGGGCTGAGGTACTCGCAATAGACAAGGCTCTAACGCACATATTGGTAACATCTGAAACATGTATAAAATCACGACTTTGATTACCATCACCAAAAACAACCAACTCCTTACCTTCTTCTACTTTCTGTTTAAATATTGATATTACACCAGAGTAATCAGAACCTCTAAGTTGCCCTTTACCATAAACATTAAAAAGGCGTAAGCCACAGGTTTTAAGAGATTTAAGCTCACCAAAAACCTTAGCTTGCAGCTCACAGGCTAATTTATCCACTGCATAAGGAGAAAGCGGGTTTACCTTACCATTCTCTTGTAAAGGAAAGTCACTTACTGTACCATAAACAGCAGCAGATGATGCATATATAACTGGTATATTCTGTTTACTTGCCTGAAGGAATATATTAATAGTTCCCGTTAAATTCACTTGATGATTGTGATACCAATTATCAATTGATTCCTGTACATTTGCTATCGCTGCAAGATGGAAGCAACCATCAATATTTCTAAATAGTTTTTCTAAAATATCTTGATCTAAGATATTCCCTTGAATAAATTCAACATTTTTATTAAACGAATAATTAAAATTACCTGTTGAAAGATCATCTAATATTACAACCTGATTGCCTTCTTTTACTAGTAAGTTAACAAGATGTGAACCGATAAAACCAGCACCTCCAGTGACTAAATAATTTGACATATGGTATTAGTGCAGTTAATTTTTATGATATAATTAAGTGGGTATTTGCTCTATGGTATTATTTATAGAATTATTATTAAGAAAAGCAAATGAAAAAAATTATCATTTTCACAAATACAGATTGGCACTTTTATGCCCATCTTCTGCCAATTGCTTTAACCGCTAAAATGCAAGGCTATGAAGTTAAAGTATTAACAAATATTAGTGAATTTAAAGATAAGATAGAACAGCATGGTTTACGAGTAATTCCAATTTCAATAAAGCGTGGAAGTATCAACCCTTTTACTGATTTAGTATTATTAAGCAAGTTAATTAGCATATTAAATAAAGAGAAACCGGATATATTGCATAATTTTACTATAAAACCAATTTTTTATGGGAGTATAACTGCCTTCTTGTGTAGCATATACTCAAAACAGAAGAGTTTACCGCAAGTTATTAACACTTTTGTTGGTATGGGTTTAATTTTTATAAGTAGTAATTTTTTGCTAAGATTAGTTAGAAGCATTATAGTTAGAATAATATCTATAATAGGATATTATAGAAGCATGCTATTTGTCGTACAAAACGATGATGATTTAGCCTTACTGGTAAAATTAGCTATAGCACCCAAAAATTTAATTGTTAAACAATGCAGCGTTGGTATAGAAACTGAAAAGTTTCCTTTTCTTCTAGAACCACTAGGTAGTAAAATAGTGGTGGCATTGGTAGCTAGAATGATTGTTGATAAAGGTATATATGAATTTATATATGCTGCAAAAATATTAAAACAAAAAGGTATAGATGCTGAGTTTTGGTTAGTTGGCGAACCTGACAAAGATAATAAGCAATCAATAGCACAATCAATATTAGAAGACTATCAAAATCTAGGATATATCAAATATCTTGGTTATCAGAAAAATATAGAAAAAATATGGAAAAAAGCACATATTGCAGCATTACCTTCCTACCGTGAAGGGCTAAGCCGTAGTCTTTTAGAGGCTGGGGCATATGGTAGAGCCATTATTACTACTGATGTCCCAGGTGGTAGAGAATTAATACAAGACCAAATAAACGGATTATTAGTTAAACCGCAAAATACAGAAGATTTAGCAAGAGCTATGGAGCTATTAATCACTATGCCTCTACTTAGAAAACACCTAGGTAAAAAAATTCGACAAGATATTTTAGAAAAATATGACTCTAAATTAATCTCCGAGAAAATGACTAATTTTTATATAAACTAATTTTTAGATTTGGTATACTCGGTGAACTCCAAGAATTGGCGTTCCCGCGACCAAAGATCTGCGCTGCTCCGTTACTCATGTACGCTACGTCGCTCGACTTTGCTACTGCCTAGCTCTTCTTGAAGTTATACTATCGTCTACCAACTCTTCATTTACGAGCAGTATATCACAATTTAACAATAAACCAAGTAGTAGCATAAATGGCAGTTTTAATGGATGGCAAGAAACTAAGGCAGGTTTTTAAAAACTTATGGGTAAAACCCCAATTCGGGATAAGAATTAGTTAATTCTTATCCCGAATTGGCTTTAATACAAGGAAAAATGCATTCTTAAAGCGGTTTTGCGAATGCATTTTAAACCTTTCTAAAGCTAAAAACATGATTTTAATCTTTTAAAATCATGTTTTTAGCAAAATATTAATTTAACAATCAGATGCAGAGCCGTCTCAAATCTGATTGTTTCAATAATTTTACCGAATTTGGGATAAGAATTGACAAATTCTTATCCCGAATTCGCGTGTAAAGATATGATGTGTACAATGATGACTATATTATAAAAAATCTTCAGACACTGTATCAATTTCACCTGCAATATGAAGCGATTCAGCTTGCTGTGGGTCACAATTGTTATAAACTGTATCTGAATTTTCATCTGAAGTAATGGATTTTGATTCAGTGTCCTTTGTTACATTTTTTGAAAAAATTGAATATCCTGCTACACTATTACGCTCAACAAGATACTTGGTCTCACTGCGAATATTCTTAAATTTTTTTTCTAGGACTTCTAATAAAGGGTTACACTCAGGCAGGCTATCATAGCTGCTTGCAGAGAGATACAACCATGCTCCAGTATTA
Source organism: Candidatus Tisiphia endosymbiont of Myopa tessellatipennis (assembly GCF_964031105.1). Taxonomy (NCBI): domain Bacteria; kingdom Pseudomonadati; phylum Pseudomonadota; class Alphaproteobacteria; order Rickettsiales; family Rickettsiaceae; genus Candidatus Tisiphia; species Candidatus Tisiphia endosymbiont of Myopa tessellatipennis. Next base: position 1,170,506 of record NZ_OZ035005.1, on the reverse strand, counting down.
ATATTTGGATCATCTATAGCTTTCCCTAAAGTTTGAAGAAATCCTACACTATTGAATCCCGCAGTTTTAATTAACTCACTGAGAATATAGCTAAACACATATACGTCACAATCTCTAACATGATGAGTGCTAAGAACATAAAGAGAACTAATATCATAATGACTCTTAAAAAGCGTTTCACACTTCTCAACATTACCTGTCTTTATTGTATCTAACAAATCTTTCTTAGAGCTAAAACTTGAAAATAAATTACTTGTATCAGTATATACCTTTATTAATTTCATTTAAATGTTCATCTCCCAAATCTACATATTCTAGTTCTTTCTCTATCCACTTTAGCATCTTCTTTTATCAACCTATTATTTGTTTACTTGGTTGATATTTATACACTATTCTTCTACTACTTACAACTTAGGGTAAAGATATGACTATATGTACACCTAGCATGCTCACCATTCATTTTCAAGTCCAATTCGTAGGATCATTTGAGTATATCATCCCCCCTTAGTCTGCCCTACTCCCTTTCCTCCACTACTAATTCGAAATGCCTCACTTTTATTTTTACCTAGAAAATCTTTAAAATCTTCTTTTGTAAACTTAAATTCAGTAATATTCTTTGCTGGACTTTTACTTGTATCAAATCTCTGATCTTGTTTTTTATCAATAGCTAATAATTCTACAAAATCATTTTTAATTTTACTCGGTGTTGTTGGATTATTTAAGGTCTTAATCAGTGATTCTATAGACTTGGTATCATTTCTAAGTTCATTATTGCGTGCAGTTGCTGCAACTATTACATACTCTTTTAATACAGCCTTGTTATCTTTTCCCTTCCAGCGTTCTTCCGTACAAAAAGATAACAATGTGTCAGCTTTGTCTTGATGATTTCGCATAACATCACGATCTTGCCAAGAGTTCTTTTTTTTAGTTTCTTCCGCTGGAGCTATATGATCTAATAGCTTATTAAAAAAAGTTTTATTCAAATTTTCATTATCATAAACTTCATAAACATTTAGGAAAAATTTTTGTTGTTCAAATGTTTTATCTACCCCTTTACCAAGTTCAAAATTATCTAAATACTCCAAAGTCTGAAAACGACCTTTAATATGTAAATAACCTGCATATTTTTCAGCATCATCAAAGCTGAGAGTAGATATACCTTGAGTATCTAATGTAACCGTATTTAATGCATTCTCACGTAAATCATCAAAAGTCTTTTCATTAGTTTTTGTGTATATAAAATTTCCACCAACTTTAGCTAGCATTTTATATACTACATCAAGTAAAAATTTCACTAGGACATTTGGACCTTCAAAATTCTTGGCACTATATATAGCAATATTTGCTGAATCATCCATACCACTACCGAAGGCAAGAGCTAAAACCCTACCTTGCTTTTTTGCTAGGGTAACATTCTCAAAACCATCCAACTCTTCCGCAACATCGACTTTACTGTCATTTTCAGGGAAATAGCCTATAGGAGTATTGTCTCTATACCCCCCATCGACATACTCGACACCATCAATTTTTACAGGTTGAAAAACTAAAGGAAGAGAAGCGGAAGCATGGCAAGCTCTAGCAATTGGAACATCAGGAGTATTTTCAGCACTAAAAATTTGCAAAGTACTATCATCTCGCCTTACTGCAGTAATCAATAAGTCTTTAAATTGCACTGGATCAAGAAGTCTTAAAAGAGCTAAATCCTTAAAAAGGAGTTCACCACCCTTTTGACATTTGTTTGTTAATTCAATGAATTCTTTACCATTAGATTCTATTATAGCTTGAATTTTCTTGGATTGTTTTTTAAAATCTTGTTCCTGAAAATCTAAACCTCGAATATTTTCATTTATATCAGCAATCTGCTGACTATTATTATCATCTTGTTGTTTTAATGTTTCAATCTTATTTAAAAGATCTTGCCTTTTTTTGTCTAACTCTCTCAGTTCTTCTGAAATCCTTTCATGTCTCACTGTAGCAAGTTCCACAAAATTCTTGCCTTTTAAAAAATTATAAGCACCTTTTCTTATAGTCTTATCTACAAGCTCGTATAATGGAGTACCATCTTTACTAAGCGGCACCGGACCAATTGAAAATCCTTGAGTCCCAAGTAAATCTTTGAAGTTTGTATTTTTTGAAATAGCTTCATATTCTTTAGGTGGTATACCAAATGCAGTCACTGCAGCAGCTATTGCCCCTGCCGATGATCCTGCAACTGCTTCTAACCCTTCAATTACTTTAGATTCATTCAAGCCCTCATAAACACCAGAATATCCAGCCCCCTTAGCTCCACCACCACTAAAAACTACATATTTAAAAGGACTTTGCTGCCTTTCTTGCATTTCTTTTTGTAACTTACTCATAATCTTTACTCAATTATTATAAAATTCTTATATAATTTCACCTTCTAGTATAGTCTTTCCGCTTAGTAAATTTAGCAGAAGACAAGAATACTCCAGTTCCTATGCCTAACAATACTGAAACAGTGAAAATACTGGCAATCATAAAATGCCCCAACACAGCCAAAACTACAGTAGTAATACAGACCATTATCATGAATATAATACTACTTATTCTACCTTTTTTTGTTACGCTTTCATAAACCTCAATACTTTTAATATCCATCTGATGTCTATGTACTTGCTCTTTTTCTGCCATGGCAATTAGCTTTGTCAATGTTCCTGGATAAATATTTTCATATTCTGCCATTAAATCTACAGGTGGCAAAACATGTGCAAACTTCTTACTATAGAAGCTATTATCAGACTCCTTAGGATTACTAACTTTTAAATATCCTTTGTTCAACCTATTGTTATTAGCAAAAAAACTTTTACTATCTTTCATATTATTTTCTTATTTCTTGAAATGTTGAATTAATATCTTTTTCTACCCTAATAAAGTATTCAAGTAAATCTATCTCTGGCTTTTTTCTTACTGTCGTTTGAGATATTTTAAATATACTAAAAAAGCCTATTAGGAAATGTCTTACAAATTCTTTATTCATTTATTCTCATATTAAATTTATTAACTTATTACTATCAAATTCAGGTTAACTAGAGTGATTATAACAAAGCTTTAAGAAAAAAGGGAGAAATAATCTTTAGTTTTGATAAAAATTATTTTTTAACCCCAAGTATCGATGTAATAAATTATATAGTAGGCTCAATTAATCATCGCCATTAGGGGAGATGTCACCGCCATTATGTCATCCCAGCGAAAGCTGGGATGACATCAACCCACAACTGCTTGAAAGTTAAAAAATCGTCTATTAGCTAGGAGCCCGTAGGTTGACGAAGTAATCTATATGACAAGCTTCATGGATTGCCACGCTCACGCACGTTCGCTCGCTAATAGACGTATAGGGAAACTGTATTTACTAACTTTTGACAGTTATGACCAAAGTGACTCCTCGCTAATAGCTCTAGGCTATTCTCCCTATAACTTTTAAATGTTATACGTAAGGTGAATTACTCATTAAATTGCTCTTTAATAATTCGATTTTCAAGGCTATTTTTTTTATCAAATAATAACTTTATCTTCTTGTTTTTTACAGATTTAATTAATACTGACTTAATATTATCAAACTCTTGAAAATCTGCAGCTGCATTTACTGGTCTTTTATTACTTTCTAAGATTTCAAACTTTATAGTAGTAGAAAATGGTAGTAACGCACCATGCCAGCGTCTTGGACGGAAAGGACAAATTGGTGTGAGGCATAATACGTTTGACTCAAGTGGCAAAATAGGACCTCCAGCAGATAAGTTGTACGCACTACTGCCAGCTGGGGTTGCAACCATTGCCCCATCAGCTACTAATTCACTCATACGCTCAACTTGATCAATTTCGATCTTGAATTTAGCAGCTTGGTTGGTTTTACGAAATATTGATACTTCATTAATAGCTAGGGCAGTATAGGTTTTATTGTCTATGCTTTCTGCTTGCATTTTTAAAGGATATAAATGAGAAATTATAGATTCTTGTAAATTATCCATTAATCTTTCAACAATAACTGGATTCATTAAAAACCCAATGTTACCAGAATTAATTCCATAAAAAGAAACATCAAGATGCATATAACGATGTATCGCATGTAGTAATTCCCCGTCCCCTCCAACTACAACAATTATTTCTGCTTCTTCTACCTTACAAAACTTATAAACTAGTTCAAGCTGTCTAACTAGTCCTAATGATTTTGTAGAACTATTATAAACAATCGCAATTTTATTTAAATTAATTTTAGTTTTTGCCAACATAAATACAATAAATGATTAATTGTTAATATAACAACACAAGAAGCCAGTACATCACTTAAAAAATGCCCTCCCATTAATATACGACTTAGTCCAACTAATGTACCAAAAATCAATGTAATACTGTAAATTCTTGAGAAAAATATCAAAGGAGCAACATAAGCAAGATTAGTTAAGCTATACCCCATAGCTGCATGGCCTGATGAAAATGAGCAATTATGTAAACATTCATTAGAGATTGAGAAGGCTCTAGTAAAATTTTTTGTACCATTAAACTCTTTAATCTGCAGCGGACGGGCCCTACCAAAATTTTCTTTAAATATATAATTTACTAGTAGCCCAGGACCTATTGCTGTAGATAAAATTATATAAATGCTTCCTGAAATAATAAGCCTATTAAAAGTTTTGTACTTAACAATTAAGTAAAGTAGGTATAATAATATTACTATAGTCAGTAGTTTAGTTAATATGGGAATAACTTCAAATAATGATAGTACAATATTATTGTTACGATAGATAAATCCATTATTGCTGTCGTAGAATAATTTTGAGAAATCTATATCCAAATTAGGAAATAGTATAGTTAATAATAAAACTATACCAAAGGTGAATATACTAGTATAAACTAAATTAGTATTAATCATAGACTAAAAGCCAAAAATAAGTTATAAAAGTATACTTAAATCCTACATCATATAGAAGTTAATATGTCATTCAACATTAAAAACCATAAAAATGATTTACTATTTTTACCACTTGGTGGTGCAAATGAAATAGGCATAAATGTCAATCTATATCATTATCAAGGAAAATGGTTGATGGTCGACTGCGGTAGCGGTTTTGCCGATGATTATTTACCAGGTGTTGACATGATAATTGCTGATATTAGCTTTATTGAACGCTATAAAAAAGATCTAGTAGGTTTAGTTCTAACTCACGCACATGAAGACCATTTGGGAGCAATCCAATATTTGTGGAGTAGCCTAGAATGTCCAATATATGCCACTACCTTTACAGCAAATTTTCTAAAACTTAGATTAGCAGAATATGATTTTGCTAAAACTATAAAAATTCATGAAGTAAAGCCTTCGGCAAAAATAAATCTTGATCCATTCCAACTAGAGATGATACCGCTAACCCACTCAGCTCCAGAAATGCAGGCGATTATGATACGTACACAAGCTGGCAATATTCTCCATACAGGAGACTGGAAATTTGATAATGATCCGGTACTTGGTAAGAAAGCTGATGAAGCTCTACTAAAATCTTATGGTGATGAAGGGGTTCTAGCTTTAGTCTGTGACTCAACTAATGTATTTAATGAAGGAACTTCTGGCTCGGAAGGAGACGTACGTAAAAGTTTAGTAGATATTATCGCAGGTTGTCCTCAGATGGTTGTGGTAACAACTTTTGCCTCAAATTTGGCTCGTCTTGAGACCCTAATTCACGCAGGTCAGATGGCAAAAAGAAAAGTTGTCCTATCGGGAAGAAGTTTGCATAGAATTTTGCTTGCAGCACAGGAAAGTGGTTATATGAAAGATATTGCCCCTTTGATCGATGAACGAGATATAGCAAGATTTAAAAGGCAAGAACTTTTAGTTATTGCTACTGGTTGCCAAGGTAAGCCTCTAGCAGCTACTGCAAAAATGGCAAATAATAGTCACCATAGTATAAAGTTAGCTCCTAAAGATACAATCATATTTTCTTCAAAAATTATTCCCGGCAATGAAAAGAAAATTTTCCGTATGTTTAATATTTTTGTAAGGTCAGGAGTTGAAGTGATAACTGAACGAGATCACTTTGTACATGTTTCTGGGCATCCAGCAATTGACGAACTCAAACACATGTACTCTCTAATTAGACCTCAGATTTGTGTACCAGTGCATGGTGAGCCGGTACATATACATGAGCAAGCAAAATTAGCTCGTAAAAATGGTATAAAACACGCTATTGAGGTAGAAAATGGTAGCTTATTATTACTTGATCCTCATAATCCTCGTATTTTATCCAAGGTAACAACAGGTTATTTGGCTGTTGACGGCAATTATCTTTTACCAGCAGAATCATCAATTTTTAGAACTCGTAGACGTATGCGTGATTCTGGTATAGTAGTGGCAAGTTTGGTAATAAATAAAAATGGTAGCCTTAGTTGCAGCCCTATTTTATCTATGCCGGGTCTCCTTGACTCTGACGATGATGCACAGCTAATTAATATGATTAAAGATGATATTACTGAAACGATAGAAATTCAGAGAAAATCAAAAGGTAGCATTCTCAATGAACAGATTGAGAATGCTGTAAGGTCAGCTATTCGTAAAACATTGAAACATGAGATAAATAAATCACCCATTATCATAGTCAATGTGGAAAAAGCTTATTAAAAACTAGTTTATTAATCTAGTTTATTGAATGCAAGTTAACTAAGGAGATATTATGAAATCACATAGTTTTACATCTGATGATGCTGCACAAAATATAGAGCAAGACTTACAATATATAGCAGAGTCCTTTGATCCTAAACATGACAAAGATTATCAAAAAAATCCTAAGTCTCGTGAAAAACAGGTTAACAAGGATATAAACCGCGGTGTATTTTATCTTGAAACCCAAGATGGACAGCTAGTAGACTTACTAGCTAAGTGTAAGTTAGGTAAAGATCAGGACTATAAGGTAACTTATCAAGATATGCATGATATATTAACAAAGGATTATCATTTATCAGAAACACAAACAGAATATATTTTAGCTGCAACTCACCAAGGTAGTCTAGCTGCTGCTACAGCTGGATTCACCCCACTAAGAATTAAAGCATCTGCTCACTATGGATATGATCCTAGAAGTGAATGGCTAAGAGATGGTAGTATGTCCAAGATCACTATAGATAAAGATCATAACGTATCATATATCGGCGGACAAAATATCATGTTTGATTGTAGTATGAGTGCTTTCTCTCCACATAGTGACCTTAGGAAGATGATGGGTACGAAATTTAATAGCCAAGATTATATGGCTGTAAATATTACCGCTACGTTAGGAAAAGCAGGAGATTCTGAATTAACACCGCAAGTAGTAATTGATGTAGCTGGCACTGGTAAGATTGCTGATCGATTTATTAGTGATATACAAGCAATCCAAACAAATTGTAAGAAAAAAGACCCTCAAGCAATTATTGATAGTAATAAGGCTTTATCGAGAGAGTTATTAACTGTTCCTCTTAATGAGCAACAATATAAAACAGATATGAAAGAAAGAGTTGCAAAAATCATATCAGATGAAGAAGTAAAGCCGCAAACAATAAGCACATTTAAAAAAGCAAATGGTGCTACAGAGGCTTTATCTGACATATTGATAGAGCGAATTGATCAAGCAATCAAAACTCAAAAAGATACAAAGACAGGGAAATTAAGTTCACAGTCCATTAATGACATTGCTAAAAAAGCTGCGGAACAGTTAAATAAGTTTATCGATAATCCAAATAAATATACAGTAAAGAAATTTACTAAGCAATTAGTAAACGATCGAGCTGAATCATCGAATACGATAATACCAAGGAAAAATTTTATTAAAAGAATTTGTGAATATTTAAAAGACAAATGGCATGGATACTCTGATGACAAGAGCAAACTACCATTGGCTGAACAATTGAAGAATGAAGCAAAATTTGTCGGGCAAAAAGCAAAATCACATATGTCATCTAAAGCACCAACGTCACCACCTCCACATAATGAAAAGACGAAAGCTAAAGGAAGAGGGTAGGAAATTTTTAATAGACTTCTTGCAACCTCAATTTCGGATTAATTTCATTAATCCGAAATTGGAATGAGAAAGTAAACAATCAGGCTTAAAGCGGTTTGACGCCTAATTGTTAAATATTTCATTTGCTAATAATCTTATTTTTATTGATATAAAAATAAGATTATTAGCGATAATAGATTAAAATGCATTCGTACCAGCCGCTTCAAGAATGCATTTTTCTGATATTATAGCCAGTTTTGGATTAAAATTAAAAATTTTAATCCAAAACTGAGGTTTGTAGTAGTAGAATTATGTAAGAACTCTAATCTTTGCATCAGCTGGTCTAATATATAACGGCTCTATGGAGTTAGAGAAATTGGGCTTCCTTATTTTATCGGCTATATATTTACATATATGCAGTGCCTTAACTCTAGTAAAACGAGGTAAAATTGTTAAATTTTTTATATCCCTAATCTTGTCGTATATCATCTCTACCCCGTTACCTGCACAGACATTAATAGTAGCATCTTTTGTATTTAATAATTCCACAGCTTGGTCATAATTTATCAGTGATGGAATAGAAGCTTGTTCATTTTGGTCAAAAACTTGGCTATATAATTGCCCTCTATATGCATTGAGAAAAATAAAAATTTTATTATAATTTTTTACTTGCCTGCTAGCCATCCACCAAGAAAACTCAAAATTAGATATAGTACTGCCTATTATATCTGTACTTAGCAACAAGCCTTTTGCCACTGATAGCCCTATTCTAATGCCTGTAAAACTGCCAGGACCGTTTGTAACGGTCAAATAATCTAGATCATGGTAAGATATCTTTGCTATTTTCAATGCTTCTTCAATCATTGGCACTATAGTTTCAGCTTGCATAGAAGACCTTAATTCCTCAATATAGGCTAGAATAACCTGATCTTCAGAGATTGCAACAGATGCACTATTATTTGCCGTATCAAATGCTAAAATTTTCATTTATAATATAATCAACATTTCAAGTTTTGTAAGTATACTCAATTATAATAACAATGGAAATAAATAGAACAATTTTTAGACTGTACGACATTCGTGGCAGCAGTCTAATAGATATTAATCCAACTATTGCTTATAAAATTGGCTTTTGTTTTACCAAAATGCATATATCCAAGCAAGGGAACGAAATATTTATAGGACGTGATGGTAGATTAAGCTCCCCTGCCCTTTACCATGCTTTGGTTAATGGCATTATTTCAGCTAAGGGAAAGGTTACCTCAATAGGCATTGTCCCCTCCCCTGTTTTATATTTTGCTGATAAAATATTTAAGCCACAAGCTAGCATAATGATAACAGGATCCCATAACCACAAAGATGATAATGGCTTTAAGTTGTTATCACAAGGCAAGCCTTTTTTCGACCAACAAATACAAGATTTACTGAATAATATTCTAAGTCAAGATTGGTCCACCAATCTTATTATACCAAAAAAATTTCTAGCACTAAGTAATATACGCAATTTAAATGTTATCGATAAATATCTAGATAGGATTTTGCAAGAAATAACTATAGCTCCTCAAATAAAAGTCGCATGGGATCCTGCCAATGGTGCGGCTGGCAATATTATTGACTTATTAGCATTAAGATTACCTAACAAAAATATCGTTATAAATTCGCAAATTGATGGTAATTTTCCTAGTCACCACCCAGATCCAACTATTCCCAAGAATCTAGAACAACTAATAGAGATAGTTAAGATTCAGGATTGCGATATTGGTATTGCATTCGATGGGGATGGAGATCGTATAGGCATTGTAAGTAAGAAAGGACGAATAATTTTAGGCGACCAAATCCTTGGTATATTAGCAAAGGATGTAATTGATCAAAATCCAAATGCAACTATTATAATGGATATCAAATCAAGCAGTAGCATATTTAATCAGATTAAGTCATATGGCGGAAACGTGATAATGTGGAAAACAGGTCATTCATTTATCAAAGATAAGATGCAAACAACTAAGGCGTTACTTGGCGGTGAAACTAGTGGTCATATATTTTTTGCTGATAAATATTACGGATATGATGATGCAATTTATGCCGCCCTACGGTTTGTTGATTTATTATCAAGGTCAAAAAAAACTTTGGACGATATGATAGATGAGTTACCTAAATGTTATAATACCCCTGAAATTAAGATTTCTGTACCAGATAATCTTAAATTTGATATTATTCAGCAAATAAAAGAGGATTTAAACAGCAGAAATATCAGTTTCAACGATATTGATGGTATAAGGGTTGACTCACATAATATGCCCAATGAATTTCAAGTCAATAAATTTCAAGGGTATGCATGGTGGTTACTAAGAGCTTCTAATACTGAAGATAAAATTATTGCTAGATATGAATCAGATAATTTGGAAGAACTAAATAGTATAAAATTAGAGCTTTCATCTTTACTAGCCAAATATGGTTTGAAGCTATAGCTAACCCAAAAAAATTTTAGCATATACCCCAATTCGGGATAAGAATTAGTTAATTCTTATCCCGAATTCGCGTTAAGCACATATTTTAGTTACTCAATAACACTATGCACTTCATACTTTACGCAAGTTGTCTTGATAAATACGATAAAGATTTATAATTGTTTGCTCATAATCAATAAGTTCTTGTATAGTCCAATTAAAATGGGTAAAGATGTCGTACGCTTTATTTAGCTCAGTATTAATATCAGCTACATTCAATATACCAGTAGGCAGTAACTCTCTTATCTTTGCTGCCTGCGTCTTTTTATATTCATCGTGATTTGCTGTACCAAATTCTGCTATATCATGCATCTCATTGGTTCGTACCTGCATTTCCACATCACGTCTAGGGTTGCCGACACTCGTAACAATATGCAAGGAACGATAACCATTATCTTTAGGATAATCAATATAGTTCTTTTTCTCTGTTGTTTTAACAGAATAGATACCACAAATAATATCCAACACTTTATAACAATATTCTAGCTTATCAACTATAAATCTAAAAGCCACTAGATCCGTTAATTCGTTAGTCTTTAGTATCATCTTATTTAAGGCAGAACAAGGGTCTTTTAATCTATAATATGTTGCTGCTGCTATATCATTTTCATTTAGCTTAGTACTAATAATATCAGCTATTTTACGTAAATCGTTAGTATCTTGAGATTGCATATTTGATATTCTAGTTGTAGTGAATTTGTTTTTAAAATAATATTATGGTAGTCTTTGATGCTAACAAATAAAAATAAGCTTGTCAATTGCTAGAAAATCATTTATTGAACAAGTATATAGGCAATTATACCTACTAAGAGTAAACATATACAACCTAATGTGTTTGGTACTCAAGCATAGCAAACAAAAAAACTCATAATAAATTATTACAATGGCTACAAAGAAGCTGAAGCATGATGAAGTTGTTAAAGCAGCCACAGAATCTCGACCTGCAGCGGACGATGATGTACGTGAGGAGCAGAGTACCGGAAGCATGAATAAATTACCAGCAGAAGTAGAGTTTCGAAAGAAGTCTAATGAACTAACCTTAATTACGGGACTTATACCATTTCCGAAAACTAATCATCACGTCGTCGTACTTTATGATCTCCACTCCTCACGTACTAGTTGTACGCGAAGGTAGCCGACACTCGTACTCCGAGTAGCAATTTAGTTTTGGAAAATGGTATTATTTAATCCCATAAAATTCTTTAGCATTTTGTAGTATAATACCAAATTCTTCGTCATTAGGTGTTGCAGGTGTTGCACCTTCAATAAAAGTACCACCAATGACTCCTACATCATTAACACCAGTATTTGGCATATGTTTTGGGAAAATATAAAAATCACGTTCTACTTTCTGTCCAGACGTAGTTTTGCCTTCATCCCAACGAGTCAAAATCATATATTGTAGATCTTTAGGATTTTGATCTTTAAGCATAATCAAGTGACCTTGGACTGACACCAATTTCTCATCATTATTAAGCTTACTAGCACCAAGGCCAGTACAATTGAAGATAAATTTTCCATCAAGTTCAGCAAATGAGTTAACTTTTTTCTGTACAAACTTAATATTTTTACTTCTTAAATATTCGTCAAGTTCTGCCATAAGTATGCCTGTATCCATAAAAATACCGTCATCATATACAATCATCTTCCTTGTCGTACCATTATCAAAATCAACTGTCACATCTTTTGCTGGATTCATGACTTTACCAACATAAGGCTCTAAACCAGATTCTTCCCGAGTTCTAAAATAAGCTGGAATAATGATAGCTCCTTCCTTAAAGTGTGGATGCTGTTTCTTAGCGATTGACGCATAAAATTTATAAGCATCAATTTCTATTTTCTAGAGAACTGTCTGTATTTCTTGACCATTATCCATAGATACTGGAGCAAGTAAACCACCCGCATTATTAGAAGCCAGTCCATCAAATTTTTCTGCAACAATCGTAATATTCTTAAAACCTTTTTGTTCTAAATCATAAGCTGTAAACAATCCCAAAAAGCCTGCTCCAATAATGGTAATTGGCGTATCTTTTGTAAGATCAGTTGCATATTTTGAGTTTATAAGTAAGTCATTAACGTACTCAGCAGAACCAAGTCCAAGAGTCCAGCCACTACCACCATGTCCATAGTTATTAGCGATTATTTTACTATCTTTTTCCTCTAACTCATTTTAGGAGAACCATGTCTCATTGGACGATAACAAAGTATTTTTTGTCCCAAATATGCAGTGTCTAATTTTGGTGGAGTAATTTTTCTAACCTCACCACTAATTGCCATTGTTAAAGTTGGTGTTATAACCATCAGAGTAGCCATGCAAAGTACCTTAATTTTCTTGAGCACAATTGTAACCTTATAAAAAAATTTAATTTAGAGTTAAGACGAGTTAATATAGATATTGGTGCATTTAGTAAAGAATAATTGTATTATTCTACATACAAGAAAAGTAAAATTTCTGTATTAATGTCACAATATTAATTATATGGTGAAACCGTGGTGGATGATGATGTATACTCGATGAAAATCAACAATTGTGTTGTCGTTGTCCAAGACCTGCGGTACTAATGTACGCTGTGCTCCTCGTCTTGAACACTCCTAGCACTTGTTGATTTTGATTTTCGTCTACCAACTCTTCATTTACGAGCAGTATAATACAACAAACTTTACCATATATAAATAATTTTATAAGTTGAATTTTAGGTAAACTTATTTATTTTAAATTATAGTTTTTACTCAAAATATTCTTAATTTATGATTCCAAAAACATGACCATAGATGAAAAAATTTATATTACTATATGCGTATTATTTGCAATTCTCATTGTAATAGGTAATTTAATATATCAAAAGTTTGTTTTCTTACCAATATTACCTTTTTATACTTTTGAACTTTCTGTAGGTGCGATAACATACCCATTAACATTTTTACTTACTGATTTAATTGTTGAATTTTATGGGAAAACCAAAGCTAATTTCTGTGTTAAACTTGCACTAGCTATGAATATAATTGTTGTATTAATTATAGCAATAATGGATAGGTTAAATGCCACAGAATGGTCTAAAATCGATAATATAACTTTTCATAAGGTTTTTGGGTTATATAGTATTGCTTTCATAGGCTCAATTATTGCCTGTTACACTGCTCAACTTATTGATATTACAATTTATTTATGGATACGTAAAGTCACTCATGGTAGATGGCTATGGCTTAGGAACAATGGCAGTACAGCAATTTCGCTATTTATAGATACTTGTATTGTTATTAGCTTCATGAGTATATTTGGAGTGCTACCAATAGATCGTATGTGGTCACTTATAGTGAACAGCTATTCATTTAAACTTTTCTTCACAATATGTAGCACTCCTTTATTTTACATAGGAGTTAGCATAATAAAATATGTTACTAAATATAAAAGTTAATTTTTTTATTCCCCTATAAATTGTTCTCGTATCTCACACAAGTCATTTTTTACTTACATCTATCAATACTCATCTTCGAGATAAATATGAGCAGAAATTATGCTATAGAACGTGAGTATTATGCGACGAGTGGAGTGTAGAATTAAATTCTCGTTACTGACTACATGTATGAACCTCCTGTAAAATGCAAGAAAAAAATAACATCTAATAGCAAAAATGCAAATGCATACATGTATCCAGCTTATAGTTAATAAATTATGTGTAATTTATCCTACAGCCCTGATGGAATTCGCTGGCTTACAAATTTACTATATACTTATCATTTTATCGGCTTCAAAGAGCCATTGTAGTCATCAGTTTCTTTGTAAGCTAAGGTTTGTCTTATTTACCATCAATATTATTATCTCAATATTATTATCTCACGCATATTCCGGGTTGGAATCTCTTACATATTCTTTGTTTACCTATTAATTAATAAACCACTATTTATTTTATTTTATGTTAATTATAATAGCTTTGTGCTACAAACTTTACTCTCTACATAATCATCCCCTGACCTTAGTACTGCAAACACCACTCTTGCCAGTTTATTAGCTACAGCAACTACTGTTTTATTATGTCCATTTCGCTCAGATAAATTAAACATCCACTGCGTAAATTTGCTAAAATCTTTTTTAGATTTTTGTTCTTCCAATGTAAATCTTATCTTGGCATTTAGTACAGCTCTAGCTCCTTGGATCAATAGAGTACGCAAGTAAACATCACCTCGCTTGCTAATTCCAAGCAACTTATCTTTCCCTCCACTGGAATACTGCCTTGGCACTAATCCAAACCATGCCGATAATTGCCTACCATTCTCAAAACTTGTAGCATTACCTATTGATGCTATTAAAGCAGTAGCAGTAATTAAACCAAGACCAGGTATAGCTGTTAATCGTTGATATTGAGTTAAGTTGCTAGCTATTATTTTTAATCTTTTTTCTATCTCTTTTATTTTTTTGTCATTATCCAAAAATTCCTCTTTCAGTTCACTAAATGTTTGATAACCCAGCTGGCTTAAATTTCCTTCATCTAAAATCTCGGTTAATTTTGTCATAACCTTATTGATCCCTTGAGGAATAATAAAACCAAATTCATGTAGTAGACCCCTAATTTCATTAGCAAGGGCAGTACGATTTTTTACCAATCTCTCTCTTACTCGATGAATTGATAAAATATCTTGTTGTTCTACAGTTCTAATTGGTACAAACCTCATATTTGGTCTTGTTACCGCTTCACATATAGCTTCTGCATCAGCTTGATCATTTTTATTAGTTTTAACATACGGTTTGACAAATTGTGCTGCCATTAGTTTTACTGTATGCCCCAATTTAGTTATTTCTCTTGCCCAGTAACTAGCTCCGCCGCAAGCTTCCATCCCTACCAAACATTTTGGTAAATTAGCCATAAATGTTAAAACTTGATCTCTCATTAATTTTTTCTTTAATACCGTCTTACCATTTTTATCTACACCATGAATTTGGAAAATTCTTTTTGCAATATCTATACCAATTGTGGTAACTTCCATCTTAGCATCCTGATTGTTATTTTAATATTTAATATTAACTTTAGAAGATTAGCAACTGCTTTTCATTCTGTATATCAGGAGATCCATACCATTATTTTTTCACCTGTGGAATTTTATAATAAAGAAATACTGATAAAAGTGTACTTTAATGACAAGAGTTTTTATTTGAAACAAAACAATGGTAATACACATAAGAAGCATTATGTTGACTAATTTTTAGTATGTCAAGTAGAAAAGTGATGTTTACATGACTACAAACTTCATGCCAAAACCACTGCAAACCTGATTCTTTAGACGTTTTAAGCACTTTTTTGTCTCGAAGATGAGTTGCCAGCAGAAGCAAAAATATATATCTAAGGCAGACTTTTTATAAGTCTGCTATATATATTTATATATATACAAAATCCTGCTTTTTTGACCTACCTTGAAAGCCTTGCAGTATAAGGTCTTGCGGGTAGTCCAAAAACGCATTTTTATTTAAAAGCATACTGCTTTTTTGGCTTGCCTTGTATCCCAGTTTCTAAAAGGGTTTGCGGGTAATCCAAAAGAGCAGTGCTTTTTTACTGCATCTTTGCTGCACTTTTGTTTTTTTGGCAATTTTTTGTTCCGTATTTTATCTTCATTTAATCCTCATGCTTTCTTCTAAATCTATGTGCCAAATTTTAGGATTAAGTACATCATCTTTTTTGCCATCACCGTCACGTTTATAATGTGTGGGCAGTATCGCTTTAGAGCTTGTCCACAAACTAAAATTAAGCTATGATGAAGTGAACAAAGTATTATTAGTAAGAAGTATAAAAGAATGAGCAGAAAAAATTATCCAACAGATTTAACAGATGAAGAATGGTTAAGGATAGAGGGGTTGTTTCAAGTATCGTATGTAAAGGGAGGTAGACCTTTAAAACATAGCAAAAGAGAGATTTTGAATGCAATTTTTTATGTATTACGTACTGGGTGTCAGTGGAGATATATGCCGCATGACTTTCCAATTTGGAAGACAGTATATGAACAATTTAGAAGATGGAAGAAGCAAGGTGTATTTGAACGTATGAACCATGAACTTATCAAGGATGTTAGAAGAAAATTAGGTAGAAATGAGTATCCTAGTGCTTGCATAATAGATAGTCAGTCTGTCAAGACAACAGAAAAAGGGGAGCTAAAGGTTATGATGGAGCTAAGAAAATTAAGGTCAGAAAGAGGCATATTATTACCGATACACAAGGCTTTGTGTTAGGTTGTTATGTCGGTTCTGCGAATGAGAATGATCGATACGGAGCTACAGTGCTACTCAGTAACATGCAAAAAGAGTACACTACTAATTAAACAAATGTGGTCTGATATGGGGTATCAGTCTAAAGATTTAAAGGGTCTCATTAAGGAAAAGTATAACATAGATTTAGAAATTGTTAAACGACCAGTGTGCAGATTTTGGATACCAAAAAATACACCACTAGAACTATTGCCAACAAGGGAAGTTGGGTTTAAAGTACAGCCAAGGCGATGGGTTGTTGAGAGAACCTTTGCTTGGATAAATAGAAATAGAAGGCTCTCCAAGGAATATGATTTTCTTACTGATTCTAGTGAAAATATAGTTTTTTTGGCTATGAGTCGATTACTTCTTCGTAGGATTACTTCTATTACTTAGTTTGCGGACAAGCTCTTAGAGATAACGTAAACCGCAGTATAGCTCAAAAACTACGTCAAGGAGAATGGATAAGCACTGCTCCCATTGGTTATTTGCATATAAAAAGTAGTAATAGTAACGATCGAGGTAAGGGGCAAATAATAGTTGATCATGAACGCTCACATTTAATAAAAAAATATTTGAAACATATGCTACAGGTAGTCATACTCTTCCCGAAATACTAGAGAAAACCAAAGAATGGGGACTACATAATTCTAGAGGTCATCAAGGTTATTTGTGTCATTCTCATCTTCATTCTATTATTACAAATCCATTTTATTACGGAGTAATGCGAGTCCTAAAAACTAAAAAAGAATACCCGCATATTTATCCACCAATCATTAGTAAGGAGTTATTTGATGCTTGTCAAGCAGTACGCCTTGGTTGGAATAAAAAACCGTTTAAATATGGAGAAAAAGAATATATATTTAGAGGATTGATAAAATGTGCTGTTACTGGTCGTGTGATCACTGCTGATACTAAGAAGAAGACTTATCCTAATGGTATCACAGCAGAGTGGATATATTTACTAGGATGGCATCCTGATAATCCTAATAAAAGAATATACGTGAAAGAAGAAATAATACTACAAGAAGTTGAGCAAGTACTAGCAACACTCCATTTAGAGCCTGAATTGTCAGCTGAAGTAATTGGTTATATTAAAGCTTCAGCAAAAATAGAGCAAGGTTTTTATAAAATGCGTATAGGAGAGCTACATACTGAACATACTAAGATTAAAACTCGTATGGATAGGTTAACTGATTTATTTTTAGACGGTGATATTAGCAAGGAAGATCATGAAGAAAAACGTCAGCAATTAATACAAAAACGTGAAGATATCATGAGAGAACTAGAAAGCCATAATTATGCTGATGATCAATTTTCAGAATGCTTGGTTAACCTAGTAGAACTGGCTTCCGGAGCGTTAGAAACCTTTAAAGGTTCGAATATTGAGAAAAAACGCAAATTGTTAAATCTTGTATTTTCAAACCTAGAATTGAATGGCTGTAAGCTAGACTATACCTTGCGTCCACCGTTTGATATGTTTACAAAATGCACTGAAATCAGAGAATGGCTGGGGCGGATGGATTCGAACCACCGAATGACGATACCAAAAACCGTTGCCTTACCACTTGGCTACGCCCCATCATTAAATACTAGTGTATAAGTGTACACTTAGTATACACAGAGCTTATAACAACAAACATTTCTTGAGTCAAATACTCTTTTTAATTTGACTATTCTTAATACGATTTTTATTGGTATTGTAGACACAAAATTAGCTTTTTGAACAGGCTAAAAGAATAATTTTTATAAAAAATTATAACATCTTTTCTAATATGTGTTAGAATCCGATATAGGTAAGCAATTATTTTAAAGCTAATGGATAAGGTGTTAAGTTCTGTTCAAGAATATATTAAGTCTGGTGAATATTTTGTTGATGCTAAAAGATGGTATAATTTTGAATATATATATCCACTTGTACACAGAACATTTTTGTTGATATTTAGTGTAGTTCTTTTTGTATTATTTCTAAGTGTGGTGATTAATTTTGAGACTTTATTACCAGTAAAGCGTCAGGTGAGATACGCAATTAGTGCTAAATCCCTTAAAAGTGCAACAATAACTAACGCTAATCATATTAAGCATAATGCAATTAATTCTATTGCAGATATTATGATTAGAAATTACGTTATACATAGAGAATCATATGACTATGATTTACTTCGTCCTCAGTATATATTTATGCAGAATAACTCTACGCGTATAATATTTAGACAATTTGCCAATTTTATGAATATTGACAATCCATTGTCTCCAGTTATGCGTTACCAAAAGTCCTTAAAGCGTTCTGTTAATATATCATCAGTGGTTTATCATAAAAATAATAAGGCTGAAGTTACATTTACATCTTTGGCAAAAAACGCTTCTAATGATATTTTAGAAAATATGGTGTGGCAAGCTACAATAAATTTTGAAATAGATGCAATTAATATACATCTACCACCTAACTCAAGATTTAATTTTGCTGTCACTGGTTACAAACTTAAGTTAATAGAAGATAAAAGTAAAAAAATAAGATGAAGCAACTAATAATATTTTTTGTAGTAGTATTTTTTGTAAATACTGCGTTAGCCGTTAGGGAATCTAGACCAATGCCGATTGATAGTAGAATTAGGGTAATGGTTTATAGTCCTGATGATGTATTTAAGTTTACTGGATATTATGGTTATCAGGCTAGTATAGAGCTAGCAAAAGATGAAGAAATAGTTAGTATTTCCATGGGAGACACCACTTCTTGGCAAATAGTACCAGCGGGTCATAGGATCTTCATTAAACCGATGGAACAAGATGCTACAACTAATATGACGCTTATTACTAATAAGCGAACTTACTTTTTTGAACTATATGCTACAGAAGCCTTAGATATGAGAGATCCAGATATGGTTTTTAATTTAAGGTTTATTTATCCTGATGATGAAAATTCTGGAGATCACTTACAAAATTACGTTACATCTTCAGCTAACCTTGATTTATCGCATCCTGAAAAATATAATTTTAATTATTCCATAAGTGGTAATGAATCGATTGCACCAATTAAAATTTTTGATGATGGAGTGTATACTTACCTACAATTCAGAGATAAAAATGCTGAGTTACCAGCTATTTTTGCAGTTGATGAAGCTCTTAGAGAGTCGATGGTAAATTATAGACTCTCACAAGATAACTCTAATATGGTGATTATTGAACAAGTATTTCACAAGCTGTCAATACGTCATGGTAAAAAAATAGTGTGTGTGTTTAATGAAGCATTTAAGCCGTATTAAACTTATAGCTAAATAGTTAACCTGATTAACATTTAGCCATAGTGAACCGGCGTCATTGCGAGGAAACGTGAGTCAACGAAGCAATACATTTTTGGTTACTTTTATGGATTGCTTCGTCGCTACTAAACTAGCTTCTCGCAATGACGTTTGTGAATTTGGTGTAATGTTATTCGGGTTAACTATATGCAGGAAGTCTATTAATTAAGTTAAGCAATAATGTTTTTAGAAACTATATATATCTCAAAAATTTTATATTTTCTTACACTGTTAGTGTTAGTTAGTGGTTTATTTATAATGCTAACCAGTGATAATTATGTTCGTAAAATTATTGGGCTTAGTGTAATGCAAAGTTCGGTGCTAATTTTTTACCTTATGCTTGGTAAGGTAAGTGGAGGTATTGTACCAATTGAACGTACAATAGACTTCTCGCATAATTCTACTTCTGCTGGTAATTTGTGCGTCGATCCGGTACTCGAATCCTCACGTACATTTGAGTACGCTCCGGTTCTGCGTTCCGTGTCTCCTACAAATTCCTCAGCAGAAGCGAATTATGCAAGAAGTCTAATATTACATAGCTATTCAAGTCCACTCCCTCAGGTGTTAATGCTCACGGCTATTGTTGTTGGGTTTGCTACTTTATCATTGGGTCTTAGCTTGATTTACCGTATTTCTAAGCAATTTAATACTATATCAGAAGGTGAGATTAATTTTAGCGAAACAACTAATGATCGAAGTGAATGACATTAATTAAACATTTTCCCGCTCTGCAAGTATTGCTACCATTTTTTGGAGCGTTATTCTCAATACTAACTTTTCGCTATAGGCTAGCTACTCGAATTATAGCAGTTATATCGATTGCACTAAGTTTATTTTTAAGTATTTACGGTTTATCTGTAATTAATAAAGAAGCCGTATCATATAATTTTGGTGATTGGCATGCCCCTATAGGTATTGAATATCGGCTAGACTATCTGAACCAACCTATAATTATCTATATTAATTGCGTATTATTATTTTTTCTAATCTTTTGTAACAAATTGGTTACAAATACCATACTTAGATTTCTTGATAGAAAAAGACAATCGTTATTTTATGCAGTTTTATTATTTGCCCATAGCGGCTATCTTGGTATTGTAAGTACTAATGACCTCTTTAATCTTTATGTATTCATTGAAATATCTTCATTAAGTAGCTATGTATTAATGGCACAGGGCAATAATCCTAGGGCTGTTATCGGTGCTTTCGATTATCTTATGCTTGGTACTGTCGGGGCTACTTTGATATTAATAGGCATTGGATTTTTATTAAGTAGCACAGGCAGCCTTAATATGTTAGATGTTTCAGATATCTTGCAAAATTCTACTTCTGCTGGTAATTTGGATGTCGCTCCGGTACTCGAATCCTCACGTACACTAGAGTACGCTCCGGTTCTGCGTTCCGTGGCTCCTTTAAATTCCTCAGCAGAAGCGAATTTTGCAAGATATCTAATGCTTCTTAAGACGCATTATGACTCCAAAATAGTGATGCTAGGCATTAGTTTTTTTCTCATTGGCTCTATACTAAAAACAGCTTTTTTCCCTATGCATTTTTGGATGATCAGGACCTATAGTTCAGCTGCTCCTGTTATTCTGACATATCTTGCTAGTATATCCAGTATAATTGGTATTTATATAATCTTGAGGTTCATTCATTTTACTATTGATTACAATGTGATCATTAAGTATCTATCAAATTTTATCAGCTTAATAGCTTTGGCAACTATTATTTTATGTACATATTTTGCTTGCAGAAGCCAAAGAGTCAGAAATATTGTTATATATTCTTCTGCGGTGCAAATTGGTTATATGTTTTTGCTTTTAGTTATTCCTAGAGGTGAATCACTGTTATTTCCCTTTTTGTTTGCTGATAGCCTTAACAAGATTGCTTTATTTCTGCTCATTGCTTATTCTGATATTTCGAAACCGTTTAGTATGTTATGGCGTATTTTGGTAGTTTTTAGTCTAATTTACAGCTGTGGTTTACCAATAAGTAGTATGTTTTTCATTAAGATTAGTATTTTCGAGTTGTTGATTGTTGAAAATATGTGGTTAGAGTTTGTTATTGTTGTCATAAGTTCTGCTATGTCGTTACTTTATCATTATAAAATTGCCAAAAAACTATGTTGGGATCACTACGATTATACACAATTAAAATCGAACACTAAGTATTGTGGACTAATTTTTATTAGTATAATGCAATTTTTTCTACCAATATTCTTACCTTTTTTAGGAGTCATGAAAACGATATGAGATATAGTGCTTCCATCGCTTGCAGACACAACATCGGGAAAAGTGCAAATACCCCTGAGTTACAGCCATTCAGAGGGCAGTAATGTATTCTGCTATTACCCCTAGTTTTTTGATTTCATCGACTTTACTGCTAGCTATGCTAAATTTAGTAGTTCCCCTTATCAGTAATAGTAATAATAACACCCGTAACTCTTTATTAATTACCATTAGCAGCTTCTTTTTTGTCAATATTTTAATTATTGACTGGTTGTTTCTGAAAGGCGTAAAAGCAAATCTGTCAATAAACATATATGGTAATTTTTCTATAGGGCTGCATTTAGAAGCACTAAGTCTCATTTTTTTAACTTTGCTGAGCTTTTTATGGATTTGTGCTTTAATTTATACAACCAAATATTTGGCAATCAATAATATCGATAATTCAAGTCGTTTTCTATTCTTCCTTAATCTAAGTGTGTTATTTAGCGGGATGGCAGCATTATCTTCAAATCTTTTTACTATGTTTATTTTTTATGAACTATTAACATTATCAACTGCTCCACTAATTGGTCACAGTGGTGGAGATAAAGTTATGGCAGGGGTTTATAAATATTTAAAAATATTAATGATTTCAGGGACATTACTATTCTTGCCAGCACTAATAATTATTTATGCTAAAGCAGGTCATGGAGATTTTACATCGCAAGGTTTTATCAAATATTATTTCTCCAAGAATCAAACAATAATTTTGTTATTAATGTTTATTTTTGGTATATCAAAAGCAGCTTTATTTCCTGTACATCAATGGTTACCAGCCGCGATGGTAGCACATTACCCAGTAAGTGCCTTACTACATGCTGTGGTAGTTGTTAAAACTGGACTTTTTTGCATTTATAAAATTCTGATGTATATTTTTGGTCTTAAATATTTACAATCTCTTTTTGTAGAACTTAACTGGGTTATTTTCTTACCAATTATAACTATAATTTATAGTTCTTTCAAAGCATTAAAGAGCGATAATATTAAGAAGATATTAGCCTATTCTACCATTAACCAATTATCTATAGCTTTACTTAGTAGCTTCATGTTTACATCAAAATCTATGGGAGCTGCTATCCTACATTTATGTTCACATTCATTTACTAAAATCTGTTTATTTTATGGGATGGGAAGTATTTATAGCTTAAAGAATACCAATCAAGTCTCTGATCTTATAGGTACTGCTAAAGAAATGCCCAAAACTAGCTTTATGGTACTCATTGCCAGTTTATCCTTAATAGGCATTCCTCCTTTTGGTGGTTTTATTAGTAAATTTTATATTATGTTAGCTGCTGCAGAACAAAATCAAATATTAGTTATGGTAGTACTAGCTTTAAGTACGCTATTCTCTGCACTGTATTTAGCAAAGCTGATAATATTTATTTATAAGCCTATTGATAATAATTCTAAAATATTTTCTATAGAAAATAAATTGCCTAATTCTATGCTATTGAGTTTAGTTATATGCTCGTGCATGGTGGTATTATTTTATTTTATACAAATTTTTATTAAGAAGTTTTTTGTATTTATAACTTGAATTCGATGGAGCGAAGCCTATAGATAAAATGAAACCACAAACTAGACTTAAATACCATAGTACCCTAAATTTTTCTATAATCGTCATAGCAAGCCTCTTTAGATGCCGTGGCGATTTAGGTAAACAGCGAAACTGTTTTTTTAGAGTAACGCTTCGTGTATCCTAGATTGCCGCGTCGCCGCTTTGCGGCTCCTCGCAATGACATTACTAAATTACAGAAACAAATAGTTGTCATCGCGACTTATCTTCGAGAGGGAGAAGTGTTTGAAGAGGTAGGAAAGTAAGGTTTATAAGGATTTTGCTATAAGATTTGTAGTCATGTAAATGATATTTTTTATTTGACAATGCTGGAATTTAGAGATATAATCTCTTTCATGTATATTACAACTGTTCCAAATAGAAATTCTCGTCCTGCAATATTGCTTCGTACCTCTTATCGCGAAGACGGGAAAGTATTAAATAAAACCCTAGCTAACTTAACTAACTGGGATGATTTACGCATTGAGGCTTTTAAGAAGATGCTGAAAGGTGAATTTGATGGTTTAGATGGTGTTCCTGAGGTTGGTGAAAGTTTTGGGACTATTTTTCTACTAAAAAGAATTGCTGATGAAATTGGTATTACTAAGGCTCTTGGTACTAGAAGCAAAGAAGCTTTATTGAGTCTATTTTTGGTTTTAGCACGCTTTGCTCACCAAGGGTCTAGACTTTCCAGCGTGAAATGGGCGAAATCGCATGCGATATCTGATGTATTATCTGTCGATTCATTTGATGAAACCCATTTATATCAGGCTCTAGAATGGTTAGAAGAGAACCAAGAAAAGATCGAATTAAAATTATTTAAAACTTATCAAAAGAAAAATAACAAGCCGCCTGTTATGCTTTTATATGACGTCACTTCCAGCTATTTCGAAGGAACAGAGAATGAACTTGCGGAATATGGGTACAATCGGGATAAAAAGAAGGGTAAAAAGCAAATAGTGATTGGTCTATTAACTGATGATCATGGCGAACCTTTGGCTGTTAGAGTTTTTAAGGGTAATAGTGCTGATCCTTCTACCATTTATGAGCAGATTGAGCTAGTAAAATCTAATTTTGGTATTAAGAATATAGTCTTTGTTGGTGATAAAGGAATGATTAAGAGGACAGGCAAAGAAGGATGGGACTATATTACAACCTTAAGTAAAGTTGAGATTGAAAGCTTAAAGAAAAGCGGAGTTTTGCAATATAGTTTTTTTGAAGAACAGCTATGCGAAGTAACCAATAATGGCAAAAGATATATTTTAAGGAAGAATGGTTCTATAGCCCGAAAAGTTGAGTTTGATAGGAATAACCGAGTTGAAAAATTGGTTGCAAAGATTGAAGAGCGTAATATATATGTATCAACCCATAAGAAAGCAAAGCTAGAACTTGGTTTAAATAATATTCAAAAAATTGCCAAAGAATGGCGGATAGATAAATTTATCAACCTAAAATTAGACGGCAACCAAATAGTGGTTGAAATTGATCAAGATAAGAAAAAAGAGTTGTTTGCTCTTGATGGTTGTTATGCGATTGAAACACAGATTGAAATTAAACTGATGAGTAAAGAATTGGTTGATAAAGCATAATTTACATGAAGTAGAATCGAATTTTAGCAGTATGAAGACAGGATTACTCGAAGTAAGACCGATCTTTTTAAGGAAAAGCAACAGAACGAAGGGACATGTATTTGTTTGCATGTTGGCATTAAAAATATGGCACTATATGAAAAATAAGTTGAAACAAGGTTGTGGCGTAACCAAGGATGGTAAATATAATGTGACCATTGAGGAAGCATTAAGAGAGCTGGATAAAGTATGTTTTTTATATTACACAATCAAGGGTTGCAAAGTTGCAAGATTACCAAAATTAAGCGAGTTTCAACAAAATTTATTCAATTTATTTGATTTAACGATGCCCCAAATGACAAAATCTGCAAAATGATAAAATAATGGTATGGACCTCCTGATATACAGAATGAAAAGCAGTTGCTAATCTTCTAAAGTTAATATTAAATATTAAAATAACAATCAGGAGGCTAAGATGGAAGTTACCACAATTGGTATAGATATTGCAAAAAGAATTTTCCAAATTCATGGTGTAGATAAAAATGGTAAGACGGTATTAAAGAAAAAATTAATGAGAGATCAAGTTTTAACATTTATGGCTAATTTACCAAAATGTTTGGTAGGGATGGAAGCTTGCGGCGGAGCTAGTTACTGGGCAAGAGAAATAACTAAATTGGGGCATACAGTAAAACTAATGGCAGCACAATTTGTCAAACCGTATGTTAAAACTAATAAAAATGATCAAGCTGATGCAGAAGCTATATGTGAAGCGGTAACAAGACCAAATATGAGGTTTGTACCAATTAGAACTGTAGAACAACAAGATATTTTATCAATTCATCGAGTAAGAGAGAGATTGGTAAAAAATCGTACTGCCCTTGCTAATGAAATTAGGGGTCTACTACATGAATTTGGTTTATTATTCCTCAAGGGATCAATAAGGTTATGACAAAATTAACCGAGATTTCAGATGAAGGAAATTTAAGCCAGCTGGGTTATCAAACATTTAGTGAACTGAAAGAGGAATTTTTGGATAATGACAAAAAAATAAAAGAGATAGAAAAAAGATTAAAAATAATAGCTAGCAACTTAACTCAATATCAACGATTAACAGCTATACTTGGTCTTGGTTTAATTACTGCTACTGCTTTAATAGCATCAATAGGTAATGCTACAAGTTTTGAGAATGGTAGGCAATTATCGGCATGGTTTGGATTAGTGCCAAGGCAGCATTCCAGTGGAGGGAAAGATAAGTTGCTTGGAATTAGCAAGCGAGGTGATGTTTACTTGCGTACTCTATTGATCCAAGGAGCTAGAGCTGTACTAAATGCCAAGATAAGATTTACATCGGAAGAACAAAAATCTAAAAAAGATTTTAGCAAATTTACGCAGTGGATGTTTAATTTATCTGAGCGAAATGGACATAATAAAACAGTAGTTGCTGTAGCTAATAAACTGGCAAGAGTGGTGTTTGCAGTACTAAGGTCAGGGGATGATTATGTAGAGAGTAAAGTTTGTAGCATAGAGCTATTATAATTAACATAAAATAAAATAAATAGTGGTTTATTAATTAATAGGTAAACAAAGAATATGTAAGAGATTCCAACCCGGAATATGCGTGAGATAATAATATTGATGGTAAATAAGACAAACCTTAGCTTACAAAGAAACTGATGACTACAATGGCTCTTTGAAGCCGATAAAATGATAAGTATATAGTTTGTAAGCCAGCGAATTCCATCAGGGCTGTAGGATAAATTATACATAATTTATTAACTATAAGCCGGATACATGTATGCATTTGCATTTTTGCTATTAGATGTTATTTTTTTCTTGCATTTTACAGGAGGTCCATACATGTAGTCAGTAACGAGAATTTAATTCTACACTCCACTCGTCGCATAATACTCACGTTCTATAGCATAATTTCTGCTCATATTTATCTCGAAGATGAGTGGCGAAGAGTTTGAAAAATATCAGGTTGATATTAAAAGTGGTAATAATGTTATTAGAACCCTTGAAGCCTCAAGCCCAAATGTTATATACAGCAAACAAGCACAAACAGCTGATTTTGCCTATGCATCAGAGATACCGGTAAACTTAAACGCCAGCATTTACCAACTCTCCAGCCAAATCGGCAGAGGCTATGGGACAACTTTAACGTTGCTCTAAAAATTACTATGTCTTACACTTCTAGGTTAAAGCTACCCTATATCCATAGTGGGCAGGCACAAAAGGAGATTACTCATAACGAAGCACTAACTTTACTCGATATCCTCATTAATCCAGTGGTAGAAGCTACTCAAGTAGCTATGCCACCTCAAGATGCAATGACTGGACAGCTCTACATAGTTAGTCAACATCCTCAAGGTGAGTTTATCAGCCATGCAAATAAAATAGCCCAAAAGTTGGAG
This sequence comes from Candidatus Tisiphia endosymbiont of Myopa tessellatipennis, assembly GCF_964031105.1. NCBI lineage: Bacteria > Pseudomonadati > Pseudomonadota > Alphaproteobacteria > Rickettsiales > Rickettsiaceae > Candidatus Tisiphia > Candidatus Tisiphia endosymbiont of Myopa tessellatipennis. Next base: position 1,142,682 of record NZ_OZ035005.1, on the reverse strand, counting down.
ATTGGTTGGAAGTTTGTTACTGCTCCTAAATGGCTGGAAGTAACACTTGATAGTAATGGCAGCAAATACCGCTTCGATGGAAATAGTTGGATAAAATCATAGTCCAAATTCTCAATCTAAATCTAACCCTTAACCAAAATTCTAATCTAAACAACATATCTCTTTTGAAACTCGCTTATGCTGAGGAATTTAAAGAAGCCACTTCACTGCGAACCGCAGCGGACGATGATGTACGTGAGGAGCAGAGTACCGGTAGCACGAATAAATTACCAGCAGAAGTAGAGTTTCGAAAGAGATATAATAACAACTAATGAGAAATTATTATGAACATACTACAAGGTTTTAAAACTATTACCTTCAATATAGTAGCAATAGTGGCAAGTTGGCTTGCTAGTGAGCATGGTATTGAAGTACCAAAAGAGCATCAAACTGCAATTACTATCACAATTGTATCCCTTGTCAATATTGTCTTACGGTTTCTTACTAACACTCCTATAGGCGGTAGAAAAAACAAACGTCAAAAATAATATTCTCATGAGATTCACAGAAAAACGCATATGCGAAGTCTTAAGAAGAGAAATATTATTAAGTATAGAGGTACATCTTGAAAAAGCCATAGAGAAAGGCGTGATAAGTGCATTAAAGTCCTTTGGTGCAGATATGGACAACCAACAAGAAGTACAATGTGATTTTCATTTTTTAAGGAAACTTCGCAAACGCTCAGAAGAATCAAGTCACATGCTGATACGGGCTGTAATTTCAGTAACCATAGGGACAGCAGCTGTAACCTTGTGGGAAGGCGTAAAGATAATATTGCTTAAATAAATAATAATAGTATGAACAGCAAATACTACCTACCATACTTTACTCACCAAGAGCTAGCCTGCAGGCAAACTGGTCAAATCATTTTAGCTGCAGGTTTTGCTGAAAAATTAGTTGCCTTGCGTAGCAAATTTAACTGTCCCATGCAGCTTATCTCAACCTGTCGTTCTAAAGAATACAACCGCAAAATCGGCGGTGTACCAAATTCTTTCCACATCTACGACTATCCACGTTATGGCTTTACCGGCTGCTGTGCTATTGATGTAGCTACTTCAGACAACACCATTAAAGGAAACCTTATCTCACTTGCTTGGCAGCTAGGCTGGTCCATCGGCATCAACAAAAACTTCACCCATTTGGATAGACGGATTGATTATACAAACCTGAAACAAACAATTTTTCTTTATTAAATTACACACAGTTCAAGTAATTATTATATTCTTTTGCTCTTAAGAATTGATGGGATTACTCAGACGTTTCTTGTATTATAAGTGAATGTATCAAAATATTAACAGAACCTAGTACACACATTACAATTTACAAAAAAGTTATAAATCTAATTTAAGCAGACATGTGAAGTAATATTTTAACATGGGAAACATCAATATTTTTTTTGGCATTCCATATATCATACTGTTGCTGAAGATTAAGCCAGTATTCAGGGCTTGTGTTTGGAAATGCTGTAGATAAACGAATAGCCATAGAAGAACTAATGCTAGATTTTTCATTGATTAGAAATGATAAAGTTTTACGGGTAACTCCAAGCGATAGAGATGCCTCAGTGACAGTTAAATTTAAAGGTTCTAAATATAATTCTTTTAATATACTACCCGGGTGTGGGGGATTGAACATATATACCTCGCTTTAATGATAATCCAAATAATCAACGTCATAGGCATCTCCATTACTAAAACGAAATATCAGACGCCAGTTACCATTAATTTTAACTGACCAAAAGTCTTTCATATTACCTTGCAGCTTGTGCAGTCCGAGTCTTGGTAAATTCATGTTTTCTACCTTAGTTGCAGCATTTAAGTTAGCCAGTAACAGCCTGAGTTTTTTTATATGATCACTTTGTATTTTTGTAGTATCGCCATTATTAAAGAAATTGTTTAGACCCTTATGGCTGAAAGTTTTGATCATATCATAAATAATATTACCTTATTATGATTGTAACATATAACGTTATAGTTATCAAGCTAATTATCTATCCTAAACTAGGATATGAATAAAAAGCAAGGCGGTTCAATTGCAAATAAAACTAAATTTATAACTTAGACGAACAAACAAAGTAGTTACCAATTGAATTTTATAGTTTCAATTTAATAGATATTAATTAAAAAACCCAACGGACTTGGTAAAACGTATATTTGCAGCAAAACTGCTTTGCAATCTTTTAGCATTACAAATCACATTCTGAACCTGAGTCGCCAAGTAAATTGTTGGTAAATTCTTCATTTACCAAGTCATAATTGTAAAAATTGTGTTCCTGTGCTTTGGTGGCAAAATCTTGCCCTTGAGCAGCAGCATTAACCATAATATTACTAATTTTATTGTAAGCCGCAGCCTTAAAATTTTCATCCTTACTTAGGCTGAATGCGTGGTGATAATATTTTTTGGCTTGCTCAAATAAACCTATAGATTCAAAATACTCAGCCTGCTTTAGCATTATATCAGGATTCTCTGCATCTTGTTTTAGCCATGCTTTAAAACATTCTTTTATCCTAACCGCATTATTAATTACTTTATAGCAGTCAATCGCTTTAGCATATTCACCTTTGTTAAAAAATAGCTGACCAAGTTTCTCATATATTGTTGGTAGATGACTATTTGCCTCTATAGCTTTTACATAGTAAGCCAATGCCCCATTTTCACCATTCTGCTCAACTATATTAGCTAAGCAACTATAGGCTATAGCCTTAAGATTCTTGCAGGCAGGAGAGTCCGGATAATCCTCTAGATACTTTATAGCTTTATGATAATAAACTTGGTCAAGCCTATCTTCATCAATAGGCAAATTGCTAACTTGGTACTCAAGATTTTCTGTTACTTTAGCATGGCAAGCCGTTATTAACTCTGCAATCTTGGCATGATCAGGTAATTCAGCTTTACAGACACTAGCAAAGAATTTCACATATTCATATTGCTGCTGTAAACAATAACCATAGCTTTGTATCTGATGCTGAAGCTGAATATTACCCGGTTCAGCATATTCAGCAAAAATCTCTAATGCTTGCTGCAAGATTATTATGGCATGTGGTATGCTTACAATTTGATCATAGTTAAGTACTTTCTGTAACTTTGATAATAACTCCAGCTCTAGAAAATATTCATCTTTATTATGCCTTGGCAGTAGGTTATTGTAATGAATTGATGATGGAATCCAATCTTTGACAAGATGATAGTTCTCAGAAAATGCATTGAGTGAATTAGCATCTGAGCATTTAGTTGCATTACCAATAGCCTTAACTATCACCTCTAATAGTTGATTAAAATTATTACTAGCAGTATTTAACAGATGAGATGAACACTCCTTAGCTTCCTTAGAAATAGTTATGTTGATCATATCACCTTTAGCGTCAGAATATTTGGATGATGAATCTATTGCCGCAAGTAAATCAGGTACAACTAACTCACCTTCGTCAGTTGGTTTATAGAATAGATGTATTGAGCCATTATCTTTGAGCTTATTAATCAGTGCCTTATGCCCCTCTGTTGCCCCTTGATTATCTTTTAATATTTTATCTATAGAGTTTTTAATATGCTGAATATTTTTGTTTGGTGGTACATGAGTAAATACTAAAGATATGCTGCCCTTTATAAATTCAATATTATTAAAACTTTTTATAAAATTAGATAACGTTTCAAGGAAATCACTACCTCTATTACTCCTTAAATATGATTCATCTACCACCAACACAAATTTTAGCTGTTCTGTAGTTTCAAAGAGCCTTTTAATATAGAAGCTGTTAGCAATTTCCTGAACAGGATCAGTGTCATTAAAGCCAGGGCAATCCCAAATGATTAGGTTTTTATCTTTAGCAAAACATTTATTAGGAATCTTAGTCTCGGAAGCCATTTTATGACCAATGACAATATCATTAAATGGTTGCTTTGCTTCAATAACCATCTCGTTAGTTTCATCATCAAAAATCGCCTGTAGCTCCCTGCCACTAAACACATGAGCGAGTGTAGTCTTGCCAGCTCCAGTATTACCAAGCAGCAATATCCCATTCTTACCATGTTCCTGCAGGCGGTCATTACCATCTCGGATTAAATTCGATACTTGCTTGATAGTAGCCTGATCATCATTATCAAACTGATTATCCCCATCTGTTACCTCAAATAATTTCACAACAGCTATCTCTGGGACATATTCTTTTACTTTTGCCTCCTCTAGGGCTTTTAATTTAGCTGCTTCTTCTATTGCCTTAGCTTCCTCTTGCTCTCTAAGCTTTGCCTCTTGCGCAAGTCTCTCAGCTTCTTGTCTAGCTTTTTCATCTGCCTCTGCTTGTTGTTGCTGTTTTAGTATCTTAGCGGCTTTTGAAGGTTAAGAGTAGTAATAGATTTATGATCCTTTAAGCCTTCTGCTAGCGATTTCGCTCCTGCATCTCCTATCTGGTTTTGTATAAGATGAAGATCAATAATAGATTTAAGATCCTTTAAGGCTTCTGCTAGACCTTTTGCTCCTGCCTCTCCTATCTGGTTATTACCAAGGTTAAGAGAAGCAATAGAGTGATTAATCTTTAAGGCTTCTGCTAGTGTCTGCACTCCAGCATCTCCTATTTGGTTACCATAAAGGGAAATAGTAGTAATAGATTTATTATCCTTTAAGGCTTCGGCTAGCTCCTTTACTTCAGCATCTCCTATCTGTTTATTATAAAGGTAAAGATAAGTAATAGAGTTATTTCTTATTTGTTGTATAATAGTGTTGTCTAATGGCATTTTTTCCTCTCTTTTATTTAGGTCAAAAGTGATAAGTACTTAGTAGTTATCAATAAAGTACTGTTATTCGATCTGTATCGCCGACATTAGCATAGTCTTTTATGTCATATAACTAATCCGACTAATATTACTCCATCTATTAGCAAGAAGCCGCTTTGTGACAATGAAGCAGTTGTAAGTTGTTATTCTTAGCAACGGCAGGAATTTAGATACCTGCTTTCGCAGGTATGACACAAAACAGGATTGCCTCATCTTCTCTCAATGATATTTTTTTAGACTTACACAGTCCTATTCTATTATTAAAGTCATATGCTTTATATAAAATATATGATATATTTTATATAAAGCATATTTATAAAAAATTTGTGGGAATATAAAATTTGGCGGCAATAAAATATGATGTAAATTGTGATTTTTTATGATATAATAACTTCCCTGCAATACAGATACTACAGGGGATTATATGCGAAGAGTTGTTGTCAAATTTAACAAGTCAAAAGATATCGAAAATCTTAAAAAAATCATGCAAAATGTTTACGCAAGTAATAGTGATCATTTACCGGATATCGCTAAATTTCACTTGGGCGAGAAGATTTTTATACCGAATCAGGTAGAGGAAGCGAAATTGCATATAATAACTGCGAGCGAGGTTAGGCTTAAATCTTTGCTATTCTTAGGTTGTCCTGACTATTAACATAGATGATGTATTTTAGCTCTCTAACATTACTAGGAATCCGGTTTATTAGGTTTTTCAGATTATCTCTACCAACTCGGCTACCTAAGTTCCAAGGTAGCTATATTGTAGGGAAGTTATTATATCATAAAAAATCACAATTTACATCATATTTTATTGCCGCCAAATTTTATATTCCCACAAATTTTTTATAAATATGCTTTATATAAAATATATCATATATTTTATATAAAGCATATGACTTTAATAATAGAATAGGACTGTGTAAGTCTAAAAAAATATCATTGAGAGAAGATGAGGCAATCCTGTTTTGTGTCATACCTGCGAAAGCAGGTATCTAAATTCCTGCCGTTGCTAAGAATAACAACTTACAACTGCTTCATTGTCACAAAGCGGCTTCTTGCTAATAGATGGAGTAATATTAGTCGGATTAGTTATATGACATAAAAGACTATGCTAATGTCGGCGATACAGATCGAATAACAGTACTTTATTGATAACTACTAAGTACTTATCACTTTTGACCTAAATAAAAGAGAGGAAAAAATGCCATTAGACAACACTATTATACAACAAATAAGAAATAACTCTATTACTTATCTTTACCTTTATAATAAACAGATAGGAGATGCTGAAGTAAAGGAGCTAGCCGAAGCCTTAAAGGATAATAAATCTATTACTACTATTTCCCTTTATGGTAACCAAATAGGAGATGCTGGAGTGCAGACACTAGCAGAAGCCTTAAAGATTAATCACTCTATTGCTTCTCTTAACCTTGGTAATAACCAGATAGGAGAGGCAGGAGCAAAAGGTCTAGCAGAAGCCTTAAAGGATCTTAAATCTATTATTGATCTTCATCTTATACAAAACCAGATAGGAGATGCAGGAGCGAAATCGCTAGCAGAAGGCTTAAAGGATCATAAATCTATTACTACTCTTAACCTTCAAAAGCCGCTAAGATACTAAAACAGCAACAACAAGCAGAGGCAGATGAAAAAGCTAGACAAGAAGCTGAGAGACTTGCGCAAGAGGCAAAGCTTAGAGAGCAAGAGGAAGCTAAGGCAATAGAAGAAGCAGCTAAATTAAAAGCCCTAGAGGAGGCAAAAGTAAAAGAATATGTCCCAGAGATAGCTGTTGTGAAATTATTTGAGGTAACAGATGGGGATAATCAGTTTGATAATGATGATCAGGCTACTATCAAGCAAGTATCGAATTTAATCCGAGATGGTAATGACCGCCTGCAGGAACATGGTAAGAATGGGATATTGCTGCTTGGTAATACTGGAGCTGGCAAGACTACACTCGCTCATGTGTTTAGTGGCAGGGAGCTACAGGCGATTTTTGATGATGAAACTAACGAGATGGTTATTGAAGCAAAGCAACCATTTAATGATATTGTCATTGGTCATAAAATGGCTTCCGAGACTAAGATTCCTAATAAATGTTTTGCTAAAGATAAAAACCTAATCATTTGGGATTGCCCTGGCTTTAATGACACTGATCCTGTTCAGGAAATTGCTAACAGCTTCTATATTAAAAGGCTCTTTGAAACTACAGAACAGCTAAAATTTGTGTTGGTGGTAGATGAATCATATTTAAGGAGTAATAGAGGTAGTGATTTCCTTGAAACGTTATCTAATTTTATAAAAAGTTTTAATAATATTGAATTTATAAAGGGCAGCATATCTTTAGTATTTACTCATGTACCACCAAACAAAAATATTCAGCATATTAAAAACTCTATAGATAAAATATTAAAAGATAATCAAGGGGCAACAGAGGGGCATAAGGCACTGATTAATAAGCTCAAAGATAATGGCTCAATACATCTATTCTATAAACCAACTGACGAAGGTGAGTTAGTTGTACCTGATTTACTTGCGGCAATAGATTCATCATCCAAATATTCTGACGCTAAAGGTGATATGATCAACATAACTATTTCTAAGGAAGCTAAGGAGTGTTCATCTCATCTGTTAAATACTGCTAGTAATAATTTTAATCAACTATTAGAGGTGATAGTTAAGGCTATTGGTAATGCAACTAAATGCTCAGATGCTAATTCACTCAATGCATTTTCTGAGAACTATCATCTTGTCAAAGATTGGATTCCATCATCAATTCATTACAATAACCTACTGCCAAGGCATAATAAAGATGAATATTTTCTAGAGCTGGAGTTATTATCAAAGTTACAGAAAGTACTTAACTATGATCAAATTGTAAGCATACCACATGCCATAATAATCTTGCAGCAAGCATTAGAGATTTTTGCTGAATATGCTGAACCGGGTAATATTCAGCTTCAGCATCAGATACAAAGCTATGGTTATTGTTTACAGCAGCAATATGAATATGTGAAATTCTTTGCTAGTGTCTGTAAAGCTGAATTACCTGATCATGCCAAGATTGCAGAGTTAATAACGGCTTGCCATGCTAAAGTAACAGAAAATCTTGAGTACCAAGTTAGCAATTTGCCTATTGATGAAGATAGGCTTGACCAAGTTTATTATCATAAAGCTATAAAGTATCTAGAGGATTATCCGGACTCTCCTGCCTGCAAGAATCTTAAGGCTATAGCCTATAGTTGCTTAGCTAATATAGTTGAGCAGAATGGTGAAAATGGGGCATTGGCTTACTATGTAAAAGCTATAGAGGCAAATAGTCATCTACCAACAATATATGAGAAACTTGGTCAGCTATTTTTTAACAAAGGTGAATATGCTAAAGCGATTGACTGCTATAAAGTAATTAATAATGCGGTTAGGATAAAAGAATGTTTTAAAGCATGGCTAAAACAAGATGCAGAGAATCCTGATATAATGCTAAAGCAGGCTGAGTATTTTGAATCTATAGGTTTATTTGAGCAAGCCAAAAAATATTATCACCACGCATTCAGCCTAAGTAAGGATGAAAATTTTAAGGCTGCGGCTTACAATAAAATTAGTAATATTATGGTTAATGCTGCTGCTCAAGGGCAAGATTTTGCCACCAAAGCACAGGAACACAATTTTTACAATTATGACTTGGTAAATGAAGAATTTACCAACAATTTACTTGGCGACTCAGGTTCAGAATGTGATTTGTAATGCTAAAAGATTGCAAAGCAGTTTTGCTGCAAATATACGTTTTACCAAGTCCGTTGGGTTTTTTAATTAATATTTGTTAAAACCCTAGTTTAGAAAAAGACCTTAATTAGTTATCCAATATTTTTTTAAATGAACACAATTATGATAATTAGATGATGTTGTCACGAGATGTAATTCTATATTGAATCAAACTTATCTATACTATATCATATTTTTATCGAAACAGCATATTACCACATTTTATTAAAACTTAATCGGTAAAATAATTTATTAAAATTTAACTAAAAATTTTAATACCAAAAACATAAATATAATTGAATAATATGATAGTTGAACTTTCAGACACTAACACACATCTCAAGGGAGCTGACACTGTTAAGGAGAGTAATAAGCTGCCTAAAATGCTAGTAGGTACGGATGAATTCTATGACTTAGTAGTTAATAGTGATGTATTTGTTGATAAAAGTCTAATGATCAAAGAATTATTAGAAGATAGCGGTAAGGTTATCCTAATCGCTCGACCAAGACGTTGGGGTAAAAGCCTTAATATGGATATGCTCAAGAAGTTTTTTGAAATAGAAGTGGATCAGGACGGCAAGCCTTTACCACTAGAACAAAAGATAAATAACAAATTATTCCTTGGAGGTACAGTAGATTTAGGTTTTGATGAAACTAAAGAGTTAAAGTCCTTAAAAATTGCAGACATAGCAAGTAGCATGAAACGCCAAGGTCAATATCCGGTTATTTCTATAAGTTTCAAGGATGTTAAGGGCAGCAGTTACCAAGACATTGAGAACGGGATAAGAAATCAAGTTATTAAGTTATTTGTAAAACATCGTTATTTAAAACATTATATAGCAAAAAATAAGAATTTACTGGATGATGTACAAAAGGAACAACTAAAACGATATTTTACAGGAGAATTTAATAAAGACGATCTTAAAGATAGTTTAGGCTTCTTAAGCGAACTATTGTTTAAACATTTTAATCAAAAAGTATACATATTAATAGATGAATATGATACACCAATTAATAATGCATATTTAGAACTTGGACATAAAACAAAAGAGTTTGACCAAATTCTTAAGCTATTTAGAGGAATACTTGGTAGCAGTTTGAAAACGAATCCCTACTTAGAGAAAGGAGTAATAACTGGCATCTTGCGTATTGCTAAAGCTAATTTATTTTCTGATTTAAATAATGTTACTGAATATACCTTACTTGATAAAAAATTTGCTAAGTTTTATGGTTTCACTCAAGCAGAAGTTGATGAGCTATTAACCGTTGTCCCAACCAAAACAAATCCTGAGGAAATTCAAAATTGGTATAATGGTTACACCTTTGGTGGAGAGATCATCTACAATCCATGGTCAATTATGCAATGTCTTGCACGGGAGGGCGAGCTTGATCACTATTGGCTAGATAGTGGTGGGACTAGCATTATCGATAAAGTTTTTGTATCAGATGAAATACAAGAAGATCTAACCAAGCTGTTAGAGGGAGAAGGTATAGTAAGGAAGTTGTATAAGCAAATTTCTTTAGAAGAAATTGAAGATAATCAAAATATATTTTACAGCTTATTATTATTCACTGGTTATCTGAACGCAACTCTTGCTAATGACAATAAAGAAGACCCTAGATATTGTTTAACCATTCCTAATAAGGAAGTACGCAACATCTATGTAGAAAGGGTAATAAAATGGCTCACTAAAAAATTAACCATAAAAATGAATGAATATGATAATTTTATTGGTTTATTGATTACTGAGCAAATCAGTGAGTTTGGAGAAAGATTACAAGAGTATTTGTTAAGATCAACTAGTTATCATGATTTAACGGATGAAAAGGACTACCATAATTTAATAGGAGGGTTGCTTGCTCCCCTAGTCAGTCAATATATGATAGAATCAAATAAGGAAACTGGATATGGTAGATGTGATCATATATTAATCCCTATAGCTGGACTTAGAGATAACGCACTAATTATTGAATATAAAATAGCTAAACCTGCTGAAAATTTAGAATCCATTGCAAAAACAGGCTTAAAGCAAATTATAGATAAACAATATGATGCTAAAGTAAAAGGACACAAACATGTCAAGAAGATTGTAAAAATCTCTATAGCCTTTTGTGGCAAAAAAGTAGTGCTAAAATACCAAATTGATTAAGAAAAATATTGCATACATAAATTCTTTACCCCTATGACTAAAATTTACTCTTTAGGTTATTTGGGGCTAACTATAAAAGTCCTGTTAAGGCTAGAGCTTTGTTATAATTAGGCTTTAAAGGGATTTGCAAAAATTCTAACCTAAATTGGTAAAAAGTTCGCAACGTACACCATGCAGCCCGCCACTGTGGTACAAGTCGTCGTTTTTTCAAAAATATCGAACGGGAAACGTAGAGAGGTCTCAAGTTTTTTGCCCCTGACGTTTAAGGTTCTGAAATACGAAATTTATCATTTTGCGTTTTTGAGGGCTTTCAGAACCTTTAAAAGTTTCATAGGCCTTGCGATGCTAGAGTTATTAGCGTTGTAGCGGTATCAGTAAATTTATCGTCTGCTTCATCATAAGTTTTTAGTAAACGATCAATTTCATATTGACGATCTTTTAATTGTTGTTTTTTTCTTTGAAATTCTTCTGTGCTAAGTTCTCCATTGAGTCGCAAATCTATTAATGAATTTAATCTATTCTCATTTTCGGTATGTTCTTTCTTTAACATAGAGGTTGCTTGGTCATGCTCAGTTTTTTTTAGCTCATTAGTGTTTCTTAGGTATGCAAGGGTCTCTTTTAGCATTTCCGGGTCTCTTATACCTATTCTTTTAAAAACCTCTTCTATTTGCTTTAAAACCTCATCTTCCCTTATATATATTTTCTTGTCTAAGTTCTGTGGATCCCAAGTAGCTAAATATATCCATTCATCCACTTTACCGTTTGGATATGTTTTACTATGAATTTCAGATGTTACCATTTTGCCAGTTACAGCACAGGTGATTAATCCTCTAAAGAGAAAATCTTTCCCACCATATTTGAATGGCTTCTTCTTCCAGCCTAAACGTACATCTTTACATGCCATAAAAATCTCTCTTGTTATAATAGGTTGATAACCATGTGACCACATCTCTCCTTTTACTCTCATTTCACCGTAATAAAATGGTTGTTGTATTAAACGATGTATAACAGTTTTATTTAGGTGACAATTCTTTTTACTTCTTAAGCCTAATTCTTTAGCCATGTTTACCATAGACCTAAGAGTATAGATCCCGCTCGCATATTCTTCAAATAGTTTTGTGATAATAAAAGCTCTAGACTGATCAAGAATTATTATACTATTGCCACTTGCGTCTCTGCTATTTAGATACCCAAGGGGTGCTGGACCTATCCATTGTCCTTTACGTAATTTATGATCTAGACTCCTTTTAACGTTATCACTTAAACTATCAACGTAAGATTGTGCCATTAATACGTTCATCCCCCACATTAGCCTTGCATGGGATTGAGAATCTTTGTTTATTACATAACCTTCTATTCTAAAGTGTAATTCTATTTTACCAGCTTTTATTGGTTCTTCCAATAATGAAATTTCTGAGATTCTTCTCGTTAAAAGAAGCCTAGATCATAAATTGCGTAAAGGAGAGTGGATAGGACCAGCCCCTCTTGGTTATCTAAATAGTCGAGATGAAAGAGGAAACAGTATAGTAATTCTCGATCCTGTAAGAGGTTCTATCATAAAAAAAACTCTTTGAAGAATATGCAACAGGAATGTATACTCTTAATTATTTGACTGAAAAAGCTAAGGAGCTTGGTCTTAGAAGCAAAAACAATTGCTACGTCAATAAAACAGTAGTGCATCGCATGATCCAACAACCATTTTATTACGGTGAAATGAGAGTAAAAGGAGAGGTGTGGTCACATGGTTACCAAGCAATTATAACAAAAGAGACTTTTATGGCATGTAAAGATGTACGTTTAGGGTGGAAGAAGAAGCCTTTTAAATATGGTGGTAAGGATTTTCTTTTTAGAGGATTAATCACCTGTGCAGTAACTGGTAAAGTTGTAACAGCTGAAACTCACAGCAAAACATATTCAGATGGCAAAGTGGACGAATGGACTTATTTAGGTACATGGGATCCAAAGAATCCAAACAAAAAGATTTATGTAAGAGAAGATGAGGTTTTAAAGCAGGTAGAAGAGGTTTTTAAAAGAATAGGTAATAAGAGAGCCAGAAATGCTAAAAGAGACTCTAGCCTATTTAAAAAACACAAATGAGCTAAAGAAAGATGAGCATGGGCAAGCAACAGCTGCTTTAAAGAAAGAACATACCGAAAATGAGAATAGATTAAATTCATTAATAGATTTGCGACTCAATGGAGAACTTAGTACAGAAGAATTTCAAAGAAAAAAACAACAATTAAAAGATCGCCAATATGAAATTGCTCGTTTAATTAAAGTTTATGAGGAAGCAGACGATAAATTTACTGATACCGCTACAACGCTAATAACTCTAGCATCTGAAGCCTATGAAACTTTTAAAGGTTCTGAAATGCCCCAAAAACGCAAAATGATAAATTTCGTATTTCAGAACCTCAAACTAAGGGGCAAAAAACTTGAGACCTCTCTACGTTTCCCGTTCGATATTTTTGAAAAAACGACAACTTGTACCGAATGGCGGAGAGAGAGGGATTCGAACCCTCGATACGGTTAACCCGTATAACGGTTTAGCAAACCGTCGCCTTCAGCCTCTCGGCCACCTCTCCAAATCATAACATGATTATATTATGAGTCACTTATAGCATTGAATCGTTTATATTTCTATAATTATTTTATATAAGTTCAATAGGGTAATTTAAAAGTCACAATCAATAGTTGATGCACATGTGTATACTAGGCTTCTGATACTGTCTTAAGAGCCAAGGACTAAAATAGGATTAAAGATAGAATTATTTTTAATTACTCCAAAGACAATATGTAATAATTTACGCATAATAGCAACAATAATAACCTTAGTAGGTTTACCCTTACTAGATAGCTTTTGGGTAAATTGTTTAAATATAGGGTTATGATTTTTAGCTACTATAGCAGGAAAGTATAGTGCTTTACGTAGTTTAGCTGAACCAATCTTTGATATAGCACTTTTCCAAATACTCTATGTTTAGGTGTAAGAGCTTGTCCGCAAACTAAAATTAAGGTATGATGAAGTGAACAAAGTATTATTAGTAAGAAGTATAAAAGAATGAGCAGAAAAAATTATCCAACAGATTTAACAGATGAAGAATGGTTAAGGATAGAGGGGTTGTTTCAAGTATCGTATGTAAAGGGAGGTAGACCTTTAAAACATAGCAAAAGAGAGATTTTGAATGCAATTTTTTATGTATTACGTACTGGGTGTCAGTGGAGATATATGCCGCATGACTTTCCAATTTGGAAGACAGTATATGAACAATTTAGAAGATGGAAGAAGCAAGGTGTATTTGAACGTATGAACCATGAACTTATCAAGGATGTTAGAAGAAAATTAGGTAGAAATGAGTATCCTAGTGCTTGCATAATAGATAGTCAGTCTGTTAAGACAACAGAAAAAGTGGAGCTAAAGGTTATGATGGAGCTAAGAAAATTAAGGGCAGAAAGAGGCATATTATTACCGATACACAAGGCTTTGTGTTAGGTTGTTATGTCGGTTCTGCGAATGAGAATGATCGATACGGAGCTACAGTGCTACTCAGTAACATGCAAAAAGAGTACACTACTATTAAACAAATGTGGGCTGATATGGGGTATCAGTCTAAAGATTTAAAGGGTCTCATTAAGGAAAAGTATAACATAGATTTAGAAATTGTTAAACGACCAGTGTGCAGATTTTGGATACCAAAAAATCACACTACTGGACAAAAAGGTTAGGTTGGTTGCACAAAGTGTAACTTAAACAATTTTATGATTAAGGAATCAAAAAATTGCTTAGAACGACTATAAGCTTGTTTAATTGATCTTATATGTAAAAGTAAAGACTTGATCTGACAGTTTGGAGTTGTTGGGTACGAAAATATGGAATAAAATCATACCCAGCAAATTTTAACAACCTCTTATTAAGGAGACTGTCAGATGACAACATATCAAGAAAAAATTATAAAACCAAGAATTGGTTTATTACAATTAGCAGAACAACTAGGAAACGTATAGCAAGCTTGTAAAGTAATGGGCTATAGCAGAGATACATTTTACCGCTATAAGGAACTGCATGAGCAAGGTGGAGCAGAATCTTTGTTTGAGATGACTAGAAAGAAGCCATGTTTGAAGAATCGTGTTCCATCTAATATCGAGGATGCAGTAGTTAATATAGCTGTTGAATTTCCTGCTTATGGTCAGGAACGTACTGCTAATGAATTACGTAGGAGAGGTATCGTTATCTCTGGAGGTGGAGTAAGGTCTGTTTGGCTACGTCATGATCTAGAGAATTTCAAAAAACGTCTAAAAGCATTGGATGCTAAAGTTGCAAATGATGGTATTATTTTGAGTGATGCACAACTTGCTGCACTTGAGAAAATCAAGAATAAACGTGAAGCAACTGGTGAGATTGAAACCATGCATCCTAGTTACCTTGGCTCTCAAGATACCTATTATGTTGGAAACATTAAAGGCATAGGACGTATCTACCAACAAACCTTTGTAGACACTTATTCTAGGGTAGCTATTTGTAAGCTTTATACCGAGAAAACAGCTATTACTACAGCAGACCATTTGAATGATAGGGTTATTCCATTTTTTGAAAAGTATAATATCCCTTTGCTTCGAATACTTACAGATAGAGGCACGGAATATTGTGGTAAACCTGAGAATCATGCTTATCAACTATATCTTGGTATTGAGAATATAGATCATTCTAGAACTAAAGCATATAGCCCTCAAACTAATGGTATATGTGAGCGTTTTCACAAAACTATGCAGGAAGAGTGCTATCACATTCTATTTCGTAAAAAGCTCTATAATACATTAGATGAGTTACAAGCTGATATAGATACTTGGCTTACAAATTATAATAACGAAAGGTCTCATTCAGGTAAACATTGTTTTGGTAAAACACCAATGCAAACTTTTAGAGATTCACTTTATATTGCTAAAGATAAAAATATTAGTAATATAGAGAGAATATCAGACAACTTGGCTATTACTTATCAAGCTGCCTGATTATTACTTATTGTCAGATTAAGTCGTAACTAGTACATCTTATACCTAACTGTAGTACAGAATAACTCCTACATCCTAGCGTTTTCTTCATTTTTATCGGTTGCTCTTGCTCTCCAATTGCTCCTATTTTTATTGCCATTGCATATGCTATAAATAAACATTTTATAAAATTCTCTAATCGTACTTTACTCTTTATATGCGTATCTTCCATTCTAAAACCATTACTTTTACACCCTTTAAAGCCTGCCTCGATATCCCATCTCTTCCGATATATTTCAGATCCGTTTGACATGTTCTTACTATACACTATCGATAGATATTCTCCGCTTGCTAATTTGATATGATCAAATTTCACTGGGACAGAATAAAACCTTGTAGAAAAATTTCTTATCTTTATTTCTTTCATGCTATCGATCCTAATCCATTGACCTTCTTTATTAACTATTCTATTTGTCCTTCTCACCCTTAATGCATAATTAATATTTTTATTGTGAAGATAGGTAATTAATTTCTCATTATCAAATTCCCTATCTCCTAATATTCCCTCTATCTTTTCCTTACCAAATTCCTCTATAAATTTCGATATTACTGCAATTTGATCGTCTGCCGTACATGCTCCTTTATAAGGAATTATTTTATATATTAATGGCATAGCAATTTTATTATATGATACCGACAATACTAATATATTTCTTATCTCCTGTCCTAATTCCCAAGTGGTTCTATCTATTGATAAAACCACTTTCCCTTGAGGAATATAATTTTTCATAAACTTATAATAATCATCAATATTGATATTGTCTTCTTGAAGAAATCTATATACCGCTTTTATTTTTGAATCTAATAATTTATCTCCTTCTATTTCTTCTGCCATATTTTTATATTTGCTTCCTCGACACAACATTAATGATTTTATTATGCCCTTGAACGTGTTTAGTCTTGTATCTTTCATCTCAAAATGATTATATAGTAATTCGGCTAGTAACATAGAGTACCACAGATTTTTTTGTGTTCAATCTAAAATACTCTATTTACTAGCTCTTGCAACCACCCCATCTCTTTTGTCCAGTAGTGTGACCAAAAAATACACCACTAGAACTATTGCTAAAAGGGAAGTTGGGTTTAAAGTACAGCCAAGGCGATGGGTTGTTGAGAGAACCTTTGCTTGGATAAATAGAAATAGAAGGCTCTCCAAGGAATATGATTTTCTTACTGATTCTAGTGAAAATATAATTTTTTTGGCTATGAGTCGATTACTTCTTCGTAGGATTACTTCTATTACTTAGTTTGCGGACAAGCTCTAAAATCTAAGATTATAATTAACAGGTCATTATTTTTTATTAAAAATACTTTACATATTAAAATAATTATATTATTCTATATAAAATAATATTAGTTCGCTACTTTCGTGTATACCAGTTGAATTTCAAGAGTTGGCTAGAAGTGCAAGTGGTAAGCGAGCGTGCTAGGCGTACATATAAGGAATTTCTAATCTAGGCTGGAAAGGTACGGGAATAATTTTATATTTAAAGATGAGGCTATTTTGACAAAACAACGTATACAAGAGCTTCTACATCAACAGGAGGAAGCTCAGCACAGTGTTAATAAGGAATCATATTATTATACTGAAACAATATCAACAAATCATACAGTGACAAGGTTTAACCAAGGGCGATATGATCAAGATATGGCGACGGCGAATGTTAGAATTAACGACTTAGAAACACAAATTAATAGTTTAAGACAACAGGAAGCTGCTGAGGAACAGGCAAGGCAACAAGCAGTGGCAGTTGAACAGGCAAGACAACGAGCAATTGCTGAAGAAAAGGCAAGATTAGAGGCTATTGAAAGAGAAGAGATAAAGGCTCTTACAATAGAACTGAATCAAGTACAAGGGAAAATTGATACAGAAAAGTCAGTTGCTTCTACTTTCGCTGTTAAACAGCAAGAGGCTGCAAATAGATGTACCCAAACACAGTTAGTCAATAAGGAGATAGCAAATAGGCTGAGCGGGCAGGAGAAAGCTATTTTTGAGAAGTTACAATCAGCTGATGGTAAGCAGCGAGCATTTTTTCTTTTTGAATTGTGGGGTAAGCCGGACAGCGAGACAATGATTAGTATAATAAAATCTCTAGGAGTTGATGCTGATGAGTTAGCATATTATGCCATTAAGAAAACACATAATGAGTTATTTGAATTAGCTCTATATTATGGGGCTAATTGTTGTAATTACTCGGTTGAAGGCAAAACCTTATTACAACAATTAGTACATAATGGTAATGAAAGCTTTATTAAAAAGGTTCTGGCAACAGGACAGGATTTAGCTAGTACGGTAGTGGAGGCAATAGGTCAAAATGATATTGTTACCATAAGTAAATTATCATCTTATGATAGTAGCCTTCTATCACAAAAATTTGCTGGTTATACACTGCTACAAATTGCCATATCTGCTCAGAAAACAGAAATAGTGCAGAAGATTTTACAACTAGGTAGTAGCAGTGCAGAAGTTTTAACTAATAACGGTGAATCTGCTCTGAAAATTGCTGTAAGAAGCGGTAATGATGAGATTATCAAAATGGTAGCCCAGCATGCCAATCTGCAAATAGAAATAGCTCAGCTTGGTTCTAAAGTTGATCAAGTCTTTAAAGCAATGATATTAGAACATCAGGATATTGCAACGGTAATTAAACTACTGAAAGGTGAGGAAATATCATTGCAGCAATATCTGATTGTTCAGCGTAGTAAGGATGAGGAGAAGATTGCTGCTGAACAAGCTAGAAAAGCACAGGAGGATCGTTTAGTTGAAGAGACATATCTAGAACAAGTACAAGATATAGAACGTTACCAAGAAGACACAACACTAGTGACTTTGCAAGGATTAGTTCTAGATAATCCTCTCCATTAATATGTATGATTCATAGAGATTGTTTCAATTTTAGGATGTGCTAAAATAATGGTATGAACCTACCCTATATACAGAATGAGAAGCGCGTAAACAAGCTAAAAGATACAATTGTAATCTTCCTAGAAAAAGGGTACAGATGGACGTGTGCAAAATCGCTAACAATTTATACCAATATACCGCTATAGATTGATTGTACTAGATATAAGGTTTTGGCTTTATATAAAAGACGTACTGCAACAAATACTTTAGATTTTTTAGAACAAGTTATGGAGCGTATGCCATTTCCCATACAACGTATTCAAACTGATAGAGGACAAGAATTTTTTGCTTATAAAGTCTAGGAACGTTTAAAAGAATATGCTATTAAATTTCGTCCTATTAAACCAGCTTTTCCTCATTTAAACGGCAAAGTAGAACGCACTCAACGAACAGACTTAGATGAGTTCTATTCGAGTATTGATCTTAAAAGCCCTGATCTTATTGAGGAATTAGGATATTGGGAACATTATTACAATTGGAACAGACCACATAGCTCTTTAGGCGGTAAAACTCCAAATGGAAAATATATAGAATTGATTTATCAAACTCCACTCTATGAAGAAGTTAGTGAAAAATATGATCATTCTACCTGACTTCCGCAGATTTTTTGATATTAGTTGTTATAAGTGGCATTAGTAAGGAGGTGAAGTGGTACTCTCGTTCTGTTGTGCCTAGTAGATATTTTATTATTGACTTTAACTGCGATGTTGTTTATTATTTAATTAATTAAATATAGCCCCATATTTTATAGCCCTAATATGTACATACGTCGTAAAAAAACTCCTAATAGTCCAAGGCAATCTATTCAAATAGTGGAAGGTTATCGTGATAGTAAAGGTAACGTCAAACAGCGTATAGTACGTCATTTAGGAGTCTTCGTAGATGAAGTAGAAGAAGCTAAATTAGTTGCCCTAGCACAATATTTGATTGCCAAGATTAAAGCTGAGAGAGAAGCTGCAACTGGGCAGGGGAATTTGTTTACTGATGATACTAACGAGGTTAAAAGAGGTCGTCCAACTAACAAGCTGCTAAAAGATATTCTACCTGTTAACGAAGTAAAACTAAATGAGGTTGTAGAAGTCAAGCGAGTTGTTGAAGGAGTGCATCAAATAGGGGGGCATGTTTATGATCAAATGCATTTTAACCAGTTACTAGCAAGGAAACGTGACGCTGGGATGCTGAAGGATTTAGTGTTAGCCCGTATGGTAAGACCAAATAGTAAAAAAGGGATAGTTGAGTATTTAAGCGATCAATTTGACAGGCATCATGATCTAGATGCTACTTATCGGATGATGGACAAATTACATGAGCAAATACCTAAAATTAAAGAATTATGCTTTAAAAACACCCTAACCCTGATTCCTAATAAAGAGATTAGCCTAGTATTTTTTGATGTTACTACACTATACTTTGAATCAGTAGAAATAGATGAGCTAAGAGCCTTTGGCTATAGTAAAGATCATCGCTTTAATACTACCCAACTAGTTCTTGCCCTAGCAACTAATGAGGATGGATTACCACTTGGCTATGAGCTGTTTAGTGGTAATACCGCAGAAGTTAGCACCTTAATTAAATCAATTAACAGCTGGCAAGCGTATCTTAAAGTTAAAGATGTCTGTTTTATTGCTGATCGTGCAATGTTTAGTAAAGCTAACTTGCAAGCTCTCGATGAAGGTGGTTATCGTTATATTGTGGCAGCAAAGCTTAAAACACTCAAGAAAGAAAAGAAAGAAGAAATATTATCAGAGGAAAACTATAAGCCTACTGTTATAGGCAATGATCTTACTTGGATTGCCGATCTAGAGCATGATGGTAAACGTCTAATTACCAGTTATAAATCTAAAAGGGCTATTAATGATGCACAGGAGCGACAAAAAATTTTAGATAAAATTAATAAGACTATTGGTGAGTTTGGTAGTACTAAAAAACTTATATCTAATAGTGGAGTAAAAAAATATACTTCTAGTGAAAATGGCAAGAGCTATATTGACGCAGAGAAGATAGAGCAGGATGCGTTGTGGGATGGCATACATGGGGTAATCACCAATGACCAGACTATAACTCCACATGAAGCAATAGCAAAATATGCTAGATTATGGGTAATTGAAGAGCAATTTAGAATCAATAAACATAATTTACAAATGCGTCCAATTTTTCACTGGACTAAACAAAGGATAGAAGCACACATAGCTGTGTGTTATATGAGTTTTGCAGTGCTTAAAACTATAGAATACAAGGTTGCTCTGACCCAAAAGATCAGTGTAACTAACATCGTTGAATTATTAATATCAGTACAGGATTCAATCTTAAGACATACAAAGACTGGTGATCTTTATAGACTACCAAGTGCAATAAAAAACGAAGCTAGAAAAATCTATAAAACCTTTAACATCAAACGTTCAGACCATGCTGCAATATATTTAAAATAACAAAATAATGTTGTGCCTAAATTTTAAAAATCCCAGCACTATGACCCTTCTAAGCTTATGCCTTATTAAAAAATGCGGAAGTCGGGAGAATTGGATTTGAAAATGAATGGTGAGCATGCTAGGCGTACATATAGTATAGTTACGCATGCGAATCCATGATATTTTCAAAAAACAATTCTTCAAAGCAGAAGAGTATACCCAAGTTGTTCCACGAGAGGTAACATGCAAGAGATGTCCTCCATTGCACAGTAACGAATTTTGATATTACTTATAAATCTCCTCCTCACAACTAACCTGAGGTTAACTTAGTTCACATATAGACCATGATTGACTCTGTCCGATTGGTGGACTGTGAAAAATAGCAGAACAATTTTTAAGATGTATAATTGGCCATCCTAAAAGTCTTTGGATAGCATAATAAACTCCACTATGTGCAACAATTAAAACTGGTTCTTGAAAGCTGAGTGCAATATTAATACCACGCAAAACTCTCTTGTCAAAATCATTTACATATTCTGCTCCTTGGTGAGGATTGCCATCTAGCCATCTCTTCAGAATATTATTATCAATGGGTTGACCTTCATATTCACCCCAATAACATTCTGCTAACTCCGGGACAATTGTAATATCAACCTTTAGCTTTTCATTGACGATCTCAGCAGTCCTGTATGCTCTTATAAGCGGGCTTGTGACAATATGCTTTATATCCTTTTTTCCAAGAATATGAGAAGCTTCCCGTGCTTGGTTTTCTCCAGTTTGATTGAGAGGAATATCCTGTGAACCCATGTAAACATGCTGTCTATTCCAATCTGTTTCACCATGACGTAAAAAATAAAAAGGTTTTAAGGGAAGCGTCATAACTGTAATCTCTCATGCATAGTCATAAAACCTTGTGGCATAGGATTCTCCTCTACAAAATCTAGAATTTGCTTGGCAATCTCAAAAGGTGACTTGCTCGTGGTATCAACTGTTAAATCATATTCTCGCAGGCTACCTGCGTGGACTCTATCTATTTGGTCATTCGATAAACCTATAGCACGATCACAGCGTAAAATTTCTCGTTCTTGCATCACTGAAAGATCACAAAAAACTCCGACAAAATAGACAATATAGCCATTCAAGCTTTTTATATAAGATTTGAGGCAAGCATCTTCAAATAAGACTTCATCAATGATAAGGTTATTATTACGACTTGCAAGTAGATTGGCAAAATCCGGCATGAGACCAAAGAGCTGCTTACCCTTTGGCTTAGTTTCAACACGCATGGTTGAACCACGATCATTTATCCCCGGAACAAAGGTAAAATATCTAGCATCAGGTTTATCATAAGATGAGCATGGTAATGGTGTCATACTAATAAAAGTATCTATACCAAAAGTAAGCCAAGAATCCTTACTTAAATACTGTATTGCTCTTGCGATAGATGTTTTACCAGCAGAGCCACATCCATTTAAAAATATAATTTTACTCATATGGTATCTTGCTGTTCTTTCTCATTGCTACTAATCTGTGTCCTCCTAGGGTTAACTATATATAATAAATATAACAGATTTTTATGCTCCACTAATAGCAATTTTCATTATTTTTGCAAGGTTGCTTATTTTTTTTCATTCCTCAATACATTACTCTTGCTCACATTTTTTTTTAAGAGTTATCATTATCCTGAATTAATGGTATAGTGATTACGTTAGGGAATCAATAAATTAAGAACCACCGTGGATAAAAATATTATAACTACAGAATATAAAGAGTTTTTAGAACAGTTAAAAGACCGTGTAACTATAAGTCGTTATAAGGCAGCTTTGTCAGTTAACAAGGAGCTAATAATCTTATACCATCATATTGGTAGCGAGATTTTACAGAAACAACGTAATCAAGATTGGGGTACAAAAATTATTCATAATTTAAGTAAAGATATGTTAAAAGCATTTCCAGATATGAAAGGCTTTAGTGTTACCAATTTACATAATATGCGTCGATTTGCTGAACTATATACGGACTATACAATTCTCCAGCAAGTTGCTGGAGAATTGCCATGGTATCATCATGTTATTTTAATGGAAAGAGTAAAAGAGCAGGAAGCAAGGATCTTTTATATGCAGCAAGCCGTGCAGTATGGTTGGTCACGTGCCGTAATGATACATCAGATTGACATGAATCTTTATAAACGTCACGGGAAAGCCATCACCAACTTTAAAGAAAAGTTACCATCTCCAACATCAGATTTAGCTAACCAAATTCTAAAGGATCCCTACTCCTTTGATTTCTTAAGTATAGGTCAGGATGCACATGAAAGAGAGATAGAAAAGAGCCTAATAGCACACATTGAAAAGTTTCTTATGGAATTAGGTAGCGGATTTTCTTTTATAGGACGTCAATATCATTTAAAAGTTAGTAAAAAAGATTATTACCTAGATTTGCTCTTCTATCACTTAAATCTTCGGTGTTTCATAGCAATCGAAATTAAAGCAGTTGAATTTGAACCAGAGCATGCCGGCAAAATGAATTTCTATTTATCTATAATTGACGATCAAATAAAACACCCAACAGATAACCCATCCATTGGTTTGATATTATGTAAGACCAAAGATCAAGTACTTGCTGAATATGCACTGCGGGACATGACTAAGCCGATTGGTCTTGCTGAATATAAGTTGACTGAAAGCTTGCCAGAAAATATTAAGACTGCCCTACCAACCATTGAAGAGTTGGAAGATGAATTGTCCAAGGATTTTACTAATGAGCCTTTTAAGCAGAAAACTAGTGAATATCAAGAAACCTTGGATAAATTACTATCTACAATTAACTTGCTAGAACAAAAAATAAAATCATTTAGTACAGGATTAGAAGAGTTAGAGAACAATATAAAAATAAGTGTTTGTTATGAAAAATGGGTTTTAGTACAACAACAATTACCTAAATCGAGCAAGATACAACAAAGTGCTATCCAAATAGTCAAAACAGTAGACCAAATGATGACCAATCTAAAAGCAGCTGAGAAATTTTTTCATAAGACATTGAAGAAATTAAAATTATCAGCTAATAAATTACTAAAATCTTAATTTAAGCAAAATTTTAGAAAATTATCACTCAGATATATCTATAGCTAACTTTATTAAGTTCTCGATATTGTCATAAGTTCCTAAATAGTCATATATGAACGCCAAGGTGGAACGCACAAAGAAACAATTTGGTTTTTTACAGTAATAACTGTGTTTTGTAATGAATGATAGTCGTCCACTCTAATTAAAGCTATGGCATTATTCTTATAGCTTGAACATATCACTCCAATTTTTGTATTATTTGCCATAATTTCATCATCTTTTGCTATATCTGAACTGCCTGTATTAATGGAATCTATGTTAACGGATAATTTAAATATTTTTTTCCTTACTACTCCTTGGTATTTTGTTCTTGAAATAACTTCCTGTCCAATATAGCAACCTTTGGTATAACTTACAGCGTTTAATTCCTCACAGCCATATTCGACCGGAATGGATCTGTTGAAAATTAGATCCTCATACCCATCGACTATGGCAAAATTATATTTATCTTGCAGGTATAGTCCTAGTGTTCCTGCAGTTATTGGTATATCTTTACTAACAATAGAACGGAAACCGAGTTGATCATAACGAGGGTCTTTGTATCCATTAAATTCCAGCTGTTGTTTTGAGTAAATAACCTGATAGATGTTAGTTAAGTCATTCACTTCAATTTTAGCACGTAATTTATACCGCACTAAGTGATTTTTAAATAAATCAGACTGATTAACATTTATATCAATAAAAAGTCTTGTTGCTGATAGTTTTAATACAAAAAAATCAAATAAATACCTTCCTTGATTATTTAGAGCATAACTATAACAATAATTATTATTTTTTATATCATTAGTTGTCAAATTATGCAAAAAATTCATTGCATCATCACCAGCAACTTCAATAATTGCTCTATTTGTTAATATTTCATGCATAATTACCAACTATGATATTTTAATTGACTTTATAACTTTTATAACTACTATATTATACTGATGCAACAGTTGTTTGCTATAAATTATTTATTATATGAGATGTGCTTCCTACTGTACGACTTCTGAATATAAGATGAATGACTTAGTAATAAATCTCAATAAGATTGGTCTTGAACCTAAACACTTCGATGATGTACTATATATTCAAAAAGAACAAGTAAAAAACTTAGACCCTATAGATGTTTTCTTTTTCCCATTTGGCTGTGTTACTATATGGGGAGCTGAAGAAAGCCAAGAAAAAATGATTCTAGAAGACATAGTAACTCTGCAAGCTAATCAAACTGACGAGATAATGTCTGACTTTATCTATTTTGATTATGATGAAACTACTGGTAAAACCTTTATAGATGAAGAAAAAAACCAAATCATTCTAGCAGATAAATCAACTTTTATAAAATTATCTATATCGCATGCTTTAGCTCAGTCAGTTAAGCTTAGTGTACTAGAAAAATCAGTAAGTAATTTAATTGTAAAAACAACGCCAATTCAACAAGAACTAGCTAGCACTGGCAGTGTATCACTTTCAAAAAAGGAAATATCTCAACAAATTGGCATATTATTTAACGAACGATATTCTATTAATTTACACAGCGATATACTAGATACTCCTGAATTTTTTTGGCGTCGTCCTAGTTATGAACCTTTATACTTAATGACTGCAGAGTTTCAAGATATTCAAATTCGTCAGGATATTCTTAACCATCGGCTGAACATGATCCATGAACTCTACAATATTTTGTCAAATGACTTAAACTATAAACACTCAACTAGACTTGAATGGATCATTATAATATTAATTACCATAGAAGTAGTACTATCCCTTATTCACGATAAACTCTTTTTCAAAATAATTGGTTATCTTCTGAATAAAATTTAATTGACTCTACTCACATTAGACCTATGACTTTACACTCGATAATCAAGTTTTTTAGAATTATTAAAAAATACGTCTATTAGCGAGAAGCCACGAAAAAGCGGCAACACAGCAATCCCACAACTGTTGAAAGTTAAAAAATCGTCATCGCGAGGCGTCGATAGACGCCGTGGCGATCTCATGAAGTAAGCTCTTCTTCACAAGATTGCCACATCGTCGCTTACAGCGACTCCTCGCAATGACGGTTTAGGGCTTACAAAGCTCATCGCGATGACGGTTTTTTAACTTTCAACAGTTGTGGCAGCAATCCAGGATACGCGAAGGGTTACTCTAAAAAAACAGCTTCGCTGTTTACTTGTACTGATTATCTTTCAAAATAGAATTAACATGGTATCATGGTATAATTTAGTATTAGGTCTATCATTAGTTGGAATTAAATTATTAATTCTATTTTGAAAGATAATCAGTATTGGATCACCACGGCATCTAAAGATGCCTTGCTATAACGGTTAAGGAAAAACTTGATTATCGAGTTACATATGGATTCTCAGTTTTAGTATAAGTAAATCTTATTGGCACACCGGGTAAATTAAAAGCTTCCCGCAAGTTGTTTACAAGGTATCTAGTATAACTATCCGTGATTTTCTCAGGATTATTAGAGAATAGTTTAAAAGTTGGTGGGCGAGTTTTTGTTTGGGTCATGTATTTAATTCTAACACGTCTGCCACCTTTTTGTAAAGGCAGTGGATGTTGCTCGAGTGCAAAACCTAACCAATGATTCAGTTTACTGGTAGCAATTTTTTTATTCCATAAAGCATAAATTTTTATAGCCTCATCTAGTACCATATTAATATTCTGCTTTTTTAAGGCTGATATGAATATTATCGGTACTCCTTTAACTTGCGGTAGATTGGTTTCCATCTTATAAAGAAATTCTTCCTTAAATTTATCTTTATTTTTCCCTTCAATTAAATCCCACTTATTAACTACTATGAGCAGGCTTCTGCCTTGATCTATAACATAACTGGCAATATTCAGATCTTGTTGCTCTAAATTCGTTCGTGCATCAACCATCAGAATAACAGTATTAGCAAACTTAATACTATTAATAGTATCAGAAGCTGATAATTTTTCTAAGGACTTATTAATAGCTCCCTTTTTTCTTAGACCAGCCGTATCAATTAATTTAAATTTATTATCATTATATAGCCAATCAATTTCTATAGATTCCCTTGTTATACCGGCTTCAGGCCCTGTTAACAATCTTTCATTATTAATAATACTATTAATAAACGTAGATTTTCCTGCATTTGGTCTACCGCTCACCACTATTTGTATATAGTCAGCCTTTATTGGGTCGATTAATTCTTCCTCTAGTTCCTCATCCCCTAATTTCTCAGTTATTGCATCGTGTAAATCTGCCATACCAACACCATGTTCTGCAGAAATTGGCACTACATTATCAAAACCAAGCTTGTAGTATTCTTTAGCAAAATCAAACCGTCCTTCACATTTATTGACAATCAACACAGATTTTTTATCATATCTTCTGATAAAATTAGCAAAAAACTTATCTTCCGGTAATACGCCATCCTTACCATCCACCATAAGGCATAGCAAGTCTGCTTCTAGAATGGCTTCTACAGTCTGTTGCATCATTCTATATTCTAATTTCGCACATTCTGCTTCTTCTAAACCAGGAGTATCAATTACCGTAAAATCAAATGGACCAATTTGGGCATCAGCGTATTTTCGATCACGTGTTACCCCAAGGCGGTCATGCACGATAGCCTTTTTCCTGATAGCCAAACGATTAAAGAGCGTAGACTTCCCTACATTGGGTCTACCAATAATCGCCACAATTCTTTTATGCATCACCTTTATATTATCATAATAATTCATTAGCACTAATACTCAAATCATTTGAATATTGCACTATTTGAGTATATTATTAACACTTAATTATATAAAATTAAAGTATAAATAGACTTCTAAAGGACAAATATTATGCATAATGGCAGTTCTAATAATCTTTATTATGCACTAGAAGGCTTTAAAACTATGCTTATTCCAATGCGAGCAAACATAGAAATTTTAGAACAGTGGTTTAAAAATAGTAATAATCCTATAAAAGATAGCGGCTATACTCACGTTATGTTAGCATATTTGACGCTTGCTGAGAGGATGACTAGAACATACAAGAAGCCAAAATTTAACATTAATGAATGTATTATTGATGGTACGTCTTATGTTGTTAAAGAAAAAACAGTTGCTGCTAAAACATTTTGTCAATTAAAGCATTTTAGCAAAATTGGTATTAAGCAAGAAATGCCAAAGTTATTAATAATCGCTCCACTGTCAGGACACCATGCTACCTTACTTAGGGACACTGTAACTGAAATGCTCCCCTACGCAGATGTATATATTACAGATTGGCTTGATGCAAGCACTATACCTAATCAACTTGGTAAATTTAACTTAGATGATTTTATAGACTACTTAATTGAGTTTATGACGCTTCTAGGACCAAATCTGCACACTATGGCAGTATGCCAGCCAACAGTCCCCCTTCTAGCTGCCATTAGTATAATGTCTGCAAATAATGATGTAAATATACCAAGGTCAATGATTCTGATAGGTGGACCTATTGATGCAAGGCTTAATCCTACAGATGTTGACTTGTTTGCAATCCATAAAAGCATGCAATGGTTTTGCCAAATGATGATTACATCAGTCCCCTTTAACTATCCTGGTTACGGAAGAAATGTCTATCTAGGGTTTTTACAACTTATGGGTTTTATCAGTTTAAATATTCCTCGGCATATTAATTCGCATTTGGATTTACTACAAAATTTGCTAGATGGCAACCTTGAAAAAGCTAATCATACCATAAAATTTTATGATGAATATTTAGCCACTATGGATATAACATCGGAATTCTATCTCCAAACAATACAAGAAGTATTTAAAAATTTTGCTCTTGCCAAAGATGAATTTGTCTCAAAAAATCGTAAAGTTCATTTAAAAAATATAACAAATTGTGCTTTACTAGGTATCGAAGGCGAAAATGACGATATAGCTGCAGTTGGACAAACTAAAACTGCATTAGATTTGTGTTCCGGTATTCCTATGACAATGAAAAAATATCATTTACAACAGGGAGTTGGACATTACGGCTTATTTAGTGGTAGCAAATTTAAACAGTTTATTGTACCGATAATTAGGGATTTTATATATAGTTATCAAAATTGAATTAGGTTTTGTTGCCAAAAATGACAGGGTAATTTAAAAAATCACAGGTTAGCTATAAATTATTCAGATCAGGATCACTATTAAAGTTTTGTTCAGGAAATTTAGCATTGTCAGTATCTCTAGCAGGAGAAATTCTACCAACCATTTCATCTAGCGACATTTGAAAATGATCCGCTAGGGCTACTATAATTTGACTATTTAAATTTTTTTGTTCTCGGCTTCCGTTAATAAAATTATGAATTGAATAATTAAATCCAATTTCTTTTCCTAAAATATAAAAATTTATATCTTGCTTAACAACTTTATCTTTTAAGAATTTTTTTAAGTTATTATTAATATCATCTAGTGATAAATCCTTAAATCTTCTTTTTACTTGTAATAATGGAATATATTCACTTCTGCCAACAACTTCATCTATAGAACAGTCAAAGTAGTTAGCTATTTTCAGTATAGTATGCATTTGGGGATTAGACCTTAATCCATTCATAATACTAGTAATATTATTATAAGGAATCCCACTACCCTCAGAGAAATCTCTTCTTTTCAATTTGAGTATTTCAAATTTTAATCCTAAAAATTTTTGTATTTCTTTAACAAGAGTCATATCTAAGAATTCATGGATTAAGTAAAAATAAAAAATATATCAACTGTTGACACATTTTTTCTTGACAACCCCAAATAACTATAATAAACTCCCAAAAATAGGATGAGACCAAAAAAAAAGAACTCAGTAACTACTGACTATTTTTTTAAAACCAAAATACACATTTTGGTTTAGCTATCCGATTAGTATTTAGCCATATAAATTGGCGTCATTGCGAGAAGCTACTTTAGTAGCGACGAAGCAATCCAATTTAATTTTTCTAGATTGCCACGACCACTACGTGGTCTCGCAATGACGGAGTAATGCTAATTTGGTTAGCTATAAATCTCAAACTAAAAAAGTCAATATAATACTTCAGCTCTATCCTTAAATAAAGCTCAAGTATTATATTAAATATTACAGTCTACTGGTAAGTACCGAAAAGTTTCACAGGCTCAAAAATACTTACTAGTAGAATTAATCAAATAGCATCAAATGCTATTTAAATAACAACCCTTTTATAGAGGTATCACTATGATCATATATAAATTTCTTAGCCAAATCAACCCTTATTATTTTCACAGTCCTATAGCAGCAATCAATCAGCCAAGCTTATCTAACGAAAGGCTATAGCAAACAAGCACAATCCTAGGCAACAAAGGAAGTAACATATGAATTACCAAATATTGACCTTGGCTATTTTAGCATTCAGCATAATCATCGGACAGATACTCTTAATCCTCCTCTCAATCAAATTGCTTAATAACATCAGATTAACCTATAGCGAGATCGAGGTTATTTGCAAGGATTTCTCTAACATCTACATCAAAGCACAAAATGAAATAGCAGCTCTATATCAAAAGACCACAGAGCTAGCTAACAGTACAGTTAAGAAAGAACATCACATATTGTATGCTACCTTTCAGTTAGAAGATATAAATCTGCATCTTAAAATACTACTTGATGAGTTTAAAGTATTTGCTAGATCTAATACTACGTCACAAACCAAGAAACAAAAATAATCCTGCCCCCTGCCCCTGCATTTCGGTGCGGAATCCATAATATCTAACAGCCTTTAAACTATTTTCTTACTAAGATTTTTGCTCTATCGGTGATGATTTCATCAACAAGTCCAAAAGATTTAGCTACTTCAGGATCCATGAAATTATCACGTTCCATACTTTTTTCAATAGAATCTAGTTCTTGCCCTGTATGCTTGACATATAAGTTATTGAGCATTCTTTTTAATTTCATGGTTTCTTTAGCATGAATTTCTATATCTGTAGCTTGCCCTTGGTAACCACCTGACGGTTGATGGATCATTATACGACTATGTGGCAAGGAATAACGCATATTTTTCTCACCAGCAGTAAGCAACAAAGACCCTGCGGAACAAGCCTGCCCTATACAAAGAGTAGAAATTTTAGGTTTAATATATTGCATAGTATCATAAATTGCCAAGCCAGAAGTCACAACACCACCAGGAGAGTTAATATACATAAAAATATCTTTTTCTGGATTTTCTGCCTCTAAGAATAGTAATTGTGCAACCACCACATTGGCCATATAATCTTCAATTTGACCACAAACAAAAACGATGCGTTCCTTTAATAACCTAGAATAGATATCATAGGCTCTTTCCCCTCTAGGGGTTTGTTCAATTACTATAGGCACGTACGTCATTAAATTTTCTCCTAAATTTATTGTAACCTACCCCAATTCGGGATAAGAATTAGTTAATTCTTATCCCGAATTGGCTTTAATATAAGGAAAAATGCATTCTTAAAGCGGTTTTGCGAATGCATTTTAAATATTTCTAAAGCTAAAAACATGATTTTAAAAGATTAAAATCATGTTTTTAGCAAAATGGATTGCCACGCTCACGTACGTTCGCTCGCTAATAGACGATTTTTTAACTTTCAACAGTTGTAGTTGACATCCGAAGGTGCTTAGAATAATAATTATTTTTATGTCGAATTCAAGTTAAATAAGTAATTACTCACTAGCACTCGTTTGTTTCTTCATAGAAGATTCCTTAGATAATTTTTTATTGCTCACTGATTTTAGCTGATCAAAAATGCTTAAAGCTTGAGTTATAAAACTTCCCGGTTCAGAAAGATTTGCCGGAAGAATTACTGTATTACTATCTTTGGCTAACTCACCGAAAGCATTTATATATTGTTCAGCAATTTTTAAAGATACTGCGTCATTACCCCCAGACTTTTGAATAGAAGCGGCAATAACTTCAATACTTTTAGCAGTAGCCATTGCTACTAATCCTATTGCCTCAGCTTCACCTTTAGCTCTATTTACTTGGTCAGTATAGGAAGCTTCAGAATTTAATACCACTTGAGCCTTCTCACCTTCTGCATGATTTATTTTTGCTTGTCTATTGCCTTCTGAATCCAA
The DNA here is from genome assembly GCF_964031105.1 of Candidatus Tisiphia endosymbiont of Myopa tessellatipennis. Classification (NCBI taxonomy): domain Bacteria; kingdom Pseudomonadati; phylum Pseudomonadota; class Alphaproteobacteria; order Rickettsiales; family Rickettsiaceae; genus Candidatus Tisiphia; species Candidatus Tisiphia endosymbiont of Myopa tessellatipennis. Next base: position 1,110,433 of record NZ_OZ035005.1, on the reverse strand, counting down.
AATTTGAGCTCGTTTCTGACGTTCTGCTGCAACTTGTAATTCCATCGCTTTAAGTATTGTTTGTGGTGGCTGAATATCTTTAATTTCATAACGCATACATTGTATCCCCCAATTCATTGCAGCTTGGTTAATAGCAGATACAATAGCGATGTTTAACGTTTCTCGTTCTTCAAAAGTCCTATCTAATGGTAATTTACCTATTTCTGAACGCATGGTGGTCTGTGCAAGCTGTGTGATAGCATAATATGGACTATTAACACCATAAGATGCAGCGACTGGATCAACAATTTTTACATATAAAACACCATCTATTAATAACGTAACATTATCATTTGAAATGGCTGTTTGAGCAGTAACATCAATAGCTTCTTCCTTCAGGGTGTGTTTATAGGCTACTCTCTGAATCACTGGTATCAAAATATTCAATCCGGGCTGCAAAACCCTATCAAATTTTCCAAACTTTTCTACAACCCATGCTTGTTGTTGTGGTACAACCTTAACCATCTGTACAATAATAAGAATTGCCACGATACTACAAACTAATAATATATATTCCATTTTAATCCTCTGTTAATTTAATCTTAGTTCGGTGACATCGTTCGCAGTTGATGCTTAACAATATAACTTGTTACATGAATTCAGGTTAATCTAACAATTTGACGACGTTACCATCATAAATCTTAGTAATCCCTTCCAATACCACCATATCTCCTTCCCTAATTTCGCTTGAGATAATCTCTGTTAAACCATTTAAACTAGTGCCAAGTTTAACATAAAGTTGTTGTACCTTATTGTCATTGAGTTTATATACAAAATACTCACCTTTATTATTACTCTGTACCGATTGATTAGGCACAGCTAAATTCCTATGTTTGTTAAGAATTAGATCTATATTTACATAGCTTCCATGCACAATATTACTATTAGAATCAACGATAATTTTAGCACTTATAGTACCATTATCTGAAACATATTGTGAGATTTCAGCAATTTTTCCATTAATTAATCCACCCTTATTATCGGTTATCACTAAATTAGTGGATTCTGATACCTGATTATAAAGCCCCTCAGGTAACTCTATTAAAATATTATTAGTAGTAGAATTTTGAGCAATAATGCTAAAAAGATAATCTCCTTGTTTTATCTTATCCCCTATTTTGGGTTTTATTATACCAATATATCCATCAAATGGAGCTATAAGAACCATATCGTTGTAACTATTCATTGCTTTAGCAAAAGCAAGCCTAGCTTCTTCTAACTCACTGCTAGATTTTTCTAGCACATCACTACTAATATATTTTTTGGCAAATAATTCCTTGTCACGGCTATAAGAAGCCATGGCTTTTCTTAAAGAGACTTCCGCTTGTGACTTAATTGACATAGCTAAATCTTGGTCAATAATAAGTAAAACATCACCTTGATGGATCTTACCTCCTTGGGAAGTAGATACTAAATCAAGTCTACCAGAAACATTTGCATAATAATCACGGCTCATACCACTCTTGCATTGTCCTATAACGCTGAAAACATTATATAAATCAGCCATTTGTACTTTAGTAGCTTTTACCTCAATAGTTTCTTGTTCTTCAGCTATAGCATAGCAAGAAGTAATGCATATACATAAAAAAATAATTATAGTTTTAAATCTGTTATCCAACGATGTTCCTTCTCTAAAATCTCAAAACGAATTTTTTCACTTTTTTCATCTAGTTCTGTTTCCGGGATCAAAGAAGCTCCATCAAATTCAAAACCATAAAAATTAATCTGTAATTTGCTACATATTTTTGCCACTGACTCAATATTTTCTAAAATATCGTCCACAAATATTATTGTTTTAGGATAGTAGTTTTTTTTATGTAAAATATTCTCTAATACTGCACCTTTATCAACATCGGCTGTCAGAATCACCCCTTCTTTCATCATTGGTACACCACCCCCAATATGTAATTCATCAATTAATATTTCCTCTTTTATCGGAGTAGATTTCATAAAATCTATATTTATCCCTTTAAGCTCTGTAAGACGCCAATTGGTAAAATCCTCAATAACACCAAATTTCCCTGTATATAATTTGGTCAGAGCAGCAGTTGGGATTTGCATCTTCCATAATCTACCTAGTATATCAGTTATATTATAGTCCACTAAGCGAATAGTACGATTTTTTAAAATAATACTGTAAAAAAGATGCCTTTCTTCTCTCGTAAGACGGTTTTTGCTTTCAGCACGCCACTGCCGTCTATAAGGATGAGTTAAGCGATATTCATCTTGATCCATGATAAGTACGTCATCTACATCAAAAAGTACCAAGCTATCTTGATCTAACTTATCTATTACTTCCGATATTTTCAAAAAATCGGAAACTTTAGTTGTTTTAGCAAATATATGTTTATTCATAGTTCTAATGATAAGTTTATTATTTCTTCCAAAGAATTAGCTATTATAGCTAAATCTGATTCTCGTACAAGAGTATGAACTCCGTCTTTTATTAACTTCATCACTACCATATCACTAGTAATCTTTTCTACAAGGTTATTTGAGATGGTATAAGGCACGTCCTCATCTAGCATCCCGTGAATTAAATGAATAGCCCCCTTAAGTTTAATACTATTTGCATTTAGTAACAAGTGATTTCTAGCTTCGAGTATTAATTGATAACTTATTGGATATTTATCGTTGCAATTACGCCCACCAACCTCAAGGTATTTTTGTTGTTGCATTTGTGTTTTTTGCATTTCAGTTAAGTTTTGCCAAATAGTTTCTGTAAAATCTAGGGCAGGAGCAATACAAACAAGACCACAAACTTTACTAGGAAATTTTATAGCAGCAAGAATGGCTAACCAACCACCCATGCTAGAGCCTATGATAATAGCTGGTTGCACTACAAGTTTATTTAAAACTAGTTCAACCCCTGTAAGCCAAGATCCAATCGTTTCATCTAGAAATCTACCTGATGATTCTCCATGACCAAAATTATCAAATGTGATAAAATTATAATCACGTTTTTTACAGTAATTCTCAAGAAATATAGCCTTCTTACCATTCATACCCGACATCAAGCCATGTAAAAAAATTACCAATGGCATATTTTTTTTGCTACTTTTATGATGATTGTAAGTGATAAATCTTTTCTTTTCTGTATTATATATTTTATGCATTTAAATTAATTATGTAAAAGATTAATGATTTCATCAGATTCACCCAAACGATATCATAAACCCACCATTTTGCAAGTAGTTCCAGCTTTATTCTCTGGTGGAGTAGAGCGAGGAACAATTGAAGTGGCTAAAATGTTAAAAAAAGTTGATTATAATGTTATTGTAGTTTCATTTGGTGGTTCATTGGTTGAAGAATTAGTAGCGGCAGAAGTGCCACATATTTTTATGAATAGTGCTACTAAAAATCCTTTAACAATATGGAAAAACGCAAGAATTCTGTCAGAAATAATTAAGGAATATAACGTAGATATAGTGCATGCAAGATCTAGAGCTCCAGCTTGGAGTTGTTATATGGCCGCAAAGGCTACAGGCGCTAAATTCTTAACAACATTCCACGGAGTCTACAACATCTCGAATCCTTTCAAACATTTTTATAATAGCGTCATGGTCAAAGGCGAAAAGATCATAGCTGTGTCTAATTTTGTAAAACATCATATATTAATTAATTATCAAATCCTAGAAGATCAAATTGTTGTAATATATCGAGGGGTAGATTATAATTATTTTGATCCAAAGAATGTTACAGAAGAAAAGTTACTAAAACATAAAAAGAAATATGGTATATCTAACAATACTCCTATAATATTGTTACCATCAAGAATGACCAGTTGGAAGGGGCATCTTACCCTTGTTGAAGCACTTGGCAAATTAAAACATCTAGATTTCTACTGTCTAATGGTTGGAGATTTATCCAAACATCCCAATTTTACCAATCGAGTAAAATCTCTTATAAACTTGTTGAAGCTACAAAGTAAAATTCAAATTTTTGGTAATGAATCTGATATGCTCAGCCTTTACGGTGTTTCAGATATAGTAATATCTACTTCAATTGAACCAGAAGCATTTGGTAGAACTATAACTGAAGGACAATCAATGGAAAAGCTAGTAATTGCTACAAATATAGGTGGAGCTATTGAAACAATATTAGATAAAAAAACTGGATTTCATGTCAAACCAAACGATGCTGTTGATTTAGCAGAAAAAATCGAACATTGCTTATCTATACTTAAAACCAATGAAGGTAAAAAAATACAACAAGCAGCAAGAAAAGCAGTAATCGATAATTTTTCCCTTGATTTAATGCTTAGTAAAACCTTAGATCTATATAAAAAAATGCTCAAAAAAACATAATATTTTCCCCAGTTCTTTGTAGTGTCCTTACATCTTCCCACCTGCATCTATGATTTTTAAACTACCCTAGAGAAGCAATGAAAATTCTATTCTTGAAATCTACTAATTATACTTTATACTGATCCGTTATTGTATATATATCTTATAAAATTAAAAAAAGAGTATTATGGCTAGGATAACGATTGAAGATTGTGTTGGAAAAATTCACGATAGATTTAAGCTTGTAGCTTTAGCTGCTCAAAGAGCAAATGATATAAATTCTGGTAGTAAAATGACTATTAATAACGTGAGAGGCGATAAGGCAAATGTACTGGCATTACGTGAAATAGCTGCTGGTCATATAACGATTCCAGCCCTAAAGGCACAATTATTAAAACGTCTTCGAACAAAAAGCAGAATCGATCCTATTGATGAAGAAAATACTGATGCTTCCCTTGATACTGATGTAGAAGAGTTTGATTATTTACCAAGCGGCTCAGATCTTTGTGTTACTGAAGACTACTCTGACTTAGATGATCAAATATTTGATGATAATGTTAGTAATGATGAACAAAAATGATTATTGGTGTTGGTACAGATATAGTACAAATTCCAAGAATAGAACGTATCTTAAAGCTATATGACCAGCGTTTTGTAAACATAATTCTTTCTAAAACGGAAATACAAAAGCTAAATTCTCTAAGCAAAGACCAATATGGTTGCTTTTTGGCAAAAAGGTTTGCTGCGAAAGAGGCAGTTAGCAAAGCCCTTGGTATCGGAATGGGGCGTGGTTTACGATTTAAAGACATATCTGTACTAAATGATGCCTTAGGAAAGCCCTTTGTCCAAATTTGTCACCCTGAGAATCCAAACAAATTTGGACAAATCAAAATTCACTTGTCCATTTCAGACGATTACCCAATTTCTGTAGCTTTTGCAGTTATTACCTCTAAGGTTTAGAGCTTTTCTAATAGTTCAAACATAGTTTTACCAATATCAGCTGGTGATCTAGTGATAGTAACACCTGCACTTTGCAATGCCTCCAACTTATCTTCAACTGAACCCTGTCCATTAGAAATAATTGCACCAGCATGCCCCATTCTTTTACCTTCAGGAGCAGTAACACCAGCAATGAAAGTAACTATTGGTTTTTTAATCTTTGAGCTTTTTATTAATTCAGCAGCCTTTTCCTCAGAATCCCCTCCTATTTCACCAATCATAATAATCGATTCTGTTTCATCATCTTGCAAAAACATTTCAATACAATCAACAAAATCGGTGCCATTAACTGGATCTCCACCAATACCAATACAGGTAGATTGACCAAGACCAACAGCTGTAGTCTGTGCTACTGCTTCATAAGTCAAAGTACCGGATCGGGAGATAATTCCCACCCTACCCCTCTTATGAATATAACCAGGCATTATGCCGATTTTACATTCATCAGGAGTAATAATGCCAGGACAATTTGGCCCAATTAATCTAGTTTTTGATCCTATTAATGCTCTTTTGACCTTTATCATATCAAGTATCGGTATTCCCTCTGTAATACACACTACCAAACTAATTCCTGCATCTATAGCTTCCAAAATTGAATCAGCAGCAAAAGGTGGTGGAACATAAATAACACTGGCAGTAGCCTTAGTTTTTGCAACTGCCTCATGTACTGTATTATATACAGGTAGATCTAAATGAGTATTTCCACCTTTTCCAGGAGTTACCCCTCCTACCATTTTAGTACCATAACTGATTGCCTGTTCAGAATGAAAAGTCCCTTGAGAGCCAGTAAAACCTTGGCAAATTACTTTTGTATTTTTATCAACTAATATTGACATATATGCATTTTCCGTATTTTTTATATGAATTATTTTACTGCATCGACGATCTTAACAGCCGCATCACCTAAATCATTTGCAGCAATTATTTTTAAACCAGAATTTGCTAAAATATTTTTACCTAATTCAAAATTGGTCCCAGCTAAACGTACAACCAGTGGAACTGTAATGCCAATCTCTTTCACTGCAGCAATAATGCCTTCGGCTATTATATCACAACGCATTATACCACCAAAAATATTAACTAAAACCCCTTGTACATGTGAATCTGATAAAATTATTTTTAGTGCTTCCGTTACTTTCTCACGATCAGCCCCACCACCAACATCTAAAAAATTTGCCGGTTCAGCACCATAAAGCTTGATAATATCCATTGTAGCCATAGCTAGCCCAGCCCCATTCACCATACAACCAATAGTCCCATCCATCTTAACATAACTAAGACCAAGGCTAGCTGCTTTTATTTCAAGAGCATCTTCTTCATCATCATCCCGCATATTTAAAATATCAGGATGTTTAAATAGTCCATTATCATCAAAGTTAATCTTGGCATCAAGTGCCAATAAACTACCATCAGCTTTTGTTATTAATGGATTAATTTCAATTTGGTTAGCATCAGTTGCTATAAAAGCTTGATAGGTTGATTCAACAATTTTCATCATTTGTTTTGCCTGCTCATTCTTAAAACCAAGCTTGTATGCCATTCTACGACAATGAAATGGCTGTATGCCTGTTGCAGGATCAACTGATACTTTAATAATTTTCTCTGGAGTATTATGAGCAACTTCTTCTATATCTACTCCACCTTCAGTAGAAGCTATAAAAGTTACCTTGCTATTACTACGATCAAAAACGGCACTAAAATAATATTCTTTTAAAATATCACACCCAGATTCAACATAGAGATAGCGAACCTTTTGCCCAATAGCTGACGTCTGATGAGTTACTAAGTTAATGCCAAACATTGCGTGTGCTGCTTTCTTTGCCTCTTCTTTAGTTCTTACAACTTTTACACCCCCAGCTTTTCCCCTACCACCTGCGTGGATTTGGGCTTTAACCACATATATTTCTGCTTCTAAACCATCAATTAGCCTATCGATATCTTCTTTTTGCAATATTACAACTCCTGTAGAAGTAGGTATACCATATTGCCTCAAAATCATCTTTGCTTGGTATTCATGAATATTCATTTTTATAATTCTTTAAATAATTTAATCCTAGGCTCTTATACTACAAATGTTGCCAATTTGTAAAGCTTCATTTACTACTTGTTAGACGTTAATAGTCTTGGGGATATCTAAAATTCACCAATGTTATCCCTGCAAAAGCATAAACTAATAGATATATTCATCTTACTCTACTTTTTGCTTACGATTTTTGTCTCCTAGATATATATGCTCCACTTGAGATTATTATTATTGCTCCAATAATTGAAAAACTATCTGGTATTTCCTGCCATATAACTACACTTAAAATTAAAGAAAATACAACGCTGCTATAAGCTAGTATACTCATTTCAGTAGCTAAACCAATTTCTAATCCCTTATTTAATAATATTTGGTATAACAGCATCAACAGAGCGTTGATTAATAGCAATATCCAATCCTTTGAAGAAACTTGTGTTATATTAAAATCCACTAAAAATGGTAACATAATAAGAGAGGAAATCCAAAAATAATACACTAATACTCTATCTGAGGTCTCTGTTTTTAGTAAGTTGTGTAATGATATAATAGTTAATGCCATAAATATTCCGCTAAGTAATCCAAAAATGACTCCTGAATTTATAATTTCTACTGATGGCTTCAGTATTAATAAACAGCCAATAAAGCCAATTATTGCTAAAAATAATAGATCATTTTTGATAGATTTATCAATAAAAATACCCGTTATTAGTAGTACCCAAATGGGAGACAGATTTGTAAGTGTACTAACATTGAAAAGAGACAAGTATATTTACTGCTGAAAACATGCAATACCAATATGCTGTCCCCAATAATCCCCTTGTCATTAATGCACAATATCGCTGTGATACTATTAATTGACCACGAGACCTAATAACTTTTGGTAAAAAAAAGATAGCACAAAGAAAGAATTGTAAAAATACAACTAGAGAAATAGGTATACTACTATTAAGAGATTTTACTATACTAGCTTTCATTGCTCCAAGTCCAAATGAACTTAAGATATATAATGTTGCTTTCATAGTGGTTCTACTTCATCACTCCTATTGAATTGACAACTGGGGTTATACAAATAATCCTACTTCAATTGGAGCGTAAAACAATCCATAATAGGTAACTCGCATTAATCAATAACATTAATCAATAAATTGTCCTGCCACTACCTTTAAAATTCTGATGAGCCTTATCTAATTTTTTGATAAATTCTGGAGAATAAGATTTAAGATCACTTTTCGATCCACCTTCATATTTTTTAGCTAGATCTATTCCCCCTCTAATCATATTATAAGCAAAATTTTCTTCCTTTGTTTCTCCAGCTATTCTTTTAGGGTTCATGAACTTATAAACTTGGTATAAAGCAAAATTTTTCACTAAACGTTTTGCTTCCAATCTAGATTGATTACTTATGCCTTGTAGCTTATCTTTTGATTTTATCAAACCTCGGTTAGCTTCTTTTACCAATTGTGAATGTTGTTGCATTAAGTAATTACTTACTTCAGCAACATTCTTACTAACAAGGTTCTCATCAATTTTAACACCTAATTTTCCTAATTTCTTGTGTGCAAGTTTACCTAAATATTTTTTTATTAATAGGATAATCTGTGTCTGTAATTTTGTTAGATCCATTGTTTGCTCGTTAAGACAAGCCAATATTTGTTCTATTTCCTGTTCGAAAGCATCGTTGTTACTTAACTCATTGAAAATTTCCATCGCCTCATCAGATCCAAGTTCATCATCAGTGATGCCTACTAATGCATCCTTAATTTGGTCTGCCAATTTTCTAGAGTCCTTTGGTTTTTTATCATTTGTTTCCATTTATTAGTCCCCTGTTTATGAAGTCTATTCTTGAGTAGTAAAATGTCCTCTATAAGTTCGGTGCAACGTGACTCCCCGATGTCTTTCAATTATACTTCGGCACAGTAAGACTGAGTCAATAGATTTTTGTTTTTTAGTAAATTTATGTTCTTTCTCAAGACATAACTCACTTATATTAATATTTTGCCAAACAAGTCCATCAAAAATTTTTGCTTTAATATAACCACTTGACTTTAAGTTATCATAATCTCCTTTGTTAAGACTCAATGCATCATCATTTAATAAAAGCTTAACATCCCCAACATTTGGGGCTGGTATAGGATCAACATATTTAATATAGACTTTACCAGTTAATTCTATCTTGCTAGGTATCATAATGCTCTATCTTATTAAATTAAGCTTCTGTTATACTGCTCGTAAATGGAGAGTTGATAGACGAATATCAAAATCATGATCCTTTATTTTATATCACGACTCTTTGTTATCTTCCATCTCTGATTCTGATGGTTCAATAACTTCTCCTTGAAAATGATGCAATAGTGTTTCTTGTTCATCATATTCTTTCAACATATAACCACGTCCCCATACTGTATCAATGTAGTTTGTACCACCAGCAGCATCAGCTAATTTCTTACGTAATTTGCATACAAATACGTCTATAATTTTAATCTCCGGCTCATCAACACTACTATAAAGATGGTCTAAGAACATCTCCTTATTCAGTACTGTTCCCCTACGTAAGACTAATAATTCTAAAATAGCATATTCCTTATTCGTTAAATGAACCCTTGTTCCATCAACTTCTACAATTCTAGTATCAAGATGAATACTTACCTTGTCAAACCTAACCACTGACTCAGAATGTCCTTTAGAACGACGAACAATTGCATAAATACGAGCAATTAACTCTTCGCGGTTAAATGGTTTTGTGATATAATCATCTGCCCCACACGTAAGTCCTTTAATTTTTTGATCAACTGTAGTAATACCTGATAAAATCAGTATAGGTGTTTTTACTTTAGCAGAACGTAATCTCAGTAGGACTTCAAACCCACTAATATCTGGCAGCATCAGGTCTAAAATAATTAAATCATAATTATAAATTTTAGCTATTTCTATTCCTTCTGTACCAAACTCCACCACCTCACAAATAATTCCTTCTGAAGCTAACGTTAATTCAATAGAACTAGCTATATCACTATTATCTTCTACTAACAGTACCCTCATGATATTTCTCCCATTAACTTTTCTATAATTATTAATTTATTATTCTTTATTACACATCTATGTTCTCATTTTATCTCTATAAGAGCAAGTAATTTTATCAAAATAATATCCAAGTAACGCGAATTTGGGATAAGAATCTGTCAATTCTTATCCCAAATTCGGTGAAATTATCGAAACAATCAGATTTGAGACGGCTCTGCATCTGATTGTTTCGATAATTTTATGGTTAACTTACCTTACACATAACCCCCATGGCAATTTAAAAGTCATAGGAAAAACAGCCTAGCACCTATTAGCGAAGAGCTGCTTTGCGACGACGAAGCAATTGTAAGTTAAAAGTATGATATAATAGATATTGAAGTCAATGTAAATAATGATTTATACTGACTTATAAGGGGGTATTACAGCGATAGTCATTAATAATACTAAATGACTATCGCTGTGCAGGCGTGAGCGACCGTGAAGCAATTGGTTTTAAGATCGTATAGATCCTGGTACTCTAGCCCAAATCCCCGAGACGTTTGAATAGTTGATTGGGATGCCTTTGCACGCCCGCTTACAATCGTAAACATTAAAAGTCTTCGAGGTATTATGCTATTATACAATAATTTTATCGGTCTTGATATAGGAAAATTCAATTTTGTTGTTGCTATTCATGGAAAAAAAGAAACTAAAGAATATAATAACAACTCTAATGGAATAGCTGATTTTATCAAGGATTACAAAAAAGAGATTAGTTCTGCATTGTGTGTTTTAGAAACTACTGGTGGATATGAAATGGAACTATTACTAACGCTTTGCAATCAGGGTTTTGCTGTACATAGAGCCAATACTCGTAAAGTTAAAAACTTTATTAGGTCTTTTGGTAATGCAGCTAAAACTGACAGTCTTGACGCTAAAGCTCTAGCACTTTATGGTTTTGAACGATCAGAAAGATTAGAGCTATTTAAAGTACAATCTAAGCAAGCTTTAAACTTGTATGAATTAGTAGGACGTAGGAACGATCTTAAACAAATGTTGATTGCAGAAAAAAATAGGTTTCAGTCCCCGAGAGCTGATTTAATCAAGTCTAGTTGTGTTAAAATGATCGAAGTACTAGAAGAGCAAATTGCATCTATTACTAAAGAAATAGATGACTTAATAGCAAAAGATAAGCTCTTGCAAGCTAAGAAAGAGACTCTGCAAACTATTAGTGGTATAGGCACAGTAGTATCTAATGAGCTTATAGCTTTGTTACCTGAACTTGGTACATTAGACTTCTTTCGAAACTCTACTTCTGCTGGTGATTTGTACGTCGATGCGGTACTCGAATCCTCACGTACATTAGAGTACGCTGCGGTTCTGCGTTCCGCGTCTCCTTCAAATCCCTCAGCATAAGCGAGTTTCGAAAGAAGTCTATTGAACCGCAAACAAATAGCATCATTAGTAGGTGTTGCACCAATATCTAATGATAGCGGTAGATATAGCGGATATAGACATACAGGACATGGTCGAAATTTTGTTAGACCTATGTTGTTTGTAGCTGCTATGGCTGCTAGAAATTCTAACTCTGAACTGAAGGTATTTTATGAAAAATTGATCAATAGAGGAAAAAAGAAAATGGTGGCGATGGTAGCATTAATGCGTAAAATCATTGTGATTGCAAACGCTAAGTTACGTGATTTAACTAGCTCTGCACAAGCAATAAAAATTTAAACCAAATTTATTTAAATTTTTATTGCGAACATAGTTGATCTAATGAATGTGGATTGCTACTACACTCACGTGGTCTCGCTAATAGACGTCTTGTACTTTTCTACAATTTTTAAATGCTATACGTAAGGTGAAATAATCAGCAATTTCTTTAAATTATTAAGCCTTTTACTTGTGATTTCCATAGTTTTTTGTACAATTTACTGTTTTTTAGTAATTCCTCATGTTGTCCATCTTCAACTATGCTACCTTCATTAAAAACCAAAATTCTATCCATATTCAACAAAGTTGATAATCTATGAGCTATAACTAATACAGTTTTATTTTCCATTAAGTAATATAGAGAATCTTGTATCAACTCCTCAGTCTTACTATCTAGACTACTTGTTGCTTCATCAAGAATTAATATTGGAGCATTCTTTAATATTGCCCGTGCTATTATTATTCTCTGCCTCTGACCACCTGACAAGTTATTACCCCTTTCACCACATAAGCTTTGGTATCCTTCTGTTAGGCTCTCAATAAATTCATGTATATGAGCTAGTTTTGCTGCCTCTATTATCTCTTCTAAGCTAGCATCTTTTTTTCCATATCTAATATTATCCATGACTGTCCTATGAAATAGGATTGGTTCTTGCGGTATTATACTAATATTTTCTCGTAAAGAGTCTTGAGTTACATATCTAATATTTTGCCCATCAATTAGAATTTCTCCTTGGTCTATATCGTGCAACCGTGTAATAAGATTAATAAAAGTTGTTTTTCCTGAACCAGAAAACCCTACTAATCCGACCCTTTGTTGACTCAAAATTGTAACGGATTTATTCTCAAATAAATTATTATTATGATAATATTTAAAACTAACATTTTTAAATATTATCTCACCTTTTGTAACCTTTAGAAGATGGGCATTCTCAATATCTTCTATAATATGAGGTTTCATTAATGATACACTTTGATTAAAAGAACCAAACTCTTCGAACATATCTCCTACTTCCTGCGTTAGATCCCAAATTTCACTACTAACCGTTATAGATAAAGTAAGTATCAACACGCAATCTCCTATAGTTATTTGCATTTGACTACGAAGTTGAGCTAGATAATAAACCATTATAAAAATCATTATAGAACAAGCTATGCCTAGTACAATACGTAGCTTAAACATAAAGAGTTGCATAATTTGTTCATTAACTACAGCATCATCTATCCTTACTTCTAGATTCTGACGTTCAAATTTATGAGAAGTAAACATCCGTATTGCACCAATATTTGCAATTGCATCAACAATACTGCCAGCAACTATTGATTTGCTTCGTGCATAATTTACTGAATATTTGTTTATTGTACTTGAACAGATAACGCTAGTCCCTACAAAAACACAAATATGTATAAGGAATATAGTAGCAAATATTTGATGTACCCAGTACATTGTTCCAAGAGCAAAAACAATTATAGCTAGTTTGTATAGAATTTTCTCTCCAAATGAAGACAAAACCATTTCAAAAGATCTAGCCCCTTCAGTAATACGATTGGTAATATGACCAGTAAGGTTTTCTTGAAAAAATCTATGATTATGATACTGAGTGTAATTATACATTTCGTCTAATATCTGAGCTTTGATATATGGCATGGTTTTTAGATAAATATAATCATAAATTCGCCACATAGTATTTACACATACCCACCAAAATGCATATATTATTGCCCAAAACAACATGGAGGAAGGTAGGTCTTTAACTGTTTCATTAGAAAAAGACTCAATCAAATTTATAATTTTTTGTAGCAACACACTATCAATAGCTGGTATCATTCCCCGTATTATGCATAACACCCCTAAAATAGTTAGTTTAATTCTTCTTTTCTTTAAAAAATAGAAAAATAACCTTATTGCAGACTTTGAAAAATCAAAACCTTCTAACACAGCACACACCTCATTACAAAAAAAACTAATTAGACTAAATAACCTAAATTAATCTAACAACAAACTCTTGCCACCTTATTACTAAACTGTTATAAAAACGTACAGAATATCTGAAGTTGTTTAGAATGAAAGAAAAAAACGCACCTATTTTGAATACCCCAACTAAGAACACTACAAGCTCATTAGATACTGATAATAATCCCTTTTTTAATGTTAGGTATATTTGTCAATCAGCGACTCTAATTACCGAATCTATACAAAAAGGCTTTGATGTTGCCCAGTTACCTAATGGAGATATTACAGTTACAGAAATTAAAACAGTAAATGTTCACTATCATTGGGATTCTTTTAAACAAAGATTTGTTAAAGTAAGCCAAAGTTAGCATTATACACTATAAATATATTATTTTTTTGCAAAATATACTTAGTGTATGTATAATATGTTATATAATTAAGTGAATCGATTGTGTAATTAATTTAATTTATGGTAATAATATGCTACTTAAGAACATAGTAACCTTCATTGCTGTTACTTTATATTTTAGTCTATCAATATGTTTTGCAACTACCACACCAAGTAATAACAATCCAGCAGCATCATTAGAAGCATCAGCTCCTACTGCATTAACTGCACCTGTTACAATACTAAATGCTTGGGCAAGACCTTCTGCTACTGCTAGCAAAAATAATAATTCTGCAATATATTTTGAGATTTTTAATGACTCTGACCTCGATTACAATTTGGTAAATGTTTCTTCAGATATAGCTAACAAGGTTGAATTACATAAAAGTTTTGTTGATGAAAAAGGGGTTAGTAAAATGGTAAAACTCGATAAGCTAGTCATCCCAGCTAAAAGTAGTGCTATTTTACAACCGGGTGGTATGCATATTATGCTCTTGGATCTAAAAACTATACTAAAAGTTGGTGATAACTTTGATTTATTCTTATATTTCGATAATGGGCTTCAGAAAGTTGTTCAAGTAGAAGTAAAAACAAAGTAGTTAGTCGTTCTTATAATGTAATGGATATTTGCCTTATATGCCAGCTATCGTTAACTCTAGTATCGGTAATAGTCTAGATGTCATCCTACGCTGGCAAAGCATTCCTTGTTTGTTGTTCCCATTCTTTAGATCATCCGAGTATACTCTTCTGCTCCTACGAATTGTTTTTTGAAAATGTCATGGATTCGCATGCTCACCATTCATTTTCAAATTCAATTCTTCAAATCATTTGAGTATATACGCGAATCTCCTACAGTTTTGCGAAACTAATTATTTAAAGCAGAAGAATATATAAATATTTTAATGAGGCTGCCCTGCTAATTAAAGTTTTAGTACTTTTAATTTTTAACTATATCATTTATATTCGGTAATTTAAACATAGTATGTGTAATTATATATGACCATTATGTCTGATAATTGGATAAGAAAAATGTGTATAGAACACGATATGATTGCACCTTTTACTGATACGCAGGTTAGATTGAATAATTCAGAGAGAATTATTTCTTATGGTTTATCTTCATACGGTTATGATGCAAGAGTCTCGAAGGAATTTAAAATATTTACTAATATTAATTCGGCAATAGTTGATCCAAAAAATTTTGATGAATATAGTTTAGTAGACAGAGAGGTTGATGTTTGTGTTATTCCACCAAACAGTTTTGCCTTAGCAAGAACAATTGAGTATTTTAAAATTCCAAGAGATGTGCTAGTTATCTGTGTTGGCAAATCAACCTATGCAAGATGTGGTATAATTGTTAACGTAACGCCGTTAGAACCGGAATGGGAAGGGCATGTAACATTAGAGTTTTCCAATACTACCCCACTGCCAGCAAGAATTTATGCTAATGAAGGAGCATGTCAATTTTTGTTTTTAAAAGGTGATCAAACTTGTAATATATCTTATGCCGATCGTTATGGGAAATATATGAAACAAAAAGGTGTTACCCTTCCAATAACTTAAAATTTAAAATGTAAAAAAGGACTATATTATTATGAAAGATACTAACCAAAAAGAAATGCCTCATATCGCTGTTAATGCACAATACATAAAGGATTTGTCTTTTGAAAATCCAGACGCTCCGAGATCTTTAGTATCTTTGGAACGTAATCCACAAATTGACTTATTCCTAGACCTCAATATTTCTAATTTACCTGAAGAGAATTTTTATGAGGTAGAATTAAGTATAGAAGCTAAAGCAATGAGTGAAAAGCATAGACTATTTATAGTGGACTTAAAATATGCAGGGGTTTTTAATTTAATTAATATAGAGGAAGATCAACACCAAATAATACTAGCAATTCATTGTCCAGCAATGATTTTCCCATTTGCTAGAAAAATTATTGCTGATGTCACTCAGGATGGTGGTTTCCAACCATTGATGATTGACCCGATTGATTTTGGTACTTTATATCATAAAAAAATGCAAGAAAATGATAATTAACCATTCACCTTACGTATAGCATTTAAAAATTAGACTTCTTTCGAAACTCTACTTCTGCTGGTGATTTGTACGTCGATGCGGTACTCGAATCCTCACATACATTAGAGTACGCTGCGGTTCTGCGTTCCGCGTCTCCTTCAAATCCCTCAGCAT
This sequence comes from Candidatus Tisiphia endosymbiont of Myopa tessellatipennis, assembly GCF_964031105.1. NCBI lineage: Bacteria > Pseudomonadati > Pseudomonadota > Alphaproteobacteria > Rickettsiales > Rickettsiaceae > Candidatus Tisiphia > Candidatus Tisiphia endosymbiont of Myopa tessellatipennis. The sequence continues at coordinate 1,093,834 of NZ_OZ035005.1, read as the reverse complement.
AAGCGAGTTTCGAAAGAAGTCTATTGTAGAAAAGTACAAGACGTCTATTAGCGAGACCACGTGAGTGTAGTAGCAATCCACATTCATTAGATCAACTATGTTCGCAATAAAAATTTAAATAAATTTGGTTTAAATTTTTATTGCTTGTGCAGAGCTAGTTAAATCACGTAACTTAGCGTTTGCAATCACAATGATTTTACGCATTAATGCTACCATCGCCACCATTTTCTTTTTTCCTCTATTGATCAATTTTTCATAAAATACCTTCAGTTCAGAGTTAGAATTTCTAGCAGCCATAGCAGCTACAAACAACATAGGTCTAACAAAATTTCGACCATGTCCTGTATGTCTATATCCGCTATATCTACCGCTATCATTAGATATTGGTGCAACACCTACTAATGATGCTATTTGTTTGCGGTTCAATAGACTTCTTTCGAAACTCGCTTATGCTGAGGGATTTGAAGGAGACGCGGAACGCAGAACCGCAGCGTACTCTAATGTACGTGAGGATTCGAGTACCGCATCGACGTACAAATCACCAGCAGAAGTAGAGTTTCGAAAGAAGTCTAATGTACCAAGTTCAGGTAACAAAGCTATAAGCTCATTAGATACTACTGTGCCTATACCACTAATAGTTTGCAGAGTCTCTTTCTTAGCCTGCAAGAGTTTATCTTTTGCTATTAACAAGAGTTTATCTTTTGCTATTAAGTCGTCTATTTCTTTAGTAATAGATGCAATTTGCTCTTCTAGTACTTCGATCATTTTAACGCAACTAGACTTGATTAAATCAGCTCTCGGGGACTGAAACCTATTTTTTTCTGCAATTAACATTTGTTTAAGATCGTTCCTACGTCCTACTAATTCATACAAGTTTAAAGCTTGCTTAGATTGTACTTATAAATAGCTCTAATCTTTCTGATCGTTCAAAACCATAAAGTGCTAGAGCTTTAGCGTCAAGACTGTCAGTTTTAGCTGCATTACCAAAAGACCTAATAAAGTTTTTAACTTTACGAGTATTGGCTCTATGTACAGCAAAACCCTGATTGCAAAGCGTTAGTAATAGTTCTATTTCATATCCACCAGTAGTTTCTAAAACACACAATGCAGAACTAATCTCTTTTTTGTAATCCTTGATAAAATCAGCTATTCCATTAGAGTTGTTATTATATTCTTTAGTTTCTTTTTTTCCATGAATAGCAACAACAAAATTGAATTTTCCTATATCAAGACCGGTAAAATTATTGTATAATAGCATAATACCTCGAAGACTTTTAATGTTTACGATTGTAAGCGGGCGTGCAAAGGCATCCCAATCAACTATTCAAACGTCTCGGGGATTTGGGCTAGAGTACTAGGATCTATACGATCTTAAAACCAATTGCTTCACGGTCGCTCACGCCTGCACAGCGATAGTCATTTATATTATTAATGACTATCGCTGTAATACCCCCTTATAAGTCAGTATAAATCATTATTTACATTGACTTCAATATCTATTATATCATACTTTTAACTTATAATTGCTTCGTGACCTTACGGTCTTCTCGCTAATAGACGTGTAGAGAAGGTGTATTTACTAATATTAAAGCCCATTCAGGATAAGAATGAACTAATTCTTATCCCAAATTGGGGTACGACGCAATTCTTGATTTTCTGTTTTAGAGTATATCTTATCTTTAAATCAGCAGAGCATTAGTCACGAATCTAGTTAGTGTAGGTTGCAAGAATGTTTCTAATTCTTTACTGACTTCATCAATATTCTCTATTTTTTTACCGTCACGGCTTAATGTCATCTCACCAGAATTAACATGCTGCATGACAGATTCAATTATTTGCTTATTATCATGCTTACCGTCCATATATTGCAGAGCAAATTTTTCAAAAAGGTTAATAGCTACCACCTCATGTCTTTGGTTTGTCACCCACATATTGGGTGTATGAGCTACCTGATATGCAATAAGCTTTGATGTTTTAGGTTTATTAATATCTACTTCTTTTCGAGTTACCTGTAACGTTATATTAATATATCCTTGCAATACTAATTTCATGGCATTAGCTAAGAACTCAGCCTTTATTTCATTCAATTTTGTTCCATGTAATTTTTTATTGCTACTCACGGCAATTTTATCAAAACTCATTGGGTTATTGATATTCTCAGAGAAAGTATAGAGTATTGCTTTCATATAAGGAGAAGATGTTGATAAACTACTATCCTTATTACCATTATAAAAAAACTTCTCTGTTTCAAGTGAATTAAGATCTATATCAACAAGAGGCTTTTCTGGTACTATATTAAATGTCATATTAAATTTATTAATATCCTCATTATTGATAGATCTATTTAATTTAACACTATTATGGCAAAGTAAGGTTGATCTAAATCGACGATTGGTAATGAAATCCATATATTGTTCGGTTCTAACAATATCATTTATTGCTTGTAATTTCTCCACCACTTTTGCCGGCATATTTCCTAAATACACGCTAGCTATACTACAATCAGACAGATATTGTAGATTATTTTTTTTAGCCTCATCCATAAATTCATGAAAATAATATTGTACATTATCTTCTTCTAGATGGTCATGACGCAAATAATGATCATTTTGTTTGGCAAGCAAACTGGCTTCAGATTTTAACACTTGAGCATAAGGAGAGTCGGAAGTTTCTAAGCTATCCTTAACAAATTCAAGTAACAATCTAGATTGAGCAATTTTATCTTGAATGTTATTAAATGTATTTGAGTGATAAAGCATCATATCTCTTATGGTACGAACCATATTCCAACCAGGTAGTGTATTATAACTAATATACGCGATTCCATTCTCTGATAAATTTTTACTACTTACTTCAAAAATCTTATCCTGAACAAATTTTGGTACCCAAGAGATTACTCCATGAGTAATTATGTAATCAAATTTACCAAATGATTCATCAATATCTGTAATAGAACAATGTCGGAATTCTATATTTTTAAGAGCTAATCCTTCTTTATGTTTATTAGCCTCATCTATTTGCACTTTAGATAGATCAACTCCAACAAAATGTGCTTTAGGATAATTAACAGCATGAGGTATTAAATTCCCGCCTGCAGCACATCCTAGCTCTAGAACTCGTGCAGTTTCAATTGCTGTTGGTTTCATCCCAAATAAAACAGCAAGCGTCCGTAGGTGATATGGATTGGTTAAGGCGTACGGATAACTTTCGTAAGGCACTTCATCGTATGTATTATGAGGTGCTGAGGTGAGTTCTAAATTAGTGGTCATATATTCTCCATAACGTAAAACAAAACACGGATAACACCGTATTTTGTTGTCAATTCTTTAAATTTTTACTAGTATACACTAAAAAATTCAATACACTAATAGTCTTCTTGCATTAAATTGGTAACTTATAAGTAAATCCTATACCAAATTCTCCAACCCCTATGGTTTTTTTAATAGGAGTGGCTGGTATAAATTGCTGGGTTTTCATATCCAAAGTAGCATAGTTAATCTTTATTGAATGAGCAGCTTGTAATTTTACTGCTGCATCAATGCTAAAATTGCTAGATAACTCCTTAGAAAATCCAAGACCCACTTGCCAAGCAAAACAATTACTACGAGTTGTTTTAATTCTAAAATACTCTACATTCATTAAATCCCAATGAGAAGAAGCAGAGCTAACTTTTACCCGTGCCACCCCAGCACCTAATATAACAAAAGGAGTTATTTCCTGCACTTTATCGAGATCATATACTAAATTAATCATATATATATTGGAAATTACCTTAGTGATCCCTAGAGTTTGTGGTATAATTAGAGAGGGAGCTAGTTCTTTTTGTGGTAAAACATAATGTAGTCGGTATTTTGGTTGGTGTGTTACCGAAAGCTCAATTGCCATTTGCGGATAGAAGCTATAACCAATCTTACCACTATACATCTTAGACCTTTTTAAGGTAAAACCAGTGCCGGAATTATGGCGAAATTTTTTCACCACCGGCTCTACTATTCCAGCTTCCGTCCCAATATAAAAAAATCTCTGATCAGCATTAATCTCTTCTGCCTGAGCATTGGCAAAAAATAATGAATATATATATATTATAGATAATATTTTCGGTAATTTATTCATTATAATTTTATACTTATTGAAAGCGTGGATTATATAATTATCTATAGGCAGGTCAATATAAAAATTTTTATTAGTAATTTTGGAAATTGGTATAAATATTTATCTTTTTCAAAAAAATACAATAAACTCCTAGTAATATTCTAATTTTTAGTTTAACTTGTATAGTGATTTAAAATATTATGGTTTTTATGGAAGATAGTAATTATTGGGACAACTCAAAGTATGCACCTTGTCAATATGCTACTAGGTTACTGGACAAATTACGTAAGATGAATGAGGAAGTAAATAGACCAATAGATATTGATGAGGTTATAAAGGCTATTTATTATGCCAAGAAATATCATGGCAGCCAAATGAGGCAGTCAGGCGAGCCTTATTACTCTCACCCAATAGAGGTGGCGTATATGATCTCTGATTATCTTTTCCGCACTGACATTATTGTTACCAGCATATTACACGACACCATCGAAGACACTACACTTACCGAAAAAATGATTGCCTATATTTTTGGAGAGCAGGTTGCTAGTCAAGTAGAAGACTTAAGCAGGAACAAGCCTCACGGGAAGATTAGCTCGGCGGAAATTATGGAATCGTTATATAGACAAAAAAAATATGATGTAGCATTGATTAAATTATTTGATAGAAAGCATAACTTACAGACTCTAGGAGCTAAATCGCTAGAGAAAATGAAAAAAATCATCAAGGAAACTATGGAAGAGTTTATAATTGTTGCTATGCATTTAAAAATACCAGCAATACCACAAAATTTAGTTGCATTATGTTATCAAAATTTATCTATACCACAGTGCGTCCAACATAATCTATATCAGACTTTTGTGGATAATTCCCAGCTTCTTTCTCCAATTTTTCAAAATGATATAGACCAACTATAAACCCTATAGTTGTTGGAAGTAATATTATTAATAATCCCCAATTACCTAAATATTCTACCAAATAAACAGCCCCAAAAGAAGTAATAACATACATTAAGGCACGTGATAAAGCAAATATAAAACTAACGGAGGTAAAGCGTTTAAAGATAGGAAAATGCTTATAAGTAATTGCTGCGACAGGGGCAATAACAAAGAACATAGTAAATGATTGGATTAAAAATAAGTCAAAAGGATTTCTAATATTATTCAATAAATATGGGAGAAACAATATGAAAATAAGAAACATATATGTTATTACTTTAAGGATTTTTAAAGGATAAATAATATAGCTTAAATATGCCAGCAAGCATATACCTAATAATTGTATTATAGAGACGGTAAAATTTTGATGAATAATTTGCTCAGCACTATAACCAAAGGAATTTTTAAGGATATTACCACAATAAATATAAGTAAAGTAAAAGCAAAATGGTCGTGTACAATTCATCATAAACAAAGTCAACAATGTTTTTGGGTTAGATTTTTCATTATAAATTGGATGACTTTCCACATGTTTTTTATCTATGCTCACCTTATTTGAAACATTATCTAAAATTCTTTTTAAATAACGTTTAGCATCGACAAATTCTGGGGTTTCCCTAAGATTCGTCCTAGCTACAACACCCACTAAGGCAATGCCAGCCCCAACCCAAAAAGCAATACGCCAATTAAAACCATTTCTAGTAACCAAATAGGCAATAGCTAAAGCAAACATTCCACCTAAGCTACTGGAAATTCCAATTAACGAAACAGCTGGATATTGCACAGGAGGTTTCGTTATTTCAGTAACATAGAGTTCTGCTCCTATTACTTCCCCCATAGAAGATATGCCCTGAACGATACGACATATAGTAACTAACCAAGCAGCAGTGACGCCAATTTGTGCATAAGTGGGTAAATTAGCCATAACAACGCAAGAAATAGCCATCATAGAAGTTGTTATGATAACAGTGGATTTACGACCTATATTATCACCTATCCAGCCAAATAACAAGGCTCCAACTGGTCGAGCAACAAATGTAGAACAAAAAGCGATGGCAGAAAGAAGAGAAGTAGTGTGAGGATCATATTTCGGAAAAAAAAGCTCATTAAGAAGTACAGCCATATGAACATAAAGCATCAGGTCAAAATACTCTAAGAACGTGCCAATTGAGAGTAATCCAATAGCTTCTTTTTGTTGTTTAGTTAGACTGGTCTGAGTATATATAACCCTACCATCTGCTCGTACAAATTTGCTCATATATAATTATAATTTGTTTACATTAACTAATAATTCACCTTACATATAGCATTTAAAAATTGCAAGACGTCTATTAGCGAGACCACGTGAGTGTCGTGGCAATCCACATTCTTAGATTGCTTCGTCGCTGCGACGCAGCTCCTCGCTAATAGACGCTAGGCTGTTTTTCCTATGACTTTTAAATTGCCATGGGGGTTATGCGTAAGGTGAGTTAATAATTCTATAATTTGTTCAAATTGCAATAGATATTCTTGTTGTTTATCAAGATCTTTTAATTTTAAATTATTACTCATTTGTTCATTATCACCAACAAAAATAGCATATTTAGCCTTTTGTAGATTAGCTCGTATTATTCTTTTAGCTATTTTGCCGTTATTATCTAAGGTAACAGAAATATTTTTTTGACGCAATTGATTTGTTAAAATTAAGCAATATTCTAAATTATTGTCGCTAATGGGAAAGACAAATACTGGTCTAGGTTTAGATATGTGGTACTCTCTCATTAGGCTAAGGCGTTCAATTCCAGCAGCAAAGCCAATGGCTTTTACTTCAGGACCTCCCATAAGTTTGCTTAAGCCATCATAACGACCACCAGCAAGAACTGTCGACTGACTAGCAAGGTTGCTAGTAGTAAACTCAAAAGCTGTATGACAATAATAGTCAAGTCCCCTTACTAGTCTTGGATTAATGATATATTTTATATTGAGTAAATCTAAGTATTTTAGTAAATCGTCAAAATATTTTGTAGCATCACTGCTATAATATTGAGATATTAGTGGACTATTTGCAACTATTTTTTTATCATTTTCATCTTTCGAATCTAATATACGCATTGGATTCTTGATAAGCCGCTTTTGGCTATCTTCTGATAATTCTGACTTATAATCATTGAAATATTCTACCAACTGTTGTTGGTAAACAGCAAGAGTTGCAGTACAACCCAGTGAGTTTATTTCTAAAGTTGTATCTTTATCTATCTCTAAAGTCCGAAGAATATCTAATGCAAGCTTGATAGTTTCAGCATCGGTGCTAGGTCCTTCTCCCCCAATATACTCAAAATTTATTTGATGGAACTGCCTTTGTCTTCCAGCTTGTGGTCGGTCGTAACGAAACACTGGACCGCTTGAAAAAAATTTAATAGGTAATGTTTGTTGCAAGTTATTAGAGATAAAAGCCCTGATAATGCCAGCCGTAAACTCCGGTCTAAGAGAGATATGATTACCACTTTTATCAAGAAAACTATATATTTCCTTACTTATTACATCAGAAGTCTCTCCAAGTGTACGATCAAAGACTTTAGTATATTCAATTATAGGTGTACTTATGGCTTGATAACCATAAAGCCCACCTATATGTTTGGCTGTGTTTATTATGTAATCGTGAATTAGGTAATCCTCAGGTAGTAGGTCTTTCATACCACGTAAAGATTGTAATTTATCACTCATACAAATTAGACCTCTCGTTTTATGAAAAATGACCTAAAAATATATAGGACAAACATTGCCACAAACCAGTATATTAGTACTTTCCCCGCAGTCATTAAATTAAACTCACCATCAACTATTTGTATAACTAGTAAGTATAGACAAGCTACTAAAACAAATGGGATAATGATAAAAGCAGCAGGACATTTAAACGGTCTTGTTGCATCCGGCATTTTTATTCTAAACAACATAACTATTATAGCAACTGCCGTGTAATCTATTAAAGCTCCCATAGATGATAGCTGTATAAGGATTTCCGTTGGACAAAATCCCCCTAATATAGCAGCAAGGGCAGAAAATAGTAAGATAGTAATATAAGGACTATCATATTTAGTATGTAGTTTGGCAAAACTTTTAGGTAGTAACCCATCTCGGGCAATTACATAAAAGATACGAGACGTACCATAAATATTCATCATTAGTACTGTAGTCATACCAGCAACAGCACCAGTAGCAACAATTGCCGAACCAACATTACTGTTATTTAGGCTTAGTGCATAAGCAAGTGGTTGATCATTATTAAGTTGATCAAAAGAGGCTATGCTAGTAGCCAATCCAGCTATTATAACATATACTATTGTTGAAATTACCAGTGACCCAATAATGCCAATCATTAAATCACGGTTGGGGTTTTTACATTCTTCAGCTGTAGCAGCTATCGTACCAAAACCTGTCATAGCAAAAAATAGAATAGATGCTCCAACTAGCATATTACTAAAGCCGAAAGGTAAAAAATTCTGCCAATTCGTAGCATTAAAATGTGGTGCAGCATATATGATAAAAGCAAATATAGCTGCCATTTTTACAAATACCAATAGAGCATTTAGCTTTTTACTATCTTTTGTTCCTAAATATAAAATAAAAGAGATAAATACTACGATAAGAAAAGCTGGTAAATTTATTATACCACCATTGGCAGGTACAGCAGTTAAAGCCTTAGGTAAATATATTCCGCCTGCTGACAATATTGCCTGAGCATATCCGGACCAACCGGCCGCAACAGTACCAGCAGCAAAACCAAGTTCTAGTATAATAACACTACCAATTAACCAAGCAAATACTTCTCCAAAAGCTACGTAAGCATAAGTATACACACTACCAGAAGTAGGTAACATTGTAGCAAGTTCTGTATAAGCAAGAGCAACGAAAATACAGGTTACACCTGCAATAGCATATGATAACGTAACAGCCGGTCCAGAATATTTGGCAGCAACTATACCAGTAGTGACAAATACACCTGTGCCTATTATAGCACCAAGCCCTAGTAGTACTAAGTCAAATGCTCCTAGAGTTTTATTAAGACCACTAGTCTTACCTAGTTCTTTTATTGATTCAAAACTTTTTCTTGTTAAAAAGCTCATTAATTCCTCCAATTTTAATAATAGAAAACCCTAGAAGGGTGTATTAATCTAATACTATACTACTATCGTATCACTAGACTATCAGTAGTAAAAACGATGTCACCCCACAACTGTCGAAAGTTCAACAAACGTCATTGCGAGGAGACCGTAGGTCAACGAAGCAATCCATATGACAAGCTTCATGGATTGCCGCACTCATCGCAATGACGGTTTAGGACTAACAACGCTCATCGCAATGACGTTTGTTGAATTTTCGACAGTTGTGGACATCACCCTAATGGCGATGATTACTTGAGCCTATATTAATTTATTACATCAATAGTTGAGGTTATTTTATAAAAATAGACTTTTTTGAAATTGGATCTATACAATCTCTCTAGTAATCCATCCCCCTCCAAGGACTCGATCATTATCATATATGACACAAGCTTGACCAGGAGTTACAGATTTTTCTGCATACATTAACTTTACTCTAATTTCTGTATTACTTATTTTACTAATCTTGGCAAAGGTAGCAGGTCGAGTCGAACGAATCTTAACTTTTACATCAATTTCTTCTTGTTCGGTCATTTTTTTACCAAGCCAATTAACATCCTTAATAGTAAATTCGGTTGAGTCTAAAGCCGAATCTGGACCAACATATACAATCTTTGTAGTAGGATCAATTCTTACTACATAAAGTGGTGTCTGAAAGGCTATGCCAAGACCACGACGTTGACCTACAGTATAATTTATTATACCATTATGTGTCCCAAGTTCAAAGCCATCTACATGAATTATTTTACCTTGCTCATTAGCATTTTTTCGTATACCACTAATTACCTTCCTATAGTCGCCATCCGGTACAAAACAAATATCTTGACTATCAGGTTTATCGGCAACGCTTAGATTAAATTTGCTAGCAAAATCTCTTGTTTGCTCTTTGCTCAATCCTCCCAAAGGAAAAGATAGATAATTTAATTGTTCCAAAGTAGTTGCAAACAAAAAATAACTTTGGTCTTTTCCAGCATCAATACCAGTATGTAATTCTGCCCCACCTATACCTTCGATTTTTCGAACGTAATGACCAGTAGCAAGACAGTCAGCCCCTAAATCTTTTGCTACTTTTAGCAGATCTTTAAATTTAACCGACTGATTGCATTTTACGCATGGTAGCGGTGTTTCGCCTTTAATATAACTATCAGCAAAGTCATCAATTACTGATTCTTTAAATTTAGACTCATAGTCTAAGATATAATGAGGAATGTTCAACTTATCTGCTACCATTCTTGCATCGTAAATGTCCTGCCCAGCACAACAGGCATTTTTTTTCTTGGTAGCTATACCGTGATCATATAATTGTAAAGTTATACCAATGACTTTATGACCTTGTTCATGGAGCATAGCAGCCACTACTGAGCTATCAACCCCACCAGACATTGCAACTACTATCGTAGATGGATTGTTTATTCTATTATTCATTGTATTGCTAGCCTAGCTAACCTGAATTCGATGTAACTTAGTTACATCGAATTCAGGGATACATATAGAAACAATCAGGTTTGAAGCGGTTCTACACCTGATTGTTAAATATTAATTTGCTAATAATCTTATTTTTATACAATATAAAAATAAGATTATTAGCGGTAATAGATTAAAATGCATTCGTATAAGCCGCTTCAAGAATGCATTTTTTCTTATAACAAGCCAATTCTATAAAGAATTAATAATCCTTATATCGAATTGAGGCTAGCTAAACGAAACATTATATTATAATCACTTTACAGCTAAATGCAATAGACTTTTTTAAGAATTTTCGGATATTCTAGATTCATAGAATTATAGCTGAAATCTTTTAATAGAATACTCATTTAACGGTTGCCAAAATAAACGATTAAACAATACCACAAATAGAGCCATAACTCCCATACCTAAGACTATTTTATTAAAGTCAGCCTTTATTGTCATTTCAGCTATATAACTTCCAATACCGCTTGCTGCTATTTTCCGATCGCCAAAATTAATAATTTCTGCCACAATACTAGCATTCCATGCCCCACCTGATGCAGTTATTGCTCCTGTTATAAAATATGGGGTAATTGCTGGTAACATGACTTTGAACCACCAATTCCAACCACTGACTTTAAAAATTCTTGTGGCATCTTTAAGATCATTGGGAATAGTAGATGCTCCTACTATAACATTAAATAATATATACCATTGAGCTCCCATAATCATCAGAGGACTAAGCCAAATATTAGGGTTTAAATCGTAACGAGTAATAATTATAAAGACAATAGGAAATAATAAGTTTGCTGGAAAAGCTGCAAAAAATTGTGCTAATGGTTGTACAATAGCTGTTACTTTAGGATTTAGTCCAACATATATACCAATCGGTACCCATATAATTGCCGCAAGAATTATAAGTACTACCACACGTAACATAGTAATTGATGCTAAAACAAATACGTTCAATAGCTCAGACCAACCAATATCGTAATGCAAGAAATGATATATGTAATAGACCGAAAAACATGCTATGCCGCCCAGTACAGTATACCATAAATAATCGCTCCACGAAGTATTATTGGAAAAATTATTTGATGAACTTGAATTTATTTCGCTATAACGATTAAGTATGGGGAGATAAAGTATAAATTTTGCAATATAAGCAATAGGGGAGAATAATTTGTGAATAATCAAACTTCTTTGAAATAAATTGAATGCCCAAGAATGTGGCACGTTATTACCTGCATTCATTTCATAACGAAATCTATCAGACCATGCCACTAGAGGTCTAAGTAGCAATTGATCATATGATATAATCACCAGTGACATTGACATAATTGCTGAGCTAATTGCATAAAGATCTTTCTGTGTAATTGCTAAAGCAATATATGATCCTATTCTAGGCAAGGTTATATGGGTATTGCCAACTGTGATAACCTCTGAAGCTACTACGAAAAACCATCCACTAGATATTGATACTACAATATTCCAAACTAATCTTGGCACTGCATATGGAACGCTGACCTGCCAAAATTGCCTCCATTTTGACATTCTAAAAATATATGCTGCATCATGCAATTCTTGTGGGATATTCTTAAGCGAATAATAAAAACTAAATGTCATGTTCCAAACTTGCGATGTAAAAATGGCAAATATCGCTGCACATTCAGCTCCCATAATACTTGACGGGAAAAGAGCTAAAAAAACTGTAACTGTAAAAGAAATATATCCAAGAATAGGAAGAGATTGAAGAATATCTAGTAACGGAATTAATATTTGTTCACATTTCTTGCTTTTAACAGCTAGGCTGGCATAAATAAAAGTAAAAATTAATGAAACAATTACTGCAATTAGCATCCTCAAAAGCGTTCTGAGAGAATACTGAAAAAGATTACTATATTCTAGAGTTACTGGTTGCTGCTCTAATACAGTTATTGGTGCTGCCATCTGCTTTAAACCCCAAGCAATAAAGATAAGGATGCTAGCGATTATCAAAAATGTTAACAAATTGAAGATAAAATTGGACTGAGTTTTTTTTGAATATTTTATAGACTGTATCATTAAATTTAACCTTAACTTAAGCATCTTCTACGTCATTCCTGCGAAAGTAGCAATATCTAAAAAAATAACCAAGAAAGATATTATATATTTTTAGACTCTGCACCGAAGTTTACTATAGTAAATTCAGGAGGATTGGGTAGCAAGAGCGATATGCTTGTTCTTCACAAAAATCTATAATTTTGATACCGGAAAGCTTTATCAGGTTTCTACAGTCGTCTTCTGTTAAATTTTGTACTTCAATACAGTATTTGTATACTTCCGCAATATTTACACTTGAGATTATTGCATATTTCATATGCTGCCTTATGGATTCATATCCAAGTTCTTTTGCAAATAGCATTAGACTTCTTTCGAAACTCTACTTCTGCTGGTGATTTGTACGTCGATGCGGTACTCGAATCCTCACGTACATTAGAGTACGCTGCGGGTCGAGGTTCCGCGTCTCCTTCACACCCTTGCGCATACGCGAGTTTCGAAAGAAGTCTATTATAAGAGCAGAGGAATCAAACACTATTTTATTAGCCATTTTTTATACTTCTATTTTCTTCTATTTGGTATTCTTCATGCTTTCTATTTATAAAATCATCTACCACTGAATCTTTTCTATTATTTTGGTTTTTTGTAAAGATTGCATGCATCTCATCTATTATTTGGTTAGCATTAATTATCTTTACCTCATTTTCATAAACTTCTAGATTAACTTTATCACCCGGTTGTATATTAAGCCTTTCTCTTATTTCTGATGGAATCAATATTCTGCCATGTTGATCCATGTTTGTTATTAATTTTTCCATATTTTATATCAAATACTTGTGTAAGTTATTTTATCATTTATTACTATATGTCATTTAGATAAATTACGCAATAAATTGATAGATTTACCCCGTCTAAGTCATAATTTGTTATCGCTTTTTGCTATGGTACTATACAGACCATCTTCTTTCTTAATTATATCATACTCTCTTTGAGCTATTGAATCGATGAAGTAGACATTACCTGATATACCAGTATATGGGGTTTTACCATTAATAGCTGCTAAAAATCGTTCTTCGGTAAAGTTGGTATCTATATATTTTGATGTTATCCTTCCTAGATCATAAGCTACAGCATGCATGAAAGACAAATGATTAATACCTATATTTTTAGCCCTTTCTATTATATTACTATTGACAATATTCAATGAACCGGTGAAGATAATACTTATAGGTTCAGAACGATCGATATCAATTCTGTTATCACCTATTATAATTGCTTTCTTATCTAAATTATGCTTATGAATACTATCAAAAAGCAAATCTAAATTTTTACTATCATCTGACAGATAAATTACAGGTTTAGTTGCCGTATCCTCCATTTCATTTAAATTATCAACACTATTTGAGACAGTTAAAACCGCCTTTTCTATTGATTCTGGTATATTAGCATAAAATTCACTCCGCACTAAGGTAGAATTTTTTTGAATTAGTATATTTTGGATAAGTTGGTTTATAGTTTGTGCATGACTACCTGAAGGTAAAAGTGCAATGAAATTTTTATAATCATGATCGGCAAAGTAATTAATTATTTTTATGAGTTGCTTTGACGGAGCATGACCGAATACAAAAAGTTTTTTGTCTGCCAATACAGGATTATTAGACATGGTAATGATAATAACATCATGTGCTTTAGCTTTATTGGCAATTAGAGAAGTAAGATTTGAATATAATGGTCCGAGAATAATTTTTGTTTTACGTAGCAGTATTTTATCCATTGCAGCAAGTACCTGCTTTTCATTAGAACCATCATAAGAAGTAACATGAACATAAGTTTTTAAGCCATCTTCTAGACCCATTTTAATTAATTGGTTGTATTGCTTACCTAATGTAGAATGTTCTCCTGTTAGGGGCATTAAAATAGCCACTTCTAGAGTTTCCCGAGCAACTTCTTTTGCCCTAGGAACAACAGTCTCCTTATTAGATTGGCAAGAAAATAAAGAGACAAGACATATAAATGATAAGATGACCTTTAAAAATTTTTGTGCATAAGTCAATCTAGTTGGTGATTTTGTCGTCGAAACTCGCCTTCGTTCCGAACAATCGTCTATGTACGCAGCTCGACTCGGCTTCATTTCTCCTAAAAATCTCGAAAGCTTCTTTGACTTATGCAGGAAGTCTTTTATACTACTCATAATGCTTACTTATAGGATTAAATTATGATCTTCAAACTAGGGCTATACATTGTCTCAACACCTATTGGTAACCTAGATGATATAACACTCCGGGCTTTAGAAACGTTAAAAAATTCCACAATTATACTGTGTGAGGATACTAGAATATCAAGAAAATTACTAGCAAAACATAATATAAAGACTAAGTTACAAATATATAATGATCATAGTGATGATCAAGAAAGAGAATTTATCCGCACATTAATTGATAATGGAGCAATAGTTAGTCTAATATCTGATGCTGGAACACCGTTAATTGCTGATCCTGGTTATAAACTAGTAAGATATTTAAGGAAACTGAATTATCACATAGATGTAGTGCCGGGCGTTTCGGCATTAACTACCTCTATAACCATTTCTGGATTACCATCAGATCGCTTTCTATTTGCTGGATTTTTACCAAAAACTATTGAAGGTAAAAAGAAGATTTTTACAGAATTATCTAATATAAAAGCAACTTTGATTTTTTTTGAAACTGCTAGCAGAATAGAACAATCGCTACATACAGCTTTTACTGTTTTTGGTAATAGGGAGGTATGTGTAGCACGAGAACTTACTAAATTTTATCAAGAAGTAAAGTTTGGGTTAATAGAAGATGTAATAAATTTCTATAACTCGAACATTATTAAGGGGGAAATAGTACTGCTAATTTCCGGTACTTCTGAACCTCATAAAGCTCTTCTTGCAGATGACTTAAAAAAATTTATAGATTTATACTTATCTAAAGGATGGAGTGCAAAAAGTGTCACAGATATAGCTAATGAAAATTTTGGAAGAAGCTACAGCAAAAAAGAAATATATTCTATAGTTAACAAAATCAAGAATTTAAGTGATTAATATATACAGGGCAATTTAAAAGTCACAATCATTAGTTACTATAGATGCAAGTTTAACCACTACCGATGTCATCCCTGCGAAGGTAGGTATCTATATTACTTAATAGTCTTTCAGGCTTATTTTTTTAGATTCCCGCCTACGCGGGAATGACATCGAGTGCATATTAAGCACTTTTTCCTTTATTTATTAGGCTTGCAGCCCGACTTTTAAATTACCCTGTATACTTCTCCTAATTCGAGAGTTGCAAACACAAATTAAGTAGTGTATAGTATTACTTATAAATACTTAGCGAAAGTTCGATGTAACAAGTTACATCGAACTTTCGGTTACTTAATACTATAAAGGAGACTGAGTATGAAAAGAGCTGATGATAATATTGTAGTAAGCGTGAAACTTGCACCGCAAATTAAGAAGAGGTTGCAAGTGCTTGGTAAAATTAAGCGACGTTCAGCACACTGGTTGATGAAGGAAGCAATTACTAATTATCTCAAATCAGAGGAACATGAAGAACAATTAAAACAAGAGACGATACAGCGTTGGCAAGAAGCAGGGGAAGGTAAATTTTTAGGAAATGACAAAATAACTGAGTGGCTTGATAGATGGGGAAGTGATAAAGAAGAGGAAAGACCTTAATGGAAAGATTAGTATGGTTGGAATCAGCAATTGCAGATTTGGTACGACTGAGAAAATTCATTGATAGAAATAATCCTAATGCTGCAAAGAGAGCAGCAGAAGCAATAAAGAAAGCAGTTATCAAACTTATAGAATTTCCTTTGACAGGTAAACTGGTGACTAATCTAATAGATTATAGGGATTTATATATTCGATTTGGCTTATCAGGTTATATACTACGATATCGAATATATGATGATACCATCTACGTAGTCCATATTAGACATGATAGGGAAATGGAATTTAAATGATTTGAGTATACTTCTCCTACTTCGAAAGTTGTAAACCATTAGTACCTTACATTAGACTTCCTGCAGAATTCGCTTTTGTTGAGGAATTTGTAGGAGACACGAAACCTCGACCCGCAGCGTACTCAAATGTACGTGAGGAGCAGAGTACCGGTATCACGCACAAATTACCAGCAAAAGTAGAATTATGCAGGAAGTCTATTTTTCTATAATCGTCATAGCAAGGCTCGTTAGATGCCGTGGCGATCCAAATAAACAGCGAAGCTGTTTTTTAGAGTAACGCTTCGCGTATCTTAGATTGCCGCGTCGCCGCTTTTTCGCGACTCCTCGCAATGACGTTTATTGAACTTTCGACAGCTGTGGGTGACATCCGAAGGGGCATGGATGACACCTAGGCTATTAACCCGATGTTTTACATCAAGCTGAGGTTAATTGCAGTCCTCGTTAAAGGGTAGATTTTCACCCGTTAAAGCACAGCTAGCAACATTAGACATTTCATGTGAACTGCCAGCTGCTACATCATTAGGGGGATTGTCGTTTGTACAAGAATCATTAATTATTAGGCTCTCTATCATTACTGTTAGATAATTTGCAAGCTCTTCAGGGTTAGATAAAGCTTCCCCTAGGTCTCGTGAAATTTCATTTAAAACTTCATTTTCAGACTTGTTTGATAGTTCAGTTAGCGTTTTTAAGAGTTTTTTATTATCGTTACTCCAACCACCAAGAGTACTCTCCTGACAGCTAGCAGCACTAGATGTTTCTAGTGGTTTTATAGATATAACTTCTGTTAATGAATTTGAGACTTCATCCGATTTTTTTGAATCATCCTTGGACACCTCGCAACTAACAGCACTAGACGTTTCTTCCTGTTGTTGAGAAGAGTTCTCTTGTGTTTTATTAACCAAATCTATGATTCCAAGGAGAAATTTTAGGAGGAGATTGCCCCCTGAATCGTCGGTTAGTTGCTTCTTTAATACTTCTGATGAAGTCATATCCGATTGCATTCTCTTTAGATGACCTCCAAGGGCTTTTGGGTTGAATATGTAAGCTATCCATATTCCTTCTAGAACTCTATTTAGAACTTCCTCTTCAGACATCCTTAATCTAAGAGCTGCATCTTTTAACTTTTCTTTATTATCGTTATCAAGCTCATCTTTTTTTTTTCATTTTAATTTCTCCTTAAATAATTATTACTTTTTTTAAGTTATTATACTTGATGCAAGAAGTTTATTCAACATCAAAATCAAAATATTTATCTTTATAAGGTTCGTCTTGTAAGGTATAATGCCACCACTCAACCGAATATTTCTTAAAATTATGTTTTTTCATTTTTTCACGTAGATAATTACGATTTTGTAAGTAAAGTTCATCAATTAGTTTACTATCATGGGAGGATACTAGATCCATAAGATCTACAGAGCTATACATGTCAACCGTATTATCATCAAAATAAGGGATTAGACGACCATCTTTTAGAGGTCTTTTTATCATTTTAGGGCTTGGATTTAATTGTTTTCCAAGTTCGATAATAGTTAAATCTACCGTACTTCCACGACTATGAGGTGATAGTTTAGCAACATAACCTAATTGAAAAATTTCAGCCTTATTAATGTATGGATAATGAGAGTCTTTCATTTTTTGATCAGCAACATCTTCTCCCCAGCTAACAAAATGTTGTACAGCTTTATTAGGTCTATAAGCATCATAAATTACTAGAGAGTAGTTATCGTTTTTTATATCTTGCTGAAGATTTTTTAAGGCAGTAGCCGCTTCTTTAGTTAGTACAGCTCTATTAGCTTTATAGCCATCAATCTGCTTTCCTACAAAATTTCTAGTATCATAATACATCATCTGTTGAATTATAGTAGGATCTATTTGATCTAAATACACAAAACCTTCCGGTAAATTGACTGTTTCATTCAACATAATATATCTCTCAATTAAACCAATATTCAATATTTAGTAACAAAATTATTGTTAATAAAAAATAATAATTTATTATACTTTTTTCTACAATACAATATCTTAATGCTAACCCGACTAACATTTATCCATTTGTTTCAACGGAAAGGATGTCATTCCCACGAAGGCGGTAATCTATAATATTTCAGGGTTTTCTGAACACTATTTTAGATCACCGCCTACGCGGGGATGACAACATTGCCCTAGATCAACTATGGATAAATACTAATCGAGTTAGCTATATTGTATGTTATTTTAAAATTTTATAAAGAAAATTAACAGATAATTATGAATGAAATTCTAGAAGTACCAAATGGTGAAAGTAAAGTACTACTACACTCCTGTTGTGCTCCATGTTCAGGAGAGCTGATGGAAAAAATGTTAATGTCCGGTATTAATTTAACTATTTTTTTCTATAACCCTAATATTCATCCTAAAAAAGAGTATGAAATTCGTAAAAATGAAAATATCCGTTTTGCTGAAAAAATGGGTATCAGTTTCATTGACGCAGATTATGACGTGCAGAATTGGTTTGCAAGAAGCAAAGGTATGGAATATGAACCAGAAAGAGGTAAACGTTGTTCTATGTGTTTTGATATGCGTTTTGAACGGACAGCTCTTTATGCCTATGAGAATGATTTTAAAGTTATTACCAGCTCTCTTGGTCTTTCCCGCTGGAAAGATATGGATCAAATTAATGAATCAGGGATCAAGGCTGCTTCTCATTACGATGGAATAACTTACTGGACTTATAATTGGCGTAAAAATGGAGGTAGCAGTAGAATGTACGAAATAGCTAAACGTGAAAATTTTTATAAGCAAGAATATTGTGGCTGCATCTACTCACTTAGGGACACCAATAATTGGCGTAAGTTAAATAATCGTAGTGAAATTGAAATTGGAGAAGCATATTATAAGGAATAACTAAGTGTGCAAGTTTTAGTAAGTATAATAGTCCTTAAAGGTTGATGTCATTCCCGTGTAGGTGCATAGGCGTCAACTTAAGAGCGTAATGATTGAACATGTATAAACAAATTAAACACAGCCGTCATAGCAAGGCTCGTTAGATGCCGTGGCGATCTAGATAAACAGCGAAGCTGTTTTTTAGAGTAACGCTTCGCGTATCTTAGATTGCCGCGTCGCCGCTTGCAGCGGCTTCTCGCAATGACGTTTAGGTTTGATTTACTTATACATGCTCAATCATTACGCTCTTAAGTTGACACCTATGTGCTTCGGTGCGGAATCTAAGAATACAAAACATCTTAGACTTAAAGATTTTTAAGATCTCCGCCTTCGCGGCTCATCTTCGAGATAAATATGAGCAGAAATTATGCTATAGAACGTGAGTATTATGCGACGAGTGGAGTGTAGAATTAAATTCTCGTTACTGACTACATGTATGGACCTCCTGTAAAATGCAAGAAAAAAATAACATCTAATAGCAAAAATGCAAATGCATACATGTATCCGGCTTATAGTTAATAAATTATGTATAATTTATCCTACAGCCCTGATGGAATTCGCTGGCTTACAAACTATATACTTATCATTTTATCGGCTTCAAAGAGCCATTGTAGTCATCAGTTTCTTTGTAAGCTAAGGTTTGTCTTATTTACCATCAATATTATTATCTCACGCATATTCCGGGTTGGAATCTCTTACATATTCTTTGTTTACCTATTAATTAATAAACCACTATTTATTTTATGTTAATTATAATAGCTCTGTGCTACAAACTTTACTCTCTACATAATCATCCCCTGACCTTAGTACTGCAAACACCACTCTTGCCAGTTTATTAGCTACAGCAACTACTGTTTTATTATGTCCATTTCGCTCAGATAAATTAAACATCCACTGCGTAAATTTGCTAAAATCTTTTTTAGATTTTTGTTCTTCCGATGTAAATCTTATCTTGGCATTTAGTACAGCTCTAGCTCCTTGGATCAATAGAGTACGCAAGTAAACATCACCTCGCTTGCTAATTCCAAGCAACTTATCTTTCCCTCCACTGGAATGCTGCCTTGGCACTAATCCAAACCATGCCGATAATTGCCTGCCATTCTCAAAACTTGTAGCATTACCTATTGATGCTATTAAAGCAGTAGCAGTAATTAAACCAAGACCAGGTATAGCTGTTAATCGTTGATATTGAGTTAAGTTGCTAGCTATTATTTTTAATCTTTTTTCTATCTCTTTTATTTTTTTGTCATTATCCAAAAATTCCTCTTTCAGTTCACTAAATGTTTGGTAACCTAGCTGACTCAAATTTCCTTCATCTAAAATCTCAGTTAATTTTGTTACAACCTTATTGATCCCTTGAGGAATAATAAAACCAAATTCATGTAATAATCCTCTAATTTCATTCGCAAGTGCCGTACGGTTTTTTACCAATCTCTCTCTTACCCGATGAATTGACAAAATATCTTGTTGTTCTACAGTTTTAATTGGTACAAACCTCATATTTGGTCTTGTTACCGCTTCACATATAGCTTCTGCATCAGCTTGATCATTTTTATTAGTTTTAACATACGGTTTGACAAATTGTGCTGCCATTAGTTTTACTGTATGCCCCAATTTAGTTATTTCTCTTGCCCAGTAACTAGCTCCGCCGCAAGCTTCCATCCCTACCAAACATTTTGGTAAATTAGCCATAAATGTTAAAACTTGATCTCTCATTAATTTTTTCTTTAATACCGTCTTACCATTTTTATCTACACCATGAATTTGGAAAATTCTTTTTGCAATATCTATACCAATTGTGGTAACTTCCATCTTAGCATCCTGATTGTTATTTTAATATTTAATATTAACTTTAGAAGATTAGCAACTGCTTTTCATTCTGTATATCAGGAGATCCATACCATTATTTTTTCACCTGTGGAATTTTATAATAAAGAAATACTGATAAAAGTGTACTTTAATGACAAGAGTTTTTATTTGAAACAAAACAATGGTAATACACATAAGAAGCATTATGTTGACTAATTTTTAGTATGTCAAGTAGAAAAGTGATGTTTACATGACTACAAACTTCATGCCAAAACCACTGCAAACCTGATTCTTTAGACGTTTTAAGCACTTTTTTGTCTCGAAGATGAGTCGCGGGGATGACACCGAGGTTACTTAAGTTAATAAAATTTGCACACTTGGTAAGGAATAAGGATTTTTTTACACATGAATTGTAACAATTATCTTGATTATCAATAATAGTAAAGGTACTTTGGATAGGGAAAATGATTTATTAAATTTTAAGTCTTAAGGTATTAGTGGTCAATTATTTTTAGTGTATAGTGTTATTTATGAATAATTTCAGAGTTTTATTGGTAGTTTTTTGCCTATTTTTTACTAGTAATTGTGTTTTTGCTTCACAGAAAACAGTGAGAATTGGGTCTGGTTCTATTTTGAAGGGTTATTACTCTATCGGATTGGATCTGTGTAAAACCTTTACTTTAGCTGATAAAAGTGTGAATTGTGAAGTAGTACCTACTAGTGGAGGGGTTGAAAATTTAGCTTTGCTAAAAGAAGGTAAGATAGATTTAGCTTTAGTGCAATCTAATGTAGCACTTGAGGCTTTTGAAGGTACTGGGTATTACTCTAATACAGAAAAAATGCAAGAAATGCGTCAGGTACTTAATCTATATGATGAGTTTTTTACTGTTGTTGTAAAAAATCGGGATGAGATAAAGACTTTTGCAGATATTGAGGGTAAGAGAATATCAAATGGCTTGCCATTCTCTAGTAATACTATTACCTACAATGCTATAAGGAAGTTATATAATTTTACTAAAGAACCAATAGATGTTGATGAAATTAATTATGAAGAGTCAATAAAAGAATTTTGTAGCGGTAAAATTGATGTGATAATGATGACGGTAGGTCATCCTAATGCCTTGGTGGGATTTATTGCTAATAGCTGTAAAGTTGATTTTGTACCTATTGAAGATAATAAAATTGCACAATTAATCGCCACTAATAAAGCTTTTCATAAGGCATTACTGGATAAAACATTATATCCTGGGATCACTCTCGATCAGAATACAGTAGCAGTAACAGCAATTTTAGTTACTAATAGCAATATGGATGCTAAACTATTGGATAAATTTATCGGAATGTTTCACAAAAACGTAAAACATTTTAAACATTCTAATTATATGTTATATAATATAGATATTAAGCATTTTGCTGATACCAATAATTTTGTTTTGCCAAAACATTCAGTAGTAAGAAATAGATAATAATATAAATGCACCGGAGTAGTGTTAATTGTGTTTAAAAATATAATAATACCAATAGATTTGTCGGATAAACAATCAGTTAAGGTGATATTACCAAAGGCTTTAAGTTTTGCTACTATTTTTAGTGCCAAATTACATTTTCTTTATATCATCTCGGATTTCGGTATGAAAATGGTTGAGGATTATTTGCCTAAAAGTTGGGCAAAAGATCAAAAAGAAAAATATCGGGTACAAGTAACAGAATTAATTAGACAATATGTGCCGGAGGAGATCGAAGTTGAATTGCATATTGGTCGAGGGGCAGTATATGATGAAATAATACAATATGCCAATGAAGTGAAAGCTGACTTAATCATTATTTCAGCAGTAAGACCACAACTCAGAGATTATATGTTAGGTCCCAATGCGTCCAAGATTGTGCGGCACTCGGGTGTGTCTGTTTTGGTTGTCAGAGAATAAAACATTGGCTAGATATGAGAGAGGAATTTTTAGGAAGAACTATAAGTTGATGACTATTGGAGGTTATCTTGATAAAATTTCTTGAAGACTTAATTAGTTTTCAATCAGTAACTCCTGAGAGTAGTGGTTGTATTGAATATATTAATGACTTATTAGAAAAAAATGGTTTTAAGACTGAAATCAAAATATTTGGAGAGGATAATTATAAAGTAACCAATCTTTATGCTGTTTATGGTAATGCAAGACCTAATATTTGTTTTGCTGGACATGTTGATGTCGTGCCAACAGGTGATAAGGCATTATGGCTTAACGACCCTTTTATAGCAACTACCGTAGGTGATAAGATTTATGGTAGGGGAGTTGTTGACATGAAGGGAGCGATAGCATGTTTTCTAGCTGCTAGCTTAGATTTTATTAAGTTAAATCCAACTCCGCATGGTTCAATTAGTTTTCTAATTACTAGCGATGAGGAAGGAAACGCCAAATATGGCACTGTGGAAATGTTAAAATATTTGCATAAGGGTGGTAATAATTTGATCGATCTTGCTATTGTAGGTGAACCAACAAATGAGCGTCAAATAGGTGATACCATAAAAATTGGTCGGCGAGGAAGTATTAACTTTAACCTAGTTCTATATGGTACAATGGGGCATGTGGCATATCCATTACAAGCCAGTAATCCGATTACTCCTTTAGTTCAGATACTCAATGAGTTGGTTAATTATCGACTGGATGAAGGAAGTGAATTTTTTCAACAGTCGAATCTAGAAGTTACGTCTATTGATGTAGGTAATGATGTTACTAATGTAATTCCTTCAAAAATTACAACAAAGTTTAATATTCGTTTTAATGATCTTCATTCATCATCGAGCATAACAGATTTGATAGATCAGATAATTAATAAATATTGTGCGAAATATAACTTTAAATATGAATTAAGTAGTGTAACTTCAGCTAATTGTTTTATCCAAGAACCAGTAGGGTTAATTGCCGATTTTGTTCGGGTAGTATCTAATACAACAGGAGTATATACAAAATTATCTACTAGTGGTGGTACTTCTGATGCGAGGTTTATCCAAAATTATTGTCCTGTTGTGGAATTTGGTTTACAATCTAATACAGCTCATAAAATTAATGAATACACAGAAATTAACGATTTACAAAGTCTGTATCATGTGTATTATAATTCTCTGATAAAACTCCTAGCTGAACCTATTTAATTAAGTTGTTAAAACAATCTATGTTAAGTAGTCAGGGGTACAGCTATGCGGGTGTGACGAAATTGGGAGACGTACTAGATTTAGGTTCTAGCGCCGCAAGGCTTGGGGGTTCAAGTCCCTCCATCCGCACCACAAAATAATAATACAAAAACTGGAGAGCTTTATTTAATTTAGTAGCTCTTCAAGTTTTCGTAAGGTTTTAATATTGCTAATGAGTTTTTTAGTATGCAAGTCACAGAACTTAAAAATGAAGGTCTAGATTTTGAAGTTAAAGTAGTCCTTCCTTCTTCTAAAATTGCCAATGAAGTACAAAAAGAATTAGCTAGTTTAGCAAAAAAAGTTAAGCTTGATGGATTTCGTGTTGGTAAAGTGCCAATCAGCATTGTTAATAAAAAATATAAGCAATCTGTTAGGTCTGATGTGGTAAACCATGAAATTAATCATGCAGTACAGCATGTTATTAAAGATCATAAACTAAAAACAGTAGGTGATCCACAGTTAGAAAATTTACGTAATGAAGAGAATGAGGATATAGAATTTACTCTAAAATTTGAGCTATTACCTGATATTGAATTGCCAGATTTTAAAAAAATAAAAATTATTTATCCAAAGTTAGTAATTAAAGAAGATGATGTTAATAAGCAAATAGATAAGCTTGCATCTATATCAAAAATTTATAATAAAGAAAGTAAAGGGAAAGTAAAAGAAGGGCAGGAAGTTACTATTGATGCGATTGGTTATGTCAATAATGAGGCTTTTGAAGGTGGTAAGGTTACAGATTATAAACTAGTAATTGGTAGTGGAACTTTTATTGAGGGCTTTGAAGATCAGCTTATTGGAAGTAAGACTGGGGACGAGGTAGAAATCAACGTTAAATTTCCTGAAGATTACCATATGAAGCAAGTCGCAGGTCAACCGGCTAAGTTTATTGTACAAGTAAAGGCTGTACATTCTGCTGATGAGCTAGTTGTTGATGATGAGTTTGCTAAGAAATTTAATTGTGAAACACTAGAAGAGTTACGTGATAATATTTCTAAAAGCATAGAAAATGAATATAGTGAGCCTATACGCACTTTAATGAAAATGAGCTTATTTGATCAATTAGAAAAGCTATTAATGTTTAATGTTCCTAAATCTTTAATAGACCAAGAGATAAGTATTCTGAAATCTCAAACTGAGAAGAGCAATAGTGACTCAGATTCGATATTTAAAGATAAATCAGAAGCAGAAATTAGTGAGTATTATAATAAGCTAGTCTTACGTCGTGTTAGAATAGGTCTAATGTTATCCGAATATATGAAAATTAAGAATTTGCATATCGAACAGAAAGATCTTGTAAGTGCTATTATGGCTCAAGCAAGGAAGTTTCCAGGTCAAGAAACAGCAATATTTGATTTTTATAAAAAAAATCCTAATGCTCTTGAGCGCTTAAAAGGTCCGTTATTAGAAGAAAAAACAGTACAACATATTTTTGACAATGAAGTGATTTTAGAGGAAAAAAATTATACGAAAGAAAAGCTTGAAGAATTTTTAGCACAAGAAGAAGATCGTGTGGTATAGAGTCAAGTAGCAGGGCATTATCATACCATTTCTGAAAACTAATCATCACGGTCGTACTTCATGATCTCCGCTCCTCACGTACTAGTTGTATGCGAAGGTACTCGACACTCGTACTCCGAGTAGCAATTTAGTTTTGGGAAATGGTATCAGTAAGATATATTTGAGGGTTTTATGCAAAATACTAATTTGATAATCGCTGTAATAGGTCTATTTCTAGTGTTTGTTACATTCTTTATTTATAAAAAGAGCAAGAAAACACCGGTTAGAACGCTTGTTGATGATCCTAATAATGCAGAACCATTTAATAAAGAAAATAATAAAAAGAACCTATCACTCAATGATAGAGTTGAGCTATCTTGGAAGTTTTTATATGAAATTACAGAATTAATTATTAGTAAATTCTCTAAAAAGGATGTAGAGTTAGTAAATAAACTTGGTCATATCCTGCTAGATAATGGAATGAGATATGAGCATGTAGTAGATCTTGGTATCAAACAACAGGTTATATCAAGGGTTGCAAGCATTGAACAACAAGCATATTCCCAATCTCAGAAAACTTTGAGTAAATAAGTATACTCAAGTGATCTGAAGAATTGGTTTTGATAGTTGAGAGGTATTAGCCATAGTACCCTACATTTTTTATATAACCACTATTACAATAGCTGCATCTATTAGTGAGGAGTCGCGAAAAAGCGGTAACGCAGCAACCTAGGATACGCGAAGCGTTACTCTAAAAAAACAGCTTCGCTGTTTACCTAGATCGCCACGGCATCTAAAGAGCCTTGCTATGACGATTATAGAAAAATGTAGGGTACTATGATATTAGAATGCTTTATTATTTCTAGCAGAACCAGCATAAGGTTTTCTATCATTGTTATTACGAGGAAAATAACTTTTTTTGCCATTATGACCATTAAATGGTTTCCTGCGATTCTTACTTTCCCTCATATCTGCTCTTGAAGTAGTTTCACCTTGATTTATTAGGCGGTCAATAGCTTTCCATCTGATATTATCTTCTGGCGAAATGAATGATAATGCACAACCTGAGAGACCAGCTCTACCAGTTCTACCTATTCTATGCAAATAATCTTCTGGAGCCATTGGTAAGTCATAATTGATAACATGCTGTGTATGAGGTATATCTAAGCCACGAGCTGCAACATCTGTTGCCACCATGATCCTATGACGAGAAGAGCGAAATGATGAAATTACACGATCACGTCTACCTTGTGTTAAATCACCATGTATAGCTTCAACTTTATGATCTTCAAATTTCAACATTTTTGCAAGCTGATCAGCACCACGCTTAGTTTTTACAAAAATAATTATAGAACCATCACGTTCATTTAATTGCTTTATAAGCTCAGGAAATTTCTCTTTATCAGAAACACGCAAAGTTTCTTGTTTTATTTGAGATGCAGCCTTAGTAGTTGATCCAACAGTAATACGATGAGGATTAACCACGTATTTTTGCGATAATGCAATAATATGTTTTGGCATAGTAGCTGAAAACATTAAAACCTGGCGTTTTGCAGGTATATATTTATTTATTTCTTCTAATTGTTCTTTCATACCCATATCAAGCATTCTGTCCATTTCATCAAGTACTACCAGTTGGATAGTATTTAATTTTAAAGTACCACGAAGTAAATGATCTATGATACGACCTGGTGTGCCAATTATAACTTTAGGATTTACTTTTAGTTGTGTAAATTGTTTATGCATTGGTTCACCGCCTATCAAAACCGCACTAGGAAGTTTTATTTGAGTAGTTACCTTAGTTAAAGTATCACGCACTTGAGTAGCTAATTCCCGAGTTGGAACAAGTACCAAAGACATTGATTTAGTCTGTATAAAAGAATTGATTATTGGTAGCAAATAGGCAAGGGTCTTACCCGAACCAGTTTGACTAGAAGCTAGAACATCATTACCTTGCATAGCAACCGGTATGGCCTTTCTTTGAATTTCCGTTGGAGAGGTTATGTTCATGCGTTCAAGTGATATAATCACTTCATTTGGTAAATTAAAACTTTTCATTATATAAGTCCAATATTATTTATCTTAAATTAAAAATGCTCAAATGCTTTACCCCAATTCGGGATAAGAATTAACTAATTCTTATCCCGAATTGGGGTACATCGAAGGTGTAGGGATGATACCTTAGGCTATTAAACCGATGTATTACATCTAGTTCAGGTTAGTCAAAGCATTTGAGTAAACATATATTCTATACTTTAAAAGAATAAGTGTATGATTAAGTTCTTACGTTATAATGTGAGTTGTCAATTAATTGTATAGTAAAAAACTGTTGTATTATGTTCCAACAAAATTATAACTTTAACTTACAGTGAAACACTGAATTACAAAAAATAATCCATGAAGTGTATAAAAAGATGATACTACCCAAAATTCACTAGTTTAATAACCACTCATAAATTTTGAGTAGTTGCTTGTAGTTTTAAATAAATATTATTTTATTTGTAGATTAACAGCAGAAATTTTCCCCTTATTATCTTCTAGATCAAAGCCAACACTTTGACCTTCATTAAGATTACGGATACCGGCACGCTCTACAGCCGAGATGTGAACAAAAACGTCACTCCCCCCATCGTCTGGCTGGATGAAACCGAAACCTTTGGTTGTATTAAACCATTTAACCTTACCTACTTTAGTAGCCATAAAAACCTTTTAGTATAGAGTTACTTATTTGAACTTAATTCGCAACTCTTCCGTAGAAATTAAACCAAATAAATCGATAGATACAAGGTTTTCATGCTATTAAAGAGTTAATTATTAAACTCAACAAACATGTTACTCTTTTTCTTAATAATTGTCAACAAGGGATAAGACAATTATGTGTAGATTCTATATTTTTCTTTGAAACATAGACATTTTAGCACAGTTTATTAACTGATTTATCAATTCTGTAAGTAGAATTTAAAAAATAGAAATTGTAAAATTGCTAGATGTATAGCATAGATATATAAAGCATTATGGCTTATAATTCGCAAATTTATAGCAATTTTTTGTTCAAAATTTCTTGCAACCATAAATATATATTGTAAAACTCCAAATATAACTACTATAAGTACATAGATATACGACAAGGGAAAAACAGCAATGGTATGCAGTACAGTCAAAATCATAGATATTGCAACGGCAATCCTAAGATTACCTAGATCATGTTTAGCTATATAGCCAAGTAACATGATAGCTAAACCTATGGTACCATAATCAACCAAGAACCAAGTGCAGAACCAAAGAGTCCCAAGGAAGACAACATGACAATAACCCTTATAGAAAAAATTATTTAGGCTATTTTGAAAACAATAAAGATAGCACTGACCTAGAAAAATAGGAATAAGTATGTTAGTTGTGGTGAACTGCTTAAATAATATAGTAGTAAAAATATGTAGTAGAACTCCGACTACAAGAATTTTAATTTTTGGTTTTTTATGAAAATTATAGCCAACAAAAAAGCAGAAAATAGGCATACTAATACGACCAATAACCCGCATTATCTCGTATTCAGGGAAAAAGTATAACCCTAAATGATCTATTACCATGGTTATTATGGCTATAGTTTTCAAAAAATCTTGATAATTAGATTCAGTTTTCATCATTAATATACTACTATGATTTCAAGAGTTGATAGACACCCCAATTCAGGATAAGAATTAGTTAATCTTATCCCGAATTGGCTTTAATATTAGTAAATACACCTTCTCTACACGTCTATTAGTGAGAAGACCGTAAGGTCGACGAAGCAATCCAGTAACATCATTTATCTATAGATTGTTTCCTAGATTGCTTCGCTTACGCTCGCTAATAGACGCTATGGTATAGGTGTTTGTAAACTTTCAACAGTTATGGTGCAAGCACCTTCTCGCAATGACGTTTTATTTCTGATTCAGCTAAACATCGCCAAAGTAAGGAAAAATGTATTCTTAAAGCGGCTTTGCGAATGCATTTTAAACCTTTCTATATATTATTTTGGATAAAGTCTAAAATAATAAATCATTAGAAAAAACGTCATCGTTCCAGATAAAATTGTGGCTGCCAGCATAAAAGTTTTTACTAATAACAATTCAGAATAATAATATTCAGAACAATAGTGCTTAATCACCCAAATTACTAGTACCATTATTACGCAGCTGAATAAAATCTTGCCACAAAAAAAGTATAATTTTGAATCAATGAAAGAATGACCATACTTCTTTGTATATATATATAACAACCAAACATTATACCAAGCGGTAATAGAGCAGCCAAGAGCGATACCAAGATGACCATATGGTTTCATCAGAACGATATTTAATATAGTATTCACAGTAAGAGAATATAATGTTATTTTTAAAGGAGTTTTCGTATCACTATTAGCATAAAATATAGGCATCAAAATTTTGGCAAGTATAAAAGCTGGTAAACCAAGGGCAAAACCGGAAATAGCTTCAGCAGTTTTAATTGTATCAGCATAAGTAAAAGCTCCACGCTCATATATTACATGAATGATTGATTCTGATAAAGCGATAATACCGAACGCAGCTGGCAAAGATAATAAAAGTCCAACTTTAATAGCATTATTTTGAATCCTTGCTGCTTTTTCTAAATCATTCATTTGGTATGTTTTTGATAATTCTGGTAATAATATAGTACCAAAAGTTACCCCTATTATAGATAAAGGAAATTG
Organism: Candidatus Tisiphia endosymbiont of Myopa tessellatipennis; assembly: GCF_964031105.1. Lineage (NCBI taxonomy): Bacteria > Pseudomonadati > Pseudomonadota > Alphaproteobacteria > Rickettsiales > Rickettsiaceae > Candidatus Tisiphia > Candidatus Tisiphia endosymbiont of Myopa tessellatipennis. The sequence goes on along the minus strand of NZ_OZ035005.1, from coordinate 1,063,063 downwards.
GTATATTCTATCTGCATAGGATAATATTGAAATTGTTCCTTCGATGAAGCTAGCTATTGATTGCGAGATAAATAAGTTAAGTTGCTGAAATCCAGAGCTAATAGTCGCTGGACCCATACCAAACAAAAACTTTTTTACATCTTTATTACATGGGTCAAAAACTAGTGGGAATGATAAACCAACCCTAATTACACAAAAAAACATAAAGATAATTTGTAATAACCCAGCAATCAACAAAGATAAACTAATCGATATAGGAGTAGATATATGTTCTTGTAATATTACTGTTGTAATTATAACAGTAATACTTAAAATGATCGGAGAAAAAGCAAAAGCTGCAAATCTTTTTACTGAATTTAAAATTCCCCCTAGTAAAGCACTTACCGAGATAAAAATTAAATATGGCATGGTAATGCGACACAAAATAATTGTCAAATTAAACTTGTCTAGATCTTCATGAAAACCAGGAGCAATAATGAACATTAATGATGGCATGAAAATCTGCATTAACACTACCACACTCACTAAAGTAATAAGTAAAATAGTAAAGATAATGCCAGTGAAATGGCGTGCTGCTTCTCGAGATTCTATGAGTTTTGTATTAAAAATAGGTACAAAAACGACTGAAAGCGCCCCTTCCCCAAAAATACGCCTAAATAGGTTGGGTAATTTAAAAGCAACATTAACACTATCAGCAATATTACCAGCACCAAATAATGAAGCAATGAATAATTCGCGAGCCAAACCAAATATACGGGAGATTAAAGTAAAGACAGATACTATAATTCCAGAACGAAATAATGTATATCCTTCGCCTTTCATTTAAGCCGCCTCGATGTTATGTAAGCACTGTTCTTCACCTTATCGTTTTCGGTCATAAAGCAAATGCCAATTATTGATTTTCTATCTTATACCATTTCCCAAAACTAAATTGCTACTCGGAGTACGAGTGTCGGCTACCTTCGCGTACAACTAGTACGTGAGGAGCGGAGATCATGAAGTACGACGACGTGATGATTAGTTTTCGGAAATGGTATTAGTAGATACCCTTAATATACCTTCATTAATCAACTCCTTAGCTTTTTGAGCATTTTCCCAGCCAGTTACCTTCACCCACTTACCTTTCTCTAGATCTTTATAATGTTCAAAAAAATGTACTATACGTTGTTTCAACATCGGGCAAAGATCATCTAAATCTTTTATTGAATCAAAAGTAATATCTAGTTTAGAGCTAGGCACAGCAATAATTTTTTCATCCAATCCAGATTCATCTTCCATCATTAAAACACCAATAGGGCGTGACCTAATCACAGAGCTAGGTATGACAGGATAATGTGATACAACCAATACATCTACTGGGTCTCCATCCTCTGATAAGGTATGCGGGATAAACCCATAATTACATGGGTAAAACATAGCAGTTTGCATAAACCTATCAACAAATATTGCTCCTGATTCCTTATCCATCTCATATTTTATAGGACTATCTTGCATTGGAATCTCGATAATCACATTTATCTCTTCATGACCGACTTTTGTCTTAATTTTATCAACTAACATCACTTTACCCAATTAATAAATAATTTCTTTTGCATTTTTGCAAGCAAACATCTACATAATGACTAATAAATGGCTTTAAAAGGTTTTCGTCGCTTATCTTACCATTTTCATTAGATGCCACTAATACTCCAGAAGCAAATTTTTCAAATATTTTTTCTTCAATCTGCTGAATAGAGTTGTGTCCATCTAATAGCTCAATAATATATTTTTCATGCAATTGCAATGGAACAACAGCATTAACTCGATTTGTCACAAACAAATTAGTTGAGTCTAATTTTTGAGCTTGATATCTTGCTAAATCACTTACTTTTGGTTTTGCCGAGATTTCATATACTGACTGAGGTTTTGTTGCAAATATTTGTACGTACCCTTGTAACATTAGTTTTATAATTACAGGATCTAATTCTGCTCTAATATCTTTAAGCTGTAATTTTTCTAATTTTTTCATAGCCAATTTACAAATTTGATCCAAAGTCAAAGGATTACCAATATTATCAGCATAAACATAGAAAACTGCCTTTATTATAGGAGAAGACGTTGAAATATTAGGGGATTCTGAATTATTATTATAATGAAATCCTAAACTTTCTACTGTATTATTCATATCCACTTCATTTTCAGGCATGACTGGTATAATATTAAAAGTAGTATAAAAATCACTTAACTTACTTGGTTCAATTTTCCTATCTATAGTGACATTATTGTGGCATAACAAAGTAGTCCTAAATTTACGATTAGTGATAAAATCCATATATTGTTCGGTTCTAACAATATCATTTATCGCTTGTAATTGCTCTGCAGCCTTGGCAGGTAAATTACCGACAAACATCGCAGAAAGTGCAGAATCTCCAAGATAATTTAAATTATGTTTTCTAGCTGTACTTATGAATTCATGGAAATAAAAAGCTGTATTTTCTTCTCCAAGATATTCATGTAGTAAATATGAATCATTTGTAGTTTTAAGAAGTTTAGTTTCGTGTTGTAAGAATTTAGAATAAGAATTATCTGAACCTTCTAAAGAATCATTAACAAAATCTAATAATAATCTAGCTTGTTGTATTTTACTATGGTTGTCAGTAAAGGTGCTACTGTGAAACATCATCATATCTCTGATAGTTTTTTGTATATTCCAGCCTGGCAGAGTATTATAACTAATAAAGGCAATACCGTCGGGGTTTAATAATTTATTGCAAATTTCAAAAATCTTGTCCTTAACTATAGTAGGCACCCACGAGATTATTCCATGGCAAATTATATAATCAAATTTACCAACTGACTCATCAAGATTTAGTATAGATAAGTGTTTTAGTTCAATATTTTTAAGACCTAAACTCTTAACTATTTCCATGCCATTAACAATTTGGACATTTGACAAATCAATTCCTAAAGAATAAGATTTTGGGTAACTTTCAGCAAAGTCAATTATATTAGCACCTTCAGCACAACCAAGCTCAAGTATCCTAGCGGTCTCTATAGCAGGAGGTTTCATGTTAAATAATAGACCAATAGTTCTTAAATGTTCCGCCCTTGTATAAGTAAAAGGAAAACTTTCATAAGGAAAATCATCATAATTAATATTATTTGTTTGCTTTTCTAACAAACTGTTATTAGGATTGTTTTTTTGCCCCATAATTTGCTCCATGATAAAAGTAATAATTTCTAGTGGATTTAGTTATTTTAAGCAAGGATTTTCTACATTTCTGTAGGGTAATCTAATTAACCTCAAGTATCGATGTAAAAAATTAATAGTAGGCTCAAGTAATCATTGCCATTAGGGATGATGTCACCCCACGACTGTTGAAAGTTAAAAAACTGTCTATTAGCGAGGAGACCGTAGGTCGACGAAACAATCTATATGACAAGCTTCATGGATTGCCGCACTCACGCATAGGTGTCAACTTAAGAGCATAATGATTGAGCATGTATAAGCAAATTAAACCTAAACGTCATTGCGAGAAGCCGCTGCAAGCGGCGACGCGGCAATCCAAGATACGCGAAGCGTTACTCTAAAAAACAGCTTCGCTGTTTATCTGGATCGCCACGGCATCTAACGATGCCTCGCGATGACGTCTGTGTTTAATTTGTTTATACATGTTCAATCATTACGCTCTTAAGTTGACGCCTATGCACGCTCACGTACGTTCGCTCGCTAATAGACGGTTTTTTTAACTTTCAACAGTTATGGAATGACACCCTAGGCTATTAAACCGATGTCTTACATCGAATTAAAGGTTAATTAACAGTATCTACGATTAAAATTAAATTTCTTTTTATGTTATTTCTTCTTGATCTTTTTACAGTATTTCCTTATATTCATGACTTGTTTTTATATAAGTGAGCCTTTTAAAAGCGGGTGTAGCTCAGGGGTAGAGCGCTACCTTGCCAAGGTCGAAGTCGAGGGTTCGAATCCCTTCACCCGCTCCAGTATAAAAATGGTTCTAAGATAATATACTGTTCGTAAATGAAGAGTTGGTAGACGATAGTATAACTTCAAGAAGAGCTAGGAGTGTCAAAGTCGAGCTGCTAGGCGTACATTAGTACGTGAGCAGCTTCGATCTTTGGTCGCGGGAACGCCAATTCTTGAAGTTCACCGAGTATACATATTCTCTCTACGGAGACGACCTAAATATGTCTGGAATAGAATTAAATAAAATTGCTGCTTCTATTTTGTTAGCCAGTTTAATTGCAATGATGGTAGGGTTTATAACAAATATTTTGTATAAGCCTGTTTTACATCCTGAATCTCGAGGTTATAGTGTAGAAGTAACAGAAGATTCTCATAGTGACCTTGACGCTAAGGTTGCCGTAGAAGCACCAGTGAATATAGAAGAATTGATGAAAACTGCTAATGCTGAAGCAGGAAGGGAGATAGCAAAAAAATGCCTAATGTGCCATTCTCTTGATAAGAGTAAAGCTAATAAGGTTGGACCACATCTATGGAATATCGTTGGGGCAGAAAAAGCTAAAGCAGAGAATTATAAATATTCAAGTGCTTTATCCAGTAAAGGGGGAATTTGGGATGAAGAAAGTTTATTTCATTTTTTGCATAAACCTAGTCAATATATACCTAGTACAAAGATGACTTTTGCTGGTTTAAATAAACCTCAAGATATAGCTAATGTTATAATGTTTTTAAAGACATTTGTTCATGACTAAATTCTCCTTGGAAGCTTGTTATATCGAAACAATTAGATTTGAGATAGCTCTGCATCTGATTGTTAAATCATGTCCATTAGCGAGAAGGTCGTAAGCACAACTGTCGAAAGTTCGAAGGTATAACGGGTTTTAGGCAGGGCAGTTTAAAAGTTGTATATGGTCAACGTCATTGCGAGAAGATCGTAGGTCGACGAAGCAATCCATAAAAGTAACCAAAAATGGATTGCTTCGTCACTGCGTCGCAGCTCCTCGCAATGACGCTAGGCTGTTTTTCCTATGACTTTTAAATTGCCATGCGTAAGGTGAGTATATTAGTTGAAGGTATCCTATGATCCTATCTGAAATTTCAATAGTAGAATGGTGGTTGATCGCTGGCGTTATTTGTATAATTATAGAATTTGCTAACATTCCAAATGTTGGTTTTTTATTTTTGGGTCTAGGTGGAGTATCTACTGAAATAATATTAAACAATTACCCGGGTCTTTTAAAATACCAGTATATAATTTTTGGCTTTGCTTCTTTTATGTGGCTGATTACCTTATGGTATCCGCTAAAATTTTATGTTTACAAGAAATATGATAAGTACGAATATTCTGATATGGTTGGTAAGGAAGTAGTGGTATACAGCAATAAACTTCTAGTAGGGGAAACAGGACAGGTATTGTGGTCAGGAACTATTATGAATGCTAAACTCAGCAAAGATACTATCAAATCAGTACATAAAGGAGATCTACTCCGCATAGTACAAGTTGATGGTAATGTGCTTATATGTACTGCAAAAAATGAGAGTGTTACGAACTGATTTTTTTTGGTAATTTTGTTGTCAAAATGTGTTGTTAAAATTTGCTTTTGCTCTATAATAATCGTCTGTGTATGCGAAGCACAACTGTTGAAAGTTAAAAAATCGTCATTGCGAGGCGTCTACTTAAGAGCGTAATGATTGAATATGTATAAACAAATTAAACACAGCCGTCATAGCAAGGCTCGTCAGATGCCGTGGCGATCTAGATAAACAGCGAAGCTGTTTTTTAGAGTAACGCTTCGCGTATCTTAGATTGCCGCGTCGCCGCTTGCAGCGGCTTCTCGCAATGACGGTTTAGGGCTTGCAAAGCTCATCGCGATGACGATTTTTTAATTTTCAACAGTTGTGCTTTTTGCCCCAATTCGTGTAAACTAGGTTACATTAATGGGCTTGGTAAATTAGATAGATAGTTTCCCTTCCAAAGTTCCTGATAAAGAGCAGGATCAATGTTTCCACCTGATATAAGTACTAAAACTCTCTTAGGTTTTGATTGTCTCTTTAACCAATCAACTACTCCAACCATATTTAAAGCACATGATGGTTCACAAGCAATTTTTAGTAAATGCGTTAACCAAGCGGTCCAGTAATATATAGAATATTCATCAGCAAGAAAGAAATCATCAAGTTTATTTAGATAATTAAATGTACGTGGTGAAACTGCTAAAGTACGCAAGCCATCTGCTATAGTATGTGGTGAATTAGCAAATCTGTATATTGAACCTTGCTGAATAGATAAAAAAGCATCATTCGCATTAACCGGCTCTGAACCTATAAGCAAGCTGGATGGAGACAGTAATTTTTTTGCTAAATATGATCCAGAAAGTAATCCACCTCCTCCACAAGAAGCAAAAATAGCATCTGGGCTAAACCCCAGTTGTTGCAAGGCTTCATAACACATAGTACTAGCTCCAGCTATACTCGAATCGCTATCAGAAGGATGCAAATAGTAGAAATCATTTTCTATGTCACCTTTTGCCCTATCTTCTGCCACTTGCCTAGTATCGGTCAGTATAACCTCTGCTCCGTAATATCTTGCTGCTTGTTGCTTAATTGGAGAAGTATCTTTGGGCAAATAAATTCTTGCATTCAGATTAAGAATTTTTGCTACCCAAGCAAGACCAATTCCATGATTACCTGTACTATATGCAACAATTTTATCTAGTAAACGATTTCGTTCTTGTAACTCTAATAAATGGTTTAATACCCCTCTAACCTTGAATGCTCCAGTTTTTTGCAACGATTCTATTTTAAAGAAAATTTTATGCCCCAGCATTTCATTTAAAGTTTCAGACTGGACTATTGGAGTCAAATGAAGATATTGTTTTACCCTATTACTTGCTATTGATATTATATTTGGAGATTGAGGTGATAAATGCATATACAAAATAAATGTAGCTTGAAATCCCAGCACGGCAACATTATATAGTTAACAATCCCTTTAGTATATAAATTTTTCAAGGTTTTAGTATGACAAATAAAGAAAAATTACCCCTACTCGCATTAAAAGACATGGTGATATTTCCCGGCATGGTTGCTCCCATATTTGTCGGTAGGACAAAGTCTCTAAAAGCCTTACTGAATACTAAATCTACAGATACTAATAGATATATATTATTGGTGTTACAAAAACAACAAGATCAAGACACTCCAGATATTCAAGATCTTCATTCTACAGGAGTAATTGCTAAAATTATACAAACAGTAAGGTTACAAAATAATGCAAAAATTCTTGTTGAAGCAATGCAGAAGGTTAAGCTTCATAACATAACTAATAAAGAAATGTTTGAAGCTGAATATAGCATACTACAAGATGAAGAGGTAATTGATGTGGAAGCTTTAAAAGTTTCTACGTCAATTGTCATTGAGTTATTTATGAAATATACCAAGAATCATAAAAAAATTAATCCAGAAATAATAGAAACAATAGCTGATGAAATAACCAAAGATCCGACAAATTTTAGTTATATTACTAATGTGCTAGCCTCTTATCTGACTGCACCATTACTAATAAAACAAACTTTATTAGAAGAAACAAAACCTCAAACACGAATTAAAACTATAATAGATACATTGACATCTAGTATGGCTCAAATGGAAGCAGAACAAGCTTTACAACTACGAGTAAAAAAACAAATTGAAAAAACTCACCGTGATTATTACTTGCACGAACAAATGAAAGCTATACAAAAAGAACTCGAGCAGGATAAATCTGACTTCTCTGATATAGAAAAAAAGATTAAGACCTTAAAACTTTCAAAAGAAGCAAAAGAAAAAGCCGAATCAGAACTGAAAAAGCTAAAGCTTATGAATCAAATGTCAGGTGAATCCTCAGTTGTTCGTAACTATCTTGATACAATATTAGCTATGCCATGGGGAAAATTTGATAATAGTAAAACTGATATAAATAAAACTAGAGAAATTTTGAATCGGGATCATTTTGGTCTTGAGAAAGTCAAGGATCGCATCATTGAATATTTAGCAGTATTACAACGCTCTAAAAAAATTAAAGGACCTATACTATGCTTAATTGGTCCTCCAGGAGTGGGAAAAACATCACTGGTCAAGTCAATTGCTGAAGCAATGGGTAGGAAATATACTAAATTTGCTCTTGGCGGCATTAGAGATGAATCGGAAATTAGAGGTCATAGAAAAACATATCTTGGTTCTATGCCAGGAAAAATCATAAACTTAATTAAAAAAGTTAAAACTAATAACCCTGTTATGTTATTAGATGAAATTGATAAAATGGGTTCTGATTTCCGAGGCGATCCAGCATCTGCTTTACTTGAAGTTTTGGATCCTGAACAAAACAGCCATTTCGTTGATCATTATTTAGAAGTAGAATATGATTTATCAGAAGTAATGTTTATTGCAACAGCCAATTCTTATAATTTGCCAAGAGCTTTACTAGATCGTATGGAGATCATTAATGTTTCTGGTTATGTTGAAGAAGAAAAATCACAAATTGCTAAAAATTATTTAATACCAAAGCAATTGAAACTACATCAAATGAAGAAAAATGAGCTAACTATTGATGATGGAGCAATTTTAGAATTAATCAGATATTATACCAAAGAATCAGGGGTAAGATCGCTTGAAAGAGAAATTGGCTCTGTTACAAGAAAAATATTGCAAAGGATTCTGAGTAACAAAGAAGTAAAAAGCATATCAATATCATCTGAAAATCTTGAAGAATATTTAGGTGCTAGAAAACATAATTTTGGTTTAGCTGAGAAAGAAGACCAAATAGGCAGTACCACGGGGCTTGCTTATACAGAAGTTGGTGGAGAACTATTAACCATTGAAGCATTGTCATTTCCTGGAAAGGGAGATATTAAAACTACAGGCAAGCTTGGGGATGTAATGAAAGAATCCGCTCAAGCAGCTTATAGTTGTTTCCGCTCTAGAGCTAATAATTTTGGACTGAAATATGAAGACTACAAAGACCTTGATATCCATTTACATGTACCGGCTGGTGCAATTCCAAAAGATGGACCATCTGCTGGATGTGCAATATTTACCACTATTGTTTCACTTATGACCAAAATACCAGTCAAAAGAACTGTGGCAATGACTGGAGAAATTACCCTAAGGGGTACAGTGTTACCAATTGGAGGACTAAAAGAAAAATTATTGGCTGCTAGCCGAGGTGGTATACAAACAGTATTAATACCTGAAGAGAACATCAAGGACTTAAAGGATATTCCACCGAATATAAAGAATAGCTTGGAAATTTTATCAGTGTCAAATATAGATCAAGTACTAAAATTAGCTTTAGTGAATAATAATTTTACAGTTGCTAACTAAAAAAATATTAACATTAAGATAGAAACTTGAATATACTTAAAATTATTTATCTATGTTGTAGGTTTGAATATGACTATTAAAAACACTGAAGATTCCTATGGTTTAGTTACACAACTTCTACATTGGATAGTTGGAGTTATGATAGTGTCAATGATTATAGTTGGTTTTTCTATGCAAAACATAGAAGATCCTAGTGTAAAACAGCAAATTTACACCTCCCACAAGGCTATAGGCGTGATGGTATTATTACTAGTATCCATAAGATTACTATGGCGTTTAATTAATATCAGAGTAATCTTACCAAGTGATTTACCAAAATGGCAAAAAAATGCCGCTACCTTAAATATCAATATACTCTATCTTTTAATGTTTATAATGCCAATCAGTGGTGTGTTAATGACCATTCTATCAGGTCGTAACATTGACATATATGGACTGTTTACTATCACTTCATTCATTCAGAATGCATTATTTGCCAAAATATTTTACAAAATGCATGAATTTTCAGCATTTATTCTCTGTGCTTTAATTGCTCTGCATACTTTAGCTGCCTTTTATCATCATTTTGTAAGAAAAGATGATGTATTGAAGAGAATGTGGTTTAACAACAGAAATAATTGAAAATATAAAGAATTAGGCAACTTTTGGAATTGCTGCATATAACTATGTATAGTCCTCTATAATATAAAAGTATTGTGGATAAGTTTGTGAATAAAAAATGAATAATCATTTTGTAAAATCCATGTTCAACTTAATTTTACATCTTATTAACAAACAAATATATTTCCATAATTGCTTAAAGTATTGATTAAATCTTATTAATATCTTAATTGTAAATAGAAAAAATATTGATGCCATTGACTAATTTTTACTTAGTGCATAACTTTTATCGTGTATAATCAAATTAATTAATTAATGATAAAATTCAGACTATAACAGAAAACCATCCATATCATAAATTTTTCAAATAAGGTTATTATGTTACCAATTCGTATAATCCTCCTACCAGTTGTTTTTATGTTATTATCAGCATTTTCGAATCTAGACTTTAACAAAAATAATAAGGAATTTATTAGCTTATTGAAAGATACAAAAATTGCTGTTGTTGCTACTGCCTCAGGGGTAAGCAGTGAATTATTATCTAATTTAAAAAATATTACTTCATTAAAACTAGATATTCCAAATAGTTGCTTTGGAGGAAAAAGCTTATTCCATTCTGCCGATGATAAAACAAGGTTATCGTGTTTAGAAAACGCATTACTGGATCAATCAAATGACGTAGTATGGACACTTCGCGGGGGATATGGTTCAGCAAAATTGATTCCTGACTTACAACGCATGAAAAAACCTATAAAGGAAAAGTTTTTTATAGGGTTTAGTGATATGACGGCTTTACATATTTTCTTTTCTCAAGAATGGGGATGGAAGACAATTCATGGTAACGGAATCATTGAAATATTTAATCCAACAAGAGATCATCAGAATTTTATAAAAATAGCAAAAATAATTTCTAGTAAAGAAATTCTAGCTAAAATTAAAGGGTTATCAGCAATCAACCCTGTTGCAAAATCTAGCAAAATTGTTACAGGTAATCTTACTGGTGGTAATTTAACCATTGTACAAACATCTATCGGTACATCATGGCAAATAAAAACAGCAGATAAGATTCTTTTTTTGGAAGATGTTGACATAAAACCATATCAGCTAGATCGTATTTTATATCATTTAAAACAAGCAAGGCTGCTAGATCATGTAAATGCTATAATATTTGGGACTTGTGGAGGTGATGGTAAGAATATCATTACTGTTCTTACTGATTTTGCAGCAACCTTAAAAATTCCAGTATTTAAGACTAATAGGTTTGGTCACGAGCAAATTAATGATCCAATTATTTACAATACTAGTACAAAAATTATTCCTTCTAATGATAACCAGTTCGAATTAATAATGAAATGCTATTAAGAATAATTCTAAGTTAACCCAAGAAACCCCAATTAGGGATAAGAATTAGTTAATTCTTATCCCTAATTCGCGTAAGAAGGTTTTAGCTATAGTCAATTGAAGAGAATTGAGTAGCACCTGACTTCCGCAGATTTTTTGATATTAGTTGTTATAAGTGGCATTAGTAAGGAGGTGAAGTGGTACTCTCGTTCTGTTGTGCCTAGTAGATATTTTATTATTGACTTTAACTGCGATGTTGTTTATTATTTAATTAATTAAATATAGCCCCATATTTTATAGCCCTAATATGTACATACGTCGTAAAAAAACTCCTAATAGTCCAAGGCAATCTATTCAAATAGTGGAAGGTTATCGTGATAGTAAAGGTAACGTCAAACAGCGTATAGTACGTCATTTAGGAGTCTTCGTAGATGAAGTAGAAGAAGCTAAATTAGTTGCCCTAGCACAATATTTGATTGCCAAGATTAAAGCTGAGAGAGAAGCTGCAACTGGGCAGGGGAATTTGTTTACTGATGATACTAACGAGGTTAAAAGAGGTCGTCCAACTAACAAGCTGCTAAAAGATATTCTACCTGTTAACGAAGTAAAACTAAATGAGGTTGTAGAAGTCAAGCGAGTTGTTGAAGGAGTGCATCAAATAGGGGGGCATGTTTATGATCAAATGCATTTTAACCAGTTACTAGCAAGGAAACGTGACGCTGGGATGCTGAAGGATTTAGTGTTAGCCCGTATGGTAAGACCAAATAGTAAAAAAGGGATAGTTGAGTATTTAAGCGATCAATTTGACAGGCATCATGATCTAGATGCTACTTATCGGATGATGGACAAATTACATGAGCAAATACCTAAAATTAAAGAATTATGCTTTAAAAACACCCTAACCCTGATTCCTAATAAAGAGATTAGCCTAGTATTTTTTGATGTTACTACACTATACTTTGAATCAGTAGAAATAGATGAGCTAAGAGCCTTTGGCTATAGTAAAGATCATCGCTTTAATACTACCCAACTAGTTCTTGCCCTAGCAACTAATGAGGATGGATTACCACTTGGCTATGAGCTGTTTAGTGGTAATACCGCAGAAGTTAGCACCTTAATTAAATCAATTAACAGCTGGCAAGCGTATCTTAAAGTTAAAGATGTCTGTTTTATTGCTGATCGTGCAATGTTTAGTAAAGCTAACTTGCAAGCTCTCGATGAAGGTGGTTATCGTTATATTGTGGCAGCAAAGCTTAAAACACTCAAGAAAGAAAAGAAAGAAGAAATATTATCAGAGGAAAACTATAAGCCTACTGTTATAGGCAATGATCTTACTTGGATTGCCGATCTAGAGCATGATGGTAAACGTCTAATTACCAGTTATAAATCTAAAAGGGCTATTAATGATGCACAGGAGCGACAAAAAATTTTAGATAAAATTAATAAGACTATTGGTGAGTTTGGTAGTACTAAAAAACTTATATCTAATAGTGGAGTAAAAAAATATACTTCTAGTGAAAATGGCAAGAGCTATATTGACGCAGAGAAGATAGAGCAGGATGCGTTGTGGGATGGCATACATGGGGTAATCACCAATGACCAGACTATAACTCCACATGAAGCAATAGCAAAATATGCTAGATTATGGGTAATTGAAGAGCAATTTAGAATCAATAAACATAATTTACAAATGCGTCCAATTTTTCACTGGACTAAACAAAGGATAGAAGCACACATAGCTGTGTGTTATATGAGTTTTGCAGTGCTTAAAACTATAGAATACAAGGTTGCTCTGACCCAAAAGATCAGTGTAACTAACATCGTTGAATTATTAATATCAGTACAGGATTCAATCTTAAGACATACAAAGACTGGTGATCTTTATAGACTACCAAGTGCAATAAAAAACGAAGCTAGAAAAATCTATAAAACCTTTAACATCAAACGTTCAGACCATGCTGCAATATATTTAAAATAACAAAATAATGTTGTGCCTAAATTTTAAAAATCCCAGCACTATGACCCTTCTAAGCTTATGCCTTATTAAAAAATGCGGAAGTCGGGAAGAAACCCCAATTAGGGATAAGAATTAGTTAATTCTTATCCCTAATTCGCGTAAGAAGGTTTTAGCTATAGTCAATTGAAGAGAATTGAGTAGCAGGAGCGATGGAGCGACACCTATATATACTCGATGAAAATCAAGAATTGCGTTGTCGTCTTCAGGGATCGTAGGTAGCCACGTACTAATGTAGTACGCCTAGCACCTCGACCCTTTGACTCCTGCTACTATCATGATTTTGATCTTCGTATATCGACTCTTCATTTACGAGCAGTATATAATAGGCGAGGGATCGAAGACGACGTTACCAAATTCTCCTCAATTCACTATAGCTAACATCAAAGTTTTTGCAGCCTGTATGCCAAAATTTTTGCAATCTTTTGGATTAGAAATGTCACTATGAAAAACTATTTTACTACCGTCAAAATCAGAAAGCATAAACTCTGTAAGAATATCATTACCTATATACGTTGAATAAGCAGCTATAGGAGTTTTACAATCTGCATCTAAATATTCCAAAAATGCCCTTCCAGCTTGCATTAGTTCCCATGTTTCAAAATGGTTAATTTTATTACATATTTCTTGCATTTTATTATCATTTTTTCTTATCTCTATCGCTATAACACCCTGTCCTACAGAGGGCAACATTTCCTTTGTCTCTATTAAGTGGCAATATTGTGTATCAAATAGTCCTAATCTTTTTAAACCACTATAAGCTAAAATAGTTGCATCAACATCACCTTGCATTAATTTTTTTATTCTTGAATCAACATTTCCTCTAAAAGTAACAATTTTTAAATCAGGTCTTTTTCTTTGTATTAGGACTTTTCTACGCACTGAAGATGTACCTACCTTACTAGCAAAAGGCAGTTCTTCTATTGATTTATAATCTAAGCAGACAAATACATCCCGTGCATCTTCGCTCTCAAGTACAGCACATATCATCAATTCTGACGGTAGTTTGCAAGGTACGTCTTTTAAGGAATGTACAGCTAAGTCAATTTTGCCATTTATAAGAGCATTTTCTATTTCTTTTAAAAATAAAGCTTTGCCACCTATATCATACAGATTTTTATCCTTAATCAAATCACCAGAGGTAATTATTGGGACTATTTCACAATTTATGTTTGGGTAATGAATTTTAATTTGGTCGACTACTAAATTTGTCTGTACTAAAGCCAAAGGGCTTCTTCTTGTACCTATTTTTATTACTTTCTTCATAGAATAGAACTTAGCTATTTTCTCAAATGCAGATATTTTTATTACCGTTAATCTACGAAACTCATCATCTCCAAAATCTTATAATTACATATATTCTATGATAGGGCTAATATAGAAATTACTTCTATGTTCTATTTTTGCTATTCATAACATTGTTTAGTTATGATTGTAATCTGTAAGTACTTCATCAATAACACGCCATGATTGTGTGACTTCTGCAGTATTTGTACCCGGGAGACCTGCTGCGATAATTAAGGCCTTCCATAATGTCCATGCACGACCACGAGTCCAAGTGCCGGCGTCTAAAGGAAGCATTGTTCGAAAGATTTCCCGACTTTTTCCTTGAAACAACGTCCAAGTAATCACCAAATCACAAGCTGGGTCGCCGATCCCTAGCCCTCCAAAATCAATGACAGCACTTAACTTTCCTTCTTGCACTAGCAGGTTGCCGGTGCTGAGGTCACCATGAATCCATATTGGTGAAGCTTGCCAAGTAGTAGTAAGAGCTTCTTCCCAAATTTTAGTAGCAGTGTTAACATCGATCTTGTTACTTAATGCAGAAATTGCTTGTCGTGTCTCAGTGTCGTAGATCGTTAGAGATCCACCACGATAGAAGTTATGTAAGCCTGGTAGAGGTCCGTCCGTGGGATCAATGCTTTGCAGAACGATGAGAAATTGTGCAAGACTAGTTGCGAAGTCACCTAGGTCGGCTATGTGTGCAGATGTAGCAGTTTCGCCCTCAATCCAGCGGTAAATGGACCATCGCCATGGATAGCCCTCACCAGCTTCTCCTATTGCTACAGGCAGTGGAATTGAAAGTGGCAGCAAAGATGCCAATCTAGGCAACCACTTTTGCTCTTTTTCTACCTGTATTGTATAGCTCTCGCTACTAGGCATGCGTACAAGCATGTGCTTACCCAAGCGAAATGTTCTGTTGTCCCAACCACTAAGTTCGACCGGCTGAACAGGCAAATCTCTAAATTGTGGAAACTGGGTGGCTACTAAGCAACTCACAAGTTGGCTGTCTATCATTAGTTGTTTGCCTATCATTAAATTGCCCTGCTTATTCATTACTTCCGTGACAATATTTATATTTCTTGCTAGAACCACAGGGACATAACTCATTTCTAGCCACTTTTCCCCAACTTGATGGGTCTGATTGTACTCTATCCTGTGGATTGACTTGAGTTTTGATGGTTTTAAGTTGAGTTTCAATACTAACACCAGCATTATATTTATGAAAAGCTGGGTCCTCCCTAGTTTCTCGCATTGTCTTTTGAAGTTTTTTATTTTCCAAAGACATTGACTCTTTTTTAATATGGCTAGTATCCATATGGAGATGACAAACTCTTTGGATAAATAATTCCTTTAAATTATCGAGCATTTGTTCAAATAAATTAAAAGCTTCTCTTTTATACTCGTTAAGAGGATCTTTTTGGGCATAAGCCCTTAGTGATATACCTTGTCGTAAATGATCTAAATTATGTAGGTGATCTTTCCATACTTGATCTAAAGTTGTTAGTAAAATATACTTAATTGCGTCATTCATCAAGTTAACGCTATATGCTTCATATTTTGCTTGGTACAAGTCATTTACCATTTGTACAACGTTAGATACCACCTGTACTTCGGTAACATCAGCTTTTGTTATAGATTCATGCTGTAGTTTTATAGCAAAAATACGCTGCAACTCTCCTATTAGAGCATTTATATCCCAGTCTTCTCTATAAGAACTAGGCGGAATAAAAGTTAATACCACTTTTTCCACTAGTTCTTTTGTCATGTTGGTTAAAAAATCATGTGCATCTTTTGACTTAATGATGTCACTGCGCTGTTCATAAACTATCTTACGTTGATCATTCATAACATCATCAAAACGTAATAAATTTTTACGTATTTCGTAATTATGTCCTTCAACTTTCTGTTGAGCTTTTTCAAGTGAACGACTAATCATAGGGTGATGGATTGCTTCACCATCTTTTAAACCTAACGTTCTTAAAACTCCGGAAATACGGTCTGAGGCAAAAATACGCATCAGATCATCTTCTAAAGACAAGAAAAATTTTGTATTGCCTGGATCGCCTTGTCTACCAGCTCTTCCTCGTAACTGGTTATCTATCCTGCGACTCTCATGCCTTTCAGTACCTATAACAAATAATCCTCCAGCCTCTATTACACGCTGCTTCTCTTCAGCTATCTGCTCTTTTATTTTTACTATTTCTAATTCATATTGCTCTTTTGGTAGGTTCTTTAGAGATAGTTGTTCTATTAGCATTTCTGGGTTACCGCCAAGCATAATATCTGTACCACGACCTGCCATATTTGTGGCAATAGTCACAGCCTTAAATCGTCCAGCTTGAGCTATAATAAATGCTTCCTGCTGATGAAATTTTGCATTTAAAACATTATGATTTATTTTATTTTTGGTAAGTAAGTTAGAAATTTCTTCAGATTTCTCTATACTAACCGTTCCAACCAAGACAGGTTGACCACGATCATAACATTCTTTTATTAATTTTAGGATAGCTTCATATTTATCTTGTTTACTGCCATAAATCTCGTCATCATAATCAACTCTAGTAATTGGATTATGGGTAGGAACAGCAAGAACATCAAGATTGTATATGTCTTTTAGCTCTGCAGCTTCGGTCATTGCTGTACCAGTCATACCTGATAATTTGGGATAATTCCTAAAATAGTTTTGGAAAGTAATAGAAGCTAAAGTTTGATTCTCATTTTGAATTTGTACATGCTCTTTTGCCTCTAGTGACTGGTGTAACCCTTCGGAATACCGTCTACCTTCCATAACGCGTCCAGTAAATTCATCAATAATCATAACTTTTCCATCGCGTACTAAATAATCAACATCACGATTGAAGAGGATATGAGCTCTTAATGATTGATTGATATAATGAACCAAACTTAAATTTTCAAAATCATAAAGGCTTGAATCTTTTTCAATAAGACTATTAGCTACAAGCATTGATTCTACATGAGTTATACCATTCTCAGTAAGATTAACTGTCCGTAATTTCTCATCTTTTTCGTAATCTTCATCTTTAAACTGACGAACTAATTTATCAATTGTGCTGTATAAATCCGAGCGATCGTCTACTGGACCTGATATAATTAGCGGAGTTCTTGCTTCATCAATTAAAATTGAGTCAACTTCATCAATAATAGCGAATTTAAAAGGACGAAGTACCTTAGAATCTTCACTATATTTCATGTTATCTCTGAGGAAATCAAATCCAAGCTCGTTATTAGTTGCATAAGTAATATCTGCTCTATAAGCGTTACGTCTATCATCATCACTGATACCAGCAGTGATACAACCAACAGATAACCCTAGAAAATTATAAATTCTTCCCATCCACTCAGAATCACGTTTTACTAAATAATCATTTACCGTAACAACATGTACCCCTTCACCAGTAAGAGCATTCAAATATGCGGGTAATGTGGCAACTAAAGTTTTTCCTTCTCCTGTACGCATTTCAGTAATCATACCACGGTGCAATATCAATCCACCAATTAACTGAACATCAAAATGCCTCATCCCATAGAGTCTTTTTGAAGCTTCCCGTACAACAGCAAAAGCTTCATAAGTTAAGTCATCTAATGACTCACCATCTTTTAATCTTTGCCTAAATTGCTCTGTTTTATTTCTCAAATCATCATCAGAAAGTTTTTGTATTGAAGGCTCGAGCAAATTAATTTTTTCAATTTCTAAAGATAGTTTTTTTATACTTCTATCATTTGCTGTGCCGAATAATTTTTTAAGTAAAGAAAGCATTTATATCCTAGATTTAAATAGTAAATATCCTGTAAAATATGATATTTTATGATATTTATCAAACAAATTGTAAATAGCTGTTGACGTAGAAGGGTTATCCTTATAAAATCCAGCTATCATAAACAATATATAATAATGGATAACAAATGAAAAGAACAACTATAATTTTTTTAGCTGCGAGTTTACTTGCGAGTAGTGCTTTTGCTGATGAAGATAAAATTGTTGCTACCTACAAAGGTGGTGAAGTAAAAGAATCACAGGTTATGCAACAATTCCAACCTTCTTTAGATACCCAACCAAGTGCTAAAGGAAAAAAGTTTACTGATTTCGATGCGAATATACAGGAAATGTTAGTAAAGGGCTATATCGATGCAAAATTGCTTGAGCAAGAAGCCAAGAATTCTAATATTGAATCTTCAAAAGAATTCCAATCTAAGTTGAATGTCGTAAAAAACCAATTGGTTCAGCAAGAATTGATGGAGCGTTATGTAAAATCTCATGTTGATGAGAAAATGATTAATGCTGAATATGATAAATTAGTTGCTAGCCTAAAAGGAAAAGAGGAAGTAAAAGTAAGTCATATTTTGGTTGCAACTGAAAAAGAAGCAATAAATGTACAAAATAGACTTAAAAAAGGGGAAAAATTTGCTAAGCTTGCTAAGGATTTCTCAAAAGATGAAGGGTCTAAAGCAAATGGTGGAGAAATAGGCTATATTACTTCTGGACAGCTAGTACCTGAATTTGAAGATAAAGCATTATCAATGAAAGTAAATGAAATCTCTTCTCCAGTTAAAACCCAATTTGGTTGGCATATAATTACTGTACTTGATAAAAGACCTGCACAAATACCTTCTAAGGAGGAATCTACTGCTAGTATAACCAATCAACTTAGTAGAGATGCTATATTAAAGTATGTTGCTGATCTTGAAAGTAAAGCTGATATCAAAATAATGTTACCAAAGTCACAAATAACAAATGAGACTAAAAAATAATCTAACACCTTAATTTGATGTAAGATATTGGTTTAGTAGCCTATTGTGTCATCCCACAACTGTCGAAAGTTCAACAAACGTCATTGCGAGGAGACCGTAGGTCGACGAAGCAATCCATATGATAAGCTTCATGGATTGCCGCGCTCACGTACGTTCGCTCGCAATGACGGTTTAGGGCTGACAACGCTTCTCGCAATGATGTTTGTTGAATTTTCGACAGTTGTGGGTGTCATCCCTGCTAGGGTTAATGTCATTCCCGCGAAAGCGGGAATCTAGACCCCGCACTGAAGCAGGGGTGACAGCACTTCTATTATTATAGCTAGAATCTCCTTGGGTTAACTATAAAGATAGCTCCGGACACTAATGAACCCACGCAGGAATCAATCCGCCTTGGTAATATTTTACTCCTCAACGTGTCTTTGACGGTCCCTCGAATGCTTTGCTAATCGCTTTACCTAGGGCTTCTACTGATTTGGTAAAGTTATTATAAGCTTTCCCACGTTCTTTTGCAGATTTACCAATAGATCCTATTAAAGCAATAGTAGATTTTAAAAAATCACCGAATTGAGTGATCACTTTTGGGGTTTTCATGTCTTTCATAAAATTATCTTTGAGATTATGTAAGTCATCAACTATTTCAGCAAGATTTTGTGGACTTGGCTTAACCCCTATTTTTCCTTCTATCTTCCGCAAAGTTTTTGCACTTTCTGGGCTTACTTGAGCAACTTTAGAGTTAATTTTTTTAAATCCATCTCGGAGTTTGTCCATTATCTCATCATCAGTTGGGACAGCATCAACAAATTGTTCTACCTTTTGCTCTACCTTATCTGCTAATTTTGCTGCCCCTTTTTTTACTTTTTCTACAAAGCTTTTTGACATTGTATCCTCCATTTATTGGTTATTATTAAAAATTTTCATGATGTTCTATTATAATAATATAATTAAACTTCTTGAATAGTTATCTTTTTTAAACATAGATCTAATAAATTAAAATTACTTAACTACTACCAAATAATTGCTGTAAATTTTTCCATTCTAAGTAAGTTGTAGGATCGCTAGGACATATGCCAAAACCACATTCAAAATAAGTTGCAAACACATTAACAAGAGTGATAATTATCAAACTAATTTCAATTAATGTAGGTACAAAACTAGGATAAAATTGTAGTATACTAAATTTACTTAGAATAAGGCTAATTATAGGAATTTATAGACATTAATAGGATTAAAGAAAAAGAAATTATTGCTGACCATGTATAAAAATGTAACCCAAGGAAAGTATTACCATATCCTAAATCATGGGGTAAAATATGCAGCAAAACCTGCCTAAACCCTACCATCAGCGTGTAAATACTAGAGATGAATATAATCATATCATATTTCCAAGAAGGATTATATATTATGCTAAGTAGTGCTCCAAGTCCGATAGCAATAAAACCGAATCTTTGTAATAAACATAAAGGGCAGGGTAGTTCATAATAAAAAAATTGGAAAATAAAGGCTACGATATTTGTTACTATACATAAAATAGCAATAGCAATAGCATATATATAATTGTAGGTTGGCTTGAAACTGGGTTCATAACAAATTAAAAAGAGATATTTAAGTGGTCAGTAGCATGTAAGTAAAAATAGATATTAGCTATTAAAAGATTAATATAAAATAATGGTATGATAAAATTATAGCTCTTTTGGCTATCTCTATGCCTATTAATTGTAAAAACATAAAACATTAAAATAAATATCAAGATCATAATTACCGTTACTTCCGCTTGTTAGAGCTTAGTTTGCCTCTAGGCAAAGAAAATGTCAAGATATAATTGCGTATATGCTTAGTGCTAATATTATTTATGATATAATTAAAGTGATGGACTCTACTTTTTTAGTTGCTTTAAATAAGAATATTATCTAGCATCAATATAATTAGAATTTAAGAATAGGGTGGTAAAAATGAGTAAGAGTGAAGAGAAAAATCCTAGAGAGTATTTTGATTATTATACAGACTTGATGATTGAAATAGATAAAGCTGGAGAAAAAGTAGATATTCAGGCAAAAAATGATCTAGTTGAACATGAGGTCGTTGATCCTCTATTTAACCACCTACTTGAAATTCCAAATAGAGTTTTGGAAAATCATTATATTTCAAAAGAATTCAAGGTTGTTGTAGTAAATGATGTATTAGACGGTTTGGCTGAAGCAATCAAGACTAATGCTGATGAATGTAAAAAGATAGGGGAAAAGACTAAAGATGAGTTAACTGAACAAGATAAGTTAACATTTAATAAATTTATAGTGTTTGATATATTAGCTGACAAACTGCAACAATCCATGCAGAGTAAAAAAACTCTTGGTGGTTTAGAAAAATATGAAGATAAGTTGCAGGCAATTATTGCTTCTACTAAAGAAGAACCTGCTCAAGAAGAACTCGCTCAGGACGTTTTTGTATTGCAAGGTTCTGCTGAGGAAAATCTTAGAGAATTAGAAGAGCATTCTGAAGATCCTTCTTTTGACTCTATCCGTACCTCTTCTTTTTCTGCTGCCGATCTAGATGTTGACCCTATAACCCAAGCAATTAGGAATCAAATCTTAACCAAGCAGAGGGAGCTAATAGTTGAAGCTCTAGTAAAGAATAATATAGCAAAACTAGAAGAAATTGGAGATATAACTAAATTTCGTGCGTACTGTGAGAATGAAGAAAACAAAGAGAAAATCAGTGAAGTTCTGAGAGGAGTTGAGTTAAAAAGAGCTTTGGAACAAGTCGAAATTGCCGGCTACAAGAATGTTCATACTCAGTTTGCAGATAGATTTAGTACTATGGAATGGAAGGATGGAGTTGGAGGAAGTGCTAATGGTATTACTACTAAAACGCAGATAGTACGAGATGCAAATGATCGTGAGATTGCTACATTAACAGAAGCAACACATCAAATAAATCCACCTCAAACAGTGCAAAAAAGTGATGGTACTCCAGTAGAAATTAAAAATTATAGGACGATAGATTTTCCGATAGAACTTAATGATGGTGGTCCAATGCATTTATCGCTAGCGGTAAAGGATCAGCATGGCAGAAATATTGCTGCAAGTAAGGCTGTATATTTTACGGCTCACTATGATGATGATGGTAGGCTAATCGAGGTCAGCTCACCACGTCCAGTTAAGTTTAATGGCACTAGCCCTGATGCAGTTGGCTATATAGAACATGGTGAACATATCTATACCTTGCCAGTAACGCAAGAAAAATATAAAGCAATGATGCAAGAAGTAGCCAAAAACAAGGGACATGGAGTGGATATTTCACAATCTATCGATACACTATCTGTGGACCGTATTATAACTTCCCCTCAGAAGACTGAGGAGTTGGGTAGAACAAAAGAGGCTGTGGTTTCTCTTGCTGACACGACCCAAGAGGAAGAAGTAAATGCAAGGGGTAATATTCTAGATAAGCCTCTTGATGCCCTAGATCCCACACCTGTTCTAAAACCAGAAAAAGTAAATGTGAAAGTAAATCCAAGGGGTAATATTATAGATGAACCTAAGCCCACTCTTCAGAATGCCCCCGTTCTAACACCAAAAGTAGTTGATAATGTTCGTACAGCTAGCAGATTAGTTGAGTCAAAGCCTGTTGAGGAAAGCGCAAAAGAGCTAGCACAATCCCTTAGGAAGAACCTAGCAACACAGGTAATTCCATCTCGAAAAACCAATGTTGAGATTACTGCACAAGCAGAAGAGATATATAAAAATTTGCAAAAAAATGCACTTGAAAAGCAGAAACAATATATCAATGAAGAATTAAAAAAATTATCAACTCCTCAAGAACAGATAAAACTATTAATGGAATTAGCAAAGGTTGAAGCGGATGGAAGGGGAGAAAGAGTTAAAGAAATTGGTTCTGGAGGAGAGAGAGAAGCGAATGTAGGGCAGGTTAGATTAAGAACAGAAGAGAGGATAACAAGTATAAATGGATCTCCTAAAATGGGATACCAACGGCAAGGAGAACATGTTAATGTTAAAGATGATGTAAATTTACAAAAATTCCTAAATGATAGAATTGTTGAAATTAAGCAAGAATCCAAAACGCCAGCTACTACTTTTAAAACTCGGAAGGTAGGAGGTCATGGTTTATCCTAATTTACTTTAACTTAAGTTTTATGTAAGCAGCAAACAAAATGCTACGCATTTTGTAAAAACACAAACTATTAGAACAGTTTGTTAGAAGACATCGGTTTAATAGCCTATTGTGTCCCGATAGCAAACATTCTTTCTGTAGATTTAACGTAAGTAAGCGGGTTAACATGCAATTTACAGAAAAAATGTTACGCTATCAAACTATATAATTATTAACATTAACAAGGAGATAAATATGCAGCGATTTTCTTTTTTTATACCTTTTATATTGTGTACCACTTTATCTGCATTTGCTAGCAATCCAGCAATGGAAAAAATAAAAAACGATCCAGTGAATGTTAACAAATTAGATAATTCTTCTAGTCAAATAAAAAGTCAAAAATCTTCATTAGTTAAATCAGATATACAAGATGACCAATGCCATAGTATGGGCGATGCTGGTTGGTATTTTGCTCCTGGTGATACATGCAGTTTTAAGTGGAAGAATCGCATAAGTTATACAGGTCAAGTGTGGAGATGCACAAGCTTTGGAGATAATCACACCAATATAATTCTTGCTAACTTTGACATAACTTATGAGATTGGTACTAAACCCCCACAAATTACAGGAACAGGATGTAATGTAACTGAAGTATCTTCAGGTCATATTCAAGTTAGGAATTGTCAAGATATGACTTTCATAGCATGTGGCTCTAGTATGAACGCAACTATAACTAATAATACTAATGGAGTTATTATTGGAGTTTGTAAAGCTGATATCTGTCCGAACTAGTAGGTGTGAAGGTTTCTATCTAATGGTCTTATCGATCGTTATTTTCGTTCTAGAATCCGTAACACGCGAATTTTGGATAAGAATTAACTAATTCTTATCCAAAATTGGGGTTAATAGCCTTTCAGGCTATTTTTTTAGATCAACACAAAAATCAACTTAATCTTTTTATAATTTCCTCTCTGCGAAGTAAGGGTAATATTACTGACATTTCCGGTCCGGATGCCATTCCCGTTATGCTAAGCCTTAGAGGTAAGAATACATCCTTGCCCTTTTTACCAGTAACGACCATAATTTTTTTAGTCCATATGCTCCAGCTGTCGAGGGTGATTGGGTCGTCTAGTAATAATATAGCTGCCTGTTTTAAAAAATCTTTATCTAAGCCTTCAACTTTAGATGGGGAGTAACAAATATTCCACCAATCTTTTATTTCATATAATTTTTGCAAATTAGCTCTCACTGCCAACCAAAACTGTTCAGTTACTTGCTCAGCCTTAATCTCTCTTAAACGATCTTTTACTTCATCAAAACTAAGGCTAATTAGTAATTTATGATTCAGACGTTCTAATTCCTCCGGCAAATAAGTTGTTGGACTTTTAGAAAAATTATTAATGTCAAATTCTTTTATTAGCTGATCTAAATTCTTAAACGATGCAATACTTGATGACGAACCAATTAAACTAAAAAAACTATTAATTGCCATTGGTTCTAATCCGATTTCATCCCTTAGAGCAGTGATCTCAAACCCTCCGATTCTTTTAGATATTTTTTCATCTCGGCTAATAACTAGACCAAGATGAGCAAAATTCGGTATACTCTTTTGATGTGAGTATAGCTCTCCCTGTAGGGCTTCAAACATTTGTAGCTGAATCGCCGTATTAGTTACATGATCTTCGCCCCTAATAATATGGGTAATCGAATAATCAATATCATCAATAACTGAACAAAGCATATAAGTCATACTATTATCTTCTCTGATAACTATCGGATCACCAAGATTTTTCCCATCATATTTAACTTCACCCTTAATCATATCTTGCCATATAATTGGAGTATGCGATACCAAGAATCGATAATGCGGCTTTCTTCCTTGACTAATATAATCATTTATTTGTTGTTGAGTCAAGTTCAAAGCTGCCCGGTCATAGATAGGGGGGAGTCCTATTGATAATTGTAATTTACGTTTCAGTTCCAGCTCTTCTTGAGTCTCAAAACAAGGATATAATCTATTTTTTTGCAATAATAATGTCTTTACAGCTTCATATTTAGCAAGTCTATTAGATTGGCAAAAAGTTTGATCCCAGTTAAGCCCTAGAAATTTCAAATCCTGTTCAATAGCATTTTTATATTGCTGTTTACTACGCTCAAAATCAGTATCATCAAACCTTAAAATGAATAGGCCATTATGCTTTCTAGTATATAACCAATTTATCAGAGCTGTTCTACTATTACCTATATGTAGCATACCTGTTGGTGATGGTGCGAATCTTGTGATAACCCTTCCCATAATTTTATCTTAACCGCTTATTATACTTTTTTCTTTTTTGTTGTTTTTTTTGCTGTAGCTTTCTTTTTAGAAGTTTTTTTTGCAACTATCACCTGTTTGCCATTATCTTTCTCTTGTTTATTCTTTAACTTATTGTTACTAGTTTCAATTATTTCTACAGCTATCTCTGTTGTTATGGTAAAAGGATCGTATCTTTTTGGTATTGAAATAAACCTATCAAGATATTTAAGATACGGACCATATCTACCTATACCAAGTATAATCTCTTGTTGAGATTCAGGATGCAAACATAATTTAACCGGTAACTCAAGCAACCTCATAGCTAAAGCAAGAGTAACATCATTTTGGGCAATAGAAGGTGGCAATGATGCACGCTTTGGTTTTTCACCCTTGGCAACTTGCTCACTAGTCTGTACATATAAACCATAAGGACCTTTCTTTAGAAAAACATCAAAACCATCCTTATTTACTCCTAATAGTTTGTTCTCTTCCATAGTAGCAACATCATCACTATTTTTAGAGGTAATTTGTTTTTTGAAAGTACATTCTGGGTAATTACTACAAGCTAAGAATGCTCCAAACTTACCAAGCTTCAGACCTAATTGACCTGTAGAGCAGGATGGGCAAATTCTTGAATTGTTACTTTCTGACTTTTCTCCAAATAAGTGATAATCTAAGGCTTCTTCAACATAAGTAATTATATCAGATATTTTTTTTCCACTAACTACTTCTACATTATTATTAAACCCATCCCAGAATTTTTTTAGTAAAGACTTCCATTCTATTTTACCTTCTGCCACCTCATCTAAATCATTTTCAAGATCAGCTGTAAAATCATATTCCACATATTTCTTAAAAAAACCTGTCAAAAATATTGTAACTAAACGCCCTAATTCCTCTGGGAAGAATCGTTTTTTCTCAACAACTACATATTTTCTATCTTGCAACACTGATATAATCGAAGCATAAGTAGACGGGCGACCAATACCAAGTTCCTCAAGCCTCTTTACTAAACTAGCTTCAGAATATCTTGGTGGCGGATCAGTGAAATGTTGTGCTGGATTTACTGAATCTGTAATTAATTTCTCTCCTTCTTTTAGCGGTGGTAGAAGTCTATTTTCTTCTTCTGTTTCATCATCTAGACCTTCTCGATAGATTTTATAAAAACCATCAAACGCAATAATTGAGCCATTTGCTCTGCATGTAAATTCTTTATCTTCTGTATCAAGCTGAGCTACTACCAAATCAATAATAACATTTTCCATTTGGCAAGCTACCGTTCTCTTCCAAATTAGGTCATAAAGTTTGTAAAAGTCTTTATCTAGTTTATCCTTTAACTTTTCTGGTAGCAGGGTAATATCAGTTGGTCTAATCGCTTCGTGAGCTTCTTGGGCATTTTTAGCTTTAGATTTATAAACTCGCTGGCTAGCTGGCAAATATTTATCCCCAAAATTCTTATCTATCAACTGACGTATTTGTTCAACAGCTTCACTAGCAAGAGTTGTCCCGTCCGTTCTCATATAAGTGATCAAACCTATAGTTTCATTACCTATATCCATACCTTCGTAAAGTTTTTGGGCAATTTGCATAGTCTTTTTAGCAGTAAACCCTAATTTTCTTGCAGCTTCTTGCTGCAGCGAAGAGGTAATAAAAGGCGGTTGCGGTTGACGTTTTTGCTGTTTTTTTTCTATAGAGGCAACATGAAAACTCTTTAGTTTTATTTTCTCGACTAGATCATTGGCAGCTGGTTCATTAGTAATTGAGAAGTTCTCTAATTTTTTACCATTAACATGAGTTAATCTCGCTAAAAACGGTTCATTATTACTATTAAGAACATTAAGACTAATATCCCAATATTCTTGCGATTTAAAACGTTCAATTTCATCTTCTCGTTCGCAAATAAGTCTCAGTGCTACAGACTGCACTCTTCCGGCTGATCTACATCCTGGCAATTTACGCCATAATATCGGCGATAAAGTAAATCCTACCAAATAGTCTAAAGCCCTCCTTGCTTGCTGAGCATTAACCAAATCAATATCAATCTTTCTTGGGTTTTCAATTGCATGTAAAATAGCTTTTTTTGTAACTTCATCAAATGCTACTCTTTTAAAGAAATCACTAGATTTAACCAAGTTTTTTTCTTTTATTATTTCTGCAACATGCCAAGCAATTGATTCTCCTTCTCGGTCTCGATCTGTTGCTAGATAAACCATTTCAGCCTTGGCAGCATCTTTAGTTATTGCTTCAACATATTTTTCTGCTTTATCTGATATAATATATTTCATAGCAAAATCTTCATCTGGCAGAACTGAACCATTTTTAGATGGTAAATCTCTAATATGCCCAAACGAAGCAATAACTTTAAAACCATTATCTAGATATTTATTTATCGTTTTCGCCTTTGCTGGCGATTCTACTATTACTAATTTCATATTTATTTATAAATTAAAGATATCTTGTTGCCAGGATATCTAGTTATTTTTCCAGCCAGTTCTAGCTCCAGTATTATCATATATATAACCTGCAAAGGTAGCTGCGTTTGATGCAAACAATCAAAATCTATAGGAGTTGAAGATAAAAGCTCCTTAACTTTCATACGCATATCGTTGGTAATTGGATTAGCATATTTTATATCTAACGCTTTAAACTGGTTATTCTCAGCTGAATCATTTGCCACATCCTTAGATTTGCTGACAACCTTAGAAAAATATGGTAGATTAGTTACTATATCTTGGGTAGATTCCACCATGTATGCTCCTTCCTTGATGAGTTTATTAGTACCCTGACACCTAGGATCTAACGGAAATCCCGGCACTGCGAATACTTCTCTATTCTGTTCTAAAGCAAACCTTGCTGTTATTAATGATCCAGATTTTAGGCTTGCCTCAATTACTACCGTTCCAAGAGATATACCAGAAATCAATCGATTACGTTGTGGGAAATGTTGTCCAAGAGGTTTTGAACCTATTGGTAATTCAGCAATTATTAACCCCTCTTGTTGAATTTGTTCGAATAATTTAATATTTTCTAGGGGATAGACATGATCAATTCCTCCAGCTATAACTCCTATTGTTTTAGAGATATTAACTTGATGCACTGCCGTATCAATACCTCTTGCAAGTCCAGAAACCATTATATAATCTGCGTCTGTCAATTCCTTAGCGATTTTAGCTGCAAAAGCACGACCATTTACTGAAGCATTTCTTGCTCCAACAATTGCTAAACATCTTTCGTGTGATAATAACCCGATATTGCCCTTATAACTTAGTATAGGCGGGCAATCAAAAATCTCTAACAATAACCTTGAATATTCTAGAGACTTATAGGTAATAATTTTGGCATTATTCTTTTCCAAAAGCTCAAGTTCTTTACTTGCCTCACTTTGTGAAAATACCTTTACTGGTTTAGAACGTCCACCTCGCAGCGAAAATTCTTGGATGTTTTCAATAGCAGCATACTACTACCAAATAGCTTTATTAAACTCCAAAAAGTCCTTGGACCAACATTTTCACTCCTAATTAGTCTTAGAATATCAATTGTTTCTTTTGTATAAGATACTCGGTTAGTATCTAAAAATAGCTCCTTAAGCATCAAATCTCTTTCTTTGGCTTTAAGCTTACTTTGACATAAATTATCCCTTGGATGATATTTGCAGTATATAGCAAAATTTTTTCCCACTAAGTAAAAAAATAAAAAAACAATTAATTTCTAACTAGAGAAGTTTAAAAATGACAACTGGTCGTGGAAACCTGCGTAAACCTATGTGTGTCAACTTAAGAAATCTCGATGTCATCTCTAGCTACGGTATATTGGTGTTAGTAGCTAGCAATGACATCCTACTGATCCGGCAAAACCTACGCTATATACTATAATTTTTCTGCATTAGAAGCTAAGTAATCTGCCACTCCTTTATGTGATGGGGTAATACCTTCATCACCTTTATGCCACCCAGCTGGACATACTTCACCATGCTTTGCATTATAGTCTAGGGCATCTATCAGTCTTATTACTTCATCAATATTTCTACCAATTGGCAAATCATTAACTGACAAATGGCGTACTATGAATTCTTCATCAATAACAAAAGTACCACGCAGTGATATTCCATCATCATGAAGTACATTATAACTATGTGAGGCATTTTTATTAAGATCTGCCACCATAGGAATTTGGATATTGCCAACACCACCTTTATTGTAAGGAGTATTCTTCCAAGCCAAATGAGAAAAATGCGAGTCAACGCTTATTGCTATTAACTTTGTATTTCTCTCAGTAAATTCTCCTAATCTATTATTAAAGGCTATAATTTCTGATGGACAAACAAAAGTAAAATCTAGGGGATAAAAAAACAATACAACTTTATGACCCGTAGCATAATTTTTAAGATTAAATTCAGATTCTATACTATTATCAGGCATAATAGCTTTAGCTGTAAAATCCGGTGCAGCTTTTCCAACGAATACTTGCATTTTAAATTCCTTCAGTTTCAAGTGATTAAAAATATTTCTTATGATAACCTCAAATATCGATGTAACAAATTAATACTAGACTCTGTATCAACCCTAACAGGGATGACACCCACAACTGTCGAAA
This sequence comes from Candidatus Tisiphia endosymbiont of Myopa tessellatipennis, assembly GCF_964031105.1. Lineage (NCBI taxonomy): Bacteria > Pseudomonadati > Pseudomonadota > Alphaproteobacteria > Rickettsiales > Rickettsiaceae > Candidatus Tisiphia > Candidatus Tisiphia endosymbiont of Myopa tessellatipennis. The sequence continues at coordinate 1,032,736 of NZ_OZ035005.1, read as the reverse complement.
GTTAAAAAACCGTCATTGCGAAATGCTGTTGTAAGGCTTAAACCGTCATTGCGAGAAGCCGCTGCAAGCGGCGACGTGGCAATCTTGTGAAGGAGGTCTTGACTATCATGAAGATTGCCACAGTGCCTAACGGCACTTCGCAATGACGATTTTTTAACTTTCAACAGTTATGGGATAACACCCTAGGCTATTAAACCGATGTCTTACATCGAACTCAAGTTATGATACACAAAATAATAATGTATTACAATACCAAATCTTAAATGAATTAGCAGAGTAATTTAAAAATTGCAATCAATAGTTGAGTGTATGCCATAATCGGAAATGGTACGAGAACTATAAGTCATGTAATAAATAATCACTCACCTTACGCATAACTCCCATGGCAATTTAAAAGTCATAGGAAAAACAGCCTAGCGTCATTACGAGAAGCCACTTTGTGGCGATGAAGCAATTATAAGTTGGAATCCAAATGAGTTTTCAAGCTCTGTCCTGTTATTGATGATTTACTCTCACACACTTCTTGTACCGTACCTCTAGCAACAACTGTACCACCTGCAGTTCCACCTCTTGGACCAAAATCAATTATAGTATCAGCTCTACACATGACATCAAGATTATGCTCAATGACTGCTACAGTATGCCCTGTAGATACCAGCTCTCTTAAGATATTAAGCAGTAGTCCTACCTCCTCACAATGTAACCCTGTTGTAGGTTCATCCAATAAAAACAAAGTCTTTTGCTTACTAGCTTTCGATAATTCAGAGGCAAGTTTAATTCTTTGTGCTTCACCACCAGATAACGTTGAAGTGGATTGACCTAACTTTAAGTGCTCCAAACCAACTCGCTGCATTAACTTCAGGACTTCGAGAATTTTCTTCTGCTTATCAAAGACAGGGATCTCATCACTTACTGTCAGGTCTAGGATTTCAGCGATATTATATTCCGCAAACTTCACTGCAAGCAGATCATCATTAAACCGCATACCAGCACAAGAGGAGCAATCCATCTCCACTCCAGGCATGAAAGACATATCAACCTGTACTACACCAGATCCATTACAGTTCTCACAACGCTCATCTGATGCATTGAATGAAAATGCGTTGGCACCAAAGTCGCGTTTCTTTGATTCTGGCAAAGAAGCAAACAAATCCCTTATTGAATCAAAAAGATTTGTGTAGGTTGCTACATTGGAACGAGATGATTTTGAGCCTATAGTAGATTGATTGACTGTCACTACTCGCTTAACATTTTCTAATCCCTCGACAGAAGTATGTTTCCCAGGTAATTCTTTCGCTTTATTAAAATGATTTCTCGTTACCTTATCTAAGATGCCAAATAAAAAGGTTGATTTTCTAGAACCGGATACACCCGTTAGCACAACCAATTGTTGTGTTGGTATAGAAACATCAATATTCTTAAGGTTGTTTTCACTCGCACCACGAATAGTAATTGCTTTCCCATCACCCTGAGTTGGAGGATCAAGTTTGATAGCTGCCTTCCTAGCTAAGTGCTTACCAGTAATAGATTTTTCGCAAGCCATAACTTCAGTAGGCATGCCAAAACCCACAATTTCTCCACCTTGAGTTCCTCTTCCAGGACCTACATCTATTATATAATCTGCACTTTTAATAACATCGAGATCGTGCTCAATGACCACTACAGTATTGTCATTTTCTTGTATCCTTCGCAGTGTTTTTAATAGCTTAGCTGTATCATGGGGATGTAAGCCAGTTGTTGGTTCATCTAGAATATACAAAACGCCAGTCAGCGAGCTACTACCAAGAGCATCAGCTAATCTAAGTCTCTGTGCCTCTCCTGCAGACAATGAGGGAAGTGTCCTATCTAAAGTAAGATAGTGCAAACCAACTTCGATTAAGTTTGATGCACGCTCTTGCAATCCGTTTGAAAAAGCGGTATATGCTTGCAATTCATCCTTCGGAAGGATCCTTTCCAGCGTCTCTAACCACTTAAGTAGTTCGCTTAGGCTGAGAGCATTAACTTCTGTAATAGTTTTGCCGCCCACGGTTACCTCCCTCCCAAGTTTCCCTAAGCGGGCATTGTTACAGGATGGACACGCACTTCTTACCATAAATTTTGTGACACTATCTGGTGCCTTACTAGGATTTTTCTTATACTGAGTCATTAAATGAGGAACGATGCCTTCAAATTTACCCTCACCAACTTTTTTAGGTTCTTTGAGTCCCTTATGGCTCTTAACAAAATTTGGATATGTGATTCCGTACAGTAAAAAATTATGCAATTCCTCAGAGTAAGACTTTATGGGTAGATCTTGGTCAAAAGGAAAATTATAAGATTTGCTAGCAGCTTCAATTACCTTCGTATAATGAGTTGCAACACCTGACTCCCAATACCTAACCCCTCCGTTAATGATAGTTTTTTCTCCATCAAGTAAACTGGATATATCAACGTCGAGAGTTTCACCTATTCCTTTACATGACTCACAGATTCCAGAAACTGCATTAGGGGAAAAATGTGACATTTGCAGTATTTCTAATTGCTCCTTACAATGAGGGCAACCAAAATAACTTTTTTTAGTCGATGAATAAGCGGTATTTCTTTCTTCAGTTTCAACAGTTGTCAGTTTATGCTTACCTTGTAATGGTTGCTTAACTTCAGCGTCGCAGCCGCTACACTGCTGATAACCAATAGTAGCAAATAGATTTCTTAGGAGTGTTAAAATGCCTGTTTTTGTCCCCACCAACGAACGGGAATTAAAATCCGTTTTTCGCTGAGAAATGGTTATTGCCGGAGATAAGCCCAAGACGGTATCCACTCTTGGTTTTGGAATGTGATCAGTAACCAAGCCATATCCACCCAAAAGTTGTCTGACGCATTCGCTTGCTAAAACATCAACAGCAATGGAAGACTTACCTGAACCTGACAGACCGGTGAACGCAACTAAGCGTGTTTTTGGTATCTCAAAGCAAACACCTTTTAAATTATGTGCATGTGCACCATGCACAATAATCCGACCATGCTGCGGTGTGACAGGTAAATGACATTTACTCGAGGAACATACAAAATTGTGCATACATGAACTCCTATCATTTTGTTTAGAAGGTGGCATTTTATCAGGTTCTGTCGCATTTATAAATCATGGTCTAGCAAAAATCGTAAAACCTCGGATTTGGGACATTATTATGCCATGAGTATAACAAAATTTTCAAAAGTAGAAAAATTATTATTAGCTCCAGTAATTTGTCTTTTTTGAATCATACGAATATTTTCTATACCAGTGATAGTAATCGCAGCAGAACGAAAACTTTTAAAACCAAGTTTCTTGATAAAGCGGTGGTCAAAGCATTCTTTCGTAAAGTATTTAAATATAATGGTCGTCCTGATAAAGTAGTACAGTATCTAACATTATGGGTTGGCTTTAATCAACTTCTTTCTACTATCAATACTTCATTATTGCCTGTTTTAGCTATTAATTGGCATTTGAGAAAGAAAGGAATGAAGGCAGTTATCAGACCTCCAAACCATTCATTATCAGTTAAATTAGAGCTTGTCCGCAAACTAAGTAATAGAAGTAAATATCCTACGAAGAAGTAATCGACTCATAACCAAAAAAATTATATTTTCACTAGAATCAGTAAGAAAATCATATTCCTTGGAGAGCCTTCTATTTCTATTTATCCAAGCAAAGCTTCTCTCAACAACCCATCGCCTTGGCTGTACTTTAAACCCAACTTCTCTTGTTGACAATAGTTCTGATGGTGTACTTTTTGGTATCCAAAATCTACACGCTGGTCGTTTAACAATTTCTAAATCTATGTTATACTTTTCCTTAATGAGACCCTTTAAATCTACTTAAAGTTTTTTTACTAATGTCCACACTAATATAAGTTGTTGCCATATAGAGCCTCATGATTTATATTAATAATAGGATATGCTACAGCAAGGTTTAAAAACCTTATGACATCCGTTCGTAGTCTTTATCCAAACAGGATGGGTCTTTGCTCAGGTACGAAGTCTTTAAAATTCAAAGCTTCAATTCGAGATACAGTTTACCCATCCTACACCATATATAACTGATCATGTTATATTTATCATGGCTTTTTTATTGTATGAGTTCGATATGAGACATGGATTTAACATTCTCGATGTTTCGGCACAACTGTTGAAAGTTAAAAAATCGTCTAAGCACCGTTAGGCGCTGTGGCAATCTTCATGATAGTCAAGACCTCCTTCACAAGATTGCCACGTCGCCCCGCTTGCAGCGACTCCTCGCAATGACGGTTTAAGCCTTACAACAACACTTCGCTAATAGACAATTTTTTAACTTTCAACAGTTGTGATACTCACTCCACCGCTCCTGCTATCCAATCCTCCTGGAATTGACTATATCTTAGTTTTTGCTTCTACACTAAAATTTCTACTTTGTTTCTTTGTCATTCGTTTATCCTAAGTATAATTTTTTATTCTATCTTATTACGAAACAAAACTACATGCTTTTTTATCTAAATTTTTTAGCCCATTATATAAGGAGAGAAAGCAAATTCCGACGACAAACTTATCTGGAAGAATCAGTTCGTAGGCACTCTTATTAAACAAAAAGGGCTTTCTTTTTTAAAAGAAAACCCTTTTGTTTGAAGTAATAGATAAGTAAACTTAAAAGATTAGTTTAGAAGTTTACACGAACTTTTAAAGTACCTTGGTGACCAACATATTTACTAGCTAAATATGCATCGTAACCAGCTCCATACTCCATATTACCAGCTTTAGCAGTAACGCCTAAACCAAGGTTAAACAATGTTTTTGCCTCTTTGTTAGATCTAGTAGCAAACGAACTAGTCATACCATCTAATTTAGCACTAACTTTCCCTGAACTACCAAATAACTTTTGCGAAACAAAAGCATGTGCTTCAGGCATCACTGTAATACCGCTAGTATCTACAGAAACTGCAAATCTAGTACCAAGCACAGCTTCAACTTTATTGTTAGTCTTCTTAGCAACGACCTTATTTGCGTTGTCTGTACCAGTTTCCTTATAACCTTCATCGCTAGATCCTGTATAACGAATTCCAGCCATCGGTATTAATGACATTGAGTCAGACATTTTAGCATTGTAACCAAATAATACTTGACCACCGTAAGACAGAGAATCATAACTAGCTTTAGCAATTTGCTGACCACTAGCATTACGAGAAGTAGGAACTTTTCTAGGATCGCTATTCTTAATTTTATTTGAACCAAGAGAAACCAAACCTTGTACAAAGAAATTTTTATCAAGTTGTTGTGATCCATAAATAGAGAGCATCACAGTATTAATGTTTGTTTTTTCTCCAATTTTATAATCTTTGTATTTCATATCAGTTCTAACAATACTAACAGCAGCACCGATCATTAGATTTTCGTTTGCTAAAGCATCGAAACCAAGGATTCCACCAGCAGATTTCGTTTTATAACCAACAACACTACCTTCACCCTTCTGAACAGCTTGATTATAGTATGGCATAGCCCATGCACCCATTGATTCACCAGCTACATCATCAGAGCCACTAGCTACAGGTTTTTGTTGATCATCAACTTGGGCAAGTCTTGCTCCCACTAAATTAGCAATCCCAGCATTAGTATGATCGACAGCTTCAGTTACTAGTGCATTCTCAGCATTTGTAATTCTTTTTAGTGCTTCACCACGTACTTTTGGGTCTTTTGATAACAGACCAATATCAGTCATAGCAGATGGTGCCTCACGACCAAGCAAAGCAGCATTTTCCTGATCTTTATCATCACCACCAGCAGCTTTCATATCAGCTGGAGCTATAGTTGCAGCATTATTTGAACGCAACAAGTAAACATCTTTATCCTCTTTAGTATAAACAGTCCACTTTGCATATGCTTGATCTGTTTTTACTCCTGTTAGAGGACCAAATTGTGCACCATTAACTAGACGTAGATTTTTACCATTGCTAATCAACTTGTACTCTTGATCCGCCCCTAATTGACCTTCATCCTTAACGATTATAGCATGAACTGGTACACTAGCAGCCACCTCTATAGGAGTATTAACTTCTATAGAACCAAGTTTTCCATCTGCAGTTAAGGTAGTTGCAATAGAAGTTCCAAGATTCCATGTAGAAACTACGTCATTTTGGTTATCTTGGAAGATTAACTTACTAGAGTTCAGATTAATATTGTCATGAATATGTGAAGTACCACTAATTATGTTGTTATCACCAGTAATTACGATCTTTTCAGTACCGAAGTTAACTATGTCTGCATACATAGCAGCATTATTCAAGGTTGCTTTTTTATTACCCTTAAATGTTATAGTCTTAAAACGAGCATTTTCTGTACCAAGCTTAGTACTAGTAATAGTAGTATTATCTGTGAAGTTAATATTATTATCTGCTCCCTTACTGGTCATAGTAGCTGTCAAAATAACACCATCTTTAAACTCAGCTACAGAACCACCTTTATCACTACCAACTTGTAGTCCACCAGCTACTGTTCCACCAGCTGTGTACTTCAATTTGTCATTAATAATAGCATTATTGACATAAGTATCACCAAAGTTTTCGGTATTTACTTCAAAAGTTGCAGCTTTTAAGTTGTGTCCGCTAGAACCTAAACCATAAACCTTATCAGAACCAGCTTTAAAGTTAACAGCACCTTGATTATCAGTTGTAGTTGTTACACCAGCAAAGAAGTCTGTAATAGTAACATTTAAGGTATTATCTCCAGCAAATTGTAGATTAACCAAATGATCCTTATCACCTATATGCTTATTGATAGTGTGATCAATAGCTGATAATATAACTGTAGGTCTAGCGTCTTTAGAACTCAAAGTACTATCAACATTTATATCTTTAAGTTCCATATTTGAAGCTAAAGTTAAGCTTGCAGCAGTTGCAAACTTAATATTGCTAAATTTTAGACCGTTATCACCTACTAATTCAACATCACCACCATGCAATTCTAAGGTAGATATAGCGTTAACAGCAGGGTCATTAGCAGCTGCTGTAGTAGTGAATTTTACACCAGTACCAACACCAGCAGCATTAACAAATTTCAGTGTTCCATTACTAGGAACATTACCAACAACTGCTTTAGCGGTATAATTACCATCTACAACTAATGTAGATCCGGCATCTGCTAATTCTATATTTCCGCTGAAAAAGCCTTGACCCGATGTAATTGCCTTAACACCAGCATTTACTTTGAGACTCTTAAAATTCCTTCCTGATGTTCCTATGTCGCCTTTTAGAGCAGCATCCCCAGCAAAAATTAGATGACTTCCGCCAGCTCCATTGGAAGCAGTTATACTATTAGCAGTAATATCATTACCTTTATGAAGAGTAAGAGTCTTATTATCTGCTGTAAACTCGATCTCCTTTACTCCCCCATCCTTAGAGGTTGTTGTATTATATAAGGCAACATTCTCACTAACTTTAAATGTAGCTTCCCCTGCATTTGTCAAAGCTCCAAAGGCATATTTAGCATTACCAACATCCATCTTAACTGTTGAAACTTCACCTCCAAAATCAATTCCAGCAATATTAACCCATTTATTGGCTGCAGCTATGTCAAAGTTAAGTTTTTGTCCTTTCAGTAATAATTTATCTAGAGGCTTTTTATTATTATTATTATTATCAGCAGGATTCATACCAATAGAGCCAACAATCTTTAAAGTACCATCTCTTTTCATTTCAGTTGCATCAATAGTACCGCCACCATTAGCACTTATTGTAGATGTAATGGTTACATCACCTGCTTTATTAGTTAATTTCAATGTTCCACCATCAGTATTACTAAAGATATTAGCAGCATTAATCGTAGCACCAGCAACTTTTACTGTGCTATCCTTAGGGATGATAATATTACGAACTGCTCCAGCACCAGCAGCACCAATGTTACCAATAATTTCAGCATTACCCAAAAACGTTAAATCTGAAGCAGCAGCAGCAACACTTTCATTAATATTACCGGTCAGTTTATAATCCTTAGCAAATGTAAAATGTGTACCAGCAAGAATTCCTCTTAGTTCAGTGAGATTATGCTGTCCTGACAATGTCAAAGTACCAGCAGCATTATTTTCAATTGCAACTAATTTGTTTATTATATCAGCTTTTAATACACCCTCACCTTGAAAAATTATTGTTCCAACTTGAGCTGCACCATTGTTTACGTCAGCATGAAAGTTTCCTTCAAGTGTTTTACCAGCTGCCACAGTAATTGTACTATTAAGTACACCATGGAAATCTGTTGTACCAAGATTACTATTGTCGTTTAGAATTACATTCGACTGTGCTGTTATCATGTTTGTAGCACCCTTATCTCCTACATCAACCTCATTTTCGAAAGTAACAGCCCCACCGCGTAATTCAATATCTTTAGCATATACTTTTCCTTCAATTGTTGCACGAGCACCAACAGTAGCAGTAACTATGAATTTTTTAGCTCTATTCTCCTTATTTATACCAACTACGACCTTACCTGCAGCATGAGGAACAAGAGATCCAGCTGCCGCAGTAGTATTGAAGTGAATTATACCATGTCCATCTTTAGCACCACCAAGAGATCCATGTATAACTTTAAAGTCAGCAGCATTACCATTCCCCCCAACTTTAGAAGTAAGTAACAATGTACCATCACCATTATTACCAAAGTTGATGCTACTATTTACTCCTTGTTGTAATTGCAACACAGTCACATCACCCCCAGCAGTAGAGTTGAATTCAGCAATACTGCCATCAGAAATGTTAATTGTTTTGTATGTGGCAACTTCTAAGTGCCTAAATGTTGTCCTAAAGTCAACGCCAGCAGGATCTTTGCCAGCATTGTTAATATTCAATGTTGCATTTTGAGCGTTATCAGCTTTAAAGTTAACAAAATCGAGATTTGCAGGAGCAATAGCAAAAGTAGCACCAACACCAGTAGTAATATCAAAGCTACCATTACCATTATCAAAGTCCATTTTACTTACAAACTTAGCACCAGCAGCACGATCAGCCTGAGCAACAGCACCAATAAGAGCTTCACTACCAGCAATAATCTCACCACCGAAAGTTAAACTTTGACCATTTAAAATTTTAAAAGGAACCATATTAGCAGTACCATCAACACCATCGCTATTAATTATAGAATTGATAACTGTATTTGTAGTAACTGTAAACAAAGGTCGAGCACCACCAAGATGGGCTATATTTAGATCAAGCACACTAATGGTTTGACCACCAACAACGTTAGCATCAATAGTACGACCAGTATCATATTGCAAACTAGAGCCTGAAAAAAATGGTATAGAACCAGCAACACCCAAATTTAATCCGATACCGTCGAGAAGTGTAGCGTTTGCTGTTGTCAGCCTAGCCTCTGGTATACCCCCAGCAGCACCAAATGCCGTATTACTTCCACCGACTATAACTGAAGCAATAGAAGCAGTCGCTAGCAAGTTTTTCAAAAAACTGCTTTTTTTACTTTTATTATTCATAATTTTTTCCTATTTAAGTTAATTCATTTTCTAAATACAGTTTCTTAGAGCAATTAGTTTCAAAAATTATTTCTGCTCGATGTCATTCCCGTGCAGGTAGAGAAGTCTAAAAAAACAGCCTAGCAGACTATATTAAACTTTTCTAGACCCATACTTTCGCAAGGGTAACCATCGGATGCACAGGGATGACCCTACGCAATCATAATACCTTAAAACCTTTTTAGAAATATCTAAACACGCAGCTACTATATATGTAAAAATAATTAATTACAAGCTACTTGACTATTTTTTTTATAAATTTCTATCAACTGTGTTATATTTGAAACAGCTATAGAGATTTGTCATATCATGATAGTTTGACTTACTTGACTCCCAAACTTTCTTCCAAGCACCAAACAAACCGCTGTGCATTTGTGATATAGTCAATTGATGAGAATTTGGTAACGTCGTCTTCGATCGCTCGCCTATTATCTATAGGCTTCGCTCCATCGTTCCTAGCATCAAATCCTCCTGAATTGACTATAACATAAACAAACTGTTGTGGTGATCTATCAATCTTAAGGTATAGGCTAAAATAAATCCTTCTTTAAACCAGTTTGTTAGAAGAAGACGCGAATTCGGGATAAGAATTAACTAATTCTTATCCCGAATTCGGTAAAATTATTGAAACAATCAGATTTGAGACGGCTCTGCATCTGATAACGTCATTGCGGTGAGCGTTGCCAGCCCTAAACCGTCATTGCGAGCGAACGTACGTGAGCGCAGCAATCCATGAAGCTTGTCATATGGATTGCTTCGTCGACCTACGGTCTCCTCGCAATGACGTTTGTTGAACTTTCGACAGTTGTGCGATAGACGCCGTGGCAATCTCATGAAGTAAGCTCTTCTTCACAAGATTGCACGTCGTCGCTTACAGCGACTCCTCGCAATGACGCATAGGTGTCAACTTAAGAGCGTAATGATTGAGCATGTATAAGTAAATCAAACCTAAACGTCATTGCGAGAAGCCGCTGCAAGCGGCGACGCGGCAATCTAAGATACGCGAAGCGTTACTCTAAAAAACAGCTTCGCTGTTTATCTAGATCGCCACGGCATCTAACGAGCCTTGCTATGACGGCTGTGTTTAATTTGTTTATACATGCTCAATCATTACGCTCTTAAGTTGACGCCTATGCGCAATGACGGTTTAGGGCTTACAAAGCTCATCGCGACTCATCTTCGAGATAAATATGAGCAGAAATTATGCTATAGAACGTGAGTATTATGCGACGAGTGGAGTGTAGAATTAAATTCTCGTTACTGACTACATTTTTTCACCTGTGGAATTTTATAATAAAGAAATACTGATAAAAGTGTACTTTAATGACAAGAGTTTTTATTTGAAACAAAACAATGGTAATACACATAAGAAGCATTATGTTGACTAATTTTTAGTATGTCAAGTAGAAAAGTGATGTTTACATGACTACAAACTTCATGCCAAAACCACTGCGAACCTGATTCTTTAGACGTTTCAAGCACTTTTTCGTCTCGAAGATGAGTCGCGATGACGGTTTTTTAACTTTCAACAGTTGTGGAGTAGAAGGTAATCTCAAGGCTAAAGAAGCTATATATTTTATGGATAGCGTTCATCCTCAGTATCAAACAAAAGCCCGTTATGGTTGGATCAGAATTCTGTTAGGAGAAGTATACTCAATTAACCTGAAGAGTTGGTAAAATGATAAATTTCGTATTTCAGAACCTTAAACGTCAGGGGCAAAAAACTTGAACCTTACTTACGTTTCCCTTTCGATATTTTTGAAAAAACGACAACTTGTACCACAGTGACGGGGCGTAGTGGACAATTTCAGAACCACAACAAACACTAATTATTATTCAAGCACTAACAAGCACTAACGCTCTATTATTAAAGATTTGTTACTTGATATTGTAAATCCATATTTTTACCATAAAAAGCCATGCAGATTTTTAGTATTTGTTTAACATGTTGATGTTCTTTTATTTTAGTATCATATTTCCTATCAATAATTTGTTGTAGACTAGACCCTGCTATAGTCGTTAAATCTTCTGCATTTTTAGCTATCTTATACTCAATAATAATTGCCTTATCTCCTTTACCAGCTTTGGGGATCATGATTACATCAGGGCGTCCATCACCTGATTCTTGCTCACTTGATATGATATAGCTCGGTGCTAGCATATTAACAATCCCTAGCATAAAGCCACTATAAAATAACTCTGCCTTTTTCTCCCCTACCTGATGAAAACTAGTGCTACTGTGCAGCAACTCCTGCATTTTTTGTTTAAACTCCTCTATTTTGCCATCTATTAACAAGCTAATAAATGAGTAGTACCTAGAACTATCAATGTTTATTTGTTTACTAACCCATTGGAGTACTCTTTTTTCGTAAATATATTTTACTTCATAATTAGGAATAGATAGTTCATAAATATCCCTTTCTAGCATCTTAGCATGTGGATTTAAATAGCCACTAAATAACAATAAACTAAACAACCCTTCCGGCTGACCAATGTCCATGAAACTAATATGTTTGGTAATGCTAGAGGTGATAGCTCCACCAGCGGCTAATGTTTGAATATCCTGCTGCATCTCATCCGATAACAAGATGTGGTCGATCCACCCAGTTCCACCACTATCAATCCAATAATGATCTAGCTTCCCTTTGCTTGCTAAGCATCGCATAATTGACCAAGGATTATAGATGATCTCGCCACCAAATTTATAACCATTATACCAATCCTTAATTTTTTCTGGACTAGTATCAAGTGGGACTTTAGTTAATAACTCTTCTACTTCTGCTTCAGTGAATCCGTAAACTTTGGCAAATGGTTCATCTAACAAACTATATTCACTAACATTATTTAGCCCAGAAAACAATTCAGCTTTGGCAATCCGTAAAATTCCCGTAATCACTCCCCTTTCAACTGGCAATTCTTGATCGCCAGTTTCCTTTTTAAAGGTAGATTTCATGATGCCACGAAAAATTTCTAACACTTTCTGAAATTCTGCCTCATTAGTGCCAAACCAGCGGTAAGCACTATTAATTGGCGTATCATATTCATCGATTAATACCCAAGGCTTTCTATTATAATGTTTGTAAAGCAAATGGCTTAAAATAGCCAAACTATTTTTGATATTGTCTAGAGTTACCTCGCCAAATAAATATTGGTTGAAATCAGCTATCTCACTTGTTTTCAGTTTGTTACTATCACTTAAATAGCTATGAGCCTGAAATAATTTCCGTAACTGGCTTTTTACACCTTGTTCAATATCGTAATAGTTTGAACCTTCTATGCTTTTAAAGGTGATGAATATAACGGGGAATTGACCTTGACGCTTCATAGCATTTGTTATACTAGCAATTTTTAATGCTTTCAGTTCTTTAGTCTCACCAAAGCCTAAATCTATTTCTCCACCTGTAAATAATTTATAATTTACTCGCTCTTCTAGCGGTAAAGGATTCCCCTCATTGTCTAGCTCTATTTCTAGAAAGCGTCTGACCATATCCATATTAATACTTTTCCCCCAACGCCTTGGTCGAGTAATTAGAGTCACTGCTCCATTATCCTCTAACAATTCTTTGATCATTAGGCTTTTGTCAACAAATACATCACTGTTTAATAATAATGTTTTAAAGTCATCAGTACCAACAAACATCTTTGGCTGATAATTACCATTATTCTTCGTTTTTTCATCGCGCATTACTTTTACTGTTTTCTACTAACTATATAATACATTATACACCTTTTTTATTGTACACTAATAGATATTAGTAACATTTTTGCTAATCATACTATTTTTTATCAATATTAAGTCAAACCTTAACTTTTGTATTCTAGTCGAAATTAATTATATATGCCTCTTCTACACCTAATAAGTTAAAATGTACTCGTAGAACCGCTTCAAGAGTACATTTTTCCTTATAACAAAGCCAGTTCGATATAAGAATTAATAATTCTTATATCGAACTGAGGTTAGATTTAGGTTATTTACAGTTGCGACTTTTAAATTACCATGAGGCAAGAGCATACTAAAAAAGTATTAGGGGAATTGCACAGTTGCCAATATAATTAGATTTACGCTAATAATTTACACAAGGATCAATGACTATTTTTTTGACAATCATTATTGTTCTAATGATAGGATGTGCCGCACTGCTTTCAGCTACTGAAACAGCCATCACCGCGTCTTCTCCGGGGAAAATACAAAAATTTAAGGCAAAAGGTGTTAAACGTAACACTGTATTACAAGTTCTAAAGAATAAAGAAAAAGTAATTGGCACATTATTGATTGGTAATACTCTGCTTAATACTGTTTGCACTACCATTGCTACCAGTATATTTATCGACTGGCTAGGTGATGGCGGCACTGTCGCAGCTTCAGCAGTTATGGCTTTCGTGATAATTGTTTTCGGCGAAATAATACCTAAAGCTATTGCTGTAGCAAAAGCAGAACAGTTAGCATTATTCACTTCTCCAGCAATTATATTTTTCCTAAAGCTTTTGAAACCAATTAATTCTATTTTTGAAGTTATAGTTAAGCTGTTCTGTTTTATTTTCCGTATTAATCTACAACAAAATATCTCGGGAGCAGAAGAAGTCAGAGGAGTTATTGAACATTATCATCAAGAAGGTAATGTTTATAAATCTGACCGTGACATGTTAGGGGGTATATTAGATATTAGGAAAATGACAGTATCTGAAATTATGATACATAGAAGTAACATAGTAGCCATTAATATAGATTTGCCTAAAGAGGAGATAGTGAAGCGAGCATTATTATCCAGCCCCCATACAAGAATACCATTATGGAAGGATACTCAGGACAATATAATTGGCGTACTGCACATGAGAGATCTACTCCGGGCTCTTTATGAAAAGAATAACGATGCAAAAAAAATTAATATCAAAGAATTAGTAAATCAGCCTTGGTTCATACCTGACAATGCCTTGGTAACTCATCAACTTCATGCTTTTAGGGAAAGAAAGAGCCATTTTGCCTGTGTTGTTGACGAATATGGTGATCTACAAGGTATTATTACTCTAGAAGATATTCTAGAAGAGATTGTTGGTCCTATTATCGATGAGCATGATTATCCTATTAACACAATTGTAAAAAAATCTGATGTGGAGTTTATTATTGATGGATCTGTAACCATAAGAGATGTAAATAGAGAATTAAATTGGAGTCTACCTGATGATGACGCAAATACCATAGCTGGCTTAATTATCCATAAACTTGAGCGTATTCCCAATCAAGGAGAATCTATCAAGATATTTAATTTAAGTATCACCATTAACAAAAAAATAGGTAACAGACTTGATAGCATAAAAGTCATTATTCTACCAAATAAAGAATCTGAAAGTGATAAGTAGTCTTGGCAATTATTTACAAATATCTGCAATCTTATTCAGCATACTAACAGTTGTTAGTTCTTTATATTTATATCGTTCTGCTACTTTTTTTTTCTACCTTAGTTTCCTGTCAACATTATTATCTTTCTTACTATTAGTATATGGATTTATCATATCAGATTTTTCTGTGCAGAATGTCTTTCTGAATTCTAGTACATTAAAACCTCTTGGATTTAAAATTGCTGCTAGCTGGGCAAGCCATGAAGGTTCTATACTGCTGTGGCTATGTTTGTTGCAGATTATAGGTTTTATTTACATCGCTCTATTCAATAGCCGTCCAAATCAAGTATATCACATAATTATACTAGCACTAATACAAATATTATTTGGTAGTTTTATTTATTTTACCTCTAACCCATTTGACAGCCTATCATTCCGTCCCGCCCAAGGTCTTGGTTTAAACCCTATGCTGCAAGATATTGCACTAATAATACATCCACCTATATTATATTTAGGTTACGTCTGTTACGTTGTACCTTTCACATCTGCTTGCGTAATCCTACTTACGTCTAGTTTAGACTTTGTTAATCTCAGAGCAATTAAAATATTTACCAATTTAGGAATGCTATTTTCAACCTTAGGAATAGCCTTAGGATCATGGTGGGCTTATAGAGAACTTGGCTGGGGAGGGTTTTGGTTTTTTGATCCAGTAGAGAATATTTCCCTGTTCCCATGGCTATCTGCTATTGCTCTACATCATTCAGTCTTGGTAACGATAAAATCTGGACAAATGAAGAATTGGACTATAACCTTATCAATCATCACTTTCTTACTTGTAGTATTTGGTACGTTTTTGGTACGTTCAAGCGTAATCACCTCAATTCACTCTTTTGCATCATCACCTAAGCGAGCAATCTACATGCTAGCAATATTTGCTATCCTCGCTACATCAAGTTTAGTTTTACTCATTCTAAAAGGTCAAAATATCGGTATCCTTCTTCCGACAAAATTAGACAAACCTAGACTTATTATTTGGGGTAGTAGCTTTTTCTTAATAGCCTTAGTAGTATTACTATGTGCCACCATTTACCCCATAGTTTATTCTTTATTATACCAAGAATCTATTACCATTAGCGAAAGATTTTTTATCAATAATTTTATAATCTTTATTATTCCAACGCTTTTACTAGCTGGTATTGCTCAAACAAATAATATAAGAACAAAAAACCTACTAGACTTCTTGCATAAATCAAAAAAACTTTCGGGGTTTTTAGGAAAAACGAAGCCAAACACCGCAGCACACATAGACGATTGTTACGGAGCAAGGCAAGTTTCTACGACAAAATCACCAACTAGATTGATTTATCCAAGAAGTCTACTTATCCTAGCTTCTTCTTTAGTAATAACTTTTACTAGCTCGTATCAAATTCAGTATGGTTTTATTTCAGCATGTACCATGACATTTTCTCTTTTTCTAATAATACAAAATTGTTATTACATACTAGCAAAAAGTAATTTTTTTAGAAAAAAGCTAAAAGCTATTGCCATGATCTTAGGACATCTAGGTTTTGGATTACTTGTTTTTACTATTACTGTTAATTCATTATTACAGAGCGAAGTAGATTTTATAGGAAAAGTTGGAGACAAGGTAGTATCAGGAAATTTTGAAGTTACGCTCAGAGATATCAGAGTATCATCAGCTCAAAATTATTATCGTCAAATTGCTGAATTTTGGATTCAGGATAAACAGAATAATATCACTATATTAAAGCCTGAAAATAGATTATATATAATAGAAAAGCAGTTATCGCAAGAAAGTAATATATATTCTTATTTAACTTATGATCTTTACGCGGTTCTAAGTAAAATTGATGATGATGTAATTCACGCAAAAATATATTACAAACCAATGATGAGTTTTATTTGGCTATCTATTATACTTATGGCTGGAGGATTCTTAATTAGACCTCTTGCATAATTCTACTTCTGCTGGTAATTTGTGCGTGCTACCAGTACTCTGCTCCTCACGTACGCTTAAGTATGCTGCGGTTCGCAGTGAAGTGGTTTCTGCAAATTCCCTAGCAGAAGAGAATTCTGCAAGAGGTCTATTGGATTATTGAAAAAATGACAATTTTCTTCTTAATAAGGCATGGTGAAACCGATTGGGCATTAAACGAAAGGTATAAATTAAAAGGTGCAAGTAGAGATTTACCTTGTTTGACAGAAAATGGCACAAGAGAAGCTAACGAAGTATCTAAAGACCATAGATTAAAAAAAGCAGAAATAATTTTATCTTCTCCTTATACTAGAGCCCTTCAAACTTCTGCAATTATATCAAAAAATATTAACCTAGATATTATTGTTGAATTTGATTTAAGAGAATGGCAACCAGATTTAAATTTTATGATAAAAAATCAATACGAATTAAAAAGTACAATTGAGGATTATGAAAGAAATAATGGGGTATATCCAGCTGGTATTAGTAAAAGATGGGAATCAAAAGAGTTATTAAGTAATAGAGCAAATAACGTATTAAGAAGGTACTTAAATTATAAATATGTAATAGTTGTAACTCATAAACAAGTAATAAAAACTTGGATAAACACTATCAAAATAGATCACTGCTTTATTAATGAGTTAAATATGGTTTAAGTTAATAAAAGAAGTGTTGCTAACTTTCATAGCAACTTTGAGAAAATAAATCAATTTATGGTTCAATTATTATTGACTATTTAATATATTTAGTATATGATTGATTTGGAATAAAAAAGCAGTTTTATGAAAACTACCTTACCTGACCGCTCACTAGTGATTAAAGAAAAGCTAGATAATATTGTTAAAGAAATCCTATATGTAGGCAAATCAAAAATAGCGATGATTATCTTATTTGGCTCTTATGCTAGAGGAGATTGGGTAGAGGATATAGAGAAGGTAGGGGATATTAGTTATTATAAGTATCAAAGTGATTTTGATCTTTTGTTGATTTTAAAGAATGGAGAATATGCTGGCTATCCAGCTATCAACCTACTCTATAAGATAGAGAACAGGCTAAGTAAAAAATTCTCATTAGATGAAAAACCACCAATTACTCTGATACTTGAACCTATTAGGTTGGTAAATAGGCAACTGGAAAAAGGTCAGTATTTCTTTAGTGATATCAAGAAAGAGGGAATTCTTTTATATGATAGTAGTGAATTTATACTGTCTGAAGCTAAGGAACTATCATGGCAGGAACGCAGACCAATAGCTGAGAAAGATTTTAAATATTGGTTTAGGAAAGGTATAGAATGCATAATTGACGTCCATAATATCTTACAAAGGAATAATTTTAATAAGTGTGCTTTTGAACTCCATCAAGCTACAGAGAGCTTTTATAATGCTATCCTGTTAGTTTTTACTGGTTACAAGACCAAGTCACATGATATACTAGGACTTGGCGATAGAGCTAGAAGTCATCATTACGATCTCTATAAGATATTTCCACATGAGACTCCTGAGCAAGAAGAGTGCTTTACGTTACTGCGAAATGCTTATGTTGATGCAAGATATGATCAAGATTATACAATTAGTAAAGAACAATTACTTTACCTTATTAACCGGGTAGAGGAATTAAAGATAGTGACTGAAAAGATATGTCTAGAAAGGATTAATAAAGAAGAATTAATGTGATTATTTTTCCTGAGGTATTTTTTCAATAAAAACTTTATCAAATTAGGAATATATACTCTTCTGTTTTGAAGAATTGGATTTGAAAATGAATGGTGAGCAAGCGTTATAGTATGTGAACATGCGAATCCATGATATTTTCAAAAAACAATTCTTCAAAGCAGAAGAGTATAGATAATTTATGTAAAAAACTAACTATATAACTAGTATAGTCTAATGACTAATATTACCAACACTCATTGATAGGCTGGCTGAAACGAATTTCTCTAAATCCCCATCAAGTATACCCTTAGTATCAGAAGTTTCATGGTTGGTACGTAAATCCTTAACCATCTGATAAGGCTGTAATACATAAGATCTTATTTGATGTCCCCAACCATTTTCAGTCTTGGATGCATTTTGTTCATTAATATCATCGGTACGTTTTTTTAACTCTGACTCATAAAGCCTTGCTTTAAGCATTTTCATAGCTTGTGCTTTATTTTTATGCTGCGATCTATCATTTTGGCACTGTGTTACGATATTAGTCGGTAAGTGGGTAATCCTTACTGCAGAATCGGTAGTGTTTACATGTTGCCCCCCAGCCCCGGAAGACCTATAAGTATCAATTCTAAGATCTTTTTCATCTATTATAATGGAAATATCATCATCAATTTCTGGATATACCCAACTGCTAGCAAAACTAGTCATCCTTTTACCTGCGGCATTAAAAGGTGATATCCTAACTAGCCTATGTACACCAGATTCTGTTCTAAACCAACCATATGCTTGGTAGCCATTAATTTTGATAGTACATGATTTTATTCCAGCTTCTTCGCCATTAATAAGATGAATAATTTCGCTTTTAAAACCCAGCCTTTCTGCGAAGCGTAAATACATACGCATCATAATTGATGCCCAGTCGTGGCTTTCTGTTCCTCCAGCTCCGGCGTTGATTTCTAGAAAGCAATTATTACTGTCAAATTCTCCAAAAAATAAACATTCAGTCTCAAATTTTCCGGCAATAATAGATAGTTTCCCTAAATCTTCTTGAACTTGCTGCAAAACTTGTTGATCATTTTCAGTAAATGCCAAATCCTCAAGTTCTAAACATTCCGTAAAATTAGACTGAAGTTGTTTAAACGAGTTAAGCTTGATCTCTAGAAGTCTTTTTTCTTTTAGAATACTCGAGGCCTTCTCTTGATTATTCCATATATCCGGATCTTCTGATATATTTTCTAGCTCTAAAAGCCTTTTGCTTGCATTATCGAAATCAAAGCGACCTCCTGAGCAGTTCTAAAGACTGTTCGATTTTTTTTACATAATGTTCAATTTCAGCACGCATTGTTAATTTTCCTACTATAAAATGGAATTTTATTATATAAAGATAAAACTTCTTTCTAATTTTAACATTATACCAAATATACCATGAATAATCAAAACTTTATCAGAAATTTCTCAATCATCGCTCATATTGATCATGGTAAGTCTACTCTAGCAGATAGATTAATTGAATATTGTGGGGGGCTGGCAGCTCGGGAGATGAGTCATCAAGTACTTGACTCAATGGACATAGAAAAAGAACGTGGTATCACTATCAAAGCACAGACTGTTAGATTAACTTACAAAGCAAAAGATGGTAATACATACTATCTAAACCTAATGGATACTCCTGGTCATGTGGATTTCTCTTATGAGGTGAGTAGATCGTTAGCTGCTTGTGAAGGTTCTTTGTTAGTAGTGGATAGTAGCCAAGGTGTTGAAGCACAAACTCTAGCAAATGTTTATCAAGCGATCGATAATAATCATGAAATTATTCCAGTTCTAAATAAAATTGATCTACCAGCTGCTGATCCTGATAAAGTTAAGCAACAGATAGAGGACGTAATTGGCATAGATGCAGGCGATGCATTGTTGATTTCTGCAAAAAGTGGTATAGGAATAGAGGAGATACTTGAAGCAATTGTTAATAGGCTGCCATGTCCAAAAACTAATCAAACAGATATTCTAAAGGCATTATTGGTTGATAGCTGGTACGATTCTTACCTAGGGGTAGTAATTTTAGTTAGAGTTATCGATGGAGTTTTACGCAAGAATATGCGTATTAAAATGATGGCTACCAATTCTACTTATAATGTTGAAAATGTTGGGTATTTTACTCCTAGAAAACATATATCAGATATTTTATACCCAGGAGAAATAGGCTTCTTTACTGCTTCAATAAAACAAGTTGCTGATTGTAAGGTTGGGGACACAATAACTGACGAGAAAAGACCTTGTCAGGAATCTCTGCCTGGTTTTAAGCCGCATTTACCGGTAGTGTTTTGTGGTTTATACCCTTCAGATGCTTCACAATTTGAGCATTTAAAAGATTCTTTAGCTAAATTAAAACTTAACGATGCTAGCTTTGAATTTGAAGTAGAGAGTTCAACAGCCTTAGGTTTTGGCTTTCGCTGTGGGTTTTTAGGGTTACTACATCTTGAAATAGTACAAGAAAGATTGGAACGCGAATTTGACCTTGATATGATAACCACCGCTCCTAGTGTGATTTATAAGATTAATATGCGTGGTGGAAATCAATTAGAAATACATAACCCAGCTGATTTGCCACCTGTGCAAAATATCGACTCAATGTTAGAGCCTTGGGTTAAGGCAACAATATTAGTACCAGATGAGTTTTTAGGTAATGTGTTATCTTTATGTACCGATAAAAGAGGGGTGCAAATTGAATTAACTTATGTAGCCGGTAGGGCTATGGTAATTTATCGATTACCGTTAAATGAGATAGTATTTGATTTTTATGATAAGTTAAAAAGTTATACAAAAGGCTATGCTAGCTTTGATTGGGAAATAGATGTTTATCAGGAGAGCGATTTGGTAAAATTATCTATTTTAGTTAATAGCGAGCCAGTTGATGCTTTATCTACTATAGTACATCGTTCAAGGTCAGAATATCGAGGTCGAGAATTGTGTAAACGCCTCAGTGATCTAATCCCAAGGCAATTATTTCAAATTGCTATTCAAGCTGCTATTGGTAGTAGAATAATTGCTAGAGAAACTGTCAAAGCAATGCGTAAAGATGTCTTATCTAAATGCTACGGCGGTGATATAACTCGTAAGCGTAAATTACTGGAAAAACAAAAAGCTGGCAAAAAACGTATGCGTAATATTGGTAATGTTGAGATACCTCAATCTGCTTTTATAGCTGCTCTTAAAATAGGAGATGAGTGATTTAGATTACTTCGCTTATGCTCGCTAATAGACGCTGTGGTATAAGTATTTGTAAACTTTCAACAGTTGTGACCAAAGTGGCTTCTCGCTAATAAACTCTAGGCTATTTTCCCTATGACTTTTAAATGCCATGCGTAAGGTAATGGTATGGATCTCCTGATATAAAGAATGAAAAGCAGTGGCTAATCTTCTAGAGTTAATATTCAATATATTAAAACAACAAACAGGAGGCTAAGATGGAAGTTACCACAATTGGTATAGATATTGCAAAAAGAATTTTTCAAATTCATGGTGTAGATAAAAATGGTAAGACGGTATTAAAGAAAAAATTGATGAGAGATCAGGTTTTAACATTTATGGCTAATACGCCAAAATGTTTGGTAGGAATGGAAGCTTACGGTGGAGCTAGTTACTGGGCAAGAGAAATAACTAAATTGGGACATATAGTAAAACTAATGACTCCACAATTTGTCAAACCGTATGTTAAAACTAATAAAAACGATCAAGCTGATACTGAAGCTATATGTGAAGCTGTGACAAGACCTAATATGAGGTTTGTACCAATTAAAACTATAGAACAACAAGATATTTTGTCAATTCATCTGGTAAGAGAGAGATTGGTAAAAAACCGTACGGCACTTGCGAATGAAACTAGAGGATTATTACATGAATTTGGTTTTATTATTCCTCAAGGGATCAATAAGGTTGTGATAAAATTAACTGAGATTTTAGATGAAGGAAATTTAAGTCAGCTAGGTTACCAAATATTTAGTGAACTGAAAGAGGAATTTTTGGATAATGATAAAAGAATAACAGAGAGAGAAAAGAGATTAAAAATAATAGCTGGATTTAAACATAGTAATAAGGTATTGTAGGCTGAATTTAGTTCGTTATTAAATAATAATTATGCAAACAACAGCTGCGATTACCAACAAAAAAACACAAATTAAAGAATATACTTCTTTTATCTTTACAATATTTTTGGCACTGATGATAAGATTTTTTGTCATGGAACTTTTTTTTGTGCCAACAGGTTCAATGAAAGCAACAGTGCTAGAGAATGATTATATTTTTTCAACAAAATATTCTTATGGATATAGTAATTATTCTTTTCCTTTTAGTCCCAATATTTTGAATGGGAGAATATGGGCGTCACAGCCACAAAGAGGAGATATAATAGTTTTTCGCCCACCAAATAATATGGATATTCGATTTATAAAAAGACTAATCGGTCTACCTGGAGATAAAGTACAATTAATCAATGATGTAGTGTATATAAATGATAAAGCCATAGAACGCACTGAAATTGGTACATATATAAGTGAAGAAGGAAAAAATTATATAAAATATAAGGAAATATTACCTAATGGTGTAAGTTATTTTTCTTATAAATTAAAACAAAATAATCATTCATTAATAAATAAATATGGTAATACGGAAAGCTTTTATGTACCTGAAGGTAAGTATTTCTTTCTTGGAGATAACAGAGATGAATCGAATGATAGTAGGATAGATCTAGGATTTGTACCGTTTAAAAATTTTATAGCCAAAGGACAATTTATTATTTTTTCTACAAAAGAAGAATTATGGCAAAGTGATATTGGGATAATTAATCAAATACTCCGTGTTGGTACTTGGCTGACATCTATTAGATTTAACAGAATATTTACATCCCTTTATACAGATAAAATATAAAATGATAACAAGTAAAGAATCAGCTCTTTCTGCTCCGGAAAAGCTTGAACAAGATATAGGATATAATTTTAATAATAAAGATATTTTACTTGAAGCGTTAAGTCATCCTTCCCTTAAGCAACATACCCTAAAGCATGGAATTCAAAAAAACTATGAACGTTTAGAATTACTTGGTGATGCAATAATTAATTTTATCATTACTGAAATTTTATTTAAAAATTTCTCTACTTATGATGAGGGGAAATTAGCAAAAATTAGAGCATATCTAGTCTGTAAAGAATCACTTTGCAAAGTAGCTGCAAAAATCAATTTGTCAGACTATATTATTATGACCCATGGCGAAGAAGTATTAGGGGGAAGACAAAATCCTAATAATATTGAGAATACTATGGAAGCATTAATTGCTGCCATTTATCTTGATAGTAATATTGATACGACCCAAAAAATAGTATATGATTTGTGGTATGAGTTTATATCTATTACTGATTTAGCTGATTATGACCCTAAAACTACTCTTCAGGAATTAGCACAAAGAAAGGGAATTGAAAGACCCGTGTATGAAGTGATAAAAAGAGAAGGATCACCACACGCATCTATCTTCACTGTATTAGTAAAAATGGAAGCCTACCAACAAACTGGTACTGGTCATTCAGTTAAAGAAGCAGAAAAAGTTGCTGCTCGTAAATTAATGAACTACCTCAACAAGTTGTAAGGTTTAATCCGTGGGAATATCTCAAAAGACAATTTCTCTATGTATAATCGGCAAACCAAATGCTGGTAAATCATCATTATTAAACAAACTTATTGGACAAAAAATCTCCATAGTAACGAATAAAGTTCAAACGACTCGCTCCATTATAACTGGAATAGTTACTATAAAAGATACGCAGCTGATAATACTAGATACTCCAGGTATATTTGAGCCAAAGAAACAACTGGAAAAAGCAATGGTACGGTGTGCATGGTCAAGTTTACATGGTGTAGATTTAGTTTTATTAATAATAGATAGTACGAAACCTATAGACCAATTTACTTTACAAATACTAAAAAAATTACAAAATCTTAAAATAAATTTAATGTTTTTGTTAAATAAGATCGATATTCCTTCTCAATATATAGAAGAAATAGAAAATATTATAAGGTCTCAGTTCATAAATGCTAATATATTTAGAATATCCGTTTTAAACGGCGAGAATATCAATAACTTACTAAGTTACATACAAAGCCAAGCAGAGCTGTCGCCTTGGCTATACGAAGAAGATGATGTTACTAACCTACCTATGCGGTTTTTAGCAGCTGAGATAACTAGGGAACAATTATTCTTGAATCTCCACCAAGAATTACCTTATAATTTAACTGTTCAAACTGAAATGTGGCAGGAGAATAATGATAACTCTATCAAAATTCATCAGGTAATAGTGGTTTCAAAGAATTCTTATAAGACTATTATTTTAGGAAAAAATGGTTGTAAAATTAAAGAAATAGGATATAAGGCAAGAATAGAGATGCAGCTAGCTTTTGATTGTAAAATTCACCTTTTCCTTTTTGTGAAAGTACGTGAGCTTTGGGAAAATGATCCACACTCATATAGCCATATGAGATTGCAACAAACCTCAATTTCGGATTAATTTCATTAATCCGAAATTGGAATGAGAATGTAAACAATCAGACTTAAAGCGGTTTGACGCCTGATTGTTAAATATTTCATTTGCTAATAATCTTATTTTTATTGGCATAAAAATAAGATTATTAGCGATAATAGATTAAAATGCATTCGTACCAGCCGCTTCAAGAATGCATTTTTCTGAATATTCTAGCCAGTTTTGGATTAAAATTTTTAAATTTAATCCAAAACTGAGGTAACAAGTTTAAATATGAATTTTAAAGATATAGGTATAATAATTGCCAAAAAACCACTAAAAGAAAATACGGCTATTATTACAGTTTTTACTGAAAATCATGGCTTATATTACGGTGTAATACGAGAAACATCTAAAAAATTTGGCTCTGTAAATCAACAAGGTAATATTGTTGATTTTTTTTGGCAAGCTAGATTACACGAGCATCTAGGAATGGCTAAATGCGAATTAATAAAATCTTACGCTGGTCTTTTAATAACTAATAAAATTAAGCTTTACGCTTTTAATTCAATTATTAGCCTTATTAAGATGGCATTTCATGAAAGAGAAAATCACAATAAATTTTTTCCAATTTTTGTAGAATATTTAAGTAGTCTAGCAAATAATTTTATTTTTGAGGAATATATTAAATTTGAATTAGCCATACTTCAAGAATCAGGCTATGGTCTTGATCTGCATAAATGTGCGGTAACAGGTAGTAGGGAGAATCTAGGTTATGTCTCGCCAAAATCTGGAAGAGCTGTATGCTTATCAGAGGGGTTACCATATCAAGACAGGCTTCTAATCTTACCACAATTCCTAACCTCCACTAATAGCCAAATTACTAATAATGATAAAAAACAAGCTTTTAATTTAACTACATATTTTTTTCACCGGTATTTCTTTCACAACCAACAACAACTACATGCACGAGAGAATTTCATAGAATATATTATTCGATTCGCAACACTCACATTGTAAAAATAAAACCTATAGAAAATCATCCTCCAAAAGCAGAATCTGAAGAATTGTTTTGCTTTCTAGATCCCCCCCGGAAACTACTAAGTTTTTTAGATCTAGTCGGATGCTTCAATTTGCGTAGTGCTTTGGACTCTATTTGCCTAATACGTTCCCTAGTAACGTTGAATTGTTGTCCAACTTCTTCTAGTGTATGATCAGTACTCATTCCTATACCAAATCTCATTCTTAGAACTCTTTCTTCACGAGGAGTAAGAGTTGCTAAAACTCTAGTTGTGACCTCTCGTAAATTCGATTGAATTGCTGCGTCAAGCGGTAATACAGCATTTTTGTCTTCAATAAAGTCTCCAAGATAACTACCATCATCATCGCCTATTGGATTTTCTAAGCTAATTGGCTCTTTAGCTATTTTCATTACTTTTCGTACTTTATCAACTGGCATAGAAAGGCGAGCGGCAATTTCTGCCGGAGTCGGTTCATAACCTAGCTCGTTAAGCATCTGCCTAGAGGTACGAATAATTTTATTGATCGTTTCAATCATATGCACGGGAATACGTATGGTTCTAGCTTGATCAGCTATAGCTCTAGTAATAGCTTGCCTAATCCACCAAGTAGCATAAGTAGAAAATTTATATCCCCTACGATAGTCAAATTTATCAACAGCCTTCATTAACCCAATATTTCCTTCCTGAATTAAATCTAGAAACTGTAATCCACGATTTGCATATTTTTTAGCAATTGAGATAACTAGACGCAGATTAGCCTCTATCATAGCTTTTTTTGCCCTAAGGACTTGTCTTTCACCCTTTTGTATTGTATGCACTAATTTTTTAAATTCAATAATTGGCAAACCAATAGTCATTTCCATGGTTTTTAATTCACTAATCATTTGATCAATAGCATCAGATTCTTTAGCAAGGAAATTCTTCCAATTAGATTGCCTATTTTTTTGCATTTGCCTTTTCCAGCTTTCATCAATTACTGCTCCCATATATTCATTTAGGAAGTTCTGACGACTTATGCCATATTTCTCAGCTAATTTAAGGAAGCTCCCTTCTTTAGTTACTAATTCTCTATTTAGACTATATATTCTATTAAGAATTTCTTCTGTCCTTTTAGAGTGAAAATGGATACTAGAAATTTCAATAATTAGTAATTGTAGATTCTTGGTATATTTTTTGTTATCATGCAATCCTTTAGGCTGAGGATAACGTGTGTAATGTTTTTTTGCTTCAATTAACAACTCTTCAGAAAGTTTAGAAACTTTTTCCATACGCTTGATAACACTAGGTAATAACTGCAACTCAATAGTAGCTATTGATAAATTACTAGCTTCTTCATGTTCTTCATGATCTGATTCTATATAATTATTTTGATTCTCTTCAGAATTACTATCATCCCCGTTGAGCATATTAGCTTCTAGATCAATCAAATCTCGGAGTAGTATTTTTTCATTAACTAAATCTTCATGCCATTTTATAAAGAATTTCATCGATATTGGATTTTCACAAAGTGACTTAACCATTATCTCTTTGCCTTCTTCAATATCTTGGGCTACTTCTATTTCAGTCTCACGAGAAAAAAGTCCAACTCCTCCCATATCTCGTAAATATAACCTTACTGGATCATCGGTCGTACCTAAATTTTCTTCTTCACTTTCGTCTTCAGGCTTACGATCAACATTATTAGATAGTTTAAATTCATCATCTACATTAATATCAAGTTTGATCTCGTCATCATCACCTTCTATAATATCAACTCCAGCCTCAGAAAACTTTGATATTACCTTTTCTAAATCGTTTACTGATATATTATTAGTCATTAGAATGACTTTATTTAGATCATAATAAGTGACTGCAGTGCCTTTTTCTTTAGCTGTTTTAACTAGGTTATCAACTGCAGTACCAACTGCAGTACCTTTTACATCTATTTTCTCTTTTGCTTCTGTCATAATTTATAAACCTTGGGTCAATTAGTAAAAGATTCGTTTAGATTATAAATCTCTTTAGAGATTTTCAAAATTTCTTCTCGATATAATATAGCTTTTTTTAGCTCTTCATCTGAGCCATTTTGAATAATTGAGGTATATTCTTGTTTTAATAGCACTAGGTGATGTTTTTTATGCAACCATTGCCAAAGTAAGTCAGAATCGATATCATCCTTATTAAATGACAAATCTAGAAATAGATTATTGGATTTTGACAATACTGAAAAAGTGTCATAAAATCCAGTTTTTTCTGCCAAACCAATAATATTTTCCTGATCTAATATATCGTTGCTAATAATTTCTGCAAAATACCAATCACGAAAAGCTTCAAGCATTTTATTTTGGAAATTTAACGTTAATAAGAAATCCTTTATTTCTTGCTTTTTGGCCATTTCAGGAAATTTAACCAATATTATACAAAAAGTTTGTTCTAATATTTCGATTTCTGAATAGTTAGGAGTGGTAGATATAATATTTGAACTTGTTATAGTTACTTTATTTTGCCGTTTAATTAAATTTTGCCATATCTGATCTTTAAAATATCGATAATAATTATTGCTAAGTAGTTTATCCTTTATTTGTTTGCAATAATCTCCAAGATTTTTTTCCAAAATAGCTTTGTCTTCTGGAGTTGAGAAAATCTTACCTTCATATTCGGAACGCCAAATCATTTCAGATAGATTAATTCTTTTATCAAAAATTTGTGTAAAACTTCCTGCACCATCTTTATTTATAATATCATCAGGGTCACTTCCGCTAGGTAACACCACAAAGGAAATTTTCTTATTGCCATTTATCAGAGGTAGTACTAGATTAATTACCCGATGGGTGGCTTTTATTCCTGCTATATCCCCATCTAAACAGAGTACTATTTCATCTCCGGCACGCCATAATTTTTGTAGGTGATTCTCTGTAACCGAAGTACCAAGACTTGCCATTGCTTCTTTAAAACCAGCTTGGTGCAAGGCAATAACATCCAAGTACCCTTCAACTAAGATTGAATGATTTTTCTTATAGGCAACACTAATTGCATTATTCTCCCCATATAATGTTTCATTTTTTTGAAATAATATGGTTTCCGGAGAATTTAAATATTTAGGTAACCCCTCACCAAGCACTCGCCCCCCAAAACCAACTACTTTATTATAAACATTTTTAATCGGAAAGATTATCCGATTATAAAATATCTCATATATTGTACCATCATCTCGCTTGCCCACTAAGCCTGCTTTTTGAAGTTTTTTCAAAGATATTGATTTTTTTTCAAAAAATTTCTGTAATGCTTTAGCTGGAGGAGCAAATCCGATGGAGAATTCCTTAATTGCTTCTTTACTAATACCGCGGTCATGTAAGTAGCTACATACTTCTTGTGACAATTGTGATGTAAAAAATCTTTCAGCCATCTCTAAGATATTAAATAGTTCATCCGATTCTTCATAGAGTTTCTGTTGTGCTGCTGTTAATTTAGGCAATTCAATGCCATAATCATTAGCAAGTTTAATGGCTGCTTCCTTATAAGATAAACCGCTAAAGTTGGAAACAAACTTTATAACATCCCCGTGAACAGCACAGCCAAAGCAATAATAAAACTTCTTGGCGTCGTTTACAGTGAATGATGGAGATTTTTCAACATGGAAAGGACATAGTCCCAAGTAATTTCCAGATTTCTTAGTTAAGACTACTTTTTGTCTAACAATATCTGATAAATTAATCCGAGTTCTAAGAAGTTCATAAAATTCTAATGGAATTCTCATAAACTTAAAATAAAGGTGAATATGATTGTAGAGAAACAGTAGCTAAGAGGTATTAATAAATTATCGTTTATTGATAACTCTTTTGAGTAGAATTCACTAATAGTAGCAACTGTAGAACTAATTATGATAACAGTAAAACTAGTGTGATAGCCGATGAAAAAATACACTAATATGCTAATAAAAATTGCAGAAATTAGAAAGGCAATGGAACCTTCCAATGATTTGCCATTTTTTAGAGGCGTACCTATTTTTGTACCCACTAACGCAGCAAGACAATCAGCTATTATCAATATAAGCCAAGATGAAATCGCTAAACCTTTTGAAAATAAAAGAGCAGTTAAGAAAAACCCAACCACCATAAAACTGCTACCACTTAGTCTGAATAAACCACTCTGTTCTTCAGGTCTCATAAACTTTCCAAGAAATTTATCTGTAAATTTCTTAACATATAAATTATAATGCCTTGTAATATCTATATATAATACACATATTATAAGTAGAAATAATAGTGTAGTAACAACTAATTTAGATGAAAATAAATAAAAAAGTGGTATAATCAAGCTGTATAAATGGAAAGTTTTACGTTGTATTTCAAAATTAAAGAGTTTAGTTTGCATAATAACCTAAAAGGCCTATTTGACAAAGTTTGACACAACAAATATACTAGAAAACTTAACTTAGACAAGACATATTATTATGGCAGATTTTCCTATTACACATAAAGGGTTTGATAGTTTAGAAAAAGAAATTAAACATCTTAAACATATAGAACGACCAAAAGTAATTGAAGCTATAGCAACAGCTAGAGATTTTGGAGATTTATCTGAGAATGCAGAATACCATGCAGCACGGGAAAAACAAAGTTTTATTGAAGGTCGCATTGTGGATCTTGAAGATAAAATAGCAAGAGCTAAAATTATTGATACCTCAAAACTCTCCGGTGATACCATAAAATTTGGGGCGTTAGTTAAGTTGATCGATGATGAAATAGAGGAAATAGTTATATATCATATTGTTGGAGAGTATGAAGCAGATATAACCAAAAAGAGGGTATCCATAGTATCGCCAATTGCTAAGGCTCTCATCGGTAAAGGGGTCGGAGATATAGTAGAAGTAACTACTCCTAAAGGTTCAAAATCTTATGAAGTTTTAGAAGTATCCTATCAAGAATTAGTAGATATTTAAGATAATAACTATTAGTGCTAGCTTATTTATATGTTATAACCTGAATTAGATGTAACTTGTTACATCTAATTCAGTATTGTATATAGAAACAATCAGGTTTGAAGTGGTTCTACTCGATAGTCAAGAATTAACCGAGATTTTAGATGAAGGAAATTTGAGTCAGCTAGGTTACCAAACACTTAGTGAACTGAAAGAAGAGTTTTTAGTTATGGTTTTTGACTAACATATTAGATTTATCTGCAGAGGAGATTGCTGAATCCTATAAGAAACGCTGGTCTATAGAAGTTTTTTTTAGATTTATCAAACAAAATTTACAATTTAAGAATTTTGTCAGTAATAATATGAATGGAATGCAGGTATATTTATATTGCATTTTAATAGCAGCAATTTTGTTTATAATTTTTAAAATTAGTAATAAACTAACAAGATTTAAGATGGTGTTATTAAAGTTTACTTTGCTCATTGAGAAGGAACTTATTAAAGATATTGTACTTTTTTATGGCGGTAATCCAAACTTGGTGGAGCTGAAAATATGATCCCATTCGAACTTTCGACAGTTGTGGGTCTATACTCTTAGGTCTATGGTAAACATGGCTAAAGAATTAGGCTTAAGAAGTAAAAAGAATTGTCACCTAAATAAAACTGTTATACATCGTTTAATACAACAACCATTTTATTACGGTGAAATGAGAGTAAAAGGAGAGATGTGGTCACATGGTTACCAAGCAATTATAACAAAAGAGACCCTATCATACTTAAAAAATACTAATGAGCTAAAAAAAGCTGACCATGACCAAGCAACAGCTTCATTAAAGAAAGAACATACCGAAAATGAAAATAGATTAAATTCATTAATAGATTTGCGACTCAGTGGTGAACTTAGCAAAAAAGAATTTCAAACAAAAAAACAACAATTGAAAGATCGCCAATATGAAATTGATCGTTTACTGAAAACTTATGATGAAGCAGATGATAAATTTACTGATACCGCTACAACGCTGATAACTCTAGCATCGCAAGGTCTATGAAACTTTCAAAGGTTCTGAAAGCCCTCAAAAACGCAAAATGATAAATTTCGTATTTCATAACCTCAAACTAAGAGGCAAAAAACTTAAGACATCTCTACGTTTCCCTTTCGATATTTTAAAAAAAACGATGACTTGTACCACAGTGGCGGGGCGTAGTGGACAATTTCAGAACCACGATAGACGTAAAATTGCTAGTTATTCAAGCCATTACACTCTATTATTAGGGTTCATTAACTTGGTATTGTAATTCCACATTCTTACCGCAAAAAGCTATAGAAAGTTTAATGATTTTTTTGACATGAGAATATTCTTTTATCTTAGTGTCATATTGCTTATCTATAATTTGCTTTAATCCCATTTGGGCTACCAAGGCTAAATCTTCTGTATTTTTGGCGATCTTGTACTCAATAATAATAGCCTTATCTTCTTTACCAACCTTGGGGATCATAATAATATCAGCTCGTCCACTGCCTGACTCTTGTTCACTGGTTATGATGTAGGCAGAAGATAACATGTTAACAAGTCCTAGCATAAAACCACTATAAAATAACTCAGCTTTTTTATTTCCTGTTTGGTGAAAACTAGTAGCGTTTAATAACAATTCCTGAAGCCGTTCTTTAAATTCTTCTAACCGACAAGCAGGTAATAGAGTAGCAAAAGGATAATATAGTGAACTATCAATCTGTAACTTATTACTAACCCATTGTAATAATCTCGCATTATAGATATGTTTTACCTCTTTATTAGGGGCGGATAGTTCATAAACATTCTCTTCTAACTCGATGACCATTGGATTCAAGTAACCACTAAATAGTAATAGACTAAATAGTCCTGAGCGTGAATTAATATCATTGAAACTTATTTGTTTAGTAATCTGCGATATAATACTCTTACCACTAGCAAGTTGTTGTAAATCTTGTTGCATTTCATCTGACAATAATGCCTTATCAATTATCCCCGTACCTCCACTATCTAGCCAATAGTGATCAAGCTTACCTTTATGTGCTAAACATTGCATTATTGACCATGGATTATAAATTATCTCGCCACCAAATGTATACCCATTATACCAATGTTTAATCTCTTCAGGATTCGTTTCAGTTGGAACGATGGTTAGTAACTTATCAACTTCTGCTTGGGTGAAGCCATAGAACTTAGAAAAATCATCATCAAGTAATGTATATTCAGTAACATTATTCAAATCTGAGAATAAATTAGCCTTAGCAATCCTTAATATGCCAGTTATTACTCCTTTTTCTATACAAGTATTACCTTTTAGGCTGCTGCCAAACATTCCTCTAAACACCTTAAGAATTCGTTCAAATTCTTTTGCTTTGTGACCAAATTCTAAATATGCACTATTAATTGGTGTATCATATTCATCTATTAATATGTATACTTTTTGTTTAAAATGCTTATATAAAATCTGACTTAAAAACTTCAAGCTGTTTTTTAAATAGCCTATATTAATATCACCACTTAGATAATTTCTTAGTATTATTTTTTGTGGAATACTGAGAAATGTATTATCTTCTTGAAGATATTGTTCTAAATAATGAAATTTTTCAAATAGTTCTATTATTTGATCTATAATACTACTAATAATTTCATTATAATCGCTCCCCTTCACTTCTTTAAAATTTATGTATATTACTGGAAATTGACCTTGGTAGTCAGAGATAATGTCTGAATACTGTGTTATCTGAAGTGGTTTAAGTAGTCTTTTTTTACCACTAGCTACTCCTAAATCAATTTCACCACCGATAAATAATTTATTATTTACTCTCTTTTCTTGAGCTAAAGGCTTACCTCTCTCGTCCACTTCAATTTCCAAGAACTTACAAAGCATGTCCATATTAAGGCTTTTACCCCAACGTCTTGGCCGAGTGATTAGGATAACCTTACCGCTATCTTCTAATAACTCTTTGATCATTAAACTTTTATCAACGAATATATCGCTATTAATGAGCAGATCATAGAAGTCATCACTACCCACTAACATCTTTGGTTGATAATTAATATTATTTTTACTCTTTTTTTCTGTCATTGTTTTTACGATTTTCTACTAACTATAATACCATTATACACCTGTTTTATTATCCACTAATAGATTATTAGTAAAATTTTTGCTAATAATACTATTTTTTATCAATATTGAAATCAAACCTTCTTGATCTCTTGGTACTTCTACTGTCAACTTACGATTATCATCATCAATTACTGTCTTCTCATAGCTACCATTACGAATTAAAAAACCCAACGGACTTGGTAAAACGTATAATTGCAGCAAAACTGCTTTGCAATCTTTTAGCATTACAAATCACATTCTAAACCTGAGTCGCCAAGTAAATTGTTGGTAAATTCTTCATTTACCAGCTCATAATTGTAAAAATTGTGTTCCTGTGCTTTGGTGGCAAAATCTTGCCCTTGAGCAGCAGCATTAACCATAATATTACTAATTTTATTGTAAGCCGCAGCTTTAAAATTATCATCCTGACTTATGCTAGATGCGTTGAAATAATATTTTTTAGCTTGCTCAAATAACCCTACAGATTCAAAATACTCAGCCTGCTTTAGCATTATATCAGGATTCTCTGCATCTTGTTTTAGCCATGCTTTAAAACATTCTTTTATCCTAACCGCATTATTAATTACTTTATAGCAGTTAATCGCCTTAGCATATTCACCTTTATTAAAAAATAGCTGACCAAGTTTCTCATATATTTTTGGTAGATGACTATTCGCCTCTATAGCTTTTACATAGTAATCCAATGCCTCATTTTCACCATTCTGCTCAGCGATACTAGCTAAGCAACTATAGGCTATAGCCTTAAGATTCTTGCAGGCAGGAGAGTCCGGATAATCCTCTAGATACTTTATAGCTTTATGATAATAAACTTGGTTAGGTTTATCTTCATCAATAGGCAAACTACTAACTTGGTACTCAAGATTTTCTGTTACTTTAGCATGGCAAGCCGTTATTAACTCTGCAATCTTGGCATGATCAGGTAACTTAACTCCACAGACACTGGCAAAGAATTTCACATATTCATATTGCTGCTGTAAACAATAACCATAGCCTTGGATCTGATGTTGAAGCTGAACATTACCCGGTTCAGCATATTCAGCAAAAATCTCCAATGCTTGTTGCAAGATTATTATGCCATCTAGTATGCTTCCCATTTGCTTACAGTTAAGTACTTTCTGTAACTTTGATAATAAGTCCAGCTCTGAAAAATATTCATCTTTATTATGCCTTGGCAGTAGGTTATTGTAATGAATTGATGATGGAATCCAATCTTTGACAAGATGATAATTCTCAGAAAATGCATTGAGTAAATTAGCATCTGAGCATTTAGTTGCATTACCAATAGCCTTAACTATCACCTCTAATAGTTGATTAAAATTATTACTGGCAGTATTTAACAGATGAGATGAACACTCCTGAGCTTTCTTAGAAATAGTGATATTGACCATATCACCTTTAGCGTCAGAATATTTAGATGATTCGTCTATTGCTGTAAGTAAGTCAGGTACAGCTAACTCACCTTCGTCAGTTGGTTCATAGAATAGATGTATTGAGCAATTCTCTTTGAGTTTATTAATCAGTGCTTTACACTTTTCTTTTGCTCCTGGAATACCGTTTAATATTTGATTATCTCTTAATATTGCATCTATAGACTCTTTGATATTCTGAATATTTTTATTTGGTGATACATGGGTAACTACTAAAGATATGCTATCCTCTATAGATTCAATATCCTTAAAACTTTTAATAAAATTATATAGTGTTTCAAGGAAAATACTGCCTCTCTTACTCCTTAAATCTGATTCATCTACCACCAATACAAATTTTAGCTGATCTGTAGTCTCAAACAGCCTTTTAATATAAAAGTTGTTGGCAATTTCTTGGACAGGGTCAGTATCATTAAAGCCAGGACAGTCCCAAATGGTTAGGTCTTTAAAGAGACATTTATTAGGAATTTTAGTCTCGGAAGCCATTTTATGACCAATGACAATATCATCAAGTGGCTGCATCGCGTCTCATCTTCGAGACAAAAAAGTGCTTAAAACGTCTAAAGAATCAGGTTTGCAGTGGTTTTGGCATGAAGTTTGTAGTCATGTAAACATCACTTTTCTACTTGACATACTAAAAATTAGTCAACATAATGCTTCTTATGTGTATTACCATTGTTTTGTTTCAAATAAAAACTCTTGTCATTAAAGTACACTTTTATCAGTATTTCTTTATTATAAAATTCCACAGGTGAAAAAATAATGGTATGGATCTCCTGATATACAGAATGAAAAGCAGTTGCTAATCTTCTAAAGTTAATATTAAATATTAAAATAACAATCAGGGGGCTAAGATGGAAGTTACCACAATTGGTATAGATATTGCAAAAAGAATTTTCCAAATTCATGGTGTAGATAAAAATGGTAAGACGGTATTAAAGAAAAAATTAATGAGAGATCAAGTTTTAACATTTATGGCTAATTTACCAAAATGTTTGGTAGGGATGGAAGCTTGCGGCGGAGCTAGTTACTGGGCAAGAGAAATAACTAAATTGGGGCATACAGTAAAACTAATGGCAGCACAATTTGTCAAACCGTATGTTAAAACTAATAAAAATGATCAAGCTGATGCAGAAGCTATATGTGAAGCGGTAACAAGACCAAATATGAGGTTTGTACCAATTAGAACTGTAGAACAACAAGATATTTTATCAATTCATCGAGTAAGAGAGAGATTGGTAAAAAATCGTACTGCCCTTGCTAATGAAATTAGGGGTCTACTACATGAATTTGGTTTTATTATTCCTCAAGGGATCAATAAGGTTATGACAAAATTAACCGAGATTTTAGATGAAGGAAATTTAAGCCAGCTGGGTTATCAAACATTTAGTGAACTGAAAGAGGAATTTTTGGATAATGACAAAAAAATAAAAGAGATAGAAAAAAGATTAAAAATAATAGCTAGCAACTTAACTCAATATCAACGATTAACAGCTATACCTAGTCTTGGTTTAATTACTGCTACTGCTTTAATAGCATCAATAGGTAATGCTACAAGTTTTGAGAATGGTAGGCAATTATCGGCATGGTTTGGATTAGTGCCAAGGCAGCATTCCAGTGGAGGGAAAGATAAGTTGCTTGGAATTAGCAAGCGAGGTGATGTTTACTTGCGTACTCTATTGATCCAAGGAGCTAGAGCTGTACTAAATGCCAAGATAAGATTTACATTGGAAGAACAAAAATCTAAAAAAGATTTTAGCAAATTTACGCAGTGGATGTTTAATTTATCTGAGCGAAATGGACATAATGAAACAGTAATTGCTGTAGCTAATAAACTGGCAAGAGTGGTGTTTGCAGTACTAAGGTCAGGGGATGATTATGTAGAGAGTAAAGTTTGTAGCACAAAGCTATTATAATTAACATAAAATAAAATAAATAGTGGTTTATTAATTAATAGGTAAACAAAGAATATGTAAGAGATTCCAACCCGGAATATGCGTGAGATAATAATATTGATGGTAAATAAGACAAACCTTAGCTTACAAAGAAACTGATGACTACAATGGCTCTTTGAAGCCGATAAAATGATAAGTATATAGTAAATTTGTAAGCCAGCGAATTCCATCAGGGCTGTAGGATAAATTACACATAATTTATTAACTATAAGCCGGATACATGTATGCATTTGCATTTTTGCTATTAGATGTTATTTTTTTCTTGCATTTTACAGGAGGTTCATACATGTAGTCAGTAACGAGAATTTAATTCTACACTCCACTCGTCGCATAATACTCACGTTCTATAGCATAATTTCTGCTCATATTTATCTCGAAGATGAGTAGCGTCAATAACCAGCTCGTTAGTTTTATCATCAAAAATTGCTTGCAGCTTTCTGCCACTAAACAAATGGGCGAGTGTACTCTTGCCAGCCCCGGTATCACCAAGCAGCAATATCCCCTTCTTACCATGTTCCTGCAGGCGGTCGTTACCATCTCGGATTAGATTCGATACTTGCTTGATAGTAGCCTGATCATCATTATCAAACTGATTATTCCCATCTGCTACCTCAAATAATTTCACAACCGGTATATCTAGTATATATTCTTTTACTTTTGCCTCCTCTATGGCTTTTAATTTAGCTGCTTCTTCTATTGCCTTAGCTTCCTCTTGCTCTCTAAGCTTTGCCTCTTGCTCAAGTCTCTCAGCTTCTTGTCTGGCTTTTTCATCTACCTCTGCTTGTTGTTGCTGTTTTAGTATCTTAGCGGCTTTTTTAGTAGGATCTCTATTAATCTGTAATTCTGTTTCTATCTCCTGTGCTATAATATTTCCTATATGGTTATTATCAAGGGAAAGATAAGTAATATAGGGATTAATCTTTAAGGCTTCTGCTAGACCTTTCGCTCCTGCATCTCCTATTTGGTTTTGTTCAAGATGAAGAGTAGTAATAGATTTATTATCCTTTAAGCCTTCTCCTAGCGATTTCGCTCCTGCATCTCCTATTTGGTTTTGTTCAAGATGAAGAGTAGTAATAGATTTATTATCCTTTAAGCCTTCTCCTAGCGATTTCGCTCCTGCATCTCCTATTTGGTTTTGTTCAAGATGAAGAGTAGTAATAGATTTATTATCCTTTAAGCCTTCTCCTAGCGATTTCGCTCCTGCCTCTCCTATTTGGTTTCGTTCAAGATGAAGAGTAGTAATAGATTTATTATCCTTTAAGCCTTCTCCTAGACCTTTCGCTCCTGCATCTCCTATCTAGTTACCCCAAAGGTAAAGAGTAGTAATAGATTTATTATCTTTTAAGGCTTTTGCTAGAGCTTTCACTCCTGCCTCTCCTATCTGGTTATTTTGAAGGTAAAGATGAGTAATAGATTTATTATTCTTTAAGGCTTCGGCTAGTTCCTTTACTTCAGCATCTCCTATCTGTTTATTATAAAGGTAAAGATAAGTAATAGAGTTATTTCTTATTTGTTGTATAATAGTGTTGTCTAATGGCATTTTTTCCTCTCTTTTATTTAGGTCAAAAGTGATTAGTACTTAGTAGTTATCAATAAAGTACTGTTATTCGATCTGTATCGCCGACATTAGCATAGTCTTTTATGTCATATAGCTAACCCAACTAATATTACTCCATCTATTAGCAAGAAGCCGCTTTGTGACAACGAAGCAATTGTAAGTTGTCATTCTTAGCAACGGCGGGAATTTAGATACCTGTTTTTGCAGGTATGACACAAAACAGGATTGCCTCATCTTCTCTCAATGATATTTTTTTAGACTTACACAGTCCTATTCTATTATTAAAGTTATATGCTTTATATAAAATATATGACATATTTTGATATGTAAAGTGTATTTATAAAAAATTTGTGGGAATATAAAATTTGGCGGGAATAAAATATGATGCAAATTGTGATTTTAGGATATAATAACTCCCTTACAATACTGATACTACAGGGGATTATATGTGAAAAATTGTTGTAAAATTTAACAAGTCAAAAGATATCGATAATCTTAGAACAATCATGAAAAATGTTTACGCAAGTAATAGTGATCATTTACCGGATATCGCTAAATTTCACTTAGGCAATAAGATTTTTATACCGAATCAGGTAGAGGAAGCGAAATTGCATATAATAACTGCGAGCGAGGTTAGGCTTTGGCTTAAATCTTTACTATTCTTAGGTTGTCCTGACTATTAACATAGATGATGTATTTTAGCTCTCTAACATTACTAGGAATCCGGTTTATTAGGTTTTTCAGATTATCTCTACCAACTCGGCTACCTAAGTTCCAAGGTAGCTGTATTGTAGGGGAGTTATTATATCATAAAAAATTACAATTTACATCATATTTTATTCCCGCCAAATTTTATATTCCCACAAATTTTTTATAATATGCTGAACCGGGTAATGTTCAGCTTCAGCATCAGATACAAGGCTATGGTTATTGCTTACAGCAGCAATATGAATATGTGAAATTCTTTGCCAGTGTCTGTAAATCTGAATTACCTGATCATGCCAAGATTGTAGAGTTAATAACGGCTTGCCATACTAAGGTAGCAGAAAATCTTGAGTACCAAGTTAGTAGTTTGAATATTGTCCAGCTTGTTAAGGCTTTGGAAACTAATAGAACCATCAGCCAAATAAACCTTAGCTATAACAATATTACTGACAATGGAGCAATAACACTGGTGGGACTTCTAGAGTCTAATAATAAAATTACAAGCAAAATAATAATAGATTTCACAGATTTTGAAAATGCAAAGATTAGTTATCAAGTAGAAGAGCTGTTAATTGAGACTCTAGAAAGTCACAACAAAAAACTGGAGGTATAATTTTAAAAATATTCATCTTTTTTAAAATAGTAAATAATATTGATGCAATTAAAAAGGTATCTATTGCACCAAGAAATATCATGTTTTGCTTGCAACAATATCACGGTACTCAAATGAAATCTTAAATAATTATAGAAAAGATTTCTTGTATATAGGTGAATTTGCAAAATTCTTTTTGCAATATTTATGCCGATTGTAGTAATCTACATTATAGATAGCTGCATTACAAATATATGAAAACTGTTTTACCTGAACGCTCCCTGATAATTCAAGAAAGACTTGATAATATCGTCAAAGAAATTCTCGCTGTATCAAAGCACAAGATTGCGATGATTATTTTATTTGGCTCTTATGCTAGAGGAGATTGGGTACAAGATGAGTATAAAAAAGGTCACATTACCTACAGCTATCAAAGTGATCTCGATATTATGTTAGTCATGAAGAAAGGCAAACATGCCGGTCTTGCAGGGTTATCCATAGAAGATAAAATAGAAAAAAGGTTAGAAAAAAAATCATTAAGAAGTCCTTTTGAATTATGGGTAACTTTGAATTATGGGTAACTTTGGTGCTAGAATCAATTAAGACGGTAAATAGTCAGTTAGAGAAGGGGCATTATTTCTTTTCCGATATAAAAAAAGAAGGAATTCTCTTATATGATAGTGGTGAATTTCAGCTGGCGGAAGCCAAAAATTTACCATGGCAAGAACAAAGACAAA
The DNA here is from genome assembly GCF_964031105.1 of Candidatus Tisiphia endosymbiont of Myopa tessellatipennis. NCBI lineage: Bacteria > Pseudomonadati > Pseudomonadota > Alphaproteobacteria > Rickettsiales > Rickettsiaceae > Candidatus Tisiphia > Candidatus Tisiphia endosymbiont of Myopa tessellatipennis. The sequence continues at coordinate 991,715 of NZ_OZ035005.1, read as the reverse complement.
TAGCTAAAGAAGATTATGAATACTGGTTTGCAAGAGGCAAAGGTTTTTTTCTTGCTTGTAAATATCAACTAACAAGAAAAGATTTTGCTTTGTCTGCTTTTTTGAGTTACACCAAACTACCGAAAGTTTTTATAATGCTATCCTGTTAGTTTTTTCTGGCTATAAACCTAAACTACACGATATAAGAAAATTAGGTAGTATAGCCGGAAATTACAATGAAGAATTATGGCAGATATTTCCTCATTCTAGCGTTGAGCAAAGGCAATGTTTTAGATTACTTGAACAGGCTTATGTTGAGGCTCGCTATAACAAAGATTATAGAATAACTAAAGAACAGCTACTTTACCTTATTGATAGAGTTAAAAAATTAAAAACAGTGACGGAAAAAATTTGCTTGGAAAGGATTAATAAAGAGATAATTTAAGCCCCTTAAATAGACAAAGTAAGTCTATAAACGCGATAACCTGTAAGTTTGAGGATATTGGGGTATAGTAGTTTTGTTGTTATGAATTATTATAACAATCTTTGCGGTGTTGAATTACTAGTATATTAATTGCTGTATCTACTATTTGATAAATCACTCTATAATCACCAATTCTGAGGGAGCGGCAACCTTTGAAGCTATGTTTTAAAGGTTTACCAAATTTTATCGGATCAGATAATAGCTTTTTTTCAATGGTTATCTTTTACCCCGATATTAATAAGTTTTACTGAGTGGATGTTTAATTTATCTGAGAAAAACGGTTATAAAACAGTTATCGCGGTAGCTAATAAGCTAGAAAGGGTAGTATTTGCAGTACTCAGTTCAGGTAATGATTATACCGAGAGTAAAGTTTGTAGTTAAAAAACTGCTCCAAATAATTGATGAAATGACATTATAGGTAATAAAAGTTTAACAAATTCCAATCCGGAATATGCGAAAAATGATAATATTGATGGTAAATAAGACGAACCTTAGCTTACGAAAAAACTGAATGTAGCAATGGCTCTTTAGAAGTCGATGGTATGATAAGTATAAGTTTGTAAGCCAGCGAATTCCATCAGGGCTATAGGGTAAATTGCTTGATTTATTGTCTATAAGCCGGATAATTTATTTTTCAACAGTTTCATTATATGAAAAATTTTCTAATATCAATCATATTATTAATCATTAATACTAGAACTTTTGCTCAAGAACAAGTATCTAATTTAATCACTCCAGTTAGTTATTTTGTCAATCATGAGCAACAACTTAAAATTCTTGATGAATATTTAAATAAATATAGACAAGCAAGTATAGTGGGTACTAGCGGTATAGGTAAAACTCAATTAATTAGAATGTATGCTTATGAGAATAAAAATAATTATGATCTAATTTGGTTTTTTGATTGTAACTTAGATATTAATGAACAATTTGTAAAATTAGCCAAGCAACTTAATATGGTTAAACAAACTAATATATCTGAAAAAGTTGCTTTGGCAAAAAAAGCAGTAATATCATATTTAACCCCTACTAATAAATGGTTATTAGTGTTTGATAATTTAAAAGTTAATTAAAATAAGCAAGTGCAAGATTTAGTTGAATGGGAACATAATGGTCATGTCGTGTTTTGTTCGCAAGATAATGAAAAGTTACCTAATATTATAGCAATGCCCATACTTGATAGACCTACTATTATAGTTTTAGCTAATAACTTATTGGATAATAAAGATAACAATAGCGTTGAATTTTTAACGCAATCTTTTAGTGGTTATCCAATATTGATAGTGCAAGGAACTCAATTACTTAACAAAATTAAAGGTTTAGATAAAGAGGAATATAAAAAGAAAATTTATCAATCGACTGATAAAATAGCAACGAATATTAATATGGCTATTCAAGAATTAACACCAAGTGCAATAAAGTTGCTGAATAAAATAGCCTTACTGAACAATCAAAGTTTTTCAAAACAATTACTTACTGCTATCACTTATAATCCGGATACCCTTAATGACGATATATATCAATTATCCAAATTCATGCTAATTAGCAATATTGACCCTAACGAAGATAACCCTGTTTTTGAGATGCATGATGTAGTTAGCAATAAAATAATGGAATTAAATGGCAATAAATATAATAAATTATATTTAGAAGATATTATTACTAAGCTTCCCAAATCAAAAACTATACATTTACAATACGCCTGGATGATGGCAAATACTATACTCGAGAATTTAGCTATTCTTTTAAATAATTCTGAAAAATACAATATAGATTTATATGCAATGCTTGATTTGAGATGTGTATTATCTGCTGTATATGTAAATTCTCATAATTTCTATAAAGCAAAACAAATGGTCGATTGGTTTGAACAGAAAGATAAGAATAAAGAATTTAAACTGCATAAAATGTCTGAATATCAAAAATATCGTTATGTTAAGTACTTGAATGTCATATCAGTATATAATATTTTACTAACAAATGATGACTTGTACCACAGTGGCGGATAGGGTGGGATTCGAACCCACGGTACGGTTGCCCGCACGCTAGTTTTCAAGACTAGATCCTTAAACCACTCGGACACCTATCCAAGGTAATACATATCAGATAGATTGAAAAAATTCAAGTATAAATGTTTATAAGAGGGGTCAGGGTAATTTAAATTTTTTAGTAGATCATTAAAAATTAGTGTTACAAACTCCCATGATCTAAATAAATTAATTATAATTAATTATTTTAGTTATTTACTTTTTGATGGTTATACCTTATTATCTAGAAATATTAATTTTATATATAGAATCTTATCTATGGCAAATTTACAAACCAAACTTAGCTCATTAATGGTGCAAAAAAATATAAATGCTGTAGAGATAGAGAAAAAAACTGGATTAAGTAGAAATACTGTTTATAGCATTTTGTATGGTAGTTCAAAAAACCCTAGTGCTAATAATTTACAATTAATTGCAAAAGCCTTAGATATTAGCCTAGAAGCTCTTGTTGTTGATAACGAAATAAGCCATGAAGTGCTAACTATTGATCAAATGAAAATTTTTAGTAAAGCCACTAGTGCAACAATTAATATGTTAATTGAAAGAAACTTAAATTTTTCATTTACAAATCTTACAGTTCTAATAAAAGAAGTATATGAATATGCACTGAAAAAACAGTCTGTTGATAATACATTTATAGATTGGATGATTGATAAATATCACAAACCTTAATCTTGCTTTACCCATAAATCCATGTCATATTGTTTACAATATTCAAACATGGCAATAGTATTAGGGTGATTTATTCCAAATTCCTTAATTTGTGGTTTACCAAAGAATTTATAATTATATAAATCTTTGTTTTTACAAGCTGCTTTTGCTCCTTTGTTATATAACTCACTTACTTGAACAACATTTTTACTTTTATCCCCATAGAAATAGTGGTATATAGCATAAGCTTTTTTATAAGATTCTATACTTTCTTTAATGTTACCTTGAGCAAGTAAAATATCACCTTGTACTACATAACCTGCTGCTAAATCTGGATCTTCCAAATGATCTACATTCTTAGGATTTCTACGTTCATCTGCTAACAATATTGTTATAGCTTTATTAATATGATCTAAAGCAATATCTATTTTATTTAATCCCAGTTCACTTTTGGCCATTTGTATATAAATATAACCTAATGCCTCTTGGTTTACAGATTTATGCATATTATATACTTGTTGAGTTTGAACATAAGCTTCTTGATATTTGCCAATAGAGCTTAATATTGCTGCCCTAAGTAAATAATCTCTAGTAAAACCTAGATCATTAGGATCTAACGTCTTCCATACCTCGATGCCTTTATTGACGTATTCTAAAGCTTCATTATATTTACCTTGAATAAAAAATATTCTAGCTTTCACATGATATAATATAAATATATCTCCTCCCTCTATCCTATGTTTAAATAGCTTCTCCATTTCATTAATAATTTCTTCAGCAGTTTTTATATTACCTAAATATACATGAGTTAGAGCAATGTTTAAGCTACAGTTAAATTTAGAATAAATATAATCATAATCATCACCTAGGGTATCTAAAACTTTAAGTGCTTTAGTTAAATAAGAAATAGTTTTTTGATAATTTATCGATGTTACTCTATTGTAAAGTCCTACTCCTACTAAATATCTAGCGTAACAAAATTTCTGATAGGTAGACATTTGCCAAAATTTAAACTGTTCGTCTTGTTCTTTTTGCTCAAACCAGTTAACCATTTGCTTTGATTTGTATAGATTCCAAGCATTCATATATGAGGCAAACAATTGCAATCTTAAGTTAAGCATTAAATATATGTTAATATTATATTTTTCAGCATTTTGAAAAATAATCTCTAAATTTTCGGATATAGTATTAGTAGCTCTCCATACATGGGCAGAATGCACTCCTTTGAGTTTAGGTAATTTTAGAATAATATCCTCTAAACATATTCTATTGTTTTTATCTCCATTCATCTCCATTATTTTGTTGCTAACTACATCATTCATTTCAAAAATAGGATTATCCTGATTAGAATCAATATTGCTAATCAACATAAACTTAGATAATTGGTATATATCATCATCGAGAGTATCTTTGTTATCAGTAATTATAGTAAGTAATTGTTTTGAGAAACTTTGGTTATTTATCAAAGCTATTTTATTAAGTAACTTTACCGCACTAGGCTTTAATTCCTTTATAGCCATGCTGATATTTGTTGCTATTTTATCAGTTGATTGATAAATTTTCTTTTTATACTCTTCTTTATCTAGGTCTTTAATTTTATTTAGTAATTGGATTCCTTGAACTATAAGTATTGGATAACCACTAAAAGATTGCGTTAAAAATTCGATACTATTTTTATCTTTATTATCCAATAAAGTATTAGCCAAAGTTACGATAGTAGGTTTATCAAACAAGGTCATTAATATAACATTAGGTAATATTTCGTTATTTTGAGAACAAAACACCACATTACCATTATGTTCCCAATCAATAAAGTCTTGCACTTTTTTATTTTCATTAACTTTTAAATTATCAAACACCAATAACCATTTACTAGTAGAAGTTAAATATGACATTACTTCTTTTTTGGCTAGAGTTACTGCTTCAGATATATTAGTTTGTTTGACCATATTGAGTTGTTGGGCTAATTTAACAAATTGTTCATTAAGGTCTAGGTTACAATCAAACAACCAAATTAGATCATAATTATTTTTATTCTCATAAGTATACATCCTAATTAACTGAGTTTTACCTATACCACTAGTACCAACTATACTTGCTTGTCTATATTTACCTAAATGTTTCTCAAGCATTTTAATTTGTTGCTCATGATTGACAAAATAACTAACTGGAGTGATCAAATTAGATATTTGTGTATGGGCAAATGAATTATTGACTATAAATAACACCATAAGTGGCAATAAATATTTATTCATTTTTTTTCCTCGTTAAAGAAGCTAGTAGAATCACATTATTTTCTGTTTTTATTGGTTGTTGGTTACTTTTATTTTCCTGTCTTATGCTTGAATCATTTGGATAGATTTCTATAATATTGCTTTGGTTATAACTTATTTTATAGTTGAATCCATCAGCTCTTAATATATTAAATATTTGACTTAAATTAAGTAAAAAAGGGTTAGCATGCGTTTTGAAAAAATGATTTGATGTTTTGAGTAGCTCTTCTGCTGTCATTATAGGATAACCGTCATATTCAAAACGTAGCTCTATTTTTTGTTTTATATTATCGATAGTTAACCTAATATTGTGTTTGGTAGTAGAAGATTGTTTTTTTAACAAAAAAAAATAGATAGTTAATAACACTATAAATGATTTGGTACAACGCTGCATTAGAAGCAAAATATAATATTTTTGCTTTGCTTAAAATTTCAATCGATATATTTTCGTCTTCCTGATTAAATCTATCAGTAAATAAGTCAACTAATTTACTGGCATTAATTTCTTCTATTTTATTTTCTTGATACAGAAGTATAGAGCAAGGTACTTTATCACCAAAGTTTTTTAACCTATAATCCTTGATCATATCTTCTTGATTGTTAGAACTCTTATCAAGCAAGGATATTTGATTAGCTTCCTGAGCAAATAAACAATTAATTTCTAAATCTTTTTGTTTATTGAAATCATTATTCCAAATTTTCCTCATTAAAGAGGTTTCGCAATTTTTTAATTCCTGCTGATAATTAAACTTAAGCTGTTCTAATTCTGTAGCATGTTTGTCTTGATAATGTAATGCATACGATTTATTGAAACTCTTAAATAAGCTTTTAAAGAGAAAATATAACAATAGAAGATTAGCAGTAATAAACGCTGTTAATATCCAAAATGGTCTTTTAATATCTGCTTTTACTTTATGCCAATATGTACTATTAATTGCCAAACTAATATTAAGTTGGTTAGAAGCGTTGATAGGATATATTTTATCTATTTGATAATTTTGAGTTTTGATATTTGAATAAAGAAATTTTTTATTGAGTTCTATCTTGTAATAAATGAATTCCGGAACATGCTTATTCAATAATGCTCCAAAATTAAAAAGATTATAGTTTATACATTTTTCTGCCTCATTACATATCTCAAGTTCACTACCATTACTATTGATTGTAACATTTTTTTCCTGAATATTGCTAGATAAATGATACGCTAGAGAAGAGATTTTATTCATACTTACTGCTAGTATTTTATTATACTGGTTTTGTAGAATTTGTGTTTTTTCCATTTCAACTTTAGCATTATAATATTTATACAATGAAGCTATGATTGTACTATAAACTATAAAAATTAAGATAAATATCTGGAATAAATTTTGCTTTAATTTATCTAAATATGGTGAATTTTGCTCCTTCATAACCCAATAAACTAATAGTTAGAGATTACACAGCTATTCTTTTGTTCGAAACGTAAGTTGGCTGCTTATAATAGTTGCGTAATGTATCTAAAACATCTAGGATTAATACCTATCATTTAATTATATATCATACTTTTTATGCTACACTAAGTTACTATTATATCAATAATTTTATTTTTTTATTATAATAAATAATTGCTTTTAGATGGTAAAATTTAAATCAATAGTGATATTTTGGCTTAGGGACTAATTTGCTCAAAAATATTTACTACAGGTCTTCAAATATGAATATCCGGTTACTACAGTTAAAAGTGCGGCAATCCATAAAGCTATTTGACCTATTAAATCCATATAAATTATACCTGAACCTTTAGAACCAAGAATTAACGCTGACAAAGCAAACATTTGGGTAAATGTTTTAATCTTAGCTAATCTAGACACAGGAATACTTACTTGAATTAAAGCTAGAAATTCACGTAGTCCAGCCACTAAAAATTCACGAGCTAAAATTAATAAGCACGGTATCTCTCCCGCTGCTCCTTTTTTTACCAACATTATAATTACACAACCTACTAATAATTTATCAGCTATTGGATCAAACATTTTACCAAACCCTGATACTAAATCAAATTTTCTAGCAAGATAACCGTCAAAAAAATCAGTAATACTAGCTATAATAAATAATAACGCTGCAATTCTATGAGCTAGTTTAGAGTTATCTAGATAAAAAGTCATTACAATAATTGGAATAACCACAATACGAGCTATCGTCAGATAATTTGGTATATTTTTGTCAATAGTCATTTATTATATATTTTTACTTCTTGAGAAAATGACAACGACGGATTATGACCTAAATCCAAGAAAATAGGAACAAATTTTTATAGAATAACTTAAAAGAACTAACCTAGCTTGCCAAAAAAACGCTGGTATCATTACTATCAACACCTAATGCTTTCCTCTCCTCTTCTGCTAAACCCATTGCAGCCAAATCTAACTCCTGTGTAATAGTACTACACTCAGGCTCTTTAGGAAGAGATGATAAATAAGATGTTTCGTCAGTTTCAATAATTTCTTCGTTTTTAAGATCATTATTCTGCAAACGTGCAAAATCCCAATTTTTTAATAATTCTGAAAAATAAGAATGGGGTTCATATCCAACTTGAAGCATTGTGTCTTTAAGACCTTGATCTTTTGAGTTCGATTCATGCTTTACTAATGATTGTAAAATGGTAGAAGGTGGATTTTGGGATTTAAGTTGTAGTATTATTTTATAGAAATCTTCAAAATTCGTATCTATAATTGTATTTATTTTTTCTAAGGCATTTGTTTCAGAGGCGGTACATAACCCCCAAGCTTCCGCTTTATCTATTATATATTTTTGTAATTTATTACTATCTTTACAATCTTTATATTTATAGTACTCATATAATTTAGCTAATGCCCATAAGCTTTCATAAGCAAAGTCTATTGTATTATGAGATATTGGTAATTCATTAAGGAAGGTTTTTATACTATTGATAGCCCTCACAAAGCATTCTCCTTGATTTCCATCCGATAAAATACCCTTATAAAAATTTGCCATTCCTTCATAGAATTTTATGTTTTCTTTTTCTTCAGGTGGTTGTAAGTTTGGCATCGTAACTTTTGCACTTCCCTTTGTCAATGCCTTATAGAGTTCCAAATAATTATAGCCTCTTTTATTTGCTACATTTTGCTTTGCTCCTACATCTTTTAATGTTGTTAATATTGAATAATCCTTATGAAAAATTGATAAGTGAAGTGGGGTATTGCCATCCTGATCTTGAACATTTAAGTCTATCTTAGGATGTTTAACGAGTAGAATAACAGTTCCTAGACTATTAACAGTTATTGCATGATGTAATGGAGTGTGTCCATAAAAATCTTGATTATTAGGATCAAATCCTTTTTTAAGTAGAAAACTTACAATTTTTGCAGCTCCGTAGCAAGCAGCTTCATTAAGTAAAGTTGCACCTCTTTGATCTCTTTGTTGGCTTAAACTAATGTCGAATTTGTTAATTATTAATTTTACTATCTTTTCATGTTTATCATTCGTGACTAAATACATTAATTCTTTAAATAAGTCTTCTAGTTTAATTTTAATAAAAGAATTGAAATCAGGACACCTACTATTTAACAATTCAAGTGTTTTTTTGTCCCTAGCTCTAATAGCATATATAAGAGCATGTTCCAAAAATGATTTATTTGATATGTAGCTATTTCTCTCTTTTTCTGTTATTTTAATTTTTGCCATAAAAACACTTTAATTAACAACCTCTATCAGTTATAAAATAATATAGCATAAATATTTAGTGCCACTAATAACAAAAGATATTATTCTCAGAAAATTATTTGAGTATATGTAGAGCTAACTAGGCCTAACATTACGCCAAATCCACAGACGTCATTGCGAGCTTACTTTTGCCCACATCTTTTTAAAGCCGTATACTTATAGCTCTATTAGTGAGGAGGGTGTAACAGATGAGGCAATGGTAAATCTAAAAAATGTCATTATTTAAATAATCCTTTTAATCCCTTTTCAATGGTAGATTTTACTTTGTTGGTAGGCTGCTCTTCATTAGTAGAATATCCCCTATCTTTATCATTTTGCACTTCTTCTCCTGTGGGCTTTTTATCTTTGCCTACTCCAATAATATCTTTTAGTATGTCTTCAGGTTTTTTACCTTTCTTAACATCGTTAACCACGCTATTTACTAAATTCTTCACAAGATATTGCTGTAGTGCTTTAGTATCAAGTTTATGTTGTGGATTATTAAGATAGCCATAAAAACGAACTTTGAATGGTGGCATTAATTTTATATCGACAGTAATAACGCTATCCGTATCAAATGTATAGGCAGGAAGGTTAATATTGCCGGTAACTACTACCTTTGACGAGGGGGCATCTAATGTACCATGTGTTATATTAACTATGCCTTCTGTTATTTCAGTATCTACAGCAAGTTTTTGAAATTTTGTTTCACCACTTGCAAAGAAACCATCGAGCATTTTTAAAATAGTTTGAAGGTCTTTAATGTTTTTAAGGCTATCTAATACTTTTTGTAGATCAAATCCACTAACTTTACCATTAGACGCTGTTAATGTTGTTTTACCAAATAAGTTACTTACATATTGCAATTGGCTCTGACCTTTTGTTTTTAGATCGAGTACACAATTAACAACCCCTTGCGTAACTTTAATTTTACCTCCTTGTGGTACTATATTTTTTAACTCGGCATCCTTAATACTAGCTTTAAAGCTAACAGGTTGATTAATTTGAGAAGAAATTTTGCCAGTAGCGATTAAAGTGCCACCATATAAATTGCCATTTAAAGATTTTATATCCAGCACACCATTTGCTAATAACATAGTAGTTTTTATACTATCAAAAATCAGACTCCCTTTAATAATTTTTTGTATAGTTAAGGTTAAATCTCCATCAAACTTGTTTAAAAATGACAAATCTATCGTATCTTTAGACCAAGGCACAGAGTTGTCTACATTTTGCACCGAGTTAGTAGATCCACTATTAGGAGGTGCATCACTTAAATCATCTAAATTTAAGGAAGCTATTTTTATATCTGATAGAATCTTTGGTTTAGCAGATGTCAAATTTATATTTACTGCCCCACTAAAATTTACAGGGTTCTTTTTTAATGCAACAGTAAATTTATTTATGTTGATTTTTATAATTTCTGTCATATCTCCTTCGACTTGTGTTGAAAGAGAATAGCTACCAAGTATTTTATTAGGCGAACTAGTGGTTAATTGCCCTATAGTTTGACCTAAATTATTACCAAAACTCTCAATAGTAATAGCAGGTTTAATAACCTTATCTAAAGAGATAGTTCCTTTGACATTATTAGTAGTTTTTGCCAACATTATCATGCTATTAGTTTTAAGTAAATTTTGCTGTTTAATAGTCTCACCCTTTAGCAAAACATCGCCAAGATTAACAGGTAAAGTTTTTCCAAACAAACTAGCAATGGTTGGTATATCACTAATTTTTAAATTATAAGAAATAACTAGGTCTTTATCCCAATCCTTAAGACCTATATTGCCTGTTATATTAGCTTTATCAACAATTAGATTAATATTATTTAGCAATAAATTTTGATCTAAATATGCAAAGCCTGTGGCAAAAGAGAATGGCTTATCCAATAATTTAACGTTTAAATCTCCCTTATCATCTTCAAAATAAAAATTAGCATTACCTGTAGCTGATAGCTTACCTGCCGTAAAGTCAATACTACTTATTTTAAATGATTTCTTATCACTATTGATGTTAAAGGTTAGTTTGTGATCTAAATCGTGTAGGATAGGTATATCAGGAAAAATACTTTGCAGATTCTTAGCAGCTCCTTCCAGTTTGAGCTGTCCAGCAAAAGTCATATTGTCGTAAGCAAAGTCACCTGAGAGATTAACTTTTTCTTGCAGAACATTTAAATTCACTGTTAAAGCTATACTACCATGCTTCTCCTCTATATTACCTTTGATATCATAATGCTTTCCGGAAGAATAGAACTGGCAAGCTAAATCAGATGGTCCATGCAGGTTTTTAATTTCTAATCTATCGATATCTACTGTTGTTGGGGAAACACTATTACCTCTAGTACTACCGCTAAAATTAACATAATTTAGCTTAGCATCAACAATTTTAATTAAGTTTATATCTAACGAAAATTCTGCATTTTTATCATGCATTTTATCAGTTGAACTGTTACTAACATTGCTTTGTATTTTAGGAAATTCCCAAGAAGCTACACCATTTCGCATCCGTTCTAAATTAAGTACTGGTTTATTAATTTCAATCTTTGAGATTTCTATATTTCCTCTAAATAGCGATAATATAGAAAGAGAAGCAGATACTTCCTTAACTTCCAATAGAGAAGGATAATGAGCATTAGGTAGAGAAGCAAGCTTTATATCTCTAACTGTAATAGTAGGAGTTGGTAATAAAGATAGGGTGATCTTACCATTGACTTGTAGCTCTCGACCAGTTATTTCTTTGACTTTATCAGTTGCTAGGTCTTTATATGATTCTAAGGAAATAAATAAAGGAATTATTAGCAATATAACGATTATTAAAATAAATAACCCAGCTGAATATTTGAGAAATTTTTGCACTACAATTCCCTTTTAATTATGTAAAGAATTCATTATAGCAGGTTATAACTTTTCCACTAATTAAAAAAAATATTAAAGATAGTACTTAGTGGAGATATTATAACCTGCTATGATAAAGTGCATTTTTGCATAATTAGAAATAAATATTTTATGGTCTCTACTAAACAACAAAACTATGAACTAAAATCATACTTATACGCCTTGGCTTACAAATACCGGGTGTACCTAGCTAGCCTTACGCTTATGTCCATTGGTGCTTCACTGTTTAATATGTTCGTTAACTATCAAATTAAAGAAATTATTGATACTATTGCCAAAGATCCAAAAATAGATGTTACCCTACTTCTTTGGTTGTTTGTATTATATAAAATGATGAATCACGGTACGTTTTTTATCGTTAGGCTTTTTGATATTAAATACAAGCCAGCGATGCTTGCAGAAATCATCGAAAGCACTTATGGCAAAACTATCAGACACTCTTTACATTGGTTTGATTCTCATTTATCAGGAGAAATTGCCAGTAAAATCACTGATTTTCAAGACGGTATTATAACCATAATTACTGTTCTCAATCGTTCTTTGGTACAGCTTGTAACTATTGTAAGTGGCATAATATTTTTGTTCATGATGAATTATAAAATAGCAGGGGTTGTAATTGCTTTTCTTGTTGTGTATGTACCAATAATGTCAGTTTTATTAAAAAAACAAGGACAGCTGCAAGAAGAATATGTTAAGGCACGACAAGAAGCAGTAGGCATTATCAATGACTCTGTTGCCAATATTTCTGGTATTAAAATTATTGGCAATGTTTGGACAGAGCTGAAATTAAAACTCCTTCCTGCCATTGATAAATGGAAAGGCTGGGATAGAAAAACTAGGCAGTATGATGCTTATTATGTAGATTTGATCGATTCCATATTACTTACTATACTAGCAGCAGCCCAAATATGGCTGTTGGCATATTTATACAAAACTGAACAAATCACAGCTGGTGAATTTGCAGTTACTATAGCGATTACTTTTAACATTGAGTGGGCGATTGATCAGTTATTAGACAGTATAATATTTTCCATAAATCCTAAGATTGCTGCCATCAAATCTTCATTTAACTTTATTCATACTATCTCAGATGTTACTGATGCAGAAAATGCTAAGTTGCTTCCTCGTGTCAAAGGTGATATTAAATATCAAGACGTAACCTTCCGTTATAGTAGTGGAAGTACTATATTTGACAATCTTACATTACACATCAAACCTGGAGAAAGGATCGGTATAGTTGGCACATCAGGTGCTGGAAAAACTACTTTAATTAAATGCTTGCTTAGATATTTCAATTTACAAAGCGGATATATTTTTGTAGATGGATATGATATTTCACAGGTAACGGAGGAGTCGCTAAGAAGCAATATCTCAGTAATCCCTCAAGATATTACGATGTTTCATCGTTCTATTCTAGAGAATCTGCAGCTAGCTAAATATGATGCTACTTTACAAGAGATTGAAGAAGCTTGTAAAAAAGCTAAAATACATGATGATATTGAGAGAATGCCTAATGGTTACCATTCAATAGTTGGTGAACGAGGTGTAAAGGTAAGTGGCGGACAACGGCAACGTATTGCAATCGCTAGGGCTATTTTAAAAAATGCTCCCATCCTTATTTTAGATGAAGCAACATCGGCACTTGACTCACCAACTGAAGCCCTAATTCAAAAATCTATAAATGAAGTTTTGGAAACTACTAATGCTACAACTATTGTCATTGCTCACCGTTTATCAACACTTCTGCATATGGATCGTATTTTAGTATTCGAGCGTGGCAAAATTGTAGAAGATGGCACTCATACTATGTTAATTACTAAAGGAGGAATCTATAAAACTCTGTGGGATGCACAAATTGGAGGATTCTTGCTAGATGATAAAAATAAGAAAGCATGAAAATATAGAGTAACAAGTATATACTCAAATCATTTGGATATGTAAAACTTTTGTGTTTCAAGGGAACAAATACTATTTGGAATAATTTTATGCCAAATAGTATCTGCAGGTTTTGTGGTAGAAATACAAAATATACCTGAAATAAATGCCCGATAACCGTAGGCATTATCAGGTAATATTGATATACTTTTTGGCATTAGAACCATCGTTTTTTTAAATCCTAATGCATTGTTTGTATTTGGAATTAATAAATTTGATTTTACAGGAATTTCTTTCAATAACACCCCAGAAGGGAAAGTAGTTCTTAGTAGTAATGTACCAACATGTGGTATTTGTCCTTTTATTTTTAAATCATAATTTTCATCAGAATCATTAACTAATTGTGTAATAAGATGTGTATAAGGGAAATCTTTTTCTTTACACTCTTTAAAGTCTTCAACATATATTGTACCAATAATATTTTTCTCTTCTTTCCCATGAGTAGCAATTACATTTGCAACCAACATATAGAGTCGTTCTACTAGTTTTTCTTCATCTGCTTCTCCTAATTGTATTAATTTTTTCCTAGCAATCTCCCTAGACCACATCAAGTCAGGAATGTCATCTATAGAGTCAGGAAAACCTGTACTTTGCATATCATACTTATATACAAAGAACCAAAAAGCCTCTGCAGCAAGTTGTTCTATCAACATAGTGTTAATAATCATATTATTTCTCTATATTTGTTTATCAGAACCTTTTTACTTATGTTATAGACTTAACATAGATAGTGCAAGAAGAAAATATCAATAGTAGAAAAAACAAATACAGCTACGTATTTGACTCATAGTTAATAAATCAACTTAATTTGTCCTATAGTTCCTAATATAATTCGCTCCTTCTAGGAAACAAATCACTCAATCCTGTTTCTTCCATTATGAACTTGATCGTAGAACGTATCAAGTGTGAGTTCCTAAGAAACTTATTATTAATCAATTCTTAAAAACATAACAATTGTTATTGTATTCCTATTCATTATTTTTTATAGTCTACATATTTCAGCGGATCAACAGCTATCTTTCCCTCGCGAATAGCAAAATGTAGCTGAGGATATTTAGCATCTCCAGTACTCCCTACATGTCCTATTATCTTGCCTTGTGAAATTCTTGCTCCTTTTTGAACAAGTAGGTCTTGCAAATGAGCATAAGCAACATAAAGGTCGCTATTATCTAACTTTATTATTAATAAGTTACCAAACTTTGTATCATTACCTGCAAACACTACTTGACCTGTTGCAATAGATTCTACAGCAGTTCCTTCGTCTGCAGCAATATTAATTCCTTTGCTTTTTCCTTTAGATGTTTGTTCACCAAATTTGATAATAATTTTACCTTCAATTGGTTTGATAAATTTTGGTGTATTAGTTTGAACAGCATTTTTCGTTTTTCTTACAAGACTTTCTTGATTTTTTTTATTTAATAACTCAGTACTAATTTTTATTGTGATAATTTGGGATTCATTAAGATGATATGGTGCAGATATGTTATTTAGCTCAGCTAATTCTTCAACCTTCTGACCATAACCATTTGCTATTGATACTAATGTTTCTCCTTGTTGCACCTCATGGTAGATTAGCTTACTATCATTTGGTTTCACTTTTGGAACTATTATTACGTCGTCTCGATTTTCAGTTTCTATGGCATTACGATCTTTTAAGAAACCAGTTGGAGCGTCAAAATCTTTTTCTTTCTCATCAATTTCTCTACTTATTATTTCATCTTCATCGCTTTCTAATATGTTCTTATTTTTAGAATATGCTGTAGTTGGTGAATTGATGGTTGTAGACTTTTTAGTAAAATCCTTTCCATGATTATACTCAATAGGGGCTGGAGGTTGTGTGCTACATCCAGAAATCAAAAAGACTATAAAATAGACAAAAACTATATTACTCTTCATAACTTACCAAAAAATTTGCAATTTTATTATGCAATAAACTAACTTTAATATAGAATCAAGTCTAGTATTTTTTTATCAAAATTAAGTAATTATGAAAACTTACGATCTTATAATAGCCAGTGATCACTCCGGATTTTTACTCAAGAGCAAAATTATCAGTTATTTACACGATAAAAATATATCTATTCTTGATTGTGGTACTTACAATCAAGAAATAGTGGATTATCCAGATTATTCTAAAAAAGTTGTTGATGGGATTTTAGAAAATGTAGCTCCTTTGGGAATTTTAATTTGTGGAACTGGCATAGGTATGTCAATTGCCGCAAATCGTACGTCTGAAATAAGGGCAGCTTTATGTTTTGACTTATTTATGGCAGAAAGATCAAGGGCTCATAATGATGCTAATATAATAGTGTTAGGAGCTAAAATACCCAATGAGGAACTAGCCTGTAAAATGATCGATAAATTTTTAACGACTAAATTTGAAGGTGGAAGACATAGTGCTAGATTAGCAAAAATAAACTAACTCACCTTACGCATGGCATTTAAAAGTTATAGGGAAAATAGCCTAGAGTCATTGCGAGGAGCCACTTTGGTGGCGACGAAGCAATCCAATAAATGTGGATTGCCACTACACTCACGTGGTCTCGCTAATAGACGTCTTGTACTTTTCTGCAATTTTTGAATTGCCATAGGGGTTATGCGTAAGGTGAGTAAACTAATTTGCTGTTGCTTTCATTATCAAACAGCCCACATTATTATTTTGTTCATCAGAGATGTCCAATGCCGTTCTACAATGATAATTAGTAGCCTTAATGTTTATACCACGCATAATTAACAGTTTTGCTATATAGTAATTATTAGTTTCTGCAGCTTCATGTAAAAGAGTATAATTATCATTCCCCCTTCTTTGGATGATTGGATAATTATCCAAAAGAACCCTAAGAACAAATAAATTATTTTTTCTAACTGCCTCAAATGCTCTATCCGTTGCATCACTTACTATAGTAGTATGGAAATCACTATCATAATTATCAATAGACTTCTTTCGAAACTCTACTTCTGCTGGTGATTTGTACGTCAATGCGGTACTCGAATCCTCACGTACATTAGAGTACGCTGCGGGTCGAGGTTCCGCGTCTCCTTCAAATCCCTCAGCATAAGCGAGTTTCGAAAGAAATCTAATAAAATTATCTATCATCTTTCTTTGCTGCTTTCTATTGTCACTATCATAAATTTTCTTAAACATTTGAATAAATGAATACATATCCATTTGCTCTAATCTTGCCTCTTCTGTAAGCTCTCCCAATACTACATCATCATTTGGTAAAAGTAACATTTGTGTTTCATCTTGTACAAATTCAGTTATTTTAGGCGATGTTTCTTTGATGGTGCTAGCTTTATCTTTTGTAATTGCAGATTGATGAGGTTGATACTTATTTACTTCTTGCACTTCTTTGATTACATTCCTATCTCTCTCTATGGTATCTTTCTCTAGGGCAGTTTTACTAGAGTCATCTAGTTGCTTATCCTTTTTTACAAATACTGGGATAAGAGTTTGAGGCTTAGTCACTTTAGATTCAGTATTTTCCTTAGGTGATACTATTGGTACTATAGGAGCAGTTACTTGCGGTGAAGCAGGCTTTTTTTCTTGCGAAGAAGGCAATATATCTAGATTAGGAGCAACCACTTCTTTATTATCTGCATTACTTGGCTGCTGTAATATTACTGGATCTTTCTCTTTATCAGGTATAGTTACAGAAGGTACAGTAGCTTGTGGCTCAGACTTATTACTACTCGGAATATCTATTTGAGGTTTAGACTGAGCAGATGAATCAAGTGGCTTAATAGGTACAGCATCTTTAACCTCAGTTGTTGGAAGAGTAGGAGAATCTTTGTTGGTATTACTGTCATTCTTACTAGGTGTATCTAAATCAATTTTTTGGTACAGATGTTTATCTAATTGATCCAATTCTTTTGTATTTTCTAAGGTTGGTAATTTATTATTCCCTAAATCAATGAAGGAATCTGTTTCACCTTCTTCATTATTAGTATCTTGTGGTGTGGATGATGGTTTGCTTGATCCTGATACTTCATTATCAATTTTCTTAGAATGCATAAATTGTTGTATTTTTTCCAGCAAAGAACCTGCCTCTTCTTTCTGTTGATTCATTTTATCACTTTCTAATTGTGGCAATGCTGGGGGAAGAGGTGGTGGAGCAGCATCAGCCTTATCCATAAACAAAAAGATAGTTATTAGGACTATAAAAAATTTGTTACCTAAGATAATCTCCTTACTCTCCATGTTAAAGTACATTTATAATTATTCTCACGTTAAATTTATTATATAAACTTCAGTTCTGGATTAAAATTAAAAATTTTAATCCAGAACTGGCTAGAATATCAGAAAAATGCATTCTTGAAGCGGCTGGTACGAATGCATTTTAAACCTTTCTAAAGCTAAAAACATGATTTTAATTTTTTAAAATCATGTTTTTAGCAAAATATTAATTTAACAATCAGATGCAGAGCCGTCTCAAATCTGATTGTTTCGATAATTTTACCGAATTTGGGATAAGAATTGACAAATTCTTATCCCAAATTCGCGTGTATAGCATTTAAAAATTGCAGAAAAGTACAAAACGTCTATTAGCGAGACCACCACAACTATTGAAAGTTAAGAAACCGTCATCGCGAGGCGTCGATAGACGCCGTGGCGATCTAGGTAAACAGCAAAGCTGTTTTTTTAGAGTAACGCTTCGCGTATCTTGGATTGCCGCGTCGCCGCTTTCAGCGGCTTCCTCGCAATGACACCTATGCGACTCCTCGATAATAGACGATTTTTTAACTTTCAATAGTTGTGGGGGGTATGCTTATAGCCAAACTTTTAAATTCCCCTGTTAAAACTAACACAAATGATATCCTCCACTAAGTCATTTTTTATCATTTGGTATTAATTTTTGAATTTCTTTTTCTACCAATTGTTTTACTAATAAAGGTAAGTTTTTATTTAACCATTGACTCAATTGTGGTCGTAACATTTCAATAATTATATCCTCTAATGTTTTGACCGTAGGGTTCGAAGCATTTGTACTAATCTCCTGAGCTGTTTTCGAGAAATGCTGGAAAATCTTAGTAGTTTCTGCTGCAGATTTATCGGATACCAAGGATGTCTGCAATAGTTCCTCTTCTAGTTCACTATGCCTATTATTTTCTAACTTATTTGCCTCATCCCCTACTATATTTGTCAATTCTAGTATTTCATCATCGTTAGATTGATTACTATAGTCAATTGAGGAGAAGTCGGTAGCGTCGTCTTCGATCGCTCGCCTATTGCATATAGGCGTCGCTCCATCTCTCTTGCTACCCAATCCTGCTGAATTGACTATACCACGACTATCAATCATTCCTTTAATTGATTTCAATATCTCTTCAACTGACATATCTTGTTTTTTTTTATGATCTTTACTCATTAAAAACCTATAATAAGTTTCTTCTTGAGTCCTTTAAACTCATCTTCAGGAATAAAATATTTAACTTTCAATTTTAAGCTTTTTGCTGTCAATTCCCCAATTAAAGATTTCATTTGGTAAGCTACTAAAATAGAGTCTCTGTGTGCATCAACTTTTGACACCCTAGCACTATGTAATTTTTCTTCAGCAGTTAAAACGTCTAAGATTGTTTTAGAACCAACAATTTCTTCTTGTATTGTCCCATCGTAAGCTATTTGAGCAGCTTCTACACCTTGTGATGTGGCAATAATTTTAGACTTTGCTGCTTCAAATCCTTCCCAACTACCAATAGCACTTGCCCTAATTTGTTTTATTGTATCATCAAGTTGAATAGCTGCACTCCTAGTACTATTTTTAGCTTTCCTAATTCTTGAATATTCGCTACCCCCGTGAGAATAAATAGGTATATTAACTGATAATGCAGATGTAGTACTTCTATTATTGGTATTAGATAGGCTTTCTGGAGTGTAATGGGTTTTACCAGATTGAACTTTAAAGCTT
The DNA here is from genome assembly GCF_964031105.1 of Candidatus Tisiphia endosymbiont of Myopa tessellatipennis. Lineage (NCBI taxonomy): Bacteria > Pseudomonadati > Pseudomonadota > Alphaproteobacteria > Rickettsiales > Rickettsiaceae > Candidatus Tisiphia > Candidatus Tisiphia endosymbiont of Myopa tessellatipennis. The sequence continues at coordinate 971,840 of NZ_OZ035005.1, read as the reverse complement.
ACCTTGGGTAAAAGTTCAGCTTTTGCTGCCAGTTCACTAGCTTTATGACTTTTAACACTATGTCTTGTACTATCTATGTTAGGATTAACATTTATCGCTCTTTGCATTAAATCCTCTAATGAAGTAGGTAAGTTATCAGGTATAGGAGGCATATCAATATCACTTGCTTCTATACCGAACATTCGAATAAAGCTTGCTTTTGTTGCTTGATAATTAGCATATGCTGTTAACTTCTCAGTTTCAGCTTTTGCAAGACCAGCTTTGGCACTAGCTAAATCTATTGATGTTGCCTCACCTAATTTTAGTTTTTCTTCAATGGTTTCTAATTGCTGTTTGTTAGCTTTTACACTAATTTCAGAAATCTCATATTTTTCTTTTGTTTCATAACAATCGAGATAAGTTTTTATTAGGTTAAGAAGAATTTTTTGTTCTTCTGCATAATATTTAGCACGTGATGCCCTAAAAGCTGATTGGGCGGCTTTCAAAGTTGCAACACTACTCCCACCACTAAATATAGGCTGCTCTATTACTAAAGCTCCCTGTTGTGATTTCAGCTCTTTTTTAGTAGAAGTAGCATATTGACTATTCGGTTTATTCGTATTAATAGCAGAATCAATATTATAAGACGCACTGGGCATAAAACCTGAAAAAGCTGCAGAGAACTGTTCAATTTCATTTAAAAAAATCTGCCTATTGATTTGTAACTCACCATTATTATTATACGCACTAGTTAGAGCATCAGATAAGTTAACAGCATAAACTGAATAGTTTAGTAAAATGATAACGGCGAAGTATAGGAATTTATGCATAATTGGTTTTCTAAAAATATGTTTATGTTAAAAAATTTTGCTAGCTTATGCAAGAAGTTAAAGGTATTCTTGATCTAAAACTTGATTTGTTGTGATAAAGCTAGCACGTATAGCTAAAAAATATTTAATCAGATCAAATCAAGTAGCTATAACATATCAAAAACTAACTGTCAGAGCAATATAACAGTTTTAAAGTGTAGTTTTTATTTGTATTATTTTGAGTAATAATTTAAAAATTTTAATATAATTCAATTATCTATTATGCCTAACATATACTCTTTCCTTTCAAAAGTCGCTTTACCCACTATCTTATCAAATGCTTCTATTGCTAGTGCTATAGAACAGTTAAAGTTTGATTCTATGAAAACACTCAAAACGTTTCCTAGGAACTTAAGAGCTATTAAAAAAAGAGTTGACTGTATATATAACATATTTCTAGATTCAGAAGATCAACAAAGGGAACGAGAAATAGCTGAATCATTCAGAGAAACAGTAGGTAATTCTTTAGATGAATTAGAAAAGTACATTGATGAACAGCAACAGGTAAAGGAAGAGATATTATTCTTTGAAGATGCTTTCATTGAGCTAATAATAAAAGTTCTTGAAAGTATTTTGGAGTTTCAAAATAAACTAGATAACTTGTATCCTGGAGCGTCAAAAGATATAGTTGATTATTTAGGTAATTTATTAGTTGGTATAATAGCTGTACAAATGCCTGTAGTTGGTTTAATACTCAAGGGAAGTGGCTTATTAGACTCAGTAAAATCTTTTCTCAGTACTGAAAATCTAACTAAGACAGTAGAGAATTGGCAAGAAAAACTAGAAATAGTTAGAGAAAAACGAACCGAAATAGAAAAAAGTACAAACCTTAAAGAAAAATATTCCAAAGCTACGCAGATTGTTGAAATCACAGAAATAGCAGGGGTGTCACCTGTAGCTGTAGCAGAATTAGGGCTAGATATTGACTCTTTGAAGAAAATTAATAAATTGGTTGTACAAGATCCAAAAGAAAAAAAATCTTTTAAAAAACTTATTGACTTATCTGAAGAAATCCCTCATACTAAGGATGATATAATGGGAGGTGTTGACCTTCTACGTAAAGGTATGACTAAAATCCTTGGAAATATACCTAATCAAGGAAAAGATCTAAAAAAATCAATTGAAACCGAATTATCTCACATAAAAGAAAACCTCATTGCTGCATTAGATCCCAATAAAAGCATTCTTGAGAAGTTAGGATATTGCCAAAAAGCAGCCAAAAATATATTGATTATTAAGTCAAAAATACAAGAAACAGTCAAATTAATACCTGACAGGGAAAAAATCACCACATCTTTTGCGAATTTAGTTAAGGATAAGACAAAAAATATTCTACCAGCATATTTTTTGAAAAACCTTACATCGTTAAGAACCCCGTTAGAATCGTTGTCTGAACTATTACAAGTAGGAAATGCTATGAAAGTAGTCCTTGAAAATAGTAGTAGTAAAAACCAAGGTGTAGTACGAAAAAGGTAACATTTTTAACAAACTACACGCGAATTAGGGATAAGAATTAACTAATTCTTATCCAAAATTGGGGTAAACTACTTGAAAACTATACACTTGCTGTAATTTTGGTGTATAGTTATTCTTTATCTTTCATTTTATGTATACTCGGTGAACTTCAAGAATTGGCGTCGTCGTGTCTAAAGATCTTCGCTGCTCACGTACTAATGTACGCTCCGCCGCTCGACTTTGACACTCCTAGCTCTTCTTGAAGTTGACCTTCGTCTACCCAACTCTTCATTTACGAGCAGTTATAATATGTCAACTAATCAACAACAATCAATAGCAGAATTAGAATATGGAGCTGACTCCATCAAAGTTTTAAAAGGTCTTGAGGCAGTAAAAAAAAGACCCGGTATGTATATTGGTGATACTGACGATGGTTCAGGATTACATCATATGATTTATGAGGTTGTTGATAACGCAATCGATGAAGCTTTAGCTGGTTATTGTAACTTAATTGAAATAATACTAAATGCAAACGGATCTGTAACAGTGCGTGATAATGGACGTGGGATACCTGTTGATATTCATGAAGAAGGTATATCAGCAGCCGAGGTTATTATGACTCAACTGCATGCTGGAGGCAAGTTTGATCAGAATTCTTATAAAATATCTGGTGGATTACATGGTGTTGGTGTATCTGTGGTAAATGCTCTGTCAGAATGGTTAGAACTTAAAATTTGGCGGGCTAATAAGGAGTATTTTATAAAATTCAGAGATGGTGCTACTGAAGTACCATTGTTACTGAAAGGAAATTCATCAGAGAAGAATGGCACTGAAATTACTTTTCTTCCATCTGTTACAACTTTTAGTACGATCGAATTTAATTTTGCTACTGTAGAGCATAGGCTTAGAGAACTAGCCTTTTTAAATTCCGGTGTAAGGATATTATTAAAGGATCATCGTTTTTCTGAACAACAGGAAGTAGAATTCTGCTTCACTGGTGGTGTAGAAGCTTATGTCAAGTATGTTGATAGAGCCAAAACCTCATTACATAAATGTATAGCACTCAATACTAATAACCAAGCAACAGGGATTACTTTCGAACTAGCTATGAATTGGAATGATTCATATCATGAAAATATTTTATGCTTTACCAATAATATAAGGCAGCGTGATGGTGGTACGCACCTTATTGCCTTTAAAGCCGCTCTTACTAGAGTTGTCACAACTTATATTGAGAATACTCAGCTTAACAAAAAAAATAAAGTAAATTTCACTGGTGATGATACGAGAGAAGGTCTCTCATGTATTTTATCAGTAAAAGTACCAGACCCTAAGTTTTCTTCACAAACTAAAGATAAATTAGTTAGTTCTGAAGTTCGACCTATCGTAGAAAGTGCCGTATATACTAAGATTTTGGAATGGTTTGAAGAACATCCTAGTGACGCAAAAATAATTATTAATAAAATTATTGAAGCTGCAACTGCTAGAGAAGCAGCAAAAAGAGCAAGGGAATTAACTCGTCGGAAATCGGCTCTCGAAATTTCTAACTTACCTGGAAAACTTGCTGATTGTCAAGAGAAAGACCCTGCTCTTTCAGAGTTATTTATTGTGGAAGGAGATTCTGCCGGTGGTACAGCAAAACAGGGTAGAGATAGGAAATTTCAAGCAATTTTACCACTGCGAGGTAAAATCTTAAACGTTGAAAGAGCTAGATTTGATAAAATGTTAAACTCTGAGCAAGTAGGGACTCTAATAACAGCTCTTGGCACTGCTATTGGTAATGAAGAGTTTTCTTTGGAGAAGTTAAGATATCATAAAATAATTATTATGACTGATGCTGATGTTGATGGTTCGCACATCAGAACCTTATTACTTACTTTCTTTTACCGGCATATGCGTCAATTAATTGATAAAGGATATCTATATATAGCTCAGCCGCCTTTATATAAAATAAAAAAAGGTAATAACGAGCTTTACTTAAAAAATGAACAAGCTCTGCAAGATTATTTAATCAAATCTACTATTAGTGATGCAACAATTATGTTGTATAATGGGGCAGAGATCATTGGTAATGATCTTGAGGGGGTAATAAAGGCGGTTATTAGGTTCACTACGTTACTTGACCAAGTAAGCAAAAAATTTAATAGGCAAATTGCAGAATGTCTAGCTATAAAAGATTTATTAGGTAATCAAATATTTGATGAAAATAAAACGAATGAAATAAATCAGGCTTTAAATATTTTAAATCTTGGTGATATCACACCTGATAAGACAGACTGGCAGTTTATAGTTAACGCAAATAATATAGAATTTTTTCGTTTTGTTCGGGGGATAAAAGAAAGTAAAATTTTATCAAAAGAACAGCTTGAGTCTTTTGAATTTATTCAGCTAGCTAAAGCATTTACCCCACTTGTAAATTTATTTATTGGACAAGCAAAGTTGTTGATCAAAAATCAGGAATTTATGATTACGTTACCTAGTATCTTGCTGAATTATATATTAGAACATGGTAAAAAAGGTATATCTATTCAACGTTTTAAAGGTCTTGGAGAGATGAATTCTGATCAGTTAGGAGAGACAACATTAGATCCACAAAAAAGAACTTTACTGCAAGTTAAAGTACATGAACAAGATAGTGCCGAGGTGATTTTTTCAACATTAATGGGAGATATTGTTGAACCTAGAAGACAATTCATTCAAGCAAATGCTTTGAATGTAGTTAATTTAGATGTTTAAAACTCATAGGCACTCCCTTAAAGGTTAACTAAGTTTTTATAGCAAGAAGTAGAAGTGTATTGGGATACCATTCATCCAAATGGTGACTAAAAATAGACATCATCAAGATAGGTTTTGTAACGATGAAAAATTACTTGAACCAAATTAAATTGGGTATACTCTTCTGCTTTAAAGAATTGGCTTTTGCAAATACTTGCGGAGAATTCACGTACGAACAACGGTTTACTACGCCTAGTCCGCTCACCTCTTGTTTTACGCTCCAATTCTTCAAATTATTTGAATATATCAAGATTGCATTTATGGTGTTCATGGGCTTTTTCGCTTTTGAAGCAAATGCTCAAATTGTACAAGCATCTTCGGTTAACGAGATTAAAACATATACTTCTCAATTTGATGGCGAAAACACTCTTATTTTATTTGACCTCGATTATGTGCTGTTTGTCCCACGGGATAGCGTGTTGAGATATGTGGGCGAAAAAGACAATTATCGCTCAAAACACCTCAAAGCCATCTTTAAAGATTTCCAAGGAAAAGAGATTGCACTTAATGGGCGTAAAGTACCGATGGCTGAGTATTTAACTAGTCAGATTTTGTCTTCTATTAAGGTTGAATTGGTTTCTCCGGATATGCCAAATTTTGTTAACAAACTTGATGCTCAAAAAATGACTATTGTTGGGTTTACGGCCAACAGCAGTGGGAACTATGGTATCGTTCAGAATGAAGCACAACTTCATTTATCACGCTTAAAGTCTCTTGAATATCATTTTAAAGATAATGGTGATTTATTAAAGGAGGACTTTCCTAAATGTATCTCTCGTGTTATATTCACGAACAAAACAGATAAAGGGAAAGTGCTTTTAGGTTTCTTGGAGCAATTAAATAAAAATTACAAAAATATCATTTTTGTCGATGACCACTTAAAAAATCTAATTTCAGTGCAAAATGTACTTAAAGATAAATATCCTCAAATTAATTATCTAGGTATTCATTATACTGAACTCAAAGATAAAAATGAGGTATTAAATCAGGATATAGCAGATAAGAGCATGTATGGACCTACCCATGTATGGACCTACCCAACAATGCAAGAAAAAAATAATATATAACAGCAAAAAAATCGAATGCAGTCATGTATCCGGCTTATAGACAATAAATCAAGCAATTTACCCTATAGCCCTGATGGAATTCGCTGGCTTACAAACTTATACTTATCATATATTCGACTTCTAAAGAGCCATCGCTAAATTCAGTTTTTTCGTAAGCTAAGGTTCGTCTTATTTACCATCAATATTATCATTCTTCGCATATTCCGGATTGGAATTTGTTAAACTTTTATTACCTATAATGTCATTTCATCAATTATTTGGAGCAGTTTTTTTAACTACAAACTTTACTCTCGGTATAATCATTACCTGAACTGAGTAATGCAAATACCACCCTTGCTAGCTTATTAGCTACCGCGACAACTGTTTTATTATGACTGTTTCTCTCAGATAAATTAAACATCCACTCAGTAAACTTGCTATAATCTTTTTTAGATTTTTGTTCTTCCGTGGTAAATCTTATCTTGCTATTCAGAACGTCTCTTGCTCCTTGAATTAACAAAGTACGTAAATAAATATCACCTCTTTTACTAATACCAAGCAACTTATCTTTACCACCACTAGAATGTTGCCTTGGCACTAATCCCAGCCATGCTGATAATTGCCTACCATTTTCAAAACAACTAGCATTCCCTATTGAGGCTATTAAGGCTGTGGCAGTTATTAAACCTATACCTGGTATCGTCATTAGTTGTTGGTGATTACTATACTGGCTAGCTATGATTTTTAATCGTTGTTCTAGCTCTTTTATTTTTTTATCATTTTCTACAAATTCTTCTTTTAACTCACTAAACGTTTGATAGCTTAGCTGGCTTAAAGCCCCTGCATCTAAAATCTCAGTTAATTTTGTCATAATCTTATTGATTCCTTGCGGAATAACAAAACCAAATTCATGTAATAATCCCCTGATCTCATTAGCAAGAGCAGTACGGTTTTTTACCAATCGTTGCCTTACTCTATGAATAAATAAAATTTCTTGTTGCTCTACAGTTTTGATAGGTACAAACCTCATATTAGGTCTTGCTACTGCCTCACATATTGCTTCTGCATCAGCTTGATCATTTTTATTAGTTTTAACATAAGGTTTAACAAACTGCGGGGCCATTAATTTTACTTTATGACCTAATTTTGTTAATTCTCTTGCCCAATAGCTAGCTCCACCGCAAGCTTCCATGCCTACTAGACATTTTGGTACGTTAGCCATAAAAGTTAAAATCTGCTCTCTCGTTAATTTTTTCTTCAATACTGTCTTGCCATTTTTATCTACACCGTGAATTTGAAAAATTCTTTTTGCAATATCTATACCAATTGTGGTAACTTCCATATGGATCTCCTTATTATTGTTTAGGATTCATTTCCTATCCTAGAAGATTAGCATACGCTTCTCATTCTGTATATAGGGTAGATCCATACCATTATATATGGCTGAGTGACGATGAGGCACAAGCTCGACTGAAGATGAGATCCATCCGAAATTCTGATTAAAAGGGATCAAATTTCAATTCTAGTTAACCACCTCTCTCTTACTCAAGGCATTTTGTACAATATTTATGTCCTCTGATAGTGATTTTTTGTCCGAAAATTACACTTTTTTGCTCCTACTTAGAAATGTTCACAAAGGCTAATTTTATAATTCACATTTAACCTAATTTTTCTTTACATTATTCAACTTTGGCTTTATTCCTCATTTGTAATAAAACTGAGGCTTGTTTATCACTTAACCAAATAGATTGAGTTTTAAGAAAATTTTGCTGCAAAGTAGAAATATTGTTTGTAAATTTTTGTTCTACAAATTTATCATAGCTATATTCTACTAGCACTATTTTACCAATCTGATTTTTTAGGTGTTTTTCAATAGAATCTAAATTTTGAGGTTTATCGTCTATCACCACTATCTTGCTATAGGCAGTATGTTGTTGATCAAGGTATGCCTTGAGAACTAATCCCTTTTCATATCCTCTTGCAAAAATAACTCCCTCAATGGCTTTTGGCTGGGGTCTTTTTTGTTTATCAATTTTTATTTGACCGTGATATCTTTTATCAAACAATAATCCTTTATCTTTAAGCATATCAACACGATCTTGTTCCTGATCAAAATATGGATTATTTGGTCCCATTGATGTTAAGGCAATAACGTCGTAACCATTGAACTTTAGAAACCAAAAGTATTTCATTAAGCTTGGTTCAATTAGCTTATATTCCATCTGAGCAGCAATAAGTGCATATATATTTTTTCTCTGAGCTAGACCTTGTGATTTTTCAATGTCATCAAGAAATTTATGACGTACTTCACGATTATTATGGCTTAAATAGCTGTCCTTAGGACAAAGAATAACTCCATCAATATCAAATACAATTAGCGTATCTTTACCTTTTATTGTATCATTTTTAATTTGATCAACTAAATTATCAAAAGAATGTAGCTTTATTCTTTCAATACTTGCAAATGCTTCTATTACGATAAATTGCAAAATTAGAATTATTAAAATTTTTCTCATAAAAATTCTCTATTCATATTTTTAATGATGATTATTATTAATATTCAAACTTAAGTTGAGTTATTTTTACTTATTCTTTATAATTATTTGTAATAATATGTTTTATACGTACCGTTAGGGCATAATTTATTTTTCAACAGTTTCATTATATGAAAAATTTTCTACTATCAATCATATTATTAATCATTAATACTAGAACTTTTGCTCAAGAACAAGTATCTAATTTAATCACTCCAGTTAGTTATTTTGTCAATCATGAGCAACAACTTAAAATCCTTGATGAATATTTAAGTAAATATAGACAAGCAAGTATAGTTGGTACTAGTGGTATAGGTAAAACTCAACTGATTAGGATGTATGGTTATGAGAATAAAAATAATTATGATCTTATTTGGTTTTTTGATTGTAACCTTGATTTTGATGAACAATTTGTGAAATTAGCCAAACAACTCAATATGGTTAAACGAACTAATATATCTGAAGAAGTTACTTTAACAAAAAAAGAAGTAATATCATATTTAACTACTACTACTAAATGGTTATTAGTGTTTGATAATTTAAAAGTTAATGAAAATAAAAAAGTACAAGATTTAATCGATTGGGAACATAATGGTCATGTAGTGTTTTGCTCGCAAGATAATGAAAAGTTACATAACATTATAGCCATGCCACTACTCGATCACCCTACTATTGTAGCTTTAGCTAATAACTTATTAGACAATAAAAATAACAATAATATCGAATTTTTAACGCAATCTTTTAGTGGTTATCCAATATTGATAGTGCAAGGAACTCAATTACTTAACAAAATTAAAGGTCTAGATAAAGAAGAATATAAAAAGAAAATTTATCAATCAACTGATAAAATAGCAACGAATATTAGTATGGCTGTTCAACAATTACCCTTTAGTGCAGCAAAGTTACTTAATAAAATAGCTTTACTAAATAACCAAGCTTTTTCAAAACAGCTGCTTACCATCATTACTGATAATAAAGATACCCTTGATGATGATATATATCAATTATCCAAGTTTATGCTAATTAGTAATATTAATGCTAGAGAGAATAACCCTATTTTTGAAATGCATGACATAGTCAGCAATAAAATAATGGAACTAAATGGCAATAATAATAAAATATATTTAGAAAATATTATTGCTAAGCTACCTAAGGCGAAAGGAACTCACTCAGGATATTTGTGGAGAAGTGCTCAAACTGTACTAGAAAACCTAGAAATTATTCTCACAAATTCTGAGAAATATAATATTAACATATATGCAATACTTACCTTAAGAAGTGAATTATTGTCTCTATATATAAACATTTACAATAATAATAAAGCACAACAAATGGTTGATTGGTTTAGTTGGAAAGATAAAAACAAAAAATTTAAATTGTGGCAAATGTCTGAATATCAAAAATTTTATTACGCTAGATATTTAGGAGCAATAGGAGTGTATAATAAAATAATATTAAGAAATTTTGAAACAGCGATTTCTTATCTTATTAAATCATTAAAGATTTTAGGTAAACTTGATGATGATGAATCTAGTTATTCTCTCAAATTTAATTTTATATCTCATATATCTAGATCTTATATGTTTTTAGGAGAGATAAAACTTGCTGAAGAATTTCTTAAAAAGATAGAAAAATTAGTAAAACAAAGAACAATACAAGAAGCTGATCTATCTATAATATATTCTTTAAAAAGTGCATTATTTAATATGCAAGGCAAATATAAGGAAGCTTTAGAGGGTGAAGATAAAATTATCGAACTATTTATAAAAAATGGATCGCATATTAATGACCCATACTTTACTGGAGCTTATATGCCTAGAACAAAGATATTGAATTCCCTTGGTAGATATCAAGAAGCTTATGCTCAAGCTCAACAGTTATATTATATACATAAGCCCATAAAGAATGAAGATAATGAAATATTTGCAGATATTTATACAGAAATGGCAAGAAGTGAATTAGGTTTAGGTAAAATAGATAAAGCTTCTGAATACATTAATAAAGCTATTCCCATATTTTTAGCAGATGAAAACAACAATCCGGAAAAAACAAATTATTCTAAAAATCCTAGCTTAGCAGCTAGTTATGTAGTACAAGGTGATAGTTTGTTTGCTCAAGATCAGCTTAAGCAAGCTATAGAATCTTATAAAAAAGCGTTTGTTATATATCATTATTTATATGGAACTAGAAGTAAAAATGTTGCTCAAGTAAGTGAATTATATAACAAAGGGGCAAAAGCCGCCTGTAAATCAAAAGATATATATAATTATAAATTTTTTGGTAAACCGCAAATTAAGGAGTTTGGCATACACCACCCTAATACAATTGATATGTTTGAATATTGCAAACAATATAACATGGATTTGTGGGCCAAAAATCATTAAGGGGATCTAAGCTGTATGATTTATATAGGCCTAGGACTAAGGATCAGGTTTTAAACAACTTACTAAGGATGGGTTGCTATTTTTAGCCTTACCCCAATTATGATTGTAAAGTTATATCTTATTTCCTGTAACTTCACTAAATGTTTAGTTTTAGGGTATGATGGTTAGTAATATGTATTAAAAAAGCAATTGCTATAAATTATTCATATCAGGATCACTATTAGAGCTTTGTTCAGAAGATTTACCATTATCAGTATTTTTAGTAGGCACAATTCTACCAACCATTTCATCTAGTGATACTTGGAAATAATCGGCTAGAGCTATGGTAATTGCACTACCTAAGGTTTTTTGAGAAGAGTTATCTTTTATCAAATCAGAAATAATATGCTCATTAAATCCAAGATATCTAGCTAATTTATAGAAATTTAAATTTAGTTTTTTTAGTTTTGCAGTAAGAAAATTTTTTAGATTAATACTGATGCTTTCTGAATCACTCATTTGAAATTTACAATTTCCTATGTTTAAAGAAGAGTTCATATTTCTGCCAACAACTTCATCCATAGAACATTCAAAGTAGTTTGCAATAGTGATAATAGTTTTGAGTGTAGGACGATAATATCCAGCTTTATTAATATTACCTAATGTTGAAGAAGGGAGACCACTATCTCTTACAAAGTCTTTTCTTTTTAAATTTTTATCTTTAAGTTTTATTTTTAAAAAGTTTTTTATGTTTTCAGGAACATTCATATACAATCAATTCCGGTGGATTCTCAGTAAGAGCAAAGAAATATGTAAATAAACATCAATATGGGAGCGACTCATCTTCGAGACGAAAAAGTGCTTGAAACGTCTAAAGAATCAGGTTTGCAGTGGTTTTGGCATGAAGTTTGTAGTCATGTAAACATCACTTTTCTACTTGACATACTAAAAATTAGTCAACATAATGCTTCTTATGTGTATTACCATTGTTTTGTTTCAAATAAAAACTCTTGTCATTAAAGTACACTTTTATCAGTATTTCTTTATTATAAAATTCCACAGGTGAAAAAATGTAGTCAGTAACGAGAATTTAATTCTACACTCCACTCGTCGCATAATACTCACGTTCTATAGCATAATTTCTGCTCATATTTATCTCGAAGATGAGGAGCGAATAATATATGGAACAAATTAAGCTTATATTAGATTTTAGGTATTATGGTATGTATGGAATACTAATTTGTATTCCTTATATGTGTATTCTTAAAATTTTATATATATCAGATGTCAATACACTTATCCTCACTTTATTAATTCTAGTACCTTTTAGAGCTTGTCCGCAAACTAAAATTAAGGTATGATGAAGTGAACAAAGTATTATTAGTAAGAAGTATAAAAGAATGAGCAGAAAAAATTATCCAACAGATTTAACAGATGAAGAATGGTTAAGGATAGAGGGGTTGTTTCAAGTATCGTATGTAAAGGGAGGTAGACCTTTAAAACATAGCAAAAGAGAGATTTTGAATGCAATTTTTTATGTATTACGTACTGGGTGTCAGTGGAGATATATGCCGCATGACTTTCCAATTTGGAAGACAGTATATGAACAATTTAGAAGATGGAAGAAGCAAGGTGTATTTGAACGTATGAACCATGAACTTATCAAGGATGTTAGAAGAAAATTAGGTAGAAATGAGTATCCTAGTGCTTGCATAATAGATAGTCAGTCTGTCAAGACAACAGAAAAAGTGGAGCTAAAGGTTATGATGGAGCTAAGAAAATTAAGGGCAGAAAGAGGCATATTATTACCGATACACAAGGCTTTGTGTTAGGTTGTTATGTCGGTTCTGCGAATGAGAATGATCGATACGGAGCTACAGTGCTACTCAGTAACATGCAAAAAGAGTACACTACTATTAAACAAATGTGGGCTGATATGGGGTATCAGTCTAAAGATTTAAAGGGTCTCATTAAGGAAAAGTATAACATAGATTTAGAAATTGTTAAACGACCAGTGTGCAGATTTTGGATACCAAAAAATACACCACTAGAACTATTGCCAACAAGGGAAGTTGGGTTTAAAGTACAGCCAAGGCGATGGGTTGTTGAGAGAAGCTTTGCTTGGATAAATAGAAATAGAAGGCTCTCCAAGGAATATGATTTTCTTACTGATTCTAGTGAAAATATAATTTTTTTGACTATGAGTCGATTACTTCTTCGTAGAATTACTTCTATTACTTAGTTTGCGGACAAGCTCTAATATATAATCACTCAATACCCAAAATCTTATGAGTTTGTAAGGAAAGGCGATGACCATACTTAATGGCCAAATCAATAGCTAACCGTTCATTTTCTTTATTTAGCAACAGATTATTTTGATCCATAGGCTGAATAAATACTGGTATATTATACTTGCTTTGTCCTACTTCTGGTATGTTAGAGTATTTGGGTATATTTTTAGCCACCAAAAATTTTAGGGCATTAATATGAGATAGTAAGTCATCTCTCAATAGTGCATAACCATTTTTCCCAGCTTTTGGTGAACAAACTATATGGACTTTATCTGGAAGATTACGATATAATGTGCCATTAGTTTCAATTTGCACCATATAGTCCAAATCTACTAATTTATAGCACAATAATTCTATAGGTTGACGAAAAGGCTCACCACCAGTTATAACCACTAATTTGATATTAATCGTAAGTTTTTCAACTTCTTCGATAATATTGTTAATGGTTAACATATTAAAATCTTCAAAGTCTGTATCACAGAAATTACAAGCAAGATTGCATCCACCAAGCCTAATAAAAACAGCAGGCATACCTATAAAAGGGCCTTCTCCCTGAATAGTCTTAAAAATACTCTTAATTTCTAGACTAGTTCCATCATTAAATATGGCTGGTCTTTTAGGATTTTGTCCAAACATAATATACTCAGGTAGAATAAGGTCGTTGTGTCTAAAGATTTCAGCTGCTCCGTTACTCATGTACGCCTAGCTACTCGACTTTGCTACTGCCTAGCTCTTCTTGAAATTGACCTCTTCGTCTATCAACTCTTGAAATCATAGCAGTATAAAAGCCGATTATTAGATTCATTGAGGAAACAATATACTGACAAACTCAGTTTTTGATAAGTCAACTACAGGCTTTACAAGAACCTTTTCTGCATTTGCTTTTTTTACATAACCTACCGTTATGCCGTAAGGATAAATATTACCATAACCAGATGTTATAACTTTTTCGCCTTTTTGGACAAGATGAGTTTTTGGTAAATAGAGTATTTTGCTACCATTACCATAACCGCTCATGATGCCTTTTTCTTTTGAAGATACGGTAGTGATCGGGATTCGAGAGTTTACATCATTAACTAAAATTATTTTAGAGTAATTGTTGCTTACTTGTATTACTCGCCCAACTAATCCTTCACTGTTGGTAACTATCTGATCAACTTCCACACCATGTCTCACTCCAGCTGACACTAAAGCAGTTTTACTGAAGGGGTTTAATGAAACACTTAGTAATTTAGCACTGACATAGTTATATTGTTCTTCTTCTACAACTGATAGTAGTTTTTTTAGTTCTTTATTCTCAGATTGGATCAAATATATATTACTATGTAACTTTCTTAGTCTTGCCACTTCTAATTGTAGTTCGATATTTTCTCTTGCTAAGTCTCGTAAATAAATAAAATTTTGGGTTATTAAATTAATTTGCTTAAATATGTTTTCATGAATTAGCAATCCACCAAAAATAACATGTCCAACGACTTCAAGAGAAATAGAAGAAAATCTTTTTGGAGCAGCAATAAATAAGTAAAGTGAGGCGATAACAAAAAATAAAACGAAAACACGTCTCAAAGTAACAAGTATAAATCTAGCAAACTCTACTATTTTACTAGAACGCTTTATTCTGTTTGCAAGTAATGCCATTGGTTAATCTTGTTTAAATAACACATGCTTAAATTTTTGAAAATCTTCTAGTACTTTTCCCGTACCAAGAGCTACGCATGATAGTGCTTCATCAGCAATAATTACCGGCAGTTTAGTTGCTTCTTTTAGGACATGATCTAAGTTTCGGAGTAATGCCCCACCACCAGTCATAACAATTCCCGTATCTACAATATCGGATGAAAGCTCTGGAGGAGTGCATTCCAACGCCACTTTTACTGCTTCTACAATTTGACTAATTGGTTCAATTAGACTGTCAGCAATTTGTCTTTCGTTTAGTAGCATTTCTTTAGGGATACCATGGATTAAATCCCGTCCTTTAATTTCCATTACTCTTGGTTCTAAACTATCATCTACGTAAGCAGCCCCAATCTGCTTTTTGATTTTTTCTGCTGTAGCTTCACCGATTAGTAAATTATAATGCCTTCTAATATAAGAAATAATAGACTCATCCATTTTATCGCCACCTACCCGTACTGATCTAGCATACACAATACCACCTAATGATAGGACTGCTACTTCTGTTGTTCCTCCGCCTACATCAACAATCATTGAACCAGTTGCTTCTGTTACTGGTAAGCCAGCACCAATTGCTGCTGCCATAGGTTCTTCTATAAGGTATACATCTCTACCTCCTGCACTCTCTGCTGCTTCTTGAATAGCTCTACGCTCAACTGGTGTAGAACCTGAGGGTACACAAATTATAATCATTGGACCAGTAAATGATCTACGATTATGTACTGTTCTGATGAAATATTTTATCATTTCTTCAGCTCCCTTAAAGTCGGCTATAACACCATCTTTTAGTGGTCTTTTTGCTTCAATGTCTGTTGGGGTACGTCCTAACATATTTTTTGCTTCCTGACCAAATGCGTATGGCTTAAATGCTCCGTCCACTTTAATCAATGCAACTACAGAAGGTTCGTTAAGTACGATTCCTTTGCCTTTGACATACACTAAAGTATTAGCCGTACCAAGATCTATGGCCATATCACATACAAATTTCCTGAAAAAGTTTGTTAACATTTTTATTTCTCCAAAATCAAATCATTTTAACGCATCAGGTTTCTTTAGAATGCATAATAACAAAATTACTGAAAAATAATATACATATATTTGGCAATAAAATAGCTAAGAAAGGGGGGGTTGCATTATATGCGAGTATTTTAAACAAAATCTCTAATAGGAAATAAATAATAAAACCTAGAAATAAGCCAATTACTAAGATTTTTTCTTGAGAATTATCACGTTGCTTGAGACTAAAAAAGCAGGCTGCTAAAACCACTGTGGTAGCCATAATTATAGGCTTAAATAACTGTTTATAGAAATAAACTTGATAGTTAGTTATTGGTAAACCAAATTCTACTAAATGTTTAATTATATCTGGTAAATCCCAAATAGCAATCATCTCAGGATTTATAAAACTATTTAGTAAGTTACTTATTGATAAATTTGTTGAAACGGTAAAATGCTCATATTGTTTGACATTATAGTTATCCGAAATTTTTACAGAAGTTAGTTTTAAATTATTATCAACTAAAATAGCATATTCCCCATCAATTCTTTTTAAGAAATTATTTTTGTCATCTAAAAATAATATAATAATCTTATTTAACTTATTGTTCACTACATCAATAGACCCAGCCTGAATAATTCTTTTATTGCCTTGATAATTCTCAATAAATAGTAAACCAGATTTTGATATTATAAAATTATTAGATGTCTTTTTACTTAATTTTGCTTCTAAAGATTCATATTTTTGTAAACCAAATGTACCAATAGGGTTACATATAGTTATTAGTATTATACCAAAAATCACCGCTGCAAAAACTGGAACAGCAATAACCCTCCAAATATGTATACCATTGCATAAAATAGTTATTAGTTCATTATGTTTAGTTAGTCTTTTTAGAAAAAATAACATCGCAATGAAGCTAAGAAGAGAAGCTACTTCATTAACTAAATAAGGTATTTTATATAATACAAGTTTCCAAAAAAAATGTGTTGGAATATATACAGCTTTAAATTTTTGCAAAAGGTCAAAGATATTTGAAAGAATTAAAACCCCGATAATCAGAAGCAATATACCGATGAAATAGCCACAATATAGCCTGAGTAGGTAAATTGAAAGAGTTTTAAAATTAATCATTTAAAAATAAAAATTGGTGACCGTATAATAGGCTCAAGTAATCATCGCCATTAGGGATGATGTCATCCCTTGTGCAAGGGTCTAAAACTATATAACATACTTTCTATGCTATTTTCTTAGACCTCTACCTAGCAGGGGTAACATCCGAAGGTACAGGGATGACCACCCTCATAGACGTCAACTTAAGAGCGTAATGATTGAACAGGTATAAACAAATTAAACACAGCCGTCATCACGAGGCATCGTTAGATGCCGTGGCGATCTAGATAAACAGCGAAGCTGTTTTTTAGAGTAACGCTTCGCGTATCTTAGATTGCCGCGTCGCCGCTTGCAGCGGCTTCTCGCAATGACGTTTAGGTTTGATTTACTTATACATGCTCAATCATTACGCTCTTAAGTTGACGCTTATGTGACCACCCTAGGCTATTAAACCGATGTCTTACATCGAATTGAGGTCAATATACTCGATGAAAATCAAGAATTGCGTCGTCATTATCCAAGATTCTAGCGGTGTTCACGTACTATATGTACACCTAACAATTAGCCTTAAGTTTTTATTGACATTTACGAGTAAGTGTTAATCAATGTTTTATTGCTAAATAACATTAATTAATTTAAATAATTTTAATATTATTTAAATTAAAGTATTATATTTGATCTATTACAATAACCTATATGGTTAGATTTTTTTAGGATAACTATAGTAATCACTTTACTCAAATCCCTTGACTTCTCCTGTTTTTCTTGTCAATAAAAACTTAAGGCTAATTGTTAGATGTACACCTAGCACCTCAACTTGGTAATTCCCGCTACTATCATGATTTTGATTCTATCGTCTATCAACTCTTCATTTACTAGCAGTATATTACATTTGATACAAAAGTTCAATGTGATTTTTATTATAAAAATAACGAGCATTTTTATCTAATCATCTAGCTGTATAAACTACGAAATAATTATAAGATTATTATTTTCTAAAGTTAAATTCAGTAAGTATTGTGGGAGTAATTAGGGTCAAATAAAGTGAGCCGAAGGAAAATATAGAACCAATTATAATGTGAGCCAAGAAATTTTGAGAGTCAATTAAATCGAGCTAGACTGTATTTTTAATAAAGTCATTTAATTTGAGTTACTTGTTACCTATAAAAGCGAGCTGCTACAACTAGTCATATAGTTTTTTATCTCCATTTAAACCTCAGGAATAGGAAATGTTACATCTCCTGTAATATTGAGTGAGTATTGCAAAGTATTACTCTCTTGCGGTACTGCATTAATCTCATCGATAATTGTTTTAGGAATGTCCAGACTGTTAACATTTCCATACAAATTAATTACAGCAAGCTTGCCTATGATTGTTAAAGGTGCAACGGGATCTGAAAGTAATTTGCATCCAATATCATTACCACGAGCTTTAGTAATATAGCACGGGGTAATATTTTCTTTATTAGGTATAAGAGCAGATTTTTGGTCGTGTCTGTACAGTAGAGCCAATTCATTATTTTTATTTAAACCTGCCGCATAATGATAAACAGTATTACCATTTGTATCTTGATACTTTAAGTCATAATAACACTTTTGGAGTAATAGCTCTAAAATCTCATATGAACCATATATAACAGCCACTTGCAAAAAGGATTGACCAGCCGTATCAAGCCCCGATTGATTCGTATCAATCGATCCTTTAGAATTAATAAATTTTTCAAGAGCATTGAGGTTTTTATTACGAATTAAGCTAACAAAGCTTTCGTTTTCAGATTCTGATAATCGTTGTGTGTCAGGCATAAATATAATATTAAGTTAGTTCTATGAATTATATAGGAATATTAATAAAAAATCAAGGGTTTTATCACATTTGTAAATCGTGGTCTAGCGAGAATCGTAAAACCTTAAATTTTGGACATTATGATGCCATGAGCATAACAAAATTCTCAAAAGTAGCACCAAAATGCTAAGCATTAGACTTCTTTCGAAACTCGCTTATGCTGAGGGATTTGAAGGAGACGCGGAACGCAGAACCGCAGCGTACTCTAATGTACGTGAGGATTCGAGTACCGCATCGACGTACAAATCACCAGCAGAAGTAGAGTTTCGAAAGAAGTCTATTATGTAATAACATAAACAAGAGGCAACCCTGCAATAACATGTTATTGACATTTGCTTCTAATTAATCTAGAGATATAATAAAATTTAGTCTAATATTTATGGCTCGATATTATTATTAACTTGTTATGAATCATCTAAACCAAATATTAAAATCTGCACAAAGCAGAATAGAATCAACTCAAGCTCTATCAGAGTTGCAACAAATTAGGGTGGAGTTTCTTGGGAAACAAAGCTTACTTAATCAAGAAATGAGAAAGCTTGGTAGTCTTGAGCAAAATGATCGCAAAAAGTTAGGCGAGGCAGTTAATCTGCTTAAAGAACAGATTAGTAATTTGCTAGAAGCAAAACAAGCAGCCTTGGAGGAAATTGAATTAAATAAACGATTTGCTGAAGAGAAGACAGATTTAACAATTCCAACCCGGCAGTATAAGAAGGGGAGCATACACCCCATTACCCAAGCTACCGAAGAATTAATTCAAATATTTGCAAAATTTGGGTTAACAATTGAGTATGGTTCAACTATTGAAAATGATTGGTATAATTTTACTGCCCTAAATTTTTATGAAGATCACCCCGCAAGGCAGATGCACGATACTTTCTATCTAAAGGCAAAAGAGGCAGAACATCCCCTATTGTTACGTACTCATACTTCACCGATACAAATCAGGACGATGCAAAATGGTAAACCGCCTTTTAGGTTTATTGCTCCTGGTAGAACTTATAGGTCTGATTCCGATATGACACATACACCAATGTTCCATCAGATTGAGGGTTTAGTGATCGATGAAAATATCAATATGGGACATTTAAAATATGTTATCACTGAATTTATCAAAGATTTCTTTGAACAAACAAATATTGACATACGTTTTAGACCAAGTTTTTTCCCGTTTACTGAGCCATCGGCAGAAGTGGATATTAAGATGCAGGGTAGCAATAAATGGCTTGAGGTACTTGGTTGTGGTATGGTTCATCCAAATGTTCTTAAAAATGTTAATATAGATAGTGATCTCTATCAAGGCTTTGCCTTTGGTCTAGGTGTTGAGCGTTTTGCTATGTTAAAATACGGTATCAAGGATCTCAGACAATTTTTTGAAGGAGATATAAGATGGTTAAAACACTATAACTTCTCTGCTTTTGACTTGCCAAGTCTAGCTGGAGGATTAACAAGATGAAATTTACTTTATCTTGGTTAAAAAAATTCCTAGATACCGAGAGATCTGTTGAGGAAATTGCTGAATGTTTAACTATGCTTGGCCTTGAAGTAAAAGAAATAATAGACAGAAGGACGGAACTAAAGGATTTTGAAGTAGCTCATATACTAGCTACTAAACCTCACCCATCGGCGGACAAGCTAAAAATATGTGACGTTCAAACTAGCGAAGGTATTTTACAGATAGTTTGCGGAGCAAGTAATGCTAGGGAAAATATTAAAGTAGTACTGGCAAAAATAGGTTGTGAAATCCCTAATGGTAAATTTAAAATTAAAGAGTCGGTAATACGAGGGGAAAAAAGTTGCGGAATGTTATGTTCTGAAGCAGAACTATTAGTGGGTACTAATTCTGATGGTATAATAGAACTGATGCCCGATGCTAAGATAGGAGAGCCATTTATACAATATTATGGGTATGATGACCCAGTTTTTGACATTAACGTTACCCCAAATCGTGGTGATGCTCTTGGCGTCTATGGTATAGCTAGAGACCTAGCTAGCAAGGGTATTGGTACGCTTAAAGAATTAGAAGTACCATCAATTGCCGGAGAATTTAAATCTATTTTGGCTTTAGAGATAGAAAATAAAGAAGCATGTCCATTATTCTGCTTTCGGGAAATAAGAAATTTACAAAACAAGACAAGCCCTGATTGGTTAAAGCAATTATTGCAAAATATTGGGCTAAAACCGGTTTCAGCCCTAGTGGACGTCACTAACTATATATCGTATAGTTTCGGGCAACCAATGCATGCTTACGATAGAAGTAAATTATCAGATAAGCTGCAAATTACACTACTTAAAGAAAAAACTAAATTTCTAGCTTTGAATGGCAAAGAATATGATTTAGATGAAGGATCTTTGGTAATTCAAGATGATAGGCAAGTACTTACTCTTGCTGGTATTATAGGAGGTGATAGTAGCAAAAGTGAGCTTGAGACACAAAATGTCTTGCTAGAAGCGGCGTGTTTTTCTGCTAAATATATTACTAAAACTGGTAGATCTCTACAGATTGATACTGATTCTAGATATCGTTTTGAACGTAATATTGATCAAGCATTTACCTTAAAAGCCTTAAATATTGCAAGTAAAATGATTTTATCTATTTGTGGGGGTGAAATTTCTGATATAGTGTATAATGGGGATATCTCCTTTGTTCAAAGATTCGTGGAATTCCCTGTAGATTGTCTAGCTAAAATAACTGGTCTGAGCTTAAATAAGACAGAGATTTGTAATATTTTAGAGAAACTTGGCTTTGATATAGTAGATATAGGTGACACTCTAAAACTTACCATACCTTCTTGGCGGTATGACATAGCAATCAAAGAAGATATTGTTGAAGAAATTGTTCGTATTTATGGTTATGACAAGTTAGACTCGATTAAATTACCAAAAATGCAACTAACAAGGATTATACCTAAAGAGCAAAGAAGAATTTCTGATATTAAAAGAATTTTAGCCACTTGCGGGTATGATGAAGTCGTAACAAACTCATTCATGGATAGTAACGTCGCAAAATTATTTGCTCCAATATTTGCTCCAATAAAAGAGGAATTATTTTTACTAAATCCTATTAGTGTAGATAATAATTATATGCGACCTAACCTCATTGCAAATTTACTTAAATTAGTTCAAAAAAATTTAGCAAGATCAATTAGAGAAATTGCCTTGATGGAAATAGGACCAATCTTTAACTCTTGTAAATCTGATGGTGAGTTAGTTTTTGCTTCTGCAGTAAGATGTGGACAATATCATGTGAAAGATTGTCATTCTGAAGCTCGCTTAGTAGATGTTTTTGATATTAAATCTGACCTAGAAAATGTTTTAAATTATACTGGCTTATCGATTGATAAGTGCCAATTTTGTCCAACTGAGTTACCGTATTACCATCCGACAAAATCAAGTATTATAAAACTTGGTAAAAATGCCATAGCATATTTTGGACAAATTCATCCATCTATATTAAAGCATTTTGATATTGATTGCGAGATATTTGCCTTTGAAATAAATATTGCCAATATACCATTTGCTAAAGCAAAGTTTGCTAAAAGAGATGAGTTTATTGTTTCCGACTACCAGCCAACTTTTAGAGATTATTCTTTTGTAGTTGATCTAGAACAGCCAGTTGGCGAGATGATGACTTATATAAAGAATTCTAATAAAAAAATAATAAAATCAGTTGATATATTTGATATTTATTCAGGAGATAAACTACCATCAGGTAAGAAATCAATGGCAATTAAAGTACAATTCCAAGCAGATGATCGTACACTAAATGAAGCAGACCTAAATTTATTAAGTCAAGAAATTGTTACAATTGTTTATGAGAAATTCCAAGGTAAGTTGAGAGAATAAACTTCTACTTTCAGACTAAATATATATCCAAAAAATGCTAAAGTAACCTAAACATCCGTAATGGAAGTCAATAAAAAATAGTAACTTAACATAAATTTTCATTGTAAGAAGAATTATTTTTGACAATAGAGTGCATAAAAGCTAGTAATTTGCACATAACAACAACAAGAGCAACTTTTGCTGCTTTATGTTTAGCAATTAAGTGGTCATAAAAATTGCGTAAGTGCTTATTACATTTCTTAAAAGCCTCAATGCGTAAATCATCCCAGTTAGTTAAGTTAGCTAGGGTTTTATTTAATACTTTCCCGTCTTCGCGATAAGAGGTACGAAGCAATATTGCAGGACGAGAATTTCTATTTAGGACAGTTGTAATATACATGAATAAGATTCATACCCTTCTTATTCTAGCCATGTCAAGTAAAAAATATCATTTACATGACTACAAATTTATCGCAGAATTCTTGTAAACCTTACTTTCCTGCCTCTTCAAGCACTTCTCCCTCTCGAAGATAAGACGCGACTCATCTTCGAGACGAAAAAGTGCTTAAAACGTCTAAAGAATCAGGTTTGCAGTGGTTTTGGCATGAAGTTTGTAGTCATGTAAACATCACTTTTCTACTTGACATACTAAAAATTAGTCAACATAATGCTTCTTATGTGTATTACCATTGTTTTGTTTCAAATAAAAACTCTTGTCATTAAAGTACACTTTTATCAGTATTTCTTTATTATAAAATTCCACAGGTGAAAAAATAATGGTATGGACCTCCTGATATACAGAATGAAAAGCAGTTGCTAATCTTCTAAAGTTAATATTAAATATTAAAATAACAATCAGGATGCTAAGATGGAAGTTACCACAATTGGTATAGATATTGCAAAAAGAATTTTCCAAATTCATGGTGTAGATAAAAATGGTAAGACGGTATTAAAGAAAAAATTAATGAGAGATCAAGTTTTAACATTTATGGCTAATTTACCAAAATGTTTGGTAGGGATGGAAGCTTGCGGCGGAGCTAGTTACTGGGCAAGAGAAATAACTAAATTGGGGCATACAGTAAAACTAATGGCAGCACAATTTGTCAAACCGTATGTTAAAACTAATAAAAATGATCAAGCTGATGCAGAAGCTATATGTGAAGCGGTAACAAGACCAAATATGAGGTTTGTACCAATTAGAACTGTAGAACAACAAGATATTTTATCAATTCATCGAGTAAGAGAGAGATTGGTAAAAAATCGTACTGCCCTTGCTAATGAAATTAGGGGTCTACTACATGAATTTGGTTTTATTATTCCTCAAGGGATCAATAAGGTTATGACAAAATTAACCGAGATTTCAGATGAAGGAAATTTAAGCCAGCTGGGTTATCAAACATTTAGTGAACTGAAAGAGGAATTTTTGGATAATGACAAAAAAATAAAAGAGATAGAAAAAAGATTAAAAATAATAGCTAGCAACTTAACTCAATATCAACGATTAACAGCTATACCTAGTCTTGGTTTAATTACTGCTACTGCTTTAATAGCATCAATAGGTAATGCTACAAGTTTTGAGAATGGTAGGCAATTATCGGCATGGTTTGGATTAGTGCCAAGGCAGCATTCCAGTGGAGGGAAAGATAAGTTGCTTGGAATTAGCAAGCGAGGTGATGTTTACTTGCGTACTCTATTGATCCAAGGAGCTAGAGCTGTACTAAATGCCAAGATAAGATTTACATCGGAAGAACAAAAATCTAAAAAAGATTTTAGCAAATTTACGCAGTGGATGTTTAATTTATCTGAGCGAAATGGACATAATAAAACAGTAGTTGCTGTAGCTAATAAACTGGCAAGAGTGGTGTTTGCAGTACTAAGGTCAGGGGATGATTATGTAGAGAGTAAAGTTTGTAGCACAAAGCTATTATAATTAACATAAAATAAAATAAATAGTGGTTTATTAATTAATAGGTAAACAAAGAATATGTAAGAGATTCCAACCCGGAATATGCGTGAGATAATAATATTGATGGTAAATAAGACAAACCTTAGCTTACAAAGAAACTGATGACTACAATGGCTCTTTGAAGCCGATAAAATGATAAGTATATAGTAAATTTGTAAGCCAGCGAATTCCATCAGGGCTGTAGGATAAATTACACATAATTTATTAACTATAAACCGGATACATGTATGCATTTGCATTTTTGCTATTAGATGTTATTTTTTTCTTGCATTTTACAGGAGGTCCATACATGTAGTCAGTAACAAAAATTTAATTTTCTGTCCCACACACCGCATGACAATCTACTTCTAT
Source organism: Candidatus Tisiphia endosymbiont of Myopa tessellatipennis (assembly GCF_964031105.1). NCBI lineage: Bacteria > Pseudomonadati > Pseudomonadota > Alphaproteobacteria > Rickettsiales > Rickettsiaceae > Candidatus Tisiphia > Candidatus Tisiphia endosymbiont of Myopa tessellatipennis. The sequence continues at coordinate 946,759 of NZ_OZ035005.1, read as the reverse complement.
AGCATAATTTCTGCTCATATTTATCTCGAAGATGAGTCGCGATAAGAGGTACGAAGCAATATTGCAGGACAAGAATTTCTATTTGGAACAGTTGTAATATACATGAAAGAGATTATATCTCTAAATTCCAGCATTGTCAAATAAAAAATATCATTTACATGACTATAAATCTTATAGCAAAATCCTTATAAACCTCATTCTTTAGGTGTTTTAAGCACTTTTTCGTCTAGAAGATGAGTCGCGTTTCAACAAAAGAACAAGAAGAAGGCTATTCTATTGAAGCGCAAAAATACCGATTACAAGAATATTGTATGCGTAAAGGTTTAGAAATTCTAAGAATATTTGAATTCTCTGAATCATCAACAGTAGGTAATCGTAAAAAGTTTATGGAGGCTATAGATTTTGCTAAAAAACAAAAAGAGGTTATAGCAGTAGTTGCAGATAAAGTTGATCGATTACAACGTAGTTATAAAGAAACACCTATACTAAATGATCTAATTGAAAGAGCAAAAATCGAACTACATTTTTACACAGAAAATTGTATAATACATAAATATTCTACGTCACAAGAAAAGATGATGTGGAATATTTTTGTATTAATGGCTCAAGCCTTTGTTGATAGTCTTAGAGATAATGTCAACCGCAGTATAGACCAAAAATTACGTTTAGGGGAATGGATCAGTACTGCCCCTATTGGTTACTTGCATATCAAAGGACACGGTACAGGACATAACAAAGGAAAAATAATCATTGATCCTGATCGTGGTCCTTTAATTAAAAAAATATTTGAAACATATGCTACAGGCAGTCATACTCTACCTGAAATACTAAAGAATGAGGATTACGTAATTCTAGAGGTAATCAAGATTATTTATGCCACTCTCATCTTTATTCTATTATTACAAATCTATTTTATTACGGAGTAATGCGAGTCCTAAAAACTAAAAAAGAATACCAACATATATATCCTCCTCTAATTAGTAAAGAATTATTTGATACTTGCCAAAGGGTACGTGTTAACTGGAATAAAAAACCGTTTAAATATAGAGAAAAAGAATATATATTTAGAGGATTTATAAAATGTGCTGTTACTGGTCGTGTGATCACTGCTGATACTAAGCAGAAGACTTATCCTAATGGTAGTACAGCAGAGTGGATATATTTACTAGGATGGCATCCTGATAACCCTAATAAAAGGATATACGTGAAAGAAGAAATAATACTACAGGAAGTAGAAAAAGTATTAGCAACACTCCATCTAGATCCTAATTTGCTAGCTGAAGTAATTGCTTATATTAAAAGCTCAGCAAAAATAGAGCAAGGTTTTCATAAAATGCGTATAGGAGAGTTACATGCTGAGCATACTAAGATCAAAACTCGTATGGATAGGTTAACTGATTTATTTTTAGACGGTGATATTAGCAAGGAAGATCATGAAGGAAAACGTCAGCAATTAATACAAAAACGTGAAGATATCGTGAGAGAAATAGAAAGCCATAACAATGCTGATGATAAATTTTCAGAACGCCTAGTTAACCTAGTAGAACTGGCTTCTGGAGCGTTAGAAACATTTAAAGGTTCGAATATTGAGAAAAAACGCAAATTGTTAAATCTTGTATTTTCGAACCTAGAGCTGAATGGCTGTAAGCTAGATTATACCTTGCGTCCACCGTTTGACGCATTCGTAAAATGCACTAAAATCTAAGAATGGCGCACCCTAGAGGATTCGAACCTCTGACCTACGGATTAGAAATCCGTTGCTCTATCCAGCTGAGCTAAGGGTGCGTATACTCAAATGATTTGGAGAATTGGGACAATAAACAAGGGATGAGCGAACGCAAGCAGTACATAAAATACGTGAGTACGCGAAATCCCTGCAAGTATTTGCAAAAGCCAATTCTTCAAAGCAGAAGAGTATATATATATACTTCTATGATTTCAAGAGTTAATAGACGATAGTATAACTTCAAGAAGAGCTAGGCAGTAGCAAAGTCGAGCGGCGTAGCGTACATGAGTAACGGGGCAGCTGAAATCTTTAGGTCGCGAGACCTTAATTCTTGAAGTTCTACCTGAGTATATACAAAGATGTTTATTTTATATCAGCTAAGGTGATCTTTTTCAAGTGCAAAAAATAATAACTTTTCTTCTAACATAACTGGTTCTTGTATCTAATAGTCAACTTCATCGTTATTTTTATTCTCTAGTTCTTACAAACTTGATATTTATTATATATATACTACTCGTAAATGAAGAGTTGATAGACGATAGAATCAAAATCATGATAGTAGCGGGAATTACCAAGTCGAGGTGCTAGGCGTACTATAGTACGTGAGTACCGCAGATCTTGGATAATGACGACGCAATTCTTGATTTTCTATCTGAGTATATATCAGTTTAAACATTCTGACTTTATAATATATGCTGCTACGCTTGAAGGAGAGCTAGGGCTTTTAAAACCTAATTCTATTAAAATCTTCCTGCTTTCTTTCACTTGCTGCGCTGCTTTTTTCCTGTCAACTAATAGTGATGTAAGCTTATCTGCTATATTTGATTTAGTACAGTTAAACTGGATAAATTCTGGTAATATCTCTTTATTAGCAATAATATTAATCAAAGAAATATAAGGTATTTTTATTAGTAACTTTATTAATAGAAAGCTTAAGATATTTAATTTATAAGCAACAATCATTGGAGTATTACAAGCGGCAATTTCTAAGGTATTAGTGCCAGATTTTGCTAGAGCAAGGGTAGCTACAGCAAAAATCTTAAGTCTATCACTCGAGAAATGGTAGTTAAATGCTGCATCTGATAAAAATGGTTCAATTAAAGATTTATGACTAGGCTCAGCCGTGACAAATATCACTTCAAGATTAGGGAATTTTTTTGCTAGTAGATTGATTGCCGCCGTGAATACCGGAGCATGTCTTGTTATTTCACCTTTGCGGCTACCACAAGTGACACATAACACTTCTGAATGAACAGGTATTTGTAATTCTCGCTTTAATAGCTCTTTATCTTTATCATCATAAAAATACTGCTCTAATATTGGATGACCAATATACCGGCAATCTAGACCTACCTTCTGAAAGTATGGTGGTTCGAATGGCAGTAAAGCCAACAAATAATCGTAAATTTTAGCGTATTTCATAGCCCGGGAAGGTTTGTATGCCCAAACGGAGGGTGCGACAATATGAATAATCTTTAAATTGGGCCGGACTGCTCGAATCTTCTTTGCCACTCTATAAGTAAAGCTTGGCGAGTCTATGGTAATTAACAAATCTGGGGCATGCTGAATTATATCAGCAATAGTATGCTTGATTAGCTTAGTGATCTTAAAAATATGTGGTATAATTTCGACGAAACCCATAAGATTTATTTGACTAATCGGGAAAAGGCTATGCTCTAACCCCGCTTCTTCCATCTTGCTTCCCCCTACACCAACGAACTCTAATTGTATCTCCTCCAGCTTATAGAGATCTTTTAGGCTTTGTATCAAATGACTCCCTATAAAATCTCCTGAAATTTCACCAGCAATTAGATAAATTTTAGCCATTTGACCGTTGCTTACTACATAGGCTTAAATTTTTGTCAATCACAGCAGAATGAATGCCAACACAATTAAGGATCGAATGAAATACATAGTCATGACTAATTTCAGTGCCTAAATGATTGGCTATAGAACTTACCAAATCAGGATGTCTTTTTTTAAATTCATCCGATACCCAAACTAGAAAAGGCACTGTGGTTTGTTCTGGGATCATAGGTCCACCGTGACCGTAATAACCATGTTCTCCCAAAGATTCTGCATGATCAGAAACATACATTAGGATAGCGTTACTATTTTTTAATAGACCTATTACATTATACAAAAAAAAATCTGTATATAAAATGGTATTATCGTAATCATTAATCAACCCTTCAATATCACAACTGCTCTGATCTACCTTAGTAATGGAATTACACTTAGGAGTAAATTTTTGAAATTCTTTAGGATATCGAGCAGAATATTTCCAATGACTACCAGCTGTGTGGATAACTAAAACATTTTTAGTAGTAGAATTTACAATATTATTTTCAATATGAGGTAACATTTCTCCATCGTGATCAAGCCTCTTTAATAAAATAGAACCACTGGGTATTATAGCAAATCTAACTTCATCATAAATTGTAACGGGATTTTTACTTCTTAAGTATCCTACTATACTCTGAGTGCCAATCCAATTAGTGTTAAAACCAAGCATGGTAAAAATTGATAAAAAACTCGTTTCTTCTATACTTTTGTATAAGCTACTCGCAGGATGGCGAGATAGAAGAGATGGGACAGAAAGATGTGTGTGATTGGAAGCAGACTGTGCTTTAAATGAAAAAAGATTTTCAACAGAACTTAAATATGGCGTAGTGTTCCTGTGATAACCATTAATACCAAAATGATCAAATCGTGCTGATTCTCCTATTACAAGTACTACTGTAATATTTTGATCCGATTGATCAATGAAAGAAAACTTCTTACTTATATCATCACGCATTGCACTTTTTTTGCTATTTAAAGATAAATATGTATTATGTAAATATTGGATAGGAAAATAACCCTTTAGCAAATTAAACTGCGGCATAATAATATTATTAATGGTAATTAAAAGACAAATTGCCGATAGTAATTTTGTAACAAATAGTTTACTATCTAAAATAGAGAAATGCTTCATCGTATAAATACAAGTAGCTAGGCTAAAAATTAGCCAAACAATTAGCCTAATACTAGCTATCTCATATACTTCATTGAAGTCAGTAGAGAAAAAGCTACCCATCATCTCTTTTGTAGGAGAAATTTTGAAAAGATATAGATAATAGCTGGCAATTGCTCCCGTTATAAATAAAAATATTGCTCCTATTATAAAAACAAGTCGATGGATAGTTAAACCAAAAAAAATGATAAAGCAAGTAAAGCAAATATAAATAGAGTCCTTACTCAACTCCAATATTGCTTTAAAAAAAGCGACTTTGTAGTAGCTGAACTTGTAAACAATAACTGCTGAATTAAAAAGTAGAAAATAAATAAAAGAGAACACCAAAGATAGTTTGATTAGGTTACTATCTAAATGTTTTTGGATTAGTTTTAACATATAAATAACGTACTTTTGTATGATTGTAACTTAGGTATCATGATAACATCAACACTGCAAGAGTTTTTTCAACTTTTACAAGTTAATAAACCAATTATATCTGTTGATTATGGGACACGCAAAACAGGCATCGCTATCTCAAATCAAGAACATACCCTCGCTATGCCTATAAAAACTATATATGAGATAACAGAAGAAAATAAGATCAAATCAATATTAGACTTGATCTCAACCTATTCTAGCTGTGGTGTTGTCGTAGGACTGCCGATTAGTATGAATGGTCAGGCTAGTGATCAAACTGCGATTGTATTAAAATTTAGCAAAAAGCTTAGTTTAGCCATAAATCTTCCTATATATCTACAAGATGAAAGACTTACTTCCCTTGCTGCCAATAGTTTATTAAAATCGCTAGGAATCAAAAGACGAGAACGTAACCAAAAAGATGATTCAATTGCAGCAAGTATGATTTTAGAAACTACTTTAGATTCTATTAAGAAACTCCACAGAAGATAAGTAGTGTATTCTAGTGTAATAAAAATACATAGGCGTCATATACTGCTCGTAAATGAAGAGTTGATAGACGATAGAATCTAAATCATGATAGTAGCAGGAATTACCAAATCGAGGTGTTAGGCGTACATATTAGTACGTGAGTACCGCTAGAATCTTGGATAATGACGACACAATTCTTGATTTTCATCGAGTATATATGGGACACTACAAGAACAAACTCAGATAGACTAAAACTCGTACCATAATTGGTTGCGGGGGTTGGATTTGAACCAACGACCTTCAGGTTATGAGCCTGACGAGCTACCAAACTGCTCCACCCCACGATAATGGAAGTACCTGTGAATTGATTCTTTTTGGTAATTTTATTGTCAAAATTTGCTTCCGTTCCTTACGTATATTTGCGTACTGCTTGCGGTATACTCTTCTACATTTTTCCTAAAAATTATTCAATTCGTAGACACTCCTATAATATACGCACACACCTACTATGACGTCACCCTAAATTTATTTCAGAACCTAAACACTACTTAGTTTTAACAAATCCTCCACCCCGTTCAGGTTGACATCTACCTTGAGTAAAAAGCCTAGCTATACCTTTTTACCAAAACTAAGCCCAGCAAACTTTTTATTAAAGTCACTGATATTTTTATTAGATTGGTTAACAACATTTCCAAATTCTTTAGTCCATGCTGGATGTTTCCTATAATCCACATCCATCAAAATCTCTTCTGCATGACCACCGGAATTTGTTTCAAAAACATCCTTACTAATAATAATTTTGAATTTTTTATATTTTGGGTGTATTCCAGTTTTCATAATGAAGCACCAACTTTTTTCTCAACTATCTTTCTTTTAATTATCTGTGCTTTATCTGAGAGTACATCACATGATATTTTAAGCATATATGCATCAAAACCACCTACTTTCTCAACAGAACGCATACATTTGGCATTTACCGAGAGCTTATATTCTTGCTTCGTCAGATCACTTGCAAACCTTACCACCCTTAGGTTAGGTTCAAATCGTCTTCTAGTTTTTCTTTGTGAGTGTGATACTTTATTACCATATAAAACACCTACTCCACTAAGCTCACATCTACGAGACATCGTGATCTCCCTTCCCATAATTTATAACACAGGATTATACTATATAATAAGGTCTTATGTCAATATGTATATTAACATTATGCAAATTTTATGCAAAAATCGTTAACACTTTTGAAGTAGCGACTCATCTTCGAGATAAATATGAGCAGAAATTATGCTATAGAACGTGAGTATTATGCGACGAGTGGAGTGTAGAATTAAATTCTCGTTACTGACTACATGTATGAACCTCCTGTAAAATGCAAGAAAAAAATAACATCTAATAGCAAAAATGCAAATGCATACATGTATCCGGCTTATAGTTAATAAATTATGTGTAATTTATCCTACAGCCCTGATGGAATTCGCTGGCTTACAAATTTACTATATACTTATCATTTTATCGGCTTCAAAGAGCCATTGTAGTCATCAGTTTCTTTGTAAGCTAAGGTTTGTCTTATTTACCATCAATATTATTATCTCACGCATATTCCGGGTTGGAATCTCTTACATATTCTTTGTTTACCTATTAATTAATAAACCACTATTTATTTTATTTTATGTTAATTATAATAGCTTTGTGCTACAAACTTTACTCTCTACATAATCATCCCCTGACCTTAGTACTGCAAACACCACTCTTGCCAGTTTATTAGCTACAGCAACTACTGTTTTATTATGTCCATTTCGCTCAGATAAATTAAACATCCACTGCGTAAATTTGCTAAAATCTTTTTTAGATTTTTGTTCTTCCGATGTAAATCTTATCTTGGCATTTAGTACAGCTCTAGCTCCTTGGATCAATAGAGTACGCAAGTAAACATCACCTCGCTTGCTAATTCCAAGCAACTTATCTTTCCCTCCACTGGAATACTGCCTTGGCACTAATCCAAACCATGCCGATAATTGCCTACCATTCTCAAAACTTGTAGCATTACCTATTGATGCTATTAAAGCAGTAGCAGTAATTAAACCAAGACCAGGTATAGCTGTTAATCGTTGATATTGAGTTAAGTTGCTAGCTATTATTTTTAATCTTTTTTCTATCTCTTTTATTTTTTTGTCATTATCCAAAAATTCCTCTTTCAGTTCACTAAATGTTTGATAACCCAGCTGGCTTAAATTTCCTTCATCTGAAATCTCGGTTAATTTTGTCATAACCTTATTGATCCCTTGAGGAATAATAAAACCAAATTCATGTAGTAGACCCCTAATTTCATTAGCAAGGGCAGTACGATTTTTTACCAATCTCTCTCTTACTCGATGAATTGATAAAATATCTTGTTGTTCTACAGTTCTAATTGGTACAAACCTCATATTTGGTCTTGTTACCGCTTCACATATAGCTTCTGCATCAGCTTGATCATTTTTATTAGTTTTAACATACGGTTTGACAAATTGTGCTGCCATTAGTTTTACTGTATGCCCCAATTTAGTTATTTCTCTTGCCCAGTAACTAGCTCCGCCGCAAGCTTCCATCCCTACCAAACATTTTGGTAAATTAGCCATAAATGTTAAAACTTGATCTCTCATTAATTTTTTCTTTAATACCGTCTTACCATTTTTATCTACACCATGAATTTGGAAAATTCTTTTTGCAATATCTATACCAATTGTGGTAACTTCCATCTTAGCCTCCTGATTGTTATTTTAATATTTAATATTAACTTTAGAAGATTAGCAACTGCTTTTCATTCTGTATATCAGGAGGTCCATACCATTATTTTTTCACCTGTGGAATTTTATAATAAAGAAATACTGATAAAAGTGTACTTTAATGACAAGAGTTTTTATTTGAAACAAAACAATGGTAATACACATAAGAAGCATTATGTTGACTAATTTTTAGTATGTCAAGTAGAAAAGTGATGTTTACATGACTACAAACTTCATGCCAAAACCACTGCAAACCTGATTCTTTAGACGTTTTAAGCACTTTTTTGTCTCGAAGATGAGTCGCTAATAGACGATTTTTAACTTTCAACAGTTGTGACTAGCAGGGGGGTGACATCGAAAGGGAATCAATGGTTCAGCCCTAATGGGGATTATACTGATAATTTATTACATCGAAATTTGTGTTTTTTTACTTAGAGTCCTTGACTTCGTTAAATTAATAACGTTATATTGTATACTTAAGAAATGTTAATTAAGTAGGAGTAGTTGTATGACAAGTGGTAAAGAAAACTTAAGGTTTGCCAATGAATCTGTGAATAAGCTAGCTGAGGCTTCAATTGCAGCCTATGTTAGCTTACCACCATCTTCTCCTGATAAGAAAAATTTAGAAGATGTTGCTGAGATTATAACTAGTACGATAAATGTTGCGGATGGAAGTAACTTACAGAAAAATCTAGAAGCGTTAACCAAAAAGGTTGAAAACAGTAAAAATCGTTCCCCAATTGTTATTAAAGCAAGGGAATGGACTCGTTCTCTTATTAAGTTTTTAAAATTTTCATTTAGTAAACAACATAAAGAAGAGTTAAAACAAGTAGAATCAGATTTTATTAAAGAGCTTGAACTTATAAAAAGTTACTATAAGGCTATTCCCCTTGTGCAGGAGCAAATATCTACAAGCATTCCAGCAAAAGAAACCGGGGTTTTGCCCCCATCTCTGGTAGAAACTCAGCAGAAACCTCATGTAACGACGGCTACCACAGCACCGGTAGTAGTACATGAAACTGCACACTTTACTATCTCAGTGCAGGCAACAGTTACTCCTCCTAACGATCCAGTTACGCCACCACCTCCTCCACCTCCTCCGCCTTCACCTCTTCATTCTAATGTAGTGCTGCAACAGATATCTCAAGCTGATTTGTTGGCGGCTATAACAAAAGGTAACTTTAAGTTAAACAAAGTAGAAGACCGAACATTAAATGAATTACCTGCAGACCAAGCAGATGATCCCTTTATGAATGAGTTGCAGAAAAAGTTGGCAGTACGTCGAGGATTTATTGAGGGGCAAGGCGATAAGAAGGTATCTCCAACATATGCTAAAGACGCTGCTGAATTTGAAAGGCTGGGAAGAGAAGAAGAAGCACGCCAAAAAAGACAAGAGGAGATAGATGCTCCAAGGATAGCAGCAGCACTAAGGGAAGAGGAGGAAAAGAAGTTAGCAGCTGAAAAGATACTATCTCCTCCTAAGGTTCAATCTAAGCTTGGAGAAATTCCACCACCACCTCCTCAGCCACTTTCTCCGCCTAGTACAAACTCGCTACCTAATATTAGAAAATTAGAAACAGCTGTAGAAGAATCCCCAACAACCAAGCCACAGACTGAGCAAAAGAGACCGGGGTTTGCTGTCGGTTCAGCAGATATCACAAATGCACTAGCAGGGTTAAGAAAAGCAGTTATTTCTCCTCAAAAAGAAACAGAAGCACCTACACAAAATTTGGGAGTAAAACTTAAACAAAAAACAGATGCACATACTAGGTAACCGACAAAACAGTGCAATTCAGCTCAATAGGCTTCGATGTCATTCCTAGCTAAAAGCGGGAATTCAAAAAATAGCCTGCAAAAGTTATATGGTTATGATATACTAAACCTCAATTTCAGATTAATTTCATTAATCCGAAATTGGAATGACAACGAGAGTGCTTAATAAAAAAGTAAGTATTTTATACTAAAATTGAGGAAATTATGATATATTGCAAACAATCTAACCAAACATCTTATCCTTTTGTCTTGCCGGAATTACCTTATGGTAAAAGTGATTTTGTTCCGCATTTTTCCCCTGAAACTTTTGACTACCACCATGGGAAACACCACCAAACATATGTAACTAACCTGAATAATCTTTTACAAGATAATCAGGAATTGCAGAAAAAAAGTTTGGAAGAATTAATAATTTCTACAAGCATAAAACCAACTGAAGCAGCCATATTTAATAATGCAGCACAAATATGGAATCATACTTTCTTTTGGCATTCTATTAAGCCTTCAGGTGGAGGAAAGCCTACTAGTAAGATATTGGAACAGATAAATAAAGATTTTGGCAGTTACGAGAATTTTGCTACTGAATTTAAGCAAGCAGCAGTAAGCCAATTTGGTAGCGGCTGGGCGTGGTTAGTCTCTAATAATGGGAAATTACAAATAGTAAAAACGAGTAATGGTGAAACTCCTATTACTAAATCTATGAAACCTCTGCTTACCTGTGATGTTTGGGAGCATGCATACTATATAGATTATCGTAATAAGCGTCTAGACTATGTCTCAGTTTATATAGAACATATGATTAATTGGCAATTTGCTGAAAGTCATCTTTGAAACTTAATTTTAGAAAAAATACAATCAATAATTAAGGTAATTAGTTATGAAAAGAAAGCATACTGATATAGAAAAATCATTAGTAAACGTAAAGGAATATCAAGACCTTTGTTCCTGTGCAGATTCATAACACTACAGCAAACTAGAAAAGCATGATAAGAGATATCTTAAAACAGCACTAAGAGAAGTACAAGATTCATTAGACATAAAGAAAAAGAAAGAACTCTGCAACAATTATGATCCAAACTACTACGGTGTCGTAGGCGTATTAAAGGTTATTAAAGTAGCCCAAAAACATAAAATAGAACTACCAAATAGATTAACATTCTGTAACTCTATGAATAAAAAAGCAAGTTGCTCAGAAGATGAAGCTAAAAATGGCTTTGTTGCATAAATAGGATTTGAGATAAATTACTCACCAAATTGTAAAAAATGGTATCAGGATTCTCTACAAGACTGTTAGGAGCAGTTAATATTTGTGTCATATTCCCTCCCCTTGAAAATCAGTTAGAGAGAAAATTTGTCTAATATTTTTGTGACTATAAATTGGTTGTAAAGTTGCATAAAATGACTACATGTATGGACCTCCTGTAAAATGCAAGAAAAAAATAACATCTAATAGCAAAAATGCAAATGCATACATGTATCCGGCTTATAGTTAATAAATTATGTGTAATTTATCCTACAGCCCTGATGGAATTCGCTGGCTTACAAATTTACTATATACTTATCATTTTATCGGCTTCAAAGAGCCATTGTAGTCATCAGTTTCTTTGTAAGCTAAGGTTTGTCTTATTTACCATCAATATTATTATCTCACGCATATTCCGGGTTGGAATCTCTTACATATTCTTTGTTTACCTATTAATTAATAAACCACTATTTATTTTATTTTATGTTAATTATAATAGCTTTGTGCTACAAACTTTACTCTCTACATAATCATCCCCTGACCTTAGTACTGCAAACACCACTCTTGCCAGTTTATTAGCTACAGCAACTACTGTTTTATTATGTCCATTTCGCTCAGATAAATTAAACATCCACTGCGTAAATTTGCTAAAATCTTTTTTAGATTTTTGTTCTTCCAATGTAAATCTTATCTTGGCATTTAGTACAGCTCTAGCTCCTTGGATCAATAGAGTACGCAAGTAAACATCACCTCGCTTGCTAATTCCAAGCAACTTATCTTTCCCTCCACTGGAATGCTGCCTTGGCACTAATCCAAACCATGCCGATAATTGCCTACCATTCTCAAAACTTGTAGCATTACCTATTGATGCTATTAAAGCAGTAGCAGTAATTAAACCAAGACCAGGTATAGCTGTTAATCGTTGATATTGAGTTAAGTTGCTAGCTATTATTTTTAATCTTTTTTCTATCTCTTTTATTTTTTTGTCATTATCCAAAAATTCCTCTTTCAGTTCACTAAATGTTTGATAACCCAGCTGGCTTAAATTTCCTTCATCTAAAATCTCGGTTAATTTTGTCATAACCTTATTGATCCCTTGAGGAATAATAAAACCAAATTCATGTAGTAGACCCCTAATTTCATTAGCAAGGGCAGTACGATTTTTTACCAATCTCTCTCTTACTCGATGAATTGATAAAATATCTTGTTGTTCTACAGTTCTAATTGGTACAAACCTCATATTTGGTCTTGTTACCGCTTCACATATAGCTTCTGCATCAGCTTGATCATTTTTATTAGTTTTAACATACGGTTTGACAAATTGTGCTGCCATTAGTTTTACTGTATGCCCCAATTTAGTTATTTCTCTTGCCCAGTAACTAGCTCCGCCGCAAGCTTCCATCCCTACCAAACATTTTGGTAAATTAGCCATAAATGTTAAAACTTGATCTCTCATTAATTTTTTCTTTAATACCGTCTTACCATTTTTATCTACACCATGAATTTGGAAAATTCTTTTTGCAATATCTATACCAATTGTGGTAACTTCCATCTTAGCCTCCTGATTGTTATTTTAATATTTAATATTAACTTTAGAAGATTAGCAACTGCTTTTCATTCTGTATATCAGGAGATCCATACCATTATTTTTTCACCTGTGGAATTTTATAATAAAGAAATACTGATAAAAGTGTACTTTAATGACAAGAGTTTTTATTTGAAACAAAACAATGGTAATACACATAAGAAGCATTATGTTGACTAATTTTTAGTATGTCAAGTAGAAAAGTGATGTTTACATGACTACAAACTTCATGCCAAAACCACTGCAAACCTGATTCTTTAGACGTTTTAAGCACTTTTTTGTCTCGAAGATGAGATTCGAGTATATAAACCTTTGATTCTATTCATTCAACTTAAAAATTTTTTAAATATTGCTTGCATGTAATGGAATTTTACTGTAGTATGACCACAAATATCCGTTTGAAACGGATATTTGTGATATAAAAACTAACTGGAGGAATAAATATGACGTTTGGAACAGTGTGTAAGCAAGTTGTTGCTAAAATACGCTATGGTGGTTTAACTACTTTATTTGATAAAAATCCTTTATTTACAGCTGTAAAGACAGGTAATGTAAAATTAGTAAATCATTTAGTTACAAAAGGTAATGTAAATAATCAAGATAAAGACGGTAATACTATACTACATTATGCAACAGAACATAAGAACAATCCTAATAGTACTAAGATCACTGAAATGTTATTAGAAATGGCAGCAGATCCAAATATAGCTAATAAGGACACTAATACACCATTAGACATTGCTTCTATAAATGGTAATTATCCAAATGTTCGTCTATTAGAAGCATATGGTGCTAGAATTAAAAAACCAGATTTGTTTAAGGCACAGCTAGATAAGAATATACAGAAAGATATAAATGATTTTCGGGAATTATTGAACAAATCAATGGGTTTATCATCTGATGCTCATTTAAAAAAGATAAGTGATATTGTAGAATCCTTATATGAAGCAACAAGTCATGATTACACTACTGATTATTCATTTAATAATAAATGTACTACTATATACCAAACTGTACTTGATCGTGGTATTGGTGCAGTGTCTGTTCCATTGTCAGGGGTAGATGATGGACTATCTTTTGATTCTTAATGAAGTAAGTGGGTAGCAACTGGAAAATGGATGAAACATATATATACTCAGGTAGAACTTCAAGAATTGTCGGCGTCGTGTCAAAGGTCTGTGCTGCTCCGTTACTCATGTACGCTACGCCGCTCGACTTTGCTACTGCCTAGCTCTTCTTGAAGTTATACTATCGTCTACCCAACTCTTGAAATCATAGTAGTATACTCGATGAAAATCAAGAATTGCGTTGTCGTCTTCAGGGATCGTAGGTAGCCACGTACTAAATGTACGCCTAGCCCCTACAACTGTTGACAGTTATGGATGTCACCCCTAATGGCATACTGAGCCTACTATTAATTTATTACATCGATACTTGAGGTTATATTATAGACAAAAACAACAGCTAGAGCAGCAGAAACAATTAGAATTAACACAAAATAATGTAATTGGTATTTACTTTTTGATTATTATACCTTATATTTTAAAAATATTAATTTTATATACAAAGTATTACTTATGGCAAATTTACAGGCTAGACTTAATTCGTTAATGGCTCAAAAAAACATAAATGCTATAGATATAGAGAGGAAAACTGGACTAAGTAGAAATACTGTCTATAGCATTTTGTATGGTAGTTCAAAAAATCCTAGTGCTAATAATTTACAATTAATTGCAAAAGCCTTAGACATTAACTTGGAAGCTCTTGTTATTGATAATGAAATAAACCTCGAGATACTAACTGTTGATCAGATAAAAATTTTTAGCAAAGCTACTAGTGCAACAATTAATATATTAATTGAAAGAAACTTAAGTTTCTCATTGAGAAACCTTACAGCTCTAATAAAAGAAGTATATGAGTATGCTTTGAAGAAGCAGTCTGTTGATAATATATTTATAGATTGGATAATTGATAAATATCATAAACCTTAATTGTGTGGTTATAGACACGGTTACAAGATAATTGTCAGATGAATAAATTTATAGTGTACTCTTCTGATCCTACGAATTGTTTTTTGAGAATATCATTGATTCGCATGCGTAACTATACTATATATACTCTACGCCTTCTCACCAT
Organism: Candidatus Tisiphia endosymbiont of Myopa tessellatipennis; assembly: GCF_964031105.1. Taxonomy (NCBI): domain Bacteria; kingdom Pseudomonadati; phylum Pseudomonadota; class Alphaproteobacteria; order Rickettsiales; family Rickettsiaceae; genus Candidatus Tisiphia; species Candidatus Tisiphia endosymbiont of Myopa tessellatipennis. The sequence goes on along the minus strand of NZ_OZ035005.1, from coordinate 931,648 downwards.
TCATTTTCAAATCATTTGAGTATGCCTGTCAGCAGCAACTAAAAATTCAATCAGAAGATTTACCATTGTCAGTATCTTTAGTAGGGGCAATTCTACCAACCATTTCATCTAGTGATATTTCAAAATAATCTGCTAGGGCTACTACAATTTGACTATTTAAAGTTTTTTGTTCCCTATTACTATTAACAAAACTATGTAAAGAGTTATTACTAAAACCTATAGTCATGCCTAATTTATATAAGTTTAAATTTTGTTTCTTTACCTTATCAATCAAAAACTTCTTTATATTAGAAGTGATGTCACTTGATGTAATTTTATAAAATTCTAGACTTTCTATATTAGGTAAAGAAATATATTCATTTCTTCCTACAACTTCATCCATAGAACACTTAAAGTAGTCAGCAATTTTCAATATATTACTAATAGTTGGGTTAGCTTTCAGACATTGCATAATATTAGTTACAGTAGAATAAGGAATGCCACTTTGTTCAGCAAAATCTTTTCTTGTTAATTTTAATTCATCAAACTTTTTTTTGAGGAATTCTTGTATTTGGTGAACAAGAGCCATATACTCAGAACAATTAAAATTTAAATACTCCCACCATAGAAATATTTTTTCTTGACACCTCAAAATAACTATAATAAACTAGCAAAATAGAATGAGATTATTAAAAAAGAGATCAATGATTATTGATTAATTTTTTAAAGCAAAGAATATACTTTTCTAAATCTCAAACTAAAAAACCAATATAATACTTAAGCTCTACTCTTAAATAAAGCTCAAGTATTATATTGAATATTATAGTTAACTGGTAAGTACTTTCAAGTTCGCAAAATTTCTAAGTACTTACTAGTAGCATTAATCAAATAGCATCAACTGCTATTTAAATAATAACCTTTTTATTGAGGTATTACTGTGATTATATACAAATTTCTTAGCCAAATCAACCCCAAATCAACTTATTTCAACCTCATTTATTTTTACAATCCTAGTAATACCATAATTCTATAATGTAAATGATATCAATCTTAGAACAATACAATGGAAGTAGAATATGTATTACCCACTATTAGTCATTCTATTATTCAGCATAATCATAGGGCAGATATTGTTAATTCTGTTATCTGTCAGGTGGTTTAGTAATATCCAGCTAAGCTATAACAATATTATTAGCATCAGTAAAGACTTCCCCAATACCTACATCAAGGCAAAAGATGAAATAGCACTATTGCATAAAGAAATAATAGAGTTAATTACTCTAACTACTAAGAAAGAGCAAGGTTTACATATGACGTTTCGTTTAGAAGAGATGCATATATGCATAGAAATGCTACTTAATGAATTTAGAGAGCTTACTAATACTACGTCACAGACCAAGGAGAAAAAATAATTCTTATAATAATCCTTGTATGTTCAAGATTCATTCAAGTATATATACTCTTCTGCTTTGAAAAATTGTTTTTTGAAAATATCATGGATTCGCATGCGTAACTATACTATATGTACGCCTAGCATGCTCACCATTCATTAGACTTCTTTCGAAACTCTACTTCTGCTGGTGATTTGTACGCGACGTCTGTACTCGAATCCTCACGTACATTAGAGTACGCTGCGGGTCGAGGTTTCGCGTCTCCTTCACACCCTTGCGCATAAGCGAGTTTCGAAAGAAGTCTATTTTCAAATCCAATTCTTCAAATCATTTGAGTATACCCTAACTCAATATATATAAAAATAAGAGACAAAGAGATATATTAGGAATATAATCTTCTAAATATCAGATTTATTAGGAATATATTCATGATTATCAAGAGATTTTTAAATTTAAAATTACCTGAGAAGCAATCTTGTTTTTTATGGGGGGCTCGTAAAACTGGCAAATCAACATATTTAAAAAAATGCTTTCCAAACGCTCTTTATATAGACTTACTGCAAGCAGATATATATCAAATTTATTTCCAACATCCGGAACGTTTAAGAGAAGAAATAAACGCACAAAATAAAGTATCTACTATCATTATCGATGAAGTACAAAAAGTACCTTTGCTTCTTGATGAAGTGCATCATTTAATAGAATCAAATAAGTTTTTGGCAAATAATTCTCTACAATTTATTCTTTGTGGATCAAGTGCAAGGCGATTAAAATCAACTGGAGCTAATTTACTTGGAGGTAGAGCTTGGAGATATATGTTTTTACCACTATGTTATCCTGAACTAAAAGAACTGAATTGGCATAAAATATGTAATCATGGGCTTATTCCAGACCATTATATAGCTTCGCAGAATATTCATAAATATTTAGCTTCGTATTTATATGATTATATTTTACCGGAAGTCCAGTTTGAGGCAAGTCTGAGGAAAAGAGAGGCTTTTGCTAGATTTTTAGAAATTATAGGAATTTCTAATGGTGAAATGATCAATTATAGTAATATTGCTCGGGATTGTGCAGTAGATGCAAAAACTGTTAAAACATATTTTGAAATATTAGAGGATATGTATCTTGGGTATCATTTATATCCTTATAGGTCACGTACTAAACGACAAATTATTACAGAAACACCTAAATTCTATCTTTTTGATACTGCTCTTGTTAATTATTTAAGAAAATATGAGTATCAAGAAATGATAGGATTTGAAGCTGGTAAAGCTTTTGAACATTATGTGTTTCTAGAATTTATAGCATATAAATATCTAAATGATAAAAGAGATCAGTTATGTTATTGGCGTACGAAGGAAGGTTACGAGGTTGATTTTATCGTACATGATAATGCATTTGAAGTTAAAATTTCCTCTTCTATACAAAAAAATCATTTAAAAGGACTTTTAGAATTTGCAAAAGAACATAATTTTAAATTACATGTTATTAGCTTAGAAAAAACAAAACGTGTAATCATATTAGAAAATAAAGAAATTACTATTTGGCCTATAAGAGAGTTTCTAGATATGTTATGGGGAAATAATATATGGCAGTGAACTTAATTTTCTGGCAATAATATTTCTCTCTTACCAGTATGGTTAGGAGGAGATATTACCCCATTTTGTTCCATTTTTTCAACAAGAGTAGCCGCTCTATTATAGCCAATTCGTAAACATCTTTGTATATAGCTAATTGATACTTTTCGTTCTAATTGTACGATTTGTACTGCTCTTTTATATAAAGTTTCATCACTGCTTGAATCATCTCCTAGACTCTCGCCATTTACTTCATCATCATCTAGTTGTTGGGTCACTGCTGAAATATATTCAGGCACTCCCGTGGATCTTAAATATTGGGTAACCTTCTCTACTTCTTTATCATCAACAAATGGACCATGCACCCTAGTAATCTTTGAAGAATTACCCATATAAAGCATATCTCCCATACCTAGTAACTGCTCAGAGCCTTGTTCACCAAGAATAGTTCTACTATCAATCTTAGAAGTTACTTTAAAACTGATACGACTTGGGAAATTAGCTTTGATTACCCCAGTAATAACATCAACAGAAGGTCTTTGAGTTGCCATGATGATATGAATACCTGCTGCTCTTGCCATTTGAGCTAGACGCTGTATTGACAATTCAATGTCTTTGCCAGCTACCAACATTAAATCAGCCATTTCATCAACAATTACTACAATGAATGGTAATTTCTCCATATTCATTTCAATTGTTTCATAGATAGGCTTACCAGTTTCCGGATCAAATCCTGTTTGAATAGTACGTTCTAATATTTTACCTGCCGATGTAGCTTCTGAAATTTTAGCATTATAACCTGCTATATTTCTTACCCCAATATTTGACATTGCCCTATAACGATTTTCCATCTCTTTTACCGCCCATTTGAGGGCTACCACTGCTTTGCTTGGCTCAGTAACCACTGGAGTTAGAAGATGTGGTATGCCATCATAGGTAGATAATTCAAGCATTTTGGGATCGATCATTATTAAACGGCATTCTTCCGGGGTATAGCGGTAAAGTAGGGAAATTATCATAGCGTTAATTGCCACTGATTTACCGGAACCTGTCGTACCAGCAACTAACAGATGGGGCATTTTTGCTAAATCTGCAACAAAAGGTTTACCAGCTAGATCCTTTCCTAAAATCAATGGTAGCATAATACTGCTATCTTGATATTCCGGTGTTTCGATTAATTCTCTTAGACAAAAGAATGCTCGTTGTTTATTTGGTAATTCAATACCTAAAACGTTTCTACCCGGTATTACGGCTATCCTAGTTGATATTGCCGATAAAGATCTAGCAATGTCATCTGATAAACCGATAATCCTAGAAGATTTAGTACCTGCAGCTGGCTCAAATTCATATAACGTTACCACTGGACCTTGGCTAATATTAATTACCTGACCTTTAACCCCAAAATCACCTAGAACAGTTAATAATGCTTGGGCATTATGTTGTAGTTCTGATGAAGTTTCTACTTTGATATTTTGGTTGTCAGCTTGTTTTAATAATTCGATAGGGGGCAAGTATGGTAATTCGCCATTTTCTTTTTTGAATGGAGATTGTTGTTTTGAAAAATGGGAGTGTATGTCATTATTTTTTTCTTGTAATGCATCTATTTTATGAGCATACGTTGCTTCTTCTTGATTAATAAAAGGTATCTTTTTTATCAAAACTTGTTTCGTTGACTTGGTATTTGTCGATATTGTAGGTAAAAGTATAAATTTTTTATAAGGTATTAGTTTAAATAATTTAATTATAACGATCCCAAAAACTGAAAATTTTATTTCAGTCAATAAAAATAATAAAATAAATGTAGTAATAATTAAAGCATAATCGGCTCTACTGTCCAATTGCTTGATTATTGGATAAATAATAGTACCTGTTGTCCCACCTGCACCTGCCGGTAAATAATTAATTTTTATATTAGTGCAGACTATCGATAATGATATAATTGACAGCAGCATCACAATTATCCTGACGGTAGCCCATTTTTTCTTTAAACGCCATACACTCAGAGACCAAAAAATACAACAAATTGGTAAAATAAAGGACGCTATACCAAAAAATTGGTAAAAAATATCTGCCAAATAAGCACCGAAATGACCTAATAAATTGCTAGGATATTTGTCTGTGACAGAATTAAAGGAAGGATCATTTGGATTATAAGTCACTAGTAATAGAGCAGTAGAACAACCCACCAACATTAATAAAGCAGACTGCACTCTATGATTAGTAAAAATTTTGTTTATGTAATATAGCACAAAAGTTGCCTAAAAAAATGAACCACTTTGGTCGTTGCCTAAAATCCTCAAAGAACCTGTATGTAAGGTGGAATCCATATATCTGTATAATAGATTCAGACAGGGACGGTTTCCTAATAATAAAAATTATAGTCCCGGGGCAATACGTTAAGCTCACGAACCAGGCAGCCCATTATAAACATTAGACCTCTTTTGAAACTCTACTTCTGCTAGTGATTTGCACGTGATACCGGTACTCTGCTCCTCACGTACATCAGAGTACGCTGCGGGTCGAGATTCCGCGTCTCCTTCACACCCTTGCGCATAAGCAAGTTTCGAAATAGGTCTATTGATGTTTCATACACGGGATTATATAATATCACTTTCCAATCTTTCTCGCAAGGTCTTCTAAATATTCTGCTATAGTACTTAACGTTTCTGCAAATTTTTCTTCTTCGGGAGGTATATTAGCACCATCAATTTTAGCAATTTTGTTAGTCAAGTTTTGTACTTGTTCCTGTAAACTCAATGCAGACATAACTAATAATAGTTCAAATGATGCTGATGGGTTAACTTTTTTTATCTGAGCAATATTTTCATTCAATCTGGCTGCAAGATTGCATAATTCTTCTCTTGATCCTTCACTACATGCGAGTTGGAAAGTTTTGTTACCAAGTAGTATTGTTACTATAGACATCTTTATTTTATGTATTTTTATGTTTTATTGCTTCAAGTTCAGCAATATATACGGCTATTTGCTCAAGTATTTTTGCATAATTATCCCTGAGCTGTTTATTTTCATCCTGCAGTTTATTGATTTCTTCATGTTGCCTAGCGATCTTTGACAAGAGACCTTCAAGACCTTGATCCACTTCTTGCATTAACTTAAGTAATAAATCATTAGTTATTTTCATTCAGATGATAATATTAAGTGATAAATTATTGGAATTATTATTAATATTAAAACAGAAATAATAATTAGTTGTTTTTTCCATTTATAGTCCAATATCATTGGATCTGACCTATTTCTGAGGTCAATATCTTTTGAAGATTCCTGCTTGTCTTTTTCACTGAGATTTACATCTATCCCTAAATAGTTTGAGTATAATTTAAGATAACCTTTTACATAAACTTCCGCTGGCATCGAACTAAAATCCTCCTCTTCAAGAGCTACCAAATATTGCTTCCTAATCTTCAAATAGCTAGATATTTCTTCAAGAGTTTTACCAGATTCTATTCTCGCTTGTTTTAGGGATGACGACATAACGCATTACTCAAGCTTACGCAAAAAAGTTTCAAATTTCTTGTTTGCTAAAATTAAAATATTTAAGTCAATAGTTTCTTGCAATCTAATTCCTTTTACAAAATCTAAAAAAATACATACGGCATCTATATTATTATCAATCCATAACTCTAAATCAATATTTAATTTAGAGTTGTTAATTATTTTAGTCAATAATTGTCTTTGTTTATCATATAAGTCATCTTTTAATGATTGAATTGATAATCTATTCCAGTAGGAATCATTTAGTTGTTTATCACAAGATTTACGAAGCCAATCAATACTAAATTTATTACCAGTAGTGAAATATAAATTAGCAACATCATTATTTTTAGCTTTTGTCTTTTTTGCAATATATATTATATCAAAGACAGACACTAGGCTGTCAAGAGTTGCAATCCTATGAGCTATTTCATCTGTCACTCCTGATAAAGTATATTGCTTAACTTTATTATCGAATTTATTTTTTGCTTCTCCTAAAAGAAGATTACCAACCACTTTACTAAGCATTCTAGCTGGTTCATAAAATTCATCAATGGTATTGCTAATATTGATAGGATGTTTTTTATGCTTTAGAAACCAAGAGATACCTCTACGCATAATTTTAGCAAGCTCAGTGAACATGTCAATTTTAACTTTATGATCTATATTACTTGCTAGAGATTCTATTATAGTCCATAGATTATCTAAATCAAAAATTTCACAGATAATAGTATACGAACGAACTATATCACAAAGAGCAGCCTGAGTTTCACGTTTTATAAGATTAAGTGATGGTCCGCCTAATTGATTGACAATTTTATTTGTTACAACGGTTCGAATAATTTCATGTTTAAGCGGATGAGCTAAAATTTCCTCACGGAACTTTTCTTGCATTAGTTTTGGAAAATAATTAATCAGATAAGATTCAAAATACTTATCTTTTGAAAATGTTGCTGTTATTAAATCATGATAGACTGAGCGTTTACTATAAGAAAGTAATACACAAAGCTCGGGGCGGGTCATACTTTCCTTATTAACTGTCCTTTTACTGAGTTCTTCCTGAGTTGGTAAGAACTCAACAGTTCTATTAATTAATTTTTCTTCTTCTAAAGTATCAATAAATTGGCTAAATATTCCGATAGTTGAGGTACTAGATAATTGCATTATATCAAGTGCCTGATTTTGCTTATAGTTATCAACTAGAACCAGTTCTTCGACGTGTTTTGTCATAGTAAATAAGAACTTATTACGTTCTTCTAAACTAATCTTCTTAGAGGACATAGCTTGATTAAGAGCAATTTTGATATTTACCTCATGATCCGAACAATCAACGCCAGCTGAATTATCAATGAAATCAGTATTTATTCTCCCACCTAGCTTGCTATACTCTATTCTACCTTGTTGTGATACACCAATATTTCCACCTTCTCCTATTACTTTAGCTCTGATATCTTTACTATTGACTCTAAGATTATCATTTGCCTTATCGCCTATCTCTAGGTGATTTTCCGTTGAAGCTTTTATATAGGTTCCTATACCGCCATTCCAAAGCAAATCAACTTCTGCTTGTAGGATAGCTCTAATCATATCTTCAGGAGATGATTCGCTAATGTCTAGTTTTAGCAATAACTTGGCTTCTAGGGATAATGATATAGACTTACTGCTTCTCTCAAAAATTCCGCCACCTTTTGAAATTAATTGTTGATTATAGTCAGACCAATTTGATGTAGGTAAATTGAATAGTCGCATACGTTCATTGAAACTAATAATTGGATCAGGTTGTGGATCAATAAATATATGTTTATGATTAAATGCCGCAACAAGTTTTATGGTATTAGACCTAAGCATGCCATTACCAAAAACATCCCCAGACATATCGCCAATACCAACAACAGTAATAGGGTCTTTTTGTACATCAATACCCATAGCATGGAAATGGCTTGCTACAGAAATCCAAGCTCCCTTTGAGGTAATAGCCATTTTCTTATGATCATAACCTACTGATCCACCGGAAGCAAAAGCGTCGCCTAACCAAAAATTATATTCAGCCGACACACTATTTGCATAATCCGAGAACGTTGCCGTACCTTTATCGGCTGCAACCACTAGATATGGATCTTCTTGGTCGTAGATAATAGTATTTTTTGGCTGAATAACTTTACCATCAATTATATTGTCAGTGATATCAAGTAATCCACGGAGAAAATTTTTATAACACTGCACCACTCTTGCCATATATTCTTGGCGAGTCATATTATCATCAGTGAAATTAACGAAAAATCCACCTTTTGAGCCAACAGGTACAATAACTGAATTTTTGGTCATTTGTGCTTTCATTAGTCCTAATACTTCTACCCTATAATCCTCACCTCTATCAGACCATCTAATACCTCCGCGAGCGACGACGCCTCCTCGTAAATGGATAGCTTCAAAATCATTATCGTAAACAAATATTTCGGCAAATGGTACTGGCAAAGGCAGGTGAGGAACTTTTTGCGAGTCAAATTTAAAAGAAAAATAATTTTTACTGACTGTATTATGCTTGTTAGCTGAATTTTTTAAGTCATTAGAGCTAGGCTGATAACAGTTAGTTCTTATAATAGCTTCAATAATATCAAACATCTGTCTTAAAACCTTGTCCTCACTACTGCTAGTAATTGTATTAAGATAGTTAAAGATACTATCTTTTATAGTTTTTGAACGTATACTCTTCTGCTTTGAAGAATTGGTTTTTGCAAATACTTGCGGGGTATTCGCGTACTCACGTACTTCATGTACGCCTAGTTCGCTCACCCCTTGTTTGTTGTCCCCATTCTCCAAATCATTTGAGTATATATCTGAGAAATTTGCTGGATTAAATTTAGCATCAAACAAATCAACTAACATTTTAGTATATAAAAAATGCTTTATTAAGGTCAACTGAACATAGCCCTTGCCATAGATAAAGCCAGTTTGATGTAAATATCTAGTTAATGCTTTAACCAATTTAACTTGCCACCAATTAAAACCCGATAATACTATTAATTTGCTCAAAGAATCATTAGCCAAAAGTCCAAGATATATCTTATCTAGAGCCTCTTCTACGTTTGCTTTAAGTAAATCAATATCACTTTTAATAGTTATCAATGCTTCGAGAGTGAACTCATATATCCAACTTTCTTCAATATAGTCAATTGATGAGAAGTTGGTGACGTCGTCACTCGTCGCTCGCCTATTACATATAGGCGTCGCTCCATCGCTCCTAGCACCAAATCCTCCTGAATTGACTATATCTCCTGCTCCTTTTATGGCAAAGCTTTGTTCATTTATAGCTTTGAATCCTAAATTTTCTATAGATGGTAGTAAGTCTGAGAGAGCTAATTTAGGCGTCGGGCTGTAAATTTTTAGCTGGAACTCTGTATTATTTATAACAATTAAATTAAATATCGGTTTGTGATAAATACTAGCCTCTTTTAAATACTCAATATCTATTAAAGCTGTTTGTCCATTAAATTTTTCTCTATAGTCGATAGGAAAAATTGGGTCAAAAAGCTTAAAATTTACCCCACCTTGGTATTCACCAAATTTTTTACATAACTCTTGGTAGAAATCTTCACTCCAACGAGTGGAGAGTTTATCTAATTCTTGCTCTATTAGTTCAACATCAAAATCAATATTCTTTTTACCCTGTACCTCCAACGTAACAAATAAATATGAAAAATTTTCTACCACTTCTGCAGTATAATCTGAAAGTATTAGACCACTAAGTATATTTGATAAATAATAATTTATGCTACTATGTACTTCTAGTGTCAAACGATCTCTTGGTAGAAATATTATGATATTAATAAACGAACCAGACCAATCTTGTTGAATAAATAATTTAAGTTTTTTACTCGTTATCCCTGAAAGTACATGTAAGCACATACAGTATAAATCACCTTCATCAATCTGTATCAAAGCTTCTTTAGGCAGAGATTGAATTATATTTTTAAGTTTCTTGGTATTATATCCACCAATCGGGAAAGCGGCTTTATCTACAACAAATTTTAGTTTTTGTCTCAGTATAGGAATATCAGTAACTAATTGATAATACATTGCAGAGCTATATAAGCCAAAAATTATACTACCTGAGTGATATTTTTTATCCTGATCAATTTTCTTAATTAAAATATAATCTACTAAGTTACTTCTATGTACCTTTGATAAGATATTAATTTTACCTAAAATAATTAGTTTATTTTCATGTAATGAATTTGCTGAGCGTTCGATAATATCAATAACCTCACCACTATCTTGCCATATCTTTTTGACCCCATCTTCTGATGAGAAGTCTTTAGAGGTGAGATCAAAGTTAATCATACCTAGGAAAGTAAAATTATCATCTTTTAACCAATCTAAGAAATTTGTAGATTCATGATAATCTAAATGATTGTCATTATATAATTGCTGATTATTTTGGATATCGTTTGAAATTAACGTCACTCTGTTTAAGATTTTAGACCATACATTATAAGTAGTATCTATCTGATCTAGAACTTCATTTAAAGCCATTTCCAAAGAGCTAATATCTTTTTGATCAAAACTCCCTAGAATAGTGATATGGACTAAAGATTCCACTCTATCTTTCTTTATATCCAATATTTCTTGTAAGTGACCATCATTGTTCCTTACACAAGCTATAATAGGATGAAGTAAAAATTTAGCTTTTAAACTTAGGCTTGTTAATAAACAAATGATCGAATCAACTATAAATGATTTGTCATCATTCAGTAGCAGAATATTAATTGCAGGATCATTTTCAATTACTGTACTGACAATCTGCAACTTTCTTTTATCAGGCTGTTTTTCTTGAAAGAACTGAAAGGCATTATTTATAAACTCACCAAATAATTCTTGTCTATCTCTAAATCTATAGTCTACAGGGATATAAACTAGAAATTTTTGTACAAACTTACTATAAAGAGGGGTGCTATAAAGTGGATTCCCACTTTTTGTTGTACTTAGTGATAAAATTTCTGATTTATAATTAGGCACTTGACAAGTAAGCTTACTCAAAGCTAAAGATGTCTTTTCTATTGTCATAGTTGTTACCAAACTTTATAATTGTTGCAATAGAGATATACTCTTCTGCTTTGAAGAATTGTTTTTTGAAAATATCATGGATTCGCATGCTCATGTACTAATATGTACACTCCGCTTGCTCACCATTCATTTTCAAATCCAATTCTTCAAATCATTTGAGTATAGTATAATTAAATAAATTACTTAAGCAAGAGGATCACTGCCATCGTGGAAACTATTTTTGCTCAAAGCTCTAAACTAGGAAAAGCTGGTGTTGCAGTCTTTCGTATCTCTGGACCTAAAAGCCTATTTGCCTTAAAACACCTGCTTAAGAATAATAATATAGAGTTTGTTCCGAGAATTATGTACTGTAAAAAGCTCATAAATCCTAAAAATCAAGAATTAATTGATGATGCAGTTGTAGCATATTTTCAAGCTCCAGCTAGCTTCACTGGAGAAGATGTAGTGGAGATATACACACATGGCAGCATAGCAATTGCTGTTATGCTAAGTGAAGCATTGTTAACCATAGATGGTTTAAGGATTGCAGAGCCTGGGGAATTCACCCGTAGGGCGTTTTTAAATGGCAAATTTGATTTAACTGCTGCAGAAGGTATTGCCGATTTAATTGAAGCTGAAACTGTTTGGCAACATAGGCAGGCACTTAAGCAAGTTGGTGGAGAACTTGAAGAACTTTATAATGGATGGAGACAAACTTTACTTACCATTATTGGCTTACTTGAAGCTTATATCGATTTCCCTGATGAAGATATTCCACAAGAAATATTAAATAGGGTTATGACTATTAGTGCTGATCTTAAATATGCTATAATAAAACACCTTAACGATAATAGACGAGGGGAGTTACTACGAACTGGGATTAAATTGACTATTTTAGGAACTCCTAATGTTGGTAAATCTAGTTTACTTAATTTTTTGATGCAAAGAGACGTTGCTATTGTATCAAACATTGAAGGCACAACTCGTGATATAATTGAGGGGCATCTAGATATAGGAGGATACCCAATTATATTACAAGATACGGCTGGTATAAGGTCTAGTAATGATCTAATAGAGCTAGAAGGTATCAAACGTGCAATTGAGTCAGCAAAAATGGCTGATATCAAAATAATTATGCTTGATGCTATAAAGTTAAGCAACTCACCCTCATATTTTGAGGAGATGGTTGATATTATAGATTTAATAGATGATAATACCATAATGTTGGTCAATAAAATTGATCTTTTGGATAAAAGTTTGGGGCATTGTCAACCTGCTTCAGTGCGGGATATAGATTCCCGCCTATGCGGGAATGATATCATGAAAGATAGATTGCTGCCATTAAACAAGAATTATTTAAAAATCTCTATAAAAGAAAAAATAGGACTGGATATTTTATTAAAGGAAATCGAAAATATTGCTCATAATATAGCAGGTTTAACCGAATCGCCGCATATTACTAGACAACGTCAACGAGATTGTATAGAAAAAGCGTTGGAATATTTAGAAAATTTTAATATTGAAAATGACTTAGTGCTAGCCACAGAAGATGTTAGAATGGCTATCAGAAGTTTAAGTAATGTTACTGGTAAGATTAGTGTTGAAGAAGTGTTAGGAGAGATATTTAGTAATTTTTGTATAGGTAAATGATCAATGATTCAGAAAAAAGCACAAGAAGTATTGGAGCTAATAGATAAATGGCAAAAATATCTGAAATTACAAAAAAATTGTTCAGAACATACCATAATTTCTTATAAGAATGATTTAGAACATTTTCTGAATTTTATGACTCACTATAATTCTGAAATCATAACCATTAGTTCTATAAGGCAAGTTGACATAAGATTAGTACGGAGCTGGCTTTCTAAAAGGCAACAAGATAATTACCTAACAGCTTCTAATTCTAGAAGTTTATCTGCTATAAAGAATTTTTATAAATATCTAGAGAAGACTGCTAATATCACTTGCCATGCAATTTTCTCCGTCAAAAACCCTAGGAAAGCTAAAATATTACCGAAATCTTTATCGCAGTCAGATGCTCAATTATCCATTGAACATATTGATGATTTTGCTGATTTAGAATGGGTGGAGTTAAGAAATAAAGCCCTTTTAGTGCTTATTTATGCTGCTGGTCTTAGAATATCCGAAGCATTATCTATGACTACATCTCATTTACAAAACTTAGATTTTATAAAAATAACAGGGAAGGGCAGAAAAGAACGGATAATACCATGGACGCCAGTTGCTAGAGATCTAATAGAACAATATTTGAGTAAATTACCTTATAGTATAGATGAAAAAGACCCGATATTTCGAGGTAAAATGGGTAAAAAATTACAAGCTCCAGTATTTAATCGTGAACTGATAAAATTACGTCGCTTCTATGGATTATCAGAACATTTATCAGCTCATTCCTTTAGACATAGTTTTGCCACGCACTTACTTGAGAATGGAGCAGAGTTAAGGTCTATTCAGGAATTACTTGGGCATAAAAGTTTGTCAACTACCCAGCGTTATACTAAAATTAGTCTAAAACATTTGGAAAATATTTATAATAATGCTCACCCAATATCAAAATCTAAAGGGGAAGTATTATAATCTTCTTGCCATGCTTTTTAATTATAGGTTATATTATCCCATGTTTGAATATGAGAAGCCTGTATGTCTAAAATTATTTTACTAAAAGGGTATAAACCTTCCAATGATGAAGAATATATGAATCCTCAACAGTTAGAATATTTTAGACAAAAACTCCTTGAGTGGAAAAGTTCTTTACTAGAGGAATCACGAGAAACCTTAACCCATCTCAAGGAAGAAAATTGGAATGAGCCGGATTTAAATGATCGTGCGTCAATTGAAACGGATACAGCAATTGAACTTAGGACAAGAGATAGGTATCGTAAGCTTCTTGATAAAATCGAAGAAGCTTTGGTAAGGATAGAAAAAAATGAATATGGTTATTGTGAAGAAACTGGAGAGCCAATTGGCTTAAAACGTCTAGAAGCAAGACCAGTTGCAACTTTGTGTATTGAAGCACAAGAGCGACATGAGAGTTATGAGAAACAGCATATAGATATTTAACCTCAATTTCGGATTAATTTCATTAATCAGAAATTGGAATGATTTCATTTGCTAATAATCTTATTTTTATACCAATAAAAATAAGATTATTAGCGATAATAGATTACAATGCATTCGTAGAAGCGTTTCAAGAATGCATTTTTCTGATATTTTAGCCAGTTTTGGATTAAAATTAAAAATTTTAATCCAAAACTGAGGTTATTTAGGTTCTAATAGTTAAATAGGTGCATATATGGCATATACAGAGAAAACAAAAAATAAACTAGTTATTTTTTTTGATAGATATATGATATTTGCTGGTACAATGGGTCAATATTTATTTTATACTCAGGCCTATAAAATTTTTACTACTAAGAGTGCAGATGACTTATCTCTTGATGGTTTTCTTGTGATAATTATTGTTACTTTGAGTTGGTTAATTTATGGTATAATCCACCATAACACTACAATCATTGTTGCTCAAATAGTTGGATTAGTAGGAATGATAATGGTGGTGATTGGTATATTGCTTTATGCTTCTTGAATTCGGTCTTGGGATAAATTAAGGACTACAAACAATTAAACCAAAAGCTATTTTACTCTTGACTATTTGCCAGCTTACTTTTATTATGACCAGCAGTTTATTTTATAAATAATACAAAAAGGTCTGATAGTTGTGGCTAAAAAAAATAAGAATGTTTTGGTAAGACTTGTTAGTACAGCTGGTACAGGGTATTTTTTGGTAAAGAAACGCAACCCTAAAACTCAAACTGAGAAGTTATCATTTAAGAAGTATGATCCTGTAGTCAGGAAGCATGTTCCTTTTAAAGAAGAAAAGATTAAATAGTGAAATAGAGGTATATGGCAACAAAAATTCGTTTGGCAAGAGGTGGGGCAAAGAAGCGTCCTCATTATAGAGTAGTTGTAGCTAATGCAACAGCTCCTAGGGATGGTGATTTTTTGGAGAAAGTAGGTACTTATGACCCAATGCTTGTCAGAGGTGATGCAAATCGTGTGGTTCTAAAATCTGATCGTATAGAATATTGGTTAAGTACGGGTGCTCAGCCTACAGATCGTGTTGCTAGGTTTATTGAAGAAGCTGGTATATTACTTCCGGCATCAATCAAAAAGAAAATGGAAGTTAAAATTAAGAATCGTAAAATAAAATCTCCTAAGAAAGAGTCAAAAAAAGCTTAGGGTGGATAAAAACATGCTCCCCGTAAGGTATAACTGTTGAAAGTTAAAAAACCGTCATTGCGAGCGAACGTACGTGAGCGTGGCAATCCATGAAGCTTGTCATATAGATTGCTTCGTCGACCTACGGTCTCCTCGCTAATAGACGATTTTTAAACTTTCAACAGTTATGGTGTACATATAACTCGATAATCAAGTTTTTATTAAGTTATATAATTCATGGCAGTTTAAAAGTCATGAAAAGAAGTCGAAAATATGTCATTCCCGCGTAGGTAGCGGAATCTAAAAATACAAAAACACCTTAGACTTAAAGGTTTTTGAGAACCCCGCCGTAGCTCGGATGACATAAACTACCATGAATTGTAGCCTTCAGAAAAAAACTTGATTATCGAGTAATAGGTGCTTGACTTTAGAGCTTTTTCTTATTTGCCGGATTAGCTCAGTGGTAGAGCAACCGCCTTGTAAGCGGTAGGTCGTCAGTTCAAATCCGACATCCGGCACCAGCTATTTAATAATTATGTTTGCAATACATAAGACAATTTCTTATAGATTTATCAGTTACTTAAAGCTCTATAAATTAGATCTAGCAATTGTTATGTTGGCCTTATTATGTGTGTCAATTTCGTTGCTAGCAATAGGTAGTAGTTTTAGACAGTTAATTGATAATGGTCTAAAAACACATTATCTGCAGTCAATTGATCAATCGATATTATATATTACTATTTTAATAGTAATTTTTAGTGTAGGTAGTTTTTTCCGTTCTTATTTCATTAATAATATTGCTGAAAAAATCGTGAGTACAATTAGGCAAGAAGCTTACAGTAATATAATTAATTTTGATATTGCTTGTTTTGAAGAGCTAAAAATTGGTGATATCATCTCCCGCCTGACTATAGATATAGAACTTATCTCCAAGTTGATTATCAATTTTCTCTCTTTCTTTGTTCGTAACTCAATAATGCTAATTGGTGGAATTATATTGATGTTCTTTCAGAGTCCTAAACTCTCTGTGATTGTCATTACCATTATACCATTATTATTGTTACCACTAATAAAATTTGGCAAATATGTAAGAAATTTATCAAAAAATGCTCTTAAGTCGCAAGCCAATATTGCAGTTAATTTAGAAGAAACTGTATCAAATATTTGCACGATACAAGCTTTTAATCAGCAGGCAAATAAAATAGCTGATTTCAATAGGCAAATTTCTGATTATTTAAAGCATACGGCAGATCGCTTAAAAATCCGTTCTATATTTTTCGCGATAGCTATTTCAGTTATACTATTCTCTATCACTATAGTTATATGGGTAGGTAGCAGAGATATAGTACATGGCGATTTATCATCAGGTCAGATGATATCATTTATTTATTACGCTATAATCGCCGGTATGAGCAGCGGGGGTATTTTTGAGCTTCTAAGTGAGGTACACTCATCTCTTGTAGCTTCAGAAAGGGTTTTTGCTCTTATAGATTATTCTTCTAAAAATCAACACACCAATATCCAAATATGTGATTATCAAGATAATAAGACTTCTAGGATTATAGAGTTTGAAAATGTAAGCTTTATATATCCATCAAGATTAGATAGTTTAGTTATAGATGATCTGTCATTTAAAATAGATAGAGGTAAATTTATTGGTATAGTTGGCAGATCAGGTGCTGGTAAAAGTACCATGATGCAGTTAATGTTAAAATTTTATTTTCCTAAAAAAGGGATTATTAGAATTGCCAAGCAAGATATATCAAAGACTAATGACCAGCAGATAAGGCGTATGATTGCCTATGTGCCACAGGATTCAAGTATTTTCTCTAGTACGATTAGGTCAAATATCGTTTTTGCTAAACCGGATGCTAGTGAAGAAGAAATAATAAAAGCAGCTAATAATACCGGAATAATGGATTTTGTTCAAAATCTTCAAGAAGGACTAGATACTGAAATTGGTGAGAAGGGCATTAAATTATCTGGGGGACAGAAACAACGAATAGCTATTAGTAGGGCAATTCTATATAACCCGGAGATTTTACTTCTAGATGAAGCAATGAGTGCTTTAGATAGCGAGAGTGAACAAAAATTACTAGATAGATTACAAAAAATAATGAAAGATAAAACGATATTATCTATCGCTCATCGTATTTCAAGTATAGAGCAGGCTGACGAAATTTTGGTAATTGATCATGGAAGGTTAATTGCAAGGGATACTCACGCTAAACTGCTTGAGAAATGTGAAACTTATAAAATAATTTGCAAAGAACAGTCAATAAACTTGTAAAAATGTGAACCAAAATGACACAGAGTTATTACATTAATAATATATTTTATAATAAAGGGTAATTCTACTTATTATTTGACTTGAATATTACGGAGTTTAAGCTAGAATCACCAATACAAAAAATGAGGTTTATTATGAAAAATTTGTTAACTATTATTCTAACTTTAGCTTTCTCTATTTCTGCTTTTGCTGCAGCGACTCCTGAGAAAAAAGACCCGCAGCAAGACGAAGTGAACGTGGATGAAAACAACATGAACAAGAAAGAAACGAAGAAAGAAGAAGTGAAGAAATAAATCCCTGTTTTCTAAGGCTGGTGTGGAGTTTTTCTATGCCAGCTTTTTTGTAATATGATTATTAATCGTATTCAGTCTTTTCAAACCTCAGTTTTGGATTAATTTTATTAATCCAAAATTGAGGTTACTAACGTCAAAGCGATGTCATCCTCGCGTATTGCTGCCACAACTGTTGAAAGTTAAAAAAAATCGTCTATTAGCGAGGAGACCGTAGGTCGAGGAAGCATCTATATGACAAGCTTCATGGGGATCCACGCTCACGTACGTTCGCTCACAATAGACTTCTTTCAAAACTCTACTTCTGCTGGTGATTTGTACGTCGATGCGGTACTCGAATCCTCACGTACATTAGAGTACGCTGCGGTTCTGCGTTCCGCGTCTCCTTCAAATCCCTCAGCATAAGCGAGTTTCGAAAGAAGTCTAATGACGTTTTAAGCCTTACAATAGTGCTTCGCTAATAGACGATTTTTTTAACTTTCAACAGTTATGGGATGACACAATAGGCTATTAAACCGATGTAAGAATTATTAATTTTTATCTAGAAATAATTCGCTGGATAGTCAACGATAAGTCATAAAAATTTTTGATCAGGCAATCAATTTTATTTATTTGATTATGGGATAGTTTTGAGATAATAGGCTGCGATTCTATCTGTATATTCTTGATTGTCATATGGACTCTCAAATATTCAATATCTTGTCTTGTATAATATCGTCTGTTACGTATCTTATGTATAGTTAGATTTGGTAGTAGCCGCTCTAGATATCTTAGCTGGTGAGAGTGAATATTTAGAAGTTTTGTTACTTCACCAATGGAGTAATATTTTTTATTCTGCATTTTTAATAGACCTCTTGCATAATTCTACTTCTGCTGGTATACTCTTCTGCTATTTTTTTAACCCCTTACCTACGCAGGGGTGGCATCCGCATAACTGTTGAAAGTTAAAATCGTCATTGCGATGAGGCAAGCCCTAAACCGTCTATTAGCGAGAAGCCGCTTACAGCAGCTTCGTGGCAATCTTGTGAAGGAGAGCTTGACTATCATGAGATCGCCACGACGCCTGTGGCGTCTCGCAATGACGATTTTAACTTCCAACAGTTGTGGGTGATATCCGAAGGGGCAGGGGTGACACAATAGGCTATTAAACCGATGTCTTAGTTAATTAATAATTTTAACTTTTTAGCTGGTATAAAACGCATTACCTCTTTTGCTGGAATTATCACTGTCTCTTTTGTATGAAAATTTATGCCAGGCCTAGGTTTTTTTGTGCTAGTACAAAAGCTTCCAAAACCTGTTAACGTCAATCTTTGATTGCTTGCCATTAGCTGAATATTCTTAAATATTTGATCGACTATTTCCTCGCATATAATACTTGATAGCCCTAGATTAGATTTTAATATGTGAGCAATTTTTTCTCTAGTAATAGTCTTAGTTGTTACCATCTGATTAAAACCGATCCCCAAGTTATTCCAGCACCGATAGCTGTAAAAAGGAGTATATCACCTTTTTTGATATTAGCATAAGATTTAAGAGAAGCGAGGGCTAAAGGGATTGAAGCAGCAGAACAATTGGCATGTTCTGCAACCGTTTTTACTACTTTACTTGGATTAATTTTTAGTCTCTCTATAATTGCATCTATAATCCTTATATTTGCCTGATGTGGAATAAAATAGTTAACATCATCTATGGTAAAATTATTATTATGTAATATGTCTTCAGCTGATTTGCTCATTTTTTCTACTGCATGCCTAAAAACTTCTCGTCCTTTCATTTTTATTTTACCGCTTTTGCCATCTGTACTTACACCACCATCAGTGTAAAGAATATCAAAATAACGACCATCCGAGTAAATATTACTATCTATTATACCAGAACTATCCTCACTATATTGCAGAATTACAGTACCAGCACCATCACCGAATAAGACGCAAGTAGTTCTATCGCTCCAATCTAGTAGAGACGACATTTTTTCAGCACCGACCAGTAATATTGTCCTATATTTTCTAGATTTAATCAAAGAGTCAGCAACATGTAAACCATATACAAAACCCGAACATACCGCTTGGAGATCAAATGAAGGTACATTATTAAGCCCAAGATAACCTTGTAACTTAGAAGCTATAGAAGGAAAACTATTATCTGGAGTAGTGCTGCAGGTAATTATCAAATCTATAGATGATGCCTTTAACCCAGCATCATCTAGAGCATTATGACTGGCTTTAAGAGCTAAATGTGACGTATATTCATCGTTCCCGGCAATGTGCCTTTGTAATATACCCGTCCTTGAGCGAATCCATTCATCGTTGGTATCAACCGATAACGATAATTCTGCATTGCTAACAATACGTTCCGGCAAATATGCACCGCACCCAAGAATTTTACAAGCCATACTGGTTTATGCTACTTCTTCATCTTTTTCTTCTTTCTTCACAATAACTTGACGACCATTATATGTGCCATCAGCTAAAGATATATGATGAGGAAGTTTATATTCTCCTGTTTGAGAATCTACTACTACATTAATCTTACCAAGTGCAAGATGAGAGCGTCTCATATTACGTCTTGATTTTGATGTTTTCTTCTTTGGAACTGCCATATAGCCTCTTAAAAATTATACTTAATCTGTGAAAAAGTGTTTGTCAAATCGATGAAGCAGTATATTATACTTCCATTGCAAAATCTAGGTATTTCAAACATAAATTTTATGAAATTTTTTATAATTCGGACTTTTCTTGTTTCATCAATATTCTTTACATTATGTAGTTGTCAAACTATAGAATCAAGAGGGCAGTATGTGGATGATAATTTATTACCTACGCTTGAGGAGAGGAGGCTTAGTAAATCCGAGGTAAAAGATTTAATTGGCACACCAACAATTATACCTGACTATACACCTAATACTTGGTATTATGTTCAACGTTCTTTAGCTAGGAGAACATGGTTTAAACCAAAAGTGATTGAACAAAGAATAGTAAGAATTACTTTTAATAAAAATGATATAATTGAAGAAGTTCTACTACTTAATGACTCACATAAAGATGATATAATGTTAATTAAAGAATATACGAAAACTTATGGTACAGAATTAAATGGGCTACAAAAGTTTGTAAAAAATATTGGTAGGTTCAATAAAACTACCGACGGAAAAAATAAGAAAAAACGATAAAATCATACTTGCAATATTTCATAGATACTGTATAAACTAGAACGCTCTGATTCTGAGAATATAGATAGGCTATAGCTAACCCGAGAATGTTTTAGTTGCATGTTGATATCTTAGTTAAAAGTATGTCATTCCTGCGTAGGTAGCGGGATATATAATATCTAATAGTCTTTTAAGCTATTTTTTTAGATTCCGCTACCTACGTGGGAATGACATTAAGGCTATCCCCATTACTATGGCTAAAACCTTCTCTAGTTAGCTATGCCAAAAAGTTTATGGCCCCTTCGTCTAGTGGTTAGGACGTTACCCTTTCACGGTGAAAACACGGGTTCGAGTCCCGTAGGGGTCACCAGTATCTTGATGTGGTAAAAATGATGTCATCCTTGCGTAGACTTTGCCAACGTGGATCACTAGTATGTCATTTTTAGCAATGGCGGAAATCTATAATATCTAATAGCCTTTGCAGGCTATTTTTTGGATTCCTGCTTTTAGCTAGGAATGACCTACTCATGATCTACGCTGGCAAAGCTATATGCGATCGTAAGAAACAACAATATAATTGTCGAATATAATATATTGCTTGCAAAAACTTGAAAATTGATAGATCAGTTTTCAAGTTTTTATTTTTTTATGTAAAGTTTATGATTATTACATCTTAAGGATTATATGTCACAAGATTACATGTCACAAAAGCTTGGTTTTTGGTCAGTTTTGGGTTTAGTTATTGGTAGCCAACTTGGCACTGCTATTTTGATATTGCCGGCAGGTTTAGCCCCATTTGGTATTTTTAGTTTAGTTGGATGGATAGTATCTTCCTGTGGTGCCATAATAATAGCACTTTTATTTGGTATACTTTGTGCACGATTTCCACAAACAGGTGGACCTCATGTTTATTTAAAGCAGACATTTGGCAATGATGTAGCATTCTTTACTGGCTGGACTTATTGGATTATTTCATGGGTTAGTACAGCTGTAGTAGTTATTTCAGCTGTTACATATTTAACACCTTTAATTGGTGTGCGTAATAGTTTTATATGCTTAATTCTACAAATATTATTGTTATTTGCTGTTATGTTACTAAACTTTAAAGGTATAGGAGTAGCGGGGCGTGCTGAATTTATACTAGCAATGTTAAAATTTATTCCATTAATAATAATACCAGTTGTAGCATTATATCAGTTTGATAGTAATAATTTTGTTATGGATAAGAGAATAACTAATTTAACTTTTTCTCAAATTCTTGGTGAAGTAACGTTACTGACATTTTGGGGATTTATTGGTGTAGAGTCAGCAACTGCTCAGGCTGGTTCAGTAATTAACCCATCAAAAACAATACCAAGAGCAATAGTAATGGGTACACTTTGTGTGGCTATTTTATACCTTATTAATAGTATTGGAATAATTGGTTTAATTCCACGAGAAGATTTGATACATTCTAACGCCCCTTATGTAGATGCTACTCAAATAATTTTTAGCGGTCAGTGGCATCTACTTATTTCTTTGCTTGCTTCAATTATTTGCATTGGAACGTTAAATGCTTGGGTATTAATCAGCGGACAAATTGCTTTAGGATTAGCACAAGACGGTTTAATGCCATCTTTTTTTGCTAAGAAAAATAAAAATGGAGCGCCAATTTGGAGTTTGTTTGTAAGTTGTATTGGAATATTATTATTATTGATTAGTACAACAAATGAAGATTTGTCAGAACAAGTTACCGCAATAATTAGTTTTTCAGTTATCTCTTTTTTATTTGTATATCTAGCCTGTAGTGTAGCTTTTTTAAAATTACTGCTAGCAAAGTTAGAAGAATCTTCACTATATAAATGGTTAATTGCCTTCGGATCAATTGCTTTTTGCCTGTGGATTATTTGTGAGACACCATTAAAGGTCATAATACCAGCTATCTCATTTATATTAAGCGGAATACCGGTTTATTTTCTTTGGTATAAAAGGCAATAAATGCTTAAATTGTGTATATTGTTGTTAACTATACTATTATTACAAGGATGTAGCTCCTCATCTACCAACAAGACGCTTTTAACTGTTACCGCTCAACAATTACAAAAAGATCATAAACTAAATCACGGCACTTTAATTATACAATATAATTTAGCAGCACTAAGTAAAAATAACTGCATCTATGCAAAAGATTTTGGTCTTATTATTAATGATAGCCAATATAATAAGGTTTTTTTACAAAAATTTAAAGCCAGCTGTACTGAGAATATTAATAACCAAGCAATGATCAGGTCAACCAAGATTAAGGACTTGCTACTAAAATTAAATTGTAAGTATAAGTTCTTATCCCAAGAAGAATTACGACTTGTTCAAAAAGCTAGTAATAAAAATAGTTCCCATAATATTAATGAGCTAGCACAATTAAATAAGCTAACTACTACTATTCCTATAATGTTACCACAATATAATAACGTAAAGATTACCAGTCATTACGGCGTACGCAAACACCCTAGGAAAAAACAAAAAAAAATTCCACTGTGGGACAGACTTAAAAAGCTATAGTAGCTCTCCTATTTATGCCTCTGCTGATGGAATAATTACTACCATAAGGCGAGAACGTGCTTATGGAAATTTAATAGAAATAAAACATTCAAATAAATTTATCACTAAATATGCTCACTTGAGAAAAATACATGTAAAAGAAGGAGATATGGTTATAAAAGGTCAAATGATTGGGCTTCAAGGGAATAGTGGCAATAGTACGGGGGAACATTTACATTTTGAAATTTGGCTTAATAATAAACATGTCAATCCTTTTGATTTTGTGTCACACGCTTGTAACTGTTGAAAATTTTGCTATAATAGACCTCATTGTCTAATGATTAATCTTCAAAAACAGTAAAAAAGAAGCCGTAGCTCAGCAGGATAGAGCGAGCGATTCCTAATCGCTAGGTCGGAGGTTCGAATCCCCCCGGTTTCGCCATTCTCCGATTTTAGTGCATTTTACGAATGCGTCAAATGGTGAACGTAGCATAAAGTCTAGCTTTCCGTCTTTTAATTCTAGGTTACCAAACACTAAATTTATTAATTTACGTTTTCTCTCAATAGTAGAACCTTTGAAGGCTACGAACGCTCTAGAAGCCAGTTCTACTAGGTTAATCAAGAGTTCTGAAAATTTATCATCAGCATTTGTATGGTTCTCTATTTCTCTAATAATATCTTTACGTTTTTGCATTAATTGCTGACGTTTTTCTTCATGATCTTCCTTGCTAATATCACCGTCTAAAAATAAATCAGTTAACCTATCCATACGAGTTTTCATCTTTGTATGTTCAGATTGTAACTTAGATATACGACTTTTATGATAATCTTGTTCGATACTGGCTGAGCTTTTTATACAAGATATTACTTCCTTGAGTAATTCAGGCTCTAAATGGAGTGTTGCTTATTGTCGTCAATAATGACATTATTGACGGAACTTTTCCAGTACTAATAGTTGACTTATCTTCTTCAAAAACCTTATCTTAATTAGCTTTTAGTGTGATTAGGTTAGGATTCTAGTCACATTAGAGTCAATAATTTTTTTTCAAAAGGAGTCAAAAGCATATTGCAATCTAAACTCTAAAATTATTCAGGCAATATCCTCCTAAAGATTAATTAAATTGATACATCTATACAAATGCACGATAAGAATGCTGGTTTATCACATTTCTTACTTCGGTTTGGGTTCTACAATTGTCCACTAGGGCATGCCTGTAATTGATTCTTTTTAGTAATTTTGTCGTCAAAATTTGCTTTCGTTCCTCACATATATTTGCGTACTGTTTGTAGTACTCAGCTACATTAGATATCTTTGGCAAACTCTACTTCTGCTGGTAATTTATTCGTGCTACCGGTACTTTGCTCCTCACGTACATCATAGTCCACTGCATGTCGAGGTTTTGTGGCTTCTTTAAATTCCTCAGCATAAGCTAGTTTGCCAAAGATATCTATTTTTTACTGAAAAATTATTCAATTCGTAGGCACTCCCAATTAATCAAATATCCAATTATGCCTTCAATTAGTCCTATATTATATTTCTTTAATTTTTGGTATTGGAGGTATTGATTTAGGATCAGGGCATTTACGAGTTTGGAACATTAATTGATCAATAGAATGCCCAAATTTATCAGTGCTTAGTAGATTTTTATTTATCCATTTTGCCGTTATCAACTTACCCAGTTCAGAATGAATAATTGGAATATCCGGTACGGCACTAGCACCTATTCCTGCAATTTTAATATGATAACCCTGTTTATCTAATCCATATTGTTGTAATACTTTATCAACTTCTCTTTGAGTAACAATTGTTTGGCGTTCAATATGAGGATTATTACTGACAAATAAAATAACAAAGTCTTTTTGTCTACCAAATTTTCTACTTAAAATTCTTTCAGCAAAATTAACTGCTGCATCATGAGCAGTAGTGGCTGTAT
Organism: Candidatus Tisiphia endosymbiont of Myopa tessellatipennis; assembly: GCF_964031105.1. NCBI lineage: Bacteria > Pseudomonadati > Pseudomonadota > Alphaproteobacteria > Rickettsiales > Rickettsiaceae > Candidatus Tisiphia > Candidatus Tisiphia endosymbiont of Myopa tessellatipennis. The sequence continues at coordinate 905,748 of NZ_OZ035005.1, read as the reverse complement.
CAGGTCTTTCGTTATTCTTGCCTACTTTAGTATTGATTATTTCAGTACGTTTAACTTGATCCTTATTAAGGAACTTGTTTACTAGGTCACTACTCATCAGGTCTTCTGTGAGTTTTCTCTCATTGCTGCTTGCATAATTAGGATAGAATCTTCTAGGAAAAAGACCTAATGGACATTCTTCTTGTGTTTTATATTGAATAAATGGCTGAGCTTTATTTAACTTAATAGCGTAATCTTTAGCAAGAGACTCGATATATCTTTCACCTTCCTCAATACAAGCTGAATCATTTCCAACTAATTGTACAGTATCCAATCTATTAATATCTGCCTTTCCTTGCCATGCTTCTAGCAATTCAGTGTATGTTTTGGGGTTAATGCCATCGAGATTAGCCCATAAGGGTCTTGCTCCTGTTAATACTAGTACTAATCCGTTAACTTTAATTTGTTCTGTTAATTTATTATAATAGATTATACGTGTCAATAACCTAATTCTAGCTGCCCCGGCAATCCAAGCTTCATCATATTCTTGATAGTGAGGTTTTATTTCATTAATAAGTCCCAATTGTCTAGCATCTACAATATATTGAGACTTATATTTAGTCATCCAATCTTTAGTGGTCAGTTCATTCCGTTCCTGACCAAGATTAAGATCAAACGCATCCTGAGCAACAAATAGTAACCAATCTTCAATATTTCGTACATTTATCTCATTAATAGATTTAAATAAATTTTTACGCAATGATTTAGCATTGAATTTACTAGGAGCGTTTTGATTAGCACCAGCTTTAGCCAAACTGCCCTGAATCAAACGAAATATTTTGTCTGCATTAGTCTTGTCAAAACATACTAGATCGTGCCATAATTTTTGTGGTTCAAAATATCCAGCTAGATAAAAAATCTTTAACAAAGCTTCTTGCTGGGTTGGTGAGGTAAAACCTAATTTGCTAGCAGCTAATTCGAATCCTGAAAGTTCTGATGAATGTTTATAATCCCCGTATGTTACGCTGGTAGTTAGGGCAACTGTTACAACAGATAGTAGCATTCTTTTTAAGGCTTGAAGCATAATATAATTTTCTTCGTTTAATTATAACCCTAGATTTTTGGGCTTTTGATACTTAATCCAAGTATCAATCAACAACTTAGTAATAATAATCGCAGAGAACATAGATGATATTATACCAATAGTTAGTGTTACTGCGAAACCTTTTATACCTCCAGCTCCAAATATAAAAAGTAAAAATGCTGCAATCAAAGTTGTAACATTTGAATCAAGGATTGTAGAAAAAGCTGATTCAAATCCCATCCTTATGGCATATAGATTAGATGCACCTTTTTTAAGTTCTTCCCTTATCCTTTCATAAATGAGTACATTGGCATCAACTGCCATACCAATCGTTAGGATTATACCAGCAATTCCTGGCAGAGTTAATGTAGCTTGAAAAAGTGACAATAACGCTAAAATATAAAGTAAAGCTAGGCTTAATGCTATATTGGCAAAAATGCCAAGAATTCCGTAAGACCAAATCATGAATATTACCACACTAACAAAACCAATCATACCTGCTTTCTTGCCTGCCTCTATTGAATCTGCTCCAAGATTTGGTCCTACGGTTCTTTCCTCTATTATTTTTAAAGGGGCTGGCAGCGAACCAGCTCTAAGTAATAACGCTAATTCATTTGCTGATTCAACAGTAAAATTACCTGAAATTATACCGCTTCCTCCAAGAATTGGTTCATTAATTACTGGTGCACTTAATAATTTGTTATCAAGCACGATAGCAAGCCTCTTGCCAGAATTATTCTTGGTTATTTCTGCAAATAATTTACTACCAAGATTATTAAAAGAAAAAGCAACAGCAGGTTGGGAATTTTGATTGAAAGAAGCTTGGGCGGTTGTTAGCTGGTCACCACTAACAATAGCTTTTTTCTTAACAACTACGTAATATTCTTGCTTATTTTCATTTTCCCCTTTCACTAAAATTGAACCAAAGGGTAAATGTCCATTTAATGCTTGTTGTATGTTGGCAGTTTCATCTACTAAATGAAAGGTTAGTTTTGCAGTTTTGCCAAGAATATTTTTGAGTTGTTGTGGATTTTCCTCACCTGGTACTTGCAGTAATATATGTTTATCACCTTGCCTTTGTATGTTAGGTTCTGTTGTGCCGGTGCTATCCACTCTCATTCTGATTATTTCAATTGATTGGGCAATAACTTGATACCTTAATTCAGCAAGCTTCGAATCACCATAGCTAAGCTTAATATTAGTATTATCATTTTCCACAGTAATTTCTCGGTCGACTTTACCTAATATCTTTTTGACCTGTTTATAATCTTCTAGGTTTCTCAATTCAAACTGCACCGCCTTGTTCTTAACAACAAGATTTTTATAACCTATTTTATCTTCCCGTAAATATTTTCGTAAATGGTCAGCTAAACTGTCCATTACATCATTTAAGTAACTATCAAAATCTACATCTAGCAATAGATGAGCACCACCTCTCAAATCAAGACCAAGATTCACCTTATGGTTTGGCAGTATTTTAGAATCTATAGTTGTAAAATTAGGTAAAGCACAAATAAAGGCTGCTATTGTACATAAAATAGAAAGGAATATTTTCCATTTAGGAATATTATACACAGCTTATTTCCCTTTATCTTTTTTACCTTTGGCAGTAACTTCTGTTTTGTGACGACTTGTAATATCAAGTATTGAAGATTTCAGAATTTTGATTCGTATATTTTCAGCTATTTCAAGATCTACCGTGTTGTCAGCATCGTTAATCTTACTTACCACTCCGAAGATTCCACTATTAGTTACCACCTCTTCTCCTTTCTTAACGCTACCAACTACAGCCTCTTTCTCACGACGACGTTTATCTTGTGGTCTAATTAGAAAAAAATAGAATACAACGAAGATTAATACCATCGGTACAAGGCTTGTTAATATTGATTGAGTAGATGATGGTTCAGCTACTGGAGCTACTTCTTCAGTTTCTGTTATTGATATTGTATCGTTGTTATCTGCGTAGGCATTTTCTATAAACATATATATCTCCTGACGTATTATGTAAAAGTAGTTGTATTAATTTATTGTATACTCTTCTGCTTTGAAGAATTGTTTTTTGACAATGAGGGACTCGCGTACTCTAAAAAAGCTTGTACACTTGCAATATAAGACTGTTATCATTTTATTTCAATAAATATTTTTCGGGCGAAACCTATAGCTTTCAGACGTTCGCACACTTTTTCAAACACCGCTTTTGGTAAAATATTTAGTGTAGAAATTTCAATATATCTATTATCTTTTAACTCAAGAGAAAAAGATGGTGACTGAAATCTTGGTCCATCAATTTCCCTAGCAATTTTTATAAAATTACCTATTATATGACTGTTACAATAATCGTATGAATTAATCATTCTTTTTGCTAATCTATTAATATATGTATCACTTCTTGTTGTATAGGTAAGTGCAAGAGCAATACTCAGCATCAACCTTTGACGATGACTAAAAGGAATATCTGAAGCTAAAATAAATTCAACAATAAAATTAGAGCGAAGAGTTTTATCGATATTTTTATTATATTGTGCAAGCATTATGACCAAAGTAATTATACTAATTGTTGTTGTATCTGGTTGAATTAAGATAGGCTTAATGACTTCTGTATAATTTTTGATATTATAAGTAGTTTCATCAAAATTTACTAATGTCTTGATTCTTTCATAAATAATATCTTTCTCCTGTTCTTCTTTAGGGAGACAAGCAAATCTAACACCTTCTTTTAAACCATAATTTGAAATTATTACCTTTTCAGGTAAAAAGACATTCAGCATAGATTTTGCCACCAAAATTGCGTTAGAATGAATTCTTGATTTATATTGTGTTCTCATACTATGAGCATGAGCCAATTTTTCGAGATATAGTTCAAATTCTCTACGATTTATTTCAAGGTTATGTAAGTTCTTAAGAGGATAATGAACAAACTCCATGTAAGAAAGTCCAATTAGCCTTAAAGCTCCTCCTATTAAGTATAAGTTTGGACAATGATACCCTTGTTGACATTGTTGTATACCCGAATGATTTGAGTATAGCTCTCCAAACTCTTTGTTGATCATTTGGCTAATTATATTAATATCGTCAAAATGATTATTAGTGATTAAGCTAGTGCCTAAAGGTAGAGACTTTAAGATTCCCACTTTTTTGTCTTTGATTTGGGCAAGTTCAAGGCTACCTCCACCTAGGTCTGCTGCTATGCCACAAGCATCATTGATACCAGAAATTAATCCAGCAGCTGTAAGATAGGCCTCGCGATTACCAGAAATAATTTCAATATTAATATTAAATTTTCTTTTAACTATTTCTCTAAATTCTTCAGCTCTTGGATGCCCTCTAAGTACAGCAGTAGCAACGCATTTAACATCTGTTACTGATAACCTATCAAAAATATGTACAAAATATTGTAGTGACAGATATACTTGATGCTTTACTTCTAGGTCATCTAGATTAAGTAAATTGATAATATCACTTTTAAATTTATCATTGAAAATTTCTGGAGCTCCAAGTCTATCACATTCATAAACTACAGCTCTTATGGCATTATAGCCAATATCAATAATGGCTGAACGCATAGAGTTTTATCTTATTTCTTACTTAAAAAATTAATCTTCTTTAGTAGTAGAATCTGTATTGTCTTGTTCCTCATCTACATTATTTTTATTAGGATCATAAGGTTTTTGAGTTGGAACAAATGTAGGCGGTAATAACCTATTTGTAAAGAACTTATCCTCATAATACTTAATTTTTAAAGATTTAATAGGTGGAAAAGATTCAATTAAAACGATTTGTTCATCTTTTGGTAATTGAATTACTTCTTGAGGTAAAAGCAGAGCCCTGGAAACTTGTGATACATTCTGCGTTCTTGTTGAAATATTAAGATCAAAAAATAGTGGTTTACTATAAGATCGTTGTTCAACTGTTTTATTACCCACTAGCTGTGATATCAGGTTAGCTGTTTCATAGTTATTAGCTGCAAAAGTAATACGATATGTAGCATTTGACAAGAACGAGTTCATTCCAGCATCCTCATAAGTTCCTTTGAGCTGTTGAGTATCTTGTATAATCAAGAATAGGCGAACTCTATATCCCCTGAAGAATGCGATACCAGCCTTAAATGTATCCATTTTGCCTAAAGTAGGGAATTCATCAAGCAGGAACATAACCCCATAAGGTTCTTCTTTTAAATCAGGCATTTTGCGGCTTAAAAATTCCGTAGCTTGTTGGTAAAAAACCTGCATCAATTTTTGTAAACGCTGTATATTATCAGGAGTTAAACCAACATAAACTGTTGTTTTAATCTTCTTAAACTCAAGTATATTAAAGTCAGATGATGCAGTAGCTGAGTCGATTAGCGGGTTTGCCCATAATTCTAAAGAAGAGTTCATTGTAGAGATAACACCTGAACGCTCTTTATCTGCTTTTTGTAGAAATGCAGCAATATTCATATAGGCCACAGGATGTATTACCTTGCCTAAAGTATCTAGAACTACTGCCAAGTTGTACACCACGTCATCACTACGCATTGTCCTGACCACTTCGCCAAAGGATTTAGTTTTTGTCGGATCAGCAATTAAGTATAGTACCACACCAAGAAATAAACTGCGTGCTTCATTATTCCAAAAATCTTTTTCAGGCATAATCAGATTTGAGATTTTTTGTACGTCATCCACCATTTGACCTAGTTTGGTACTTACCCAGTCTATAGGATTGTAACAATGAGTTATCCCATCAGGATTGGAAGGTTCCCAAACAAATACTCGTTGTCCTTGTTTCTGTCGCCAGCCACTTGTAAGACCATGATTTTCTAGCTTAATGTCATGTACTATAATAGAGTGTTCCCAAAATAATAAATTAGGAATTACAAATCCTACACCCTTACCTGAACCGGTTGGGGCAAAAAGCAAAGCGTGCTGAAATCCATCAGCAACAAAATATCCTCCGCTATTGGTGCCAAGCAACATACCATGCTTTGAACGTAGACCGGCTTTATCTACATCAGCTTCAGTAGCCCAACTAGCATCTCCATAAACTTTTTCCGGTTGAATAAAAAATTGTAAATTCTTTATTCTTTTAAAATTTTTCCAGTAAAATATGATAACTGTAATTGTCGGTATAGTAAGGGATAATATTAACTTAACTTTTAAGTAGTTATATGCTTGAAAAGTTAATTGCGACCATACACTAATTAGCCAATAAGTCCACTTATAAGCTATATCTATGGCTGTTAAGTCAACATTTATAGCTCTAATCTCGTTAGTAGTAAATGCAACTAGCACTCCACTAATCCATATCGTACAAAATACTACCAAAGGGTGTATTATAAAATGACCTAAGAGGTTACGGATAATGTTTACTATTTTCTCCAATCCCATCATTAGTCTTGCCTATTCTTACTATAGTATATTTCTGAGACATATCTCTTCCCACCACTACCACGTTTTAATTGTATCACAATATCGACGACCGCTAATATATATTTTTTCACTTCTTCTGGTGGCATGCCTAAACTAGCTTGCATAACCATTAGCTTAAGTTGTTCTATAGCCATTGCTGGTGCATCAGCATGTAAAGTAGATATAGAGCCAGGATGGCCTGTATTAATTGCTCGTAAGAAACTAAATGCCTCAGCTCCTCTAAGTTCACCTACAATAATTCTGTCAGGTCTTAGACGTAAACATGCTTCAATCAAATCCTGAGTAGTAACTTTTGCACGACCTTGCCCCCCTTTTGAAGCAAGGAGATGTAATTTATTAGGGTGATTTGCTAAGATTACCTCCCTAGCATCTTCAACAGTAATTAATCGCTCGCTATTTGGAATTTCTGCTAAAGCAGCGTTAGTAAAGGTTGTTTTACCAGTTGATGTACCACCACTAATAATAATATTTTTTTTAGAAATTACAGCATGTCGAATAAATTCTTTTATTTTATTTTCTTTTAAATAATTATTTAAGATTTTTGCATTCTCGTCAATTAATTCTCCAGTAGATGTTGAATCAAAAGCTCCCAGCTTGGCATATTGATCTAGTGTAAGGTTCATTGTACTACCTTTCCTGATAGCATATCCGACATGACCTGGTTCACAAGCAGGAGGAAATACTATTTGGATACGATAGCCATTTGGTAGGGATGCAGAGAGTAAAGGTTTCTCCTCAGAAATTGTCTGATCAGTTGACTGAGCTACAAGCCTACCAAGCGATATAAGATGTTCAAAATCAAGTTCAGGTACTGATTTACAAAACAAATCTCCTTTCTTCTCAACCCATACTTCTCCTAGTTTATTTACCATGATCTCATTGACACCATCTTCTGCGAACAGTTCTTTAAATGGTAATAGAAAAGTCTCTAATGCAGCAAAATTATCACTCATTTTATCAATCTTGATTTTCTCAGTACAGATTGAGGAAATTTATAATCTTTATTGACATAAATTTTAATTACCGTACCTTGATCTATGGTAATAGTTGGTCTAAATTCATGTTGCTGAATCATACATTTCATAGTATCACTGATATCAGTAAAAGCTTTTTTTGAAGCTGTTTGTGCTTGGGTTGGAGTGCTAGCAGTTGCAGTGCTAGTTAGCAAACTAGCTGCTGCATTAGTTACTGCAGTCATTAATGCAACAATCCTTTGACCAGGCTGTGATCCAGTTGGATTTTGTGCAGTATTGCAAGCCTGCATCATGGAAATATAGGCTGCTGAGGTCTTGTCGGGAATGGCGTTCATGACACTAAAACATATCTGTGAAATTTTAACATCCTCAGTACCAGGACCATTATTAATACTTTGTGCTAAACTTTGTATATTAGCAGCAACAGCAGCATTAGCGGCAGCAGCTTGTGAATTAACTGGGGGAGCTACCACTTTGTCAAGGGCATTGGCAAGTCCAATATTAAATGCCGATAATAATACAGCATTGGTTAATCGTTCTTTATATTTATTATCTACTCTTCCTTGCTCACCTTTCCTTCCAAGATTATCAACAGCTATAGCATCTAAGGTAATGGTATAACCGTTTGATAGATCAATACGATTCCATATTATTGCAATTCGACCATACGCTCCATCAATACCAGTTGTATAAGCACCAAAAATCTTTGATCCTTTAGGAATTAAAATAATCTTTTCCCTTTCAGAAAATACATCTCTGCTAATTATTGCCCTTACTTCCCCACCTAAGTCAGTATTAATAGCAGTCTCTAGTACCGCTTCAATTATCTTACCACGACCAAGAACAAATGCCATATCTCCACGATCTTGAAAATTTGCTTCTTCGGCAATTTGACTTGGTGTTTTTTTCTCTGGAACTCCTGCAATTAATACTATAGAAGATTTTCTCTTTGCTTCACGGCGTTTCTTTTCCTCGTCACTTTCAGCTATTCCTCCAGGAAGGGGTGATGATACAACGGAAGGAAGAGAAGCTTTATCAGCACTTTTGTCAGCATTATTATTATCTACTGAAGTAGTAGGTAAAGGAAGCTTTGGCACATCAGCAACTTTAGGGGGAGGAGGTGGTGGAGGTGGTGGAGGCTCCACAGGTGTTTCGAGTTTAGGTGCTTCTGGTAATTTTGGAATCTCTGGTAGATTTTTAGAATTATCTTGTGTCGGTTTAGTAATATCAGTAGGTGCTGATGGAGCTACCACCTCAGCTGGTTTATTATCAGCAATAAAAAGTTTAAAAAAAATAAATATAAAGACAGCAGAAATGACAAGTAGAATCAGAATGCTTTGCTTAGGATTAGTGGCAACTTTTGATAGCTCATTTTGAACTTCTGGTATGTCTTGTTCCTCTGCACTCTGTGTACTGATTTGAGAAGAGGTATTATTTTGCTTTGCCATAGTAAATTAATATCATTATTACGCGAATTTGGAATAAGAATTAATTAATTCTTATCCCGAATTGAGGTATTATTGTGAAGTACTAAACCTTTTTTTAGGATAATAAAACCTAACTACATATACCAAGTCTTTTTCACGACCTTCTTCCAATTCTTTGGATACAACATCGAATTGGTAAGTCCTTTTATTAGTTATGATAGTCATATTTGTTCTAATGTTTTTTTCCAATGGCTTAATGAATAATCTATTTGCCAACGGGGTCATTTTCCAAGCATAGGATTCTCCTAGAACAATATTTTGTATCTCCTCATTTTTGGCAAATTCTATACTTGACTGAAAACCAAAATGCAGAACTAATAAATAAACTTCATTAGGATTATGTATATAAGTTTTAATTCTGTTATCAGTAGTTATGGCTAGATCATCTACATCATTATCTATATGCATATTACCTGCACAAGCGTTGGCAATAACCGAATGTAATAATATTGCCGCTACGAAAAGAAGTCTAGCTATTATCATCATCTACCCTATAATCATTAACTTGAAAACCTACTGGGTTAATATCTCGATCTGCATCTGTTAATTCCATTGGAATATATGCGTAACTTACCACAGCTATTTTATTGAAAACCGTTTTATTGCCTGTTGTTTCATTAATAGAGAACCTAACCATATATTTATTTTTTTCTACTCCTGACCAAGATTTAATTACCAAAAAAGTTGTGTTGTTTTGACCATATATTAAAACTGGATTTACATCTTTATTTTGTATATATCCTAGATAGTTATAATATACTGGACTTGAAGATAATAATCTAACGCTTTTCCTTGCTTCAGTATCAAAATCAACAGGATTATATGTTTCTCTAGCTATGAGGTATTTTTTAATAAAATACCTTGAAAGTGCCTCGTCACCGTTTAGTATCTCCGAAGATATTGGATTTACAATCGTTGCCATCCCCGTACTATCATCAATTTGGATAACAAAAGGGCTAAACTCTCTTGAATTTACCACTATAGTTACCGCTGCTATAGATGCCATTATAAGTATTATTAGTAATATAGATAATACCAACAAGATATTACGTTGTACAATTAACCTATCAGATCTTTCCTCATACCAATTCCTAGTAGCTTTAACAAAGTTGTTAGACTGAACGCTTTGATCCTCTACTGCATCAGAAGGTGATTTTAGTATATTTAATATATTAGCTAACTTAAACATTGTACATCCCCACTACTTGTAAAACCTAAGACAAGTTAGTGAATAAATTAATTCAAACATTATAATCATAACTTATTTCATAACAAAAACATTGACAATATAATTCATCAATTCTCAATATTTTTGCAGTATACACTAATTTCGAGCTACACTAATAGGTTATTTGTCATAATTCAAAAATATTACTTAAAAATGCATTCTTAAAGCGGTTTTGCGAATGCATTTTAAAGCTTTCTAAAACTAAAAGCATGATTTTAATCTTTTAAAATCATGTATTAAAATCATGTTTTTAGCAAAATGGATTGCCATGCTCACATACGTTCGCTCGCTAATAGACATATACGTCTATAAAACGTCTATTAGCGACTCATCTTCGAGACAAAAAAGTGCTTAAAACGTCTAAAGAATCAGGTTTGCAGTGGTTTTGGCATGAAGTTTGTAGTCATGTAAACATCACTTTTCTACTTGACATACTAAAAATTAGTCAACATAATGCTTCTTATGTGTATTACCATTGTTTTGTTTCAAATAAAAACTCTTGTCATTAAAGTACACTTTTATCAGTATTTCTTTATTATAAAATTCCACAGGTGAAAAAATAATGGTATGGACCTCCTGATATACAGAATGAAAAGCAGTTGCTAATCTTCTAAAGTTAATATTAAATATTAAAATAACAATCAGGAGGCTAAGATGGAAGTTACCACAATTGGTATAGATATTGCAAAAAGAATTTTCCAAATTCATGGTGTAGATAAAAATGGTAAGACGGTATTAAAGAAAAAATTAATGAGAGATCAAGTTTTAACATTTATGGCTAATTTACCAAAATGTTTGGTAGGGATGGAAGCTTGCGGCGGAGCTAGTTACTGGGCAAGAGAAATAACTAAATTGGGGCATACAGTAAAACTAATGGCAGCACAATTTGTCAAACCGTATGTTAAAACTAATAAAAATGATCAAGCTGATGCAGAAGCTATATGTGAAGCGGTAACAAGACCAAATATGAGGTTTGTACCAATTAGAACTGTAGAACAACAAGATATTTTATCAATTCATCGAGTAAGAGAGAGATTGGTAAAAAATCGTACTGCCCTTGCTAATGAAATTAGGGGTCTACTACATGAATTTGGTTTTATTATTCCTCAAGGGATCAATAAGGTTATGACAAAATTAACCGAGATTTCAGATGAAGGAAATTTAAGCCAGCTGGGTTATCAAACATTTAGTGAACTGAAAGAGGAATTTTTGGATAATGACAAAAAAATAAAAGAGATAGAAAAAAGATTAAAAATAATAGCTAGCAACTTAACTCAATATCAACGATTAACAGCTATACCTGGTCTTGGTTTAATTACTGCTACTGCTTTAATAGCATCAATAGGTAATGCTACAAGTTTTGAGAATGGTAGGCAATTATCGGCATGGTTTGGATTAGTGCCAAGGCAGTATTCCAGTGGAGGGAAAGATAAGTTGCTTGGAATTAGCAAGCGAGGTGATGTTTACTTGCGTACTCTATTGATCCAAGGAGCTAGAGCTGTACTAAATGCCAAGATAAGATTTACATCGGAAGAACAAAAATCTAAAAAAGATTTTAGCAAATTTACGCAGTGGATGTTTAATTTATCTGAGCGAAATGGACATAATAAAACAGTAGTTGCTGTAGCTAATAAACTGGCAAGAGTGGTGTTTGCAGTACTAAGGTCAGGGGATGATTATGTAGAGAGTAAAGTTTGTAGCACAAAGCTATTATAATTAACATAAAATAAAATAAATAGTGGTTTATTAATTAATAGGTAAACAAAGAATATGTAAGAGATTCCAACCCGGAATATGCGTGAGATAATAATATTGATGGTAAATAAGACAAACCTTAGCTTACAAAGAAACTGATGACTACAATGGCTCTTTGAAGCCGATAAAATGATAAGTATATAGTAAATTTGTAAGCCAGCGAATTCCATCAGGGCTGTAGGATAAATTACACATAATTTATTAACTATAAGCCGGATACATGTATGCATTTGCATTTTTGCTATTAGATGTTATTTTTTTCTTGCATTTTACAGGAGGTTCATACATGTAGTCAGTAACGAGAATTTAATTCTACACTCCACTCGTCGCATAATACTCACGTTCTATAGCATAATTTCTGCTCATATTTATCTCGAAGATGAGTAGCGAGGAGACCGTAGGTTCACAACTGTTGAAAGTTAGTAAATACAGCTTCCCTATACGTCTATTAGCGAGGAGGCTGTAAGGCCGACGAAGCAATCCAGTAACATCATTTATCTATAGATTGTTTCCTAGATTGCTTCGCTTACGCTCGCTAATAGACGCTGTGGTATAGGTATTTGTAAACTTTCAACAGTTGTGACCGTAGGTCGACGAAGCAATCTATAATTTCACCGAATTAGGGATAAGAATTGACAAATTCTTATCCCTAATTCGCGTAGATTACTTACGGCCACTACCAAAGGAATAAATTAATTTACCTATTAAGGATTCAATATTAACTGCTGACTGGGTGTATTTTATCTGATCACCTCCAGCCAAATTTTCTTCAGATGAACCGGGAGTTACGGATATGTATCTACTACCAAGTATTCCACTTGTGACTATTGCTATACTAGTGTCTTTAGGTAACTTTATATCATTATTGATGCTAAGGGTTAATAAAGCAAAAAAGCTAGTTTTATCTAGAGTTATGTTAGTTACTGATCCGATTTTTATACCAGCTAACATCACGCTACTGCCTTGAACTATCCCTTCCGCATTCTGAAAATTTGCCTTAACTATATACCCAGATTCAACTTTTGATGAGTTACCAATTTTATAAGCAAAAACAAAAAAGGCTAAAGCAACTAGTATTACTATAAAGCCAACTAAAGTTTCTATAACATTCTGTTTCATTATTTTGATTTATCTAAAGGTTTCCAGCTACTATATTTAGCTTCAGTTGTACTATTTCTTATTAGGTTATGAGATAAGCTAGTGCCAGTGATATTAGGGAGATAATTTTGTTGCCAGTCAAATTTATTATTGTTATTTGGTACTTCATTAGTCATATAATGCAACCAAGCATGCCACATAGGAGGAACTTTCGATGCTTCCACTTTACCTTTATAAACCACTTGTCTTCTAGCTTGACCTAAATAATTCTGCTTTTTACTTTGATAATATTTGTTACCAAATTGATCTTTTCCAATTTCCTTAGAGAAAATAGATATAAAAAAATTATCTATGAATGACATTTAAGTATTTTTATAGCAGTTTCTTTTCCTTGCACAGCTAGCCTATCAGCCATTTCATTACCTTCATTATTATTGTGACCTTTAACCCAATTCCAAATAATATAGTGTTTACTTAACTCTTCGTACAATTTTTTCCATAAATCAACATTCTTGACGGGATCATTGTTGTTTTTATGCCAGTTATTTTTTATCCATGTGTTAATCCACTGTGTTATTCCAAGCTGTAAATACTTACTATCTGTGTAAAGTTCTACATAGCATGATTTTTTAAGAACTTTTAATGCTTCAATTACTGCTGTCATTTCCATGCGATTATTAGTGGTATATAGTTCATGACCAAATATACTCTTCTGCTTTAAAGAAAAGCTATCATGAAACTTCGTAGAGTTCTCACATATATCTAACTCGTTTAACTTTTTTTTGTTATACCAATTTTTTAAAGCATTTGGGTCTAGCTCTACACTATCTCCATGAAACTGTAATAATGCCCCCCAGCCACTTGGTCCAGGATTACCTGAACAAGCTCCATCAGTGTATATGGTAACCTTAGGCAAAGTAGCTTGACTCTTTGAAATATTTGGGTCTTGTAGATTCATTATAATTTAACCTGAGTTCGATGTAAAACATTGTCCACCCCTACGTCTTCGATGGCACACACCAAATTATACCTCTAAATAACGCCAAAGTCTGTCTGTACCTTTGCTAATACCAATTCTAGGAGTACTAATAAATTTAGGAGTACTACCTACATCAATAATACAAAAAGACTTATTACTAGTTACATCTTGACCATTTTGGGTTTTATTAATTCCAAGAGTACGACATAATTTACCAGGTCCATCAAGTAAAACTTGTAAAGGACTATATTGATACACCCCCCTAATTAATACAGCAGCTGGAAATCCCTGTTTTTCTGTTACTATATTTAAACAATAATACATACCATAAATCAAATATACATATGCATAACCTGCAGAACCATACATAATCTTTGTACGGGGCGTTATACCCTTTGCTGCATGACAAGCAGGATCATCTTCTCCAACATAAGCTTCTGTTTCAATAATTCGTGCTTCTATATTACCAAAGCACAAAACCTTTCCAAGTAACTCTTGTGAGACAATAAGCGTATCTCTTTCATAAAATGTTTTTGGAAGTATTTTAAACATCTTAGTGGTTTAATAAAATATGATATAATTGTATTGATGCACTATAATTCACTATTACATCATTTCACAGCTTTTTCTTGACAAAAGGTAAGATATTTTGTACTTAGGTTTGTATATTATAGAAAAATATTTGAGATTATTACATATATGTCAAAAGCTAAAACAGCGTCTAAAAATAACCCAACCTCTAGAGAACAGGCAAAGGAGTATTTTCATAATGGACAAAAAATTAGACCTGTAAAACTTATATCCGGTAAATCTTCTTTTTTGGCAGCAGAATATGATGTATCAGGAGATTTGGTACTTGGATCTGATGGCAAGGCATTACCTTGGGACAGAACAAAAATTTAGCCTAAATATTAAGTTTTCAAACAAGTTTGTTGACCTTACATGTAAAAAGGTATATAAGCTACCTATCATTAATATGGTTTGGGGATGTAGCTCAGGGGTAGAGCATCTGCCTTGCACGCAGAGGGTCGGGGGTTCGATTCCCTTCGTCTCCACCAATACTTATGCCACTTCCAAGGTTTTCTAACTTTTGCTAAAAATTCCATATGTAATTCATATGTAACTTCTCAGACAAATTTCCTGAAATTTGACCTACAAAATAGTCTATTTTTAACCGTTTTTCACGGGGAGGAAATATGACAGAATCGTTAATTTTTTCCGACAACTTAATTGAAAATCCTGACACTATTTTCTATAATATAGTCGGTAATTTTGTCCCACCTGAATGGAGAAGCCTTACCAATAATTGTGGTAAACAATTAAGTAAAACTTCTCGTCAACTTTTATCGTTGATAGTTTCTTGCACGAAAACTGATAGCTATAACAATACACAAGAATTACAAGAAGGCTATCATTTTTTCGAGAAAGAGCTAGGAGTTTGTCAAAGACGGGTTAAACAATGTCTAATAGAATTACAAACAAGTGGGTTCATTTATCACACTTTGATTACTACGGTCAAACATAACCTAAAATGCCGTAATATTTTATCTATCAAACTTCTTAAGAAATTTATAAATTTTCGTAAAGCTAATGATACTTCTTATCACGTTAATCGTACAAATATTCAATCTAGCCATCAAAAAATTTCAGCTCAACCTGAAAAAAATTACCACCCAACTGTAAAAAATTTTCAAAAAAACGCATCTATCTATAATATATCTATAATATCTAGATATTGTGGGCAAGTCTGTGGACAAACCGTGTCAGAGCCTGAATCAACTGAGGAACAAAACATTAATTTTCCGCTTGAGGTAACGGCAAAAAGAGGTGAACAAAGTTTGTCAGAAGTTGAGTCAACTACGGAGCAAAGCTTTGATTCATCGCCGGAGATAACGGTAAGTTCAGGTAAAAAAAGTTTACCAAAGCTTGAGTCAACTGAAGAAAAAAGTTTTAATTTACCTATGGAGACAACGGTAAACTCAGTAAATGAAACGTTACCCTGCAATTCCTCTGAGGCAGCTCCAACTGATGACGAGTCAGACTGCAATTCAGATTCCGATTCAACAGGGGAATCTTCAGGAAATAGCGACTTATCTTCGAGATGGATAGGATTAAAATTGTGCCATAAAACGAGGTTAGTATACGGCGTGTGGGACAGAAAATTAAATTTTTGTTACTGACTACATGTATGAATCTCCTGTAAAATGCAAGAAAAAAATAACATCTAATAGCAAAAATGCAAATGCATACATGTATCCGGCTTATAGTTAATAAATTATGTGTAATTTATCCTACAGCCCTGATGGAATTCGCTGGCTTACAAATTTACTATATACTTATCATTTTATCGGCTTCAAAGAGCCATTGTAGTCATCAGTTTCTTTGTAAGCTAAGGTTTGTCTTATTTACCATCAATATTATTATCTCACGCATATTCCGGGTTGGAATCTCTTACATATTCTTTGTTTACCTATTAATTAATAAACCACTATTTATTTTATTTTATGTTAATTATAATAGCTCTGTGCTACAAACTTTACTCTCTACATAATCATCCCCTGACCTTAGTACTGCAAACACCACTCTTGCCAGTTTATTAGCTACAGCAACTACTGTTTTATTATGTCCATTTCGCTCAGATAAATTAAACATCCACTGCGTAAATTTGCTAAAATCTTTTTTAGATTTTTGTTCTTCCAATGTAAATCTTATCTTGGCATTTAGTACAGCTCTAGCTCCTTGGATCAATAGAGTACGCAAGTAAACATCACCTCGCTTGCTAATTCCAAGCAACTTATCTTTCCCTCCACTGGAATGCTGCCTTGGCACTAATCCAAACCATGCCGATAATTGCCTACCATTCTCAAAACTTGTAGCATTACCTATTGATGCTATTAAAGCAGTAGCAGTAATTAAACCAAGACCAGGTATAGCTGTTAATCGTTGATATTGAGTTAAGTTGCTAGCTATTATTTTTAATCTTTTTTCTATCTCTTTTATTTTTTTGTCATTATCCAAAAATTCCTCTTTCAGTTCACTAAATGTTTGATAACCCAGCTGGCTTAAATTTCCTTCATCTAAAATCTCGGTTAATTTTGTCATAACCTTATTGATCCCTTGAGGAATAATAAAACCAAATTCATGTAGTAGACCCCTAATTTCATTAGCAAGGGCAGTACGATTTTTTACCAATCTCTCTCTTACTCGATGAATTGATAAAATATCTTGTTGTTCTACAGTTCTAATTGGTACAAACCTCATATTTGGTCTTGTTACCGCTTCACATATAGCTTCTGCATCAGCTTGATCATTTTTATTAGTTTTAACATACGGTTTGACAAATTGTGCTGCCATTAGTTTTACTGTATGCCCCAATTTAGTTATTTCTCTTGCCCAGTAACTAGCTCCGCCGCAAGCTTCCATCCCTACCAAACATTTTGGTAAATTAGCCATAAATGTTAAAACTTGATCTCTCATTAATTTTTTCTTTAATACCGTCTTACCATTTTTATCTACACCATGAATTTGGAAAATTCTTTTTGCAATATCTATACCAATTGTGGTAACTTCCATCTTAGCCTCCTGATTGTTATTTTAATATTTAATATTAACTTTAGAAGATTAGCAACTGCTTTTCATTCTGTATATCAGGAGATCCATACCATTATTTTATCATTTTGCAGATTTTGTCATTTGGGGCATCGTTAAATCAAATAAATTGAATAAATTTTGTTGAAACTCGCTTAATTTTGGTAATCTTGCAACTTTGCAACCCTTGATTGTGTAATATAAAAAACATACTTTATCCAGCTCTCTTAATGCTTCCTCAATGGTCACATTATATTTACCATCCTTGGTTACGCCACAACCTTGTTTCAACTTATTTTTCATATAGTGCCATATTTTTAATGCCAACATGCAAACAAATACATGTCCCTTCGTTCTGTTGCTTTTCCTTAAAAAGATCGGTCTTACCTCGAGTAATCCTGTCTTCATACTGCTAAAATTCAATTCTACTTCATGTAAATTATGGTAAGCTTTATCAACCAATTCTTTACTCATCAGTTTAATTTCAATCTGTGTTTCAATCGCATAACAACCATCAAGAGCAAACAACTCTTTTTTCTTATCTTGATCAATTTCAACCACTATTTGGTTGCCGTCTAATTTTAGGTTGATAAATTTATCTATCCGCCATTCTTTGGCAATTTTTTGAATATTATTTAAACCAAGTTCTAGCTTTGCTTTCTTATGGGTTGATACATATATATTACGCTCTTCAATCTTTGCAACCAATTTTTCAACTCGGTTATTCCTATCAAACTCAACTTTTCGGGCTATAGAACCATTCTTCCTTAAAATATATCTTTTGCCATTATTGGTTACTTCGCATAGCTGTTCTTCAAAAAAACTATATTGCAAAACTCCGCTTTTCTTTAAGCTTTCAATCTCAACTTTACTTAAGGTTGTAATATAGTCCCATCCTTCTTTGCCTGTCCTCTTAATCATTCCTTTATCACCAACAAAGACTATATTCTTAATACCAAAATTAGATTTTACTAGCTCAATCTGCTCATAAATGGTAGAAGGATCAGCACTATTACCCTTAAAAACTCTAACAGCCAAAGGTTCGCCATGATCATCAGTTAATAGACCAATCACTATTTGCTTTTTACCCTTCTTTTTATCCCGATTGTACCCATATTCCGCAAGTTCATTCTCTGTTCCTTCGAAATAGCTGGAAGTGACGTCATATAAAAGCATAACAGGCGGCTTGTTATTTTTCTTTTGATAAGTTTTAAATAATTTTAATTCGATCTTTTCTTGGTTCTCTTCTAACCATTCTAGAGCCTGATATAAATGGGTTTCATCAAATGAATCGACAGATAATACATCAGATATCGCATGCGATTTCGCCCATTTCACGCTGGAAAGTCTAGACCCTTGGTGAGCAAAGCGTGCTAAAACCAAAAATAGACTCAATAAAGCTTCTTTGCTTCTAGTACCAAGAGCCTTAGTAATACCAATTTCATCAGCAATTCTTTTTAGTAGAAAAATAGTCCCAAAACTTTCACCAACCTCAGGAACACCATCTAAACCATCAAATTCACCTTTCAGCATCTTCTTAAAAGCCTCAATGCGTAAATCATCCCAGTTAGTTAAGTTAGCTAGGGTTTTATTTAATACTTTCCCGTCTTCGCGATAAGAGGTACGAAGCAATATTGCAGGACGAGAATTTCTATTTGGAACAGTTGTAATATACATGAAAGAGATTATATCTCTAAATTCCAGCATTGTCAAATAAAAAATATCATTTACATGACTACAAATCTTATAGCAAAATCCTTATAAACCTTACTTTCCTACCTCTTCAAACACTTCTCCCTCTCGAAGATAAGTTGCTAGCTGGCTTGCTGTCGTAGAAGGGTTATGGATTAAAACTGGCAATAATATTTATCAAGAAATATATAAATTTTGGATTAAGATTTTTGCTATTACTTTTGGTATGGGAGTGGTATCAGGCGTTGTTATGTCTTATCAATTTGGTACTAATTGGTCAGGTTTCTCTGATAAGGTAGGTAATGTACTTGGACCACTTTTAGGTTTTGAAGTGCTTACTGCATTCTTTTTGGAATCATCTTTCCTTGGAATTATGCTATTTGGCTGGAATAGAGTCAGTAAAAATATGCATTTCGCTGCCACTTTAATCGTGGCAGTTGGTACAATTATCTCTGCTTTTTGGATTCTTGCAGCTAATAGCTGGATGCAAACTCCTACTGGTTATGAAGTACGAGCAGATAATATTTTATACCCGGTAAGTTGGTTGAAAATTATTTTTAATCCTTCATTTCCATATCGTTTTTGTCATATGATTGTAGCAGCATATTTAACTACAGCTTTTGCAGTTGGTGGTGTTGCTGCCTGCTATCTTTTACATAAAAAATTTGTTAACCATGCTAGAATCATGTTTGGCATGGCAATGTTAATGGCAGTAGCTGTTGCCCCCATACAACTTCTTATTGGTGATCAACATGGGTTAAATACTCTAAAACATCAGCCGACAAAAGTTGCTGCTATAGAAGGTATATGGGACACAGAGAAAGGAGCAGGCCTTAGACTCTTTGGCTGGCCTTTATCAGAAGAAGAGACGACAAAATATACTATAGAAATACCAAAAGTTGCTAGCTTATTACTGACACACAGCTTAGATGGAGAAGTAAAAGGTTTAAAAGAATGGCCAAAAGAAAATCGACCTCCTGTATTAATAGTATTTTTTTCCTTCCGAGTAATGGTAGGAATCGGTATATTAATGGTAATTACTGGGGTTATTGCATTAGTGTTATACTTACGTAAAAGATTATTTGATACAAAATGGTTTCAATATTGGTGCATGTTGATGACTCCATCTAGTTTTATAGCAATATTAGCAGGTTGGTTTGTTACAGAAGTTGGTAGGCAACCTTATGTAGTATATAATATACTCAGAACATCTGAAGTATCTTCACCAGTATTAGGTCAATATATCTTTGCCTCACTAATTGCTTTTGTTATAGTGTATGCTTTTATATTTGGCGGAGGCATTTATTATATTATAACTTTAATAAAAAAAGGACCTAGTACTACAACTATAGTATATACCCCCATTCGGGATAAGAATTAGTTAATTCTTATCCCGAATGGGCTTTAATATAAGGAAAAATGCATTCTTAAAGCGGTTTTGCGAATACATTTCAAACCTTTCTAAAGCTAAAAACATGATTTTAAAAGATTAAAATCATGTTTTTAGCAAAATGGATTGCCACACTCACGTACGTTCGCTCGCAATGACATATACGCCTATAAAACGTCATTGCGAGTAGACCATAGGTCGACGAAGCAATCTATAATTTCACTGAATTTGGGATAAGAATTGACAAATTCTTATCCCGAATTAGCGTAGTAAGGATATATCAACCATGCTTAATTTTGCTCCCTATATAGATTTACCTTTGGTTTGGGGTGGAATAATTGCCACAGCAATCTTTCTTTATGTATTATTAGATGGTTTTGATCTAGGCATTGGTATATTATTCCCATTTGCTCCTACTCAAGATTGCCGCAATAAAATGATGAACTCTGTAGTACCATTTTGGGACGGTAATGAAACTTGGTTAGTTTTAGGTGGTGGGGGGTTATTTGCCGCATTCCCACTAGCTTATTCAGTTTTAATGTCAGCCTTCTATATACCAATTACCGTAATGCTTTTGGGATTAATCTTCCGCGGAGTAGCTTTTGAATTTAGATTTAAAGCCTCTCTAAAATATTGTTTCATATGGGATTACTCTTTCCATTTTGGCTCTATCATCGCTGCATTATTTCAGGGAATTATGCTAGGAGCTTTTATACAAGGAATTAAAATTGATGGCAGGATATTTGTTGGCAATGCTTTTGATTGGCTAACACCTTTTTCTATCATGACAGGTATTGCTCTAGTATTTGGTTACGCTCTTCTTGGGGCTACTTGGCTGATAATGAAGACTGACGAAAATACCCAAATATGGGCTCGTAAATCCGCATCATACGTGTTAATATATGTTATGTTATTTATGGGTTTAGTAAGTTTATGGATACCGTTTTTAAATGAGCGAATTCGTATATTTTGGTTTAGTATGCCTAATTTTATATATCTCTCATTAATCCCCGTTTTAACTATTTTTACATTATTTAGGTTACTTTCAACTCTTTATAAGAATAAAGAATTTCAGCCTTTTTGTTACTCAGTTTTACTTTTTATTCTAGGCTATTTGGGGCTTATCTTAAGTATTTGGCCTTTTATAGTACCATATCAAATATCTCTGTGGCAAGCGGCAGCGGCAGCAGAATCACAATCTCTAATGTTGGTAGGGGCGGCAACACTTTTACCAATAATATTGGGTTATACAACTTATTGTTATTATATATTCCGTGGAAAATCGACTCATCACCCTATGTATTAGTAAGTTGAGAAAAATTTTTATTTCTCAAAAATCCAAACAATGGTTTTGGTTTGTAATATTATACTTAGTGGGGTTAATATTTGTGCTATCATTATCCTGTATAATTAAAGCTATCTTTTATATATTAAACTAATAGCTTTTACTACTGCTCCCTAGCTCTTCTAACTTTCGACAGTTGATGAAAACCAACATAAAGCAAAGGTGTTACATAAAGTGTTAATATCGACCCAACAACAATCCCTGTTACCAAAACTATAGCCATTTGAAAACGACTATTGGCATAGTTGCCATTATCAAAGAAAAGTGACAACAAACCAATACTCATAGCTAAAGAAGTAATTAAAATTGCCCTGATTCTTGATGTTGCCGCTGTTACTATTGTTTTTAGAGTTCTTTGTCCCTTCTGATGCATTGCACTACATAACAACACACTATGCTTAGTCATTAATCCTGCTAGTGTGATAAGTGATATTTGCGTATATATATTTAATCCCCCTTGAGAAAAATATAAGCTTAATAATGCTACACTTAAAGCGGCTGGAATTCCCCCAACTAAAATAAACAATGATAGAATTGAGTCGTTAAAGCGTGCAAACATTAATAAATAGAGTCCAAGTACAGATAGTAAAATTAGTACTGTAAATGATGATGTTGAATCAATAAGTATTTGCGTTTGCTCACTATAGCTAATATCACTATCATTTGGTAACTTGCTGTTTAACTGATTAATAAAATGAACTGCATCCTGCAATTTAATACCATGTTTAGCAGTGGCAATTACTTCAATGGAATATTGCTCATTATAACGCATAATTTGATTAACGGTATTCACCCTATTAATATCACATATATCCTTAAGCTGAATAAGGTTTTCTCCATTTTTCTGTGTTGTAATGAACATATTTTGTATATTACTTAGTGTTTTGCCAAATTTAGGATCTGATTTAGCGATGACATCATAGCTATTATCATAGTGCTTAAAGCTCCCTATCTTCCTAGCATTAAACAGAATGTCTAACGTACTTGATATATCTTTCTGACTTAAACCATATTTAAATAACTTATCTTGATTACACCAAATTTTATAATCTTGTACAGGTGAAGCCTCAATAGCTATAACATTAGTAAATAAATCTTTTGAGTTAGTCTGTATAAAATGAACAGCCTGCCAAGCATTCTCCATGGATGATTGGTTATTGACATAAAAGCTTAACTCAACGTTACCCTTTGCTGAACCAGCATTTTTCCCTTGAGCAAATTTCACTGAAATATCTCCACCCACTGCTATTTTTGCTAGTTTAGCTTCAATGTCATGCAATGTTTGTACCGCTTTAGTTTTATCTTTTAATATCAACCAAATCGTTGAACGTGGTGATTCTTCAATGCTCAGAGTATATTTTATATTATCATTATCTTTGATTATTTTAGTAATTTTCTCCATATAGTGATGGATGTAACTTAAATTGGTATTAACCATAAAGGTGTTAGTAAGTATAAGCATATCTTTTTTTTCAAATGGCTCAATTTCTATTTTCATATTGTTAACTGCAACATATGTACCAGCCGCTACAACGATAGTCACCAAGGATAAAAATACTTTAGCATGGCGTATAATAAAAAATAAAGACTCCTGATATTTGTATGTAATTATATCCAATGTCTTATTAACAATTTGAGCAAATTTGCTTTCATGCATATTATTTGCTAGTTTTAAAAACAATATGGGTGTTAAGGTAAATGCAACGATAAAGGACATCACTAAACAAGCAATTACTGACAAAGCAAATTCCTGCAAAATTTTTCCTACTTCTCCTTTAATAAACAAAATAGGGACATATATTACTACTAGCGTAAACATCAATATTAAAACAGATAAAAAAAGACTATAAATTGCTTGCAATATACTAGTTAAAGCATCTTTATTCTTCCGATAATAATGTTCAGCATTTTCAATCACTACAATAGAGTCGTCAACCACTAACCCTATAGCCAGTACCATAGCCAACATTGTTATGGCATTGAGTGTAAAACCACATAAGTACAGCATAACAAAACAAGCTGCAAGCGAAACTGGAATTGCACAAATTGCGATAATTGAATATCGCAATGATCCCATTAGCAGTAAAACAATTACTGACACCAACAAGACCGATTCAAGCAAAGTTTTTCTTACTTCTTGAAATGCTTGTAAAATATCTTGGCTATCATCGATAATAACCTGAAAGATAAATTGGGGATTGGCTTTTTCATAATGTTCTAGGAAATGTTTTACACTCTTTGATACATCGATTGGATTTGCATCCGACTTAGCAAAAATACCTAATAAAACAATTTTATCCATGCCAAAATAAGCAAGGCTAAGGGCTTCTTTATCTGATATTGTAATGCTGGCAATATTTTTTAATTTTATAGCAACATTATTACTTTCTAAATTGATTTCACCAAAATCACTCAACTTATTAATTGCTGTATCAAAAGAAATATACTCTGTTTTATATTGATTTGATAATTTACCACCAGAGAAATCACTGTTTTGTAGTGTTAACGAAGCAAGAATACTATCTAACGGAATATAATATTTTGCAATCTTTTCAGGATCAATATCGATATTGATCACTTTTTCAGTCATACCAAAACTAGATGTATTGGCTATACCATCGACATATTTAAGCTTTTTTTTGATCAACTCAATATCATCAGCAGTAGCTGATACATTGTTCTTAGAACTCACCGCAATATACATCATTGGTAAAACAGAAAAGCTTTCAGTAGATATTATAGGCTCTTTAGCCCCCTCTGGCAGGAGAGCCTTATTTTTTAGTATCAAATCTCTAACTTGATTAATTGCTTGTTCTATAGGAACTTTTTTGGCAATGCTTAGAGTTATTTTACTCTCTCCTAACTGACTAATAGCAATAATCGACTTAAGACCATCAATATGTGAAAAAACTTCCTCAAAAGGTTTGGTAGTATATTTCTCTATCAGGTCCGGCTTTACATTCGGGTTAACGATAGAAATGTAAATATTTGAAACAGGAATGTTTGGTAAAAGTTGAATTTTCAGCTGCAAATATGAGTATATACCAAATAGCACAACCACAATATTTATCACAATAAAGAAGCTACTATGTTCCAACAATTTTTTTATCATAAAAGTTTTTTCATATTAATCCCTAATATTCTTAGTAGGACTCTGCACCCCTATTTGCCTCGGTAGTGAGTTCAGGATTTTGGGTGGCGTGGCATTGTTTGGTATTCTAGTTACAGCTGGGATTACAATTTTAGGTTTAGTTACAGCAGTATCTTTTTTTACTATTTCTGGATCGATTACCTTAGTTGTAGGCCGCTTTGAGGCTGCAAGTTGAGGACCATTCTGTCCTCGTTCTATTAATACGTTACTAGCTCCAGTTCTTACTGTTTTTACTGGACTAGCTACCTTAGCTGGGGATTCTCCTTTTTGGATTACAACTGGAGTTTTGTCCTGTTTTACTCCTGATATCCTACCAACTCCTACTGTTTGCACTGAATTGACTACTTTAGTTGTAGGATTCTTTGGGGTTACAACTTCACTCTTGATCTGTTTTTTTTCTGATATATTAGTCTCAATAGGTTTATTGTCTGATAGATCGGGTGATTTTAAATCATTTACACTACTAGATTTCTTAATGGTATTGTATGCTACAACCCCACTTTGGTCTCTTAATACATTCTGAGCTTCAGTTTCTACTATTTTTACTGGATTAGCTACCTCAGTTGGAAATTCTTTTTGGATTACAACTAGAGTTTCGTTGCTCTGTTGTTCTAGTAGCTTAGTTGCAGCAAGTTTCTTATTTAATGGATCGGGCAAATCATTTGAATTAAGAGATCTCTTACTATATCTTTTAGATCTCTTAATGCCATTGTTTGCTATATCTCCATCTATAGGGTCTAGATTAAGTGGCAGTTGTTTTAACTTCTGCATTGCTTGTTGTGTACCAGCTAATCCTTGCTGAGCTAATTCACACATATTCTGTTTTAATGCTACATCGTTTGCCTGCTTTGTTTCATTCAAAGCTATTTGACTTTTAAGAGACTGATTTTCTTGTTGATACTTTGCCAACTCATTTTTATGACCTTCCTTCAAAGCTGTAATTTGTTTTTCCAGCTCTTGAAGCCTCTTCTCGTCTTTTTTCTGTTGAGCCATAACTTGCCCTGATGGTTTATAACTGTTAGTCAGATTTGTTAGATTCTGCTTTGATATTGCAAGTTCTTGTCCTTGTGTTTTATGAGCCTTAGTCAAATCTGCTAAACCTTTCTGTAATGCTTGCTCTTTTGCTTTGAAATTCTTATCCAACTGTTCAACTACCTTATCATGCTTCTCTTTAACTTCTTGCTCTTTTTCTTTGAAACCTTTATTCAAACCTTCAACTATCTTCTTATTCGTCTCTTTAAGTTCTTGTTCTTTTTCTTTGAAACCTTTATTCAAATCTTTAACTACCTTATCATGTTTATCTTTAACTTCTTGTGCTTTGTCTTTGGAGTCTTTATTCATATCTTTAACTACCTTATCATGCTGCTCTGTAAGTTTTTGCTTTTCTTCTTTATGAGTGTTAGTTAACTCTTTTATCTCTTGATCTTTTGCTCTAATAGTATTAGTTAAAGTGGTTATCTCTTGTTCTTTTTCTTCAATAGTATCAGTTAAAGTGGTTATCTCTTGTTCTTTTTCTCCAATAGTATCAGTTAAAGTGGTTATCTCTTGTTCTAATGCATCTAATTTTTGTTGTACTTCAACTAATTCTTGATATCCTGCATCTGCTGTAGTCACAGACCCATCTTGTCCTCCACTAGCATTTGTTTTTTTAGCATTTGCTGCAGTTGCAGCACGCTGAGCTTCTGTAAGTTTTGTACCAAGATCTTTAAGTATTTTTTCAGTCTGTCTTTTAATATTCTGTGCTTTAGTCTTAGCTGTGCTAAGCTCTCTATCAGCCTTGCTTTTTATACCACTAACCTCTGTTCTCTTACCATCTGCATAAGTATTAGCTGCTGTAACTACTCTATTAGCACTGCTTCTTATACCACTAGCCTCTATTCTCTTACCATCTGCATAAGTATTAGCTGCTGTAACTGCTCTATTAGCACTGCTTCTTATACCACTAGCCTCTGTTCTCTTACCATCTGCATAAGTATTAGCTGCTGTAACTGCTCTATTAGCACTGCTTCTTATACCACTAGCCTCTATTCTCTTACCATCTGCATAAGTATTAGCTGCTGTAACTGCTCTATTAGCACTGCTTCTTATAGCCCTAGCCTCTATTCTCCTATTCTCTGCGAAAAGATTAGCTGCTGCAAGTTCTTTTTTAGCTTTTACTAATTCTTGATTAATCTGTTCCCTCATCATTCTTACTTTCTCTTGTTGTTGCGTAATTGTTTTAGATTGATTAGCCCTATCTGTATTTGCCAAGCCCCCTTTATTGTCCTTCAACTTTTCCAATGCAACTTCTAACTCCCGTTCTTTTTCTTCTAAATCCTTAACCCTATTTTGTCCTTCAATCAGATATTCAATTTGCTTTTTATAAACTTCACTCTCTTCAGTCAAATTTGCTATTTCCTTATCTTGTGCTTCTAGATCTTCAAATATTTCCTCATTTGCTTGAGTTAAATCTGCAATTTTCTCTTCATAATTTTCAGTTAAATTTGCTATTTGTTTTTTATGAGCTTCAACCTCTCCATCCAACTTAGCCTTGTCTTTTAATGCCTCATCTTTTGCGTTAGTTATATCTGATATTTGTGCTTTATATTCCTGTTGATTCTTTGCTAACGTATCTTGCTGAACCGCAAGTGCTTCAGCCAACTTACCCTTCTCGTCTAATGCTTTATCGTTTGCTGCAGTCAAATCTTCTGCTTTTCTTTCAGCATTTACTAAATTCTGTTCCAACTGTTTCTTACCATCCTCTAAATCTGTTATATTTTTTTGTAGCTTCTTACTTTCTTCCTCAAACCTGCTCTTCTCTATTTCTAATTCTTGTTGCTTATTTACTATCTCAACCTGTGCAGCTTCGTGAGCTTGCTCCAATTCAGCAAACTTATCCTCTGCCTCCTTTGCTTGTTGAGTCAAAGCTGCTATCTTGACGTCTAAATCCTCATTATCCTGATTAGCATTTGCTAATTCTGTTTTCAACTGTTCCTTTTCTTGAGCAAACTTCTCACTTTCTTCCTTAAATTTGTTCTTCTCTATTTCTAATTCTTTCTGAGCTAATTCTAATGCCTGTTGTTTCTTTGCTATCTCAGCCTGTGCCAACTTTTCTGATTCTTGTGCTTTAGCAAATTCATCTTGAATAGCATCTTTTTCATTATTAGCAACTTGTAAACTATTCTCCAACTGCTCCTTAACTTTAGCCACTTTATCTTTTTGTTCCATCAAAGTTGCTATCTCATTTTCTGCCTTTGCAAACCTCTCCACTACTAACTTATTCTCTTTCTCTAAGTTTTGTTTGTCTAATTTGTAAGCTGCTACCTCTTTAGCAGCCTTCTCATTGGCTTCTTTAAATTCTGCTAGCTCCTTAGCAGCACTCTCTTTTGCTACTTTAAATTCTTCCTCTTTTACTTTATGAGCTTCAACCTCTTTAGTTAGCTTAGTATTCTCTTCTAATGCCTTATCTTTTGTTTTAGTCAGCTCTGCTTGAGCTTGAATCAAAGCTGTAATCTCTTTAGTCGCATCTTCAATCTTTTCTTCATGGGCTTTAACCAATTGCTCTTTTTCTTTAGCCCAATTTGTTATTTTTTCATCCAACTGATTCTTACCTTCCTCAAATTGTTTCTCAGCTAATTCATACTTATCTTGTACCACTTGTAATGCTTCATTGTTTGCCTTAGTCAAAGCTGCAATTTTTTCTTCTAGAACTTTCTGATCTTTATCCGCCTGCTCTTTTTCTTTATTCAATTCTGCTAATTTTGCTTCATGTGCTTGGTCTTTTACCTGCTGAGCCTCAGTCAAAGCTACAATGCTTACATCTAACTGCTTCTTATCTTCCACAAATTGTTTCTGAACTTCTGTCAAAGCTGCTATTTGTGCTGCAAATTCCTGCTCTTTCTTTGCTTGAGCTTCAGTCAAATTTTTTAGCTCTTTAGCTATCTTCTCTCTTTCTTGATTCAAACCTAGCAGTTCCTGTTGATTCTTTGCTAACGTATCTTGCTGAGCCGCAAGTGCTTCAGCTAACTTACCCTTCTCGTCTAATGCTTTATCGTTTGCTGTAATCAAATCTTCTGCATTTTTTCTAGCATCTGCTAAGTTTTTTTCCAACTCCTTATTACCATCCTCTAAGGTTTGTTTGTCTAATGCGTGAGCTGCTATCGTTTTAGCCAACTCATCCTTTATCCCTTTTAATTCGTTATCTTTTTCCTGTTTCTCTTTAGTCAAAGCTGCTGCCTTATTTCTAGCATCTACTAAACCCTTCTCCAAGCCATCCTTATCTTTACCTAAGGTTGTTATCTGCTTTTGCAAATTCTCATTTTCCTTCTCCTTTTCTACTAATTCTTGCTGAACTCGTTCATGATCTTTTTTATCTTTATCCAACTTAGCTTGTAAATCTGTATTCAACTTATTATATTCTAAATTCTGTGCTGCACTAAGTGTTGTCAGCTGATTTTTTGTATTTTTTTCTGTCTCTTCTAACTGAGTCTTTAACTCTTCCTTAACAACCCCTTTCTCTAACTGCAAACCACCCTGTAAAGCAGCCACATTTTTTTGAGCTTCTTGATTTTGCAGCTGATTTAATGAATGATCTTTTATCTCCGGTTGTTTAGGCAGTTGTGATTGTAGTTGCTCTAGTTTTTCAAATGCTAATTTTTTCTCCATATAAGCATTATTCAAATCATTTAATTTTGCTTCAGCTTTTTCAATATCGCTCTGCAATAGTTCAAATTTCAAAGTATTTTCACGTGTTTCCAGCGGTTCACCATCTGAATCCAATTGGTCAATTTGACTATTCGATTGCTTCTTATCACCTAACATTATTTCTTGTTGGTTCGAATTTCCAGTTATATCACTTTGTGATTGATTAGTTTGTGATTGATTAGTTTTCTGCACAGAATCAGCAGTATTTGGAACTTTTACAATATCAAGATTTTTGTCATCATTTACAGATAGTTTAGAATTTATTTGAGAACTTGCATTATCTTGAGTATTACGATTATTACTACCAATATACTGTTCTAGAGCAACATTATTGCTTCCTGTAGTTCTTTGCCCTGTATTTGATGAAGAATTTGAGTTATTTGAAGTACCACTACCATTAATATTTTGAGATTCCTCCAGTTCTTGCTCTTTTTGCTTCAACTCTTCCTGAAGCTTAAGTTCCTTCTTCCTCAGGTCCTGTATAGCACCTGCTTGAATTTTGTTTAATTGCTTAAGTTTAGCTGTGTTATCATCATTATTCTCAAGAGCACTAACAGAACTACAGAATAACAGTATCATAAAAAAGTATAGTTTTTGAATTTTTTTATTCATTTAATTTAGTTCTCCGATAATGAAAGAAAGTATTAATATATTGTAAATTAAATTGAAATATCCTCGATTTACCAAACTATTATTATAATTTGTCAAGTTTCGATTCCGGTACGTCAATAAGTTATGGTCTATTTCGTATTGTTGAGTGAGTTGTCTCATCTTCAATCAAAACCTTGGCTTCGTCATGCAATCCCTTCTTGCCTGAAATAACCACTTGGTCATTGGGTTTGATGCCACTAACTACCTCTACACTTTGGCTATCACTATCACCTATTTCAATCCTTACTTTTTTAGCTATATTATTCTCAATAACATAGACATAGTAATAAGAGTCAAAAAAAACAGCTGAGTTTGGCAATTTTATCCGTTGCTTGTTGCCATTGAAAATAACATTTACGTTAACAAATAAGCCCGGCATGATTGAATTATCATCATTTGGAATAAATGCCTCAATATAGACTGAGTGATTCTTATCTTGGGCAATTTCTGAAGTTTTAAAATCACTTAGTTTAAGGGCTAAGTTTAAAGCGGGAATATAGATGTTGACATAACTTCCTCCCGAACTTTTAAATTTTTGATAGTCGCTTTCATCAAGACCAAACGCAACCTTGATAATATGAATATCATAAAGAACGACTATTTTATCCTTTTGTGTAACAAGCTCCCCCACAGTAACAAGTTTTCGTTCAACAATTCCACTTAATGGTGCAACAACATAATGATTGGTTTTTTCATCAAGTAATGTATAATATTTTTGTTTAGCATCAAGGTATTCTATGTTATGGTTCACATACTCTGTATATCTAATGAGGTTCTTATCCAATAACTGCTTCATCGCATTAGCTTTTTTCTCTTTAAGACGATACTCCTCATTTGCTAGTTCAATCAGATAGTCAATTTGCGTGGTATCTAATACCGCTAAAATATCACCTTTTTTAACATAGCTACCTATAGGCAAGTCAAGTTCTTTAATTCTTCCTGTTGTATTGACTTTAACTGCATGTGTTTCATAGGCTAAGGTTTTACCTGTTGTAACCAATATATCATTTGTCTCCTCTGAATATTGAGCCTTAACCACTTCTACAGGAATTACGACAGCTTGATTGTCCACTTGCTGTGTTGGGGCTTGTCTGCTGACTACTTTTTTGATAGAAACTATCACTACAACAATCGATACTGCAACAAATAATAGTCCATATATATAGGATCTTCGACTTATTAATATCTTCCCTAGGGTCATTTGAATTTTACCATATTTTTGATTAGATTGCTAATCTTCTCTTTAATCTATTCATTTTCAACCTCGATTATACTCAAATCATTTGAGTATAATTTCTGATAACAAAAGAACCGTAACAAACGGTTTTATTGTGTTCTAGTCACATATACAGTAAAATTTTATTTTATGCAAGTAATTATTTTGAAATTTTTTAATTTTGTTTACAGAAAGTAGTAATGTAGCTAACATGGAAATGTTTCAACCATAACTAGCGTGTAGCCTTATATACATTATAGCTAATCTAGAAATGTTTGAGTCATAGTAATAGAATTGATGTCACCCCCTGCAAAAACAAGGGTCTACAATCTATAAACACCCCCCTCAGAACATTTCTTTCCCGTACCGAGGCTGGGATGACATCGATAGCAGCTAAATATATATTTATACCACCCACTGGTAACGACTTTTAAACTGCCCT
The DNA here is from genome assembly GCF_964031105.1 of Candidatus Tisiphia endosymbiont of Myopa tessellatipennis. NCBI lineage: Bacteria > Pseudomonadati > Pseudomonadota > Alphaproteobacteria > Rickettsiales > Rickettsiaceae > Candidatus Tisiphia > Candidatus Tisiphia endosymbiont of Myopa tessellatipennis. The sequence goes on along the minus strand of NZ_OZ035005.1, from coordinate 873,601 downwards.
GTATTTATGTCTATATGCTGAGCTTGCTACTAAACCTTACAAAAATTGTAGGCTATTATGTAATCTACGCTTCTATGTTGTTATCGTCTTTTTTATTATTTAACAACTCTCTTGCTTTAGCAAGTCTTATAAACCGTGCAAAAGCAAAAATCATAGAGTCAACAAAACCATCAAGACCAAACACCCAATATCGTCTTATAAAAAATGATTTAAAAAAATAAAACATAGTTTCTGTAACAATTCTTGTTTTTGATGGACTCCTACCTAGTTTAACTAAGTTTTCTGCTTGCTCAGAGGAATAGCAATTTGCTTTAGCTACCAGTTGTTCAATTGACGTGCCAAGCCTGCGATAAATTATACCATTTAAATCATAGATTTTGTTTTGTAAACTAATATTTAGATTAAATAACACCGAATCATGGGTAGTAATATTATTATCAGAAAAACTACTATATTTACGATTATACAATCTGATGCATTTATTATAAGGAGCAAAGCAGCGAATCTTATCATCATTACGGTGCAATGTGACAATTTTAGTGCGATAGGCTAAATAGTTATCTTGATTATTTGAAGCGAATATAAACTCTATTTCATCCTGTAATTCTTTTGACAATTCTTCATCAGCATCAATATTTAATATCCAATCATTCTGACATAAATTTTTACCAAAAGTCTTTTGTTTAACATATCCATTCCATCCGTTAGAAATCACTTTGACTCCTAAATTTCTAGCAATTTGTGCTGTATCATCAGTACTCCCACTATCAACAACAATAACCTCCTCGACAATGTCCTTAACACTGTTGATAGCTCTTGCAATCCTAGTAGCTTCGTTTTTTGTGATAATAAAGGCTGAAATATTTAGCATATCCCTCTCAACTATATCCTTGCATACATTTTCTATCTAGCTTCTGTAAAGGTTTCATTTCTATAGTCTATATGTTCATTAGACTTCTTTCGAAACTCTACTTCTGCTGGTGATTTGTACGTCGATGCGGTACTCGAATCCTCACGTACATTAGAGTACGCTGCGGGTCGAGGTTCCGCGTCTCCTTCAAATCCCTCAGCATAAGCGAGTTTCGAAAGAAGTCTATTATTTTTAGGAAGTACCCACAAATTGAATAATTATTGAGGAATTTCTGAGTAAAAAAGTAGCCAAGTAACCACAAGCAGTACATATATGTCCATGAGGAACGAAAGCAAATTTTGACAACAAAACTACCAAAAGGAATCAATTCGTGAACACTTCTTTTTGTTCTCGAATCCTCACTTGCATACCTACTATTACCTACATCTTTTAAAAGTCGTATATTTGAACCTACTGACGTCATATACGACGTCCCACAAATCTAGAGATGTGGGTAATAGTAATAAGGCAGGGATAATACACCCTAGGCTATTAAACTGTCTTTCATCAAACTGAGGTTACACAGAAGGCATACACAAGAAGCTAGAAGCTAATTCATATTTTTAATTTTTTGAGATAATCTACTGATTTTACGTGATGCTGTATTTAATTTGATAATGTTTTTTGTTACACCTTTCATTATTTCAGATTGTGCAACAGTCAAAGCTAATTTAGCTGATTCTTTCGAGCCATGCGTTACTTCTTGCAAAACTTTTTTTATGTAAGTTTTAATTCTACTTGACCTATTCTTATTTATTAAAGTTTTTTTTATTGTTTGTCTTATTGCCTTTTTTGCTGATGAATGATTAGCCATATTTATTATTTTCCTACAGATTCATTAGTTTTGTTCTTCATGGTTATGACTTTCTGCTTTTGGGGTCATACAGCCTTTACTATTTACATCTCTATCAACGAACTCAATATAAGCTACTGATGCCATATCCCCATAACGAAAACCAGCTTTTATTATCCTAGTATAACCACCTGGACGTTCACTATATCTTTTGCCTAAAACACTAATAAGTTTTTCAGTAGCAACTTTATCTTTGATTTTAGCAAGCACCATTCTTCTAGTCGCTAAATCAGATTTTTTGGCCTTAGTTACCAGCACTTCAATATATGGTCTAAGCTCTTTAGCCTTAGGTAAAGTTGTTTTTATTTGCTCATTCATCACAAGTGCAGCGGCCATATTAGCAAACATCGCCTGTCTATGACTACTTGTTCTATTAAGCTTTCTACCCTTAATTTTATGTCGCATGTTGTTACCTTTTATTAATATGGATCTTCATAACGCTTAGATAGCTCCTGAATATTTTTTGGAGGCCATCCTGGTATGTCCATACCAAATTTTAAACCAAAGCCTGATAATATATCCTTAATCTCATTAAGAGACTTTCTACCAAAGTTTTGAGTTCTAAGCATTTCTGTTTCTGTTTTGATAACAAGATCGCCTATATAAATTATATTTTCATTCTTTAAACAATTCTGAGATCTAACAGATAATTCTAATTCCTCAACTTTCTTCAACAACGCTGGATTAAATGCTAATTCTTCTAACTTATCCTGTTTATCTTCTGTTTGTTCTTCAAATGTAATAAATAATTGCAACTGATCTTGCAAAATTCTAGCAGCAAGTGCTATAGACATCTCCGGAGAAATACTACCATTAGTTTCAACGGTCATAATCAATTTGTCATAATCTGTAACTTGACCAACACGTGTATTATCAACTTTATAGGTAACCTTTCTTACAGGACTGAATAACGCATCTATTGGGATAACGCCAATAGCTAATTCCGAACCAACGCTGCTTGCAGCGGGAACATACCCTTTTCCCGTCTCACACACTAATTCCATTTCAAGCTGAACCCCTTTTGCCAAAGTACAAATCACATGATTAGGGGTTAGTACCTCCACATCATGCCCTGTTCCAATCATCCCAGCAGTTACAACGCAAGGACCAGTAGCACTTAATCTGACAATCTTTCTTTCTGAAGAATGCATCTTAATGACCACAGACTTAAGATTCAAAACTACATCAACTAAATCTTCCTTAACCCCAGGTATAGCAGAAAATTCATGCACCACCCCTAGTATCTTTATTGATGTTATTGCAGCACCCTGAAGAGATGAGAGTAGAATTCTCCTCATAGCATTACCTATTGTTAAACCAAAGCCTCTCTCTAAAGGTTCAACCACAATTTTTACTATATTACTACTCTTATCAGGACTGTCATAAACTATCTTAGAAGGTTTTATTAATGCACTCCAGTTTTTATTTAATGATAACATTATTTACCTATGCCCCTATACTCTTCTTCTTTTTGGTGCTCTAACACCGTTATGTGCAACAGACGAAACATCTAAAACTGACGTAACTATAAAATTTTGACTAAATACCGCACGCATAGCCGATTCCCTTTGAGCCCCTGCACCTTGCACTCTAATTGAAACAGTTTTCAGACCGTGTTCTTTTGCAACTTCTGAGGCTTTATCAACAGTTATTTGAGCAGCATAAGGCGTAGCTTTTCTAGCCCCCTTAAAACCATGTGTACCTGCTGTTGAAAAAGCTATAGCATTACCTTGTACATCCGTAAAAGTAACAATAGTATTATTAAAAGTTGTCTTTATATGAACAACGCCAAGAGTAATATTTTTTCTTTTTTTCTTGACCTTAGTATTAGCCTGACTCATCATTATACCATATTACTTTGTAACTTTTTTCTTACCGGCAATCGCAACAGCTTTACCTTTTCTTGTTCGAGCATTAGAATGAGTATTCTGACCTCGAACAGGCAACTTTCTTATATGTCTAAGACCTTGGTAACTTCTAATATCCTTTTTCTTCTTGATATTAAGATTCACTTCTCTTCTTAAATCACCTTCTACTTTATATTCTTTTTCAATAATATTACGTAAAATAATAAGTTCTTGATCTGTTAAGTCTTTGACCCTTTTACTTGCAGATATTCCAGTTTTTTGACAAATCTCTTCTGCAGCAGAAAAACCAAGCCCATAAATATATGTTAAGCTCACTACTAATCTTTTGTTTGCTGGAATATTAACACTCGCTATTCTTGCCACAAATAATCTCCAAAATTTCGATAATAACCAAAAGGGAATAATATAAAAATATCCCTTAAAGTCAAATCATTTTTAACACTTTATATAAAACAAGTTCTACTTCTTCTTTATCCTTATTTGCATCAACAACATAGAATTCACTATTATCTCTATAATAGTTAAGTAACGGATAAGTTTCTATTTTATATTCTTCTATTCTTTGCTTAATAGTCTGTTCATCATCATCTTGTCTGTGCATAAACTTATCTGACCCACAAACATCACAGACATTATCAACCTTAGGTTTAATGAAATAACTATTATAAATTTGTCCACAATTTTCACAATTAAACCTACCTAGAATCCTCTTGATAATCACTTGATCGTCTATGTTGAAAAACACAACTTTAATCTTTTGATTAGCAAACATTCTTAAAAAATTAGCTTGCTCTAAATTACGAGGATAACCATCTAGAACATAACCGTTTTTATATATATCCTGAGTTAAAAACTCCTTAACTACATTATTCACCAATTTAGGAGGGACAAGTTTTCCTTGTGCCATATACTCTTTAATTAACAAACCATCCTTGTTATTAACCTTTACCATTTGTCTGAATATATCGCCAGTAGACACATGAGGTAAATTTAACTTTCTTGCCAATAACTGCCCTTGAGTTCCCTTCCCTGAACCAGGAGACCCTATAAGCACTATAATCATTTGAAACTCTTCTTTAAACATAACATAATATATACCCTCCACTAAGTTAAAATGTATAATTTTTTGCTTTAAAGAATTGTTTTTTTATAATATCAGTTAGTTTTTTAACTTCATTTTTTTAATTAATCCCTCATACTTACTGCTAAATAAATGAGTTTGAATTTGTACAAATGTATCTAGAACAACATTAACAACAATTAAAAAACTTGTACCCCCTAAGGCAAAAGATACGGCGTATTTATTCATTAACATTTCAGGAACTATACATATAAAACTAAGATATATACCACCTATTACAGTTAACCTAGTTAACAAATAATCAAAATATTCCGCAGTATTCTTACCAGGTCTTTTGCCAGGAATATATGCCCCATACTTTCTTAAATTATTTGCTGTTTCTTCTGAATTAAAAACTACTGCTGTATAAAAAAAACTAAAAAACATTATCAACGCAACATACAACAAAATATATAAAGGCTTCCCATGCCCTAGATGGAAAGTTAATAAACTCATAATTTCTGAATTATTGCCAGAAAAATTAGCTATTGTCACAGGAAACAACAAAATCGAACTAGCAAATATTGGCGGAATTACCCCAGAAGTATTAAGTTTAAGAGGCATATGAGTCGAATCACCACCATAAATTTTATTGCCAACTTGTCTCTTTGGATATTGTACCAAAACTTTTCTCTGTGCCTTCTCAAAGAAAATTATTATAGCTATAATTACAATAACTCCTAAACAAATAGCCATAACTACTATCGGAGACAAACCACCACTTCTTGATAACTCAAACATGCTTATAATAGCACTTGGTACCCCCGACACTATACCTATAAATATAATCAAGGACGATCCATTACCAATACCTCTACCAGTAATCTGTTCACCAAGCCACATTAAGAACATAGTACCTACAACTAAAGTAATAACGGTAGTAACCTTGAAAAAAAGCCCCGGTATAATAACTACTGGACCTACATTAGTTACAACATGTTCCAAACTTACTGCAACACCATATGCCTGAAAAGAAGCTAATAAAACAGTTAAATACCTAGATAATTGATTGATTTTCCTTTTACCAACCTCACCTTCTTTTTTTAAATTCTCTAAAGGCTTGTAGGCTATTGACATTAATTGAATGATAATTGAAGCAGTTATATATGGCATAATTGCTAAAGCAAAAATAGACATTCTACCTAAGGAACCCCCAGATAGCATATTAAACATACCAAGTATACCAGATTGATTTTGCTCAGCCACACTGCTTAACGCAACCGAATCAATACCCGCTATAGGAATAAATGACCCAAATCTACATACTATAAGAGCCAAAATAGTAAAAATAATCCTATTAGCTAAGTCTTTATTAGATTTTTGTGTGGAATTTAAACTCATAAATTACAATATTTGACCACCAACTTGTTCTATTAACTTCTTAGCAGAAGCAGAATAAGCATCTAATTGAAATGATAAGGGACTATTAAATTCACCACTTCTAACAGATAGTAATTTAACCAATAATTTAGTATTCTTAATTAACCCGACTTCAACTAATCTCTCTTTTGTTACAACTTCTGTTGAGTTCAAACGATTTTCTGCTATTAAAAATTCTATATCAGCAATATTTACTACACTATATTTCTTAGAACTAGGACAGTTAAAGCCTCTCTTTGGCAATCTTTTAATCATAGGCATCTGCCCCCCTTCAAAACCCTTGATAGCTACACCAGATCTAGATTTCTGCCCCTTAACACCTCTGCCACATGTTTTACCTTTACCACTGCCAATACCGCGACCTACTCTTTTTTTATCTCTCTTGGCACCAAAATTGTTAGATAACTCATTTAATTTCATTTTCTAAACTCTAATTTATATTTTCTACTTTTAACAAATGTCTTACCTTCTTGATCATCCCTCTAACAGAGTTTGTATCTTTCAAAATAACAGATTTATGCATTTTATTTAGACCCAAACCTACCAAGGTTTCTTCCTGATCATATTTACGACCTATACTACTACCAATTTGGGTAACTTTAACCTTTGCCTCATTCACTTTTTCTTGATTACTACTCATAAATTCCTACAACCCAATTATTACTTTACTTTAAATATAAAGACTCACTATAGCCCATTGCTTCCAAACCCCATTCACACGCAAATTCGGGATAAGAATTAACTAATTCTTATCCCGAATTTGGGTTAATAGCCTTTGCAGGTTATTTTTTAGATTCTGCTACCTACGCGAGAATGACATCGAAACTTCTTAAGTTGACACCCATGAGTCTACGCTGAAAGGGCTATTACACTACTTAAACTTGCACACTTGCTTCTGATATTATTTGTTGCCCTTTTGTAGATTTAGTTGATACCTCATTTATTCTTTTTCCTCTCCTTTCAGCAATATTCTTTGGAGAAGAGAGTTGAGATAACGCATCAAAAGTTGCAGCAATCATCGCATATACATTACTAGAACCCAAAGATTTGGCAACAATATCATGAACTCCTAAAGAATCAAAAATTGCTCTCATAGCACCACCAGCGATAACACCAGTACCTGCCTTGGCTCTTCTTAAAATGACTTTAGCTGCTCCGCTTTTACCAATGACATCATGATGAATAGTCCTATTTTGATAAAGAGGAATTTTAATCATATCTTTCCTTGCTTCTTGAGTAGCCTTAGCTCTAGCTTCTGTTACCTCTTTCGCCTTACCATGACCATAACCAACCTTACCGGCTTTATCACCAGCAACAATACAAGCAGAAAAAGAGAATTTTCTACCCCCCTTTACTACTTTAGTAACTCTGTTTACATCCACCAAAGTTTCTGTTAGTGCTTCACCCGTATTTTTTTTAGCTTTAGCCATTTCTTAAACCTAAAATTAAAATTTCATTTTTTTTCTTGCTGCATCAGCTAAAGCCTTAACAACACCATGATATTTATAACCACCCTTATCGAATACAACTTCTTGTACCCCTTTAAGCGATGCTCTTTCGCCTATTAAATCACCTACTTTCGTGGCTGTACCAATATTACAGTTGGATTTTTTTAACTGTCTAATTTCTTTATCTAAAGTCGAAGCAGATGCAATAGTTATTGATTGTTTGTCATCTATGACTTGTGCATATATGTGCTTTCCAGACTTAAAAATAGACAGCCTGAGTCTGTTTGATACCTTTGATATCTTAGACCTCACTCTAGCCTTTCTTATATCAAACTTTAACTTTGAACTACGCATATTTAACTCTTAAATTTTAATTTTTCTTACCTTCTTTCCTCTGAACATATTGACCTTTGCGTTTAATACCTTTACCTTTATATGGTTCAGGTGGTCTCTGCTTTATAATAATTGATATAAACTGACCTAATTTTTCTTTATCAACACTTTCCAATATAATCTGATTTTGTTTAGGAGCGGTAACTTTAATATTTTGAGGTATTTCTACTTTAGTATTATGACTTTTAGCAAGCATTAAGTTTAAATATTTATCCTTCACCAAAGCCTTATAACCGACGCCATTGACTTCAAGCTCTTCTGTAAAACCTTCTTTAACACCTTTTATCATACTATTTATTATACTTCGTGCCGTACCCCACATAGATCTAGCACTTTTAGTCTCTGCTAATGGTTTTACAAAAAGCTGATTATCTTGCAATAAAATTGCTATATTTCCTGCGAAAGTTTTTGTTAATTCTCCCTTGGGACCAACAACATTAACTTTCAACCCATCAAGTTCAACTTTCACCCCTTCAGGCACAGGGACTGGCAATTTTCCAATACGTGACATCTTTATACCTTAAAACACTTTACAAATTACTTCACCGCCAATTTTTTGGCTATGTGCTTCTCTATCTGATAAAACTCCTCTAGAAGTAGAAAGAATATAAATACCCATATTGTTATAATATCCTTTTAGTTTATCAATAGAAGAATAAATCCTCTTACCTGGTTTTGAAACTCTACTTATTTCACATATAGCAGGTTTTCCATTAACAGAATATTTTAGATCCACTTCAATATGACTTATATTACCATCCTTGACAACTACATACTCTTTTATATAACCTTCTTTTTTTAAAACGTCCAAAATAGCACATTTTATTTTTGAACAAGGTAGAGATATATTCATCAATTTACTTTTTTGACCATTTCTAATTCTAGTCAACATATCCGCTATATTATCTGTCATTGACATACGATAAACCTACTATTTTAACTTCAGTTCGATATAAGAATTATTAATTTTTATATCTAATTGGCTTGTTATAAGGAAAAGTGTACCCTTGAAGCGGTTCTACGAGTACATTTCAACTTTTTTCATCATTCAATGGGTGATTTTAATTATTAAAAGCACCTATTGAATAGAATATTACATTTTAACAATCAGGTACTGAACCGCTTCAAACCTGATTGTTTCTACTTAACCCTTGAATTCGATATAATAAGTTATATCGAATTCAAGATATTTTACCAACTTGCTTTAATCAAACCAGGAACTAATCCCTTACTACCAAGATCTCTCAGCTTATTTCGTGATAGACCAAATTTACTATACACTCCTCTTGGACGTCCAGTAAGCTCACACCGATTTCGGACTCTATTCATAGCTGAGTTTCTAGGTAACTTAGCTAAAACCATCACTAGCGAAAATCTTTCTTCCAAAGATAAAGTTTTATCGTAAATCTTGTCCTTTAATTTAGCACGCTTGTTATATAAACTTTGTGCCATCTTTCTTCTTCTATTATTCTTTTTTATAGAACTTACTTTAGCCATCTATTTTTCTTCTAAAAATTAATTATAAAAAGGCAAATTAAAGCCAGAAAGTAATAATTTACCTTCTTCATTATTCATAGCACTTGTAACAATCGTGATATCCATACCACGAATTACATCTATCTTGTCGTAATTAATCTCTGGAAAAACAATCTGTTCTTTTATACCAAAAGTAAAATTACCTCTACCATCAAAACTTTTACTGGAGAAACCTCTAAATTCTTTAATACGCGGTAGAGCAACGATTACTAATCTCTCTAAAAAATCATACATTCTATCTTTGCGCAGAGTAACTTTACAACCAACTTTCATACCTTCACGAAGCTTAAAAGTAGCAATAGATTTTTTGGCCTCAGTCACTAAAGGCTTTTGTCCTGAAATTAGAGTTAGATCATTGACAGCATTATTAATTACCTTAGAATCTGCAACCGTTTCACCAACACCCATATTAACAACAATTTTTACAACCTTAGGCATTTGATGTTTATTCTTGTACGCAAACTCTTTCTGTAAGTTTGGTACAATCTCTTTAGTGTATAAATCTTTAAACCTGAGCAACATTACTTACCTTCCTTACTACTAATAATTTCACCAGACTTCTTAGCTACTCTTACTTTAGAACCATCTTCTAGAAATTTAAAAGCAACTTTTGTATGGTTACCTGTTTTAGGATCTATGTGAGCAACATTGGATATATGTATGGATAATTCCTTTGACACTATGCCACCTTCACTTGTTTTACTCGCCTTAACATGCTTGCGAACAATATTTATACCCGAAACAATAGCTCTATTTTGCTCAGGCAAAACCTTTAAGACCTTACCCTTTTTTCCCTTATTTTTTCCGGTGATAACAATAACTTCATCACCTTTTTTAATTTTTAGCTTAATCATTACAACACCTCTTCTGCAAGTGACATAATCTTAACGAATTTTTTTGCCCTTAATTCTCTAGTTACAGGACCGAAAACTCTTGTACCTATTGGTTCTCCTTGCTTATTTAAAAGTACTGCTGCATTAGAATCAAATTTAATTGTACTACCATCTGCCCTTCTAACACCCTTTTTTGTTCTAACAATTAGAGCCCTATGTACGTCACCTTTTTTTACTTTTCCGCTTGGTAAAGCTTCTTTTATAGATACCACAATGACATCCCCAAGATTTGCTATCATGTGATGTGAACCACCAAGCACTTTAATACACATAATTTTTTTAGCACCAGAGTTATCCGCAACATCTAAGATGCTCTGCATCTGAATCATAACTTACTTCCACTTGAGAATTTAATAACGCAACACAATAAACAATCTAAACAACAAAGTCAAAGGATAAAACTCACCATTCTGTAACAACTAAACCTATTATTAAAGAGATACCTCTACATCCCCTAACACTACCCAAGACTTAGTTTTAGATATAGGGCGACTTTCAACTATACTAACCTTATCACCATCCTTATAAGTATTTTCTGAATCATGAGCAGCATATTTTTTAGAAACTTTCACAATTTTTTTGTATATAGGATGCTTAAACCTACGCTCTACTTTAACTGTAATAGTCTTATCAGTTTTTGAACTTACAACAACACCCTGTAGCACTCTTTTCGGCATTTCCCTATTCTCCAGTTTTTGATCTTATAGTTAACTCTGTATTAATACGAGCTATTGTTTTTTTTACAAAAGAAAACCTGCTAGTATTTTGTAATTCACCTAATGTTCTCTGAAACCGTAGATTAAAAAACTCTTTTTTAAACAAAATTCTCTTTTTGTGAAGCTCTTCCGTAGTCTGCCCAACCAATTCCTTTGCTGATACCCCTAAATTATTCATAACGCCTCACTATCTTTGTTCTTACAGGCAATTTTGCACTAGCAAGCTCAAGTGCTTTCGTCGCTACATCATCTGTAACCCCTTCCACTTCAAACATAATTCTTCCAGGTGATACTCTCACTGCAAAAAATTCAGTAGAACCTTTTCCTTTACCCATTCTAACTTCCGCAGGCTTCTTTGACACAGGCAAATCAGGAAAAATTTTAATCCATAATCTCCCCTGCCTTTTCATACAACGAACTGCAGCCTTTCTTGCTGCCTCTATTTGTCTTGCGGTAACCCTTAAACCATCTAATGATTTCAAGCCAAAAGAACCGAAAGCTAGCATAGTACCAGCCTTTGCTTTTGAGGAAACTCTCCCCTTATGTGCTTTTCTAAATTTTTGTTTTTTTGGAGCTAACATTATTTTACTTCAAAATTAATTATGTTTCTTTCTACTTTCCACATGATCACCCCTATAGACCCAAACCTTTATACCTATAACTCCATAAGTTGTCATAGCTTCAGCAGTCGCATAGTCAATATCAGCTCTCAAAGTATGTAAAGGTACTCTACCTTCTCTATACCACTCTGTTCTCGCTATTTCAGCTCCAGCTAAACGTCCAGAACAAGCAACCTTTATACCTAACCCTCCTTGCTTAAAGCAGGCTTGGATAGCGGTTTTCATAGCTTTTCTAAAAGACACTCTTTTTTCAAGCTGCATAGCAATCGTTTGAGCAATAATGTTAGAGTCTATATTAGGCTTCTTTACTTCATGTATGTTAATATATATTTCTTCTAAACCCGTAATTTTTTGGACAGATTTTTTTAATTTATCAATGTCGTTACCACTTTTACCTATAATAACTCCAGGCTTTTTAGCAAAAATATTAATTATAACATTCTTATTAGAAGGCCTCTCTATTAATACTCTACTAACTTGTGCTTGCACATAGTTTTTATTAACTAGATTTCTAACCTCTAAATCTTGGATAAGAAGGACTTTATAGTGCTTCTTATCAGCATATAACACCGAGTCCCAACCTTTAATTAATGTCGGACCAACTCTAAAGCCATGCGGATTAACTTTTTGCCCCATATCTTATTTCCCCTCAACTTCAGTAACTGTAATATATAAATTACTAAAAAATTTATTAATCCTTGTTGCTCTTCCTTTAGCTCTTGGCATAATTCTTTTCATCACCAACGCCTTACCTACAGTTGCAGAAGTAATAAACAAAGTATCAATATCTAAACCAAAATTATTTTCAGCATTAGCAACAGCAGACTGCAAACATTTTTTTACATCTTGAGCAATTCTTCTAGGGGAAAAGGTAAGCTGAATTAGAGCCTCAGACACTTTCATATTCCTAATAGAAGTTGCAACCAAATTCAATTTCCTCGGACTCACTCTAAGAGACTTAGCAATTGCTGTAGTAGAGCCTTTATTCACCTTCACCATATCTATTTTCTCTTAACTTTTTTATCTGTGCCATGACCATGAAAAGTCCTAGTTGGAGAAAATTCACCTAATTTTTTACCAACCATTTCTTCACTTACAGTAACAGGTATAAATTTATTTCCATTATGTACAGCAAATGTTATTCCAACAAAAAATGGTAAAATTGTTGACCTTCTAGACCAAGTCTGGATCATTTCTGATTTACCAGATTCAATCAATTTTTGTACTTTTTTTATCAGATAACCATCTACAAAAGGTCCTTTCCAAACTGAACGAGCCATAATTACTACCTAATTACTTTCTTCTCTTAATAATAAATTTTGATGTAAGCTTATTCTTACGTGTTTTCTTACCCTTAGTTGGGAAACCCCATGGAGTCACTGGATGACGACCACCAGAAGTTTTTCCCTCTCCCCCCCCATGTGGGTGATCGACTGGATTCATTGCAACACCACGAACATGTGGTCTCCAACCTAGCCATCTATTTCTTCCGGCCTTACCTAAATTGGTATTTTTTTGATCAGGGTTTGAAACAACACCTATGGTAGCTTTACAATCTAACGGTATCAATCTAAATTCTCCAGATCGAAGCTTGATCTGTGCATAACCCGAATCCTTACCTACTAAATTAACAGAAGTACCAGCAGATCTTGCAATTTGACCACCTTTACCAACTTTCATTTCTACATTATGTAAAGTAGTACCAACAGGAATAGATTTCAAAGATAAACAATTTCCTACTTTTATGTCAGCTTCATCACTTGATACTATTCTATCTCCTATAATAAGCTTTTGTGGTGCTAAAATATAAGAATACTCACCATCATCGAATTTAATTAAAGCAATGAAGGAAGTTCTGTTAGGATCATATTCTATTCTTTCAACAGTAGCAAATACATCCTGTTTATTTCTTTTAAAATCAATTATACGATAAAGTCTTTTATGCCCTCCTCCTCTATGCCAAGCAGTGGTTCTACCCAAATTATTTCTACCACCAGTCTTAGATAAACCTTTAGTTAAAGCTTTATGAGGCTTACCCTTCCAAAGATCAGATTTATCAACCTGTACTAATTCTCTAAGGGATGGAGTAACTGGATTAAACGTTTTTAAAGCCATTTATTTAATACCCCCTGTAAAATCAATAGTATAACCTTTTTCTAACGTCACAATTGCTTTCTTTTTATCTGATTGTCTGCCGTTAATACCCTTAAATCTTTTTCTCTTACCTTTTACATTCATTATGTTAACTTTTTTAACCTTAACCTGAAAAATTTTTTCAACCGCCATCTTGATAGAAGCTTTCTCAGCACTACCAGCAACATGAAAAGTAAACTTATTTTGTTGCTCAGATAAAATATTGGTCTTCTCAGTGATCACAGGATTCCTAATAAGATCATAATGTTTATAAGACTTCACTTTAACCTCTTTTCTAAAGCATCTACAGCTTCTTGTGATAACAAAACATAATCATGGCGTATTATATCATAAACATTTGCACCAATTTGCGGTACTGAAATAGTATTTGGAATATTTTGTACTGCCAAAGAAAAATTGATATCAACCTCATCACCACTAACAATAAAATAACTTTTACCATGAAAATTATTTAATAATTTTATAAGATTAGAAGTTTTGGATTCATGTAATTTTAAAGAATCTACTATTAGCAGTTTTCCTTCAGCTAATTTTTCTGACAAAGCATGTTTTAAACCAAGTTTTCTAACTTTTTTTGGCAATTTTGTAGCATGACTCCTTGTTACTGGACCATGAGAAACTCCACCACCTCTCATTTGGACAGATCTTAAAGATCCTTGCCTTGCATTACCCGTACCTTTTTGCTTAAAAGGTTTCTTTGTAGTACCAAATACTTGCGACACTGTCTTTGTTTGATGTGTACCAGCCATAGCTTTAGCTCTCTGCCAATCAACAACAAGCTTGATAATATCTTCCCTAACAAAATCTACGGCAAAAACTTCGTTATCTAAATCAATCTCACCAACAGCTTCATTTTCAAGATTTAATAATTTGGCTTTCATATAGTTTATCCTATAGCTGTAATGGTTTTCTTAATAGCATCCTTAATGTAGACATAAGATCCTTTTGAACCGGGAATATTTCCACTAACTATGATTATGCTTTTTTCCATATCAGTATCGACTACTTTCAAATTTTGAATAGTAACTCTTGTACTTCCCATATGACCAGCCATTTTCTTATTCTTAAATACTTTACCAGGATCTTGTCTACCACCAGTAGAACCATGCGAACGGTGAGACACAGATACACCATGTGAAGCTTCAAGTCCTCTAAAATTATGCCTTTTCATACTACCAGCAAAACCTTTACCAATAGTAGTACCTACAACATCTATAAACTGACCAATAACAAAATGATCCACATGCAATGCAAAACCTACATCAAGGAAACAAGTTTTAGAAATTCTAAATTCCTTCAATTTTTCCTTTGGCGTAACTTGAGCATTAGCAAATACCTGCTTCATTGGTTTTGTTACTTTAGATAATTTTTTATCTTTTACCCCAATAACCAAAGCATTATAGCCATCCCTTTCTAGGGTCTTTTGTCCCACTACTTGGCAATCTTCAACTTGTAGAAAAGTAACGGTAGCTCTCTCACCCTTTTCATTAAAAATTGAACTCATACCAATTTTTTTAGCAATTAAACCGGTTCTCATTACTCAACACTCTCTAACTTAATCTCAACATCAACACCAGCAGGCAAATCAACTTTTTTTAAAGCATCAACAGTCTGAGGAGTTGGATAACTTATTATCAAAAGTCTTTTCTGAATTCTAATCTCAAATTGCTCCCTTGATTTTTTATTGACATGCGGAGACCTATTAACGGTAAATCTCTCAATTGTCCTTGGCAACGGAATTGGACCAATTATATCAGCACCGGTTCTTTTAACAGCCCCTACTATTTCTCTAGTACCTTGCTCAAGCGAGCGGTGATCAAACGACTTTAAACGAATTTTGATTTTTTGATTATTTTTCATTAACTAAACCTTTTTATAAACAGCTAGACCAGTCAAAGCACATTCTTTAATAGATTTACTCTAATTAAACATATTTTGCCTAACCCTAAAAAAATAGTCATCCTGAACTTTTTCAGGATGACTATTTCTTATTATTTTATAATCTTTGATACTACACCGGCTCCTACTGTCCTACCACCTTCACGTATAGCAAAACGTACGCCCTCTTCCATAGCTATTGGAGCGATCAATGCAATTTTCAGATTCGCATTATCACCAGGCATCACCATTGTTTTACCATCTTTCAAAGTGATTTCTCCAGTTACATCAGTCGTTCTAAAATAAAACTGTGGTCGATATTTATCTGTAAATGCTGTATGACGACCACCTTCTTTTGTGGTAAGTACATAAACTTCAGCTTCAAACTCAGTATGCGGAGTTATACTTCCAGGCTTAGCTAACACTTGACCTCTGCATACATCTTCCCTTTTAGTTCCACGCAGTAATATACCAACATTATCACCGGCTTCACCTTGATCTAATAGCTTCTTAAACATTTCCACACCAGTACAAGTAGTTTTTTGAGTATCTCTTATACCGACAATCTCTACCTCTTCACCAACTTTTACTATACCTTTTTCGATTCTACCAGTAACAACCGTACCTCTTCCAGAAATAGAAAATACATCTTCTATTGACATTAAGAAAGGTTTATCTGTATCTCTCTCAGGTTGAGGTATATATTCATCAATAGCATTCATCAACTCTTTAATCGCAGCTTCACCTTCAGGTTTTCCTTCTAGAGCCTGTAAAGCTGAACCTCTGATAACTGGTATATCATCTCCAGGAAAATCATACATTGATAAAAGTTCTCTGACTTCCATTTCTACTAAGTCAAGCAATTCTGGATCATCAACCATATCAACTTTATTCAAAAATACAACTATTGCAGGTACGCCAACTTGCTTAGCAAGCAATATATGCTCTCTTGTTTGAGGCATTGGACCATCAGCAGCAGATACTACCAATATAGCAGCATCCATTTGAGCTGCACCACTTATCATATTCTTTATATAATCTGCGTGACCAGGACAATCAATGTGAGCATAATGCCTTTTTTTAGTTCTATATTCAACGTGAGCAGTAGCAATAGTTATACCCCTTTCCCTCTCTTCAGGAGCTTTATCAATGTCATCATAATTAGTAGCCTGTGCTCCACCTTCTTTTGATAACACTAAAGTTATTGCAGCTGTTAAAGAAGTCTTACCATGATCTACGTGTCCTATAGTACCTATATTACAATGGGGTAGATCCCTTTCAAATTTTACCTTTGCCATAATTCATTCTCCACAATTTAAGATTTAATACAATTTAACATAAAAATACAAATTTATCCAATTTCCAATTATCACCAATACTCTTGGAGCGGGTGATGGGAATCGAACCCACGTGGCCAGCTTGGAAGGCTGGAGCTCTACCATTGAGCTACACCCGCGTATCTACCTAACCAACTTGTGGTGGAGGAAGAAGGATTCGAACCTTCGTACGCTCACGCGGGCAGATTTACAGTCTGCTGCCATTGACCACTCGACCATTCCTCCAAAGAATTTACGCAAGTATTAAATGGTCTAATTAAACGTAAAGCATATATATAACTTAGTATAAGTACCAACAAATCTTCTTTGCTCTTTTCCAAGGACATTTGAACTTCGGGCTACAAGCCTTTATAAATAAGGATATAACCCTTAAACAACATCAGTATCATTCCTGAGTAATCGCATGGGTGTTAACTTAAGAAGCCTCTATATCCTTCCCGCGGCAGGAATCCAAAAAACAGCCTAAATGGCTGTTAGGTATCATGGATTCGCCTACGCGGGAAGGACATCTTTTTTGTTATAAAGCTGAAACTCAAATGACCCCGGCTCTTTTCTCTTGAACTATCCTAAATAAGCTAATATTAAACTTACATTACTTCAGAACGTTTATCAGTTGTAACTTTCTATAATAAATAGTAGTTTGTGTCAAGAATAAATTACTCTAGGTTCTAATAAGATGAGAAATAAAGCTAAAATTTCTAAAGATTTGCACTATATATACGGCAAACATCCAGTATTTGCAGCATTAAGCAACCCAAAACGTTATATTCAAAATGTTTTATGTACAGAAGATATTTTCAATTTGCACAAAAATTTAATCTCTAACCACCCGTATGAGATTACCAACATAGATTACTTAACCCGTCTTTTTGGTTCAAATCATAATCATCAGGGAATAGCCGCTAACGTTAAAAGTATCTTCTCTAATCGTATTGAAGATATTGACATAACTATTCCTAATTGTAAAGTTGCTATTTTGGATCAAATAACCGATCCACAAAATATTGGTGCTATTATTCGTAGTGCAGCTTCTTTTGACATCACGACCATAATATTACCTCTAGATAATGCACCTGATGAAAATGCTACCATAGCAAAAACAGCTTCTGGAGCTTTAGAGCTAGTACAAATGGTTAAAGTCACTAATTTAAGGTGGTCAATAGAATATCTAAAAAAACATGGGTTTTGGATTATTGGTCTTGATGGCAATGCAAAACAATCTTTAAGTACAAAAATATTTTCAGATAAAATGGCAATAGTACTTGGTTCTGAAGATAAAGGAATCAGACGTCTAGT
This sequence comes from Candidatus Tisiphia endosymbiont of Myopa tessellatipennis, assembly GCF_964031105.1. NCBI lineage: Bacteria > Pseudomonadati > Pseudomonadota > Alphaproteobacteria > Rickettsiales > Rickettsiaceae > Candidatus Tisiphia > Candidatus Tisiphia endosymbiont of Myopa tessellatipennis. Next base: position 855,199 of record NZ_OZ035005.1, on the reverse strand, counting down.
TAAAGAAGCATGTGATCACTTAGTTAAAATACCCATTTCAAGTAAAGTAGAAAGCTTAAATGTCTCAAATGCTGCTGCAATAGCGTTTTATTTGATTTCATTAGAGGCAAAATAAATAAAGCTTAATTATATAACATGAATTTTTAGCAAAATTATACTAGAAAATTAAGTAATTTTGTATATAATGACCAACCATAATCCGTTTTAAACGGATTAGAAATTTAATGATGAGTAGGAATTATATGCCAAATTTAGAATATGACAATAACCAAATATTAAAATTATTAGAAAAAGCTAAAAACAGCATAGGAACTAGCACCTTAACTATTGACAACAATATATTGAGAGCCATTGGTTTTAAAGGAATCCAGTATATTTTACAAAATAAAGTGCAATTTTCAGGAATGCTTGATAACGTCGATTCTATTAAGATTGACTATCTTAATAAAGATGATTTTGATAACTTTGAAGAGTTTATTTTATCAACCCCTCCGCTACAATATATACAAATAGATTGCCATAATTGCCATGATAATCACATTACATCTTTAAGCATAACATCTAGAGTAGAAATTAAATTTAGTGCAAACGATACTTTAATTAAAAATTTTTATAGCCAAGTTAAGGACTGTGATGCTAATAATCTAAGCAATGATGACTTAGCTAAGTTTGTAAAGAATGCTTGTAATACCTGTAATGAAGCGAAATCTACAAATGACAAATCAATGCAGTATCTTCATGCTTTAAAAATACTCATGAATTTTGATTTTACTGCAATTGATCAACGATCATTCTAATCTTAAAGATAAATTAAAATCTATATATGAATCACAAGAGGTAAAATCAGAAATTTACCATTTACAACAAGAAGATCTTCATTTCTATATGGTGAAAGTTACAGAAAAAAATTGTGATATGTGGAACGAATATGCTGTGAATCAGAGGCAAAATAGCAAAAACTATTATACTACACATACAGGTATACAAAAGGCAGACATTGGTATTACAGGATTTTTGCCTAGTTTACGTTATCATGACCAGTATCTTACAGAAACATATGTTGCTTTTGTTGCAAATAAAATTTGGCAAGATCACAATAAAATTGACCAAGAATCAATTGAAATGTTTGTGAGTATGATGACATCTAAAAATGCTCATTTTACTGGACATGTAGGGATTGCAAGAGCCGCTTCTTATAACGGGTAATTTCATAAAAATCTATCAACAAATTTGCATAGTTTTATTGCTAAAGCTACATTGGAGCATCATCTAGATAAAGAGTATATGATAACTGTTCCAGCCTCACATATGAGAACAATATTAATTAAATCATTTGAAGATAATAGTAAGATTTTTATAGGAGATAATAATATACAATATAGCGAAGAGCCTTTAGAATCATTGATAAACACCCATGAAGCAATGGTTATTGCTGGATATAATAAAAGTAATCGTATGAGCCTTGAGTACAATCTACATTTACTATCAATTCATTTACTAAAGCAACAAGCATTATTGGAACAAGAAAACACCAAGATGCCTTTAGAAGTTAAAGAAGGTAATGGTTATAAAAAATATGAGTCATTTAAACTTTCAGCACAAAATGGTATTATATTAAATGACTTAACTGCCAAGGATATGGAAGGGGAATACGCATGGTTTTTTAAAAGCCCATACCTTTTTCACAATTCTTCTACCCAAGAACCAACAATAACATGCGACCTCAAAACTCTCGCAGATTTTTTACCGGCATCTACAGAGCTGGAATATCAATCATCTGTAGAACTTATTGGTGATACAGCATGTTGATTACCCTGTATACTCGATAATCAAGTTTTTTAGAATTATTAAAAAATATGTCTATTAGCAAGAAGCCGCGAAAAAGCGGCGACGCGGCAATCTAGGATACGCCTAGAAAAAACAGCTTCGCTGTTTACTTCTCATCTTCGAGATAAATATGAGCAGAAATTATGCTATAGAACGTGAGTATTATGCGACGAGTGGAGTGTAGAATTAAATTCTCGTTACTGACTACATGTATGGACCTCCTGTAAAATGCAAGAAAAAAATAACATCTAATAGCAAAAATGCAAATGCATACATGTATCCGGCTTATAGTTAATAAATTATGTATAATTTATCCTACAGCCCTGATGGAATTCGCTGGCTTACAAACTATATACTTATCATTTTATCGGCTTCAAAGAGCCATTGTAGTCATCAGTTTCTTTGTAAGCTAAGGTTTGTCTTATTTACCATCAATATTATTATCTCACGCATATTCCGGGTTGGAATCTCTTACATATTCTTTGTTTACCTATTAATTAATAAACCACTATTTATTTTATGTTAATTATAATAGCTCTGTGCTACAAACTTTACTCTCTACATAATCATCCCCTGACCTTAGTACTGCAAACACCACTCTTGCCAGTTTATTAGCTACAGCAACTACTGTTTTATTATGTCCATTTCGCTCAGATAAATTAAACATCCACTGCGTAAATTTGCTAAAATCTTTTTTAGATTTTTGTTCTTCCGATGTAAATCTTATCTTGGCATTTAGTACAGCTCTAGCTCCTTGGATCAATAGAGTACGCAAGTAAACATCACCTCGCTTGCTAATTCCAAGCAACTTATCTTTCCCTCCACTGGAATGCTGCCTTGGCACTAATCCAAACCATGCCGATAATTGCCTGCCATTCTCAAAACTTGTAGCATTACCTATTGATGCTATTAAAGCAGTAGCAGTAATTAAACCAAGACCAAGTATAGCTGTTAATCGTTGATATTGAGTTAAGTTGCTAGCTATTATTTTTAATCTTTTTTCTATCTCTTTTATTTTTTTGTCATTATCCAAAAATTCCTCTTTCAGTTCACTAAATGTTTGGTAACCTAGCTGACTCAAATTTCCTTCATCTAAAATCTCAGTTAATTTTGTTACAACCTTATTGATCCCTTGAGGAATAATAAAACCAAATTCATGTAATAATCCTCTAATTTCATTCGCAAGTGCCGTACGGTTTTTTACCAATCTCTCTCTTACCCGATGAATTGACAAAATATCTTGTTGTTCTACAGTTTTAATTGGTACAAACCTCATATTTGGTCTTGTTACCGCTTCACATATAGCTTCTGCATCAGCTTGATCATTTTTATTAGTTTTAACATACGGTTTGACAAATTGTGCTGCCATTAGTTTTACTGTATGCCCCAATTTAGTTATTTCTCTTGCCCAGTAACTAGCTCCGCCGCAAGCTTCCATCCCTACCAAACATTTTGGTAAATTAGCCATAAATGTTAAAACTTGATCTCTCATTAATTTTTTCTTTAATACCGTCTTACCATTTTTATCTACACCATGAATTTGGAAAATTCTTTTTGCAATATCTATACCAATTGTGGTAACTTCCATCTTAGCCTCCTGATTGTTATTTTAATATTTAATATTAACTTTAGAAGATTAGCAACTGCTTTTCATTCTGTATATCAGGAGGTCCATACCATTATTTTTTCACCTGTGGAATTTTATAATAAAGAAATACTGATAAAAGTGTACTTTAATGACAAGAGTTTTTATTTGAAACAAAACAATGGTAATACACATAAGAAGCATTATGTTGACTAATTTTTAGTATGTCAAGTAGAAAAGTGATGTTTACATGACTACAAACTTCATGCCAAAACCACTGCGAACCTGATTCTTTAGACGTTTCAAGCACTTTTTCGTCTCGAAGATGAGTTACTTGGATCGCCACGGCATCTAAAGAGCCTTGCTATGACGATTATAGAAAAATGTAGGGTACTATGCATCCCAGCCTTCGCTGTCACCCATAACTGTTGAAATTCATCAAGTATATATATTGGGAAATATTTATTTTGCTAGGCTTGGTGAATACAAAAGAATACTTAAAGAAAAAGCTGTTTTTAAAATTTGATAAACAATCAGTTAAAGGTAGTGACAGCGAAAGTCGGACTTGAGCAAATATTACAAAAGTAATAACATGCTATAATTAAGTCTTTAAAGGAGGTAATCCAGCCGCAGGTTCCCCTACGGCTACCTTGTTACGACTTCACCCCAGTCGCTAATTTTACCTTGGTTGGCTGCCTCTTACGTTAGCTCACCACCTTCAGGTAAAACCAACTCCCATGGCGTGACGGGCAGTGTGTACAAGGCCCGAGAACGTATTCACCGCGGCATGCTGATCCGCGATTACTAGCGATTCCAACTTCATGCTCTCGAGTTGCAGAGAGCAATCCGAACTGAGATATCTTTTAGGGATTTGCTCCACGTCACCGTCTTGCTTCCCTCTGTAGATACCATTGTAGCACGCGTGTAGCCCAACCCGTAAGAGCCATGATGACTTGACATCGTCCCCACCTTCCTCCGGCTTATCACCGGCAGTTTCCTTATAGTTCCCGGCATTACCCGCTGGCAAATAAGAATGAGGGTTGCGCTCGTTGCGGGACTTAACCCAACATCTCACGACACGAGCTGACGACAGCCATGCAACACCTGTGTGTGGTCCAGCCGAACTGAAGGGATACATCTCTGCTTCCCGCGACCACCATGTCAAGGGTTGGTAAGGTTTTTCGCGTAACATCGAATTAAACCGCATGCTCCACCGCTTGTGCGAGCCCCCGTCAATTCCTTTGAGTTTTAATCTTGCGACCGTACTCCCCAGGCGGAGTGCTTAATGCGTTAGCTACGAAACCGAAAGAAATTCTCCCGATATCTAGCACTCATCGTTTACGGCGTGGACTACCAGGGTATCTAATCCTGTTTGCTCCCCACGCTTTCGTGCATCAGCGTCAGTTGTAGCCTAGATGACCGCCTTCGCCACCGGTGTTCCTCCTAATATCTAAGAATTTCACCTCTACACTAGGAATTCCATCATCCCCTACTACACTCTAGATTAGTAGTTTTGAAAGCAGTTCCGAGGTTAAGCCTCGGGCTTTCACTTCCAACTTACTAAACCGCCTACGCACTCTTTACGCCCAGTAATTCCGAACAACGCTAGCCCCCTCCGTCTTACCGCGGCTGCTGGCACGGAGTTAGCCGGGGCTTTCTTGGTCAGGTACCGTCATTATCTTCCCTGCTGAAAAGGGCTTTACAACCCTAAGGCCTTCGTCACCCACTCGGTATTGCTGGATCAGGCTTTCGCCCATTGTCCAATATTCCCCACTGCTGCCTCCCGTAGGAGTCTGGGCCGTGTCTCAGTCCCAGTGTGGCTGATCATCCTCTCAGACCAGCTACAGATCGTTGGCTTGGTAGGCCATTACCCTACCAACTACCTAATCTGACGCGGGCTCATCCATCAGCGATAAATCTTTCCTCCGAAGAGAATATACGGTATTAGCATTTATTTCTAAGTGTTATTCCGTACTGATGGGTAGATTCCCACGTGTTACTCACCCGTTTGCTACTAACTAATTCAGAGCAAACCCTAAATTAATCCGTTCAACTTGCATGTGTTAAGCATACCGAAAGCGTTCGTTCTGAGCCAGGATCAAACTCTCAAGTTTGATTCTGTCTACTTTTTATTCAAAAAATTGACAGGTTTAATTTATCACTTTTAGTGATAAGTACATTTTGCTGTCACTACCTATATCTGATTATTTACTTTTAAAAACAGCTACGAATAATTAATGTTCGTCTTTTCGTAGGAGTAATTATATGCAAAATCTACCATCCTGTCAACTGGTATTTTGAACTTTTTTTATAATTTCCTTATTCATTTTATCTACGACCCATGGCATACTCTACTAACAAATTTTTAATAGGCTGTATATTATCAATAGTTTTAAGCCCCAAACGTCTTAGATACCACAAGGTTTTTGAATGGTTTGAGAAAATACTATTTAAGCTTTCAGTAATCATATACATATGAAAATTATCATTTTGTCTTAATTTTTGATATCGTTCTAGCATTCCTGTACTTATACCACTACTAGCCACTAATTGAGTTAAAGTTTCAATATCCTTTATTCCTTGATTCAAAGCCTGACCAGCTAAAGGATGAATTGTATGGGCACTATCTGCCACAACTGCTATTTTATTATAAAAATATTTACTAGCTATACGAGCCTTTAAAGGAAAAGAGCTAATAGTACTATCTAAAGCAATAGACCCTAAAGAATTCCCACAATTTTTACTTGCTAAATACTCAAATTCTTCCTTTGGTAAGCTCATCAATAATGCAGCCTGCTCTTGCCCTGTAGTCCATATTATAGATGAGGCCTTTTGGTCCTTGAGAGGTAAAATAGCAAAAGGACCAGATGGCATAAAATGTTCAATAGCACAATTTTCGTGATCTTTCTCATGCTTAATATCAAATGTCAAGGCGATTTGGTTATAGGTTCTCTCTATTTTATTAAAAAAATAATATTGACGAACTTTAGAATTACGTCCATCACAAACAATCAATAAGTCACTATTCATAGTCTTATTGTCATCTAGATATATGGTTGAATGATCAGGTTTACTATCAACTTTTTTATAATCACACTGATCAATTACCTTAATCAGAGGGTTTTTTCTAACATTTGCTAGCAATATTTTCTTAAATTCACTATTTTTTACTATATAACCTAATGCATCATTTCCCTTAATATTTGACATACATAGCATCTCTGGTGCTTTATTATCAACAACATAGACGTCCAACATTTTGCTAGCTATCTTCTCAATCTCAAACCATACATTAAGGCCTCTTAGAAACTGTACAGAAGCAGGGGTTAAGGCGGTCGTTCTGATATCAGTACAAAAATTATCAGAATTTATCGATTGATACTCAAGGATGGTAGTCTTAATATCCTCTTTCGCAAACGATAATGCCGTAAGCATACCACTGAAACCACAACCCAATATTACTATTTCTTTTTCCATCACATCACATTATTAGATTGATTGATAAAATACTTTAAATATGCTCCACTTGCTATAAAACTTAAGAGAAAGTAAATTATAGCAATGTCTAGATAACAATTATTCATTTTAAATGAACCAAGAAAACAAATGAATAAGGTTATTATACTAGTTAAACTATTTAGCACTAAGAGTTTGACAAAAATATTTACATTTTTAATTAATAAATAGATCATTAAACCAATGAACAAAATATTGATAACTAAATAAAAATTTATCATGATACAAAATTAATTTAAACTGATTAGTTGATTATTTATCCATTCTAACATAAAATCCCGGTATCGTTAAACCCCAATTCGTGATAAGAATTAGTTAATTCTTATCACGAATTGGCTTTAATATAAGGAAAAATGCATTCTTAAAGCGGCTAACGCGAATGCATTTTAAACCTTTCTAGAGCTAAAAACATGATTTTAATTTTTTAAAATCATGTTTTTAGCAAAATATTAATTTAACAATCAGATGCAGAGCCGTCTCAAATCTGATTGTTTCGATAATTTCACCGAATTTGGGATAAGAATTGACAAATTCTTATCCCAAATTCGCGTGTTAAGAGTTTGACTATTTTTTATTTATAAAAATTTTATTTTATGCACAACACTGATATTATAATAATTGGTGCAGGTCCAGTTGGTCTATTTGCTATTTTTCAAGCTGGGATGCTTGGTATGCGTTGCCATGTTATTGACTCCCAAGAGATAATAGGAGGCCAATGCAGCCAACTTTACCCGGAAAAACCTATATATGACATACCAGCATATCCTAAAATTATGGCAGAAGAGTTGATAGCACAATTGGCATTGCAAGCACAACCGTTTGATCCGGTTTATCATCTAAATCAGCAAGTAGTACAGTTGAAAAAAGAAGAGGGGCAATTCCAAATTACCACTTCTAAAGACATCATAATTACTGCTAAAGTTATTATTATAGCTGCTGGATGCGGTTCTTTTGGACCTAATAGGCCTCCATTACCTAATATAGAAGCATTTGAGGGAAAATCAGTATTTTATTTTATCAATAACCGCAATAGTTTTGCCAACAAAGAAATTGTAATAGCTGGTGGAGGGGATTCGGCTGTAGACTGGGCAATATCACTCTCTGAAATTGCTAAAAAAATATATTTAGTGCATAGGCGTGAGAAATTTCGGGCGGCGAATGAAAGTATAAGGCAACTCAAAGAACTAGCAAATAGTGGTAAAATTGAGTTGGTAATTAATTATCAACTGAACCATTTAGTAGGAAAAGACGGCAAACTAGAAGCAGTCAACGTCAAAGATTTTGAGGGAAATATTTGTACTTTACCCGCGAATATTTTATTACCATTCTTCGGACTTGCCCAAGAATTGGGTCCCATAAAAAATTGGGGATTAAATCTCAAAACTAATCATATAGTTGTAGAACCTTCATATTTCGAAACAAATATTTCGGGCATTTATGCAATTGGCGATATTGCTAGTTATCCGGCAAAATTAAAATTAATTCTTACTGGTTTTGCCGAAGCAGCTAGCAGCTTACATCACGCCTATGGCAGGGTATTTGAGGGTAAGGCCTTACACTTCGAATATTCAACTACCAAAGGAGTGCATAAATAGTGAATGAACGTAGTAATATAATCAATGGTAAATATGTTGCAGAACAAATATTATCTAAGTTAAGGGCAGAGATTAATTTAATCAAGGAACAACACAAGTTAGTACCAACCCTTGCTATTATACTAGTGGGTGATAACCCAGCTAGTAGTATATATGTAAGAAATAAGATCAAAGCAGCAGGAGCAATTGGTATGAACGCCTTGCAAATAAATTTGCCCAATGAAATTGATATTGACCATATGCTGCATGAAATCAGTATGCTCAACAATGATTCAAATATTTCTGGAATTATCGTACAACTTCCTCTACCTGAACATATCAATAAAAATTTAATCTTATCTGCCATCAATCCTAGCAAAGATGTCGATGGTTTCCATCCTATAAATGTTGGTTATCTACATAGTAACTCAGGCAATGGCTTTATACCTTGCACGGCTCTTGGTTGCATTGATTTACTTAAACAAGTTGAACCAAATTTAGCTGGAAAAAATGCTGTAGTTATAGGGCGTTCTAATATTGTAGGTAAACCATTATCAGCTTTATTACTTAGAGAAGATTGTACTGTGACTATATGCCATTCAAGAACTCAAAATTTAAGTTCTATAACTTCCCGTACTGATATAGTAATATCTGCTATTGGATCTCCTTTAACACTAACAAAAGAATATTTCAGTCCTAACTCTATAGTTATTGATGTTGGTATTAGTAAACTTCCTAATAGCGACAAGATGGTAGGAGACATTGATTTTACCAATGTTGTTGATAAAGTGAGATATATAACCCCAGTTCCAGGCGGTGTTGGACCAATGACTGTCGCTTATTTGTTAAAGAATACACTTAAAGCAGCGAAACAAAATATAACACATATTAACTCCAATTCGTGATAAGAATTAGTCAATTCTTATCACGAATTGGCTTTAATATAAGGAAAGATGCATTCTTAAAGCGGCTAACGCGAATGCATTTTAAACCTTTCCAAAGCTAGAAACATGATTTTAATCTTTTAAAATCATGTTTCTAGCAAAATATTAATTTAACAATCAGATGCAGAGCCGTCTCAAATCTGATTGTTTCGATAATTTCACCGAATTTGGGATAAGAATTGACTAATTCTTATCCCGAATTCGCGTATATTAGGTATAAAAGATGAGCTGGCTTTGTAAAGGTATTATTGTCATTTATTGGTTTCTAACCATAGCCTATGCTGAAATAGACCTCTTGCATAACTCTACTTCTACTGGTAATTTGGGCATCGGGACTAGACTCGAATCCTCACGTACACTAGAGTACGCTACGATTCTGCGTTCCGATCCTCCTACAAATTCCCTAGTAGAAGCGAATTCTGCTAGAGCTCTAATATTAGAGAATAAACCTCTTGATAACAAAGCTACTGATCAACTCAAAATATATTTACGTGAAATAAAATCCATGGCTGTGGACTTTAGCCAAGAGGATTCAGCAGGGAATAAAGCTGAAGGTAAGTTATTAATAAATAAGCCTTCTAAGTTTCGATGTAATTATTACCCACCATTCCCTTTGGTGGTTATTGGTAATGCTAATTATGTTTCTGTGTATGACTATGATATGAAACATGTAAGTCGTATTAAGGCAGAAGAGAATGTATTTAATTTTTTATTAGAAGATAGTATAGATTTTGATAAATATTTCAAAATTGAGTCAGTAATAGATCAAGATAATATGTTTAAAATTACTATTTATCATACTTTATCAGAACGACATAGTCAGATTACCTTTGATAAAAAAACTAAACAAATAAAAAAGCTAGAAATACTTGAAGATGAAAATGTTATTACCATAATATTTAATCATATTGCAAAAGTACAAAAATTTGATGATGATTTATTTAAGCTTAAGAATCCAGACATATTCGGAACACCAAGTAGACTGACAAAAAGCGATATAGAAAAAAAATACAATTTAGCTACTTAAATAACTTGCCTCTAGATGATAAAAGAACTATTTTATCATGTGCTAGTAGTGGGCATTGGTGCTGTTCAGGTGGTCAGGTTCGAAAGGAAGCAGCCAAAATAGTCTCTAGTGGGTCATTACTAGCATACTCTTCTGTTTTCAAGAATTGGATTTGAAATCATTTGAGTAGATCATATTTTTGTGAATATACCATAGTGACAAAAACAACTGACCAATATATTAATTTTGCTAGAAAATATCGCCCTACTAATTTCTCTGAGCTATACGGACAAGAAGTTTTAACAAAGATTTTAAGCTATACTATTCTAAAAAATCGTATATCTCAAGGTTATCTTCTTACTGGTATTAGGGGTGTTGGCAAAACTACTTCAGCACGTATTATCGCTAAAACTATTAATTGTACCAATCTGATAGTTGAAGGTGATAGTATTAAACCTTGTGAGAGTTGTCAGAATTGTAGTAGTTTTAATAAAAATAACCATCCCGATATAATTGAAATTGATGCTGCTAGCAAGACAAGTGTTGATGATATCCGTAAAATAATAGAAAGTAGTGAATATAAGCCGCTAATCGCTAGGTACAGTATCTTCATAATTGATGAAGTTCATATGCTATCTAAAGGTGCATTCAACGCTCTACTTAAAATCCTTGAAGAACCACCAGCACATGTAATATTTATATTTGCTACTACTGAACCACAAAAAATTCCATTAACCGTAATTTCTAGATGTCAGCGATATGATTTAAGGAGGCTAACATTTGATGAAATTTTTCAATTGCTTCAGTTCATCGCTAAAAAAGAACAGTTAAACGTTGAGATAGAGGCTATGAGAATAATTGCGTCTAGATCCGATGGTTCAGCTAGAGATGCAGTTTCAGTACTAGACCAAGCAACTAGTTTGGCAGCAGGATATCTGATCACTCCTGAAATCGTTTATCAAATACTTGGTTTAGTGGATACAGCTAGTATAGTTAAGTTTTTTGAATATATTATTCAAAAAGATGCTGCTAAATCGATTGATTTAGTAAACAATCTCTATATGTCTTCAGCAAATTTAGAAACTTTTGTAGCATTAGTTGCTGATTTTACTGCCTATCTTAATAAAATAAAGATATTATACTCAAATGATTTGGAGAATGGGGACAATAAACAAGGGGTGAGCGAACTAGGCGTACATGAAGTACGTGAGTACGCGAATACCCCGCAAGTATTTGCAAAAACCAATTCTTCAAAGCAGAATAGTATACCTAATTATCAAAATCCTATATATGTATCTTTTAATGATAATGTTACAAATATTTTAACAAAAATTACTCTTCCTCAATTATCTATTATTTGGCAAATATATAGTAAAGGAATTATAGAGATGAGAACTTCACATAATCAATTGATAGAAGCTGAAATGCTGGTGATAAAATCTATTTACTCCCAGATGTTGCCATCGCTAGAAGAATTAGCGGAATATAATGATGGGGAACAACTAGAACAGCCGGTATTACAACAATCAACTCAGAATTATCAAATTACCGCTCTTCTTATCGATTTTCTTGAGTTTTTACATTTACATAATGAGATGGAAGTTTATTACAGATTACTAAACCAAGTGGAGTTAAAATCTTTTGTTCTTCAAACTATAGAAATTGCTGGAAGCGATCTCAATACAAAAATAAAAGAACAAATTGCTAATTTATTATTTGCTTGGTCAGGAAAAACTTGGAATGTTATCATTACAAAACAGTTAAAAATAATCACTCTTAAAGAACAATTGCTAAATAAAGTAAAATCAAGTCAAGATTGGAAAATTTTAACACAACACTTTCCAAATGTTACAATTTCAGATATTTTGTTAGAAAATTAAAAGGTACATAGTATGACAAATTTTAATCAATTTTTAAAACAAGCTCAGTCAATGCAGAAAAAAATGCAAGCAATGCAGGAAAAAATGGCAAATGCTGAATATTTTGGAAAAGCAGGTGGTGGGTTAGTAAATATTACCGTTAGTGGTCGTGGTGAGGTTCGAAAGGTCTCCATTGATTCCTCTTTGCTTAAAGAGACAGAGAAGGAATTATTGGAAGATTTAATTGTTGCTGCTTTCAACGATGCTAAAAGCAAGGTCGATGAAGATTCACAAAACTCTATGTCTGATGCTTTAGGTAATATTGGTTTGCCACCTGGACTAAAGATGCCATTTTAAATCCTCCCAACTTCCGCATGGAGGATTTGTTGCATGAACCATGAGTAGGTCATTCCCGCATAGGCGGGAATCTATAACATCTCATAGCCTTTGCAGGCATGTCTATAGCAACTACCGTTCGCGGCTTTTAAATTGCCCTGACTTATTCTTTAGCAGTTTTTTCTTGCTTAGATAAAAGCTGTGCTTGCTCAATACTCTTGTCTAATTCCACTTGACTACAAATTCCAAGTAAAACTGGATCACGTGGGCGAATGTTTTTCATGTTCCAGTGACTACGATCACGGATAGCTTCTATGGTTGACTTAGTAGTACCAATGAGTTTTATAATTTGATTATCTAAAATTTCTGGACAATTTTTAAGTAACCAATATATCGCGTCTGGTTTATCCTGACGTCTAGCAATAGGAGTATATCTAGATTGTTGTTTTTTCTTTGTACTTACCAAATCATAGGCACTACTCACAAAAAGTCTTAAACTACTACTTGGATCTTTCGTGCAACGCATTATTTCTTCTTGAGTTAATTGTCCTCCAGCAATAGGATCTAGCCCCATAATACCTTGGGACACTTCACCATCAGCAATGCCTTTAATTTCAAACTCATGAATCCCACAAAAATCAGCTATCTGCTTAAACGTTAAAGCAGTATTATCAATCAACCAAATAGCAGTTGCTCTAGGCAGTATGGGTAATTTTTGTTGTGAACTCATAGTAAAAAACTAATAATATAATATTGATATGTCTAGAAAAGATATAGTCTCTTCTAACTAATAAGTCAACTTTCAATTTCTCGCTTAATTAGGTCAGGCTAAAACCTAAAACCAATACCTACTGCAATCATTAACGGATTAAATCTTACTTTAGATGATATAGGTTGTTTTATTAAACTATTTTTATAATCAACTTTGGTCTTAAGAAAATACTGCCTTACATCTAAGTTAATCAATGTATCATCCTTAGCATATAAGTCAACCCCGATCTGTAATACAGCACCGTGACCATTTTTGACTGTACATCCTTTAGATTTACTGAACATATAAGCTCCATGATAACCAACGCCAACATAAGGTCTAATAGCACCAAAGGGAGCTATATGATATTGTCCCGTGACAGTCAGGGGAATCATATAAAGATCTTTTCTCTTACCAACATCTGCTGGATTACCACCATAATTATAAGCCACATTTTTTAAACTATTATTTTTAGTACGTAATACATTAAAACCTAAAGATAACTCTGCAGCAACATTACTAGCAAAGAATATTGATGTAGAAGCATCAAAACCGTAACCATTTTCAACAAAATTACCAATCGATACTGGGCTTGCGGCGGTAGCCTTAGGAAAGCCTTTTTGCTTTGCACTAGATTTTATCCCCCCCCCTCTTATTTTAAAAACAAGATTACCTTCATTTTCATAATAATCGGCATCATAGTCATTATTAGTTAAATCAGAATTAGCAAAGCTAGAGATACTTACACAACTTACCAACAGCAATATTCCAAATTTTTTCGTGACTTTTATCATAACTATAAACCTTTGCTTGCTTTAAATATATTGCTGTATTATATATATTCTTTCTTATTTGGAAATCAAATTGATAATAAGATTTTTAAACTTGTTCAACATTAGTGACACTATAACACTAAATATAGAAAACACTAATACAAAAAATATAAAAAAATAACGAATTAAGGTCTATACAATGAATAATAAATTAAAAACTTATTTTGTTGGTATTAGTTGGTTTATATTAAGCTTGGTAAGTAGTGCAACTAATGACATAACAGCAAAATATCTTGGACTTAGGCTACATAGTTTTGAGGTGACTAGTTTTCGCTTTTTCTTTAGTGCTTTAATTCTTGTCCCTTTTATTTTATATTATGGGAAACAGACTCTTAAAACTAATCGTCCTTTTATACATATTGCAAGAGGGGTTTTATTGTTTTTTGCAATGACGTGTTGGATTTATGGTCTCAGTATTGCCCCCGTGACTACTGCTACAGTTATTGGTTTTGCTACACCTTTATTTACTCTAGTTCTAGCAGTTTTTTTCTTAAATGAGAATATTATTTGGCAAAGATGGGCAGCAACTTTATTTGGTTTTATTGGTATTGTTATTACCCTGAAACCTCATGCTAGTGACTTTAATCCACAGATATTAATTTTTGTCTTAGCTTCTGTAGCTTTTGCAATGTTAGATATTATCAATAAGAAATTTGTAGTAAAAGAATCAATGATTAGTATGCTATTTTATTCTGCTCTAGTAACATCTTTAGTATCAATACCACCATCAATAATGTATTGGCAAACACCTACCAGTTCAGAATTTATTTTGTTATTTACCTTAGGAGCTGGGGGTAGTTTAATCTTATTTTTCTTATTAAAGGCTTTCTCTCTAGTTGATGCCACTGCCACCGCCCCTTATAGATATTTAGAGTTAATAATTTCAGCATCAGCTGGATATCTTGTGTTTAATGAAATACCTGAAAACAGTACTTTATACGGAGCATTGATAATAATACCTGCAACATTGTTTATAATATATTCTGAGAAAGGAAATATAACACAAAATGATAAAGCTACTGCATGAAGAAATACTAGCAATGCTTGTTTTCTTCAAACATTTTGTTGAAATGATATTGAATGTACAATATCATGTACTAGTTATGTATATATACTCAAATGATTTGGAGAATTGGATTTGCAAATAAGGGGCGAACAGAGCGTACACGAGTCCTTGATATTTTCAAAAAACAATCCTTCAAAGCGAGTATACTTATAAGGAAGATAAATTATGAACGTACAGACAATATCGGTAGCAAGGGCTAATTTATTTAGGCTTGTACAAGAAACAAACGAAACACATAAGCCAGTATATTTAAAAGGTAAGGATTATGATGCAGTGCTACTATCTAAAGAAGATTATGAATCTTTGCAAGCAACATTAGAATTATATTTTATACCTGGATTAGTTAAGGAAATACTAAAAGCTCGGCAAGAACCTTTGGATGAGTGCTTAAATGAAGATGATATGAATTAATGTCATTGTACAATTTGAAATTTACTAAAAAATCATTTAAAGATTTCCAAAAGTTAAAGTCAGAAAAGCTTGATAATAAGGCTAGAAAACTATGGACTGAATTAAAAAATAATCCAAGACCTGTCAGCAGTGAAAAACTCGTAGGCAACTTAAAAGGTTGCTATTCTCTAAGAATTAATATCAAACATAGATTGATATACTGCTCGTAAATGAAGAGTTGGGTAGACGAAGGTCAACTTCAAGAAGAGCTAGGAGTGTCAAAGTCGAACTGCTAGGCGTACATTAGTACGTGAGTAGCGAAGATCTTTGGTCGCGGGAACGCCAATTCTTGAAGTTCACCGAGTATATGTTGCTAACAAGCGTTCTAACCCTTGATAGCCAAAAAATAATAAAAAATATGAATAAACGTAAGTTGGTTTTTGCAAGCGGTGTAGCAAATGCATTTGAGTGGTATGATTACGCACTATTTGGTTACTTTGCTCCTATAATAGGGGCAAAGTTCTTTCCTAGATCAAGTCCTAGCTCGTCTTTATTGCACGCTTTTTTGGTATTTGCTATCGGTTATTTAATGAGACCAATAGGTGGGGTATTTTTTGGGGTACTGGGAGATCGTTTTGGTAGAAAGACTGCTCTAAGTACATCTATATTTTGTATGTCTCTGCCAACGGCACTAATTGGCATATTACCAACTTATGACAATATAGGTGTTACCGCAACTATATTAATGATTCTACTTCGGATGCTGCAAGGTTTATCAATGGGCGGAGTACTTACTGGCTCAATTGCATTTGCTATTGAACATACAGGTAAGGTGCATCGTGGCTTTACTGGTAGTATACCAATGTCCAGTATTTGTATTGGCATATTATTTGGATCAGTCATTTCACAGCTTATACAAAGCCTTTTATCAGCACAACAATTTAATGATTGGGGGTGGAGAATACCATTTTTATTAGGAATTTTTATTTTATTTGCTGGACTTTATATAAAAAAATATACCAGTGAAACCCCTAGTTTTCAAAGTATAAAAGAAGATGGTGGGATTTTAAAATCTCCTCTAAAAAAAGTTATCTCTGTATATTGGATTGATATGTTAATATCAATCTTCATCAATTCTACAGGTTCAGTAATATTCTATCTACAAGCTACTTATCTAATGTCATTTTTGAGGATAAATCGTGGTTTTACCGATGACCAAGTTAGCAATTTAGCTAATTATTGTTATATAATCATGGCTATTGTTACTTTATGTTCTGGCTATTTATCTGATGTAATTGGTCGAAAGAAAATTTTTGTGATTAATTTACTGGTAATTATTTTAGTTATCCCTTTTTTAATGAATGTAATTGAAACTGGAGAATTTTGTTTTATAATTATATCTCAAATCGTATTATCAATTTTAGCTGCTTGTTATATTGGTCCTGAACCTGCACTGCAAGCTGAATTTTATCCAACCAATATCAGAAATACTGCTTTATCATTGTCTTATAATACAGCAACCAGTATTTTTGGTGGTACAACACCTTTAATACTAGAATATCTTGTACAAAAAACTGGTACTATTACTTCATCTATTTATTATGTAATTGCTTGTGCTATTTCAAGCCTAATAGCTCTTTGTTTTTATAAGGATCGTTCAAGAGGGTAACAACTAATACACGAATTTGGGATAAGAATTAGTCAATTCTTATCCCAAATTCGGTGAAATTATCGAAACAATCAGATTTGAGACGGCTCTGCATCTGATTGTTAAATTAATATTTTGCTAAAAACATGATTTTAATCTTTTAAAATCATGTTTTTAGCTTTAGAAAGGTTTAAAATGCATTCGCGTTAGCCGCTTTAAGAATGCATTTTTCCTTATATTAAAGCCAATTCGTGATAAGAATTAACTAATCCTTATTCCGAATTCATACAATAAAAAAAACCATGATAAATATAACATGATCAGTTATATATAGTGGTAGGATGGGTAAACTGTATCCCGAATTGAAGCTTTGAATTTTAAAGACTTCGTACCTCAGCAAAGACCCATCCTGTTTGGATAAAGACTACGAACGGATGTCATAAGGTTTAAACCTTGCGTATGAGTATGTAGCATATCCTATTATTAATATAAATCATGAGACTCTATATGGCAACAACTTATATTGGTGTGGACGTTAGTAAAAAAACTTTAAGTATCTATATGCCAGCTACCAACAAGGCTTTTGAAGTTACCAATGATCAACATGGCTTTACTACTATACTTAGCACTATTAATAAATACTATCCTGTCTTATCTGAGTTAATTGTTGTCTTTGAACCTACTGGTGGATATGAACATAACTTAAGAGAATTTTTAAAAATAGACTTATTTCGAAACTCGCTTATGCTGAGGGATTTGAAGGAGACGCGGAACGCAGAACCGCAGCGTACTCTAATGTACGTAAGGATTCGAGTACCGCATCGACGTACAAATCACCAGCAGAAGTAGAGTTTCGAAATAAGTCTAATAAATAAATTGCCTTTTGCTACAGTACACCCTAATAAAGTGCGTAGTTATGCTAAAGCTAAAGGATGGCTTGCTAAAACTGATAATATCGATAGTAAATTGTTGCATGATTATGCAACGTGCTTTGCTTTACCAGTGAATGTTACTTATGATAGTAATAGTCAACAACAGTTACATGCTTTATTAAAAAGAAGAGAACAATTATTAGTATTTAAGAATCAAGAAATTGCTAGGCAGGATACTGAGTTTAATGCGGTCGTCATTTTATCTTTGAACCAGCATCTTTTATGCACTCTATTGTAAAAAATAATTCTTCTTGGAATGAAAATTTATGTTAAGTTACTATTTTTTATTGACTTCCATTACGGATGCTGGGGTAACTAATCTAAAAATTTTTCTAGCATTTATAGCAAAATTATCTATAAATTACTTAGTGGCTTGATAAAATAATATATACTAGCCATATTATACTCAAATGATTTGGAGAATTGGATTTGAAAATGAATGGTGAGCAAGCGGAACGTACATATAGTACGTGAGCATGCGAATCCATGACATTTTCAAATCCAATTCTTCAAATCATTTGAGTATACAATTTTTGATAAACAATAAACTTGAATTTTATGACAGAAGTGATAGCTAAAGAACAATTAGAACAATATATAAATCAAATAGAAGGACTTGAACAAGAGAAAGCTGAATTATCTGAAGCAATAAAAGATATATTTGATGCAGCTAGCTCTAGTGGCTTTGATACCAAGGCTATGAAGTCGGTGTTAAAATTAAAAAAACTTGATAAAAATAAGCTAGCTGAACAAGATGCAATCTTAGAATTGTATAGACAAGCTCTCGGTATATAAATTAAAGAATTCAATAATGCAATTATATCCATTAAGGCTTTTACCTGATAAAATCAACTTTGATTTTATCAGATTTAAAAAAGTAAGTTATACGATATCCATTATTTTATCTCTTGTAAGTATTATTTGGATAGGGATTTACAAATTTAATTTTGGTATTGATTTTGCTGGTGGGATTGTTATAGAAGTGCGGCTTGATCAAGACCCTGATTTAACCAAAATGCGTGAAGTACTTAATAACCTTAAGATTGGTGAAGTAGTATTGCAAAATTTTGGTAATCAGCATGATTTGTCAATACGAGTTGGCAGTAATAGTGAAGATACTTTAATGCAAAATATTGATCTTATCAAATCAACTTTAAAAAACCAATTTCCTTATAAATTTGAGTACCGTAAAGTAGATTTTGTTGGTCCACAAGTTGGTACTCAACTGATAAAATCAGGAATAACGGCACTAATTCTTTCGTTTCTTGCCATAATGGTTTACACTTGGGTTAGATTTGAGTGGTATTTTGGGCTTGGTATACTTGTAGCTTTGTTACATGACGCCATACTAAGCTTAGGTTTCATGAGTGTAATGAGGCTAGACTTTAATTTAAGCTCCATAGCTGCTATTCTTACCATAATAGGTTATTCTGTGAATGATTCAGTAGTTATCTATGATAGAATCAGAGAAAATTTACGTAAATCACATAAGAAAGTAATGCCACAAATTATTAATCTGAGTATTAATGAAACTCTGTCTAGAACTATTCTAACAGTTGTTACAACCTTACTCGCAAACCTAGCTTTGGTAATATTTGGTGGGGAAGCTATTTATAGTTTTAGTGTATTAGTGTTTTTTGGTATAATAGTTGGTACATATTCATCTATTTTTATATCTGCTCCTATATTGACCTACTTCAAAAACTTGAAGAATTGATAAATCAATTTTCAAGTTTTTGGATAAAAGTTGAGTGGCAAAATTGAAGTAGAGGTCTTCAATTCTGCTACAAAATAATAATAAATATTAAAAAAAAATTAGTTTTAAAAATGTTTATTAAAGATTTTGATAGTAAAGGTTTTCTATATCAATGTACTGATTTAGAAAAACTAACAGAGCTAATGAAAAACAGCAAAATCTCTGCTTATATTGGTTTTGATTGTACAGCACAATCTTTACATGTAGGTAGTCTGATGCAAATTATGATACTGCGTTTATTGCAACAATATGGTCATAAGCCAATAGTACTCCTAGGAGGGGCAACTAGTAAAATTGGTGATCCTACTGGTAAAGATGAAGCAAGGAAATCTTTAACAAAAGAAGAAATTGCCCAAAATGCTGAAGGTATAAAAAAATCATTATCAAAATTTATTAAATTTGGTACTGGGGAAAATGATGCAATATTAGTTGATAATTCAAATTGGCTAGAATCGTTAAATTACTTAGATTTTCTTCGCAATTTTGGTAGTTTTTTTTCTGTGAATCGTATGTTATCTATGGACTCTGTAAAATTACGTTTAGAGAGAGAGCAACATATGAGTTTCTTAGAATTTAATTATATGTTGCTACAAGCCTACGATTTTTATCATTTAAATAAACTATATGGTTGTTCTTTACAAATAGGTGGTAGTGACCAGTGGGGTAATATAGTAATGGGCGTTGATTTTACAAGGAAACTAACAGGTAATGAAGTCTTTGGTATGACTACTCCCTTACTAACAACTGCTTCTGGCAACAAAATGGGCAAGTCTGTTGGTGGAGCTGTGTGGCTAAATGAGGATATGTTAAGCCCGTACAATTATTATCAATATTGGCGGAATTGTGAAGATCAAGATGTGGTCAAGTTCGCAAAATTATATAGTGAGTTAGGAGAAGATGCCATGCAAGAGTTTATCTTACTTAGTGCATCTGATATTAATAGTGCCAAAAAGCAATTAGCCTTTAATTTAACTAAACTTTGTCATGGTAAAGAGGCAGCTATGATAGCTTTAGAAACAGCTACCAAGCTTTTTGAACAAGGAGAAATTGATTGCAATTTACCAACTATTTATCTAGAACAGGGGAGGTTAGCTCTAGGTATTCCAGCATATGAGTTACTTTATGAAGCAGGTCTTGCTAAATCAAAATCCGAAGGACGTCGGTTGATTAGAGGGGCTGGAGCAAAAATCAATAATCAATTAATCCAAGACGAAAACATGGTTATTGATTTGATCTTTATGCAGGACAACCAAGTTATTAAGATATCCGTAGGTAAGAAAAAATATGTGTTGATCAGGTTGACATAATAGTAAGCTAAAAAATATCTACTTCTGCTGGTAATTTTTTCATGTATAGATATCCTGTAAAATGACTCCTGTTTAAATTGAACTTAATTTATTTTTGAAGCTGTTCTTTCTGAACTTTGACTTCGTTCTAAAATAATGAAGTATACTGCTCGTAAATGAAGAGTTGATAGACGATAGAATCAAAATCATGATAGTAGCAGGAATTACCAAGTCGAGGTGTAACCGTTCACGAGTATTTAAGTTTTGAAAGAAAATAGTTGAAAATAGGTATAAGATTGTAAGTTATAGGATAGATAATTTAAAGTGTATGGTTACCTACAATTACAGTATGTCTATTATTACAAACAAAAAGATTGCCCTAGATATACTTCCTTTACTTGATAGCTTGTGGCTATTTCTTGTGGAGTTCCTTCTAATAGGACTTTTCCTTCGTAAATAACATAGGCTCTGTCAACTATATTAAGAGTATCTCTAACATTGTGATCGGTAATTAGGATGCCGATATTGCGGTTACGTAAGTGAACAATCAAATTTTTAAGATCCTCAATTGCTAAAGGATCAATGCCTGCAAGTGGTTCGTCAAGCATAATAAATTTGGGATCTAGTGCTATTGTTCTTGCGATTTCTAGCCTACGTCTTTCTCCGCCGGATAGTCCTATTGCTGGCATGTCTTTTAGATGAAGAATAGAAAATTCTTTAAGCAAATCTAATGTTTTTTGTTCGATAATTTCTTGGTCATTTTCTAAAACCTCTAGCATTAATCTAATATTATCTCCTACAGATAGCCCACGGAAAATTGATGGTTCTTGAGGAAGATAGCTAAAGCCAAACCTAGCTCTTAAATAAATTGGTAAATGAGTAATATCATGATCATTATAAAATAATGCTCCACTATCTGGTTTGGTAAGTCCTATAATAATACTAAAACAGGTAGTTTTACCTGCACCGTTTGGACCAAAAAGACCAACTATTTCTCCTGTTTTTAATTGAAGAGATACGTCGTTTAGGATCACTCTCTTATTATAAGATTTTGAAATACTACTTACTTGTAATTTCTCTATTATTAAACGCGGCATACTTTAAAAAATTTCTTACATAACTAATTTTTTGATTTGGTATAATCTATATTATTGAGTTCCGTATAATATACTAGTTTGTCAGTTTTTATAATACCATCCTTATTCTGTACTATTACATCACCAAGCAGTACTAGTTCTTTTCTTTCTACAAAATATTTTGCAGAAGTAGCAGTTAGTAACTCTTGACCATTATTCCTCTTAGCAGTCAATCTTGACGGTATGGAAATGTAATCAATAGTTTTTTTATTATCAACTGTTTTATAAAAAATTTCTAAATTAGTTGTTTTTACCATCATATCATCAAACCACAAAATCACCTCTCCTGTAAAACAAGCTTGATTCTTAGTTTGATCAATTACTAAATTGTCAGAATAAATATATAATCTATCCATACTCGAATGTTTTGAGTATTTCCCATAGGCTACGGATGAACTTATGATTAGAAAAAACAATACATAGCAAATTATGCTAAAAATCCGATACATCAATAACCGTCGATACATTACCTTTGAAATTTATAATATCATTATCATGTGTAGCACTAAATTTATTAGAAGTAATCTTACAATTTTTATAAAATAATACCACCCCTGTGTTACTATATGTTTCTTTATTTATTAGATTCAGTTGGGCTTCTTGTGCTTTTAATGTGCTTTCTCCTAAAAAAAACTGTACATCATTTTTTAATTTTAACATATGACTATTCTCATTTAATATACCATTTTTTGCACTGATCACTAAGTCTTTGTTGTCATTTATTTTATATGTAGCATTAATTTCTTCTAGTTTATATTGATTACCTAAAGTCCTAACTGCTTGCACAGCCTGAATCTGGTAAGGATTTAAGTTTTTATTGAACCCCTTAAAAATTGAATTTGAAATTTTTATTTCATAATCTTTATCATTTGGATTAAAAGCACTATTGCTACTATTATCCTCCGTTGATTTTGAATTATTACTGATAGGATTTAAATTTATATAAATAAAATATAAGGTTAATACTATTCCTAAACAAGATAATATCTTTGATAGACTAATTGAACGTCTATAAGATGAAATGATAGCACTACTACCTTTATCTATGAAGGGAATCTTAACCATAATATTGCCAACATTATACGCGAATTTAGGATAAGAATTAATTAATTCTTATCTAGAATTGGGGTAACATTATCATGAACATTTATCAGCTGATTCCTGCCCTAAGTAAGTCATGTATATGAACAATACCAATCACTATATTATTTTCAGTTACTGGTATGCTAGTAATTGATTTACTATTCATTACACCTAAAGCCTCTCCCGCTAATTTCGAAGGAGAAATTTGTTTTGGGTTAGAAGTCATTACATCGCTTGCATACTTCATATCTATTTTATCATTAATATGTCTACGCAAATCTCCATCTGTTATAATACCAACCAAACTCAAATCTTTATCTACCACTATAGCACATCCAAGACTTTTTTGATTCATAACCAATATAGTATCGGTAAATGAGGTATCAGCATATACTAAAGGCAACTGATCTTTCACTCGCATTAAGCTCTCTACCTTTATAAGATTCGCTCCAATCTTTCCTCCAGGATGATACAGCCGAAAATCATCTTCAGAAAAGCCTCGTGCTTCATGTACAGAAGTGGTAAGTGCATCTCCAAGAGATAACATCATTACTGAAGAAGTTGTTGGAGCGGCAATATAAGATGCTTCATTGATTCTTGGTATTAATAATAGGAAATCGCTATTGATTGCTATAGTAGAGTTGGCATTCATAGTCATGGCAATTATTTTTATAGAAAATCTCTTACAATATTTCATTATATCAAATAATTCTTTTGTTTCCCCTGAATTAGACAGCATGAATACTACATCATTGTCAGTTACCATACCAAGATCACCGTGGCTAGCCTCAGCTGGGTGCAGATAAAAAGCAGCCGTACCGGTAGAAGCAAAACTTGCTGCTATTTTATGAGCTATATAACCACTCTTTCCTATACCGGTTAAAATAATCCTCCCTTTATAATTAATTATATAATCTACTATATTGTTAAAATCACTAGGAATATTATTAGATAATTCAACTAATGCAGCAGACTCTTTTAATATAACCCTTTTGGCAACATCACAATGGTATGGTATTTTCATATAGTGTCCGAATTATTCAATGATGTTATTCCACAACTGTTGAAAGTTAAAAAATCGTCTATTAGCGAAGTGCTGTTGTAAGGCTTAAAGCGTCATTGCGAGGAGTCACGAAAAAGCGGCGACGCGGCAATCCAAGTACGCGAAGCGTTACTCTAAAAAAACAGCTTCGCTGTTTACCTAGATCGCCACGGCATCTAAAGAGCCTTGCTATGACGATTATAGAAAAATGTAGGGTACTAGATATTACACATCAAACCTGACGCCGAGTGATACATTATGACCTTTATATGCTAATGACTTAATATGACTTTTTATTTCTTTTGTGCTACCAAAATCTTTCCAACTATAAGCTGCTTCAACTTTTACTCCTAGGGCTAACTTTGTAGCAGCTCCA
This sequence comes from Candidatus Tisiphia endosymbiont of Myopa tessellatipennis, assembly GCF_964031105.1. Taxonomy (NCBI): domain Bacteria; kingdom Pseudomonadati; phylum Pseudomonadota; class Alphaproteobacteria; order Rickettsiales; family Rickettsiaceae; genus Candidatus Tisiphia; species Candidatus Tisiphia endosymbiont of Myopa tessellatipennis. The sequence goes on along the minus strand of NZ_OZ035005.1, from coordinate 830,253 downwards.
AGAGTAAGCTGGTAGACTAGGTTGTTTTTTTTACCACTAGAAACTGATACACCATTATTCTTAGTAATTTGGTTTTTTAGTTGACCAACTCCAGCACCAGCACCGACAAAAAATTCACAAATACTTATATCAACAATATCCACATAACCATTAAGCATTAAAGTAGCAATTTGAGGCTTAATTTTTGAGTCTGTACCGGCAAAAGAATGCTTAGATTGATGATTAGCAATCCAAGCAAACATGAGATCAGTTCTAACATTATCTAGAATATAATAACCCAAACCTCCGCCAAGAAATATAGCGGTATTTTGCTTTAGTTTTTTATCATTTAACTTAATATTAGCCATTTTATTCGCCCCAACCTCTGCTTTCAAATAAAATTGATTTTCAATAGCCAAAGAGGAAACAGAGAATAAAAGTGAAATAGCTATAATCGTTACTAAGAGTAAATTTTTCATAATTCCATTTTTTAATTCACCTTACGTATAGCATTTAAAAATTGCAGAAAAGTACAAGACGTCTATTAGCGAGACCACGTAAGTGTAGTGGCAATCCACATTCATTAGATTGCTTCGTCGCTGCTCCTCGCAATGACGCTAGGCTGTTTTCCCTATGACTTTTAAATTGCCATGAGGGTTATGCGTAAGGTGAGTTTTTAATTTACAGTTTACTATAAATTAAACTAATCCGCTAGCTTATTTTCAAGATAACCCTACAAATAACAAAAGAAGAGGGTTACTAAAAGCCCTCTTCTTTTGTAGAACAAAAATAATAAATCTATAAATTATTTACTATTAGATATCAAATCTTAAGCCAGCCATTAAATTGTGACCTCTGTAAGCGGTTTTAGACATTTTTTCAGTCTCCTTCTTATCTTTATTTTTAGAATTTGTTTCTCCATAATCTCTCCAGCTATAGGCAAGCTCGACATTCACACCATCAGCCACATTAGCAGAAGCACCAACAGTTAACTGATAAGCAAAATTATTAGCGGGTTTCTTAGTGTTAGAGCTTGTCTCTCCCTTTTTATTGTCTTTAGTGAATTCCACAGTTAGCTTTTCTTTTACTTGAGCCATACCAATACCTGCTCCGGCAAAGAATTTAGCAAAACCTGCATCATACAAATCAACATAACCACTGAGCAACAATGACATCACTTGTCCTTTAGCTGTCGCTTTTTTAGCTGCGTCAGTCGAAGTTGCAGGGATAGAACCAGTAAATTCTGGGTTGACTAGGAAATCAAGTGTCAATTCTGCTCTAACATTATCCATGGCATAATAACCAGCACCAAGACCCAAAATCGCGTTAGTTTTAGATTTAAGTTTCAAGTTATCTTCTTTCTTTGTTTTAGAATTCTCAGAATTCATTTTCGTATTATTCAACTTAGTCGCACCACCTTCGGCTTTAATATAAAATTGTCCTACATCTGCAAAAGATGTAGCAGAAGTTAAAAGAGCCGTACTTGTAGCAGCGATTAAAAACAACTTTTTCATAATATTTCTCCTTAAATTATATAGACAAGAATCCCCTTATTAGATTCTCAAATAAGGTCCGTGAAACACAAATCTCTCCAAATCCCACTTAGACCACCTAGTTCGGTATATATAGCATACTATTTCCCTTAGGGCAAACTAAAAACTATTATGAGCATTAATCAATAGTGTTATAGAGATACTTTGTGGCAATAAAAACACATATATAGACTGATCTATAGCTAACCCGCAAATGTTTGAGCCATAGTAATGGTGATAGAATTTATGCCATTGCCCTGATATTACGCGAATTCAGGATAAGAATTTGTGAATTCTTATCCCAAATTCGGTAAAATTATAGAAACAATCAGATTTGAGACGACTCTGCATTTGATTGTTAAATTAATATTTTGCTAAAAACATGATTTTAAAAGATTAAAATCATGTTTTTAGCTTTAGAAAGGTTTAAAATGCATTCGCGTTAGCCGCTTTAAGAATGCATTTTTTCTTATATTAAAGCCAATTAGGGATAAGAATTAACTAATTCTTATCCCTAATTGGGGTATATTCAGGCATAACTGAAAACATCTAGCAAATTCTCTACGCTATCTGTGTTCGCAAGCTTGTTGTTTTTATATTCTCCACATTTAAGACATTTATGGGTTAGAATTATGCCCTTTTTACTATCGAGTTTATAGGAAACTGGCTGCATTAGTCCGTTACATCTAGAGGCTCTATCCCCAGGGTTAATATCCACATGCTTACTGTAGAAACATGTTGAACAATGGTTAGTATAGCCATTTCCTTGTACCGATTCACTACATATCTCACAAATAAAATCTTCTTTATTTCTGTAAAACCTTTTTGTAACCATTTTTTAACTTTTCTTAACTTTTTTTTGGCAATACATGCTATTTTTTTATACCCCCTACCTACGCAGGGAACACTCTAGGCTATTAAACCGATGTTTTACATCACCCCAATTTGGCATAAGAATTGACAAATTCTTATCCCGAATTCGCGTACATCGATATTTGAGGTTAACTAATGACAGCAACAACGGGTATATGATCAGAAGGCTTAATTTTTGTTCGTAAATTATAATGCATGTAGCAATCATTTAGATAATCTGCAACATTGCTTGATGCAAGTATCATATCAATACGCATACCTTTATTTTGTTCAAAGCAACCTGCTCTATAATCCCACCAAGAAAATTCTTGCTTAGTAGGATTTGATAATCTATATAAATCCTCAAAACTAGAATTTAAAATAATTCTCAGTCGTTGTTTTTCTTCACTAGTAAAACAAGTAGTATTTTGCAACTCTTTTGCGGAATATACGTCAATATCAAAAGGAGCAATATTAAAATCTCCTCCAACTATCACCTTAGTATCAAGAGATCTCTTGGATTCGAAGTAATTAATTAAATTGTCATAAAATTCTAATTTCATTTTAAATTTATCACTACCTACCAATGAACCGTTAGGTGCATATAATGAAGTGATACTACAAAAACCTATAGGAGTTTGTAGAGATATTTCTATAATCCGTGCTTGATTAGTACAATTAATACCCGGAAAGTCTTTTACCACTTCATCAGCTGGAAACTTTGATAAGATAGCCACACCATTATAGGATTTCTGACCATACACATAGAAATTATACGCTAGATCTGATAGTTCATCAAAAGGAAACTTATCAGTCTCACACTTGATTTCTTGTAACAAAACAATGTCTGGATCTACTTCTGTTAAAAAGTCCCGTAAATGTTGTAGTCTTATTCTTATAGAATTAATATTCCAAGTAGCTATTTTCATTTCTAATTCTTATCCCAAATTGGCTTTAATATTAGTAAATACACCTTCTCTACACGTCATTGCGAGCGAATGTACGTGAGCGTGGCAATCCATGAAGCTTGTCATATGGATTGCTTCGTCGACCTACGGCCTCCTCGCAATGACATGATTTAACAATCAGATGCAGAGCAGCCTCAAATCTGATTGTTTCGATAATTTCACCGAATTTTACATCGGCTTAAAAACCATTAAAAAGAAAATAATAACTAGGCTGATAAATGCTGGCCAGCCAAGATAAAACCATAAATTAAATAATTTATAATACTGTGCTGGTAATTGCTCATTATTTTTTAATGTTCTGACTGCAATATTCCGTAATTGTATTTGAATCCATACTACTGGTAGCCAACATGCTCCTGTAATAGCGTATCCTAAATAAGTTAAAACAAGCCATAAATCAAAGAAATCATATCCAACTATATTGATTAATATTATGCCGCTAATTGGTTGAATAATAGCACTAGTGGTAGTAAAGAGAAAATCGGCAATAACCGTAGTACGTGCTGCATAAACTTTGGCTGCTAAATCCCCGGTTTTATTCGCCCACCACATAAAAAAAGCAATACCAATACCTGTACCAAACAAAATAGTAGAGCTAATGATGTGAATAGTTTTGACGACAGAATACCAATCCATTATTTATCCTTTTCTATAGCAAGTAGGACAAGAGTAAGAAGTATTATGGGAATATTTTTAGTAAGTGACCCCAAGGGGTCTAGCCATAAATCAGGCTTAAGAAAGGTTAGAAAAAATGTATAAGCTAGCATTAATAAAATCTGTAGTATACATACTCCTATAATTCTTGGCTTGATCATCATCAGAGTTCCAAGAATTATATCAGCAAGACAGCTTGAATATAACATAACTTGTGCAATTTGCTTGCTAAATCCTAACTCTGTTATTATTTTCAGACCTCGTTCTGAAGTAAAAACTCCCGTAATGACGCCTGTCATAATCCAAAATAAACCTAAAATGATTTTTAATAGTGGTTTCAACAAAAAAAGTCTTGCATGCCATAGTGATTGGACAGTAAGAGGTTCAGTGGCTAATCCTTGCTCAAAACTTCTTGGAACGACAGAAGTAAAATTGATAAAGTCTTTCTTATCTGCAATATTCGGCTGTAATAACATATTATATGAAGTGCTATTAAGTGGTCCTATACTAAAAAAGTCTCCTAACTTAGCTGCAATTCTAATGAATATTAAAGGAATCTTTATTAGCCTAGCAGTGTCTAGACCAAGCCAGCTCCTAAAATTAATCAATATATCTTTTACTGTAACTATTTCTGAACCAACTATTTTTAATACTCTACAAATTTTTCCTTCTCTTTTAGTACAATTAACAACCACTTTAGTTAAGTCATCCATATGTATTGGTTGGAATTGTTGTGATCCATCTCCTATTAAAGGAATAAACCAAGGTAAAGCTGCAAGAGATCTAAATAATGAAGTGCCTCCATAACAACCACTTGTATACACAAGCGATGGTTGTAAAATCACCCAATCAATATTTTTTAAAGTTTTTAAATAATTGTCAATTTTTTTCTTTGTTATAGCATAGTCAGTAGTTTTCTCATTATCTATACCAAGAGCTGAAATATGAATAATTCTTTTTACTTTAGCTAAAATACATGCATCAAATAAAGCTTTTGAACCAAAGAAATGAACATTCTCTATTTTGTTGTTATTAGTTGAAGTTAACACTCCGGATACATTAATGACTACATCAATATTTTGTAAATTGTTAAGCCACTTTTGTTGATCAGTATCATTGTTAAAATCACAAGCTAAAATTTCTAGGTTAGGGAATTTTCTTTTAGTAGCTTTTATATCTCTAACTGCACAAACTACATCATGATTATCTTTTAATAACTCAGCGGTGATATATGAACCAATAAAACCATTAGCACCTACTACTAAAACTTTCACCCTATCCTCTCTATAACATAGCAAATTCAAATCAACTGATTGTATAATAACATAAAATAACTAAACACTAAGTACATTAATCTCAATTCGATATAAAAATTATTTAACAAATTATATCATTTGGAAGCTCTTTCTTATTTATAAATTAATAATTTGATCTTGACAGGGTAATAGTTTTTATTAATATTACAGGTATATTCGATGCTTTTGAAGAATTGCCTTCGTAAATACTTGCGAATTCTTGATAGTAAAGTATATATAATAATCTAAATCAATAATTAAAGTAACAGTATGCATTTTATGTTATACGAGGATATTGATAATTTACACAATATCACTGATATTATTAGTACTAAATTGCAAGAGAATTTTATAGTAGCAAAGATATCTTGCAGATTAAAAGACCCTTATTCTATCGTAAAGAAGTTGGTAAGAAAAGGTATTGGTTTTTATCAATTAACTGACCTCATTGCTTTTAGAATTATAGTTGATACGCTAGAAGACTGCTATAAAGTACTGGATATTATTAATGATATATATCCTAGTAACCATGAAAAATATAAAGACTATATTGTTAATCCCAAAGATAACGGCTATAGTTCCTTGCATATTGTGACTACTATTGGTACATCTAGACGTAATGTGGAAATACAAGTACGGACTAGTCAAATGCATGATATAGCAGAGTTTGGCATCGCTAATCATGGTGAATATAAAGAAGCACAAGAAGCAAGGATAAAAAAATTATTTTCTCCAAAATTACTTAATATAATTGTTCTTCACATCGGACTAAATAATTTATATAAACTTTTTGAACAATTTAATTGGACTATGTCTGAACTGGTTGCTTACGAACAAGAAATTAAAAATTTTTGGGATAATTTTCAAGATAACTTGCAAACAATACAAGAACAATTTATAAAAGAAATAAATAATATAGAACCGTTAGAGAGAAATTTTATCTAATTAATCCAAGGTTGGCGGTTGGCTATAGTCAATTCAGGAGGATTTGGTGCTAGGAGCGATGGAGCGACGCCTATATGTAATAGGCGAGCGACGAGTGACGACGTCACCAACTTCTCATCAATTGACTATAACTCTATAAATATTTGTGGGTAATAGTAAACTCTACTGTCTAGAATAACGTCCATAACTGTCGAAAGTTAAGAAATCGTCATTGCGATGAGCTTTGTAAGCCCTAAACCGTCTATTAGCGAGGAGTCGCTGTAAGCGACGACGTGGCAATCTTGTGAAGAAGAGTTTACTTCATAAGATCGCCACGGCGTCTATCAACGCCTCGCGATGACGATTTTTAACTTTCAACAGTTATGGGATAACATCAGAGTTGGTCATGCCAATCATTATAAAACTTGCCTAAATCAAGTCTTATTCTTTTCGATCGCTCAGCAGTGATTATAGAATATATTGTTTCAAGAGTGGTATCAAAATCATCGTTAATAACCACGTAATCATATTGTTTGGCATAATACACTTCTTTAGTAGCCAATTTCATACGCAACTTTATTGATTCTTTACTATCTTGCCCTCTATTTTTAATTCGTTGTTGCAAAATACTAGGACTCGGTGGCAAAATAAAAATTGTAATTACATTTGGCAAGGTTTTTTTTATTAGCTTTGTACCTTGCCAATCTATATCAAACAAAACATCTAACCCTTGACTTAGTAAGTCTTCTACAACTTTTTTAGGTGTTCCATAATAATTATTGTAAATATTTGCATATTCAAGAAATGCATCTTGCTCAATTAATTTATTAAATTCCTCTTTGGTCTTGAAATAGTAACTTACTCCATCAACTTCATCTGTTCTTGACCTTCTAGTAGTTGCAGAAACGGACAATCTAAGATTACTATCAATTTTTAAAACTGCTCTAGCTAAGCTAGATTTACCAGTAGCCGAGGGCGAAGACAAAATAATAGCTAATCCTTTACTTCTGAGAGATAGTAGCATTCTTGGTGAAACCTTTATATAGCAATAGAATTTTATCTTTTAATATTAATTTTTGTTTCTTTAACTGCCTGACTTTAGTATTATCTTGCAAATGCAAAAATCCGGTATTTATTAGTCTTTCTAAATCATTATGTTTTTTTTGTAAACTTTGTATGTGGCTCATGAGACTCATTTGCAAACTCCATAATCAGTTAAAATCTTGGTTTTTTAGCTTGGTTTTTTGTAAACCAAGCATCATTTTAATATAAGCAAACACACTTTGAAAGGAAAAAATATAGCTATGACTAGCGATAATAAAAAAAAATTGCTTGTGGCAATCTCTGGAGCTTCTGGAGCAATATATGGTATAAGGTTACTTGAAATTCTGAGGCAGATAAATATTGAGAGTCATCTAATTATTTCAAAATCTGCTCATCTTACCATATTACATGAGACGAATTATTCCATAGAACAAGTAAAATATCTAGCAGATTACTGTTACAATCTTTCTGATATTGGTGCTAGGGTTGCTTGCGGTGCTTTTAGGACATTTGGCATGATAATAGCCCCATGTAGCATGAGAACTCTTGCATCAATTGCTGGCAGTATTGAGAATAATTTAATCAGTAGAGCAGCAGGGGTTACACTAAAAGAACGAAGAAAACTGGTGTTGATGATAAGAGAGACTCCTTTACATCTAGGTCATTTAGAAAATATGTTAAAAGTAACGAATTATGGTGGGATAATTGCACCTCCAGTACCTGCTTTTTATAGTTTACCTAAAACCTTGGATGACATGATAAATTATTCAATTTCGCGGGTTCTTGATATTTTTGATATTAATACTGATTTAATAAAACGTTGGGATGGTATGCCTACAAAAATTTAAAATCTATTAGTGCTTGAAAAATATCTGCTATAATTGCAGTGACGTCTTGAGGGTCATATATGCAACAAAGTTTTAAAAAAATACTAAAAGGCTATCAGCTATTTAGAAAAAAATATGCTTATGGTAATAAATCTATTATGCAGAGTCTATCCCGGGATGGTCAACAACCAAAGATTATGGTGGTTGCTTGTTGTGATGCACGAGTAGATCCGGCATTAATAGTACAATGTGATCCAGGGGATTTATTTGTTGTACGTAATGTAGCAAATATTGTGCCTCCTTACGAAAAAGATGGATCTCATCATGGCACAAGTGCTGCCTTAGAGTTTGGAATATGCTTTTTGAAAGTTGAACACTTAATTATATTAGGACATAGCCAATGTGGAGGAATTCAAGAATTATTAAATAGTGACGATAGAGTGCAAAATGATTTTATAACCAACTGGGTCTCTCTGATAAAAACACCTAATTTTAGACATCATAATGCTGATGATTATACAAAATTAGCACTTAAACAATCACATCAAAATTGTATGACGTTTCCATGGATTAATGAACTAGTGACCAAGAAAGAGCTAACTATTCATTTATGGTTTTTTGATATAAAAACTGGGCAAATTTTTACTTATTCTGATAAGCAACAAACATATCTACCCCTTGCTTAGGTTCTTGAGCATACTCAGGTATACTCAGGTAGAACTTCAAGAATTAAGCTTTCCGCAACCTAAAGATCGAATGCAGTCATGTATCCGGCTTATAGCAAAGTAAATTTTATTAGACTTCTTTCGAAACTCTACTTCTGCTGGTGATTTGTACGTCGATGCGGTACTCGAATCCTCACGTACATTAGAGTACGCTGCGGTTCGAGGTGAAGCGTCTCCTTCACACCCTTGCGCATAAGCGAGTTTCGAAAGAAGTCTAATGCATTTTTCCTTGTATTAAAGCCAATTCAGGATAAGAATTAACTAATTCTTATCCCGAATTGGGGTTTATTCGTATGAAGAAATGAGCGTTAGAAGTCCATACCGCCCATGCCGCCCATACCACCACCCATGCCACCACGTGGCATAGCAGGTTCATCTTTATCAGTTGGTTCATCAATAATAAATGCTTCAGTAGTAATAATCAAAGAAGCAACTGATGCTGCATCTTGCAAAGCTGTACGTACAACTTTTGTTGGATCGATAATACCAGCCTTAATCATATCAACATAAGTCATATCTTGAGCATTGAAGCCAAAATGTTTGTCTTTACTATCATTAAGTTTTCCAACTACAATAGCTCCTTCCACACCAGCATTTTCTGCGATTTGTTTTACTGGAGCTTGCAATGCCTTCTTAACTATGTTAATACCAGCCTGTTGATCTTCGTTAGTATTTTTTAACGATTCTAAAGCTTTTGCTGCATAGAAAAGAGTGACCCCACCCCCTGCAACAACACCTTCTTCTACTGCAGCTCTAGTAGCATGCAGGGCATCCTCGACACGATCTTTCCTTTCTTTTACTTCAACTTCGGTAGTACCACCAACTTTTAAGACAGCTACACCACCAGCAAGTTTAGCCAAACGCTCTTGTAATTTTTCTTTATCGTACTCTGAAGTAGATTCATCAATTTGTTTACGAATTTGTGAACAACGAGTAGCGATATCCGCCTTACTGCCAACACCATCAATTATGACAGTATTTTCTTTAGAGATGGTAACTTTTTTAGCAGTACCCAACATTTTGATATTAACATTCTCAAGCTTCATACCAAGATCTTCGCTGATAAGCTGACCATTGGTTAAAATAGATATATCTTCCATCATGAGTTTTTTTCTATCTCCAAAGCCAGGAGCTTTAACTGCCGCAACTTTTAACCCACCACGTAATTTATTTACTACTAGAGTAGCCAGTGCTTCTCCTTCTACATCTTCAGCGATTATAAGTAAAGGACGTCCTGATTGCATTACCGCTTCAAGTACTGGTAACATTTGTTGTAAATTTGATAATTTCTTTTCAAATAGTAAGATAAAAGGATTTTCCAATTCTGCTACCATCTTTTCAGAATTAGTAACAAAATATGGTGATAGATAACCTCTATCAAACATCATACCTTCAACTACATCTACTTCGAAACTAAAATTCTTGGCTTCTTCGACGGTAATTACTCCCTCTTTGCCTACTTTTTCCATAGCCATGGCAATTTTTTCACCAATTTCTTTATCACCATTTGACGAAATAGTACCAACTTGAGCAATCTCCTCTTGGCTACTGATCTTTTTACTTGCTTTCCTAATTTCTTCAACTACTAGGTTAACCGCTGAGTCTATACCGCGTTTTATATCCATAGGATTAAAACCGGCTGCTACGGCTTTATTGCCTTCTCTTGCTATTGCTTGAGTTAGCACAGTTGCGGTAGTTGTTCCATCACCAGCAACATCAGATGTTTTGCTAGCCACAGATTTCACTAATTGAGCTCCCAAATTCTGAGCTTTGTCTTTTAGTTCAATGGCTTTTGCAACAGTTACACCGTCTTTGGTTAGCCTTGGTGCCCCGAATGATTGTTCAATTGCAACATTTCTACCTTTTGGACCTAATGTTACTTTTACGGTATCAGCTAAAATATCAATACCTTTTAGCATTTGTTCACGTGCATGTAAGCCGTGTTTTATTAATTTTGCTGCCATATATATATTCTCCTTACAATAAATAAATTATTAACCAATTATGCCCATGACATCACTTTCTTTCATAATGACCAAATCTAAACCATCAACTTTTACTTCAGTGCCAGCCCATTTGCCATAAAGTACTTTATCTCCTACTTTTATTTCTAATGGATGGACAGTACCATTCTCACTTTTTGTTCCCTTACCTACAGCTACTACTTCACCTTGTATTGGTTTTTCCTTTGCTGTATCAGGAATAATAATTCCTCCACTTGTTTTTTCTTCTTGTTGAATTGGTTTTACCGCAATTCTATCGTGCAATGGTCTAAAAGACATTCTTACCTCCATAGATTTAATACTTAATAATGTGTATTCTATATATGCTTGATTTTATAACAGTTCAAGGGGTAAAAAGAAAAATTTTTAAGAATAATTGCTGTGAGCAAATTGTGTGTAATACTCGATAATCAAGTTTTTCCTTAACCGTCATAGCAAGGCTCTTTAGATGCCGTGGCGATCTAGGTAAACAGCGAAGCTGTTTTTTTAGAGTAACGCTTCGCGTATACTGGATTGCCGCGTCGCCGCTTTTTCGCGGCTTCTCGCTAATAGACGTATTTTTTAATAATTCTAAAAAACTTGATTATCGAGTAATACCTTTTTTATCCTCGCATAAGTTTTTCTATTATTGACTTTATAGGAGTATAGTTTAAAATTAAAAGTGAAGTAACTGCAAAGTTCCTTTGGGGTGTAGTAACCCTTAACTTAAGATGGTAGTCATCAGCCAAAAATGATGTTCCTCGATCTCATGGTCGGGGAGATGCTAGCTATGTTCAGGGCTTAAGGTTTATACCTTAAGCCTAAAGGCTATCGTAACTGTTCTTAAGCGGTTTTACTAACTCCCCGATCGCCAAAGTAATCTCTCAAGGTTCTTTGGTGGTTAAAACTTAATAACTTTAAGTTTAATCATAAAGGGGATACTGCCATGACATACACAACAACTTTACCTTCTGAAGCAATCATCTTTTTTGATCCAGTTTATGAGCATCCTAAGGATCTAAAACTTAGAGATGATGTCATTACTACCAGCCAACAAGAAGGACTAACAGTAGTAAAAATTATCGAATCTAAAGGACCTTATGACCACAGTACTTTTGGCAAATTAATCCGCCAAGTAATGAGATGCAATAATAAGCCTGTCACCATCCTAATTAACGAAAATCTACGGCATACAACAATTAACACTCTACTTTGGTCTGTACTTGGTACTTTGTCATCTGCCGGCCTAATTACCGTTACTACTTACGAAAGATCCTATAAAAAAGTACCCTTGAAAAAAGTAAATATAGAGGATGATTATTTTTTATACGTGGCTGCTACTTATTGTAAAAACCATTATAAATTTGCTAATGAACTATTAAATATTTAATACAGATGAATAATATACTACTCGTAAATGAAGAGTTGATATACGATAGAATCAAAATCCTGATAGTAGCAAGAGTCAAAGGGTCTAGGTGCTAGGCGTACATATAGTACGTGGCTACCTACGAATACGTCTATAAAAGGCGTCTATAAAACGTCATTGCGACTCATCTTCGAGACAAAAAAGTGCTTAAAACGTCTAAAGAATCAGGTTTGCAGTGGTTTTGGCATGAAGTTTGCAGTCATGTAAACATCACTTTTCTACTTGACATACTAAAAATTAGTCAACATAATGCTTCTTATGTGTATTACCATTGTTTTGTTTCAAATAAAAACTCTTGTCATTAAAGTACACTTTTATCAGTATTTCTTTATTATAAAATTCCACAGGTGAAAAAATAATGGTATGGACCTCCTGATATACAGAATGAAAAGCAGTTGCTAATCTTCTAAAGTTAATATTAAATATTAAAATAACAATCAGGAGGCTAAGATGGAAGTTACCACAATTGGTATAGATATTGCAAAAAGAATTTTCCAAATTCATGGTGTAGATAAAAATGGTAAGACGGTATTAAAGAAAAAATTAATGAGAGATCAAGTTTTAACATTTATGGCTAATTTACCAAAATGTTTGGTAGGGATGGAAGCTTGCGGCGGAGCTAGTTACTGGGCAAGAGAAATAACTAAATTGGGGCATACAGTAAAACTAATGGCAGCACAATTTGTCAAACCGTATGTTAAAACTAATAAAAATGATCAAGCTGATGCAGAAGCTATATGTGAAGCGGTAACAAGACCAAATATGAGGTTTGTACCAATTAGAACTGTAGAACAACAAGATATTTTATCAATTCATCGAGTAAGAGAGAGATTGGTAAAAAATCGTACTGCCCTTGCTAATGAAATTAGGGGTCTACTACATGAATTTGGTTTTATTATTCCTCAAGGGATCAATAAGGTTATGACAAAATTAACCGAGATTTCAGATGAAGGAAATTTAAGCCAGCTGGGTTATCAAACATTTAGTGAACTGAAAGAGGAATTTTTGGATAATGACAAAAAAATAAAAGAGATAGAAAAAAGATTAAAAATAATAGCTAGCAACTTAACTCAATATCAACGATTAACAGCTATACCTAGTCTTGGTTTAATTACTGCTACTGCTTTAATAGCATCAATAGGTAATGCTACAAGTTTTGAGAATGGTAGGCAATTATCGGCATGGTTTGGATTAGTGCCAAGGCAGCATTCCAGTGGAGGGAAAGATAAGTTGCTTGGAATTAGCAAGCGAGGTGATGTTTACTTGCGTACTCTATTGATCCAAGGAGCTAGAGCTGTACTAAATGCCAAGATAAGATTTACATCGGAAGAACAAAAATCTAAAAAAGATTTTAGCAAATTTACGCAGTGGATGTTTAATTTATCTGAGCGAAATGGACATAATAAAACAGTAGTTGCTGTAGCTAATAAACTGGCAAGAGTGGTGTTTGCAGTACTAAGGTCAGGGGATGATTATGTAGAGAGTAAAGTTTGTAGCACAAAGCTATTATAATTAACATAAAATAAAATAAATAGTGGTTTATTAATTAATAGGTAAACAAAGAATATGTAAGAGATTCCAACCCGGAATATGCGTGAGATAATAATATTGATGGTAAATAAGACAAACCTTAGCTTACAAAGAAACTGATGACTACAATGGCTCTTTGAAGCCGATAAAATGATAAGTATATAGTAAATTTGTAAGCCAGCGAATTCCATCAGGGCTGTAGGATAAATTACACATAATTTATTAACTATAAGCCGGATACATGTATGCATTTGCATTTTTGCTATTAGATGTTATTTTTTTCTTGCATTTTACAGGAGGTCCATACATGTAGTCAGTAACGAGAATTTAATTCTACACTCCACTCGTCGCATAATACTCACGTTCTATAGCATAATTTCTGCTCATATTTATCTCGAAGATGAGTTGCGAGGAGACCGTAGGTTCACAACTGTTGAAAGTTTACAAATACCTATATACTCGATGAAAATCAACAATTGCGTTGTCGTTGTCCAAGACCTGCGGTGCTCACGTACTAATGTACGCTGTGCTCCTCGGCTTGGACACTCCTAGCACTTGTTGATTTTGATCTTCGTCTACCAACTCTTCATTTACGAGCAGTATACCACAGCGTCTATTAGCGAGCGTAAGCGAAGCAATCTAGGAAACAATCTATAGATAAATGATGTTACTGGACAATGCTTCGCTAATAGACGGTTTTTTAACTTTCAACAATTGTGGTATAACCACAAAGCTGAGCTTAATTATAATGATCTGCCATACCTAAAAGGTGGTTATTCTCATCAGATTCTATTGACACATCATGCACTGTTTCAGTATATGAAGGCGGTGCTGAGGATAGTATTGGAGGTGGTGGTGCAAGTTTACGGACTTTTGGGTAAGAGTACATTGGGGATGTAGTTGTAATATTATTTTGAGGTAGTTGCAGGTATGGATGTTGATCAAGTGGTAGTACACTAGGTTGTGCAGAATCTGCTGCTGGATGGTTGTTATTAGTAACATACGTATTATTACAGTTACTTGATCCTTCAAGAGGAGTTGATAGGGGTAGTGCTGGAGCACTTGGTTCACGCTCACATTCAGCTTGATGTGCATCTAGTATTACTTTATATTCTTCCCGTTTAACTTCTAAATATTTATCCAAATTTTCAAAAAAAGTATTTTCTGTTATCCATATTCTACTTATCCATGGTGCACCCTTCTTAATTATATAGCTCAACCCAGCAATCTTCAGTGCTTCCTTAAAATCATGTTGGTCAATACATTTAAGTAACTTTCTAGCTTGAATTATTTCGTATATTTGGTCACTGCGTTCTTTAAACTTTTTACAATCAACTGTATTATACTTTGATAAGACAGATTGTTGACTATGCAGACCTTTTAAACTAGTTTTTAATCCCTGACTAGCTACTGATCTATCTTCCGTATTTTCTACAAAATTACAACATTTTTCCAAATCAGCAGCCTGCAATATCTCATGAACAGTACTATCAGTAGCAAACAACTTTATAGCTCGTTCTGTCTTATCAATTTTATTCTCAAGTAATTGTTTTGCGGTAGAAAGCCTTGCTAATAGCGTACGATCTTTTGACATAATAAACACATATTAAGATTATATTAATATGACATAATATAATCTTAATATATATTAATATGCAAGATTTAGTAACAATATGGTTAAAATTAGTTATATAAATTGTCATATTTATATCATAATAACTCACCTTATGCGTAACCCCCATGGCAATTTAAAAGTCATAGAAAAAACAGCCTAGCGCTATTAGCGAGAAGCCACTTTGTGGCGACGAAGCAATCCACAAAAAATATAATAAGTAATTTGGATTGCCGCGTCGCCACAAAGTGGCTCCTCGCAATGACGTTTAACTAAAAGTTGTATACATCTTACTAATTTTGTGTGCATCACCTAGCACTACGTGGTCTTGCTAATAGACTCTTGTACTTTTCTGCAATTTTTAAATGCTATACGTAAGGTGAATGATAACATACAATATAAATCACATACTCTTTTGTTTCATTTTATTTTTCTTAATGGCATAGCTAATCAGCTCATCAATAACATTGTTTCTTATGGCTACTGCAATATCTACTTCATTTTTTTTCTGAATTTCTTGCCTTTTCGTCTTATCAATTCTTTTTGATTTTACATAAGCAAAATACGCCTTATCTTTTGACTGAAAAACTGGAGTATTGGAATCAATGTTAGTATTAAAAATTGCTGATAGTAATTCTGCTGGTAATTGCTGATTATTGTGAACTTCATACCTAGAAAAAGTTGCAGCTTGGTTGGTAGTAATGTCTAGAGGTTTTTTACTTTTACCAAGTTTATATTCTTTAGCAAGACTCTCTATGTTTCCTAAATTTATCTTTCTAATATATTGCTTATACCATAGTTCGTATACTTGATCCTTGACTGCCGAGAATTCTTGTAGTTTACTTGGCTGAATAGATTTAATCTCAACCAATATAAAAGCTCCTTGATCAGTTATCTCCATTGGATATGATAATTCTCCTTCTGCAAGATCAAAAATACTGTCAGCATTTTGGCCAAGATCAACATACCATTCGCCTTTCAAATGTTGGCGTTGTGGCACGATGGGACTTCGCGTAGGAACAACGGTTTGACTACGCCTAGTCCGCTCACCACTCGCAGGCTTAGCCAAATCTTGAAATTCATCTTGTATATTATTAGTTAAATCCTTATAGCTTACAGAATCCAAATTTTGTATTGGTAATTCATATTTTCCAGCAATTTCTGTTAAACTTGAACCAGCTGCTACATCATCCTCTAAATTTTTTGCTAACAGTAGCTTCAGCTCTTCTATTTTTTGTTGTTGCAATAATTCATTAACCTGTTTTCGTACCTCGCTAAATTTTTTATTAGCAAATTCTTCTTGGTTATCCTGATAAAACTTCAATAATTCTTCATCGCTATTATGAATTTGCTTACCTAACACTTCACTTGATATTTTTACATAAGACAAGCTACGTTTTTCCGGTATTTCAAATAACTCTTGATTTTGCTTGTATAGTTCTTCTAACTCGACCGAAGTTGCATAAGTCATAAACGCACCTTTAGGCTGAGCTTTTAGGTCAATTTGTACAAGGTCGACCTCTCTTGTTTCAGCCATATAGTCTACGATATTTTTGACCATTATTTTTGGTGTTTGAAATGATTCTATAAAAATACTAATTAGAGTATTCTTTAAGGTATGTTCTTTTACGTCAGATACATAGTCCTCCTCATTAATATAAGAATTTTTTAAAAAACCTTTAAAGAGTGTTATGTCAAATAGACCTTGCTCATTCTTAAAATTAGCAGATTCTTTAATAAACTGAATCACAGTATCATCAGTTATATCTAGATTATAATAGTGTACTAAATAGTTCATAATACGATTATTGATAAGTTTTTTAATAATAAAATTATCAATATTCAACTGCTTTATATCTTCTTCACTAAGATGTGTTCCAGTTTGTTTTTGAATAACACGAATTTGTTCGGCTTTTGCTTTTAGAAAATCTTCTTCGCTAATAGTTTTTGCATCAGAAAATGTAATCAAATCAAAATTATTGGTAGTCTGTAATACATCTTTAATTCCCCATCCAACAAATGCAAAGGCAATCATTCCAAGTAAAACACGCATTACAAAACTATCAGCAGCGTTTCTAATATTATTTAACATAAATTATAAATTTTTCTCTTCAAGTTTTTGTAGTATACTAAAATAGTATAGTACAATAGTTCTGTACACTAATATCTGCAAGCGATTTTTATGAAAAAACTTATTATTGCTAACTGGAAAATGCATATAAGTTTAGATGATGCATTTAAATTTTGTGCTAGGCTGACAGAGCAGCAACATAACAACAAATTTATTATAGCTCCTCCTGCTCCCTATCTTGCTTATTTATCTGATAAATTCAAATCTATAGAGTTTTGTGGACAAAATGTCAGTCAATTTGAAGGACAAGGAAGTTATACGGGAGAATATTCAAGCCTGCTACTGAAACTAAGTGGTATTAATTACGCTATTGTTGGTCATAGTGAACGTAGAAGTCTCTTTCAAGAATCCAATGAATTAATCAGACAAAAAGCAGAAAATTGCTTAAACGCCAAGATTAGCCCTATTATTTGTATCGGAGAAGACCTAGCTACACGAAGAAATAATAATTATAAAAATTTTTTATTAAAACAATTAGTGGAATCCCTGCCAAATGATACAATAGGGGAGGGGATAGATGTGATAATAGCGTATGAGCCGATTTGGACTATAGGAACAGGCATTATTCCTAACCAAGAAGAATTAATAGAAATATTTGATGCCCTCAATTATTTTCTTCAGCAAAGCCAAGTTGCAAATAATGTTAGCTTAGTGTATGGTGGATCTGTAAATTTAGGTAATATAGAAAAAATATTAAGTGTACAGAATATTGATGGGGTTATGATTGGCAAATCTTCACTTGATTATCAAATTTTAGTTCAAATATTAAATTATAGGTTTTTTAAAAAATGATGAATATATTACTTTTTGTTCATATTGTAATAGCAATACTGCTAATTATCGTAATTCTGATGCAAAAGACTGGCAATGATGGGTTAAGTGGTATGAGCGGTGGTAGTGGTAATATGGGTGTTGTAACAGGCAGAACTGTAGCTAATTTCTTGACTAAAACCACGGTAGTGCTTGCCACCTTGTTTATAATTAATGCTATTATTCTTGCCAATCTGTCTTCTAAGAAAAACCTTGGGATAATTAAGAAAATTGAGCAAGTTGACGATAAACAAGAAGAGTCTAGCTTGCCAATTGCCAAGTAAAATTTAAGGACTAAGTTATGCAAAAAATAATTGATTTACATAATATCAAAATTGGTAATACCCTACCATTTGTGTTTATTGCTGGACCTTGTCAAATAGAAAATCTAGATCATGCATTATTTATGGCTGACAAGCTTGTGACCCTTACTGCTAAACTTAACATACCCTTTATCTATAAATCGTCATTCGATAAAGCCAATAGAACTTCAATAAATGGTATCCGGGGTAGCGGTCTTGAGAAAGGGCTGGAAATTTTATCTAAAGTAAAAACAGCCTTTAACTGCCCTATTCTTACTGACGTTCATACAGAGAATCAGTGTGCTAAAGTTGCTGAAATTATTGATATAATTCAAATCCCTGCCTTCTTATGTAGACAAACAGATTTGCTGCATGCTGCAGCTATGACTAATAAGGTTGTTAATGTTAAAAAAGGTCAGTTTCTTGCCCCTTGGGATATGAAGAATGTGTATGCTAAACTTGAAGCGTTTGGTGCAAAGAATATCATGCTTACCGAACGGGGTGCATGTTTTGGTTACAACACATTAGTATCGGATATGCGTAGTTTGCCAATTATGGCAGAAACTAAGACCCCTGTAATTTTTGACGCGACCCATTCAGTTCAGCAACCAGGTGGCATAGGCAACAGTAGTGGTGGCGAAAGAAAATATGTTGAAATATTAGCAAGGGCAGCTGTTAGCGTTGGAGTAGCAGGCATTTTTATGGAAGTTCACCAAGACCCAGATAATGCCCCAAGTGACGGACCTTGTATGATCAAGCTGGATGATTTAGAACCTATATTGGTTAGGTTAAAGAGCTATGATGAGCTAACTAAAGCAATATTTAAGATATAACATAACCTCAAGTATTTATGTAAGACATCGGTTTAATAGCCTAGGGTGTCCCTGCACCCATAGTATACTCAAATGATTTGAAGAATTGGATTTGAAAATGAATGGTGAGCAAGCGGAGCGTACATATAGTACGTGAGCATGCGAATCCATGATATTTTCAAAAAACAATTTTTCAAAGCAGAAGAGTATACCTACATTTTTCTATAATCGTCATAGCAAGGCTCTTTAGATGCTCTAGGTAAACAGCGAAGCTGTTTTTTTAGAGTAACGCTTCGCGTATCCTGGCACAACTGTTGAAAGTTAAAAAACCGTCATCGCGACTCATCTTCGAGATAAATATGAGCAGAAATTATGCTATAGAACGTGAGTATTATGCGACGAGTGGAGTGTAGAATTAAATTCTCGTTACTGACTACATGTATGAACCTCCTGTAAAATGCAAGAAAAAAATAACATCTAATAGCAAAAATGCAAATGCATACATGTATCCGGCTTATAGTTAATAAATTATGTGTAATTTATCCTACAGCCCTGATGGAATTCGCTGGCTTACAAATTTACTATATACTTATCATTTTATCGGCTTCAAAGAGCCATTGTAGTCATCAGTTTCTTTGTAAGCTAAGGTTTGTCTTATTTACCATCAATATTATTATCTCACGCATATTCCGGGTTGGAATCTCTTACATATTCTTTGTTTACCTATTAATTAATAAACCACTATTTATTTTATTTTATGTTAATTATAATAGCTTTGTGCTACAAACTTTACTCTCTACATAATCATCCCCTGACCTTAGTACTGCAAACACCACTCTTGCCAGTTTATTAGCTACAGCAACTACTGTTTTATTATGTCCATTTCGCTCAGATAAATTAAACATCCACTGCGTAAATTTGCTAAAATCTTTTTTAGATTTTTGTTCTTCCGATGTAAATCTTATCTTGGCATTTAGTACAGCTCTAGCTCCTTGGATCAATAGAGTACGCAAGTAAACATCACCTCGCTTGCTAATTCCAAGCAACTTATCTTTCCCTCCACTGGAATGCTGCCTTGGCACTAATCCAAACCATGCCGATAATTGCCTACCATTCTCAAAACTTGTAGCATTACCTATTGATGCTATTAAAGCAGTAGCAGTAATTAAACCAAGACCAAGTATAGCTGTTAATCGTTGATATTGAGTTAAGTTGCTAGCTATTATTTTTAATCTTTTTTCTATCTCTTTTATTTTTTTGTCATTATCCAAAAATTCCTCTTTCAGTTCACTAAATGTTTGATAACCCAGCTGGCTTAAATTTCCTTCATCTGAAATCTCGGTTAATTTTGTCATAACCTTATTGATCCCTTGAGGAATAATAAAACCAAATTCATGTAGTAGACCCCTAATTTCATTAGCAAGGGCAGTACGATTTTTTACCAATCTCTCTCTTACTCGATGAATTGATAAAATATCTTGTTGTTCTACAGTTCTAATTGGTACAAACCTCATATTTGGTCTTGTTACCGCTTCACATATAGCTTCTGCATCAGCTTGATCATTTTTATTAGTTTTAACATACGGTTTGACAAATTGTGCTGCCATTAGTTTTACTGTATGCCCCAATTTAGTTATTTCTCTTGCCCAGTAACTAGCTCCGCCGCAAGCTTCCATCCCTACCAAACATTTTGGTAAATTAGCCATAAATGTTAAAACTTGATCTCTCATTAATTTTTTCTTTAATACCGTCTTACCATTTTTATCTACACCATGAATTTGGAAAATTCTTTTTGCAATATCTATACCAATTGTGGTAACTTCCATCTTAGCCTCCTGATTGTTATTTTAATATTTAATATTAACTTTAGAAGATTAGCAACTGCTTTTCATTCTGTATATCAGGAGGTCCATACCATTATTTTTTCACCTGTGGAATTTTATAATAAAGAAATACTGATAAAAGTGTACTTATAATGACAAGAGTTTTTATTTGAAACAAAACAATGGTAATACACATAAGAAGCATTATGTTGACTAATTTTTAGTATGTCAAGTAGAAAAGTGATGTTTACATGACTGCAAACTTCATGCCAAAACCACTGCAAACCTGATTCTTTAGACGTTTTAAGCACTTTTTTGTCTCGAAGATGAGTCGCAATGACGATTTTTTAACTTTCAACAGTTGTGCGTATCCTAGATTGCCGCGTCGCCGCTTTTTCGCGACTCCTCGCTAATAGACGCTCGGAAGACCTCTTAACAGCAGCAGCATAAAAAATGGTACTATGCTGTAATTTATACAACAAGATTAGAAGATATTGCATCTTTTTAAAAATAAAAAATAGTAAATGCTTTAAACAGTCGAAATTTTAGTTTAAAATGACTTTAGAATTAAAATATTGTGGTTCTTATGGAAAATATTAACTATTGGGATAATTCAAGATACCAGTATTGTACATATGCTGAGAGGTTGCTTAATGAATTAATTTTGCTAAATGAAAAAGTAAAGCAACCAATAGACATTGATGAAGTAAAAAAAGGCATCTACTATGCTAAAAAATATCATGGTAGTCAAATGAGGCAGTCCGGCGAGCCATATTACTCACACCCAATAGAGGTGGCTTATATGGTTGCCCAGTATACAGCCCTAGAAATTCCACGATTGTTTAGGACGGACATGATAGTTACCGCATTACTACACGACACCATCGAGGATACAACACTTACCGAAAAGATGATTGCCTATATTTTTGGCAGCAAGGTTGCTAGTCAAGTAGAAGATTTGACTAGGGTTAAACCTAGTGGCAAGATTAGCTCGGCGGCAACACTAGATTTATTAATTCAACAAAAAAAATATAATGTAGCATTGATTAAAATTTTTGATCGGATTCATAATTTAGAAACTGTTGGTGTAAAATCTCCTGAAAAAATTAAGAAGATTATAGAGGAAACAATAATACATTTTGTAACTTTAGCTATGCATTTAAAAATACCAACAATAACAAAACAAATTATTGAACTATGCTGTCAACATTTATCTATTAAACATCCTTTATTGAAACAATGGAAAATTATGGTTAAAGATGATTTTCAGTTTCCCGAGACAACTTCTCAAAATGAAGTAGCCCAAATATATAACCAATACTTACTGGGATCATAATAAATAATAATCCTGGATAGCCAAAATATGTTGTTAAATAAATTAATCCAAAAGAACAAACAATAAAGACACCAGCCCGAGAAAAAGCATATATTAAACCGCTACATGTAAAACGTTTAAAGATAGGAAGGGCTTTAAGAATGATAGGAACAGCTGGTATAGTAGTTGGAGAAAAGACAACAATAAAACTATGAATTAATAACATATTAAATGAGTTAGTGACATTTTTCAGTAAAAATGGAAAAATAAATAACTTTACTTTTAGTAATTTTAATGGATGTATTTTGTAACTTAGCCAAGCTAACATGCACCAAGGAAAAATTTGTATTATTGAGAGCATTAAATTTTGATGAATCACTTGTTCTGTACTAAAACAGAAAGAATTTTTTAGAATAGTACCACAAAAAAAATACGCAATGTAGAAATTTAATGGCCAAGAGCAATCTAATAAGAAATAAGCACAGGCTGTTTTCTTATTCACCTTTTCATTAACAATGGGGTTATTATTTAATTTTTTAATATCCATATTAGCTTTTTCAAATACCCTTTTTAACTGAAGTTTTGCATCAGCAAATTCCGGAGTTTCTATTAAAATTCTTCTAGCAGTTCCTCCAATTATGGCTATTATTGTTCCAAACCAAAAAGCTATCCGCCAATTTACATTTCCTAAAGTTGCAAAACTTGCAACAATTAAGGCAATTGTTGTGCCTAAAAGCCCCATTACTTCAATAGTTGCTACAGCGGGATATTGAGCAGGCGGTTTCGTCATTTCTGTGACGTAAACCTCCGCACCAACTATTTTCCCAATAGAAGAGAGCCCCTGCATAACACGACATATAACCATACATACAGAAGCAGTATAACCCCATTGAGCGTAAGTTGGGAGATTAGCCATAGTGAAGCAACAGGCAGCCATAATACAAGTAGTTATAATGAAAGTTGATTTACTCCCTATATTGTCTCCTATATATCCAAATATTAATGCTCCTATAGGTCTAAGCACATATGATGAACAAAAAGCAGCTGCTGCGAGCAAAGTGGCAGTACTAGGATCTGTTTTTGGGAAAAATATCTCATTAAGGAATGTAGCCATGTGTACGTAAAGCATAAAATCAAAAAATTCTAAAAATGTGCCAATGGACAGCAATCCAACTGCTTCTTTCTGTTCTCTTGTTAAACTTCTTTGTTCTTGCTGATACTCTAACATATATTTGTATTTGCCTCGCATTTGCGTTCATTGAAATATATTTATGAGGGAGTAAATTATGCTTATTGGAGTTTTCTCCCCCAAGATTGAAACACCCCACCTGCACTTTGTATAATCGTCTTATCTTGAATAATCTGATCCATTTCTTTTAGCATCTTTTCTATTTCTAAATTATCGATCAATTTATGCTTAATAAAATGTTCTTTTTCTTCTAACAGAGATAATTTTAATAATAATTTTTCTTCAGCCCCATTAAAAACTGGTTGATGAAAATCAAATTTTACATCTGTTAATTGAAGACTACACAAAGTATTAAATAGCTTTCTACCATAAGAATAATCTACACTAAGTCTTTTTTCAATTTTATGTAATAATTCTTTATATTGTTCTATTGAACGAGCATATGGATAATTAAATATGGCTTTATAATCATGCTCTTCACATGCAATAGTTCCGCCTAGCTTTAATAAACTTAACATATTATTTAAGGCTTTTTGAGGATGTGTTAGATGTATGAGTACAAACCTACAATATACGAGATCATATTGCTCATTACCCTGATAATCTTGTATATCTGCAACTTGGTATTCAACAATATCGATGTTTTTACTACTTAACTTACTTTTAGTAAGCTCTATCTGTTTCTGGCTTATATCTAGGCATAATAGTTTGCCATCTTGTCCAATTTTCTGATATATTACATCAATAGACTCCCCCGATCCACAACCAATAATCGCTACTTTCATACTAGGGCGAAGTTCTAACCTGTCTAATAGAATATTAGTATATTTACCATATATTTTATTCAGAATACTAAGCCTATAATCCGTTTCATTGCCAGTTGCCAAAATATAGCTATTCTTTTTTACCATTATATTTTATATATCTATTTTTTAGTAAAAATATTGCTGATTTGGTTTATTGATTAGCAAGAGAAAATAATATAGAAAATTGAAATAATAAATTCTTGGTTGTAATAATATCACTAGTTCTAAATAGAATCTGAAAATTTTATTTCACAAATTAATTACTATTTTTTTTGCTAATATGCTTAGTGATTATTAGTAAATATGCTACAATGCGGTGAATTCAAGTAATTTATTACATTTTATGTTTCAAACATTAACTCAAAATCTAACGAAAATTTTTGATCGTATCAAAAGAAGTGGTACTTTATCGGAGTCCCAAATAAACGATACTATGCGTGATATTAGGATTGCCCTTCTTGAAGCAGATGTTGCACTACCGGTAGTTAAGGATTTTATTGCTGAAGTAACATTAAAAGCTACAGGGCAGGAAGTCATAAAATCAGTAGCCCCAGGGCAGATGATAGTAAAGATTGTCCATAATGAGTTAATCAATATATTATCCTCGTCTCTAGATGAAAGTAGTTTACAGCTTAAATCTGAACCGCCGGTAAATATTTTAATGGTTGGTCTGCAAGGTAGTGGAAAAACTACAGCAAGTGCCAAATTAGCACTTAGGCTAAAAAATCAAAATAAAAAGGTACTTTTAGTCTCTCTTGATATTTATAGACCAGGTGCTCAAGAACAGTTAACTATCCTTGGTAAATCTATAGGGGTAGATTGTTTAACTATTGTCCCCAACCATACTCCTATAGATATTACGAAAAGAGCTTTACACGAGTCAAAATTATCTGCCTATGACGTCGTTATTTATGATACAGCAGGTAGGTCGCAAATCGATGATGAAATGATGAAAGAAGCATCAAATATAAAAAATTTAATAGATCCAAAAGAGATAATTTTGGTGGTTGATGCAATGACTGGGCAAGATTCGGTGCTTATAGCCAGCAATTTTGATCAAAAATTAGGGATTACCGGCGTAATTTTATCCTGTATTGATGGCGATGCCAAAGGTGGGGCGGCTCTAAGCATTAAACATGTTACCAAGAAACCTATTAAGTTCTTAAGCGCTGGCGAGAAATTGACAACTCTAGAATTATTTGACCCAGAACGCATAGCTTCAAGAATATTAGATATGGGAGATATCATCTCCTTCGTTGAAAAAGCAGCAAGCATAATAGACAATCAAGAGACAGAAAGAGCGACTGCTAGACTTAAAAAGGGTAAATTTGATTTGGAAGATTATCTAACGCAAATGAGGAGTATAAAGAAACTAGGTGGATTCAGCAGTATGATGAGTATGTTGCCTGGTATTAATAAAATTATCGATAAAGTCGATCAATCGAAATTAAGTGGCAAATTAATAGACCACCAAGAAGCAATAATTTTATCTATGACCCAAAAAGAACGAAAAAACCCAGATTTGCTAAATGCCTCACGTCGAAAACGTATCGCTGAAGGCTCTGGAACATCAGTCCAAAAAGTGAATAGTCTATTGAAGCAATTTAAACAAATAAGTGGTTTCATGAAAAAGGCAAGCAATATGAATCCCAAAAGCCTAATGCGTAGTGGTATAGGCAACTTATTTAAATTATGATAACCTGAATTAGCATAACTGGAGATTAAATGCTTAGCAAGGTATATAACGATCTTATTTTACAGATTAAAGCTAATAAATATGATTTTCTAAGGTTTGATCTGATTAAGCAAGATGCCATAAAGGATCTCGCAGCTCAGCTTGCTTTAAAATATGATATTGTGGTAGTTATAGGTTTTGGTGCGTCTTCTCTAAATGTTAGAGCATTATTAAGTATAAAGGCAGTAGCTACTAAAAGGCTAATATATCTTGATAGTTTAGATCAGTTGGAAATTGATGAGAAACTTGCATTAGTTGATTTAAGTAAAGTCGTCTTTTTCTCATTGAGTAAATCTGGGAACACAAATGAAACCTATTTATTAACTAAGTATGTTTTAGAAGTTTTACACGTTCCCCCTCAAAATATTTATGTAATAGTACCGTTTAGTAATAATTTATTACGTAATTTAGCAGAGTCTTTTGGTACAAATTGTCTAGAACATGATAACATTCGTAGTGGAAGATTTGGCGTAATTTCTAATGCATCTTTGCTCCCAACCGCAGTTGCAGGAGTTGATGTACATAAAGTCGTACTAGCTGCTTCAAAAAAAATATCAGATATTATTCTTGATGGATTTAATATTTGTGAGATAGCGGAGTATTACCTTAATCAATATTCTTTAAATAGACATATGTTAGTTATGTTTAATTATTGTTATCAATTAGATGGTCTATGTAGATGGCAACAACAGATTATAGCTGAATCACTTGGTAAGAATGGTTTTGGTATAACTCCTATAATAGCAAAAGGAACATTTGATCAACACAGTCAATTGCAGCTTTATTTAGAAGGTCCGGATGATAAATTTTATCAAGTTATTACTAACAAAGCAAACTCAGATATTGAAAGAGTTCTATCTACTCATGCTAATAATATATATAATGCATTAGGTCAAGTCAAACGACCAGTAATGCTAGAGAATTTTGTACATATCGATGAACAGGTAATTGTAGATCAAATTATTCACGTAATGTTGAGTACTATCCTAATTGCAAATCACCTAAAAATCGATCCATTCAACCAGCCATCTGTGGATGAATATAAGAAGGTATAACAAACCTATTTCGCATCAGGAAGATCTGCAAGTGCTGAATTAAACAATATAGAAAGATTTTTCTTATCCACTTTGTCATTATCAGAAAAACTAGCAATAGTGGTGTCAATCATATCACTAGACAGTCCTACCGAGTGTGTCCATAGTACCCTACCAGTTGGTACATCAAGAATAGCTAATCTAACTCGCGAAAATTCTGATGGGTCTAAATTGACTCTACCAGTTATACATCCCTTCAAAATCTCTGTACAAAAATCCTTAGTTACTGCACTAGATGTTTTACTCTCCGCATAGAAATTCATTACAACTAATAAATCAGCTCCAGCTTTCTCACCAAGATCAACTGCAGAAGAAATTTTTTCATCAATAGAATATGCCGCATCCTCTTTCCAAGCTCCACTAGCATAGAGTATATTTAGAGTTTCATCAAAATTATCCTTAATGTCAACGACGTATTTTGACAGTTTGTTAGTACCAATTTCTGTTCTAGAGAAAAGTTTAATATTATACCCTTTGTCCTGCATTTTGGTTATGAATGTATCTACAATATTTTCTTCAAGGCGATCCTCATAACTATAAACTCTCGTTTTTTTGTTAAAAGCATCAATTTGATTTACTTCAACTATTGGTGGTAAAAGCAAAACAATTTTGGACTTAGTTAGTGATTGCGAATAATCAGGTGCAGATCTAACAAAAGTCGTCTTAGTACAAGCCGATGTAGAAAAAAACAGTAAAATTATAAAGAAAATTCTGACCATTAACTATGTATTTTTATTAATTTTTATATGTAGCTGGAATGATTCTAGATCTCTTCTCAGAAAGAATAACTAGAACATCTTGCCCCTCATTTATCACAGGATTAGTTTTATCTTCTCTAGCCTGCACAATGGTGATAATACCTGTTGCACGTACAGCTGCTATAGCATTTCTTAGAAGTCTGCTACCTTCGTAATAATCGTCTTTCAAATTCGATCTATTAACCTGTACGATATATTCTGTACCTTTTGATGCCCCCAAAGCAGATTGCATTATTGCACCAGTAACACCTCCAACAATAGCACCACCAACAATTATAGCCGCGTTATTAGTTCCGCTAGCAGCAACCGCCCCACCAGCGACAGCACCAGTTAGACCACCAACTGCATTATCACCAAGTCTTTCATCCTCCGTGATTTTGATATCTCTTTTGGCAAGAAGCTTTCCTTCCAATACAATATTTAATGTTGAATCACTAGTATATGTATTTGCCGCAAGATTCCGACCACAACTAGAAATAGTAGAAGCAATTATAAGAATCATAAAATTATTATTTTTATATTGCTAATAAAATTTAAGAATGAATTAATAAGTAAGATTATACTAAATGTACAAAGATACATGCAATAAATTACTATCTCCAGTTGCCAATTAAACTGAATAATTTTTGAGGAATTTTTAGGAAAAATGTAGCTGAATACCGCAAGCAGTACGCAGATGTATGTGAGAAACGGAAGCAAATTTTGACGACAAAATTATCACAAAGAATCCGTTCACAACACTATCATTACTTTGATGACAAAACTACTTCTAAGTTGTATTTCTAAATTGCACGCAACAATAGACCTCTTATAGAATCCTCTTCTGCGGAATTTGCAGGAGAGCCGAAACCTTAACCCGCAAGCAGTATAACAAATATACGTGAGGATTTGAGTCTAATCCCAACGCCCAAATTACCAGCAAAAGTAGAATGATCCAAGAGGTTTAATACCATTTCCCAAAATTAAATTGCTACTCGGAGTACGAGTGTCGGCTACCTTCGCGTACAACTAGTATGTGAGGAGCGGAGATCATGAAGTACGACGACGTGATGATTAATTTTCGGAAATGGTATAATAAGTCTATTGCAGATGAGTCTTTACCTGCACCACTATATCTGCAAAACCTTGTGGGTTGTTAACTGCCAATTCAGCTAGCACCTTGCGATCGATATCTATGGCAGCTTTTTTCAGCCCACCCATAAACTGTGAATATACTAAATCATGCTCGCGTACTGCTGCATTGATTCTTTGTATCCAAAGCCCTCTAAAATCACGCTTACGATTTCTACGATCTCTATAAGCATATTGTAGAGCTTTTTCAACTTTTTCAATTGCTACCCTAAAGCAATTATTCGATCTTCCCCTATAACCTTTAGCAAGTTTGAGAATTTTTTTATGACGATTTTTTGAAACTTTTCCTGATTTTACTCGTGACATATCTCACCTATTTCCTTATTTAAATTATTAAATTCCATATGGAAGAAAGAATTTTTTCAAGTTCTTTGCATCTTGATCGCAGAGAATTGTTGTTCCTCTAAGGTTACGAAGCTGAGATTTTGTACGACGTCGCATAAAGTGCTTTTTTCCAGCTTGAGTGGCACAGACTTTGCCAGTAGCAGTAAGCTTAAAGCGCTTTTTTACCGCTGATTTTGTTTTTAATTTAGGCATTATAATTCCTTTATTTGGTATTTTAAGATCAGTCTAGCAAAAACTAGGCATACCAAAGCCACGTTGCTAATAGACGTAAGTATAATATTTTTAAGCATTATTGCAAGTCAATTTTGCAAATATTTTGGCAGGGCAGTTTAAAAGTCCTAACTAATGATAGAAAAGTTTGTTTTTTTAAAATGCATAAATGTCTATTAGAGAGGAGCCACAAAGCGGCGACGTGGCAATCCAAAAGTTGCAGTGGCAAAAAATAAAACAGCGAGCTTATATCTTAAAAACATGTTATAAGTAGTTGTAAGAGGGTGACTTGAAGCAATCTAGACTGAAATAGTCGTGAACAGAATAAGTACCCTCTATCGTTAAGTTTGCTTTGAACAAATTGCAGAAGGTACTGCAGTACAGTAGCCTTGCACAATAAGATGAAGGAGATTATACTATGAAAAAAATAATAGGTCTAGATGTAAGTAAAAAATGGCTTGATGTATGTATATATATTTCAAACAGTAAACCGGAATATCATCGTTTTGCAAATGATAATTTAGGTCATGAAGAGCTTATAAAATTAACAAAAGAGCAAAAAATTGAGCTAATAGTGTGCGAACCCACAGGAGGCTACGAGGATGAAATTTGCCAAAAATTATATAGTAATGAGCAACGGATTCATAAGGTAAATACCTATAGTTTTAATTCATTTAGTAAGTCAGTAAATTTTTGTAAAACGGACAAGCAAGATGCTTTTAAATTAGCGTATTACGGTGATAAGATGCAACTTACAGCAAATTATATACATCAAATTGAATCAGAAAATTTGAAGAGATATCAGCAAAGACGGGAAGATTTAGTATTGATGCTTAGTAATGAAAAAAAGAGGTTGCATAATAGTGTCGATGGTATTGACAAAGAAAGCATAGAAACATTGATGGGATGCTTACAAAAGGAAATATCTAAAATTGATGATAAATTAAATGAGATAATAGATGGATCAGAAGAACTACAAGAAAAAACAAAAATATTAGAAACTGTACCTGGCATTGGCAAATGTCTAGCTAGTAAATTAATTAGTTTTTTACCTGAGTTGGGAAATAAAAATTATAGCGGCAACGAATTATCAGCTATGGTTGGAATAGCGCCATATGCTCGAGATAGTGGTAATAAACAAGGTCGAAGATTCATTAGAGGAGGCAGAAAGATACCACGAGATGCACTATATATGGCAGTACTAACAGGTAAAAATGGCTTTCAATATTTAAAAGCTTTATATGACAGACTTATTAATAATTTTAAACCTAAAAAAGTTGCGACAGTAGCTTGTATGCGTAAATTACTGGAAGTTTGCCATAAGCTTATTCAACAAAAACGTGTATTTGTTGTTAATCAATAATATTTTTTATTTATATAAAATACAGATAAAAAATATTTAATTTTTTTAAAAAGATAATTGCTGTTTATTTGGATCGCCACGCCACTTTGTGGCTCGCGATGACAACTATTTATTTCTATAATTTAGTATTTTCTATCATTAGTTGGGATTTTTAAACTGCCCTGCATGAGGTTAGCATATTAACTATATGAAATTATTAAAAAAGCTGTATTACTAAATAAATATACGTAATACACGAATTCGGGATAAGAATTAACTAATTCTTATCCCGAATTGGGGTGTAATGTCTAGATAATTGTTTGAAAAGATGGATATCACTCCTGAATATGCTAACTAATCATACACGTTCTTATTTTATTTGCTTATTCTTGCTAGGAATAGTTGCAGGGGTAAATTTTTCTTTAGTATCATTTACTATTCATTACCAATTATCACAGGCGGGATATTCAACTGATATTATTGGTGCAATGTTTCTAACATCTATTCCATATTGCTTAAAACCAATATGGGCACCGTTTATTGATAAATATTCTATACCTGTTATATGTCGAAAATTTGGTCAACGTCGTGGATGGACACTAGTTACCCAAGCATGTTTATTAGTCACTATTAGTGGGTTTTTAATTATAGATCCCCCTGTTAACATAATTATTACCGCAATTTTAATTTTTATTATTTCCTGTTGTGCAGCAACTCAAGATGTTGTCTTAGATGCATACCGTATAGAACGGACTACAAAAAAAGAAGATCTCTCAATTGCCACAACTTTTAATTCAACTGGTTTTCGCATAGGAATACTTATTAATAGTACAGGGGCGTTGTATTTATCTTGCCTCTTTAATTGGTACTTTGTATATCTATGTATCTTTCTTATAACAATGGCTGCACCTATAATAACCTTATATATGCAAGAACCTATTACAAAAAAAACTCAACACATCTCTACTGATTTAATTTCACCTGCACAATATTTTCAAGTCATTGGTGATAGCTTACTATTGTTAAAACGAAATCATCCTAACTGGATGTTCATTATACTGTTTGTCTTTCTATATAAAGCAAGCGACTCAATTCCTATGGCAATGAGTTCGCCAGTGTTTATTGACTTGTCTTTTACCTCTCAAGAAATTGCTTCTATTTCAAAAGCATATGGATTCATGCTAATGATCTCTGGAGGAGTCATTAGCGGCATTTTAACTGCAAAAATAGGAATATCCCGAAGCATCCTAATATGTGGTAGTCTACAATTACTGTCACCCTTAATGTTTGTGTTCTTATCTATGGTAGGTCATGATATGCTTATATTTACTATAACAATTACTGTACAGAATTTTTGTTGCGGGCTTGGTAATACAGCGATTCTTATTTATTTTTCTAGTTTATGTAGTAGCGAATTGATAGCCACACAATACTCAATTATATCTTCTTTTGGCTCCTTCGTCCGGATTATTTTATCCTTTTTATCTGGTATTTGTGCAAATTATATGGACTGGCCTCAACTTTTTTTATTGACTACGTTATTTAGCATGTTATTTGTACCAGCCTTTTTAAGGATACGTAAGATTTAATAGATTTGATACTTTACTATGCTATACTGTCTATGATTTCAAGAGTTGACAAATTCTTATCCCAAATTCACGTTACTAGAAGTGATTATGAGCAGTTATTTTGAGTTATTAGATGTAGAACGAAAATATAATATTGACTTAAATATATTGGATCGCCAATATTTTGCTGCACAGTCAAAATATCATCCAGATAGAGCTAAAACTAACAATGCGAGGCAAGAAAATTTGGCTATCTCTATTGATATAAATAAAGCTTATTCAATTCTTAAAGATGATTTAGCACGAGCTGAGTATCTTCTACTTTTAAACAATATAGTCTTGGATGAAATAACGGTTAGGCAAGGTATCTCAAAGGAACAATTAAATGTTGTGTGGAGTGAATTAGAACTTGTTGAAACTACTCAAGAATTAACTAAGTTAGAGCATATGCTAAATAACAAAATCCTTGAAAAAGAACAACTTATTGAATCTCTAACTACTGCATTTCAAGATCAAAATATGCAAGACGCTCTTGATATTACCATAAAATTTAAATACCTTAAAAATTTAATTAATAATATTCAACTAAAAATCAAGTCATGCAAATAATAGAAATTAGCGAAGCTGGCTCTTCTAACCAACATGATAAGGATATAGCAGTTGGTATTGATTTTGGTACAACCAACTCATTGATTGCTTTATCAAATAAACAAATAATACAAATTATCATAGATGATCATGGCCGAGAACTTATACCATCAGTTATAGCATTTCATGGTAAAGACTTTATTGTGGGCAATGATAATATAATTAACAATTTTCGTTCTATTAAAAGACTTTTTGGTAAAAAACTATCTGATATACGCAACAACCCTGTTCTTTTTACTCTAGTGAAAGACTATATTGATTTAGATAGTGAAATTTTACGAATAAGGTTTGCTGGAAAATTACTGACGATTCCAGAAGTTGCCGGACAAATCTTTTTGTACTTAAAGAAACAGGCTACTCAAAAATTGAATTCGGAAGTCAAAAAAGCTGTAATAACCGTGCCAGCACATTTTAACGATGCTGCTAGAGGAGAAGTAATGCTGGCTGCAAAAATTGCAGGGTTTAGGGTATTACGGTTAATTGCAGAACCAACAGCAGCAGCTTATGCATATGGTTTAAATAAAGATAGTAGGGGGTGTTATTTAGTGTATGACTTAGGCGGTGGTACTTTTGATGTATCAATTCTAAATATGCAAACGGGCGTATTTCAGGTCATTGCCACTGGTGGAGATAATATTTTAGGTGGTGATGATATTGACCACTTAGTGATGAGGCATTTTTGTGATAAATATAAATTACTAGAATCTAGCGAGTTAATAAAATTAGCAAAAAAAGCTAAAGAAACACTTAGTGGTCAAAATAAATGTGCTATGATATACGAGGAGGCGACGCTATTGGAGTTAGATCTAGAGAATTTTGAGCAGTTAATATTACCATTGGTAGAACGTACAATAGATATTACCAAAGATACGCTAGAACATGCAGGAAATCCTAATATTTCAGGTATCATCCTTGTTGGTGGTTCAACTCGCATACCCTTAATTAGTAGAAGTTTAGCACAAACGTTTAATACTATTATTTTCTCGGATATTAACCCAGATAAAGCGGTAGTATGGGGAGCAGCCCTGCAAGCAGAGAACCTAACTTCGGCAAATGTTAATTCCTTATTAATCGATGTAGTTCCTTTGTCACTCGGTATAGAATTAAATGGTGGTATTACTGAGAAAATCATTCTTCGTAATAGCCCCATACCGATATCGGTTACTAAGGAGTTCACCACTTATGTAGATAACCAAACTTCTATGAAGCTGCATGTGGTACAGGGAGAGAGAGAAATGGTAGAAGATTGTAGGTCACTGGCAAAATTTGAACTAAAATTACCAATGATGAAAGCAGGAGGAGTGAGAGCAGAAGTAACATTTTCTATTGATGCAGATGGCATCTTGTCAGTGTCAGCTCTAGAAAGAAATAGTGGTATATCACATGCTGTTTCGTTAAAACCAAGTTATGGTTTAAACGAAAGTGAAATTACCGAAATTCTAGAAAATGCTTATCAAAATGCTGCTAGTGATCATAATAAGAAATTATTGCAAGAAACAATTATTCATACAAAATCTTTGATTTATAATATAGAAAATGCTATTAGAGAAACGCCGAATATTCTTGCAAAGAATGAAATGGAAAAAATTGATACTGCAATTAACACTCTGAAAGAAGCAATAGATTCAAATGATCGTGATTACATTATAGAATGTAGCAAAACTTTCGAGACTATAACAGAGCATTTCTTTTATGAAAGATTAAATAGTGCTACTTTAGACTTACTGAAAGGTAAGCATATTGATAAAATAAGATGATTGTTTTAAAAAAGAGGAATGATAATTAATGCCTAAAGTAATTTTTATTATAGACAAAGATGGTACGGAAAAAATAGTGGATGCCCCTCTCGGATTGTCTATTTTGGAAATTGCTCATCAAAACGACATTGATCTTGAAGGTGCATGCGAAGGATCACTAGCATGTGCCACTTGCCATGTTATTGTAGATGAGGAATTTTACCACAAATTAAAAAATCCTTCTGAAGCAGAAGAAGATATGCTTGACTTAGCGTTTGGTCTTACCCATACTTCAAGACTTGGTTGTCAGATTATTGTTAGTGAAGAACTTGACGGTATAAGGGTTCGCTTGCCATCTGCTACCCGTAATATTAACTTATAATTGAGTATATAGAGTGATACGTAAAATTTTGTTTTTTATTTGTTTAATTTACACCATAATATGGTTTGGCATTGCTTATACTATCAAAAGCAATATAGTAAATACTATAAAGAATTCAGAGACAGATAATACTAAAATATCTTATAGCCAAATCAAAGTTTCTGGCTTTCCTATTCGCTTTCAAATTCGTTTAGTCGAGCCAAAAATAAAATTTATCGATCATGTTAATTCTAAAGAAATATCTACTGAGGAAATGACATTTTTGTTTGATTTTAGTTTTAAAAAGGCTAGATTGATTTTAGGAGAACAAGGGATAAAACAACAAGAGAATTTTGATGGTAAATTAATAGAGTATAGTGTTCAGTCCAAGGAATATATTACAGCACTAGTTAAATTTAATAAACCTATATATAAATTATCCCATGGAGATAGTTTTAAATCTATCGTAAAGTTTCTGCAAGTTAACAATAAATTATTATCCTTCATTCAGGAAGATAAGGAAATTTTTAATATTGCTGATTTAGTTTTCCTAATCAATAAGGCAAAATCTCAGAACGGTGAAAATATAGCTCTACAATTACGTTTGTTGTACTCTGCGGGGGAAGATTTTTTTAATTTCAAAACAGCACAGCTTGATTTAGCTACACTGATCAATATTGCTACTAACCAAGGTAAAGATACAAATTCTATCAGAAATTTAAATATCGATCGTTTAGTTTTTTCTTGTGATGATAATGCCCAAGTAGATTTGGTAGGGTTCTTACAATTTTCTGATAGTAAGTTACCAAAAGGTAAATTATCTTTTGAATTAACTAATTACCATGATATCATCGATAAATTGATTCCTAACAATTTGTTATTACCTAAAAAAATGGTCAAAACTATCATTGAGAAAGCTGTTGATTCTTCTTTATCTGGAGTAGTTAAGACAGATGATAATGAATTAGCAACTTATGAAAAGGTGAAATTTGATATTGAGTTTTCTGATAATGGTATACATATAGGTTCAATTAATTTGCTTGAGTTTAAACTAGAGGATAGTAAAGTAGATGAGGCTATAGAAGAGAACAACACTGAAAGTTAACAAGAGTTCGATATAACTCGATAATCAAGTTTTTATTGAGTTATATAATTCATGGCAGTTTAAAAATCATGAAAAGAAGTCGAGAAGATGTCATCCCCGCGTAAGCTTTGCCTACGTGGATCACTAATGTCATTCTAGCAATGGTGCATAGGCGTCAACTTAAGAGCGTAATAATTGAACATGTATAAACAAATTAAACACAGCCGTCATAGCAAGGCTCGTTAGATGCCGTGGCGATCCAAATAAACAGCGAAGCTGTTTTTTAGAGTAACGCTTCGCGTATCTTAGATTGCCGCGTCGCCGCTTGCAGCGGCTTCTCGCAATAACGTTTAGGTTTGATTTACTTATACATGCTCAATCATTACGCTCTTAAGTTGACACCTATGAGCAATGGCGGGAATCTAAAGAAACAGACAGAAAAGGTGCTTTAGACATTCTAGATTTCGCTACCTGTGCGGGAATGACATAAACTACCATGAATTGTAGCCTTCAGAAAAAAACTTGATTATCGAGGATAACTTGTTATATCGAATTAATGGTAAATTTAAGGGGGTATTACTATGAAAAATGTTCAGGAAGTATTTTCAGATAGAACCTGTTACAAATTTTTGGATAAGCCAGTTGATAGAGCATTACTTGAAGAAATTTATAATATAGCAAAACTTGGTCCTACTTCAGCTAATTGCTGCCCTTTGAGAATTGTTTTTGTTCAGAGTTCAGCTGAAAAAGATAAATTGTACAGATGCTTAGTTCCAAGTAACGTTGAAAAAGTTAAGTCAGCACCTGTTACAGCCATTTTTGCTTTTGATACTAAGTTTTATGAATTAATGCCCAAGTTATTTCCTCATGATGCAAGTATAAAAGATTATTTTGCTTCTTTTGAGCAGATTGCCCTAGATACCGCAATTCGCAACTCATCATTGCAAGCAGCTTACTTGATGATTGTTGCGAGAAGTAAGGGATTAGCTTGTGGTTCTATGTCGGGGTTTAATAAAGACGCTATAAATAGTACTTTCTTTAGCAATTCAACTTATCAAGTAAATTTCATATGTAATATTGGTTACAAAGATGGTGATGCCCCTTTCCCACGGCTACCAAGACTCGATTTCAATGAGTGCTGTAAGATTACCTGAGCATCCGTAATGGAAGTCAATAAAAAAATAGTAACTTAACATACATTTAGCTACTATCGATGTTATTCCTACGTAGGTAGGAAGGCTTTATTGCGTGGATCAAAAACACCAACGTTAATATGGTACTTACAGAACCAAAAACGATGTCACCCCTACCCTTACAATTAACCTTAAGTTTTTATTGACAGGAAAAACAGGAGAAGTCAAGGGATTTGAGTAAAGTGATTACTATAGTTATCCTAAAAAAATCTAACCATATAGGTTATTGTAATATATCAAATATAATACTTTAAGCTGAACAATATTAAGATTATTTAAGTTAATCAATGTTATTTAGCAATAAAACATTGACTAACACTTACTCGTAAATGTCAATAAAAACTTAGGGCTAATTGTCAGCCCCTACCTACGCAGGGGTAACATTCACAACTGTTGAAAGTTAAAAATCGTCATCGCGACTCATCTTCGAGACGAAAAAGTGCTTGAAACGTCTAAAGAATCAGGTTTGCAGTGGTTTTGGCATGAAGTTTGTAGTCATGTAAACATCACTTTTCTACTTGACATACTAAAAATTAGTCAACATAATGCTTCTTATGTGTATTACCATTGTTTTGTTTCAAATAAAAACTCTTGTCATTAAAGTACACTTTTATCAGTATTTCTTTATTATAAAATTCCACAGGTGAAAAAATAATGGTATGGACCTCCTGATATACAGAATGAAAAGCAGTTGCTAATCTTCTAAAGTTAATATTAAAATAACAATCAGGAGGCTAAGATGGAAGTTACCACAATTGGTATAGATATTGCAAAAAGAATTTTCCAAATTCATGGTGTAGATAAAAATGGTAAGACGGTATTAAAGAAAAAATTAATGAGAGATCAAGTTTTAACATTTATGGCTAATTTACCAAAATGTTTGGTAGGGATGGAAGCTTGCGGCGGAGCTAGTTACTGGGCAAGAGAAATAACTAAATTGGGGCATACAGTAAAACTAATGGCAGCACAATTTGTCAAACCGTATGTTAAAACTAATAAAAATGATCAAGCTGATGCAGAAGCTATATGTGAAGCGGTAACAAGACCAAATATGAGGTTTGTACCAATTAAAACTGTAGAACAACAAGATATTTTGTCAATTCATCGGGTAAGAGAGAGATTGGTAAAAAACCGTACGGCACTTGCGAATGAAATTAGAGGATTATTACATGAATTTGGTTTTATTATTCCTCAAGGGATCAATAAGGTTGTAACAAAATTAACTGAGATTTTAGATGAAGGAAATTTGAGTCAGCTAGGTTACCAAACATTTAGTGAACTGAAAGAGGAATTTTTGGATAATGACAAAAAAATAAAAGAGATAGAAAAAAGATTAAAAATAATAGCTAGCAACTTAACTCAATATCAACGATTAACAGCTATACTTGGTCTTGGTTTAATTACTGCTACTGCTTTAATAGCATCAATAGGTAATGCTACAAGTTTTGAGAATGGCAGGCAATTATCGGCATGGTTTGGATTAGTGCCAAGGCAGCATTCCAGTGGAGGGAAAGATAAGTTGCTTGGAATTAGCAAGCGAGGTGATGTTTACTTGCGTACTCTATTGATCCAAGGAGCTAGAGCTGTACTAAATGCCAAGATAAGATTTACATCGGAAGAACAAAAATCTAAAAAAGATTTTAGCAAATTTACGCAGTGGATGTTTAATTTATCTGAGCGAAATGGACATAATAAAACAGTAGTTGCTGTAGCTAATAAACTGGCAAGAGTGGTGTTTGCAGTACTAAGGTCAGGGGATGATTATGTAGAGAGTAAAGTTTGTAGCACAGAGCTATTATAATTAACATAAAATAAATAGTGGTTTATTAATTAATAGGTAAACAAAGAATATGTAAGAGATTCCAACCCGGAATATGCGTGAGATAATAATATTGATGGTAAATAAGACAAACCTTAGCTTACAAAGAAACTGATGACTACAATGGCTCTTTGAAGCCGATAAAATGATAAGTATATAGTTTGTAAGCCAGCGAATTCCATCAGGGCTGTAGGATAAATTATACATAATTTATTAACTATAAGCCGGATACATGTATGCATTTGCATTTTTGCTATTAGATGTTATTTTTTTCTTGCATTTTACAGGAGGTCCATACATGTAGTCAGTAACGAGAATTTAATTCTACACTCCACTCGTCGCATAATACTCACGTTCTATAGCATAATTTCTGCTCATATTTATCTCGAAGATGAGTCGCAATGACGGTTTAGGGCTTACAAAGCTCCTCGCGACTTATCTTCGAGAGGGAGAAGTGTTTGAAGAGGTAGGAAAGTAAGGTTTATAAGGATTTTGCTATAAGATTTGTAGTCATGTAAATGATATTTTTTATTTGACAATGCTGGAATTTAGAGATATAATCTCTTTCATGTATATTACAACTGTTCCAAATAGAAATTCTCGTCCTGCAATATTGCTTCGTACCTCTTATCGCGAAGACGGGAAAGTATTAAATAAAACCCTAGCTAACTTAACTAACTGGGATGATTTACGCATTGAGGCTTTTAAGAAGATGCTGAAAGGTGAATTTGATGGTTTAGATGGTGTTCCTGAGGTTGGTGAAAGTTTTGGGACTATTTTTCTACTAAAAAGAATTGCTGATGAAATTGGTATTACTAAGGCTCTTGGTACTAGAAGCAAAGAAGCTTTATTGAGTCTATTTTTGGTTTTAGCACGCTTTGCTCACCAAGGGTCTAGACTTTCCAGCGTGAAATGGGCGAAATCGCATGCGATATCTGATGTATTATCTGTCGATTCATTTGATGAAACCCATTTATATCAGGCTCTAGAATGGTTAGAAGAGAACCAAGAAAAGATCGAATTAAAATTATTTAAAACTTATCAAAAGAAAAATAACAAGCCGCCTGTTATGCTTTTATATGACGTCACTTCCAGCTATTTCGAAGGAACAGAGAATGAACTTGCGGAATATGGGTACAATCGGGATAAAAAGAAGGGTAAAAAGCAAATAGTGATTGGTCTATTAACTGATGATCATGGCGAACCTTTGGCTGTTAGAGTTTTTAAGGGTAATAGTGCTGATCCTTCTACCATTTATGAGCAGATTGAGCTAGTAAAATCTAATTTTGGTATTAAGAATATAGTCTTTGTTGGTGATAAAGGAATGATTAAGAGGACAGGCAAAGAAGGATGGGACTATATTACAACCTTAAGTAAAGTTGAGATTGAAAGCTTAAAGAAAAGCGGAGTTTTGCAATATAGTTTTTTTGAAGAACAGCTATGCGAAGTAACCAATAATGGCAAAAGATATATTTTAAGGAAGAATGGTTCTATAGCCCGAAAAGTTGAGTTTGATAGGAATAACCGAGTTGAAAAATTGGTTGCAAAGATTGAAGAGCGTAATATATATGTATCAACCCATAAGAAAGCAAAGCTAGAACTTGGTTTAAATAATATTCAAAAAATTGCCAAAGAATGGCGGATAGATAAATTTATCAACCTAAAATTAGACGGCAACCAAATAGTGGTTGAAATTGATCAAGATAAGAAAAAAGAGTTGTTTGCTCTTGATGGTTGTTATGCGATTGAAACACAGATTGAAATTAAACTGATGAGTAAAGAATTGGTTGATAAAGCTTACCATAATTTACATGAAGTAGAATTGAATTTTAGCAGTATGAAGACAGGATTACTCGAGGTAAGACCGATCTTTTTAAGGAAAAGCAACAGAACGAAGGGACATGTATTTGTTTGCATGTTGGCATTAAAAATATGGCACTATATGAAAAATAAGTTGAAACAAGGTTGTGGCGTAACCAAGGATGGTAAATATAATGTGACCATTGAGGAAGCATTAAGAGAGCTGGATAAAGTATGTTTTTTATATTACACAATCAAGGGTTGCAAAGTTGCAAGATTACCAAAATTAAGCGAGTTTCAACAAAATTTATTCAATTTATTTGATTTAACGATGCCCCAAATGACAAAATCTGCAAAATGATAAAATAATGGTATGGATCTCCTGATATACAGAATGAAAAGCAGTTGCTAATCTTCTAAAGTTAATATTAAATATTAAAATAACAATCAGGAGGCTAAGATGGAAGTTACCACAATTGGTATAGATATTGCAAAAAGAATTTTCCAAATTCATGGTGTAGATAAAAATGGTAAGACGGTATTAAAGAAAAAATTAATGAGAGATCAAGTTTTAACATTTATGGCTAATTTACCAAAATGTTTGGTAGGGATGGAAGCTTGCGGCGGAGCTAGTTACTGGGCAAGAGAAATAACTAAATTGGGGCATACAGTAAAACTAATGGCAGCACAATTTGTCAAACCGTATGTTAAAACTAATAAAAATGATCAAGCTGATGCAGAAGCTATATGTGAAGCGGTAACAAGACCAAATATGAGGTTTGTACCAATTAAAACTGTAGAACAACAAGATATTTTGTCAATTCATCGGGTAAGAGAGAGATTGGTAAAAAACCGTACGGCACTTGCGAATGAAATTAGAGGATTATTACATGAATTTGGTTTTATTATTCCTCAAGGGATCAATAAGGTTATGACAAAATTAACCGAGATTTTAGATGAAGGAAATTTAAGCCAGCTGGGTTATCAAACATTTAGTGAACTGAAAGAGGAATTTTTGGATAATGACAAAAAAATAA
The DNA here is from genome assembly GCF_964031105.1 of Candidatus Tisiphia endosymbiont of Myopa tessellatipennis. Taxonomy (NCBI): domain Bacteria; kingdom Pseudomonadati; phylum Pseudomonadota; class Alphaproteobacteria; order Rickettsiales; family Rickettsiaceae; genus Candidatus Tisiphia; species Candidatus Tisiphia endosymbiont of Myopa tessellatipennis. The sequence continues at coordinate 787,851 of NZ_OZ035005.1, read as the reverse complement.
AAGAGATAGAAAAAAGATTAAAAATAATAGCTAGCAACTTAACTCAATATCAACGATTAACAGCTATACCTAGTCTTGGTTTAATTACTGCTACTGCTTTAATAGCATCAATAGGTAATGCTACAAGTTTTGAGAATGGTAGGCAATTATCGGCATGGTTTGGATTAGTGCCAAGGCAGCATTCCAGTGGAGGGAAAGATAAGTTGCTTGGAATTAGCAAGCGAGGTGATGTTTACTTGCGTACTCTATTGATCCAAGGAGCTAGAGCTGTACTAAATGCCAAGATAAGATTTACATCGGAAGAACAAAAATCTAAAAAAGATTTTAGCAAATTTACGCAGTGGATGTTTAATTTATCTGAGCGAAATGGACATAATAAAACAGTAGTTGCTGTAGCTAATAAACTGGCAAGAGTGGTGTTTGCAGTACTAAGGTCAGGGGATGATTATGTAGAGAGTAAAGTTTGTAGCACAAAGCTATTATAATTAACATAAAATAAAATAAATAGTGGTTTATTAATTAATAGGTAAACAAAGAATATGTAAGAGATTCCAACCCGGAATATGCGTGAGATAATAATATTGATGGTAAATAAGACAAACCTTAGCTTACAAAGAAACTGATGACTACAATGGCTCTTTGAAGCCGATAAAATGATAAGTATATAGTTTGTAAGCCAGCGAATTCCATCAGGGCTGTAGGATAAATTATACATAATTTATTAACTATAAGCCGGATACATGTATGCATTTGCATTTTTGCTATTAGATGTTATTTTTTTCTTGCATTTTACAGGAGGTCCATACATGTAGTCAGTAACGAGAATTTAATTCTACACTCCACTCGTCGCATAATACTCACGTTCTATAGCATAATTTCTGCTCATATTTATCTCGAAGATGAGTCGCAATGACGTTTTATAGACGTATATGTCTATTAGCGAGCGAACGTATGTGAGCGTGGCAATCCATTTTGCTAAAAACATGATTTTAATCTTTTAAAATCATGTTTTTAGCTTTAGAAAGGTTTAAAATGCATTCGCAAAAGCACTTTAAGAATGCATTTTTCCTTATATTAAAGCCAATTCGTGATAAGAATTAACTAATTCTTATCCTGATGGGGTATGACCCCAAAACTTTAATACTATCTGATAGGACAAACTTCTCTAGGACGGCTATTGTTCCTAATAGCAGGACGAGATGGATAGGTATTTATTGATTCTCTAATGGTATTAACTTTTTGCTTGACTTCCTCAAGATCCATTGTTTTTGCATGAGCTTGGCGTAATGTTGTTCCTATGTTTTTAGATTCTTCAGCGGTAAGAATTGCCTCACCTTTTGCCATTTTAATTAAATTATCCACAACGAAAGCTCCACAATCTTTACCATTTTGTTGTTGCTTAGTGTGTAAATCTACTATTTTAGCACTAGGACAAACTTCTTTAATCATATTTACTAAATCCACTCTTGGATCTATATTTGTTCCCATAGGATCATTATAGGTAAACACTATACCCCCCTCCTTGTCTTTAGTGATTGCTAAACTAACCCAATGTTCGTGTCCAGTATTAAGGGGTATAATAACCGCTTCCTTGTTATTTGCTATTAAATCACTATATACAGCTTGATCAAGAGTTTCCTTTAATAAACTTTCTTCTTCTATAGAAGCATGAGTAATAATAGAAACCTTTGTTTGATCTACAGCCGCTTTTAATACATTGCTAATATCATCTTCGTCATATAAATAATCTAGTTTAGTTAATTTGCTACCCTCAGGCAATGCATGTTCTACCTTATTTTGTCTAGCTGATACCCCCCTTTCATTTGCTACTTGCTGAAGGGTATTAGTAATTCTTTTAGCATTTTCTTGTTTATACTCATTTAAATTCTCTTGCATATCCTTAATAGTTAAGCTGTTGATTCCAAGAACAGTTCCCCTTTGTTTAACTTCAGCAACAATATCAGCCCTTTTCCCATGACCTTGAGCTAATGGGATACAACCATTAGTCAAATTTTCGACCGAGCCTCCTTGAGTTATAGTATATTTAGCCTGTTTGGCAATATTCTGAAGTCTCAATGGATCAGATAGATCAAAATATATATCAATAGGGTTTATTTCTGCTGTATTAAGATCTTTCTTGAATTGTTGAGATAATTGTGACACGTAATGCTCTAGTTTTTTAGCCCCACCAATTTTATCTTTTAAAATTTCCTCAACTTCCAGCTTAATACCTAATTGTTGGTTTGGGTCGTTGATACCAAATTTGGTCGCAATAATATTAGCCACATCATCTACAGATGAAGGATTGCTGGCTACTATAACTCTAGTATTTTTGCCTAGTTCTTTTGTAGCAAGCATAACCTCAGTCAATCTTTCTTTATTAGGCAATTTCCCTGACATTAATATGTTAGGAGACCTTTTTAGAATTTTCGACTCTATTAAATTTGTAACTGGGATATAGGGAATGTAAGAAGTTCTTTTTTGCTCTACATGTCTGTGAGTTACCGCATTAGCTCGGTCGTTAGCATTTGCAAAAAACACGTGATTGACCTGTGCAAGAAGAGGTGACCAGTAGTTATAATATGGCAAAGTTTGATTATGTGCATTATAATTACCAAAGGTAAAACAAGTTTGAATACCTGATTTTTTTAATGCTGCTAAATCATCTGTAACAACTATAGGTTTTTCCATGTTTGAATTATATTGAATATTAAGTATAGGCGTTTCTCCTTGTTTAACTTCATACAATATTTCACTTATTATATTATCCTTATTTAGTTTGCCATTTTGAATGTTATATTTAAGTTCCCTAGTTGGTATGTTTAAGTCAGAATTAGCCACTATAATATTTTGCTGAGTATCTTGACCTACATGACCATTAATATTAAATAACCTTACCTTATTTTCTTTTTTACCTGTTTTTGCCATACATACTCCAAAGTCATCATATCTAATGACTATCATCTTAAACGAAAAAACAAGTCTATACAAATCAATTATATATCTAATTTACAGATATAGTTGCATAATAATCTCACCCCCTTTAATAATATACTATATATAAGCCTGCACTAATATATTATTTAATTGGTAGAGGGATAGTTAGATGGTAATAGTAATTGCCTATGGAAATAATTAGGTAAAAATAATGCATTGGCATGATGTTGACGAAATTGCTATAAGTTTAGAAAAAAATTATTCCGATGAGGATATATCTGAATTAACACTAAAAGATCTTGAGGACTTAATAAAATCATTGAGTGATTTTGATGACCACGAAATTGAAACAAATAAAGAAGTGTTAAAAGAAATTCTCGAGGCTTGGAAAGAGATTAAAGATAGTAATTTTGAAGATTAATATATACTCTTCTGCTTTGAAGAAGAGCTATCACAAATACTTGCGAAGAATGTACGTACTTGTACCTCATGTAGTTCATCTATAGCTAACCTAAAGTAAGGTCTATCTAAGATACTCTAATAGATAGACCTTACTTTAGGTTAGCTATAGAATCTAAATAATTTACAGAAATAACTTGATTTTTTTGGGGAGATAGGGCATTATCTGCGTTAAATTGAAAGAAGGGGCGGTTAGCTCAGTTGGTAGAGCATCCCGTTTACACCGGGACGGTCGGGAGTTCAAGTCTCTCATCGCCCACCATATATCTCTCGGATTTCAGGGTTTTTATCATTGCAATAAATTGCAATAAAAAGTCTGTATTCCCGTCGCATGCCGTTTTTTCACTAAAGTTGCCGGAATACGAGTATAAAAAATTTCTCTCTTTAACGAGTGTTTTGAGGGAGGAAATGTTACAAAAGTGTTAAAATATACACCTAGTCCCCTTACCCCTTAGTTTGTTACCCCCGTCGTGTTAGATATTTATTATATAGTTTTTATTTTTAACGTTTTTGATATATACCTAGTAATATTGGTTCTTGGAAGATAATAATTTTATGATAAGAAAAGTAATTATATTTACTGTTATTGCTATTTCGTTGTTAGTATGTACTATAGTAGTTGCGGTGAACTTTGTTGATTATAGTTCCGCTAGTAATAGTCTTGTTAATGAATTAAAAATTTCTCCTCAGAATCTAAAAAAAATTAAAATAATTAAATTTCCCATACCTTATTTGATTATTGATCACATAAAAGAGGAAGGGAAATTAGAATTAGAAAATATAGAAATTCACTTTATCCCATGGTCATTATTAATTTTCAGACCAAGAATTAGTGCTGTAACCGTATATAGTGCCACAATATATTCAGATGAACAAGATTTTGACATTATAAACCATGATAGGCTAGTTAGTGCATTTATAACAAATGATATAATGGATATAAATTTTAATGTTAAAAATCTGAGTATTCTAAATAAAAATAACCAACCTATTCTTACTTTAAATAATTGCTCTTTATTTAAAAATAACTCTATTGCTAATAGCACTTCATTCAAAGGGGATGGAGGATATGTAGGAAAATTATTTGGGTTTTTTGAAAAAAAGACCAACCAAATAAATTTCGATCTTACTATCTCTAATGATGATTATAATTTTCACTTGCTAGAAACCTATATAGACTCTAAACTAATAAATGGCAAAGCAGAATATTTAATACAAAATTTAGCTGATATATTACATATTCTAGTGCCAGATTTAGATTCTTTATTTAGAAGATTTAATCAGAATGAAAAGGTAAATATAAAATTTGATATCTTACCTACTGGACAACTGCTCAAGCTAGAAAATGTAACCATAGACTCTAATTCGCTTGTAGGTAATGGAGGGGTATATTTGAGCAGAAGTGACAATGTTACTAGTATAATAAAATTATATTTCCCTAAAATAGACGTAAAATCACTTATCACTTCATCAAACAATATTAACCAATTTAGTGATTCAGTTTTTGGATTAAGACTTATCTTTGATAATAAATCAATCATGACGAATGTTTTAGTTGACCAAATAATATTAGGTAACGATGAGATATTAAATAATACTAAACTTTCATTTAATTTAGATAAAGGGGTATTAGTGGTCAATGATTTTTCTGGTACAATAAAATCCGGAGGAAATTTTCAATTGATAGGTAATGTAACCCAAAACTCAGTACGAAGTATATTTGATGGCACAATTCACTTGCAACATAATGACCTTAATTCTGTGTTAAATACTTTAGGTTACAAACAAGCAGCTAGTAAAAAACCTACAGCTTTTATTTTATCTTCAGATTTAAAACTAACTTTAATAGATGTCTATTTACAAAATCTTATGTTAAAAACTGACAACACTAAAGTTACAGGTAATATTACTGCTAGATTTATTGGTTCTATGCCGCATTTTATAGCGACCCTTGACTTTTCCTCGATTGATTTAAATAGAGACGATTACCCGATAATCTCACCAATGATCAAATTTGCTAAAAGTTTGTCAGAGAATATGAAAGATGACTCATACTTAACTAAATATATTCCAATTAGGACAGCTGATTATTTAGGTAATTTTGATATTACTATAAATGATCTGCTTATAGGAAATAATTCATTTGGCAAAGCATATATTTTAGCAAATGTCTCACCAAGTAATATTGGAATTAGTAATCTTGATATAAGAAGCAATAGTGATTACATCAATCTTAGTGCTAGTTTGTTAGCAAGTAACATTAAACCGCAATTAACAGTTACAATAAATGATGGCTCTCTTAATGTTAACTTTTTAACCCCTAAATCTTTACTTAATCTGCGAAATAACTTATTGAATGAATTTGACGTAGAAAAAAAAATAGAGTTAAAATTAAATTGTGCATTATCAAAAATAATTCAGAATGATCTAGTATTACAAAATGTTAAACTTGCTTTAGCAAATAATAATGCTTTATTTAAGATCGATAACCTTGAAGCAAATCTACTTTCTGGTAAATTAAAAGCAGAAGGTAATATTTTATTAAATCCATATACTCTGAACTTTGTTTATGCACTTAATTCTATTGATTTAGCTCAATTATCTAATGTTTTGCCAAGAGGATTACTAGACAATTACGGTGGAATGAGCATAAATGGAACAGTTGCTACTCATGGCAATAGTTTAAAAGAATTATTGTATGAGCTTAACACTCAATCAGAATTTGTAGTAAAAAATGCCAAGATTAGTAACTTCTCTGTTGATTCATTGATAGAAAAAATTAATAATAAAGACTATAGTCTAAAGTATTTAAAAGATGATTTAGCAAAATCTATGTATCAGGGGCAAACTGAATTGAATAGTTTGCGTGGTAATCTTCAGTTAAAAAATGGAATAGTTACAATGAAAGACTTAGTATTTAATACAAAATATGCTAGCGGAGTTGCATCATTAGCTATAAATATATATAATTTGGATATGGTATTATCTTCAATATTATCTTTCTATATAGTAGACTTAAATCCTAATATAAATAATTCTAGTAATCAAAATACTCCTATAAATTTTACAATAAAAACCTCAGGCACTATATTAGATCCCATAAAAACGTCAGATGAGACTGAACTAAGAAAGGCTTTAGAGAACAGAAGAAAATCCACAATTAAAGGAGAATAAATGTTATTATTAAGAATTCTAAAAGATTATAGGCTATTCGAAATATTGGTTCTTGGGGCAATTAGTGGCATGCCACTAGCTATATTATTCACTAGCTTAGTTGCTTGGCTTAAAGATTCTAATATTGATATTGCAATTATTACCACTTTTGCCGTTGCAAGACTATCCTATTCGCTAAAAGTTTTTTGGTCTCCTTTGGTAGATTATTTTAATATACCATTATTAAAGAAATTTGGTCATAGAAAAAGTTGGCTGATACTTTGTACTATACTAATATCTTTAGTACTATTCACTATGAGTACAATTTTACCTAATGAATCATTAACTTTACTATATTTTCTTACTATCTGCCTTGGTTTCTTGTCAGCAACATTTGATATTAGTGTTGATGCACTTAGGATAGATAAATTTGATCAGGAAACCCAAGCTATAGCGAGTGCTACGGCAGTATTAGGCTATAGACTTGGCATGCTGATTACTGGAGCTGGGGCTTTGTATTTTGCTGAAGCCACAAGTGATTGGTCAGCTACATTTGTGGCTATGAGTATAATTTTTGTTGTAGCAACAATTTTTATAATTACTGTCAATGAACCTACATTATTACGAGAAAGTGTTGATATTTTATCTTTATTGTCACTAACAAAAATAGTAATTAACCCTTTTAAGGACTTCCTTGTTAGGAAATATGCCGTTACTATTTTACTAGCAGTAATATTCTTTAAATTAGGCGATGCTATGCTTGGTGTAGTATGTATGCCATTTTATATGGAACTTGGTTATACAAAGGGACAGATAGCACTGATTACTAAATTTTATGGGGTACTAGCTACACTTGCTGGGTCTTTTGCTGGTGGAATAGTTGTATACCAACTTGGAAATTTTAGAGGACTGATTATAACGGGAATTATACAAAGTATCACGCATTTCGCATTTATTTGGTTAAATCATCAACCAGTAAGTTCTGAAGCTCTCTTCATTGCTATTACTATAGAAAATTTTGCTGGAGCTATGGGGACTACTGCTCTTGTTGGGTATGTTAGCATATTGTGTAACAAACAATATTCTGCATCGCAATATGCTTTGCTCAGCAGTAGTGCTAGTTTATTTAATAACACAGTCACCGTTTATGGTGGTAGTCTAGTAAAAATGTTGGGTTGGGATAATTTTTTTATCTTAACAATAATTCTAGCCTTGCCAGGACTTATAATATTGTTCTATCTTAATAAAAAGATTTCTAAAACGTAAAATTATGTTAATACGATTATTGCTATTTTTTACTTGTGTAATAACATTCAGTACAAACCTACGTCCTGTTTATGCTGCAAAAAAACTTGTGTCTTCGCCAACTCAAACAAGTCTTGTCGTAGATTACAATACTGGTAGAATACTGCACGATAAAAATTCTACTACTAGAATATATCCGGCTTCATTGACAAAATTAATGACCTTGTATTTGTTATTTGAAGCGGTAGAATCTGGCAGGTTATCAATGAATCAAAGATTATATGTTTCAAAAAATGCAGAGAAAATGTTGCCCTGCAGATTAGGGCTTAAAGAAAAAGAAACTATTACTGTAAGAGAAGCTATTTTAGCTCTAATTATTAGATCAGCAAACGATGCAGCTATGGTAGTAGCTGAAAATATTAAAGGTACTGAAGAAAATTTTGCTCGTTTGATGAATATTCGTTCTAGACAACTTGGTATGAAAGATACTTATTTTAAAAACGCTTCTGGATGGCATCATCCTTGTCAGAAAACTACGGCTAGAGATCTTGCTAAACTATCTATAGCTATTAAGCGAGATTTCCCTAAATATTATGCTTTCTTCTCTAGAAACAACTTTGTTTTTAGAGGCAATATTGTACGAGGACATAATAAAGTAAATGAAACTTATGAAGGAGTTGAAGGGTTGAAAACTGGTTATACCATTCCAGCCGGCTATAACTTGATTACTGCAGCAACTAGACAAAATAAATCTTTGGTTGCTATTGTTACTGGTGGTAAATCTGCTGAGTCTAGAAATATGCAAATGGTAAAACTATTAGATACCCATTTTGACCAGCCTAGAAATAATAAGACTATGGTTGATAAATTGATAGTCAAGACAACAGTACCATCAAGAACATATGGTAAGAAAACAAAATCAACTAAAGTTGCTACAAATCTTAAAGTAAGAAACAGAAAAAAACTATAGAAATATTATGAAAAATGTTGCTGTAATTATTTCAGGTTGTGGATATTTAGATGGGGCTGAAATCTTTGAAACAGTTTTTACATTATTGGAACTTGATAAGCATAATGTAAATGTAAAAATTTTTGCTCCTAATAAAAATCAATATTATGTGATTAACCATCTAACTCAAGAAAAAATGTTAGAGGAACGTAATATATTGGTTGAATCAGCACGCATTGCTCGTGGTAAAATCCAACCATTAAATCAAATACGTGCTGAAGATTTTGATGCTTTAATATTACCGGGTGGGTTTGGTGCTGCACTAAATTTGTCTGATATAGGACTTAAAAATGAAAATGCTACAGTACCAAAAGACTTACAGGAAATAATATTAGACTTTTATAATTTATCAAAACCAATTGGAGCTATATGTATTGCTCCTGCTTTACTTGCTATAGTCTTAAGAAATCATACAAAAATTAAGGTTACCCTTGGAGAATCAAATGATCTGATAAATAAGCTAGGAGCAACAGGAGAAACTTGTAATGCTCAAGATATAGTCGTGGACGAAGATAATAGATTGGTTACTACTCCTGCTTTTATGTTAAATGCTCCTTTAACACAAATACATAAAGGTATTAAGGGTTTAGTAATTAAAGTGCTGCAAATGTGTACTAATATCTGAAATGTAAGCTATTTCATAAAAGACAATTGGTATTAAATAAGGAAGATATAAGCCAATATGAATAGATTAATACAAGCAGATGAGGTGTCTCAAACTCGTCTAACTAGAGAACAAAAAGAGGCTGTCGGATTACTTTCAATCGGTACATTTCTAGAGTATTTTGATCTGATGCTCTATATACATATGGCGGTAATTCTTAATGAGCTTTTTTTCCCGAAATATGATCCCTATGCAGCACAATTACTTTCAGCCTTTGCTCTTTGTACCACATATTTATTAAGACCTATTGGGGCGTTAATTTTTGGATGGATTGGTGATACTATAGGACGTAAAGTAACTGTTATTATTACCACTTTTATGATGGCATTGTCTTGTATTATTATTGCTAGTTTGCCAACTTATGCTGAAATAGGTATTACTGCTGCTGTGATTGTGTCAATATGTCGTATTGTGCAAGGTATGAGTTCCATGGGAGAAAGAATAGGGGCAGAATTATATTTGACTGAAACTATAAAACGTCCACAACAATATATGTCTGTAGCATTAATAAGTTTTTTTGCTGTATTAGGGGGGACCTTTGCTTTGGGCGTAGCATTTATTTCTACCTCTTGCAACTTCAATTGGCGTTATGCTTTTGGGTTTGGTGCATTGGTTGCGTTAATTGGTTCAGTAGCTAGAACAACTCTACGAGAAACACTAGAATTTGCTGACGCAAAACGACGAATGAAAATGATTTTTGCAGATATTAATGAGAATTCTAGTATATTGGAAAAGAATCCTATTTGGATAGAAAAAGTTAATAAAGTAACAGCTTTATCTTTGTTTTTAATATACTGTGCTTGGCCAGTATGTTTTTATTTAGCATTTATTCATTGCGGAGAGATTCTTAGAAATAATTTTGGTTATACGGTTGAACAAGTTATTTATCAAAATTTCTTTGTTTCAATAGTAGAAATGTTAGGGAATTTATCATTGATATATTTAGGTTATTACGTGTACCCCCTAATGATTTTAAAAATTAGAATAGTAATTTTTTGGGTTCTTATTCTAGTTTGCCTATACTTATTGAATCATGCTAAAACACCTTTTGATATTTTCCTGTTCCAAGCATTTATTATATTGATTATACCTAGTTTAACACCAGCCCATTCAATTTTATTTATATATTTCCCTGTTTTTAAACGCTTCACATATGTTAGTTTTTTATATGCTATATCTAATACTATTATGTATATTATCACATCTTTTGGGCTTATTTATTTAACAAAATATTTAGGTAATTATGGATTGCTGATTATTATAATTCCAGTCATGATAGGATATAGCTTTGGCATATTGCATTTTGAAAAATTAGAGAAAGCAGCTGGAAACTATCCGAAAAAGAAAAAATGGTTTCTCTTAATGAATTAGGTGGTGTCTATTAAAAAAGATTTAATTTTTGTTGGTGTAGTATCATCAGTACACGGAGTGCAGGGTAATGTTTACGTCAAATCTTTTACTATGCCAAATACTAATATCATTAAAATGAATTTGGTGGATGAATTAGGAAAAAAAATTATCCTTAAACTCATTAGTCAAAATTCTAAAGGTGATATAATATGTAGATTTAACAAAATTAATAATAGGACATTAGCTGAAGGATTAAAGGGATGTAAGCTTTTTTGTCATAGGCACGATTTCCCTTCATTAAGTGAAGATGAATTTTATATTGAAGACTTAAGAGGCTTACTGGTACTAGATACCAATTTGGTGGCTATAGGAAAAATTACAAATGTTTTTAATTTTAAAGCAGGCGATATCATTGAAATCGAGTTTGTCAGCAATAAAAAAGTAGAATTATTTCCTTTTAATAAGCAATTTTTCCCAGTAGTGACGAAAGAGCATGCTATTTTAGCAAAGATTTAACTATAGCAATTAGTCCTCATTACGTCGTTCTGATCTCTTTCGGTCATTAGGGTTTAATACTGCCTTACGAAGCCGGATTGATTTAGGAGTAACTTCTACTCTTTCATCATTTTGGATATAGCTGATAGATTGCTCTAATGTCATAATGACTGGTGGGATAAGACGCATAGCTTCATCTTTGCCAGAAGCTCTGACATTTGATAATTGTTTGGCTTTCAGAGGATTTACCTCTAGGTCATTATCCCGATTATGTTCGCCTATAATCATTCCTTGGTATACTAGTTCATTAGGGTTTATAAACATTTTTCCACGCTCTTCAAGATTCCATAGAGCATAGGCAACAGATTCACCATCCCCATTAGAAATTAACACTCCATTACGTCTTCCTTCAATAAGCCCTTTATACGGACCATAACTATGAAAAACACGGTTCATAACACCTGTACCTCGAGTTTCGGTTAGAAACTGACCGTGGTAACCAATAAGACCGCGTGATGGTCCTAAAAATGTGACTCTAGTTTTACCGCCACCAGATGGACGCATATCAGTCATTTCTGCTTTACGTATTGCTAAGGATTTAACAACAACTCCAACAAAATCATCATCAACATCAACTTGGATTTCTTCAATTGGTTCTAATCTTTTTCCCTGTTCATCCTCTTTGAATAATACACGTGGTCTGCTGATTGATAGTTCAAAACCTTCACGTCGCATAGTTTCAATTAATATTCCTAATTGTAACTCACCACGACCTGCAACTTGAAAAGCATCTTTTTCTTCCGTTTGACTGACATGTATTGCCACATTACTTTCGATCTCTCTCATCAATCTATCACCTAAAACTCTTGATGTAAGCTTTGATCCTTCCCGTCCAGCAAGAGGAGAGTCATTTACTCCAAAGGTCATAGATAATGTTGGTGGATCTATAGGTAAGGAAGGGAGTGCTATCATTATTTCAGGGTCACAGATAGTATCAGCTACCGTAGCGTTCTGAATTCCAGCAATAGCAATGATATCCCCTGCATATGCTACATCGACAGCTACGCGTTCCAATCCTCGGAATGACAGTATTTTACTTATTCTAGCATTTTCAATTACCATATTATCACGATTAAGTACTTTAACATTTTGGTTGATCTTAACCGTACCGCTCTGCACTAAACCGGTAAATACACGACCAAAATATGAGTTATATTCTCTAGTAGTAACAAGCATAGAAAAAGGCAGGCTGCTATCAGCAACAGGAGCAGGTACATGAGATACTATCAAATCAAAAAGAGGAGAAAGATCTTTTTGCTGATCTTCTAGATGGAGCGATGCCCAACCGCTACGTCCCGAAGCATAGATAATTGGGAAATCTAGTTGTTCATTAGTTGCCTCTAATGCCATAAATAATTCAAATACTTCATCAACTACTTCACTTACTCTTCTATCAGGACGGTCGATTTTATTGATAACAACAATTGGTTTCAAACCAAGTTTTAGAGCTTTTGACAGCACAAATTTTGTCTGGGGCATTGTACCTTCAGAAGAATCAACTAGTAATACAACTCCATCTACCATAGTAAGAATGCGTTCTACCTCACCACCAAAATCAGCGTGACCAGGAGTATCAACTATATTGATACGGATATTTTCCCACATAAGGGAGGTACATTTGGCTAAAATAGTTATACCACGTTCGCGTTCAAGGTCATTTGAATCCATAGCACGTTCTGCTACTGCTTGGTTTTCTCGGAAAGTCCCACTTTGTTTAAGCATATTATCAACTAGAGTAGTTTTACCATGATCAACGTGGGCGATAATGGCAATATTGCGAATAGCAAACATCAAAAACCTTTAATATATTTTTAGATGTGCATTATAGAGCAAAATATATCAAATTGGAATAGAGTTCTTGTGTTATAGTGAATTCAGTTGAATTAGCAACAACGTTGCTCATCGTTAGAAACTCTAGGAACTAAATCACCTGAAAAAATTAAAAAAATAGTAGAAGAAACTGTAATACATTTTTTAACTTTAGCTATGCATTTAAAAATACCAACAGTAACAAAACAAATTATTACATTATGTTGTCAACATTTATCTATACCTCTACACGCAGGGCAGTTTAAAAGTCCCAACTAATGATAGAAAATACTAAATTATAGAAATAAATAGTTGTCATCGCGAGCCACAAAGTGGCGCATAGGCGTCAACTTAAGAGCGTAATGATTGAGCAGGTATAAGTAAATCAAACCTAAACGTCATTGCGAGAAGCCGCTGCAAGCGGCGACGCGGCAATCTAAGATACGCGAAGCATTACTCTAAAAAATAGCTTCGCTGTTTATTTAGATCGCCACGGCATCTAACGAGCCTTGCTATGACGGCTGTGTTTAATTTGTTTATACATGCTCAATCATTACGCTCTTAAGTTGACGCCTATGTGTCTACACGGGGCTTTTGTGGATAATTCCCAGTCTTTTTCTCCAACTTTTCAAAATGAAATATCCCAAATGCAAAACCTATGCAAACTGGAAGCAATATAATCATTATCCCCCAATGATGCCAATATTCAGTTAAGTAAACAATTGAAAAAGGGGTAACTACATACATTAAGGCACGAGATATGGCAAAGGTAAGACTAACACAGCTAAAACGTTTAAAGACAGGAAAATGTTTATAATATATTGGCTGTCCTAGACTAGGACCGGTAGGTACAAATAACATAACGAATAATTGCATTAAAAATACATCAAATGAGCTATTAAGATTATTTAATAAATAAGGGCAAGCTAAAGCAAATAGACAAAATGTTAATAACAAAGTTTTTACAATTTTTAACGGATATATTTTATAACTTAAATATGTTAATACCAAGGTGCTTAAGAAGGAAAATATTGAGAGAATAAAATTTTGATGAATGACCTGTTCAGCACTATAGCCAAAAGAAGTTTTTAAAAGATTACCACAATGCACATAAGCAAAATAAAAACATACGGGACACATACATTCTATTAAAAACAATGCTAAAATTGTTGTTTTATTAGCTTTTTCCTTCCATATTGGATTATTTTCTAGTTTTTTGAGATCTATGCTGCCAACATTTGAAGGCTGCTGAAAAGTTTTTTTTAGTTGACGTTTGGCATCAGCAAATTCTGGTGTTTCTCTAAGACTCTTTCGAGCTGCTGTGCCGATCAATGCTACGCCTGCTCCCATCCAAAAGGCTATACGCCAATTAAATCCATAGGAGGTCACTAAAGATGCTATTCCTAAAGCGCCAACTTCTCCTAAAGTACTAAAAATCGCAACTGACGAAACAGCTGGATATTGGGCTGGTGGATTTATAGATTCAGTTAAATAAAGTGCTGCTCCTACTGTCTCTCCCATAACGGACATTCCTTGTAGTACACGGCATATGGTGATCAACCAAGAGGCTGTAATACCTATTTGGGCATAAGTAGGGAGATTAGCCATGGTAATACATGATAAAGCCATTATAAAAGTCGTTATAATAACGGTATTCTTACGCCCTATATTATCACCTATATAGCCAAAAATTAACGCTCCAACAGGTCTAAAAATAAGGCTAGAACAGAAAGCCGTAGCAGAGTAAATTGCTGTAGTATGCGGATCACTTTGAGGAAAAAACAACTCATTCATCAATATTGCCATATGAATGTAAAGCATCAAGTCAAAAGATTCTAAAAAAGTCCCTATGGACAGCAATCCAACCGCTTCTTTTTGCTCTTTCGTTAGGCTTCTTTGTTCCTGCTGATATCCTATCATTTATTTACCTTATAATTTTAATAGTACTATAAATATTGATGATTTGGTTAATTAATAGCAAGAAAAAATGATATAGTAGGCTAAAATAATTAAACTATTAGTGTAACAATATACTAGTACTTAATACAACCTAAAAGTTCGAGTGGAGATTTCTTTGACATAATTCAACTGAATTAACTATAAGTGCATATTTGAAGTAATTGGTATTTTAAATTATAGATTCTATATTTGCTATCTTACAGCTATTAGCCAAATTACTATCTAGAGTAGCAATGCTTGCTTCAAGGCGTAGGGATAATTCAAGGTAAGAAGCATCATAAGACGTTAGACCATATTTAGTTGCAATCCTTGCTATTATATGTAGAGATTCAGGGCTAGAGCAAAATTTATCAATATTAATAGGAAGAGTATTTAAGAGGTGTAAATACTCTTCATAATTACTTTTAGTAATACGTTGTTTTTTTAAGGATGATATAAGCACATTGTTACATTCTAAAAAAAAGACAGCAGGGGCAAATATATTATATACTTTGTTAGAAATATGATGGTAAATGTTATCGACCTTAAGCTGCTGCTCATCCGGTAAAATCGATGACATGATGAATGAACAATCTACTACTAAATTCATTTTCTACCAAGATTTTTCATTTTAATAACATCATCTGTAGAGCCAAGAGGACTACGTTTTTTAAGTTCAGCAAGTTTTTTAAATAGATCATCAAATCTTTGGGAATAATATTTAGCTACAGATATAACAAAAGCTACCTCTTTCCCTCTGTTTGTTATGCATAATTCTTCACCTGCTTCTACTTCTTTTATTAGCTCCGTTAAGTGAGTTTTTGTTTTAAACATACCAACTATTCTCATGAATCCTCTTTAATAAACCAGTTAACTTAACTAGTTTATCATATTTTAATAAGCAATACAATACGCTAATAACAGCGATGAATCTATTTCATTTTACTTAAATAATCTTAATAATTTGCTTGCAAAAATTTTAAAATTAATTTATTAGGTTCTGAGTTTTTGGGTTCAAGAAGAATAAAAAATAAATATAAGAGAACAACAGATGTTAAAAATAAAACAGGCAAGATTAAGCCTTCCCCCTTTAGATTTTAACATAGCAAAAGATAAACAGGTAATGAATACTCCGGATGCTGAACAACTAGAAGTTAAACAGCAAAAGGGTTTTTTGGAGAAAGAAACTCAATCTGATAAGATGTTATTATGTATTGATTGGGATGGAACAATAGTAAAAGGCTCCCTACACAATGCTCTTAGTACTACTTTCAATTATCAGGATTGTGTAGATCAATTTCTAGCAGATGAAACAAAAAATTGGAAAAATAAAGAGCTATTAGTAGACTTGTTGCAAAAAGCATTAACTATAGGATGCCATATAGCTATTGTATCTTTTGGCTCATATCCTGAGTGGATCGAATACGCTCTTAAGCAACTTGCTTCAGAATATAGGTCTACTCTATTGGAAAAAATTTATGTAGTGTCGCATCCTCGTAGAAATGGCTATGAAGGCAAACAGGAGCATATAGAGGAAGCCAAGAGTCATTTTGGTGTTTCTGAGAATAAGAAGGTTGTTTTAATAGATGATGATAAAAATAATGTAGATATTGCAAAGGAAAATGGTATGCAGGGGATACATGTTACCGAAGAAGAGGGTATTGGGTATTTAAATGAGGCTTCTGAGATAGTTGCAGCACAAGAACAAAAAGAAAATCAAATACAGACTAACTTTGATCAGTTAACAGAGAGTACATTAGAACTGTTGGGTGAAGAACCTTCCCTAATAAACTTTTATGACATATTATAGGGATTATACTATTTTGCTTTGAAGATAAAGACAATAGCAAAACTTCTAGGATTCCTAATATAATTTTCATTAAAACTAAGGATTATTTCTCCCATTTTTCTTAAAGCTTTGTTATAATCATTCCAGTTACGAACCTTTTTTATAGATGGTATACTACTCGTAGGATCATTTGAGTATACCGCTAGAGTCTTGGATAATGACGACGCAATTTTTGGTTTTCTATTCTAGAGTATATTATATACCATAGTACCCTACATTTTTTATATAGCCACTATTAAAATGGCTGCTGATCGTCTATTAGCGAGGAGTTGCGAAAAAGCGGCGACGCGGCAATCTAGGATACGCAACGTACTAGAAAAAACAGCTTCGCTGTTTACCTGGATCGCCACGGCATCTAAAGATGCCTCGCGATGACGATTGTAGGAAAATGTAGGGTACTATGATTATACTTTTGATGAGTTTTTTATCATTCTATTCAATTTCTAGGTTCATAACAACCTATTTTGACTATCCACGTTAGTAATACCTCCTCACGAAAGCAGGAACGTCCATATATGGCATCCTGGGCTATTAAACCGATGTCTTACATCAAACTAAGGTTATATACCTACTTAAACTTGTACATTTGGTTAATTTATGAAGTCATATACTTTTAAAGAGCATTTTTTAGAGCTAAAGGCTAGGTTCTTACGAGTATTTGCTGCATTCATTATTGGTTTTATTATTTGTTATTGTTTTAGTAGCGATATATATAACATTTTATTAGAGCCACTTGCAGAATTAGATCATGCTGATATAAGGAAAGTGATCTATACTGGTCTTACTGAAGCATTCTTTACTTATATAAAACTTGCAGCTTTTGTTTCTTTTGTCATGATTATGCCAATTATCGCTATAGAATGTTTTTTATTTATAAGACCTGGGTTATACTCAGGTGAGAAGAAATATGCTGCTTTTATTCTTTTTATGTCGCCTGTTTTGTTTTGGTGTGGGAGCATCTTTGTATTTTATTTTGTTATGCCGCGTGCATGGCAATTTTTTCTAAGCTTTGAAGATAATAACGCTATTATTCCACTAATTCTAGAAGCTAGAATTAGTGAATATTTAAACTTAGTAATTCAGTTAATTATTGCGTTTGGTATAGCTTTCCAATTACCAATTATTATGTTAATATTAAATTTATTAAAAATATTAACAGCAAAAGACTTAGTGGACAAAAGAAGATCGTCTATAGTAATTATTTTTATTATTGCTGGTATTTTAACTCCACCGGATGTGCTTAGCCAATTTGCCCTTGCAATACCAATGCTTTTATTATATGAAACTTCAATTATTATGTGTAAATTTGTAGAAAATCGAGGAAGTTAAATGTTAGATATAAAGTGGATTAGGGAGAATAAGCAGGAATTTGATGATCTACTTATCAAAAGGGGAATTTCCCCAATGTCCGATAAAATTACTAAACTAGATGAAAGCAAGCGCCAGCTAACTAATCTTATTCAGCAATTTCAGCATGCAAGAAGGAAAAAATCTAGGGATCTAGGCAACATGCCTAACAAATTTAGTAAAGAATTTGAAGAAATAAAGCGTGATGTGGATCACATAAATGAGAAACTGGAAGAACTGAATTTAAAATTAAATAGTAATCACCAGTTAAACGATATGTTGGAGGTATTGCCAAACCTTCCTGATCCTGATGTACCATATGGCACTGATGGCAGTATGAATAAACTGCTTAAAACAGTAGGAGACATTACAACAAAACCATCTCCTCCATTACCTAAGCAGCATTTTGAACTTGGTGAAAGTTTAGGTATGATGGATTTTGTCCGTACTGCTAAAATGTCTGGTAGTAGGTTTGTGACTCTAAAGGGAGATTTAGCAAAGCTAGAACGTGCATTGATTAATTTTATGATTGATACACATACTCAAGAATTTGATTTTACTGAACTATCTCCTCCATCTTTGGTGCGACCAGCTGCTATGTATAATAGTGGTCAATTGCCAAAATTTGCAGAAGAGTCGTTTGAAACGGTGAATAATTACAGGTTAATTCCAACAGGCGAAGTACCTCTCGTTAATATGGTAGCCGATACCATAATAGCTAGGGAAGAATTGCCTATACGTTATGTTGCTTACACACCCTGTTACAGATCAGAATCTGGAAGTAGTGGTAGAGATACTAGAGGTATGATACGTATGCACCAGTTTGGTAAAGTTGAGTTGGTTACAATAACTACTGCAGAAGAATCTCAGCGTGAACATGAATATATAACTAATGCAGCTGAAACCATTCTAAAAAAACTTGATCTACCATATAGAGTTATGTTGCTTTGTACTGGAGATATGGGATTTACTGCCAAGAAAACCTATGATTTGGAAGTATGGTTGCCTGGTCAAAATCTATACCGTGAGATTTCAAGTTGTTCTAATTGTGGAGATTTTCAGGCTAGAAGGATGAAAGCTAGATATAAAGAATTTGGTAGCAACGAAACCACTTTTGTCCATACTTTGAATGGTTCTGGTTTACCAATTGGTAGGACAATAATCGCAATTCTAGAAAATTACCAAAATGCAGATGGTTCAATAACAGTTCCAGATGTTTTGGTGAGTTATATGGGTGGGTTGGAGCGAATTCATACCACTAAGTAGTATAAATAACATGTATTTGATAGGTATCATTGGTGTTCAAAATAGCTAGCAACTCAAGAAAAGTTGATAAGGATTTATATAATAATTCTGCAGAGGATTTCATTCCAATTGCTTGTCATTATAATGAGAATACTTTGTTAACTAAGAATGGTGAACTACTCCAAACTATCCAAATAAATGGTATCAATGCAGAAAATATTAGCACTAAGTTATTCAATTTACGAGAAGTAGTGCGTAATGCGATTAAGAAAAATGTTCGTAATAAAAATTTTGCATTTTGGATACATACTGTACGACGTAAGACAAACTTAGATGACCCAACTCCTTACAATAAATTGTTACCAGCTAATATTCACAATTTATGGCAAAAAAAGAATTACTGGGATGATAAATTTGTTAACACCTTATATATCTCAATAATTTATGATTCTGCTGAAATTAAAGTTAAAAATCTCAACTCTTTAATAACATCTTTGTTTTTTGATAAAGTTATCAGTCTCCAAAATAAGTACTTAAGTAGTGTTTTTGAAATACTAAATAGCACTGTTGATACAATACTTTTGGATTTACAAGATTTCGGTGCAGTAAAGTTAGGAATAAGATTTGAAGGGGAAGAATCTTACTCTGATCTGATGTTTTTATATCGTAGAATAATCCATCTCAACGAAGAATATTGCCTAGTACCGATTGCAAATCTATCTAATGCTTTATCCTCTAATCAATATGCAGTTGGTAACGATAAGATTGAAGTAATAAGTAGGCATGATAAAAAGTTTGCATCCATTATTTCAATAAAGGAATATCAAGAAGTATCATCAGCTGCACTTGATGGATTCCTACAATTACCTGTAGAATTAATAGCAACAGAAATATTTTACTTCGTTGATAAAAAAGAAGTATCTAAAACATTTGAACAACAGGCATATATTTTACAAGTTAGTAAGGATACTAAACTTGCTGAAATTACAGGAATAGATAAAATAATGAACCTTGATGCTTCAATCCCGAACCAATTTTGTAAACAACAAATTTCTATTGCTATTATAGGGTCAGACTTGGAAAAATTGGATCAATCAATTGCCCAAGCATCTAAGGAACTTGCTAAAATTGGCATTGTCCATGTGCGAGAAGATATAAACTTAGAGCAGACATTTTGGGCACAACTCCCAGGGAACTTTTCCTATGTTAGGAGGCTCGCTCCCACAATTATAGAAAATACCGCCGCTTTGGCCTCATTACATAATTTCCCGACCGGAAGCCAAAATAACATATGGGGTAAAGCGGTGACTTTGCTTAGAACAGAAAAAGGAACTCCTTACTTTATGAATTTTCATGCTAAAAGTAATAATAGAGGGAATACTTGTATTTTTGGCACAGCTAATACTGGTAAGACTGTACTAACAAATTTTTTAATTTCTGAAGCCACTAAATACAAGCCAACAATATTATATCTTTCCAATAATAATAATTCAAAGATTTTTGTTGAATCAATTGAAGGGCAGTGGTTTGAAAAGGAGAAGAACCTAATAAATCCATTTCTACTAGATGATACTCTAGAGTCAAGGCATTTCGTTACCGAATTTCTTAAGATAATTTGTAATCATTCTTTTTACCCTCTAACCAAAGCAGAATTAGCTTTTCTAGAAAACTTCGCTGATAAAATTTGGACTTTAGATAATAAAGATCGTAATTTTTCCTCCATTTTAAAAACAATGGACTTTTCTATAGAAGGTGGAGATTTAATTAAACTAAGGTTGACTGATTATACAAAAGGAGGATTATATGATGGTATATTTGATAGTGATAAATTCCCTTTATCTGAAGGTGGCATAATCGGATTTAATTTGTACCCTTTCTCTGAGAAGTCTTTTACAGAACGTTTTTATCCAACAGATAGAAAACTTCTAGAAGATTTTTCAATGAATTTGACTAAGCATAATAGTTTATGTGTAGGATTAATATATGCTTTTAATTATCACTTAACTATTATAGGGAAGAGTCCAAAAATATTAGTAATAGATAATCTAGATTCCTTGTATAGACCGGAAAATTTTGATAACATATCACAAATGATTTCTGATAGATTGCTGAGTAATAATGGAATAATGGTTAGTAATTTTAATTTTAGTTATCTACAGTCGATAAAAACAAAGGTGCTACAGAATTGGTTGGATTTAACAGACACTAAAATAATTTTACCATCAGAAATAAAATTACAGTATTTAGAACAAATTTTAGGATTAAATGAATCAGAAATAAATAAATTATCGAAATTTACAATTGCTTCTAGAATGTTCTTAATAAATCAAAATAATCAATCTATTGATTTGGAGTTAAGTATAGGAAGTTTAATTGGCATTATCAAGATTCTATCCTGTAGAACCGAGGAATTGAAAATATATCAAGAAATATTACAACAATATCCAGGACATCCTGATAATTGGATTAATCCTTTGTATATAGCATTAAATCATATTTAGTTGTAAGAGGAGTTTGGTGCTAAAAAAATATTATCTAGCATTTTTTTTGTTGATTTACTCTAGCAAGAGTTATGCATCATTTTGGGATGGAGTTGCACAATGTCTCAGTAACCCTTGCAATTGTGGTTATGACACGATAGATGAAATATGGAACGGAACTAGCGCAAGAAAAGGAATAGAGCCAAATCCTATGTGCCCACCATGGAATAAGCGGGATGGACGTGATACAGATAATTGCTTGATTCAATTTAACCCTCCTGAGAATTTTATTGGATTTTATCTTCATCACTGTGCAGAACATACCACAGAAAGTTCCTATTTTGCACCAAAGATTCGTATAAGAACTCAAAGTTGTAATGCATTTGCATGCTGGAATCAATCCACTACTTTGAATTGGGATGGTGAATGTGTAATATGGCCTAGGGCTTATGCCCTACCCTTACTCAGAATTTGTGCTAGGGTTGCTGTTCCTGCAGTTGCACCAACAGCCTTGAATAGTAAAGGAACGCCAGCAGACCCTGGTTATACACCTGGAAAACATTTGAATGATGTTGGCTCTACAGAAGATGATAAACCGATTATTGGAGATGATGGAAAACCGATTGTTGGAGATGACGGAAAACCGTTTAATAGACCAAAGCTATGCGCATATAGTGATCCTGGCTTGGTAAATCTTGTTTCAGCTACCGGAGTTCACTTAGATCCGATGGACTGGAATCCAATAAGACAACCTCTTCATAAAACAGATGAGTTACACCCTTTTGCAAAAATTCTAAAGTTTTTAATAGACATTAAGTCTAGTATGAGTATATCAGTACTATTAGGTAAGTTATTAGACATGATTGCTTCTGACAATACACCAAGTCTTGATGTTATAAAAGAAATAGTTAAATGGATAGGATATATTTTTGAACAACAATGGATGTATGAGGTGGCAAAAAAAATAGTAGAAGCACTTGGTGCACTAAATCGTTCTGTTGATGACTACCAATTTGGTTGCGTTGAATTACCATTTGGTCCTTTTCCACCACCATATTGCCCTAAATTAGAACAATTCATTATTACTCCCACTACAAAGCTTGTATGCAGTAAAAAGAAAAATGGTTTATTTGTTCAATCTTCAGATGCACCATGCGTAGTATCTAAATTAAGAAATAATCTTATTCATAATGTCGTACGTGTTAGTTTAGACAATCTTGTGCCTCTTTGTAAAAATGAAGATCCTCAAAAAACCGATAAATGTGTAAGAATAAACAATCTTGATCCATTTTCTTCAGCTAAAGGAATTCATATTGCTACCGCTCAACGCGATGCAATAAAAAAATGCTCAGCTGGTGATACAAAACTTTGCGTTAACACGAAAATTGACTTTAAATGTAGTATTACTGAGAATGGTTGCGAAGATGGATTTAGGATAGTCTACGCACAAAAAGTAGGTGATATCTCTACACCAAGTAGTTACTATGTTGATGATTTACCTGATTGTGATAGCGAAGGAGCAAATGGTAAGATTACTTGTCAAGAAATATGGGGCATAAATATTGGCGAGTTTATTGATGTTAATCTTGCATTTCCTAGTATACAAGGTCAAGATGGTACAAGTTTACTACCGCTCAAGAAAACCTTTAAGCTCAGAGATAATGTTGATGACAGGTCTTTTGTTGCTTCAATTACTAGAAATACTACCTTAAACCCTCATCTTAGTCGTGATCCAAAATCTATTTGTGTAGCAGAAGGAGATAGCTTGGTTGGTTGTGAAGACAGGGTAACAGATGGTTACCAAATCCTAACCTACCAGTGTGAAGGATTTCCTAGAATTACTTGCCATAATAATAGCTATTATAACCCTCAATTTATTGCGTCAATACGAGTGTCAGACGATAAAGGGAATATTGTTGATTCAACTAGTACTGTTATTACACCGTTATCTGCTAGTAATCCAATACCAATAGCCAATAAGACAGAAGAAATAATAAATTTAGCAGGATTTAATTTTACTTCCTTCATGGCATATATTTCTAATACCCCCCCAACTATATATACTGCTATGCCATTTTCTGGCAAAAAATCTATGAATCCTTTAACTATATATGGTAACTATAAAGACGACAAGACCCCTTATGATGTTAAAGGAATTCCTACTACAGGTGTGGTATATTTAAAGGGTCTTGAATATATAAATGGTAAATATATTCAAGGTGCAACGCATGGCTGTTTACAATTAAAAGATATAGACAAATGTGTTCCGGGAGTAAATAATACTAACTGTGTACTAGCAAAACTACTTGAATCAGATACAGTTGATTGCTCAAAATTTAAGACAAAAAGTATGCAATACCTAGGCCTGCAAATCTGTCAGGATACTCATACTGGTTGTAATTCTGCGGAGACTATAGATGATCTTAAGACAAAGGGTATTACGATTTATAAATGTGCTAACTCTGCGTATTGTTATAAAAATAATCGTAAGCCAGATGTTGAAGTATGTAAAGTGTCTGTAGATAGTAATAATAGAATCGATCCTTCCCCGTCACTAGGCCCTACAATAAACACTGATGGAAAGTATTACACTGCTACTTTTAATAAGGATGGTGTTCTTATTGATAAGAATGGTGCTTTTGTCGATAAAGATGGGATCCCTGTAGATAAGGATGATGTTATTGTCAATGAAAATGGTATTTTTGTCAATAAGAAGAATGGTACTCTTGTTTATCAGGATGGTACTTCTATTGAAAAGACTGCTGCAATCCGAGATAAAACCCCACAAGAATTAGGTTTTTGTACTTCAGTTCCTGCCCCTAAATGTCAAGCAATTACCACCCCGACTAATGCCAGTGGTAACGCAACATGGTCTAGTACAGAAATAGGTGATTTGGCACTAGGTACTTGTAAACCTGGTTGGGTACTAATTGATCCGAATAAACCACTACAACGTTATTGTCTATCAAATATCGATACTAAAACAGTGGCCTTTGAAGGCTTACCGGATGGTGTAGGATGTAAAGAGAATACTGGTCTTAATTTTAAATATGCAAGCGATAAAAAAGATTTTCCTGTTAAAAATAGTTATGATAATGCCACTAAGGTTGGAACTTTTGTACTTGGTGGTTCATACGATTCTGCAGCACATGCTGTTAATACATTTTATTGCGTAAATTATGAGTTTGATATACCAAATACTAACATGCTAAGCTCTTTCACCATAGGTGGTACTGGCTCATATTATGACGATTACATAATGATTAAAGTTAATAATCAGCTTATTCATACTGACCCTGATAACTTTAACTCTATGGAATGTAGAAATTACAATGCTGACCGTACTCACTGTAATGTTTACATTTCTAAAAATGGCAATTTTGTAAAAGCATCCGACATAGGTAGAGCTAATGACCTAGCACAACTTAATCTTATGCCACATTTACAAAATGGTAAAAATAATATTAATACTTGTGTGGGAATAGTTGGTGGAGGAACTTTAAATGTTACTATTAAATATCAACTGAAATAACCTGAGTTTGATAAAGACATCAGGCTATCACCATTACTATTAGTCAATTTAGGAGGATTGGTTTAGTTGCAACGCAACTAGCTGTGAGTAATTTAATTTGTGCTAGACATGTTGCTACGGCCGTTTCAGTTCGGAGGATATTTGACCCTAGACTTATTGATAAAGTATTGGGTCTTAATGAAAGAATTTGGAGTTCATTTTGTGAAAAACCACCTTCTGGACCAACAACAACTGAAAGATTTGCCGAAATATCTGATGAGTATATAGGCATGATTTTTAATAAAGTATTATTTTCATCTTCATTTTCATTGGCATATATTATAGAACTACCTAGAGTTTGTTCTAGGAAAAGACTAAGTGATACTACTGGCATAAGAATGCAGGGTATTAAACGTTCGGACTGCTCTGTAGATTCGATAATACATTTCATCAATCTTTGAGTATTAACAGTGCGAAATTGAGATCTTTCTGCTATTAGTGGAATAATTTTTGTTACCCCAAGCTGTACAGCCATATCTATGGCATCCAACATTCTATCACTTTTAATAATGGATATTCCTAAAGTAAGTTCAGGTTCAACTGTTGCTTTTCTTAAAATATTAGTAAGTCCAACATGTAAATTATTTTTTGTCATACCAGTAATTTGTGCTATAAACTCACCATCTGTGCCGTTAAAAATTCTAAAATGATCGCCAACCTTTAGTCGTAATACTGTTTTAAGGTAGTGACTATGATCTTCTGCAAGATTTAACGAATAGTTTTCAATTAGTTTGATATTGGTATATATTCTGTGAAGACGAGAAAATTTCATAATTTTAGGTACATTTATGGATAACAAAAAAGATACTATAATAGACTTTCTGCATAAGTCAAAGATAGCCCCGGGATTTTTAGAAGAAACGAAGCCGTATACCGTAAGCAGTATACTAGATGAATTTCAAGAGTTGGCTAGGCGTACAAGTGGCGAGCGAACGGAGCGTAGTCAAACCGTTATTCCTACGCGAAGTCCCATCGTGCCACAACGCCAACACTTGAAAGGCGAAGGGTATACAATAGACGATTGTTACGGAGCAAGACCAGTTTCGACGACAAAATTACCAACTAGATTGACTTATGCAGGAAGTCTATTAGAAGATAAAAAAGAAAAGCCAAAGGAAATAGGTGGTTTCAAGGGTCAAGAACCCACTATCCACGGAGATTGGCAGCATAAAGGTAGGGTAACTGATTTTTAAAAAATTTATGCCAAGTTTTCATCAAATCAAAGTTCTACCATATAATGCACAAGAATTATATTACTTAGTTCTTGATGTAAAGTCATATCCTGAATTTTTGCCATGGTGTAAGGCTGCTAGAATTATCTCGGAGAGCGAGAATCAAATTATAGCTGAATTAGTAATTCAGTTGAAAGGTTTCACAGACAAATATCAATCAAAAATTATATACTCAAATGATTTAACGAAACAAAGCTATTCTATTGAAGTAGAAGCAGTTTCTGGACCATTTAAATATTTAAAAAACTTATGGCAATTTTCTAAAGAAGATACTGGTAGTAAGATAGAGTTCTTTATTGATTTTAAGATGAAATTTGCAATAGTTGACAAGTTAGTTAATATATTTTTTACTGATGCTACTGAAAAAATGGTTGATGCATTTGAAAAAAGGGCAGATACTATGTTAACTAAAATAAACTTAGCAAACTACTCTTGAAATAGGGATCAAAATAGCCTAAAAGGCTATTAAATACTATAGATTTCTGCCTTCGTGGCTCATCTTCGAGACAAAAAAGTGCTTAAAACGTCTAAAGAATCAGGTTTGCAGTGGTTTTGGCATGAAGTTTGTAGTCATGTAAACATCACTTTTCTACTTGACATACTAAAAATTAGTCAACATAATGCTTCTTATGTGTATTACCATTGTTTTGTTTCAAATAAAAACTCTTGTCATTAAAGTACACTTTTATCAGTATTTCTTTATTATAAAATTCCACAGGTGAAAAAATAATGGTATGGACCTCCTGATATACAGAATGAAAAGCAGTTGCTAATCTTCTAAAGTTAATATTAAATATTAAAATAACAATCAGGAGGCTAAGATGGAAGTTACCACAATTGGTATAGATATTGCAAAAAGAATTTTCCAAATTCATGGTGTAGATAAAAATGGTAAGACGGTATTAAAGAAAAAATTAATGAGAGATCAAGTTTTAACATTTATGGCTAATTTACCAAAATGTTTGGTAGGGATGGAAGCTTGCGGCGGAGCTAGTTACTGGGCAAGAGAAATAACTAAATTGGGGCATACAGTAAAACTAATGGCAGCACAATTTGTCAAACCGTATGTTAAAACTAATAAAAATGATCAAGCTGATGCAGAAGCTATATGTGAAGCGGTAACAAGACCAAATATGAGGTTTGTACCAATTAGAACTGTAGAACAACAAGATATTTTATCAATTCATCGAGTAAGAGAGAGATTGGTAAAAAATCGTACTGCCCTTGCTAATGAAATTAGGGGTCTACTACATGAATTTGGTTTTATTATTCCTCAAGGGATCAATAAGGTTATGACAAAATTAACCGAGATTTTAGATGAAGGAAATTTAAGCCAGCTGGGTTATCAAACATTTAGTGAACTGAAAGAGGAATTTTTGGATAATGACAAAAAAATAAAAGAGATAGAAAAAAGATTAAAAATAATAGCTAGCAACTTAACTCAATATCAACGATTAACAGCTATACCTGGTCTTGGTTTAATTACTGCTACTGCTTTAATAGCATCAATAGGTAATGCTACAAGTTTTGAGAATGGTAGGCAATTATCGGCATGGTTTGGATTAGTGCCAAGGCAGCATTCCAGTGGAGGGAAAGATAAGTTGCTTGGAATTAGCAAGCGAGGTGATGTTTACTTGCGTACTCTATTGATCCAAGGAGCTAGAGCTGTACTAAATGCCAAGATAAGATTTACATTGGAAGAACAAAAATCTAAAAAAGATTTTAGCAAATTTACGCAGTGGATGTTTAATTTATCTGAGCGAAATGGACATAATAAAACAGTAGTTGCTGTAGCTAATAAACTGGCAAGAGTGGTGTTTGCAGTACTAAGGTCAGGGGATGATTATGTAGAGAGTAAAGTTTGTAGCACAGAGCTATTATAATTAACATAAAATAAAATAAATAGTGGTTTATTAATTAATAGGTAAACAAAGAATATGTAAGAGATTCCAACCCGGAATATGCGTGAGATAATAATATTGATGGTAAATAAGACAAACCTTAGCTTACAAAGAAACTGATGACTACAATGGCTCTTTGAAGCCGATAAAATGATAAGTATATAGTAAATTTGTAAGCCAGCGAATTCCATCAGGGCTGTAGGATAAATTACACATAATTTATTAACTATAAGCCGGATACATGTATGCATTTGCATTTTTGCTATTAGATGTTATTTTTTTCTTGCATTTTACAGGAGGTTCATACATGTAGTCAGTAACGAGAATTTAATTCTACACTCCACTCGTCGCATAATACTCACGTTCTATAGCATAATTTCTGCTCATATTTATCTCGAAGATGAGTCGCTTACGCTCGCTAATAGACGCTGTAGTATAGGTATTTGTAAACTTTCAACAGTTGTGGGGTGACATCCGAAGGTGCAGGGACACCCTAGGCTATTAAACCAATATCTTACATCAATATTTGAGATCATTTAGCATCCAAAAATTTTGTGTAATGTTCCAAAATTTTAATGTATAAAGGACAATATCTGCAACTAATGGGAGTTATTAATGAAACTAGATAAAATTGAGAATATCATAGTCGCGCCTCATCTTCGAGACGAAAAAGTGCTTGAAACGTCTAAAGAATCAGGTTCGCAGTGGTTTTGGCATGAAGTTTGTAGTCATGTAAACATCACTTTTCTACTTGACATACTAAAAATTAGTCAACATAATGCTTCTTATGTGTATTACCATTGTTTTGTTTCAAATAAAAACTCTTGTCATTAAAGTACACTTTTATCAGTATTTCTTTATTATAAAATTCCACAGGTGAAAAAATAATGGTATGGACCTCCTGATATACAGAATGAAAAGCAGTTGCTAATCTTCTAAAGTTAATATTAAATATTAAAATAACAATCAGGAGGCTAAGATGGAAGTTACCACAATTGGTATAGATATTGCAAAAAGAATTTTCCAAATTCATGGTGTAGATAAAAATGGTAAGACGGTATTAAAGAAAAAATTAATGAGAGATCAAGTTTTAACATTTATGGCTAATTTACCAAAATGTTTGGTAGGGATGGAAGCTTGCGGCGGAGCTAGTTACTGGGCAAGAGAAATAACTAAATTGGGGCATACAGTAAAACTAATGGCAGCACAATTTGTCAAACCGTATGTTAAAACTAATAAAAATGATCAAGCTGATGCAGAAGCTATATGTGAAGCGGTAACAAGACCAAATATGAGGTTTGTACCAATTAAAACTGTAGAACAACAAGATATTTTGTCAATTCATCGGGTAAGAGAGAGATTGGTAAAAAACCGTACGGCACTTGCGAATGAAATTAGAGGATTATTACATGAATTTGGTTTTATTATTCCTCAAGGGATCAATAAGGTTGTAACAAAATTAACTGAGATTTTAGATGAAGGAAATTTGAGTCAGCTAGGTTACCAAACATTTAGTGAACTGAAAGAGGAATTTTTGGATAATGACAAAAAAATAAAAGAGATAGAAAAAAGATTAAAAATAATAGCTAGCAACTTAACTCAATATCAACGATTAACAGCTATACCTGGTCTTGGTTTAATTACTGCTACTGCTTTAATAGCATCAATAGGTAATGCTACAAGTTTTGAGAATGGCAGGCAATTATCGGCATGGTTTGGATTAGTGCCAAGGCAGCATTCCAGTGGAGGGAAAGATAAGTTGCTTGGAATTAGCAAGCGAGGTGATGTTTACTTGCGTACTCTATTGATCCAAGGAGCTAGAGCTGTACTAAATGCCAAGATAAGATTTACATCGGAAGAACAAAAATCTAAAAAAGATTTTAGCAAATTTACGCAGTGGATGTTTAATTTATCTGAGCGAAATGGACATAATAAAACAGTAGTTGCTGTAGCTAATAAACTGGCAAGAGTGGTGTTTGCAGTACTAAGGTCAGGGGATGATTATGTAGAGAGTAAAGTTTGTAGCACAGAGCTATTATAATTAACATAAAATAAATAGTGGTTTATTAATTAATAGGTAAACAAAGAATATGTAAGAGATTCCAACCCGGAATATGCGTGAGATAATAATATTGATGGTAAATAAGACAAACCTTAGCTTACAAAGAAACTGATGACTACAATGGCTCTTTGAAGCCGATAAAATGATAAGTATATAGTTTGTAAGCCAGCGAATTCCATCAGGGCTGTAGGATAAATTATACATAATTTATTAACTATAAGCCGGATACATGTATGCATTTGCATTTTTGCTATTAGATGTTATTTTTTTCTTGCATTTTACAGGAGGTCCATACATGTAGTCAGTAACGAGAATTTAATTCTACACTCCACTCGTCGCATAATACTCACGTTCTATAGCATAATTTCTGCTCATATTTATCTCGAAGATGAGTCGCGCCACTATATATTATTATATTAATTATTGCAATACCCCAATTAAGTGAGACTATTTATGCTCCTTCCCTTCCTGACTTAGCCAAAGATTTAGCAATTAGTGCTAATTTAGCAGAATACACTCTGACTATTTTTTTGCTTGGCTTGGCTGTTGGTATTTTAATATGGGGTAATTTATCTGATTGTTATGGGCGTAAACCTTGCTTACTTACAGGATTTTTGATTTATGCTTTATCGTGCTTCATTTGTTATTTCGCAGATAATATTAATATATTACTGGCTGCAAGATTTATGCAAGCTTTTGGAGTTAGTGTTGGATCGGTATTAGGGCAAGCCATAGCTAGAGATGCAGTAAAACCAAAAGAGCGTGGTAAAATGTTCTCAACGATATCTATTGCCATGGCGTTTTCTCCTGCTATAGGACCAGTTATCGGTGGTTTTGTTATAAAATTTTATCATTGGTCGGCGGTATTTCTTGTTCTGATAATGATTGCAATATTTATCATGGTATTAATATCAGTCAGACTTCCAGAAACTAACCTAAATCTTAGAACTGAACGTTTGGTTATTCCACTTTATAAAGAATGTTTTGGTAAAATGATCAAAGATCCAAGATTGCTTGGTTTAGCATTTTTAATTGGAGCAGTGAATGGTATTTTATTTGGCTATTTTACTGAAGCACCTTTTTATTTTATCTCAGGACTAAATATTTTAACTTCATCATTTGGTATGATATCATTTTTTATATGTATTCCCTTAGCTTTAGGTGGGCTTATATCCAAAAAGATGCATAAACTGCAAAGAACCTCTGATAATATTATTTTTGCAGCTATTAAGGTTATGTGTTTAGGATCTCTACTATTCTTTTTATCTAGCTATTTTAATCTAATTAATACAGATAATGTGACAGGGTCTTTAGTACAAACTTTAATATGGCTAGGTATGATTATTACTGGTATAACTATGATAGCTACAAATTGCTTAAGTCAAGCTTTGGAAAATTATGGCAAATTTGCTGGCACAGCAGCTTCGCTTTTTGGTTTTATATATTATGTAATTGCCACAAGTTTTACAGCATTAATGGGATATATGCATAACGGATCATTGACACAATTACCATTATTCATGCTGATCACTTCAATTAGTATGATGTTAGTGTTTCATATTGTTATTAATAAGCAGCAAATGGCGAAGAATAATTAATAGATTACCCATTTTTATAAATCCTCTAAGCTCCATTTAGCTCTAGGACAGAAATCGAGTCGGTTAGTAAGATTGTTTTGTAGACGTTCTAGCCCAGCATAAGCGATCATAGCAGCATTATCAGTGCATAAATGTGCTGGGGGTAGTAAAAGTGCATATCCTTGGGTTGCAGCTTGATACTTAAGTATAGACCTCAAATAATCATTAGCAGCAACCCCCCCGGCAAGCACGCAAGTTTTTTGTGGCAATAGCGACTTACCTATAAATTCTTCATACATTCTAAAGCTATTAAGCATTTTTACTGACAAGATTTCTCCAACCACATATTGAAAGCTGGCTGCTATATCATTAATTTCTTGATCACCTATAGGTTCTAATTTGGATATTAATATGCGTACTGCAGTCTTCAAACCTGAAAACGACATATTACAGCCAGTTTGATGAATAATAGGTTTTGGTAAAATATATTTAGACGGATCGCCAAATTTTGCTCTTCTCTCAATTTCTACGCCTCCAGGGAAAGGCAAACCCAACATTTTAGCTACTTTATCAAAACACTCTCCAACCGAATCATCTATAGTTTGTCCTAAAATTTTATATTTGCCAAGGGAGGAAGTGGCAACAAATTGACAATGTCCACCGGAAACTAATAGAAGTAAGTAAGGATATTCAGCCTTATTGGTTAATCTAGCAGTAAGTAAATGTCCTTCTAAGTGGTTAACTGCAATAAAAGGCTTCTTTAAGACACTAGCAATGGACCTAGCAAACATTGATCCAACTATTACTCCTCCTATCAAGCCAGGACCTGAAGTGGCTGCGATTCCATCTATATCAGATAACTCAAGATGGCTTTCATCTAAAACATATCTAACTGCTTTTTCTAAATTCTGCAAATGTGATCTAGCGGCAATTTCCGGTACTACCCCTTGGAATAGCTTATGCTCTTGATATTGGGAAATAACAATATTTGACAAAATTTCTTTATCTGAGGTGACTATTGCCACGCCAGTATCATCACAACTTGACTCAATACCCAATATTTTAATTATTGTAATCTCTCCTTTAATAAATCATTCACTAGGCTAGGATTGGCCTTACCTTCAGTTTTTTTCATTACTTGTCCTACGAAAAAGCCAAATAACTTATCCTTACCGCTTTTATAAGCAGCAACAGAATCAGGATTCTCCGACAATATTTCGTCAATTATAGCAGATAGTATACCACTATCTGACATTTGCACTAAGCCCTTTTCTTTAATAATTTTTTCCGGTTGCTCACCAGTTTCAAACATAGTTTCGAAAACTACTTTGGCAATTTTTCCCGAAATCACCCCATCTTCTATTAGCTTGACCATTTGGGCAAGCATTTTCGGGGTAATTTTACACTCATTTAAGCTAATGGAATTTTTATTAAGCTGACCAAATAACTCACTAATAATCCAATTAGCAAGTATCTTAGGACTGCATAAGGTCACTGCTGCTTCGAAATAATATGCTACCTGTTCATCAGCCGCAAGAACCTCAGCGTCATATGTATTTAAACTATATTCTGCAATATATCTTTTAATTTTTGCATCCGGAAGTTCCGGTAGCTCCCGAGCTAATTGCTCTATCAGCTCCTCAGATAAAACTATTGGTAATAGATCTGGATCAGGAAAATATCTATAGTCATGAGATTCTTCTTTTAAACGCATTGTCCTAGTTTCACCAATTTCGGCATCAAATAATCTAGTCTCCTGTATTATTGTCTGACCATTTTCGATTAAACTTACTTGCCTATTTGCTTCAAACTCTATTGCCCGCATAATATTACGAATCGAATTTATGTTCTTAATCTCACACCTTGTTCCAAGTGGATTCTTAGGCAGCCTTACTGAAACATTAGCATCGCAACGTAACGAGCCTTTTTCCATGTCACCATCACAACTTCCTATATATCTCAACAAAGTCCTGAGTTTACGAATAAATTCAGCCGTTTCCTCCGGTGAGCTAAGGTCTGGTTCAGTAACAATTTCCATTAATCCTACACCAGCCCGGTTTAAATCAATGAAGCTATAATACGGAGATTGATCATGGATAGATTTGCCCGCATCTTGTTCTAAATGCAAACGATTAATTCTAATTTTCTTGGTTGCTCCCTGCTGAGTTACTATGTCTAAATAACCATCTTGGACAATTGGATTATAGAATTGCGAGATTTGATACCCTTGCGGTAGGTCAGGGTAAAAGTAATTCTTACGATCAAATCTTGAATTAAGATTAATTTTTGCCTTAAGTCCGAGACCGGTCTTAATTGCTTGATGGACACAATATTCATTTAATACTGGTAACATTCCAGGCATTGCTGCATCAATCAACGATACTTGTGAATTGGGAGGAGCAGCAAATTCGGCAGAACTAGCAGAGAAAAGCTTGGATTTTGAAGAAATTTGAGCATGTATCTCCACACCTATAACATATTCCCATTTACCTGTATTACCAATAATATAAGCCATTTAAAATCTCTTTAGTTTACTATTAAAATGTGAAAAATTCTTA
The DNA here is from genome assembly GCF_964031105.1 of Candidatus Tisiphia endosymbiont of Myopa tessellatipennis. Lineage (NCBI taxonomy): Bacteria > Pseudomonadati > Pseudomonadota > Alphaproteobacteria > Rickettsiales > Rickettsiaceae > Candidatus Tisiphia > Candidatus Tisiphia endosymbiont of Myopa tessellatipennis. Next base: position 752,910 of record NZ_OZ035005.1, on the reverse strand, counting down.
AGATTAAATCTTTATCATATTTTCAATAAAAATTGTAGTTTTTTATAAATCTTTATTTTCTACATCTTTTTTCATGAGGTGATCCTGATATTACTTGCAAATTTTTTATATTAATGTAGATTCTTTAATATTGGTGTATAAGCGTTTGAATAATTATAATTTTATGTCAAGCGTGGTTCTGAAATTGTCCACTATGGCAAGCCATTTTAGAAATTAAAAATTATAATTTAGTTAAGTTGTAATGAGCAAAGAAGAGCTAATTAATTTTGAAGGCGTTGTCCTTGAGCTTTTGCCTAACGCAACTTTTAGAGTGAAGTTGGAAAATGGTCATTTTATTATCGCCCATACTTCTGGTAGGATGCGTAAGAATCGTATTAGGATACTTGTCGGAGATAAAATCACAGTGGAAATGACGCCTTATGATCTAACAAAAGGTCGTGTTATCCACCGTCATTAGAGTCTTTCATATTTTATGTCAAATATAGAATCCACTTTTTTAGAACAGCAGAATATACCTATAGTTCTAGCCTCACAATCACCTGCAAGGCTTGAATTACTAAAAAGAATAAAGGTATTTCCTACACAAATTATTCCCGCTAATATAAATGAAACAGAGTACTTACGAGAGTTACCAAACCAATTGGTAACAAGATTAGCACAGGAAAAAGCCGAGGTTGTTGCCAAAAAAATAAGTGGTGAAGCTATAATTATAGCAGCTGATACTGTTGTGGTTCACGGTAGAAAAATACTACCCAAGGCTTTAACAAGTGAAGATGTTAGATATTGCCTTAATATTTTATCTGGAAAGCGTCATAGGGTTTATACAGGTATCTGTATAATAAAAAAGACTCTCGAACAAGTGCTACTGCGACAAAAATTAGTGCAAACCATAGTCAAGTTTAAAAGATTGAGCCAGCAAGAGATAGAATTTTACTGTAGCCTAGATGAAGGAATCAATAAAGCAGGCGGCTGCGGAATTCATGGATATGCCGAAGCCTTTGTTCCTAGCATATATGGATCTTACTCAAATATTATGGGATTACCACTACTGGAAACCATGCATATGCTTACTTCTTTAGGTTTTAAAAATATACCTCTTAAATAACCTGAGCATCCGTAATAGAAGTCAATAAAAAAATAGTAACTTAACATAAATTTTCATTCCAAGAAGAATTATCTTTTTCAATATTGGCAGTATGCAATATATTTTCTTGAATATAAAGCCTATTAATCAGCTTAGCTTCTAATAAAGTAGTAATTACCACCCAAGTTACGAAATAAATATACTGTCATCGATGATTAGATTGATAGAACTATTATAATTGTTTTGTTTGCTTACTGTATAAATTAATTCGCGAAGTATACTGTCATCGTATTTATTTGGTGCGTCGATAATGTTTATTATTGTAAAATTATTTTCCTTACAAAAATTGCCTTATTAGTTCAAAACGGGCATGTGATGAATATAATAAGATAATGGCTTGTTGGTTGTTCATATGCGCCCCCTTCTCTAATGTTTTAATAATTAAGAGTTTTGATCGCCAAAGATAAAATGATAAAAAAAAGTTTTATAGGTTATATATATCTTGGCGATCGGGGAGTTCGAAAAACCTTTAAGAGACAGTTATGATAGCCTTTAGGCTTGAAGTTTACACCCCAAGCCTTGAACATAGCTAGCATCTCCCCGACCATGGCAAATCGAAGAGCATCATTTTATCGGTTGATGCTTACCGCTCTTAAATGGAGGTTTCGACACCCCAAAGTAACTTTGCAGTTACTTCATTTTTAATTTTAAATTATCACTTAGCTAAAATCAACAATAAGTTTTTTTAATTTCGAATTATATCTTACGGTAATTTCTGAACCAACATCATTTACTGCAGGTGAAACTGTTGAGTGGCAACGATATTAGACTTCTTTCGAAACTCGCTTATGCTGAGGGATTTGAAGGAGACGCGGAACGCAGAACCGTAGCGTACTCTAATGTACGTGAGGATTCGAGTACCGCATCGACGTACAAATCACCAGCAGAAGTAGAGTTTCGAAAGAAGTCTAATATATATAGTCAATTGATGAGAAGTAGGTAGTGCCGTCTTCGATCGCTCCTGCTACCCAATCCTCCTGAATTGACTATAGCTTTTCTATCGTAGTTTTAGTGAAGATAAACCAATTAGAGCAAATATTATGGCTATAATCCAAAAGCGTATCACAACTTTTGATTCTGGCCAGCCATGTTTCTCAAAATGATGGTGCAGCGGGGCCATTTTGAAAATTCTTTTACCATTAGTAGCTTTAAAATAATATACTTGAATAATTACTGATAAAGTTTCAATAACAAATAATCCGCCGATAATTGCTAGTACAATTTCATGTTTGGTTATAACGCTAATAACACCAAGAACGCCACCAAGACTTAGACTTCCAGTATCTCCCATAAAAATTTCTGCTGGCTGTGCATTAAACCATAAGAATCCTAGGCTAGCACCAACAATTGAAGCACAGAAGATAGTTAATTCAGAAATATTTGGTATATACATAATTTGTAGATAATTTGCATAGAAACTATTACCAACCAAGTAAATAATTAAGGTAAAAGAACCTGCAGTAATAGCAATAGGTACTATGGCAAGACCATCAAGACCATCTGTTAGATTCACCGCATTTGATGCACCAACTATAACAAACATGCTAAATGGTATATAAAACAAACCTAAATCAATCAATAAATTTTTAAAAAATGGAATAGTGAGAAGATTGTTTCCCTGACTATTGGAATCTCTTAATAGTAAACAGGCAATTAGACAAATAGTGAACTGAAATAATAATTTCTTCTTTCCGCTAACGCCTCTATAGTGGTGTTTTGTTACTTTAGCATAATCATCCATAAAACCAAGTACACCAAAACTAACAAAGACAAATAACACTATCCATATATATTTATTAGTAAGGTCAGAGAATAATAGAGTGGAAAAACAAACGGTGAGGATAATCATTATCCCCCCCATAGTTGGTGTTCCTACTTTTGCTTTGTGCGTTTCTGGTCCGTCGTCACGAATTGGTTGACCATATTTTTGTAAATTTTGTAAAAATCTAATTAATCTAGACCCTATTAAAAAAGAAAGGGTCAAACTAAATAATATGGCAAGTCCAATACGAAAAGTAACATAGTGGAATAAATTTGCTATATGTAATTTATGTATATAGGGGGCAAGAAGGTTGTATATCATTGTAGCAATTCAAAAGATTGTGTAATTTTACTAAGTTTGATACTGTTAGATCCTTTTAGTAAGAGTAATTCATCGCCTTTAAGTAATTCATTTAAGTTTTCTATCAACAAATCAACATTATCAAAATGCATTTTTTCTATGTCATTTGGCAAAGAATCGTATATATGTTTGGTAAGATTACCTACTAAAAAAACCCTCTTAGTACTAGAATCAAGAATTGCTGGTATTAAGTCTTTATGGAATTTTATCGAATTTTCTCCCAATTCTAGCATATCACCTAGTATAGCAACTTTTTTCTGTCCACTAAGCTGTTTTAGATATAATAAAGCAGCTTTTACTGATGCTGGATTAGCATTATAATAATCACAGATAATTTGATAGTTCTGACCATTATATTTAGCGTTGACTAGTTTACCACGTCCTTCAGTTAATGATATTTTGCTTAATTGTGTTGCTGCAGCATTAATATCTAAGTTCAGTATTGCTGCTACCTGAAGAGCGGCAGTATAATTTCTAGCATAATGTTCCGGTACAAAAGGAATTTTAATATCTATTTTAGTGTTACAGATAGAATAATGTAGACGTACTTCTTGTCCAATATGCTCATATGATATTAATCTAGAATCTGTGCCTTCGGACTTACCAAAACTATATATATTATTAATCGATAATTGTTTAAGATTTTGTAAAATTCGGTCATAATATTGATGGTCTGAATTTACAACAGCTATGCCATTTCTTGGCATTCCTTCAAAAATTTCACATTTGGCATCAACCAAACTAAGCATAGATTCAAAAAATTCAAGATGGGCTTCCGCTATTGTGGTGATTACTGATATGTTAGGTCGTACCATTTTTGTCAGCTCTCTTATTTCTCCTGAATGATTCATACCCATTTCAAAAACAGCATATTCTATATCATCAGGCATCGAAGCAAGATTTATAGGCACGCCAAGGTGGTTGTTAAAATTTCCTCTGCTAGCAAAAGTAGGTCCAAAATAACTTAATATAGTTTTGATTGCTTCCTTAGTACCCGTTTTACCAATACTACCGGTAACACCAATAAACTTTGCTTTAGATTTTTTACGTTTATACTCAGCCATGTGGTGTATAGCAGTTAAGGTATCAGAGACCATAATTACTTTATTATCAGGTAATCCTTTTATTTCCTTACTAATAATTACTGCATTTGCTCCTTGTTCTAGAGCGTGTAAGGCATAATTATGTCCATCATTATTACCTTGCAGAGCAATGAATAAATCGCCGTTTGCAACGGAATTAGAGTTAAATTGAATCTGCCTCCCCTGAATATCAGGATGTACTTCAATATTCAACGCACTACTTAAGTCTTTTGCTGACCAAATCATTATTTTCTCAAATATAATCAGTTTTTCCTAGCTTTGCATGACAGCTGCAACTTCGTCCGCAAAATTTTTATCTTCTTGCTTTATGCCTGCACCTAGTTCATATCTTATAAACTGTGTAATTTTAATCGAAGTTCCTAATTCTTTTGCAGTGTTATCCATAACTTCAGAAACTGTTAATTTATCATCAAATAAAAAGTTTTGTTCAAGCAGAACAACTTCTGCTAGGAACTTACGTATTCTACCTTCAACCATTTTTTCAATGATATTGTCCGGTTTACCGGAAGCTTTTGATTGTTCAAAAAATATATTTTTTTCACGTTCAATTAATGTTTGATCCAAACTTGATGCATCAAGGCTATAAGGATTACTTGCCGCTATATGGGTAGCAATTTTCTGTCCAAATTCCAGGAGCTTAGCTTTATCTTTGGTAGTTGATTGTAAACCAACAATGACAGAAATCTTACCTAGACCATCAGCAACAGTATTATGTACATAAGATGCAACCACACCTTCTGATACCCGTAAGACATCCATACGACGTAGATTTAAATTTTCACCAATTGTAGCAATATTGTCTAATATTTCTTCTTCAACTGATCTACCTGTTGATGTTTTTGCTAATTTTAGTGATGGTAAATTATCTTGTGTCAAAGCTAGTTCAGCAATATTCCTAACCAATTGCTGAAACTTATCGTTTCTTGCAACAAAATCTGTTTCCGAATTTACTTCTATAATAGCCCCAACATTATCTTTAATGCTTATTGCTGTTAGTCCTTCAGCAGCAATTCTATCGGCTTTTTTTGCTGCAGCTGATAATCCTTTTTTTCTTAACCAGTCAATAGCTGCTTCAAAATCTCCCTTTGTTTCAAGCAAGGCCTTCTTGCAGTCCATCATTCCTGCAGCAGTTTTCTCTCTTAATTGTTTTACAAGTACAGCATTTATCATTTTACTCTCCTTTATTTAAGGTTTATAGTTATTTTTATTGGAAAAACTATTTAGTCTTTTCTAGACCCCTGCTTTCGCAGGGGTGACATCAAAGGGGAATCAGGGGTAGCATCAACCCCATAACTGTTGAAAGTTAAAAAATCGTCTATTAGCGAGAAGTAGCTGTAAGGCTTAAATCGTCATTGCGAGCGAACGTACGTGAGCGTGGCAATCCATGAAGTTTGTCATATAGATTGCTTCGTCGACCTGCGGTCTCCTCGCAATGACGCCTATGCACAATGACGGTTTTTTAACTTTCAACAGTTATGCACCTTGACCCTTTGACTCCTGCTACTATCATGATTTTGATTCTATCGTCTATCAACTCTTCATTTACGAGCAGTATACTAGTTATTTTGTTGTTGTAGCAACTTCTGCAAGCTCTAAAGCTGTCTCAAACTCTGACTCTAGTGCTTCTTGATTATTTAGGTCTAGAGTTTTAGAAAATTTCTTGGTTGATTTTAACTTAGTAACACCTTTTATATTTGTACCTTTTTCTTCATGAGTAGCTATGCTTCCTAAATCAACACCAGATGCAGCTAAAGCCTCTTCTATACCGGCAAGTACGGCATCAGCAAACAAGGTGCAATAAAGTCTTATAGATCTTATTGCATCATCATTACCGGGAACAGGGTGGTCTATATTATCTGGATTGGAGTTAGTGTCAACAATAGCAATTATTGGAATACCTAATTTTACTGCTTCTTGGATTGCTAAATGCTCCTTATTAGTATCAATTACCACAAGCAAATTGGGTCTTGTTCCAATATGTCTAATACCCCCTAAGGATTTAAGTAATTTATCCTTTTTACGGGTCATTTCCAGTATTTCTTTCTTAGTATAACCGGAATATTCCTCTTCATTCCCCAAAACTTTCTCAAGATTATCCAGCTTTTTTATTGAGCCAGAAATTGTCCCCCAGTTGGTTAACATACCACCAAGCCATCTGTGGTTAACGTAATATTGCCCACATTTCTCTGCATATTCAGCTACTATATCACTGGCTTGAACTTTAGTACTGACAAATAATATTTTACCATTTTTCTTGACAGTTTCATAAATTATACCCAAAGCTCTCTGCATTAAGGCAGCAGTTTGTTGTAAGTCAATTACGTGGATATCATCTCTGACACCATAAATGTAAGATGCCATTTTTGGATTCCAACGTGAGGTTTTATGACCAAAATGCACCCCAGCATCAAGTAAATCTCTGACATTAACAGTTTGTAGTTTCGACATTATTAAATCTCCTTAAAATGTTAGTTATGTACCTAATTATAGGTACTCCTCCGTAAGAGTTGATACCAAAGAAATTGGACTAACAACTAGGCTCTTACGTGTGAATTTTGCTTATTATAGTTAACCATACTAGCATTTAGCCATAGCAAACTAGCGTCATTGCGAGGCATCACTTTAGTCACAACTGTTGAAAGTTAAAAATCGTCATCGCGAGGCGTCGATAGACACCGTGGCGATCTCATGAAGTAAGCTCTTCTTCACAAGATTGCCACGTCGTCTCGCTACAGCGACTCCTCGCTAATAGACGGTTTAGGGCTTACAAAGGTTATCGCAGTGACGATTTTTAACTTTCAACAGTTGTGCGGCTTACGCCTCCCCGCAATGACTGAGTAATGCTAATCGGGTTAACTATATATTTTAAGCAAAGCTTATTATATATTCAATCAACATATTTGCAAGGGTTATGTAACTTTTTATTGTCAATATGGAAGAAATATCAAGCAGCCTCAACACAGAAAAGATCACTTAATCAAACTTTTCTCCAACTAGTTGATCCATCTAGTTTATCTTCTAGAATTATGCCATCTTTTGATAAATTTTGACGAATTTGGTCGGCTAATAACCAATTTTTTTGTAATTTGGCCTGCCTACGTTGCTCAATATGCTGGAGAATCGGTTCATAGTTTATTTCACAGTAAAACCACCTACTAGCTGATTGGGTCATTAGACCTATAAAATTGCTGCATGAAAGTAAGTAAGAAGCATATAAGTACTTATCATCTTCTTTGTTACTCGCAAAGACCAGTTTAGCATAATCGTTTATTATTTTAATGGCTAGAGGTGTATTCATATCATCGAATAAGTGAGATAAAAATTCTTTTGGAATGTTCTGAACGTCAAGTTTGTTAATGTCCAAATTTTCTATCGCTCTATACCAATAATTCATTGTTTTTGTAGCATCTTCTAGAGCTTTATTGTTGTAATCTAATGGTTTACGGTAGTGGCTACTCAGTAACAGTAATCTAACTACGTTACCAGGGATTTTTTTATCTATCAAGTCTTTTACAGTAATAAAATTATTGAGCGATTTACTCATTTTCTCACCATTACAGGTCAGAAATCCATTATGCACCCAATATTTAGCAAAGTGAGAGTTCGGGAAAGCACATGTACTTTGTGCTATCTCATTAGTATGATGAGGAAAAATTAAGTCTGCCCCTCCACCATGAATGTCAAAATTTTCTCCGAGATATTTATAGCTCATCGCTGAACATTCTATATGCCAGCCTGGTCTACCTCTTCCCCAAGGGCTATCGAAATTTGCCAATATTTCTTCATCTTTACTGGCTGGTTTCCATAATACAAAATCATGTGGTTGCTTTTTTGATGGATTATTTTCAATACGCACTCCCTCTAGCATTTCATCAAGATTACGATTTGATAATTTTGTATAATTTGGGGCGGTAGAAATATCGAAATAAACGTGATTATCTGCGATGTAAGCATGGTTTAGGTTAAGTAATTTTTGAATAATCACAATCATGTCATCAATATGCATGGTGGCTTTTGGCTCAATATTTGGCGTTTTGCAACCTAGATATTGCATATTAGCATGAAATTCTTCGGTAATTCTAACTGTTAAGTCAGAAATCGTTATTTTGAGTTCTTTGGCTCTATTTATTATCTTATCATCAACATCGGTAATATTACGCACATATTTTATATGATTTTGACCAAATATTTTGCTTAGTGAGCGGTATAAAATATCGTATACTACTACGGACCTAGCGTTACCAATATGGGGATGATCGTAGACAGTTGGACCGCAAACATACATTTTTACTAAATTACTATCTAGCGGTATGAAAACTTCTTTCTTGTGAGTAAGTGTGTTATGTAATAATAATTTCATGTTTTTTAATCGTAATAAATAATGTCATTTTACAGCTAATTTTTATGGATATCTACCTAGAATGTCAATTCAAAGAAATTATTTTGAAAAACTAAAAAAATTACCAATTACTTTAATTATTCTTATTAGTGTGATTTGTAGCATTGGTTTTGTTATACTATATTCCGCTTCAAATAGTAATATTCACCCTTGGGCGTATAAGCAGATGATGCATTTTTTCCTGTTTTTACCAGTTGTGATTATTATTGCAACTATTGATATAAAGTATATATTTAAGTTTTCATATATATTTTATATTGCTATTATTATCTTATTAGTTAGTGTTGAGCTTTTTGGATCTATTTCTATGGGTGCAAAACGTTGGATAGATTTAGGAGTTATCCGTGTGCAGCCTTCTGAACCAACAAAATTAGCAGTAGTGTTAATGTTAGCTAGGTATTTTCATCAACTAAAGATTGAGGATTTTGCTAGATTTTACAAGATATTATTGCCTATAATAGGTGTGATAGTACCAGTTATACTGATAATAAAAGAACCGGATCTAGGTACTGGGGTGATTAATATCATCATTGCTAGTATTATTTTTTTTGCTGCTGGTTTTAGAGTGAGAAATTTTGTGATAATTGGTATTATAGTCCTTACTTGCATACCAGTTATGTGGCAAGTGATGCATGATTATCAAAGAAAACGAATCATGGTTTTTTTTGATCCTGAGAAAGATCCTCTTGGAGCTGGATATAACATTATTCAATCAAAAATCGCTATTGGTTCTGGTGGATTGTGGGGCAAGGGGCTAGCTAAAGGTAGCCAAAGCCATCTAGATTTTTTACCAGAGCATCAAACCGATTTTATCTTTGCTACTTTTGCTGAAGAATTTGGTTTTGTTGGTAGTTTGTTTCTGTTAATTCTTTATTCTGCAATTATAATAATTTCATTAATGATTGCTGTGAATTGTAGAGCTATATTTAGTAAACTGATGGTAATAGGCATAACATCAATCCTATTTAGTCATGTATTTATAAATATAGCTATGGTGATGGGATTATTGCCAGTGGTAGGTGTGCCTTTGCCTTTTATATCTTACGGCGGTACAATGATGGTATCAATGCTTATTGGGTTTGGATTAGTAATGAATGCTCAGGTACACCAGCATAGTAATGTTTTTAAATAGCTCTTGCATAATTCTACTTCTGTTGGTAATTTGTACGTGATACCGGTACTCTGCTCCTCACGTACATTTGAGTATGCTGCGGGTTGAGGTTTCAAGTCGCCTTTAAATTCCTCAGCATAAGCGAATTTTGCAAGAGGTTTATTTATTTTTTATAGATAAAATAAGAAAATACTAGACCATAGTCAAAAGATTTGTTATAAGAAACCTAGTCTATATAAAGGCAAATGTTCCTCGGTAGCTCAGTGGTAGAGCAAACGGCTGTTAACCGTTCGGTCGCTGGTTCGAGTCCGGCCCGGGGAGCCATTCTTCAATTTCAGTGCATTTTGTGAACATATCAAACGGTGGACGTAGCATAAAGTCTAGCTTTCCGTCTTTGTACTAGTACAAATAAATTTATACAAAAATGTTAACTCCATTTTCCTTTCTTTGGTCAGTTATAAAACCATATAAGTATTTATATTTTATCATGATGATTGCACCATGTGCAAATGGTGTATATCCAATTATATATAATTATGCTATAAAGCTATTAATTGATTTGTTTACTCAAAATCAAAATATTACTTTTGAACAAAGTTGGAAACCAATAACGATATTTATAAGCTCCCAAATTATCCTTGATGGTGCATGGCGGATGCATAATTTTGCTCAATTAAAATGTATGCCATATATTTTACAAAATATATTAAATAAAGTTTGCACACATTGCTTTAAATTATCATATACTTTTTTTCAACATAACCTTTCCGGTTCAATTGTTGCGAAAGTAAAAGGAATTGGTGATAACTATTTTAAAATGCATCAAGCACTTGAATTGCAGTTAAGTAAACCATTGTTTATTACGTTATTTTCTGGTATTGCATTAGGTCTGACCAATATAAAAATACTTTTTTTTGTTCTAGCATTTAGCTTTATATATGCACCAATGGCATTTAAATTTTTTACCAAGCTTGCCAAAATGGAGCAGGAAAAGCAAGATTCATGGTATTATTTATTTGGAACTGTAGCAGATTGTATTACTAACATTTTTACAGTTTTTGCTTTTGCTACTCAGCAGCGTGAGTTACACAAAATACAGCACTATTATGATAATATACATAACCCATTAATTATCAAATATTATAGATACGATTTAATTATATCTATAATATTGTGTTTATTTTATTGGGTATTTTTAATCTCACTATTTTGTTATGTCATTTATATGAAAAATAATAATGAGATTTCAATTGGTGATATTGCTTTTGTTATGTCACTTACTTTTTTATTTACTGAAAATAGTTGGCAAACTACAATGGAAATAAAAGATTTCCTAGAGGATGTTGCTGCTTTTCGCTCTGCTTTTACAATTATGCAAATCCCACAAAATACAATTGATACTCCTTCTGTAACTAACTTAACGATTACCAAAGGTGATATTGTATTTCAGAATTTATCTTTTGGTTATAACAACACTAATTGTGTATTTAAGGATTTAAATCTTAATATCAAAGCTGGTCAAAAAATTGGAATTGTTGGACATTCTGGTGGTGGAAAATCAACATTAATATCTTTATTACTCAAAAATTTTCAAATAACAACCGGGGATATTATTATTGATAATCAAAGTATCTATAATGTATCTTGTGAGAGCCTACGTAGTCAAATATCTCTAATTCCACAAGATATTATGCTCTTTCATCGTTCTATTGGAGAAAATATTGGGTATGCTAAAGAAAATACAACGCAAGCTGAGATAGAAAGTGCAGCACTGGCAGCCAATCTTCATGAGTTTATTGAAACCCTACCTGAGAAATATAATACCCTTGTGGGCGAAAGAGGAATTAAACTAAGTGGAGGTCAACGTCAACGTATAGCAATTGCCAGAGCTATTCTTAAAAATGCCCCAATTTTAATTTTGGATGAAGCGACTTCTTCACTTGACAGTCAAACCGAACTAGAAATTCAAAAATCTATAAACACACTACTTGAAAAAAATAATGCAACTGTAATTGCCATAGCTCATCGTCTGTCAACAATAAGACATTTAGATAGAATTGTTGTGATAGAAAACGACCAAATTGTTGAAGATGGAAATTTTGTAGAACTACTTGCAATGCCAAATGGTAAATTCAAAGAACTTTGGGAGCATCAAGTAAATGGTATGGTAATTTAGGTTTGTACTTCAAAAGCGACAAATGATTTGGAAAATTGGAAATAATACTTACAAGACCAAAAACGATGTCATTCCCCACGGGGAATGCTATCTAGGCTTTTTACTAATTAGGAATAGGAGTTTATGGATAAAAATTTAAAACAAACTAGTTTTTTATTTGGTAGTAATGCTGTTTTTATAGAAGAACTATATCAGCTATATTTATCAGATCATAAAGCAGTTGATGAAAGCTGGCAAAACTATTTCCAAAATATTGAGAATAATAATAGTTACCAAGTTAATAAAACTATTGCTCATGTTATTACTTCACCTCAAGAAAAACCTCCGCCGTATGTTACGGAATTTTCTGCTACAGCTAACAAGCTCAGAGCAAAAGCAATGATTGCCCGCTACCGTAATTATGGACATTATTTAGTCAAGCTAGATCCCTTGAATCTTGAGGTTCTTAAGACTAAAAATGAGTTGAGACTTAATATAGAAGATTTTGGTTTTACCACAGATCATTTGAATAATATTATAGAAATTGATGATGAATTTTTTGGAATAAAAGCATGTTCACTTAAGGAATTGGTTAATTTGCTTGATCACACTTATACTAAAGATATTGCCGTAGAATTTGCTCATGTGACCAATGAAGATGAGAAAACTTGGTTTTTTGAACAAATAGAAAGTAATGTTCAAGCTTTTAATAGACTTCCTGCAGAATTCGCTTTTGCTGAGGAATCTGTAGGAGACACGGAACCTCGACCCGCAGCGTACTCAAATGTACGTGAGGAACAGAGTACCGGTATCACGCACAAATTACCAGCAAAAGTAGAATTATGCAGGAAGTCTAATATATTGGAACAAGATAAGAAGGACGTACTAAAAGACTTAGTAGAAATTGAAGGATTTGAACAATATCTACATACCAAATTTCCTGGAGCAAAACGCTTTTCAGTAGAAGGTGGAGAGGCAGCCGTAGTGGCTATAGATAAAGCCATAGATATGTCTACTGTCCATGGACTAGAAGATGTAGTAATAGGTATGGCTCACCGAGGAAGACTTAGCACACTGGCTAAGGTAATGACTAAACCTTATAAAGCTATTTTGTCTGGATTTATAACAGGTAGTATCTTGCCGACTGATTTAGGTATTTCAGGTGATGTGAAGTATCATATTGGCTATTCATCAGATCAGATAAGAGAGGGGTTTAAGGTGCATCTTTCTATGGCAGATAATCCATCACATTTAGAAGCGGTGAATCCGGTAGTATCTGGTAAAGTACGAGCAAAACAGGATAGCATCCAAGATACTAATCGTAAGAAAGTAATGGGTATTTTGGTTCATGGCGATAGTGCTTTTTGTGGTCAAGGTGTAGTAGCTGAGAGTTTATTTATGTTGGATCTAAAGCCTTATAATGTTGGCGGGATTATTCACTTTGTCATTAATAATCAGCTTGGATTTACAGCGAATAGTTATGACACTAGACCAGGTAGATATTCTACTGAGTTTGCTAAGATAATTAATAGTCCAATTCTACATGTAAATGGTGATGATATTGAAGCAGTGATCAAGGCTACCAATATTGCAGTGAATTACCGGTATAAATTTGCTAGAGACATAGTCATTGAGATTATTTGTTATCGTAAATATGGTCATAATGAAGGTGATGAGCCTATGTATACTCAAGCTGTTATGTATAATGTAATAAAAAATAAGCAATCCCCGGCAACTATTTTTGCAAATAAACTAGTAGCAGGTGGAATAATTGACCAAAATTATTTTCCTACATTAAAAGAACAATTTAAACTGAAATTAGATCAAGAATATGAACAAGCCAAAAATTATCAGCCGCAAGCTCAGTTTTTGGAAGGTTTATGGTCTAGTTATACTAGGTCAAATGCTCAAATGCTCTCTACTGGTGTTAACAAAGACACCTTAAAAGAACTTGGTATAAAGCTTTGTCAGATACCAAAAGATTTTCCTTTAAATCCCAAACTTGTAAAATTATTTGAATTAAGAGAAAATACTTTAAAGCAAGATAAACCTATTGACTGGGCAACTGCAGAACAGTTAGCCTTTGCCAGTTTATTAAATTCAGGTACTAGAATACGCTTTACTGGTCAAGATTGTGGGCGTGGCACTTTCTCTCACCGTCATGCAGTGTTACATAGTCAGGTGGATGATAGAACTTATACACCATTAAATAATTTATCGCAAAACCAAGGAAATTTTGGGCAAGCAAATTTTGAAATTGCTGACAGTAATTTATCTGAATATGCAGTTTTAGGTTTTGAGTATGGTTATTCATTAGTTAATCCAAAAGATTTAGTAATTTGGGAAGCTCAATTTGGCGATTTTGCTAACGGAGCTCAAATAATTTTCGACCAATTCATTTCCAGTAGTGAAAGCAAATGGCTCAGGATGAGCGGTATAGTAGTGCTACTACCACATGGATCTGAAGGACAAGGTCCAGAGCATAGCTCTGCAAGACTCGAGAGGTTCTTGCAGCTTGCTGCTGAAAATAATATGCAAGTTACATATCCTACGACGCCAGCTTCATTTTTTCATTTATTACGTCGTCAAATATACAGTAATATTCGTAAACCACTAATAGTAATGTCACCAAAATCTTTATTAAGACATAAAATGGTTGTATCACCTCTCTCCCAGCTTGATGAGAATACGAGCTTTATACCTGTGCTAGACGAAATTAATGATGCTATAAATGCCAAGGAAGTAAAACGAATTATATTATGTAGTGGTAAAGTCTACTATGATTTATTAGAAAAAAGAGAAGAAAAGAATATTTTAGATATAGTGATTATTAGACTTGAACAGTTATATCCGTTTGAAACGGATATTATCGTTAAAATATTAGGTAAATATAATAAAGCTAAAGAGTTTATTTGGTGTCAAGAAGAACCTAAAAATATGGGGGCGTGGAATTTTGTTAAAGATCACTTAAATGAGAGCCTAAAAAATGCATCAATTAATAATCAATTTATATATGTTGGTAGGAATGAGTCTGCTTCACCAGCAGTTGGCTCACCGATCATACATAATGAGCAACAGAAAAAATTGCTTGAAGAAGCCTTGATAATTAAGGGATAGAGTTAAGTTGGAAATGTCAGCATAATTATTTAACTTACCTTACGCATAACCACCATGGTAATTTAAAAATTGCAGAATAAGTACAAGAGTCATTGCGAGACCACGTAGTGGTCGTGGCAATCCACATTTATTAGATTGCTTCGTCGCTACTAAAGTAGCTCCTCGCAATGACGCCGGGCTGTTTTCTCCCTTATGATTTTTAAATGCCACGCGTAAGGTGAATTATTTAATTATTCAAATCTAATGCACCTAAAGCCAAGATTAAACCAACGTAATTATTATTTTTAAACCTAGTAAGACAATTTTGTGGGTCTGAGATTTCTAATGTTACTACCTGCCAAATCAGCATTATATAAGCACAGAGAATAGCTATATAGTTAGGTCGATGGGTTGCTATAATGTTAGCAAATATGAATAATAATATGAAGATGGTATAGTAAACATATAAATGTAATTTATAATTTCTCTTTTCTAAAAAAAGTGGCATTGACTTGATCTTAATCTTCTTATCGTCCTTTATATCCATAAAACCATAAATAGTGTCATAACCAATAATCCAAAAACAGCAGGCAATATACATAATACCCGATTCTATTGATATTTTATCAATTACAGCACTACTGCCAATCAATACTCCATTAAATGTTAGTCCTAGAAATACTTGCGGAAAGTTTATCATTCTTTTCATTAGCGGATATAAAACAATCATGATAAAGCTAAGAAACCCTAGGCAAATCGCTGTTTTATTTAATGATAATAAAATTGTCAAGGAACAGACTGATAATATAGTTAACAAAATCATCGCTTCATTTACATTTAATGATCCATTAGCTAGTGGTCTATCCTTTGTTCTTAAAACATGCTTATCAAAATCTTTATCAAAAATATCGTTAAGAACGCAACCAGCTCCCCTAGTAATGATACTTCCAATAAAAAACAATGATAATAATTTTACTAAATTATAAATTGCAATATTAGTAAGAAGTACCCCAAAGCATGTTGAGAAAAATAGTAACAGATAGCCAGTAGGACTTTGCAGTCTCATTAATTTAAGGCTCAGAAAAAATTTATTTGGCATCTCTATAGTTATGATATATTTTGAATTAATTTAACTAGGTCTGTGAACATTTCCATCTAATGGTCTTATCGATCGTTATTTTCGTTCTCGAATTCGTAACGGAATTTAGTACTGCTTTCGGTTCTTGCTTAGCGAAAATGCCTATAAATCTACTCAACATAGAAATATTCAAAAAATCTAATATAAAATACTTAGTGGGGTCAAATATTATGATATATTCTAACCATTAATTCGATAAATGCACTAGACCTTTTGCATAATTCTACTTCTGCTGGTAATTTGTGCGTCGGGACTAGACTCGAATCCTCACGTACGTTTGAGTACGCTGCGGGTCGAGGTTCCGGTCCTCCTACAAATTCCCTAGCAGAAGCGAATTCTGCAAGAGGTCTACTTTTGAAGTGGCTGACACGAGTATATTTTAACAATCAACCCCAATTCGGGATAAGAATTAGTTAATTCTTATCCCGAATTCGCGTAACTAGGATAGTCTTATTATGATAGAATTTCTAAAAAATTATAGCTTTATTGAAAGCGAAAGAAAATGGCAAAAATTTTGGCAGGAACAAAAAATTTATCTTTGGGATAAAAATGATACGAGAGAAAATAGTTTTGTAGTAGATACGCCACCACCAACAGTCTCAGGACATTTGCATATAGGACATGTTTACAGTTATACTCAAGCTGATTTTATTGTCCGTTTCCAACGGATGCTGGGTAAAAATATTTTTTATCCAATCGGTTTTGATGATAATGGTTTACCTACCGAACGTTTAGTTGAAAAACAAAAACAACTCAGAGCAGCCAGTATTGCAAGAGATGAATTTATTGAGATATGTAAGGAAGTTGTTATTTCTGAGGAAGAGAAATTCCGCTCATTATTTAATCAAATGGCTTTATCTGTTGATTGGACTTTGGAATACCAAACAATTAATCCATTATCACAAAAAATATCACAAATGTCATTTTTAGACTTAGTCGACAAAGGCGAAATTTACCGTAATAATCAACCAATGTTGTGGGATCCAGTTGATCAAACGGCTTTATCTCAAGCTGACATTGAAGACCAAGAAAAAACTTCAATGATGAATGATATAATTTTTCATACCAGTAAGGGTGAGAAGATTATTATTGCTACCACTAGACCAGAAATGCTACCAGCTTGTGTTGCAGTATTTTACAATCCAAATGATGATAGATACCAACAACTAGAAGGCCAATTTGCCATAACACCGCTATTTGATGTTAAAGTACCTATTCTAGCGGATGATTTAGTTCAAATAGATAAAGGAAGTGGACTTGTGATGTGCTGTACTTTTGGTGACACAACCGATATAACTTGGTGGAGAACTCACAATTTACCCATGAAAATTATTATAGATAAAAAAGGTATCATAAATGTCCCGACTGAATTATCAAATTCACATCAGTTAAATGGTTTAAAAATAAAAGATGCTAGAAGTAAAATTATAGAAATCTTAAAAGAGCAAGACCTATTAGTTAGACAAATAGAAATTACTCAAACAGTAAAATGTGCTGAACGTTCAGGCTCACCGCTAGAGATACTTACGCTACCTCAGTGGTTTGTTCGCACGATAAAACATAAAGATGTTCTAATGCAACGTGCATGTGAGCTGAATTGGCATCCAAAAACTATGAAAATTAAGCTTGAGAACTGGATAAATAGCATATCATGGGATTGGTGTATAAGTCGTCAACGCTATTTTGGTGTACCTTTCCCTGTTTGGTATTCTAAAAGAATTGGCGAAATAGGCAAACCCCTATTTCCAGATATCAAACAACTGCCAGTAGACCCTCTTCGAGACCTACCAATTGGCTATTCTAGAGAGGAAGTAGAACCGGATTACGATGTTATGGATACTTGGGCTACCAGTGCAGTATCACCACAATTAAGTAGTCATGGTATCTCTGAAAAGTTTAACGTAGATATCGAGCGTCATAAAAAATTATTTCCTGCTGACCTACATCCGCAAGCTCATGAAATCATTAGGACATGGACCTTTTATACAATACTTAAAGCCCAATTACATGAGAATACCCTACCTTGGAAAAACATTATGATTAGCGGGTGGTGTCTAGCGTTTGATCGTAGCAAAATGTCAAAATCTAAAGGCAATGTTATTGTACCACAAAAATTGCTTGAGCAATACGGTGCTGATGTAACACGTTATTGGACTTCTAAATCTAAGCTTGGGGCAGACACTGTTTACTCTGAAGACGTAATGAAAAATGGCAAGAGGCTTGTTAATAAATTATGGAACGCTGCTAAATTTGCTGCTATTCACTTCGATAAATTAGACTCACTAGATAAAAATGCTGAAATATCTGATATAGAAAGCAAGATTTGTCATAAGTTTGACCAGTGGTTAATAGTTAAACTAGTTGAGTTAGTAAGCAAAGTTGAATCAGACATGCAAAATTATGAGTATGCCAATGCTGTGGATTTGATAGAAAAGTTTTTTTGGTCAGTATTTTGTGATAATTACCTCGAGATAACTAAAACCCGAGCTTATAATATGGATAGTTCAGATAATAAAGGGCAGTATAGTGCCATAATAACCTTATATCATTCTATAAAAATCTTACTTAAATTATTAGCTCCTTTCCTTCCACATATAACAGAAGAAATTTGGCAAATTTTGTACAGTACAAAATCTATACATACAAGGAGCAACTGGCCTCAAATCAAAAATTTATCTTTTCCGGTAGATCAAATTCAGCCTGATAGACTTATTGAAATACTAGACTTGGTTAGGAAAGCTAAAGCAGAAAAGAATTTGTCAGTCAAAGCTGATATTGAGATACTAGAAATTATAGGAGAAAAACTTTCTGATGACCTAATAATAGATCTCAAAAACGTTACGTCTGCTCGCACCATAGAATTTGTTGAGCAATTTTCATCAACAAATCAAGTCTTAAAGAATGGCGATGTTGTAATTAATGTAATATATACTCAAATGCTTTGAAAAATTGATAAATCAATTTCTAAGTTTTTAGAGTTTAACACAAATAAAATTAGTATAGTTAGCTTTTAGTGAGATTAAACAAAATGACTACCATTATCTACCTAATAGGAAAACCAGGGACTGGCAAGTATACTATAGCAAAGGAAATAGCAAAAGCTGGCTACAGCATATGTGATAACCAGCATATCAATAATCCTATTTTCTCACTTCTAAATTATGATGGGTTGACTCCCATTCCAGAATTTGCTTGGGATACAATTAAACATATACGAGATGGTATTTTTAATTTTCTAAGCCAAGAAACTTATAATAACTATGTTCTTACTAATTGTCTCTATGAGATTGATGGTGATCATAAGCTTTTTAATCAAGTACAACAGCTAGCATCGAACCGTAAGTCAACATTTATTCCTGTAAAATTATTGATTTCAGAAGAAGAAAATATTATGAGAATTCAACAACTAGATAGGCTGCTTCGTTACAAATCAATCGATATACAAGATGTTTATCCAAAATATCCTTTGATTCAAATTTCTCATCCTAATTTATTTGAGCTTGATGTTACACTCCTTCCTGCTAGTGAGGCTGCAAAGAAAATTTTGCAGCATGTTAGGTTATACGCGAATTCGGGATAAGAATTAACTAATTCTTATCCCGAATTGGGGTGTTATATACTCAAATACTTTGAAAAATTGATAAATCAATTTACAAGTTTGGTGTGTAATATTTTAGCCTTCCCTACGATATTATATAATTTATTTTTTGCTTTTATTTATTACGATACAAAATTTTATTTGTTATAATATAAATTTTATGATAACCTAAATATCAGGAAACTTTAAAAGGTTACGGAGGCATAGTTTATGACTACAAATCAAACAGGACAAAACAAAGTTCTTTGCCTTTCAGGTGGTGGGGTAAAAGGAATAGCTGAGTTAGTTGTACTAGCGAAAATAGAAGAAATAACCCAGCAACCTATATCTAAATTATTTAATATTATTTCTGGCACTAGTGTTGGAGGATTAATTGCAGCCTTATTAACAATTCCTAAAGAAGAAGGATCAACAGAACCTCGTTATTCAGCTAAAGAAGCTTTAGAATTATTTGAAAACACTGCTCCTGAAATCTTCCCTCAAAGCTGGTTTAACTGGGGAATAATAAAACACAAATATAGTCAAGAACCTTTGAAGAAAATGCTAGAAAAGCATTTAGGGGATAATAGATTGGATGATAGTCTATGCCGTCTTATTATACCAGTTGCTGATTTGAATGAAGGAAAGAATAGTATGAAGATTTTTGATAGTCATGATCAACATAGTCCACATGTTAGAACAAAGGACGTGCTTCTTGCAACTACAGCAGCACCAACCTATTTTAAAGCTGTTGTTAATAAAGAGGTCGTAAAAGATTATGATTATGCTGCGGGTAAGCCTTATGCTTTTGCCGATGGTGGTCTTGGTGCTAATCGTCCAGCTGCTACAGTGCTACAGGTGCTTAAAGAAGGGCTTAGTTATCATGAACAAGCAGACATTATGGAACGCACTATGATTTGTTCTATCAATTTTGGAAAAGGTGAGCAAACCAAAGCCCAAATACCATCATCTAATTTTGATGGAGCATTAGGGTGGTTGCTTAACGGCTTAATTGATACACTTATGAAAAACGACGAGGAAGCTGACGTAAATGAGGTTAGGTTAGATCTAACAGGTGAAGGACAAAATACAGAGATATGGCTGCCTATCCCAAAAGAATGTAAAAGCTTAGACGATTCTAGCCAAAATAATATAACAAAGTTAAAGCTAGTCGCTGAGCAATATTTAGAAAATAATTCCAAGTTAATACAAGATCTGTGTGATAGGTTAAAAGCTGATTGGAATGATAATCTTGAGCAATCTGAAATCTCAAATGCACTGGTAAGTTCTGAGGTTAATGATGAAGGGTATGAAAGTAATGCTAATAACTCAAATTTTGATATAGTAACAACTGCTGTAGAACCTGAAGTCTTAAATGCAATGGTAAGTAATGAATTAGAATCTAGTAGTACTATAGTGACTAATGGAGAAACATATCCTGCTGTAATTAGTGAGAAATTTACAACAACACTTCAATGGATTAAAGAATTATATGCAAAGGATTCCAAATGTGCATTAGAATATTTAGAATATGTTAATAATGTATCTCCTGAAGAGTTAGATATTACTACAATTGCATCACTACCTGAAGAAGTACAGAAAACCGTTCAATGGATTGTAGGGTTAGATACAGAGAGTCGTTCAGAGCTATTAGAAAATATTAAGTCATTAATAATTAGTACCTCTCATGATTATAAGTATAATATTTCTTGTGTTCAAGAAGTGACTAAACTTGAGGGACAGGATACACTATACGAGCATGCTGACGACTTAGTTGACTGTTATTAGAAAGTAAAAAATGCATTACTTTGCCAGTCAGATCGACTTTTAAATTTCTCTGATTGCAGACTTTAAGCTTTTGTTGTATGTTACATAAAAAACTCTAAAGAACAATGGCAATATCTATTAAAGAACTTGAAGAAATTATACGTTATAGTTTTCCAAATGCCAAAATAAAAATTGTTGATTTAGCTGGAGATCAGAATCACTATTCCTTAGAAATACAAGATGATGCTTTTCTTGGAATTAGTCTAATTAATCAGCATAAGATGGTAAAAAAAGCTTTAGCAGAAATACTGAATAATAATAAATTACATGCTATCACCATAAAAACTACCAGTTCTCCATTAAATATAGTCAAATAATCATACACCTGCATTCCCAACATTGGGGTAGTTATTGTTCTATACTACTATCATAAGCAAAAGTTAGTGTTACAGTTGTGCCTATGCCTATTTTACTTTGTATATCAAATTTACCTCTCATTAGTTCAACCAACTTTCGAGTGAGTGGTAAACCAAGACCAGTACCTTGATATTTTCTGCCAACGGCACTATCAATTTGACCAAATGTTGAGAGTACTTTTGGAATATCTTTCTCATCAATTCCTATACCAGTATCTATAACTTGCACATAAACTAGTCCTTGAGATTCATTTTTTTCAGCATGAATTGTTATAGAACCTAATGCGTTGGTGAATTTTATAGAATTAGATAAAAGGTTAAAAAATACTTGTTTAAGCCTTTTGGGATCTGCTTTTATAATAATATGATCTTTTGGTAGTTTTTCAATTAATGCTACATTCGCTTGGTCAGCTCTTGGTTGCATTATCCTTATAGTAGAAGTAATTAATTTATTTAGGTCTAACTCTACAGAATCAACTAATAGCTTGTCAGCAGATGCTTTTGACAAGTCTAATATATCGGTTATTATACCTAGTAAATGCTTGCCTGCGTTATGAATATCTTTTACATAAGCATCATGTTCCTTATTGTAAGGTGTAGACATCATAATTTCTGAAAAACCTATAATAGCATTTAGAGGGGTACGCAGCTCATGACTAACATTGGCAAAAAATTTAGTATGAGCAGAACTTTCATTTCTAACCTTAGTTACTGCTTCCTCTAATGCTTTATTAGCCTCAAATTGTCGGTCTATAATTTTTTGTGCATAATTTGTGTTACTCATAACTATAACTAAAAATATTACCAAAATGATAACAAAAGTTAATAATACTTTTCTTTCAAGCTCTATAATACTTGACCATAAACTAGTAATATTGGTATGTATCTCTAATACACCATCAACAGGATAGTTCAATGGATCACGGTTTATTATTGGGATATAACTTGTTATACAAGATGCTTTCTTTACCTCCCCTGATATATGTAACATGGCTCTAGGAATTAATAGATGAGTTGTTATCCCTTTAAAAGCTTTGTTAAAGGCTTGTTCTATACTCAATTCTTTTAAAAAATATCTATCAATTTTGGTAATAATTTTTTGATACAGAGTGTCTTCAGGAAAATTCATGTGACTTGTTACTTGAATTGGCGAACTAGTTATAATTTTATTACCTTGTAGATCATACAAAGAAATATATGCATTAAGATTAACAAAAATATCAACTGAAGTAGTTGCAAACTTAATAAAATCTGTATCTTGTAATAAATTTATATAACCAAATTCATGTATCTTATCTACAGCAGTTCTATTCCTATCCCAAACATTTTTTGTATAAACATCAGCTATTTTAATATTTGTTTCTCCGACTTGCTTTAAAATCATTTCTTCAATAATGAAGTAACGATAGTAAATCATATTTACAATAATGTTTATAAATAAGCCAATGGATGACAGTCTAATAATATATTTATTTTGAATCATTAGGTTTGCACATATATTACTTACACATATAGACACAGGACAATATTAAAGTCATAACTAATAGCTGATATTTCCTTTGTAACCTTATCACGCGAATTCGCATAGGCGTCAACTTAAGAATCTAGCATGTCATTGCGAGGAGACCATAAGGTCGACGAAGCAATCTATATGACAAGTTTCATGGATTGCCACGCTCACGTACGTTCGCTCGCTAATAGACGGTTTAAGCCTTACAACAACGCTTCGCTAATAGACGATTTTTTAACTTTCAACAGTTATGCCCAATTACCCTACCCATTGTATACTGCTCGTAAATGAAGAGTTGGTAGACGATAGTATAACTTCAAGAAGAGCTAGGAGTATCAAAGTCGAGCTGCTAGGCGTACATTAGTACGTGAGCAGCTTCGATCTTTGGTCGCGGGAACGCCAATTCTTGAAGTTCTACCTGAGTATACCCTTTATTCTTTCAATTCATTACTACTTTTATTAGTCAAGATTAATCCAATAATTAAATCATAAGCTCTAGCAAATTGATAATCTTTTTTATAAAGATCAGATAATTGTTCTAGAGTATTTTTTGGTTTGGTATTTTTTGTAATATCATTTGTTTTCTTAATAAGTTCTTTATTTTTATCTGTAGTATCTACTTTTTTATCATCGTTTTTATTATTATCGTTTTTTAGATAATTCTTTAGAGAAGATTCAGAAAATCTCACATCTGTTGATTTTGTTTCAGGATACTCAACTTTTGCCATCTCAACCACTATGTCAGGTTCAATACCCTCTGCTTGAATTGAACGACCACTAGGAGTGTAATATTTAGCTGTTGTAAGCTTTATAGCAGCTCTAGGACTAATTGTAGCAAAGCTTTGTACGGACCCTTTACCAAAAGATTTTGTTCCAAGTATTACTGCTCTTTTATGGTCTTGCAATGCACCAGCTACGATTTCTGCAGCTGAAGCAGATCCAACATTAATAAGAGCAACAATAGGGGCAGATGGTGCTTTTTCTGCAAATTTATTACTAGTCAATACTGAGTTACTATTTTTGCTTCTGCCTTTGGTAGTAACGATTACCCCAGAATCAATAAAATATTCGCTAACCGCAACAGCCTGATCTAACAGACCACCACCATTATTACGTAGGTCTAAGATAATACCTTTTAGACCATTTTTACTTTCATTTTTTAAAGTTTTTATAGATTTTTTTAATTCTGAAATAGTATGTTCATTAAAACTCCCTATCCTTACGTAAGCGATATTATTTCTTTCTAAATGGGCTTTTACTGGTGTAATTGTAACTATTTCTCTAGTAAGTTCAATTTCCTTTGGCTTACTTTCACCTTCCGTGATTACCAATAATTTTACCTTTGCCCCTGGTTCTCCACGCATCTCTCTGACCGCTTTATTAAATCCTAAATTTGATACAAACTCATCATTAACCCCCACAATATAGTCTCCAGCTTTTATACCTGCCCTATAAGCGGGTAGATCATCAATAGGGGAAATGACTTTGATAGCACTATTGTCATATTGCACTTCAACACCAATACCTCCAAATTCTCCTTTAGTGTGGTCAAGAAAATATTCTAGATCCTCATCAGTAATGTAGTTAGAATGAGGATCTAGCGAAGTTAACATGCCATCTATAGCTGCATCAGTCATTTTTTGTTTTTCAGGTTCTTGGACATAGTCTCTATTAACACGTTCAAAGATATCTTGGAATTGTTTTAAATAAGCTGAATCTGGTAATTCTTTCTTCTTTACTTCTTCAGCAAATGTTATATTAGAAAAAATGATAGAACTTGATAATAATATTGTAATTAAACGTAAGAACATAGTACTCCTGTAATTTATAAGTAGTTGGTAGATGATGCAATTTTAAATATCTAGATTATTTATAATAGTATCCATTTTAATTAAAGCCTGATCATAAATAAACTGGAAACGTTTTTCTGGTTTCTTGCCCATAAGATTGTCTACCATCTTAGCAATATTATCAAAATCATCTATAGTAACTTTTAAAAGTGACCTATTTTTTGGATTCATTGTTGTTTCTTTTAACTGAGCTGGCATCATTTCCCCCAGTCCCTTAAATCTACCAATGTCTATTTTAGCTTTACTATTTTTTAATAATCTAGCAGTTAAATCAGTCTTTTGTTGATCATTTACTGCATAGTAAGTTTTATTAGACTGTGTTAGTCGATAAAGTGGTGGTTTTGCAATATATAAATGACCCGATGATACTAGCTTTGGCATACGAAGGTAAAAAAACGTCATTAACAGTGAGGCGATGTGAGCTCCGTCAACATCAGCATCTGTCATAATTATTATTTTTTCATAACGTAAATTTTCTTCTCGGTAATTTTTAAGACTACCGCATGCTAGTGCTACTTCTAGATCTTGAATTTCTTGATTATTAGTAATCTTTTCTAGAGTTGCATTGGCAACATTTAGGATTTTGCCCCGAAGGGGCAAAATAGCTTGTGTTTCTCGATCTCTTGCCTGCTTAGCTGATCCTCCAGCTGAATCTCCCTCAACCAAAAATAGCTCCGTCCCATTAGGAGACGTTCTTGTACAATCGGCTAATTTACCTGGTAGTCGCAATTTTTGTGTAGCAGTTTTACGTAAGGTATTTTTTTCATTACGCTTATTTATTCGGAATTCAGCAATATTGACTATATGCTCAACTAATTGGTTTGCGGCTACTTTATTACTGCTCAACCAATGATCAAAATGATCCTTAATAATGTTTTCTACTATTTTATTAACCCCTAGTGAAACCAATTTTTCTTTTGTTTGTCCTTGAAATATTGGATCTTGGATAAATATAGAGAGAACAATAGAAGAAGTCTCAAGAATATCTTCAATAGTAAGTATAGTTGTTTTTTTATTACCTATCATTTCGCCGTATATTTTTAAGCCGCGAAGTAATGCATTACGCAAACCTTGTTCATGAGTTCCGCCAAGGGGGGTGGGAATAGTGTTACAATATGATTGTATGAAGGGTTGGTATTCATTTTTATGCCACGCAATTGCCCATTCCACTTTTACGTGATCTTGGTCCCAGTCAATATTACCACAAAAAATCTCTCCACTAACTAAATCGTCATGATTTATTTTTGATATTAAATAATCCTTCAAACCATTTGGAAAATGGATCAGAGCTGTTGTCGGTACATCACTTTTAGTCTCAATCTCACATTGCCACTCTATCGTTACTCCCCTGTACAAATAGGCTTTTGATTTAGCTAATTCGTATATTTTTTTAGGAGAAAAACATGATTTTTCACCAAAAATCTCTAGGTCAGGATGAAAATTTATAGATGTTCCCTTTAATTTTTTTGCAACATCTTCACTTTCTAAATCATTCAATTTATGCCCTTTAGAATAAGATTGCTTGAATAATTTACCCTGCTTGTACACTTTAACTTCTAAATAGTCTGATAAAGCATTAACAACAGAAATACCAACTCCGTGTAATCCACCTGCTGTTTGGTATACATTATTCGCAAATTTACCTCCCGAGTGGAGCTGAGTTAGAATCACCTCCAAAGCAGATTTTTCAGGAAATTTGGGGTGATTATCGACAGGAATTCCTCTACCATTATCAGAAATAGTGATACTGTTATCCACATGCATTTCTATGGTTATAATGTTAGCAAAACCAGCAACAGCTTCATCCATAGCATTATCCAGTACTTCCGAAACAAGATGATGCATAGCATTTTCGTCTGTTCCGCCAATATACATACCAGGACGCTTGCGTACGGGTTCAAGCCCTTCTAATACTTCGATATCTTTTGCAGTATATGAATTATTAATTTTAGGCTTTTTATCATTAAAACTAAATAGATCAGACATATTATGGTATTAACTTACAAGTTTTTCCAAATCATTCGAGTATACTCAGGTAGAACTTCAAGAATTAAGGTCGTCGTGTCAAAGGCACAACTGTTGAAAGTTTACAAATACCTATACCACAGCGTCATTGCGAGGAGACCGTAGGTCGACGAAGCAATCTATATGACAAGCTTTATGGATTGCCATGCTCACGTACGTTCGCTCGCAATGACGGTTTAAGCCTTACAACAGCACTTCGCGATGACGATTTTTTAACTTTCAACAGTTGTGCCCTGAAGACGACAACGCAATTCTTGATTTTCATCGAGTATATATACTATTTTGAAAGATAGAGGAAAGCAAGCAAACATACAGCAACTGCCTGAAATATAACCCGTAGCGACATTAATTTTGAGCTAAATCTTTTATCAAATTTTCCACCAATAGCCATAGATACAATCCCTATCACTAAGACTAATGTAGTCAAGCTTAAAGCAATTAATGTATATATCATTAAAATTCCTCGAAAGAGTTATTATAACCTATTAACAAATAATATAAAATCCGAAAATTAATTATCTTTCGTTCAAGAGATTTATTGCATCTATACAGGCAAATGTGGCAATTTTTGTTATCTCACTTGCCGATGATCCCATTTGTACTATTTGTACCGGATATTCAAAACCATTAATTATTGGTCCTATAAAAACACCTCCAGCTAATTCTTGCAGCAGTTGTGTTGATATTGCAGCCGAATGTAGACCGGGCATAATTAATACATTAGCAGAACCTGATAGCCTACAAAACTTATATGAATTACGATTAGGGTTCAGAGCAACATTAGCTGACATTTCACCATCATATTCAAAATCTAGACTCATACTATCTAAAATTCTAACAGCTTCCCGTACTCTATTTGCCTTTTCCCTCATTGGATTACCAAAAGTTGAGAAAGAAAGTAGTGCAACCTTTGGCGTCATTCCCATATTTTTTGCTATATTAGCAGTCTGCAAGGTTATTTCTACAATGTCCTGCTCATTTGGCAGTTCAGCCACACTATTATCAGCAATAATTATATTATGCTCCTTGGCAATCAGAATGGAATAGCCTAAAATTCTGTTATTTTCTTTGGCTTCCATTACCTTCATAATATCCTCTAAGCTACTATAATAGCTCTTTGTAACACCAGTAACCATACAATCAGCATCGCCACAAACTACCATGATAGCCGAGAATATATTTCTATCACTTTTAACTAGTCTAGCACAGTCACGGTATAAGTAACCTTTACGCTGTAACCGGCTATAAAGAGTATCTATATATTTATCAAGATTTTGGTTAATAGCAGCATTCATTATGGTAATACCATCTAAATCATAATTCATACCTATTCTATTTAAAACAGCAGATATTTTATCATATCTACCAACTAGGATAGGATGAGCATGCGAAGCATCCCGCATGCTCATAGCAGCTATGATTACCTCTTCCTCCTCACCTTCAGCAAAAACTATTCTTTGAGGTGTTGACTGTTGAATTCTCTCAAATAATAGATTCATGTAATGAGAGGTAGGATTTAACCTACTTTCCAGCTCCTTTGCATAATTCTTAACATCAAATTCGGTAATTTTAGCAACCCCGCTATCTATAGCAGCTTTAGCTACCGCTACTGGAACAGTGGTAATTAATCTTGGATCAAATGGTACAGGAATTATGTAATCTGAACCAAAAACCATTTTTTTACCAGGATATGCTTTATAAACTTCATTCGGAACAGCTTGTCTTGCTAATTCAGCTAAAGAAGTTGCTGCAGCTATTTTCATTTCCTGATTAATAGTAGTAGCTCTAACATCTAAAGCTCCACGGAAAATATATGGAAATCCCATAACATTATTAATCTGATTATTATAATCAGAGCGTCCGGTAGCAATAATCGCATCGCTTCTAACTAGCTGTATATCCTCCGGAGTAATCTCTGGGTCTGGATTAGCCATGGCAAAAATGATAGGATTTGCAGCCATGCTAGCTACCATTTCTTTCGATACTGTTCCTTTAACGGATAAACCAAGGAATACATCGGCTGACTTCATAGCATCACTCAGAGTCCTGAGATCGGTCTCGACTGCATATAATTCTTTCCATTTGTTCATGCCTTCTTGCCGACCTTGGTAAACTACCCCAATTTTATCACATAGTATAACATTTTTTTTGTCCACACTAAGAGCAATTAGTAATTCAATGCAAGCAATTGCCGCTGCCCCTGCACCACTTATGACAATTTTTAGACTATCAAGTGAACGATTGGTAAGATAAGCTGCATTAATTAAACCTGCAGCAGCAATAATAGCCGTACCATGCTGATCATCATGAAAAACCGGTATCTGCATACAGCTTTTTAATTTTTCTTCAATTATAAAACATTCAGGAGATTTAATATCTTCTAAATTAATACCTCCAAAACTGTAATTAAGATATTTTACTGCATTAACAAACTCATCAGGGTCAGTCGTATCTATTTCAAGATCAATAGAATCAATATCAGCAAAGTTCTTGAATAAAACGGCTTTTCCTTCCATTACGGGTTTCGACGCAGCTGCCCCTATACTACCAAGACCAAGAACTGCCGTACCGTTAGTTATTACAGCAACTAAGTTGCCTCTAGCAGTATATTTATAAATATCATCTATATTTTTCGCAATTTCAAGACACGGAGCTGCTACCCCTGGCGAATAAGCCAAAGCCAAGTCATGTGCAGTATCCAAAGGCTTAGTTGCCGCAATAGCAATTTTGCCTGGCTTACCTTTTTGATGATATTCTAAGGCTTTGAGATAATTTATTTTATTCATTTCACCCATGATGTTATTCCTTCTTAATTACTGCAAGTGTTTATTAACCTCATTTTTGGATTAAAATTAAAAATTTTAATCCAAAAATGGCTAGAATATCAGAAAAATGCATTCTTGAAGCGGCTGGTACGAATGCATTTTAATCTATTATCGCTAATAATCTTATTTTTATTGATATAAAAATAAGATTATTAGCAAATGAAATATTTAACAATCAGGCGTGATAGCCGCTTTAAGCCTAATTGTTTACATTCTCATTCCAATTTCGGATTAATTTCATTAATCCGAAATTGAGTTTATTAGTTATATCATCCACATAAGAACTGACAATGATACTATTGAAAAAAGTGTTGTGAACGTAATAATTGATGCCATAGATTCCGGATCACCACCAAGCTGACGTGATAAAACATAAGCCGTGCTAGCACACGGCAGGCAGCTATACAGGACACCAACTGATTTAGCAGTACCAGTTATTGACATTAGTGACAACACAATTATTGTGACAACAGGAAAAGCCACTAACTTAACAAAACTAGTAAGCAATACATTTTGTAAAATAGCACCACGCATAAAAAATTTGAGACTTGCCCCAACATTTAGCATACCTATAGCTAAAGCAGAGTTGGACAGGCTAGATAAGGTTTTTTTTATACCAAGATGTAATTCTAAACCAGAATAATTAAAAAGAAATCCAATTATACTAGCTATAATCAAGGGATTTTGTACTATCAATTTAAGTATCAATATAAAGCTAGCTTTAGGCGACTTAGCTACTGAACTATCAGGGATATAACGTGCAAAAATCATTACTGATATGATATTAGTAAAAATGATCATATAGGATGAAATCACAGATACTATAGCAAGTCCCTCCTGACCCAAAAGAGGACTACTAACACCAAAAAAGATATAACTATTAAAACGTATTGCACCTTGAAAAGTTGAAGTAAACTGAACCTTGTCAAAATTGGTTTTCTTCTGATAAATAATTAAAGCCAAAGAAATAATAGAGGTGGAGATGATTAATGCAAATACCAGTTTTATTATAGACGATGCATTTAAATCGGCTGCAGATATATTATTAAAAAGCATAATAGGGAAAAGAAAAAAATATGATAATTTCTCTAATCCTCGCCAAAATTCTTCAGAAGTCAACCATTTCCTTTTGATAATACTACCAAACAAGGGAATCAACAAAACAGGTAATGTACTAGAGAAGATTTCGTTCATCAGTTTACAATTATCCCAATTACCAATTGCTAGACAATTAGCAATTGGCTGTAAATATATGTTATACCCCAATTCAGGATAAGAATTAGCTAATTCTTATCCCGAATTCGTGTGTTACTCGATAATCAAGTTTTTCCTTAACCGTCATAGCAAGGCTCTTTAGATGCCGTGGCGATCTAGGTAAACAGCGAAGCTGTTTTTTTAGAGTAACGCTTCGCGTATCCTGGATTGCCGCGTCGCCGCCTTCAGCGGCTTCTCGCAATGACGTATTTTTTAATAATTCTAAAAAACTTGATTATCGCGTGTTACGATTAAAATTTTACTTCGCATAATATCAGAGTTTGATTGCAAATCAAGACGTATACTTATCCTGATTTGAGTATACATCAAATTTCTTGATTATTTTGCTTAAATCTTATAGAACTCATAGGGAAGTCTAATGAAGGTTCTAAGATGAGGGAGCTATTTTTATTGTATGTACCTAAATTTAATTATATATAAAATACTTAGTGGAATCAAATATTCTGATATACTCTAGAATAGAAAATCAAGAATTGCGTTGTCGTCTTCAGGGTTCGTAGGTAGCCAGTACTAAATGTACGCTCCGACCATCGACCCTTCGACTCCTGCTACTATCATGATTTTGATTCTATCGTCTATCAACTCTTCATTTACGAGTAGTATATATTCTAGTAAACTTAAATTATTTTTAGACCGTGATGAATCATAACATAGTTAACTTGGCAGCTGCCATTATCTTGTCCCTTGGTATTATTTTTGGATGGCAATATTTTTACGATAAACCAAGATTACAAAAATTAGAACAGCAAAATAAAATATATAATAAGCAAGTTCAAGAGTTAAAGAAAAAGAATGTTCAAGTAGAAGCATCTAAAGAAGCTGAATCCTTTGTTGCTACCAAGAGAATTCAGATAAACTCAGAATTACTTTCCGGATCGATTGCTTTAAAAGGGTTAAGGTTTGATGATTTGGTTTTATTGAAGTATAAGCAAGATCTATCAGAAGACAGTAAGCCTGTTGTATTATTTGCTCATTCTCAGTCAGAAGAAGCCTATTTTGCAGAAATAGGTTGGTTTGATAAAACTGGTAGTGCTATTCTTCCTAACAGTGAAACTCTTTGGCAAGCTGATAGTGATGAGCTTACTCCTACAAAACCTGTGAATTTATCATGGATCAACAAAGATGGGGTTAAATTCTTGGTTACTATTAGCATGGATAGTAATTACTTGTTCACCATAGATCAGACTACGGTGAATGATAGTAAGCAGCCAATATCAGTGCAGTATTATGGACTAATTAACCGTAAATATACTGGCAAAGAGAAAGTGGCTAATATCCTGCATCAAGGACCAATTGGTGCTATTGATGGTAGGCTTAAAGAACATTCCTTTGATGACTTAAAAGATAAAAAGACTGAAAAATTTCCGCAAGGTGTTGTTGATTGGATTGGCATAACAGATAAATATTGGCTAGCTTCCTTAATTCCGGATAAAATTAGTAAGTATAGTTCTAATTTCAATTGTGTAATAAAAAACGGTATTGAAAAATATCAGGTTGACTTCATCTCACCAACTCAAACCATAGAAGTAGGAAACAAATTTACTATATCACAAAAATTATTTGCCGGAGCAAAGAAAGTTGATTTATTAGATAAATACGAAAAGCAATATAATATTACGCTATTTGACCGTGCAATTGACTTTGGTTGGTTTTATATAATCACTAAACCACTCTTTAACGTTATGAACTTTTTTTATCACTATGTTGGTAACTTCGGTATTAGTATCTTGATCGTAACTGTTATCATAAAACTGCTAATGTTTACTCTAGCTAATAAATCATATCGTTCGATGAAAAAGACCAAAAATCTTCAGCCTGAAGTCGAGAGAATTAGGGCTTTATATGCTGATGATAAAATGAGGCTTAACCAAGAAGTTATGGCATTGTATAAAAGGGAAAAGGTTAACCCCATAACTGGTTGTCTCCCCCTTATTGTACAAATCCCAGTATTTTTCTCGATTTATAAAGTGTTAAATGTAACTATTGAGATGCGTCAAGCACCATTTTTTGGTTGGATAAAAGATTTATCTGCTCCGGATCCAACAACAATTTTCAACTTGTTTGGATTACTGCCATTTACTTGTCCAAGCTTCCTGATGATTGGTGTATGGCCTATTCTCATGGCTCTGACTGCGTTCTTACAGCAAAGGATGAACCCAGAGCCAGCTGATCCAGTTCAAGCTCAAGTAATGAAATTTATGCCACTGGTTTTTTTAGTAATGTGTAGTAGTTTTCCAGCTGGAGTAGTGATTTATTGGTCTTGGAGTAATATTTTATCAATAATTCAGCAATATTACATCAATAAGTTAGACAATAATGTCGGTTGATAAGGTTACAAAACTTTTCCGTCAAGAAGTAAAATTCATAGCTGGTGTGGCAAAAATAAGTCAGTTTCCTAGCATGTTTTTGCCAGAAATTGCATTTGTTGGCAAATCAAATGTTGGCAAGTCAAGTTTGATTAATAGTATATGCAATAATTCAAGTCTTGCTAGGGTGTCTAATACTCCTGGTCGTACTAGGCAAATAAATTTTTTCTCCCTTGCCGATAAACTTATGTTAGTTGATCTTCCTGGATATGGCTTTGCAGAAGTGCCAATATACATCAGGCAGCAGTGGGAAACCTTAATAGCATATTATCTCAGAACGAGTTTAAACCTCAAATTAGTAAATTTATTGATTGATGCTAGAAGAGGAGTGAAGCAAAATGATATGGAAATTGCTAAATTGTTACTTTCTTGCAATAAAGATTTTCAAATTGTTTTCACAAAGTCAGATAAGATAACACATAGAGAAAACCTAACGACGATAACACAGAATTTTCTTGCAACTTTAGGCTACTCCTGTAATGTAATTTATACAAGTAGCAGGAGTAAAGAAGGTGCAAAAGAATTGCAGTTTAATTTGGCAAAATGCATTAAATTATAAAGAAAAGGAAGGTAAAGGTTTTGCCCGTGTCAAAGATACTAGCCTAATTAAAGACATAATAAGACGTAGTAGTGAAGTTAGAGATCAAGTCATGGTATTTAAGCTACCGTCATTAATTATTGATGATGACAAATTGTTAACGAATTTTGCAGAGGTAATACAGTTACTTGACAGTTGTGGCATTAAAATCTTTATAGTTCATGATCATACTAATTTGGTAAATGATACGCTAAAACTGTTTGGCTGTGATGAAAAATTTATCAATAATATTAAGGTAGCCGATTATAAGAGCTCGCAGATTATGGAAATGGTTCTGTCTGGCTATATTAATAAGCGTATAGTTTCAAAGCTCTGTAGTTTAGGTTGTTATGCTATTGGTATTTCCTGCAAAGATGCTAATCTTATTCAAGCTAAGAAATCAAAATTATCATATAGGAGAGACAGTAATCAAGCTGTAATAGATATTGGATTTGTCAGTGAACCAGTTACAATAAACCCTGAGATTTTAATAAATTTTGAAGATAGCAATATTATTCCTGTTATAACACCAGTAGCTAGTGATGAAAAAGGCAATACTCATCTGCTGGATGTAAATCTGACGACCTCGATAATTGCTTCCTCATTAGATGCAGATCATTTAGTATTATTATGTGATGGGGTAGAATTTGCCGGAGAGAAGTATATACGAATACGAGATGTTAATGTATTGAAAGAGATGCTGAATAATACTGTTGATCCTGAAAAAGTTAGCTTGCTTGAAGCAGCTTTAAGTACTATTCAAAACAGTAACAATTATGTACATTTTCTCAATTCGGCTTTCCCTGAGTCTATATTGTTAAGTATGTTTACAAGTAAAGAAAGTGAGTTGCCAATTATATAAAAAGATGTGGGCAGTAATATATGTTACCTTAGATAGGCGATACATACAAAATCAGCAAGATATATGCTCCTAGCTTAAACGTCATTGCGAGGAGCCACTTTGGTGGCGACGAAGCAATCCAATAAATGTGGATTGCCACGACCACTACGTGGTCTCGCAATGACGTCTTGTACTTTTCTGCAATTTTTAAATTGCCATGGGGATTATACGTAAGGTGGGTTAATTAGAGTTAAAGAGAGGTAATTTATGTCAGGCAGTTTAGTATCAGACCCTTTATTTGTTGGTTTAACAAGACCCGCAATGATATTTGGTGTGAGTATAAAATTTGCAGCACTTAATATGATTATATCTATGTCATTATTTATTCAAAGTAATAGTATCATGAATTTGCTTGTTGCTTTTGTGATTCATATGATAGGGTATGTAATATGTTTTAAAGAACCAAGATTTATAGAATTGCTTTTAAATAAATCTTCTAGATGTAGTCAGTGTCCTAATAAATCATTCTATGGAGCGAATTCATACGGTATCTAGGTTTTATGAGCAAAGTATAAAATGACAAAATGATAAAACTATCTGTAACAAAAACAGCCAAAGAGTCGAGATCTAGGAAAGAAAAACCTACTTCTCATTTTATTCCTTATAAATGCCATTGGGATAGTAATACTATTTTAACTAAAAATAATGAATTATTACAAGTAGTAAAAATAGGTGGTTTTTCCTTTGAAACAGCCGATGATGAAGATTTAGATATTAAAAAAAATATCAGGAATTCGTTACTTAAAAATATGTCATCAGGCAATATTGTGATGTATTTCCACACGATCAGGAGACGTAAACCAGTGGTTTTTGATGGGTTTGAATATACCTCTGACCCTACCATAAGAGTACCTAATGATTTCACAACTTATTTATCAAATGAATGGCGTAAGAAACATGCAGGTTCTAGGTCGTTTTTTAATGAATTATATGTTAGTATTCTTTATAGACCAGATAAAGCTGGAGTTGCTATAATCGAATATTTCATTAAAAAGCTGATGCAAAAGTCTGATAAATCAGCTTGGGAAAATGACATGCGAGATATGCAGGATAGTTTGCGAGAAATGTCCTCAAGGGTAGTTAATACATTCCATAGTTATTCGGCGAGGTTACTTGGCGTACGCAAGTCAAATAGTGGCTATTGTTGTGATATTATGGAATTCTTGGGTACTTTGGTAAATTGTGGATCTTCAATGCAAATGGCCGTTCCAAGAAATTCAATAGACCAATATCTTCCAACCCATAGATTGTTTTTTGGTTCTAGATCTATAGAAGCACGTGGTCCAAAGGGTAGAAGATACGCCGGTATATTAAGTATTCTAGAGTATGGACCATCTACATCAGCTGGAATTTTTGACGGATTTTTACAAATGCCTTTTGAGTTTGTAATGACCCAAAGTTTTGTTTTTGCTAATAGGACAGTGGCGATTGGCAAAATGCAACTACAACAAAATAGAATGATTCAAGCAGGGGATAAAGCTGTATCACAAATTGCTGAAATCTCTCGAGCACTTGATATGGCTACCAGTGGTGATATTGGTTTTGGAGAACATCATTTTTCGCTTCTATGCTCTGATAGTAATTTAAAATCCCTTGAGGATACCCTATCTATGGCTTCTGTTGAACTCTCCAATTCTGGAATTCAACCTGTTAGAGAAAGAATTAATATGGAACCAAGTTATTGGGGGCAGCTTCCTGGAAATATGGATTATATAGTAAGGGGTTCGACTATAAATACTTTAAACATGGCTAGTTTTGCATCTATGCACAATTATCCATTAGGTAAGGTTTTTAATAATCACTGGGGAGAATATGTAACTGTACTCGATACTACCTCGGGAACACCTTTTTATTTCAGTTTTCATGTTAGAGATGTTGGGCATACTCTGATCATTGGCCCAACTGGTGCTGGTAAAACAGTATTAATGAATTTTTTATGTGCACAAGCACAAAAATTTAAACCTAGAATGTTTTTCTTTGATAAAGACCACGGTGCTGAAATATTTATTAGATCACTTAATGGGATTTATACTACAATTGATCCAGGAGGAGAATGTAACTTTAATCCTTTACAGCTTGATGATACTGGGGAGAATAGAACATTTATATTAGAATGGCTTAAAGTATTAGTTACTTCTAATGGAGAGCAGTTATCATCAGAAGATAATAAGATTTTATCACAAGCAGTAAGTGGTAATTTTAAGCTAGAGAAAAAAGATAGAAGATTAAAAAATGTTGTAGCATTTTTGGGCATAGATGGTCCTAATAGCTTAGCAGGCAGGATTGCTATGTGGGTTGGTAAAGGCTCTCATGCTAGAATATTTGATAATGAGGCAGATAATATTGATTTGCAGCAAGCTCGAGTATTTGGCTTTGATATGACTGAACTGTTAAAAGATCCAGTTAGTCTTGCTCCTGTGCTACTATATATTTTCCATAGAATTAGTATTTCTTTAGATGGTCAAAGAACTATGATAGTTCTTGATGAAGCGTGGGCTTTGATTGATAATCCAGTATTTGCTCCCAAAATTAAAGACTGGCTAAAGGTTTTGCGTAAGTTAAATACTTTTGTAATTTTTGCTACCCAAAGTGTTGAAGATGCAGCTAAAAGCAGGATTAGTGATACCTTGATCCAACAAACTGCAACACAAATATTCTTACCAAACCTTAAGGCAACTGATATTTACCGTAGTGCTTTTATGCTTAGTCAACGTGAATATATTTTGATAAAAACTACAGATCCAACATCGCGTTATTTCTTAATAAAACAGGGGGTAGATGCAGTTGTTGCAAAAATAAGTTTAGATGGTATGACTGATATTATCAATGTTCTTTCTGGTCGGGTTGAAACAGTGTTATTGTTAGATCGGATTAGAGAGAAATATGGTAATGATCCTGAAAAATGGTTACCGATATTTTATGAGGAAGTAAAATCACTTTAGTTAATTTATGCATTATAATTTTATAAAAAATTTACTTAGTGGAGCAAAAATATTTGCTAGAATAGTAGTGCTATGCAGTCTACTAAATTTTACTATTATCCATAATAGTTATGCAGAAGAACCAAAACAAAAAGATACTTTAGATACTATAATTGATATTCTCTCAAATTTGACCTGTGAAACTCAAGGTATCGGTGATTTATTACGTACGGAATTTTCTCACACTTGTATACCGGCATCATTTTTTACCTTTGCTGTTTCTAATATAATCTCGCCAGGATTATATGCAAATACCATGCTACGTCTTAAAATAAATGACCATGAATTATTTGATGGAGATTACCCTGGAGGACAATGTGCAAGAAATAATAAAATTGATCCAAAGACCCCTAAATTAACCTTTGCACTTTGTAATAATGTTAAGCTAGCAGCTGTTAGAGTGAAGGCGATAGCCCTTTCTGCTCTTGCTATTGCCAAAGCCGTATTAACCGGTTCTGATCCGTGGAAAGATATTATGGACGCATGGAAGAGCAATAAAGCATCATTTCATACTATTTATAAGGACAAAGAAGATGGTTACAAAGATGCAATGATAGACTTGGTCATATCACCTATACCTATACCAGCTATTATATTTAAAGTAGTAAAAATAAAAGATACCATGTGTGTGGCTGCGCCTAGTATATTAGCAGATTGGGTACCAGTTGGCTGTAAGTATATTAGAGAACCTTACCCTGAATCGATTTATGCGACTTTTATGAGTCTTGATGGTGGAACTCAGAAAGATACTAATACCGCTACTGACCCAATGGCAATAGTTGATTGTGGTTTATCATCTTCTAGTTGTTACCAAAGAGCTTATAATAATTCTAAAACAGCCATTGTTATCTCTTCACCATTAATAGAATGTATTAAAGAAATGACAGCAAGATTACTGGTTAGTAAAGATGTTTGTACATTTGATGATATTAATAAAGTAATTAATTCAAGCAAAAGAGAAAGTAGCATATTATTTCAATTTCAACGTAATATGCACCGAACTGTTACCGCTTTATTGACTATATATGTAATTTTCTTTGGTTTTAAAATTATACTTTCTAGTGATGTTCCTCCTAAAAATGAAATAATTAATTTTGTATTAAAGATGTTGTTTGTGACCTATTTCTCTGTAGGTATAAACATTACTCCTAGTAGTAATTCTGACTATAATCGACTAGATGGTATGGTGCAATGGGCTTTTCCTTTATTATTAGGAGGAATAGATACACTTGCTGGTTGGGTTATGAATGCTTCTCCATCAGAGTTGTGTAAATTTGATGCTAAAGATTACGATAAAAATCTTTCTTATATGGCATTATGGGATTCATTAGACTGTCATGTAAGCCATTATTTAGGATTAGATATCCTATCAACCTTACTGGTAGAAAATCAATATAAAAATCATGATTTCAAGAGTTTTGACTTTTTTAGTTTCTCAGCCCCACCTTATGTATATTTACTGATTCCTGCTATTATTTCAGGTAACATGACTCTAGTATCTCTAGCACTGTCCTATCCTTTATTAGTGATTTCTGTTGGAGCGTTTATGGTGAATGCTACAGTGATGTGCATGATATCTATAGTAATATTAGGTGTTTTAGCTCCTCTTTTTGTGCCAATGTTTTTATTTGAATATACTCGTGGTTACTTTGAATCATGGGTAAAGTTATTAATATCATTTTTGCTACAACCTATGGTAGTGGTAACCTTTCTGATTATGATGTTTTCAGTTTATGATTTCGGTTTTTATGGTCACTGTAAATATACAAGTAAAACTATACAAAATAGTATAGAAAGTGGGGGAGATGGAAAAAGAAAGGTAAAAATATTTTATGTTAACAC
This sequence comes from Candidatus Tisiphia endosymbiont of Myopa tessellatipennis, assembly GCF_964031105.1. Classification (NCBI taxonomy): domain Bacteria; kingdom Pseudomonadati; phylum Pseudomonadota; class Alphaproteobacteria; order Rickettsiales; family Rickettsiaceae; genus Candidatus Tisiphia; species Candidatus Tisiphia endosymbiont of Myopa tessellatipennis. The sequence goes on along the minus strand of NZ_OZ035005.1, from coordinate 712,730 downwards.
TAATTGGGATCAATATAAGAAAGATGAAAGTAAAGGTATAGATGATGCTAAAAGCTGTCAAAATAGCCTAGGTTATATGCTTAATAATCCACTGTCAACAGTTTTTAATTTTGCTAAAGATAACCTCAACGAGATGGTCAAAAAAAAACCAGGTAGTGGCAGTACAAGCGATTATTTATCTGAATACCCGTTTTTGCAGGGTATTATTATGGGACCTGGTATGTTCTTTGTATCACCCAAATTAGTTTTTGAGAAAATTAAGGATATTGCTCTAGCTTTAATTACTGCTTGTTTTACTTTGTACTTAATGTATCACTTTAGTAGCCAATTAGCAGAGTTTGCAGCTGATATGACTGAAGGTGTACCTCTTAGTGGTGTTGCCATACATCCACAGGCAATATACAAAGCTGGTATGGCTGCTCTTGGAGCTGCTGGTAAAATGCAGGCGGCTGATAAAGTAGCTAGAGGTGCTGGAGGCGCTACTAAGGATATGGGTGGTGGAGGTGGATCAGCCGGAGATACTGAAGCTACTGGTGGTGAATCAGCAGGAGATAGTTTAGACACTAGCGGTTCATCTAGAGATACTGTATCAACAGCAGGAGGAGGTGGTGGTGGACTTCCTCTCTCTCCAGCCCGTCATATAGCAGAATCTACTGCAGCTGGTGTATCTGAATCGAGTTCTTCAGATGCAGGAGGTTCTTCAAAGGAATCAAGGGTTAATTTGCAGACTATTGACGAACCTATTCTACCTCCAACTAATAAAATAGTAGAAACAGAGGATTTTGTTAATAGATCACCACAGATAGCTACAACAAATACACAAGAATTAGGAAGGACAGTAGAGAAAGCAAGTCCTGCTAAGGAATTACCAAAAGAGCAAAAGACCCATGAGTTACTTTCTAAAACTTTGGGAGGACTTGAAGATTCTACGGTGCAAGCTGGAAAGGCTGGTGACATTCAACAAGAAATAAAAAATCGTGAGGAAAAAGCTAGGAAGGAGAGCGATCTTAAAACTAAACCAGCTAAGAAAACTACAACTGCTAGAACTAATGTAAAAAAAGATGGCTCTAATGAAAATTCATAAAGTCACCAACTGTACAAGTTTAAGTAGGTATAATAGTCCTCGATGTCATTCCAGCGTAGGCGGGAATGATATTAAGGGAAACAGGAATAGACCTCTTTCGAAACTCGCTTATGCGCAAGGGTGTGAAGGAGACGCTTCACCTCGAACCGCAGCGTACTCTAATGTACGTGAGGATTCGAGTACAGACGTCGCGTACAAATCGCCAGCAGAAGTAGAGTTTCGAAAGAGGTCTAATGATATAAAAGGAAGCAGGAATAACACATTAGGGCTGTTATACCTACTTAAAACTTGCCCACTTGGTAAAGTCATAAAAATTTTTATACAATGTTGTTTGGTACTTTTTTCAAGCAAAGTTTTTGCTGGTTTTGGAGATCCGTGTCCATCAGCTACATTTGCAGTAGATGATTATCTAAGACAAAACACAGCTTACGGGCATCTTCTATATAGTATTGATATAACCGGTACTCCTAATGGGTGTGATGCAACTGACCCACAATTTAAATTCTGTCTCAAAAATAAAGATGGTAGTCCTCTAGAATGTAAAGTTATTACTCTTAATTTAAATGATTCTAAGCGTCTTAGTGAGTTAAGCACTGATAATAATCCTGATTTAGGTGGAAATACTTTATTAAAAGATATTATTTTAACAGTAAAAATTGTCGATAAAAGATTGTGCCTAGTCATGTCTACCTCAAAAGGACAACTTCCACTAGCTTGTAAAAATACTACCACACCAGCTCCGGTAGCACCACCAGACGAACAATGCCGGAATATAGGTAAAACTTGTTATATGGGTACTACAAGGAGTCAGTCATTACTTAATTTTTCTGGCTTAGCTGTAGATTGTGTAAAGGAAACTCTTGATAAAGTTTTTTTTCGTTATAGTAGCTGTGATCCAAAAAATGATCAGATTAGTTTGACTGCCCTTAATCCTTTCTCAACCTTCCAAGAATCTTTGAAAATATCTATTAGGGCGGCGTTAATATTATATGTTATGTTTTTTGCTGTTAATATGATTTTAAACAAAGAATATGGTAATTTAGATAAAATAGCATCTTTTGTTATGAAGCTAATAGTTGTCACTTATTTTGCTACAGGTCTTGGACCAGCGTATTTTAAGGGTGGAAAGGAAACTACCGAAAATGGTATGCTGCAGTATGGTTTACCATTACTTACGGAGCTTACTCCACAATTTGCCCAAATAGTTTTTAATGCTGGTGGCTCTCGAGGATTATGTGAATACGATACTAGTAAATATAAAGATGGGTATAAGTTTTATGCACTTTGGGATGCTGTTGATTGCAGGATAGGTTATTATTTGGGTATGGGGCTATATTACAACACAGAATCCGTTTTAAACGGTATTCCTAATGATGTGCCGGGTGGAACTAAAGGTACTGCTGTAAACTTTAAAAAACCTGGAAATGAAGCTCCGGATGCATTGAGAAAAGTGGGAGGATTCAGATTTTTTACTGTAATGTTTGGTTTATTCTTATCTGGACAAATAATAATAGTAGCATCTGGAATAATATTTTCCGTAATATTTGTTTCAATAATTTTATATTTTATAACACACTATTTAGTATGTCTAGTTACCATATATGTCATGACCTATATTTCTCCTATATTTATTCCTATGGCTTTATTTACTAGAACCAAAGCGTATTTTGATACATGGCTAAAAATTTGTATATCTTGTGCAGTGCAGCCTGCAGTGGTAGCTGGTTTTATTGCCTTATTACTTACTATGTATGATTCGGCAATATACAAGAATTGTGAGTTTATGAGGCATGACTATACGTATAGCAGTGATGCTCAGTTTAGTACTTTTGAGTTTAGATTACCAAATACTAATACTGAGGATTGTAAAAATAGTGCTGGATATAAATTATTACGATATTATTCAGGGGAAGGTTGGGAGAAGCATCTTTTAATTCTTTTTCCAATTAAATCAATTGTTATAGATGTCGTATCACTCATGGTAGAGTTACTTTATGTATTAGTCTTCTCAATTATTTTTTATTATTTTTCAAAATCAATTGGTCAGTTTGCTGCCGAGCTTACTGGTGGTCCTATCATGGATTCTGTAACAGCTAGTCCTACTAAGATAGTTGATATGGTTAAAAAAGGGGCAGAGTTTATTGCCGATGCTGCAAAAAGCTCCGGTGGAAAACCACCGCAGAAAAATCCTTTAGAAAAACCAAGGAAAGGAGGAGAAGAAGCAAAAGATTCAGGTGGGGGTGATAGTGGTGGCAAAGCTGAAGGTATGGCAGGTTCTAGTGGTGGCGGTAGTGAAGGTGGTATGAGTTCTGGAGGTGGTGGCGGTGGTTAACTTGGATATTATTGTATGAAAGGAAATTTATCAAAACTCATAATGGTATTAGGCATAGTGGCTCTAGTGGTTAGCATTGTTATGGTATTACTTGCGATGATAGGGTCAGTAAAAATTACCAATGGTTGCCTCCTTAGATATGATCAAGATGCAGAGGGAGGTAGTACTGATCGTATTACTAATACAATCATGCTTAACGCAACAGCAAACTATACTGTTATTACCACAACAAAACTAGATGGTTCAATTGAAACTAAGTATGATCCTAAACATTATGGAGAATGGTTAAATACTAATCTAGCTGTTACAAATAAGCAGGATGTTAAGTTTAAAATAGAGGGCAACATAAGTCTTTGTAGAGCTTATATTCCAAAAAATAATATTCAACAATCTTCAGATCTAGATACCAATAATAACATGGTTGCCATCCCTAGGATTGAAGAAACTAATGTAGAACCACTATCTTTAATTTTTGATGCTAAAACTGATGAATGGCGAAATATAGCTGAATTGTTTATTAATGATCAGGTTATAGTATCAATTTTACCGGATCACAAAAAATTGCCGAATTTGCCAAATAATATGGCTAGTGTAAAAAATATCTTTAAGCTTGTTAAGCAAGATGGTGAATTTAAAAATTTTATAGAGACAGCAGATTGCTCAGAAGGCAAGAGAAAATACAGCCCATTATGTGGTAGATATTCAATATATTTTGGGGAATATGTCACTGGTTGCAAATGGCCGGCAAATTGTAATAATCCGAATGATTGTGTTAATATTAATCCACACGAGGTGTGTTGGAGTAAGCCATATGACTGGGAATTGCCCTCGACTATTTGTACCATAGATCCATTGCATGTAGTAAGTTATTGGAAAACAATATGTGATAAGGGTCCTTTTTGGGCTAATGTGATGGGGGTGGCACCAGAACCTTATAAGGAGGATGGTTTTTTTACGTCTCCTTGGAGTGACGATACTAATAAGTTATTTACTAATTTTCATCCTGAATGTTCTTACAATTCTAGTAGCTTATCTCGTAGATGTCCTGACGTTGATCATAGCATTAAAGATAAAGCTTACATAGAAGGAGAATATCAAAATAAAAGATATTTTTGGTACTCCGCCGATGGTCCAACAGGTTTATTATATAGAATGGATAATAGTGAGACCCCAACTAATGCTAAATCTTTAGGGACAGGCTATGAATTTGCTAAAATAATTGCTGGAAACAAAGATTATGATCCAATAAATAGTAGTCAAGATGCTAATATTAAATATCAAATCATTTATAACAAGACTCTAGCTGGTGTATCAAAGAGCTATTTACAATATCGTTTATGGTCAAAAGATGACAAATATACCAATAATACTGGTGGCTATGTCTTAAACATTAAGCAGACCAAATGTCGAAGAACTAATGGTGAGAGTTTTGATGATGTTGTGGCTGATCGTGGTAAAATACAATATTTAGTAGTACCATATGACGAAAATCCTAACACATCTAGTAAATCCTATACAGCCAATAATATTAGTATGGATGATGCAGAAGGTAATGCGAAGATTACTACAAGTGGCAATGGATATCTATGGATGAGAATTCTCAATAAAAAAGAGGATTATAAAGAAAGTTATGGTAGATACCAAGTACAATTCTTTACCTCAGAAAAAGTTGGTAGTTTTACTTTAAATATTTTAACCCCTTTATTTGAGTTATTAAAAGGCAAAATCAAGAATGCAGCTGTGATGATTTTTAAGAACATGACTTGCTATGGTGGGGGAGTTACTACTTGTACTAACTTTTTTAACTATATAAAAGCCGTACTAATTCTTTACGTTATGTCATACGGAGCAATGTTTTTATTAGGTATGGTCAAAATCAACCAACAAGATTTGGTAATTAGGATAGCAAAAATCGCTATAGTTAGTGGGTTAATGAATGAAAGTACTTTTGAATTTTTCAATAATTATATATTTGATTTTGTAACTAATTTTTCAGATGGAATCATCTCCAATATGAGTGGCTATAGCATGTTTTCATCGACGAATAAAATAACAAATCCTTTCATGTTCTTAGATGCATTAATGAGTAAAATATTGTTCAGTAAAACTTTTGCTGGTCAAGTGCTTTCTTTAATCTCTATGGGTCTTAGTGGATTGATTTATTTTGTTATAGTATTTATTGCTACAATGATAGTAATCATCACCGCTCTTCGAGCCGTGGCAGTTTATATTATGGCATTTATGGCAATCGCTATATTAATTGGTGTAGCTCCATTGTTTCTTACGTTTATGCTATTTGATTTCACTAGATATTTATTTGATAATTGGGTGAGGTTTACTTTTAGATATATGATAGAGCCAGTAATTTTAATGGCAGGAATTATTATACTTACTCAGCTATTTACAATTTACTTGGATTTTGCAACTGGTTATAGTGTGTGTTGGAAATGTGCTTTACCTATAAAAGTTCCATTCCCTGCTATCCCAAGTCTTCCTGCGATTTTCTCTAACTTAGAGATTTTTTGTATCAATTGGTTTGTACCTTGGGGAATGGATCATCGTTCTGGCATGATGGGTTTGAATATGCAACATTATATTGCATTAATTATAATTGCTTATGGAATGTATGGTTATGTTGAATTTTCTGGAAAAATGGTGGCAAAGTTGACTAGTACCGCTGGACCTTCTGCAACATCTATGGGGCATGCAATGTCATCGGCAATGGAACAAGGAGCTTTAAAAAAGGTTGGTTTAGATCAGGCATCTAGAGATACAATTAAGAAAGAAGCTGCCGGTAGATTAAAAGATAGGAATAAAGCAATCGATAAAGGGAATAAAGCTAGGTCAAAAAGTGATAAGGATAGTGATGGTAATAATAAGGATCAGAATCCAAGAAGTGGTGTTGAAAGTGATAGTGGTAATGAAAGTGTTTCTAATGCGAATCCAAAGTAATAACTGAAAATGAAGTGAATAGGATGAGAAATTTCAGGTATCTAATTTTGTTGGTAGATTTTCTACTTAAAGGGCAACTGTTTATTGCCTTAGTAGTCCTATTAGCCTGTAATCCTGTCAAAGCTGATGATAATGAGAAAGATGCTAAATTTGATTGGATGAGTTCGAGTTTAAGTGGACTTGCAGCTCTATTTTCAGCATGTCTAGAAGTACCAAAATTCAATAGTTTTCAAGAAGGTAGCATTTCTTTAGACCTTACAAAACCAAATGAATGGAATTCTACTGGTAACTATGTCAAAAAAGATAAAGCCATTAAGTTTGACTGGAGTACTAGTGGAGCTGTAAGTAGTCCAAGAAGATACCGAGTGATGTACCGTATAGATCCAAGGTTCAATAGACCACAAATATTTATTAAAACTTTTAATTACTTAACTAAAAAATATGAAGCTACTAATTTTCCTAAATTTAAGGCAACTGATCCAACTAAAGATTATATAAGTTTGGCATTTAGCAAAATGCAGAATTATGTAGACTATTTTAATTTTGCTGAAAATCGTCAGAAGATTTGGGTAGAAAAAGGTGATGTAATAAATATAACTCTCACAGGAGCAGGAGATTTTTTTAGTGTAGCTACTGACGAAGATTTTTTAAAGTCAGAGCTTGACAATAATATATTAGGAGTCCCGTCACTTTATACAAATAGCAACCTTGATAATAAAATACTATATTCAACTGCAGAAAAATTGTGTGATTCTATTGACCCCTCATCAAGGGATAAAGTGTGTCAGGATACTGGAGCAAATACGAAATACAAGGTGTTAGATAAGTTAGCATTAGTTGGTAAACCGTTAACCCAAGGCTCTATACAACAGATTATTATAACTTGTCCTGATTTTGCTAATGATAAAGATAACTCTCCAGTGTGCTTCTATGATCAAGGGAGAGGGATGAGGATACTAGTAAATAACCAGATTATAAAGAGAGAAGCGGAAAGTTTTGTATATTCTAAATTTCTAAAAAAGAGTTTCTTATATTATAAATCTGATATTGCTGGAGATTTAGATTTTTTAACTGATTGGTCAATCCAAGGCATGTTTACCTCCCTAGACAAACCTTTAATGAGTGATTGGACTACATTTTCTGATCTTGACAAACTTAATTCTTATATTAATGACTCTACTGTTGTAGACTTAAGTAGTAGTTTTTTACATTTTGGACGCTACATTATGATGGTAGAAGTAGGTAATGGTGATAAGAGTATTAGTGATGCACAACAAAAAGACATAGAAGTTGAATATATTATAATGAAAGATGGCGGTACACCACTTGCATCGCTAGTGGGTACACAAATCAACCAAGATTTTGCAACTGATGCTGACAAAGATGGCTATTTATGGGTTAGAGTAAAGAATCCTAATAAAGAGGTAATGGGAAAAATTAAGATAAATTATGCTAATTATATGGGGAGTACTTGGTTCTCAGATATTGTATATAACGGAGCAGTTAAACCTATTACCAAGGAGTTTCATAAATTTACTATGAATTTTTATACTAAACTAACTAAAAATGTAACATTACACCGAATCATAAAAGCTGCATTGATTCTTTATGTAATGATATATGCTTTAACCTTTTTAGCGGGTGCTATTCAAATAACTGCCAAAGACTTATTAACGAGGATTATAAAAATAACTTTGATAGTTATCCTAATAGGAGATGATAGTTGGAACTTTTTCAATAATTACTTATTTAATGCCTTTATTAAGGGTACTGACTATCTAATGACCAATGTAGTAGGGCTTACTAGTTCTACAGCTAACATTTTTGGTTTTATTGATCCAATATTTGATAAATATACCAATGGCAGATTTTGGGGGCTTTTATTTATACAATTACTCCAAATCCATAATGGTCTTACCCTTGTTGCTATCATGACTATTTATTCTCTGACGCTTTATTTTAGAGCCATTTTGGAAGTTATCATAGGTTACGTTATAGCCTATATTGGTCTTGCGATTATGATATCTTTAGCACCATTATTCATAATTTTGGTACTATTTGAGAAGACAAAAAGCATTTTCGATAACTGGTTATCTACTTTATTTAGTTATATGATGCAACCAACCATATTATTAATATTTTTTCTATTAATAGATCAGGTGATGTCTGAACAACTTTTAAAGATTGTGGTAAGAGCATGTTGGGATAGTACGTTCATCCCAATAGAGATAGGGTTAGATCTAACGCATATGAACATACCGATTAATTTCTCGTTTAAATTACCATTTTTACCTAGGATACCTTTCTTCGCACCGGATGTTACGGAAATTAATAATGCACAGGATTTATTAAATTCTACTGGTACATTCTTGGTAATATTTACCAGTAGCTTGTTATTCTATGCTTATTGCCTAATGTGTTATGGACTTGTCGATTATGTGACTATAGTAGTTGCTCAATTGACCAACGTAACACCTGCAAGACAAGAGGGTGATTTCCAAAGGCCTGATAATCCTACAAAATCTATTATGCAGGATATGGAATCTGTGGCAAGACCAGTCAAGGATTTAGCTTTTGCTCCAGCTAGGATATTTAAGGATAAGGTTATAGATCAAAATTATAAAGCTAGGAAAAGTGATCCTGACGGCAAGAAAGAATATACTGGCAAAATATTTGCCTCAAGAAATGATTCAGACACTGGTGGTGAAGCAGATGGTGGATCTAATAAAAAGGAATAATTACTATTTAACCTGAATTCGATGTAACAAGTTACATCGAATTCAGTATTATATATAGAAACAATCAGGTTTGAAGCGGCTGCCCACCTGATTGTTAAAATATAATACTCCATTCAATATGTGATTTTAATAATTAAAATCACATATTACCCCAATTCGGGATAAGAATTAGTTAATTCTTATCCCGAATTCGCGTATATTGAATGATAAAAAAAGTTAAAATGCACCCACGTCAGCCGCTTCAAGAGTGCATTTTTCCTTATAACAAAGCCAGTTCGATATAAGAATTAATAATTCTTATATCGAACTGAGGTTATTTAAGCCTAGGTTTCTATAAATGAAGAATATTTTTGCTATTTTATTAATTTCTATGTTGTGCCTTTCAGGGTGTACTGGCGATAGGTGCATTGATGCAGATGATTTTGGCTTTATAAAATTTGTAATTTCTTCAAGATATAAAAAAGAAAAGTTAAGCGGGCAACAAGATAATCAAACAGCTCCTTGGATCAATACTGGATATAATGTAAATGGTCAACCACTCACTATATTGGTAAAAACTTGGGATTATTCTAAAGGAGATAAAAACAACTCTACAGAATTATCAGCTTGGAGTGCGTGGTATGGTCAAGAAAAAAATACCAATACTTTATCCGAATTTTGTAAGAGACTACAAGTATGCAAATTTATAGATGACAGGATGTGTACTAAGAGTAAGGATGCCAAAATTAGTAACGCACCATGTTTATTTAAAAATGGTGTAGGGCTATACATGTTAATTGCTGAGCGTGATACAAATCCTAATCTCTCTTTGGATACACAGCGTACACCAAAAGGCATTACCGCCCACCTTGGTGAACCTCTTGCTGGTTATGAACTTTATGATCTTAATAAAAGAGGGGAATTAGTAAAAGCTGGAGGAATAAGTTATCAATATGAAGGTAAAGGTGAAGTTAGCCCATTATATTTTAAGATTTTAGATAAATTTTATGATGATAATAATGGTCAGTATCGTGTAGTTATTAAATCTGGGGTCACTGACACTAGACCTGACCCTATTGAATTTTTAACGAATTTAATAAAAGCTGAGTTATTTGGTGATGATGAGAATCATGGGCTAGTTAGGTCAATTTACGAGGGTATTATTAAAACACCAGGATATCGTGTATCTGTTTCAGCTCTGTTAACTTTGTATATTATGTTTACAGGATTTTCTTTCCTAATTGGTAATGTTAATCTCACACATACTGAATTAATAATTAGAGTAGTAAAAGTTAGTATAGTATCTACGTTACTTAGTTCAACTAGTAGCTGGCAATTTTTCCATGATTACTTATTCGTGTTTTTTATGGAAGGGGTAGAAGAAATATTACGAATAATTAAAGAAACAGCGGCTACCGGACCTGGATCTTGGAGTATTATAGGTTTAATGATAGCCCCGCAAACTATGGCAAAATTATTTTCATTACTATTTGTCGATCCTTTAGGGTTTATATATATAATTTTATTCTTGATAGCCCTTTATTTTATCTTCATGATGGTATTTAAGGCTACTATTATATATCTTACAGCACTGATAACTGTTGGGATGATTATCATAATGGCGCCAATATTCATTTGCTTTATGTTATTTGGTATCACGCGTTCATTGTTTGAAAACTGGTTAAGACAGCTGATTTCCTATGCACTACAACCAATTATATTATTTACTGGTATTGCTTTTATTTCAATGATTATCAGAACAGAAATATATTCTTCACTTGGTTTTGGAGTATGTAAGTATGACTTCCCAAATTTAGGACCGATAAATGAACTGTTTGGTAGTATAAATGAAGATCTAGACACTAGTCTTGGAGACTCAATATTTTATTGGTGGTTTCCATCTCCAATGAAAGCTGGCAAATTTTCTAAAACAAAAGCTAATATATTAGTGCCTGTTGATCATCGCATCGATGATGGCTCGCCTGATGGCAAACTATGTTTAGCTTATCAATGTATCGAGGAAAGATATGTTGAATTACCATTTTTAGATCTAGTCAACGATGTAAGAAGAATTGATAATTTTTTCAGTGGTCACTTTGTTCAGCTGGATGGATTATTGTTAATTTTTGTATGTGTTTATTTACTAAGTAAATTTAATGATATAGCTGTTTCAAGTGCTAAATTCTTATCTAGCACCTCAGGTAATCTAACAAATTTACAAGCAATTGGACAAGCCGCTTTTGCCCCTATTCAACAGCAAATAGAAAGACCTGCAAATTATGTTGTAAAGGCTGCTAAGAAAAGGGTGAATCAACACATTATCGAAAAAGCTAGTATGTTTTTTGCCGAAGGGTTTGAAGACAAAATGATGAAGGGTGTAGCACGAGAAGCACTGAAATCACCAAAATCTAGTGTTTTAGATGAAGTAAAAAGAACTTATGGTATAGATTATGCAGATGTTAATGTTCATGCTCAAGATGATTACCAAAAGGGTATTAGTGAAGTTATTAAAGTAATCAAACCGGATGGAACGGACAAAGAATTTAAGGGTAATAGTTATGCCGAACTTCGTGATTATTTAGCGGATCTTAAATTTGGAGAAGGTAAAAAACTTGACAAAGATCAGCAGAAAGAGCTTGATGATTTAATGAAAACTAAAGATGGTAAAACTTTACGAGAATTAGCGAGTGATGCAAAGTTTACCAAAGATTTCCAGCAAGCTTATGTGGATACACATCAAGCAATGTCAGCAAGGGGAATAGGGTTATTTGGTAAAAATATAGCACCTCTCAAAAGTTGGCAAGAGATGAATAGGCATGTTGATGAAAAGAGAGAGCTACGTGATAAGAAGCGTAAAAATATAAGAGAGAGAATATATGCTGGTTATGAAGGATTAAAACGAGAGGCACTTACTGCTATTGTTGGTAAAGATTTACGGGATGCTTTTGAGGGTAACTTAACTGGGGCAGAGTGGGAAGATTTTAATTATAATGATTCAAGACTTAGAACACATAGTGAATCACTTAAGGATCAGCAAAGATCTTTGGAACATCAAGAACTTCTAACTAAAATCAATAAAGAAACCATTGCTGTTCAGGAAGATATTTCATCTCCTGAATATCTAGCCAAGCTTGAATTACAGGGTAGAACAGCAGATATTGCATATTATGCAGAACTATCTAACAAAAAACTTGCCTTTGAGATATATGATGCTTTAGCTAAAGGTGAAGGTGATGACGGGAAGAATCCCGTTTTGATGGGCGAGCGATTCATGCGAGAAAAAGCAACGGATACTCAAACTCGTAATATGATTGACAGTGCTTATAGAATTGAGCAGACACTAATAGATAACGATAAATATGCACGCAGACAAGAACATTATGAAATTATGCGTGAGAAAGCTGAAGCTAATGGGGATAATCAATCTTTAGAGTATAGTAAAGCAGTACTAAAGAAAATAGAAGAAAGAAAAGAACTTATTAAGAAAGAAGTTATATCTCACATTGATGGAATTAATCAATATCGCTTAGGTACTAGAATGCCTAAACATGAAAAAAATGATTAACAATAGTCTATTACCCCTTACCAATCACTACTATGTCACCCCGCAGGGGTTAAATATATAAACACCTCCTCCTTTAGGAGATTTTTTTAGATCCCCGCCGTAGCTCCATAGTTTTGACGTTAGCACTACAATTGTAGCATTAAGTATAGCATATATTTTTTAGGTACTAATAGACTTTTGAAAATTTATTAAAATATCTATTTATTAAATTTATAATAGTTGTATTTTAGTAAATTTAAACTATTAATTGTTATTTGGGTGAAAACAACAACCATATTTATACTCCTGTTTATAATTTCTGTAACAAATAAGATTTATGCATCAGCTTGGTTAATTGACTCAGGCAAGTACAAATATACGGTTACTGCTAGCAATATTGATAAAAATTCTAAAAACATTAAACAAGTAAGAGCCAATCTTTTTCTACAAATTCAGTGTAAATTGGCATATTTAAAAGATCGTATTAAGTTGGTTAATAATTCATCGGCTCTTTATAATAAGTTATTTAGGCAAATTCAATTTTTAGAGCGTAGATCTAGAGAAATATCCTCATACCAAGACGAATTAATGCGAATCTTTGCTATCGAATATGGAATTAATAAAAACCAAAATTTGGGAATTCAATTACTTTATAAAGAAAATAAATTCCAGGGAAGTAATGACATGAACTACCTGTCTAATGATAAAGAAATTGGTATATTTTATAAAATTAAGCTCTTTCAGAACACTAATAAGATAGTTTCAGTTCAGCCAAGAATATACATGACCAAAGATGGTTGCCAACAGCAATTTTCTTATGAATTATTATTGCTATCAGCATTTTCCAAAAAAATTCGTACAGTTTCGGTATTTGCTGAAAGTGTTTTTAGTTTTGGGCAAGCCCTAAATAACTCATATACAAGAAGAAGTCATTATAGTTTTTCAATATCTGAAGGTATTGAATTTCAAAATGGCATTATGTTAGTAGACTTTACCAAATATTATACTAGGAGAAATTACGGTTCTATTTATAATAGAACTTTATATAAGCAATTTTCAGTTGCAAAAAAGATTAAATTTGGTAATCTAAAGAAGAATAGCCTAACAACACAAATAGGGTATTTTTGTGATAAAAGCCTAATTAATAAACATTATAAAATATCAGGAGTAATATTTTCAATATGGATGGATGTATAAAAAATATTAATAGAGAATTTTTAGATATTCTACTAAAAGAACAACTATTTACGGATTTACAAATATCTCATGTTAAGTTCAAATTAATTGAGAGTACTGGTGAGAATGATTTTTTTAATGTGATAATTGCAGAAGGAATTATTAATAATGAGATGGTTATAGATATTTTGTATAAAAATAAATTATTGCCTCTATTGAATGTGCAAGAAACACAGGTTAAGATTTGTGATTATGCAAAAATTGATCAATATGTAGAAAATGGTTATTTCATTTATGAAAACGATAAAAGCAATAAAGTGCTTGCTATAAATGACCTAGCTTATTTAAGGAAGTTATCAACAATACATTATAATGTACAAATTAATTTGGTCAAAAAGAATGACTTCTATCAGCTACTTGAACAAAATTTTAGCCATTTGAATATAATCAAATCCAAATATTTTCTTGAATTTATCTCAGTATACATGGTAGCAAAAAATATCAATTACACTAAGTCAATTATCATATTTTTTGTGATATATTTTGGAATATTATTTAATTTTAAACATATTTTTCATGTGATTAACATTATTTGCTATTTTTCACAAAATATTTTAAAAATTATGTTATTTAACCAAGCTGTAATTGTACAAAATACAGCGTTTAAAAGTAGTGATATCTCCATTTTAAAAAATGATTCTCTACCTATTTACACTATTTTACTTCCATTATATAAAGAATCAGGCAAGCTAAAGTCAATTATTAGTTATGTCGCTAATATTAATTATCCTAAACATAAATTAGATGTCAAAATCATTATTGAAGCAGATGATTATTTGATGATCAAGGAAAATATCCTATATGAATTACCTTCTTATATACATTTGCTTAAAGTACCTTTTAGTTTACCTAGGACTAAACCTAAAGCCCTTAATTATGCCATGCAATATTGCAGAGGAAAGTATGTAGTAATATATGATGCAGAAGATAGACCTGATACTGATCAACTCCTTAAAGCAGTAATAGCCTTTGATGAATTACCGAAAGAATATGTTTGTTTGCAGGCTAAACTTAACTTCTATAATGAGAATGAAAATTTACTCACTAAACTTTTTAGCATAGAATATTGTTTATGGTTTAAATATCTTCTGAAAGGTTTAAGCTTGATGGACTTACCAGTAACTCTTGGAGGAACTAGCAATCATTTTAAGGTTGACGCCTTACAAAAAATAGGGTTTTGGGACGCTTATAATGTTACTGAGGATGCTGATTTAGGAATTAGATTATATTCTTTTGGTTATAAAGTTCATATGATAGATTCTTATACTTTAGAGGAATCACCTAGAGATATTATAAGTTGGATAAATCAAAGATCTCGTTGGATAAAAGGATTTATCCAAACATTTTTGGTATTTCTTGCCCAAAAAGACAAATATAAAAGGTTTAAATTTTATCAAATAACTACTATTTTCATTTTTATTGGTTTTTCTTCTTATGGTTTTTGTTGTTTGCCATTTCTAATGCTAACTATTAAAATTAATACATTCGCCATAATTAATTATTTATGGATAATTAACAGTTTTTTTGCTTTTTCATACCTTTACGGAAGTGCTTTTTTTATTTTACTGATTAAAAAAGGAAAAATAACTAATTTTCGAATATTAGATATTGCTGCCTTGTTTGTGTGGCCTCTGTATTTTCTACTACATACGATAGCAAGTTATAAGGCGATTTGGGAGATTATTTTCATGCCCTTCAAATGGGATAAAACTCAGCATGGGATTAGTACTCTAGACCTTGAATAAATCATGGTATACTCAGATAGAAAATCAATAATTGCGTTGTCGTTGTCCAAGACCTGCGGTACTCACGTACTAATGTACGCTGCGTTCCTCGGCTTGAACACTCCTAGCACTTGTTGATTTTGACTCTATCGTCTACCAACTCTTCATTTACGAGCAGTATATACTTTAAAGCAGAAGAGTATGGTTTGGTAAATTACTGGTGAACATTAGAACGCTTGATACTAACACCACCCAAAATAAAGTAAAAGGTAAAAATACTTTCCAACCTAAACGCATTAATTGGTCGTAACGATATCTAGGTAATGTTGCTCTTATCCATAAAAAACAAAATAATAAAACCCCGGTTTTTAGTACAAACCACATAAAACCTGGCACAAAATTTAAGACTTTAATGCCAAAAGGTGGCAAATAGCCACCTAAGAAAAATGTGGTGGTCATACCGCTAGCTAAAATCATATTAGCGTACTCACCAAGAAAAAATAATGCAAATCCCATGGAAGAATATTCAACATTATAACCAGCAACTAGCTCAGACTCAGCTTCTGATAAATCAAAAGGCAATCTATTCGTTTCTACAAGTACTGATATGAAGAATATTACTGCCATAGGTAACAGCATCAAATCAACCCACCAAGGAAATAATCTTTGTCTTTCTATGATTTCTGAAAGATTAAGAGTACCTGTTGTTAAAAGTACAGTAACAATCACCAACCCTATAGATACTTCGTATGAAATCATCTGAGCCGACGAGCGAACAGCCCCAAGGAAAGCATATTTCGAATTACTTGCCCAGCCCGCTATGATTATACCATAAACAGCTAACGATGAGATGGCCATAATATACAAAACACCAACATTTATGTCGGCTAGTACAAGTTTCTTATCAAAAGGTATTACCGCCCAACCAATTAAACTAAGTACGAGGGTAATCATAGGTGCTAGGGTGAATAATATTTTATCAGCTTGGTTTGGTATAATTGTTTCTTTAAATAATAGTTTTACTGCATCGGCAATTGGTTGCAATAACCCAAAAGGTCCTACTACATTTGGACCTTTTCGGAGTTGCATTAGCCCTATTACTCTTCGCTCAGCATAGGTAAGGTAAGCTACGCACAGCAAAAGAGGAATAGTGATAGATAAAACTTTCAAAGCCACAATAATTAACGGCAATAGATATTGTTGAAAGAACGATATCATGCAACTTTGTCCCTTTCTTGCTTTGACTCTACACATTTTGCCATAGTAACAGATGCTCTACTAATCGAGTCTGTCATATAGTAATTTATAGGTTTAGTCACTATATCAGATTTAAGTAAATTATCGAGGGAGGTAAATTTTATAAAATCACAGCTCGTTATCTCAGAAATATTGGCAAATACCGGGAATTCTGCAGCCAACCTAGTTCTTATTTCATCTAAATTATTCATGCCAAGATTTAGCCCTAAACTATTAGCTAAATTCTTTATAATAACCCAATCTTCTTTTGCTTGTCCTACTGGATGAGTTGCGGCTTTACCATATTGAGGTCTTCCTTCAAAATTTACGTAAGTGGCATCTTTTTCTGTATAGCTACTAGCAGGAAAGATTACATCTGCTACATTTGCTCCATTATCACCGTGATGTCCTTGATATACTACAAAAGATGATTTTATTTTGTTCATATCAATTTCATCACTGCCTAGTAAATATACAAACTTAATCTCACCCCTTTCTGCCTTTTGTAAAATTTCAAAAACTCCATTACCACCGTTTTTAGGACTAAAGCCTATATCTAAACTACCGACCATTGACGCATGATTATGCAATATATTAAAACCATTCCAATCATCTCTAACTATCTTATATTTATCAACCATTTGGTGAATGAGTGCCAAAATAGCATAACCATCATCCCGAGAATATACACCATCACCAATAATTATAACTGGATTTTTTGCATGTTCTAATTCCTTAGCAAACTGATGTTCCTCTGATATTATTGCCTTAATTATGTCAGGGCTAGCCCCTAATTCATTTATATAATAAGTTTGGTTAGTAATATTGCCAATTCGAGCTACTTTTAGCTTTCCCTCTCTTTGCAATATGCCAATACGAGCATTCAGGACAGGAGCTACTTGTCTAATATTTGCACCAATTAACAAAGCTAGATCAGCTTCTTTAAGTCTAGAAATTGTTGTGTTAAATAGATAGTTCCCCCTACTAGATTGGTCTATTTTATAATTAAACTGGTTACTGTCAAAATTGTTACATCCAAGTTTCTGTAATAATGTTTTCAATAAAAACATTGATTCGGTGCATACTAGCGTTCCAGCTATTGCTGCAATCTGATCACCGACTTGATCACCAGCAAGAGACTCTAATTTTTGTGCTACTAATGCAATAGCATCATTCCAAGAGGCTTCGACTAATTTACCGTTTTTCCTGATATATGGAGAATCTAACCTTTGATATTTCAAACCATCATAAGCAAATCTTGCTTTATCTGATATCCATTCTTCTTTGATATCGTCATTAATCCTTGGTAATATCCTCATTACTTCAGATCCCCTACTATCAACCCTTATATTACAACCTTGTGCATCCAATACATCTATTGATTCAGTCTTTGTTAGTTCCCAACTACGAGCTTTAAAAGAATAAGGCTTAGAATTTAATGCTCCGACTGGGCAAATATCTATAATATTGCCTGATAACTCCGATTCAAGACTACGTTCAAGATACGAGGTTACTTCCATATGCTCCCCCCTGTAAAGAGTTCCTATTTCCTCAACTCCAGCAATATCAGTGGCAAATCTTATACATCTAGTACATTGTATGCATCTAGTCATATGGGTCTTAATCAAAGGTCCCATATACTTATCTTTGACCGTTCTTTTATTCTCCAAAAATCTAGAACTTGCTTTACCATATTTAAAGGCTTGATCCTGTAAATCACACTCACCTCCTTGATCACAAATAGGACAATCTAGGGGGTGATTAATCAATAGAAATTCCATCACTCCTTCACGAGCCTTTTTAACACCTATGGTATTAGTGTGGATAACCATACCTGAGGAGGCAGGCATAGCACAAGAAGCAATGGGCTTGGGAGATTTTTCCATCTCCACCAAGCACATACGGCAGTTACCGGCAATCTTTAAACGTTCATGAAAACAGAAATGTGGGATTTCTATACCAAGCTTACTGCAGGCACGAAATACGGTTGTGCCTTCCTCTACTTCAACTTCAGTACCATCTATAGTAAGTTTTATCATTATATAATGTAGTTTTATATTACGTCGAAATTATACCACATTATATGTTACTCACTAATCTAAATTTTCCAATTTTACAAGAATTTTGCAATATTAACTAACAAAAAAGATGCTATCCCTATGAAAGCAGAGATCTGTATATCATAACTTTTGAGGCTATTTTTTAGATCTCCGCACTAAGATGAAGCTAAGAGACGACTTAAGTTCCCGTACATGCTGTAGTAGCATCAGCAGTACTAGCTACCATGTTTATAATTTCGGGAGCCTTAAACAATATTATAACACCAGTCACAATAACCAATGCAACTTCCCATTTTAATTGACCTCTAAGAGTTTGAATCCCTAGAACAACTATACCAATAATTGCTATACCACGAGCTGTATTACCACGAAATGTTTTGATCATCTTACACAACACATCACCTACTGGATCAGTAGAAGCAAAAGCATCCGATGCTGTAGTAATTAGAGCAATGCTACAAAGGATAAACAGCAAACGCCACACAAAACCACTATCAAACTGTTCAGAATAGGACCTACAAATATTCATATTTTACCTCGTTAACGAATTATTTTAGACATGTGGATGATTCTATACTGTACATTTTTACAGTTCAAGGATTAATATAGGGTGATCGTAATCTAATTGGATAATTGCTGGAAAAGAAAGGTTTACGTGGTGTTTTAGTCACAATTTTTGCAAGTTTAATTAATACTCCCGATGTTATCTCTGCACTTTCGGATGTCATCAACTATGATTTTAAACCGATGTCTTACATTAAATTGAGGTTACACTATGTAGTTCTCTTTTGTGGGTAACTTCCAGAGTCTTTTTCTAACTTCTCAAAATGCAATAGCCCGTAGGCAAAAGCTATAATTGTAGGAATCATAATAATCAATATCCCCCAATTGCCAAAATAGTCAATAATATAAATGAAACCAAAAGAAGTAATAACGTACATCAAAGCACGAGATACAGAAAATATCACGCTAACACAGGTAAAACGTTTAAATATAGGAAAGCTTTTATAAAAAATTGGAGCAGCAGAGGTATGACAGTACTTAAATAAAATAATGACTATCTGAATGAGAAATAGCTCAAACGGAAAATGAAGATTATTTAGCCAATATGGACAAAATAAAATAACAATAGAATATATAATAAGTATAATTTTTGCGGTTAATAATGGATATACTCTGTAACTTACATAAGATAATATTGATAAGATTAAGAACTCTAATACAGAGACAATAAAATTATGATGAATAACCTCAATTGATGTATAACCAAAATCAGTCTTGAGAATAGTACCACAATGCAGATAGATAAAATAAAAACATACCGGTGTAGAACATTCTAATAAAAGGAACGCTATTATTGTTTTTTTATTAATTTTTTCATTAACGACTGGATCATTATATAATGCTTTTATATCAATATTAGCTTTCTCATATTTCTTTTTTAGTATAAGTTTTGCATTAGCAAATTCAGGTGTTTCCCGCAATG
Organism: Candidatus Tisiphia endosymbiont of Myopa tessellatipennis; assembly: GCF_964031105.1. Lineage (NCBI taxonomy): Bacteria > Pseudomonadati > Pseudomonadota > Alphaproteobacteria > Rickettsiales > Rickettsiaceae > Candidatus Tisiphia > Candidatus Tisiphia endosymbiont of Myopa tessellatipennis. The sequence continues at coordinate 692,359 of NZ_OZ035005.1, read as the reverse complement.
TTGTTTTAGCAGCAAAACCAATCAATGCCACTATTGCACCTATCCAAAATGCTAGACGCCAGTTAAAACCATAGGAAGTAACAAGTGAGGCAATTCCTAAAGCACCCATACTTCCTAAGACAGCAGATAGACCTACCAATGTCACACTTACATACTGGATTGGTGGGTTAATTGTTTCGGTTAAATAAAGTCCTGCCCCTACTATCTCCCCCATAGATGTCATGCCTTGAACAATACGGCAAATTGTTATTATCCAAGTAGCAGCTACTCCTATTTGAGCATAGGTAGGAAGATTAGCCATGACAAAACATGATACAGCCATCATAAAAGTTGTAATTATAACAGTAGATTTGCGTCCTATATTATCACCCAACCAACCAAATATTAAGGCACCAACCGGCCGAAAAACAAAGGTAGTACAAAAGGCAAAAGACATCATTAAAGAAGTGAAGTGAGAATCAGCAGGTTCAAAAAACAACTCATTAAGAAATGCTGCCATATGAACATATAACATCAAGTCAAAATATTCTAAAAATGTACCAATTGAAAGTAAGCCCACTGCTTCTTTCTGTTCTCTAGTTAGACTTCTCTGTTCATGCGGATACTTTATCATTTATTTTTCTCCTTTAATGTTAAAATGAGCTTATATATTCTGCTACTTTAAAGAATTGGAGTCTACTTAACCTCAAGTATCAATGTAATAAATTAATAGTAGGCTTAAGTAATCATCGCCATTAGGGGGCACCTTTGTCATTATGTCACTCCTACTCGCCATTATGTCATCCAAACGAAAGCTGGGATATAAAACCATATAACATACCTTTTATGCTATTTTTTAGACCTCTGCCTACGCACAGGTGTGACATTCGAAGGCAAGGATGGACTATTAAACAGATGTCTTACATCGAATTTAGGTACATTATATAAATTTTTTAGATACTGGATTTTCCATGAGTCTCTTAGCTATCTCACTATCTGATATGGAATCGTTTTTTGTAGATTGCATATATATAGCTACTAATTCTAGCATTTTATCACAAAACTCAGATTGTAGCATTTGAGAAGCTTCTAGCTTTTGCCTATTCATTAAATCTATAGTCTCAAGTTTTTTGCTTTCTAGAAACTTATCAAATTCTTCGTTTTGCTGCTTAATTATATTATTGGTAGTTTCTTTGCCATCTTTGATCATTTTTTCTCTTAAAACTTCAATCTGTTGTATTTGGACTGCAGCATTTTCAAATAACAACGTCATATCTTTGTTAAGTTTTTGGGCTTCTAAGACTTGGTCTTTGATAGCTGTAATTTTGTCATCTAACAATTTTAAAATTATATTTTTTATCGGTCTATAGACTAAATACACAAAAATTAGGAAACAGATGGCTAGCCAAAATTTTTCGTCAAACAATTGCATTATTTTATCTTTTTGTAAGATTCTTTTAGTAATTCTAAATCAACTTCTTGATTAGTAATTTTTTGAATTAACAATTTTGCTAAATCGATGCATGAGTCATTTTCATCAATCCAAAATAATTTATTAGTTGTTTCTATATCATGACGATTATTGGCAATTTGTGCTTTCAACTCATTATGGAGTTGAATTTTTTTTGATAGCAGAGATGCTTCCATTGCATCCCTAGCTTCTTTTTTAATATTTTCCACTATATTTGATATCTCTGCTAGCGTACTTGTATATTGCTTGTGCAAGCTATCAGCTTTTTCCCCAAGACTTTCTGCACTAGCAATATTGCTATCTATATAAGCTTGCCTGTTCTCAAGAATCTTTTCAGTTAGTGGTGCAATGAACTTATGAACTAGAAGGTATAAGGTACTAAAAACAACCCCCAGCCAAAAGATTTGTGAACAATAAAAGGTAACATCAAATTGAGGCATAGTTATTTAAGAAAATATTAATAAAATTGCAATTACGAACGAGAATAAGCCCATAGCTTCCGTAAGTCCAGCTCCAATGAATGCCATTCTTTGTAATTGATCAGTAGCTGAAGGGTTACGGGCAATTGAAGACAGCAATGCACTGAATATACTACCTACGCCAATAGCAGCACCTGACATACCAATAGCCATTAATCCTACACCAATAAATTTTAGAGATGTTCCGTCCATATATAAGCTCCTAAATATAAAAAATTCTAGGTTCTTGCGTATGACTTCATTTTTATCTATAAGACCATAAAAATGAAGCCTTCGCAAAACCTAATGTGAATTTACAGCATCATTCAAGTATACACAAGAAAGAATTGTAAATATATAAGCTTGAAGTATTGCTATAAAAATTTCAAATCCAATAAGGATCACAATTAGTGGAATTGGCAAAAATTTAAAGAAAATCATTAATGAAACTATAAATCCTGCCATCACCTTTAGTAATATATGTCCTGCTACCATATTAGCAGCTAACCTTAAAGATAAGCTTATAGGTCTTGCTAGATAGGCAAATAATTCTATCAAAATCATAAGCGGAGCTAGCCAAGATGGCGTACCTTTAGGCAAAAATATTGATAAAAAATGTATACCGTGATTAATAAAACCGATAATTGTAACCATAAAAAATATCATAATTGCTAAGGCAAATGTTACTATAATATGGCTAGTAACAGTGAATCCGTAAGGAAGCATGCCGAGCAAGTTACATAACAAAATAAACATAAACAAAGTGAAAATGAACGGTATAAACTTACGCCCCTTTTCTCCAACATTTTGATTGAGCATCACTGTAATTATATCATAAATTATTTCAGCACTAAGCTGTAATCTAGATGGTATAATTTTTTTACCTTTTAAGGCTAAATAAAAATAGGAGAGGCTTACAACTCCAGCAAGTAACATAAACAAACTAGAGTTAGTAAAACTAATATCGAAACCAAATAAATTAATTTCTACTAGTTTCTTTATTGCAAATTGATCTAAGGGACTATGGGACATTATTTCTTATTTAGTTTTTGCCAAATTATTTTAAAACCTGCAAGCATACCTATCAACAAAAATATTATAATACAAAATGGTTTAGAATTAAACAATTTATCTAATGTAAAACCAACAATAAACCCCAGCATCACACTAGAAAACAAATCTAACGCTATAGCCAACGCATCAATTTCTTTTTTTGGATTAAGTTTAGGGTGAAAATGATTATTTGTTTGATTATTTGCTTTAAGTGTCTTAATCCTTTTCTGTATCTTATCTAACTCTTTTTGTTCCAACATATACATTAATACAAAGAAGTCTATTTAAACCTCAATTTCGGATTAATTTCATTAATCCGAAATTGGAATGAGAAAATAAACAATCAGGCTTAAAGCGGCTATCACGCCTGATTGTTAAATATTTCATTTGCTAATAATCTTATTTTTATTGGTATAAAAATAAGATTATTAGCGATAATAGATTAAAATGCATTCGTAGAATCGATTCAAGAATGCATTTTTCTGAAGAACTTAAATTATTCTAGCCAGTTTTGGATTAAAATTAAAAATTTTAATCCAAAACTGAGGTTTTAAATAACCTTGGTACTATATAGCTATGTAACATTAGACCTTTGTTTGTAAGATTAATATGACCTTTATCACCTAATCCCTCATCCCACCTAAGTAAACCTAGCTCTTTATAGTATGTTGCCTTTCCCATATCTAAAATCTCAAATAATTGTTTACCAGTTCTTTTCTGTATACTATCAATAGTTATACCCTTTTCAAGACGTAGTCCCATCATCAACATTTCTTCAATTATTTCTTGCATAGAAAGTTTATTAATCTGCTGAATACCACATCCTAAACTATCTACAGCTTGTAACCATTTTTCTGGTTTATGCCACATCATGATACTATAGAGATTAGATGTAAAATTACTATCACACATGTTAACTCTGCTGTGGCTACCCGGACCTATACCTAAATAATTGTCATATTGCCAATATGTCAAGTTATGCTTACATTCATGACCTAATATAGCATAATTTGATATTTCATATCTAAGATATCCTTGAGACTTTAAATAGCAGTTAGTCCACTCATAATGGTCAGCTGCTTGATCTGAGTTTGGTATAGTCAGATTTCCCTCGTTAAACAATTTATAAAATAACGTGCCCTTTTCGATTACCAGTTGATACAGTGAGATATGACCTGAGGCAAGTTTCATGGCATTGGTAAGTTCATCTTGCCAACTTTCTAGAGTTTGGTTACTTCTTGCATAAATTAGGTCAAAAGATATTCTAGGGAAAAGATGGCGAGCTGTTTCAATAGCTTTGATTGCTTGCCCTACATCATGTTGTCGTCCTAAACTCTTTAAGTCATCTTCCACTAGAGACTGGACGCCAATTGACACGCGGTTTATTCCAGCTGATCTAAAGTCCCTAAATTTTTCAGTCTCAAATGAAGTGGGATTTGCTTCTAAAGTAATTTCTGTTTGCTCATCTATTATTGCTAAATTTGCTATTTTTTTAATTATTCCTTCAACAACAAATGGCTTCATTAAAGATGGAGTTCCACCTCCAAAGAAAATAGATTTTATATATTTATGACCTATAATATCCTTGAAATGATCAAGCTCTAGTTCATAACATTTCAACCATGTATCATGATCTACTTTATCTACAACATGAGAATTAAAATCACAATATGGACATTTTGACAAGCAAAACGGCCAGTGTATATATATCGATAAAGGATTTTTCATGTTTATGCTTATTTGAACATTAGACTTCTTTCGAAACTCGCTTATGCTGAGGGATTTGAAGGAGACGCGGAACGCAGAACCGCAGCGTACTCTAATGTACGTGAGGATTCGAGTACCGCATCGACGTACAAATCACCAGCAGAAGTAGAGTTTCGAAAGAAGTCTATTACTTAAGCTCATCTTTTACTACAGTCAATTGATGAGAAGTCGGTAGCGTCGCCTTCGTTCGCTCGCCTATTACATATAGGCGTCGCTCCATCGCTCCTGCTACCCAATCCTCCTGAATTGACTATATCACTACTTCCAACCCCTTTATTAGACCTCTTCAAATTGGTCATGCGTAAACAATAGTAGCATGTTAGCATCGATATGTTCTTTGAGAGGTGGATAGGTGATCAGATCATAAGATTGTACATCTACTTTAACCGGTAAGTTACTGTCATTAAGTAAAGTAAATATACGATCAAGGTTTTTTTCATCAAGCGAACCATAAATAACTATATCAATATCAGAATTAGGACGATAAGAACCAGTAGCACGCGAACCAAACAAACCAACACTCTCAATTTGTTTTGAGAAGGGAAACAAAATATTACGCAGTATGTTTAACTGTTCCTTACTTAATCCATGATTAGATATATTTACTTTCATCTACCATCTCTTCTTCTGTAAATTTCAGCATCACCAAATACATCTTAAAATACATGATCTCCAATTCAGGATAATAATCCTTTTCAATATTTATAATAATCTGTTCAAACTGTTTGAAATCGTAGGTATGTGACATCTTATTACGGGAATCTAAAGCATTCATCCATACTTCACCATTCTTAATTAAATTAGCGGCAATAGCTGCCTTAAGTACGGTAGCTGGGGTAATGGTTGATAGTATCACCCCCTTATATTCTAGATAGTCTTTAAGTACGTTCCATGTCAATTCCCACGTATATTCAAAACGCTGTACTACTCCTTCCATCTCTAACTGACTTATCTTGCGTTCTCGCATTATGTACATAGCCTCACGTAGCAGAGCAAAAGCACGTTTAAAAGTATCAAAACGATATAGCCAGCGAGGAGTCTTTATACTAGTAAATGTGGTCATGTTAGTTCATTTCTTAATAATTTTCATTATACATTATTTTCTTTAGGTTGTGTGAACATTTCTATGTAATGAGTAAATTTATAGGCATTTTCGCTCGCAGAACCGCAGCGTACTAAATGTACGTGAGGATTCGAGACTCATCTTCGAGATAAATATGAGCAGAAATTATGCTATAGAACGTGAGTATTATGCGACGAGTGGAGTGTAGAATTAAATTCTCGTTACTGACTACATTTTTTCACCTGTGGAATTTTATAATAAAGAAATACTGATAAAAGTGTACTTTAATGACAAGAGTTTTTATTTGAAACAAAACAATGGTAATACACATAAGAAGCATTATGTTGACTAATTTTTAGTATGTCAAGTAGAAAAGTGATGTTTACATGACTACAAACTTCATGCCAAAACCACTGCGAACCTGATTCTTTAGACGTTTCAAGCACTTTTTCGTCTCGAAGATGAGGCGAGAACGAAAATAACGACGAAATTGACCATTAGATAGAAATGTTCACACAACCTAGAAATCGATTGAAGAAAATGTATTAGTAAGAAGAATTATTATTGCTACACCTGCTATTAAAATCATAGTTGATGACATAGTGATGGCATCTTTGGTAGTTAATGCTACTATGTACATTAACTACTGATTGCAATTATGCTACGCTGCAGGGTGTAAAGGTAATTTTATTATAGAGTAAGAATTGATTGATGGTGATATATCGAGGGTACTAAGAATTTCAACAAGGGCTGTGGTGAGGTCATGAATCATTTGGTCGGTATGGTTAGGTGTTGGGATGATTCTTAAACGTTCTGTGCCACGTGGTACTGTTGGGAAGTTAATATGCTGAACATAAATATTATATTTATCCAACAACATTTCAGAGGCTTGTTTGGCTTTAATTGGATCACCAATAATTATTGGTATAATATGACTATCATTTTTTAAATAATTTACTTTAGCTTTATCAAAAGATTTTTTTACCTTGGCTATTACCTTTTGGTAAGTTTCCCTCTCCATATTAGAATTTTTTAAATGACGAATACTGGCAGTTGCTGCTGAAGCAATAACTGGAGGTAGAGAGGTGGTGAATATAAAACCTGGTGCAGTAAGCCTTATAGAATCGATAATTTGACGATTGGCTACAACATAACCACCAATAGTGCCATAAGCCTTACCAAGCGTTCCTTGAATCATATCAATTTTATCAGCACAACCCTGAAGATCGGCAACGCCAGCACCATGTTTGCCGTACAGACCAACTGTATGTACTTCATCAATAAAGGTTAAAGCATTATATTTTTTAGCTAAATTCACTATTTTTTCTATTGGTGGAAATAATCCGTCCATAGAATAAGCTGATTCAAAAACAATAATTTTTGGTCTATTAATATCCACTGTTTTGAGTAATTCTTCAAGATGCTGAACATCAATGTGCCGATAAATATGTTTTTCAGCTTTTGAATTACAGATACCAGAAATAATAGAAGCGTGATTTAACTCATCTGAGAAAAAAACTATATTAGGCATTATTTTTGCCAGTGTTGCAAGGCTAGTATCATTGGCAACATAACCGGAAGTGAAAACTAGAGCTAATTCTTTATTATGTAGGATTGCTAGTTCCTTCTCTAATTCTATTATGCTGCTATTATTGCCACCTATATTTCTTGTACCACCAGAACCAATTCCATATTTGGATATAGCATCTAACGCAGCTTTGGTAACATCTGGATGCTTACTCATACCAAGATAATCATTAATACACCACATTACAATTTCTTTATTACCATACCAAGCAGATGGAAAGTTATTTGCCTGTCTTTGAACAGGAACAAATTCACGATATCTTCCTTCTTGTTTAATTCTAGTTATATGGTGATCGAATATATTATTATAGTTAGACATTACATTATTTTTTTATACAGTTTAAAACTTACCTAACCTCAGTTCGATATAAGAATTATTAATTCTTATATCGATACTTGCTTTGCTATAAGGAAAAATGCACTCTTGAAGCGGCTGACGCGGGTGCATTTTAACTTTTTTCATCATTCAATATGTGATTTTAATTATTAAAATCACATATTGAATGGAGTATTATATTTTAACAATCAGGTGGGCAGCCGCTTCAAACCTGATTGTTTCTATATATAATACTGAATTCGATGTAACTTGTTACACCGAATTCAAGTTACCTAACCTACGCGAATTTGGGATAAGAATTGACAAATTCTTATCCCAAATTCGCGTAACCTCAGGTTACCTACGTCCAAATAATCGCTCAATATCTTTGAGTTTGAGTTCGATGTAAGTTGGTCTACCATGATTACACTGACCAGAAAATGGGGTTTTTTCCATTTGTCTTAATAATTCATTCATTTCTTCAGAAGATAATTTACGACCTGCTCTGATAGCATAATGACATGCATAGGTTTCTGTAACATGTTCAATCAATTGAATCAAGGAAATATTTTCACCAAGATCAGATAAATTATCTGCCAAGTCTTGGGTAAGCTGGTTTATATCGGTATTTCCAAGTAAGCTTGGAGTCTCTGATACAATGATGGACCGCTCGCCAAATTTTTCTAGGCTTAAACCTAATTTAGAAAGATCATCCTTTTTATTATACAATAAATCAGCTCTTTTGACATCTGGTAATTCTACTATCTCAGGCATGAGTAATCTTTGCTTAATTAAGCCATTGTTACTTATCATTTGCTTAATTTTCTCGTATCCCAAACGCTCATGTGCTGCATGTTGATCTACGATAATAATACTATCTGCTGTTTGTGATATTATATAAGTGCCGTGCATTTGAGCTTTTGCTGCTCCGAGTGCAACATTAGACTTTTTGCATAACTCTACTTCTGCTGGTAATTTAGGCAATGGTGCTAGACTCGAATCCGTAACGAAATTTGCCGTACTGCTTGAAGGGTGAGGTTTCAATCCTCCTGCAGATTCCCTAGTAGAAGTGAATTTTGCAAGAGGTTTATTATTACAATCTAGGTCTAGGATATCATCCTCTAACACTTCTACTTTAGCATGTGGGTCTGTCTTTATTAATTGTTGCTGAACATTAGAACTATCATTGTGCCTAGGAATGGTTAAATTTTGAGACTTATAAGTACTGATATTATCAGATATACTCAAACTATTTGGATATATACTCAAATGATTTGGAGAATTGGTTTCGCAAAACTGCGGGGTATTCGCGTACTCACGTACTTCATGTACGCTCCGTTCGCTCACCCCTTGTTTTACGTTCCAATTCTCCAAATCATTTGAGTATACTTTGTTAGAAGAAGAGGTAGGGTTCTTTTGAAATGCCTTATTTGTTTTAACAAAATTATTATTAGTAGTAGTATTTCGAAAAAGACCTAAGGCAGTTGTGGCAATATTTGTTGACACCATATGACTTCTAGTAGCAAGGGCATCTTTGATAGAGCTTATCAGTAATCCCCGTATGGTACTTGGATCATGAAACCTTACTTCTGTTTTGGCAGGATGTACATTAACGTCAACCATGTGGGGATCTATCTGTAGAAACAAAACTGAAACTGGATGTCTATCCCGAGCTAAATAATCCTGATAAGCTAGTCTTAGAGCGATTTGTAGTAATTTATCCTTAACGGGTCTATTATTAACAAATAAAAACTGATCCTCAGCAGAAGCTCTATTAAAGGTAGGAAGGCTGGTAAAGCCATATACTGATATTTCTGGTCTTTGTAGATTAATATGGACAGAATTTTCAATAAAATCATAACCCAATATATCAATTATTCTTTGCTTTAACAGATCATCAAAATTTCCATCTTGACCTTTTACTTTTATGATATTTTTGCCATCATGAGATAAATTAATACTGATTTTAGGATGAGCTAATGCAATTTTCTTGATTACATCAACCGAAGCTGCCAATTCAGTTTTATCAGATCTTAAGAACTTTAGTCTTGCAGGGGTGGCAAAGAATAAATCACGTATTTCAATCTTAGTACCCTCGTTATGAATGGTAGGTTTAATCTCTTTATTATGCCCACCACTAGATTGTATATGATAAGCCCTATCAGCCCCACGTGCCTTTGAAGTAATCAACATCTTACTTACAGAACATATTGAAGGTAATGCCTCTCCGCGAAAGCCAAAAGTGTGAATATTTTGTAAATCTGACTCATCAAGTTTAGAAGTAGTATGACGTTCTACGGCAATTTTTAGATCTTCCTCAGACATGCCTATTCCGTCATCAGAAATAATAATAAGATTTTTCCCTGCTTGCTGTAAGCTTATATCTATCTTAGTGCTAGCTGCATCAATAGCATTCTCAACTAGTTCTTTTACCACCGAAGCTGGTCGTTCAATTACTTCCCCAGCAGCGATGCGGTTTATAGTACTATCTGACAGGAGTTTTATCTTCATTACTTACTAACACAAATGTTTTACTACAATAAGGACACACAATAGATCCTTTGGTTGAATCAATCTCCAAATAAATTCTCGGATGATCAAAAGGTGGTTCTTTGCCAAAACATGATACGGATGTAGAGATAGTCTCAATAATTTCCATATTTTGCATAAATTTGAAGCTATAATAAGAGTTTTTTTAGTATCTTACTACTATAAAACATAAGTGAAATTTATTCAAAATAAAAATCATTAATTATATTAGTGGTCTAGAAAATAATGATATAATAGAGAAAGAATCCTTTCACCAAACCATTTTATTAAATTGTTGGTAAAAATTTTAAAAATCATTTTACTAACTATTATAATCACTATGGTGATAAAGAAACTATAAATAATATCAGCTGGGTAATGCATAGCAAGAGTAATACGTGAGACTGCCACTAATAAAACAATCAAAAAGGCTATAATTTTTTGCCCCATTGTTATATATGGCCAAATACAGTAGGATACCATTAATGCTAATCCGAAGTGACTGCTTGGAAAGCTGGATAAACATCTTTCAACTTCAACATTAGCAATTGTTACAAAACTATTAAGAGGCAATGAGCAAAATGGTCTAGGTATATTAACTGAAAACTTAAATAGAGCATAAGTACAACCAAATATAGCATAAATTATACCAATCATTACCATTTTATTATATATAGACCAAAATTTGATCTGACGCTGATTAAAATCTTGAATCTTTTTTAACTGGATATAGAAATATCCACAATATATAAAATAAACGATAGCAAAGTTGGTAATATTAAAACAATAAGAGATAATTTGTAGAATATAAGCTATTATGCTAAAATGGTTAGTAATTCTATTGATCCACAAGAATATCTCTTGATTAAGACCATGGAAATTATATAAAAGTTCAAACATTTTCAATTTCAATTTTGTTTGGTTTAGTATATGCTACAAATAACAGTGCTAGGATGTGGCTCATCACTTGGTATGCCGATAATTAATTGTGATTGCAATATATGCACTTCTACTTCAAGTTACAATAAAAGAACTAGATCATCAATATACATCGATGATGGTAATAGTCAAATTCTTGTTGATTTTGGTTTTGACATCAAAAATCAACTAATGCGAGAAAAGATTAAAAAATTGGACGGTGCTATATTAACCCATTATCATGCAGATCATGTTAACGGTATTGATGATTTACGTATATTTCCATTTTTCCAAAAGACACCACTAGAAATTTTTTCTGACAGTAGCACAGCATTGAAAACTGAGAATCGTCACCAACATTTATTTGCTCTAGACAAACTGATTGCAAGACCGGTAGATTTTTTTGCAAAATTTAAAATTAATACCATAGATGTACAATTTTTCAGACAACATCATGGTTCCATAGATAGTTTAGGTATTAGAATGGATGATTTTGTATATTCTAGTGATGTGCTAGCTTTTCCGGCAGAATCTAAACCATTCTTGAAAAATATCAATGTTTGGATATTAGACTGTATGGCGTATGAATCTAATGATTGCCATGCAGGATTAGATAAAATTTTACAGTGGAACGATGAATATAAACCCCAACAAATATTATTAACGAATATGAATCATTTTATTGATTACCATGAGATATCAAAAATATTGCCAAGTAATATAAAACCTCTATATGATGGTTACAAATTTATAGTTTAGCAAACCTGAGTTACCCCAATTCGGGATAATTCTTATCCCGAATTCACGTAGGTCTATCAACTTTTCAAATTATTAGGAGTATATGATAATACTCGATAAGGTTTCAAGAAACTATGGCAAAACCTATGCTATTAAAGATATTAGTCTTGAATTCAAGAAAAAAGAAACTATAGCGATTATAGGATCTTCTGGTAGTGGTAAATCTACTTTATTGCGAATTATTAATGCTTTAGAAGTTCCTACCAGTGGGCATGTGTTAATCGATGACAAAAAATTGACGCAAAAAAATAAAAGGAAGCTTTGTCTTAAAATTGGCATGGTTTTTCAAGCTTTTAATCTTTTCCCGCACTTAAATGTCCAAGATAATTTAATATATGCTCCTGTTAATATTTTAGGAATGAAGCAAATGGCTGCCATTGCTAAGGCAGAGAAATTATTAGAACAATTTGGTTTAAGACAAAGAATTACCGCCTTTCCTGTCAATTTATCTGGGGGACAAAAACAAAGAGTGGCGATTTGCCGAGCCTTGATGATGAATCCAGAAATAATGTTATTTGACGAGCCTACTTCAGCTTTAGATCCTGAAAATATTAAAGATATTATTGAAATTATATCTTTATTTAAAAGTCAAATAACCATGATTGTAGTTACTCATCATATTAAATTTGCCAAAGCCATAGCCGATAGGATAATTTTTATGGATCACGGACAAGTTTTAGCTGATCAGCCGGCAGTAGAGTTTTTTAAAAAACCCAAATCTCATAGAGCAAGATTATTTTTAGAGAATATAGGTGATTTAATGTGAGTAATAAAAGTCTTATAAAGTTAATAATTATTCTCTGCATTAGTATTGTCATTACTTTCTGTGTACGTAAACTAGTAGCTGCACAATTTGCTGCTTTTTCTTGGGATAACCAAAAAAGTATAACTTGTTTTATAATGATTTTGGTGATTATCAGTATAGTTTATAATTCCTTTAGTCAAAAAGGTATAAGGATACTCTCTATTCAATTATTAACTTGGGGTGGAATTTTCTTAATTATAATTACTGGTTATGCTTTCAAGTTTGAGTTAAATTACGCCGCTCAAAGAGTCATATCCGTACTAATACCATCATATAATTGGGTCAATAAACAAGGAGAATTAGTAATTAGTCGTAGTAACGATGGGCATTTCTACGTTAACGCCGTGGTAAACGGAATAAAAATTAAATTTATGATTGATACCGGAGCAAGTGACTCATCTTCGAGACGAAAAAGTGCTTGAAACGTCTAAAGAATCAGGTTCGCAGTGGTTTTGGCATGAAGTTTGTAGTCATGTAAACATCACTTTTCTACTTGACATACTAAAAATTAGTCAACATAATGCTTCTTATGTGTATTACCATTGTTTTGTTTCAAATAAAAACTCTTGTCATTAAAGTACACTTTTATCAGTATTTCTTTATTATAAAATTCCACAGGTGAAAAAATGTAGTCAGTAACGAGAATTTAATTCTACACTCCACTCGTCGCATAATACTCACGTTCTATAGCATAATTTCTGCTCATATTTATCTCGAAGATGAGAAGTGATGTTGCTCTTACTATTAGTGATGCTAAAATGCTAGGATTTGACTTATCAAAACTAAATTACACTAGAACTTACTCTACAGCTAATGGTACGAGTAGGGCTGCTCCAGTGAGATTAAATAGTGTTGAGATTGGTAGAGGAGCTTTTTTTAGAAATGTTGAAGCTCACATAGGTACTGGCGGTCTTGACGTATCGTTACTCGGCATGTCGTTATTAGAGCGTTTCAAAGGTTTCAGAATAGATCGAGATATGTTGATTTTGAGTTATTAGGTATATACTCTTCTAGGAAACAACTAGCTAACATATTGATTTTCAAGCATTTTTACTTTTTTGTTTCTTCCATTATGAACTTGATCGTTTGATATTAAGTGTTAGCTCTTAAATAAATCGCTATGACTACCTGTATTTTCTAATATTAAGGTTTTATTATTTAACTCAAAAACTAATAGCCAATCAGGCTCTAAATGACATTCCCAAAGGGCTGAATAATTGTTAGATAACTTATGCAAACGGTATTTATTTGGCAACAATAGATGATATTCAACATCTTGATTAAGCCCTTTCTCTATTAAATCAATAAACTTATCTAATTTTTTTCTATCTTTACCCCGTTTAAGCATTAACTTAAATTCTTTGTCAAACTTATTGGTAGAAAGTATTCTAAAGGTCACTATTTGCCTTCTTATTCTCTTTAGCTACCTCTTGTTCTACTTCTTCTTGTAATCTATCAAGATGTCCAAAAAATTCTTCCTTCGAATCATAAGAGTTTAAATTAATACCTTGATGTGATTCTTCTATAGTTTTTATTGTTTCATCATTCAATACATTTTTGGATACATAAGGCTTATACTCTAATTCAATTTGTTTGTTTAATGTTTGTATTACAAAATCCTTTATACTAATGCCCTTCCAAGTGGTAAGCATCTTTAGCTTAAGGTGGAATTCATCCGAAACATCTAAGCTTAATCTAGACATAAATTTTCTTTAATTTGTGTGAATGTTGTAATGAACATTATAACTTTATATTATGCGGTTATCAACCTAAATATGAACTGCCAAACGGTTTCTAAGAAATAACTATCTAACATATTGATTTTCGAGCATTTTTGCTTCTTCCATTATGAACTTGATAGCACTATATCAAGTGTCAGCTCCTAACAAACTGCTTCTAATAGTTTGTTTTTACATAATGCTTAGCATTTTGTTTGGTACTACTTTGAAGAATTGCGTTGTCAACATCGTTTTTGGTCTTGTAGTACCATTACTTACATTGGCATTTTTAGGCAAAGTCTCCATGCACCGTAGCTCGGATAACAACGAAACTACTTATTTTGACTTCGTATATCAGCAACTATCGTCTGCAATTGGTCTAGATCTACCATTCCTGCTATTAATTTACCATTAATAATATAAGCAGGTACTCCCTGTATTTTTAAACCCTTTGCTAACTTAACATTTTTGTCGATGAGATTTTTTATTTCATCTTTATTGATTTCTTCCGCAATTACTTCAGGATTTAGATCATTTACTAGTAACAATTTTTCTACAGATTCTTTGGTAATAGATTTTAAGTCCATTAAACCATCATGAATATCTTGAAACTTACTCGGAGTGGTTTTATAAACAGCTAAAGCAATAGTTGCAGCATAATTAGATGCATCACCAAGAATCGGGAATGGTTTTAAAACGACTTTAACCCCCGTATCTAATTTGATTAACTGGTTAATAAAGTTATGACCTTTTCTACAATAACTACAGTTATAATCATAAAAAGTAGCGATGACTACATCTCCATTCGGGTTACCAAGTACAGGAGATGTAAGAGAATCTTCTATTTCAGATTTATTATCTTTTATATATTCGCCAGTTTTTATTTCCATTTCTTGCATTTTACGCTGCTGAAGACCTTCTATTGCCTGAATGATTATTTCGGGATTATTTAACAAATATTCTTTTATAATTTGTTCAGTTTTTTCCACTTCTTCTTTTTTGTCTAACACTTGCTGATCAAGAGTGTTAATCGAAACCGTAGTAGAAGCACTAGGAGTCTTCATAGTTTTATAAGCAAATAATGCTAGAAGAACAACAACAATAATTAATAATACTTTACCAACAACATTATGCATAATATTTTTCTATTAAATAGATTAGTTTGTTATAAATGGTTTATTAGTCCAAGTTATATAGTAGACTTCCTGCAGAATTCGCTTTTGCTGAGGAATTTGTAGGAGACACGGAACCTCGACCCGCAGCGTACTCAAATGTACGTGAGGATTCGAGTACCGGATCGACGCACAAATTACCAGCAAAAGTAGAATTATGCAGGAAGTCTACTATATTGGCGTCCATATATGACACTCATGTACCTTATTTCAGCATTTTAGTTACTTTTCTATAATTTTCAAGCATTTTAGTTATTTGCCGATAATTTACTTTACCTATTGGTAGAATTGGTATTTCTTTAACAGGGATAATAACTGGTATATTCTTTTGGTTTGAGTCTATTGAATTTTTATGCATTATTTCTATGAATTTTTCACTATTTATGGTCTGACTTGTGGTCAATAGAAAAATCTGTTTGTCTTTATTATCATCATCAGGGCAAATAGCAACATGCTTACTATCAACATCGATCATATTAGCTAAATCCTCTATTAATATCAGTGACATTACTTCTTCTATTGTAACAAATTGCTGAATATGACCTAATAAGGTAAGATATCCATCTTCATCAATTTTTACTATATCTCCAGTATCATACCATCCCAAACCCAAATCCTCTGATGATGTAGGGTGGATAATTCCAGGATTATTAGAGTGCATATAGCCAAGCATAATATTTGGTCCTTTGATGAATAGTTGTCCTATCCCCTCTATTCCAATAGACCTATTAGATCTCTTTTGAAACTCTACTTCTGCTGGTAATTTATCCGTACTATCGGTACTCTGCTCTTCAAATACATTTGAGTACGCTACGGCTCGAAGCTCCGTGGTTTCTTTAAATTCCTCAGCAAAAGCAAATTCTGCAATAGGTCTATTGTGAATTGGTCTAATATAATATTCTATTTTAGGCATCAAACGCCCTACACTTCCAGCACGATAATGCATTGAGGTATTACAAGATATTATTGGAGATGTTTCTGACGTACCATATCCTTCAAAAATTCTTATACCAAACTTATCAAGCCATAATTCCCTTGTGTCTTTTCTCAGTTTCTCACTACTGGCAAATACGTATCTTATAGAATAAAAATCGTAAGGATGAGCATAGACAGCATAACCATACAAAAATATATCCGTACCAAACATAATTGTCGCTCCGATATCGTATATTACCTCAGGAATACTCCTATAATGCAGAGAAGACGAGTAAAGAAACACTGGTATAGCATTGAGTGTCATCATTATTGTTCCAGATAAACCAAAACAGTGAAAAAGCGGTAAAGCCATAAAGGCAAAATCATCAGGACTAAAATGTACCTTAGCTAGAAGTTGGCATCTATTAGCCTGCAAGTTCCTATGTGATAATACTACAGCTTTAGCTGTTGCTGAAATACCCGAAGTAAATACTACAACTGATGGATCATTATCATCATAACTGCTACATATGTTGTTGTAATAACTTTGTGGGAAGAAGCTGGCAATAATAGCCTTAATTTTTAAATATAAACCAATTCTTTGTGTTAAATCTTCAAGGTAAATAATTTTTATATTGTCTACTAAGATTTTTGCCACCACTTCCTGTAATCCAGCTTTTTCAACAAACTGTTTTGAAGTATATACCATTTTAACTGACGTTGTTTTACATGAAGCCACTATATTGCTCACCTCACTCATATAGTCAATCATAACTGGTCGACGGCAGCAGGCTTGCATAGCATAAAAAGTAACCATAGTTTCAACCATATTAGGTAGCATAAGACCTACATAGTCAGCCACTTCCGTATCCTGTTTTATTAAATTTGCTAAAGTAAAAGATCCCAATATTAATTGGCGATAGGTAACAGATTTATCATCAATATCTTGTATTATTTTTTTGTTAAAACCGTAAGCTTTTGCTGTCTCAATTAGAGACTGAAATATAGTATTTTGATAATCAGAGCTTTCAAACATCATATCAGCCATGATATCATAAAGAGCCTGACCTATATATTTACGCTTTTCCCTATTATCTATATTTGGCTTAGAAGGAAATTTTACTGGTGGTAGAATAGTGATAGTAATCTTAGGAAATATCCGTGTTTTTAGTATATTTTTAAGTTTGGAAAAATGAGTAAATTGTGTACCATCTATTCTTACAGGTAGAATTGTCGCATCAGATTTCTCAGCAATCATGCTAGGTCCTTCATATATCTTCATTAAGGAACCAGTAATACTTATTCTTCCTTCGGGAAATATAGCAATTTTTTTATCTTTTTGCACCTCTCTAATCAAAGTTTTTATAGCCATTGCATTAGTGGGATCAACCGGCAGTGTTTTTGCCATTTTTAGAAATGGTCTTACCCACAATGCTTTAGCTATAGTTGTATTAATGGCAAAAGTCATTTCTTCAGGTAGATAAGTTGCAAGTAAGGCAGGATCAATATATGAAATATGATTAGCTATAATTACTGATCTTTTGCCAGCTTTATAAAAATTTTCAATGCCTTTAACTTCCACTCTGTACATACAATCAAAAAGAAATTTTAAAATAGCTCGGTTAACAGCAAAAGGTACTATTTTTACTTCAGGAATTAATTGATAAATATAATAAGCTACCACTATGTTAAGCAGGCTAATAAATAGTATAACGGATGGTATCGAATATTCCCAATAGAATAATAAAGAAAGTATTACAGTAGACCCAGCCATAAATAAAGCATTAACAAAATTATTTATAGCAATTATTCTACTGCGATGAGCTGAGGAGCTAAAATATTGTAATACTGCAAAAAGTGGAACAATATATAACCCCGCAATGGCAGATATAAAAAATAAGTCTATAATAATCCGCCAATTATGCTTTTTAGATAAAAAGACAAATATACTCTTTAATTGTTCCGGTTCATAATGCACTGCACTAATTCGACTGGCAAAAAATAAATCAATCCCAAATATACTGATACCAATCGCTGAGACAAAAACATATTTCGTGGTAATCTCATTGCCAAAAATCTTACTACACCAAAAAGAGCCAACCCCTACTCCAATTGAAAATGTTGCAAGGAATAAATTAGCAACATTTTCATCTGCTCCAAAAGTATTTTTAGCAAGAGATGGAATTTGAGCAAGTATTGCTGCACTGATAAACCAAAACCAAGATATACCGAGAATTGCCAAATATACTTGCTTTTTAGCTTGGGCATATTTAATCATTTCTATACTTTCACGAAATAAATTTAAATTTATTTTAATTTCACAGTTAGAGTTATTCGATTTTGGCATAAAATAACTAGCAATAACGCCAACTATAGCAATTATTATCAGAATAGTGATTATTAAATTGCCACTTATGGTGTAGTATCCTCCAATAATAGTACCAACTAAAATAGAAATAAATGTTCCTGCCTCAACGAATCCATTAGCTCCCAATAACTCATTTCGGTATAAATGGTCTGGTAGAACACTATACTTGATTGGTCCAAAAAATGTCGAATGTATACCCATAAGAAATATAGATAAAAAAAGTATTACTAAACTATTATCAAAAAATCCATAAGTAGCAAAAAGCACTATGGATAGTTCAAATAATTTAATGATTTTAACTAAAGTTGATCGCTCGTACCTATCAGCCACTTGCCCTGCAATACTTGCAAATATTACAAAAGGTAATACAAAAACGGTATTAGCCGCTAGCACAAGCAATTGGGTTGATTCTACCAATTGACTAGATAGTTTATAGGTAATTAATATAATTAACGCATTTTTTAGTAGACTGTCATTTAGACAACCACAACATTGTACTATGAAGATAGGCAAAAAACGCGTATCTCTAAATAAATATAACCGATTTGATTGCATGTTTTCTCCAAAGACATATTTAGTTGCGGTATAGTATGTAATTTGTTACTCGATAATCAAGTTTTTTCTAAGTCATAACAATTGGCTTATTGCAAGGCAAATTTTTGTGTTAGTTTTTATAATACTGAAACTCTTAGGTTAATAAGGTTATAAAATTTATTTTATAAGTAGTATTAACAGCACTAAAGTATAGGTTTTTTCCTCTGCAAAATATAATTTTTTTAACAATTTTAAAAAACTTGATTATCGAGTGTTACTTTATGTCAAATAATCTGAATCTTTATTATTATTAACATTATGTCTTTTCCCCATGGCAGCTAAAGGATGAATAGAAGCAAGGTGGTCAAATATTCTCTCCTTATACCATTTCTGAAAACTAATCATCACGTCGTCGTACTTCATAATCTCCGCTCCTCACGTATTAGTTGTCACACTACTGGACAAAAAGGTTAGGTTGGTTGCACAAAGTGTAACTTAAACAATTTTATGATTAAGGAATCAAAAAATTGCTTAGAACGACTATAAGCTTGTTTAATTGATCTTATACCTAACTGTAGTACAGAATAACTCCTACATCCTAGCGTTTTCTTCATTTTTATCGGTTGCTCTTGCTCTCCAATTGCTCCTATTTTTATTGCCATTGCATATGCTATAAATAAACATTTTATAAAATTCTCTAATCGCACTTTACTCTTTATATGCGCATCTTCCATTCTAAAACCATTACTTTTGCACCCTTTAAAGGCAGCTTCGATATCCCATCTCTTGAACGTATTTAGTCTTGAATCTTTCATCTCAAAATGATTATATAGTAATTCGGCTAGTAACATAGAGTACCACAGATTTTTTTGTGTTCAATCTAAAATACTCTATTTACTAGCTCTTGCAACCACCCCATCTCTTTTGTCCAGTAGTGTGATTAGTTGTACGCTCCGATACTCGACACTCGTACTCCGAGTAGCAATTTAGTTTTGAGAAATGGTATTAGTTATTGCCTCATCATATCTTGCTTGCACTCTAATCCAAAAACTATCTGATAAACCAAAATATTTTGCTAGTAATAGAGCGGTTTCAGTGCTAATATTTCTTTGTTTATTGAGGATATCTGTTATTCTATTAATGGGTACTTCAATATCTTTAGCTAATCTATAAGCTGCAATACCGAAAGGTTCTAAGAATTCAGTCTTAAGTATTTCCCTAGAATGTATAGGATTAATCTTATGCATGTAAGTTACATTTTATTTATGATAATCAATTATTTCTACTTCGTAAGCATCACCATTGTTCCAAGCAAAGCATATTCTCCATTTATCATTTATATTTATTAGCCTTGTCACCTTGCAATTTCTCTAATCTATTTGCAGTGGGTATAATCAAATCGTCTAAGATATTTGCTGCATCAATCATTGCAAACTTAATAAGAGCTTTTTGGGATATTTCAAAGAATTTCTTATCATACTTATATTCTTCAAATAGTATATTTGTCTTTTTACACTTAAAACTTTTCGCCATCATTCCCTGACTAACATAAAATTATATTTAATTCATAAATGAGGTAAAATTTTATGTATAGATTCTTTAAGATTATTTTTAATTTTCTGAAATTCTTCCGTGATATTATTTAGTTTACTTATTTTTTCTAAAAATTCTTTCATTTCATTTTTTTTAAGTAATGGTATGTGTATATTACAAAGCTGTTCATAAGTTAAGTTTGCTCTAACAGCTCCATATTTTGTATCGTATTTGCCAATAATGGCTAAATAATATTTTGACTTTAAAATATGTAATAAATATTCGGATGGTAGAGTATCTTGGAATTTTTTTAAAACTCTAAAGACAATATAAATACCACTTACATAACCACCGCTTAAATCCTCAAAGACTAAACCTAAAGAACCAACATTAATCCTATGCGGATTATATACCAAATCTCCAGCTTGAACCTGCTTGTATTTTTGGTTTATGTCCTCACCTTTTAAAATTTCATTGTCAAAAACACCAATACTATTACTTACACCTAAAATTCTAAAATCTGTAATTGGCTGTAAAGACGGCTCTGTTTTTTCTGTTATCTCCTCAATATAATTACCAAGTTTTATAATCTCGCCTTTTAAATTAGCAAAAATATCAAAATAATCATAAATCCATAAACTATAACCATTTTTGGCGATTTCAGTTGATGCTATTATAGCAGACTCAATTTCCGAAACAGTCTTTTTATTATTGAAAGCATCAAGTGCAGCTGGCAAATCATTGTCCTTAATTGGCTTCTTTCTTGAACCAAGTTCATGACCGACCGCATTAACTGCAAAAAAGAATGTGTTTGATATCTTTCTGTTTTTCTCGAAATATACAATGCTTGTTTTTGTTGGTGTGTAAGGTTCAAAAAGCTTTCTTGGCAATGAAACAATAGAAACATTTGATGAGTTATTAAAAATATACTCTCTTACCTTTCCAACATCGCCCCCATCTGAAAGAAAATTTTCTTTTACAAGTAAACAACCTCTACCACCTAGTTTTAAAGCTTCAAAGCAATGCAAAGCACAAATAGCGTCCCCATTATTTGATTGAATGGGATACAAATACCCAAACCTTGTTTGTTGCGAATATGGTGGATTTGTAATTACAATATCATATTTTTGATTTACATAATCAGAAATGGTGTCTTGTTTTTTGATATTACTATGTCCGTCTCCGAACAAAATCATATTCATTTTTGCAATTCTTGCATTTACAGTAATCTCAGAACCATAAATTGTTTTTTTTCTTAGAATATTTTGCATCTCATCGTTAAACGAAGTTCTGATTTTTAAATATCTAAACGCTTCAATTAAAAACCCTCCTGTACCACAAAAAGGGTCATAAATGGTTTCGCCAATTTTAGGATTAACCATACTTATCATTGTTCTTACAATGTTTCTAGGTGTAAAATATTCGCCTAAATCTTTAATTTTGATGCCTTGGTAAGCATTTTTTAAAAAATACTCAAAAGCATCACCATTCACATCACTATTTGAAGCTGTAAGGTTAAGTTTTGAAAGCTCACAAATAATTTCTTCAAAAATATCAGGTGAACTAATAGGAAATGCTTCGTTAAAAATATCACCATATTTCTTGTTAATCTTAATCCAAACAACATCTTTTACATATTGATACAATTCTTTTCCTTTTCTCTTAGTAAATGAACTCCATCTAAGATACTCATCTAATGTATTCTCTTCACTTCCACACATCTTTAGAACAGAAATTTCATCAAGAATTTTTAAAAACAAAATATCAGAAAATGCCCCAAATCTATCAAGACCAGCTTGTAATCCATCCTCTCTTAGTAAATTAGCTGCACTTTTAAATACCTTAATAAGTTCGTCTCTTGAATGCTGAATAAAGTTTACCGCAGATAGTATTTCAGAACCCTCATTAACAAATCTGAGTGCCGTATGGTGATTTATAAATTGCCTTACATCTTCCCCATCAATTTTAAGATTACGTCCATTATACAAATATTGTGTTTCAATATAACTACCATTATAAGCAAATATAAGTGGCGTATTTAGTGGTTTAGCATACAAATTCAATGCTTGGTTCATTGCTAATTGTATACTTTCATTCGGTTTTTTTGCCTCAATTATTATTATTGGTTCGTTACTTCCTTCCTTGTATAGTACAAAGTCAGGTATTTTACCGTTAAGTAATTCTTTTTGCTTTGTAAGTTTCACTCTTTGCTGAAAGACGTTACATTTTGGGTCTTTCTCATCGACAATCCAACCAAGATTATCAAGTTGGACTAAGATATCATGCATTACAGATGCTTCTAATCTTTTAGTATACATATAGAATATTCCAATTTTACAAAACAGCTTGTTTTACCAACAAATTAAACATATCGTAATTATCTCTGTTATTATATCTAAAACAGAACTCATCAACGTATTTTTGCGAGTGTTGTGATGATACACGGTAATAAATAACCTGAATGCGGTATAACAAGTTATTCCAAATTCGGTTATATCTATAAATATAACAGATTTTTATGATCCACTAATAGCTGTTTTCATTATTTTTGCGGTATTGCTTATTTTTTTCATCCCCTAACCAGTACATTACTATTACTCATTCTTTAAAAGGCTTATTCTTATCCCAAACTAATGGTTAATTGGAACAGAAAGTACTTTAAATTAAGTTAGCTCTAAGGCTGCTTCTTCTAGTACATTAATTTGATCTCGTATTTTTGCCGCCTGTTCAAATTCTAAATTACTAGCCTTTTCATACATTTCCTTCTTTAATCTATCGATATGAGCTTTCAATTTCACTGGATTGTCTAATAATATATGAGTTTGTTTTTTATTATCTAACTTACTATCCAATTTGTCTAATTCGATTAGTGCATGGATATGGTGATTAATTGTCTGCGGTACTATACCATGTTGCTCATTATATTCCTCCTGAATTTTCCTTCTCCTATATGTCTCACTTACTGCCTTATCAATAGACTTGGTGTTGCGATCTGCATAGAGTATTACCCTTCCTTGACTATTCCTTGCAGCCCTGCCGATAGTTTGAATTAATGAGACTTCAGAACGCAAAAAACCTTCTTTATCAGCATCGAGTATTGCAACAAGTCCACATTCTGGAATATCTAAACCTTCCCGCAATAAATTAATACCAACAATAATATCTATAGTACCTTGGCGTAAATCTCTTATGATTTCCATACGTTCAAGAGTATGAACATTAGAGTGCAAATATGATACTTTATACCCTAATTCTTGTAGATAATTTGTTAAATCTTCTGACATTTTTTTAGTTAATGTTGTCACTAAAACGCGGAATCCTTTATTTATCGTATATTGAATCTCGCTTATCAAATCTTCAACTTGGTTAGTCGCTGGTTTTATAATACATTCTGGGTCTAGTAGTCCCGTTGGTCTGATAATTTGCTCGACCATAATCCCTGCTGTTTCTTCCAATTCAAAAGACCCAGGTGTTGCTGAGACAAAAACCGTCTGAGGTCTAAAATCTTGCCATTCTTCAAATTTTAATGGTCTGTTATCTAAGGCTGATGGAAGGCGAAACCCGTGTTCTACTAATACTTCTTTCCTTGCCCTATCGCCATTATACATTGCTCTAATTTGCGGGACAGATACGTGACTTTCATCGACAAATAGTAAAGCATCTTTGGGCAAATATTCAAATAAGGTTGGCGGAGGCTGCCCATTTGCTTTACCAGTTAGGAATCGAGAGTAATTCTCAATGCCTTTACAGCTGCCAGTTTCTATCATCATTTCCATATCATATTGGGTACGCTGATTTAATCTTTGAGCCTCTACTAATTTATCATGTGCTTTAAGAAATTCTAAGCGTCGTTGTAATTCTTCCTCAATTTGCGATATAGCATTTTGTACTACTTCTTTAGGTGTTACAAAGTGGGACTTAGCATAAATCACAGCTTGATCCAATTTAGCTAATTTTTCACCTGTAAGCGGATCAAATTCGCTTATATATTCAAGTTCATTGCCAAAAAATGACAATCGCCAAGCTTTATCGTTATAATGTACTGGAAATATGTCAATATTATCACCTTTTACCCTAAACGTACCACGTTCAAACCCCACATCATTACGCTCATATTGTAAATTTACTAAGTCATTAAGCAATTTATCTCTAGCATAAATTTCCCTAGACTTAAGGCTTATTGTCATCTGATAATAAAGATTTGGTGAACCAAGACCATAAATACAAGAAACTGAGGATACAACAATTACATCCCGACGTTCCAGCAGTGACCTAGTGGCAGAGTGTCTTAATAAATCTATTTGTTCATTTATCGAAGAATCTTTTTCTATATAAGTATCGGTTCTTGCAATATATGCTTCAGGTTGGAAATAATCATAATATGATACAAAATATTCAACGGCATTATTGGGAAAAATTGCCTTCATTTCTGAATAAATTTGGGCAGCTAATGTTTTATTATGTACCATAATAAGTGATGGTCTACCGGTTCTCTCAATAATATTTGCCATAGTGAAGGTTTTACCAGAACCAGTAATACCAAAGAGTATTTGTGAACGCATTCTAGATTCAAGACCTTTAACGATTTCATTAATTGCTTTTGGCTGATCGCCAGCTGGACTATATTTAGATACTATTGAAAACTTATTTATCATTAACTTGTAACTTGCTAAAAGTTTATTATATGTGGATAATAGTCTTATAACTATAAAAATAGGATAACAATTATGCACAAAATGATTCTATACACTGTCATAATTTATACATTAACATATTGTCCTTATTGCACTAAGGCAAAAAAACTACTTAATCGAAAAAATATATCTTACAAAGAAATAATCGTAGACAATTATAATGACAAGCAAAGATTAGAGTTGCAAGCTAAAGCTAATGGACAACGTACATTACCACAAATATTTATTAATGATAAGCATATTGGTGGCTGTGACGCTCTTCATAAACTTGAAGAAGAAGGTAAGTTAGATGAATTAGTAAAATAATATCATATAATTATGACAGCAAAAATTCTAAAAATAAATGTATTAAGTCATGGTAATTTGGCTCGAATATACTTGACTTACGGGTAATAATAATTTACTTTAACGCAGGTTACATGGCGGATGTAGCTCAGTTGGTTAGAGCATCAGATTGTGGATCTGAGGGTCGCGGGTTCAAGTCCCGTCATTCGCCCCATATTCGTTAGGTTAAAAATTCTTCTCTCAGATAAAGCCATAGGGTAATTTAAAAGTCACGATCAGTAGTTGCTATTAGCGAAAAAGATCTATTGTATTTTCATGTTTGAGAAGCAGCAATAAATTAAGCATTCGTAGCTCAGCTGGATAGAGCGTTGCCCTCCGAAGGCAGAGGTCGTTGGTTCGAATCCAATCGAATGCACCAATTACTTAAAATCTAGGGATTACAAGGCTACCAGCGTACTTCTGGGGGCAGAGACATTAATATTGCTTCAACGTTGCCATCTGTCATTAAGCCAAACATTGTCCCACGATCATATAATAAGTTAAATTCAACATATCTACCACGACGCACCAATTGATAATCCTTTTGTTCATTAGTCCAAGGCAGTAGCATCTTTGTTCTAACAATTTCAGGATATACTGTTAAAAATGCTTGTCCTACGTCCTTAGTAAAAGAAAAATCATTATTAAAATTTCCAGTATTTAAATAATCATAAAATATACCGCCTACTCCCCTTGGCTCATTTCTATGTTTTAAGTAAAAATACTCATCACATTGTTTTGTAAATTTAGGATAATAATTTGGATCATGTTTATCACAAGCATGTTTAAAAGCATTATGAAATTTTGTTGTCTCATTTTCATTAGGGTAAAATGGCGTTAGGTCTCCACCACCGCCAAACCAATGATTAGCAGTTTCAATATAGCGGGTGTTGAAATGTACCGCTGGTATCAATGGAGAAGTAAGGTGAGCCACGATAGAAATACCAGTAGCAAAGAATTGCCTACTATTTTCCGTACCCGGTATATTTTTACTAAATTCTAGAGATAATTCCCCAAAAACTGTAGAAATATTAACACCAACTTTTTCAAATAAGTTACCACGCATTACAGACATTACGCCACCACCACCATTTTTTCTGTCCCATGGTGATCGTATGAATCTCGTAGGAGCTAAACCTTTCGCCTTACTATATTCAAGTTCAATTTTCTCGAATTCAGTACATACTTGATCACGTAAATTTGTAAACCATGTTATTGCTTTTTCTTTGTTGCTGGTCATAGTAATTTATACCATCACTATAGTGGGAGTGTTAAAACAACTTATTATCTCTTTCTAGTTTTGAAAGAATTCCTGCTAAGTAAACATCTTATTTCATTTCTCATAAAATAAATGATAACTAAAAATATACTAGAAGTAGTCATAATATAAAAGGCAGGGGCATAAAACAAGCCTGTTTTTTCAACAAGCCAACGAGAAATAAGAGGAGAAGTACCACCAAATATAGTAATACCCAAATTATAACTAAAGGATACCCCTGAAAATTTTTGTTCAGGAGTAAATAAAGATATAATAAAGCTATAGGCTGCCCCAGCTATTGCCCCACTAAGAATACCTAAGATAGTTAGTGCTAGAATTTGTTGCCACATGAACAGTAATGACATAGATAACAAAATAGGTAAAGCTAATATCAAGATTGCTAAGCTTACTAAAGCTAAAGTCTTAAATTTTCCAATAATATCAGTTAATCCACCAAATAATGGCATAGATACCATCGATATAAAATTTGCATATAACATATAAGTAAGAGCAATTGTATTATCAAGGTGCATAACATCATGGTAATACACAATGATATAGGTTTTTACTAAATAGACGACGCTACTAGCAACTGCACCTGTACAAAAGGTTAAAAACATCGCTTTCCAAGCTGTCTTAACTACGTTGATAAAAGGTGCTTTTAAAGTTTTCTTTTGTTCAGCTAACATTTTGAAAATTGGAGTCTCTGATACACGAAGACGCAAATAGAAACCGACAAGCCCCATAGCTCCACCTAGTAAAAATGCAAAACGCCAAGCAAAATCAAAATGATAAAAATATTGTTCAATAATAATTCCTACAAGGGTGGCTATTAACGTACCAGCCATATTTGAGCCATGTACTAAACCAGCAGTAAAACCTGGTCGTAAATTTTGATGATGTTCTAGAATAAAAATAGCAGCTCCAGCCCCTTCACCACTAATACATAAGCCTTGAAAAAGACGCATTATGATTAATATTATCGGTGCATAAACTCCTATGTCATGATAAGAAGGAATTAGTCCCATAGTAAATGTTGGTATAGTCATACCAAGCATGGAAATAATTAAGGCTATACGCCTTCCATATTTATCGCCAACATAACCAAAAAATATACCACCAATTGGTCTAGTAATGAATCCTAGTGCAAATACCCCGAGAGCCAACAATATTTGTAAAAATTTTGAGCTTGAAGGAAAAAATGTATGACCAATTACTAATGAAAATACTGAATATACTGTGAAATCGTAATATTCCAGTATATTGCCTGAAATTGCTGATAAAAAAACGGATTTAGGTTTGCTCATCTATATCTTATCAATCAAATTTAATTAAATCGGATTATAGACTACTTAACCAACTTATAAAGTGTAAAATAATTTTATTTTTTGCAACAAGCTATATATATTACAGGAAAGTTAATTATTATTTAATATATAGTGATTATTATACAATACAGGTAGATAATAATTAGTAGTTTATATCATCTATAGCTTGATCTTTTTGACAAGCTCTTCCACTATGTATGTTGTATAAATATTTTTTATTAACTTTAATGAGTTATAATTATGGGCGACATAGGTGGAACAAAATTAGGTAAAATAGATAAAATACAAGAAAATAGGATTCTCTCTATCTCAGGTGGTGGAATTAAGGGGGTTGCTGAGTTGGTTGTACTTGCAGCGATTGAGGAATATACAGGCAAACCTATATCTAAATTATTCAATATTATTGCTGGCACTAGCGTTGGGGGATTAATTGCAACTTTATTGACCATCCCTAAAGAAGAGGGATCAACAGAACCGCTTTTTTCAGCAAAACAAGCTTTAGAGCTATGTGAAAATACTGCTGCTGATATTTTTCCACAAAAATGGTATTTTAATGGACCAATCGGTAGGATATTCAGCCATAAATATAGTCAAAAACCTCTTAAAGCAATGTTAGAAAAATATTTGGATAATAGTACATTGGATGAGGCTATAAGTCGCGTTATTATACCTGTTTTTGACGTAGGTGGCAAAAATGATCCTAATAAAGTTTTTGATAGTCATGCCCCTAACAGCCCACTAAAAAAAGAGGTAGTTCTTGCTACTACGGCAGCTCCTACTTATTTTAAACCTGTTGTTAGTAAAGAGGGTGTAGGTGGTTTTGGCTATGATGCTGGAGTACCTTATGCTTTTGTCGATGGAGGCTTAAGTGCTAATCGTCCGGCAGCATCAGCTCTAGGAGTACTGAAAGAAGGGCTAACTATTGAAAAACAAGTAGAAATGTTAAAACATACGACGATTTGTGCTATCAATTTTGAACAAACTAATAAAGAAATGGAGATACCATCAAAAAAATTGGATGGTTGCATAGGTTGGGGAACTAAAGGCAACATAGTAAGCAAAATTACTAAAGCTACCGAAAGTAGTGCTACAAATGAAGTTAAAAAAGATTTACCAAAAGCTGGTCAATTTACAGAGATATTAATTCCTATACCAAAAGAATGTAAGAAATTGGATAATGTTGAGCCAGATAATATAGCTAAATTAAAAGAAATTGGTAGGCAATATGTAGAAAATAACAAAGAATTACTTGAGAATCTCTATAAAACATTGGTTGAGAGTGTCAATAGAGAAGAGAGCTTAAAAGCAGCAAACATTGACGAATCTAATGTTTCTAGTGTGTTAGTAGCGAGTGATAATACTGATGATGAAGGACAAGATAATAATGCTTCCAGTACTGTTAGTAATCGTGTAATATCGAATGAATGTGATAAACAACAATTATTGATTAAAGATTTAAATGATAGTCAATATGAAACTCTACAAAAAGGCTTGAGTACTTTAACTCCTAGGGAATCTCAGCTTTTGGAAATGTTCTTACAAGTATTAGATAATACACAAATTGAAGCTCTATCCGGTCGGATTAGCTCAATCATCAACGGTAATCATACAGATGAGATACCTGAGTTAACTAATTCTCAAAATATGCTTCTTAGCTCTTTTAGTAAGATGTTTATACCTGATAATGATTATGCTTCGCTTTCGAATACTTGTGGTCAAGAAGCTTTAGCTCAAGAAGTACCGTGTGATGGAAGAGGCTCAGATTTTTCACACGCTCCTCCTGAAGTGTATTAATTGTAATTACCCCAATTCAGGATAAGAATTAACTAATTCTTATCCCGAATTCGCGTCTGTTGAGTATATCCTTGATATTTACAGAAGATAGCATAAAATAACCAAGCAGTGAATTGCTTATGAGTTTGTTATGTTACATATATCTATTAAAAACAAGGATGTTGTTTCTTTAGAAGAAAAACAACATCTATTTCATCTCGTTGATCCGAGTCCTTGGCCAATCCTGACTTCATTTGCCTTATTGCTTTTAGCTAGCGGTAGCATAATGTTTATGCATGCATATAGATTTGGTGAATATGTTTTTGGAGCTGGTATTCTTTCAGTGATTTTTTGTTTATATTCATGGTGGAGTGATGTAATTAAAGAGGGATTAATTGGAAAACATCATACGCAGCCAGTAAGAATCGGCTTAAGGATAGGTATGGCACTATTTATTTTGTCAGAAATAATGTTTTTTGCTGTATTTTTTGGATCATTTTTTAAAGCAAACCTTTTCCCTGTAGGACTGCTAGATGGTGTATGGGTGGTAAAGCCTGGTGTATGGCCTCCTGCTGGTATTCAAACATTTGATCCTTTTGACATTCCTTTTATTAACACATTGATTCTTTTGTTGTCCGGTACAACAGTAACTTGGGCACATTATGCTCTTGAGGAAAATAACCAAAAGGATTGTATGACCGCTCTTAGCTTTACCATAATACTTGGTGTATTTTTTAGTTTAATGCAAGCTTATGAATATCATCATGCAGCTTTTGGTTTTAAAGATGGAATCTATCCTTCTAATTTTTACTTAGCAACAGGTTTTCACGGAGTTCACGTAATAATTGGCACTATATTTCTAAGTGTTTGTTATTATAGAGTGCGGCGAGGTGACTTTGTGAAAGGTAATGGTCATTTGGGTTTTGAATTTGCAGCTTGGTACTGGCATTTTGTCGATGTAGTATGGTTGTTTTTGTTCACTTTTGTATATGCTCTTGGAAGATAGACTGTTAAAATATAGATATGTTTATATTATTTTCTTTACCTGATTTAATACGTCTTCAGCATGTCCAGCTACTTGTACTTTTGACCAAATGTAAGCTATCTTGCCTTTTTTATCTATTAAGAAAGTAGCTCTATCAACTCCCATATATTTTTTACCAAACATTGATTTTTCTACCCAAACTCCATATTTTTCACAAATATCAGAATTAGAATCTGATGCAAGATCAAAATCCAAACAATATTTTTTCTTGAATTTATCGTGAGAATTTAAGTCGTCCTTTGATACACCAATAATGACAGCATTCATTTTTTCAAATTCTAGTTTTAATTTATTAAAGTCACCGGCCTCGATAGTACAACCTGGTGTATCATCTTTAGGATAAAAATATAATACAACAACCTTTCCTGTTAAATCTGACAAATTGATTTTACTATTATCACCTATTGGCATAGTAAAATTTGGTGCAATATCGCCTATTTTTAATGTCATAACTACTCCTTTATATTTATTTTATTAACTAATTTCTTTTAGACAAATTACAAATCATAAAAATTACTGCTAACGAAATCGCTAATGCAAACCAAGTTATAGCATATTCTAAATGATTATTTCTGACATTCAACAAATTTTCAATCGACAAACTTTTAAGAATATCAGATCGATTGTTATTACCCTCCATAACTAAATAAAAATCTTCTAATTTTAAGCCAAGAACATCAGAGGCTTGAGTTAAATCCAAGGTAAACCAAACATTGTTTTTAACATCATTATCCAGTACAAACAGCTTTGTTTTTTCACCGGGAAGAATTACACCTGTAATTTCCATAGAGTTATCTATTATATTATCAATATTTTTTTTATGCCTCCCAGCAAACCACCCTAGTACAACCAAGATTATCTTGTTATCATCAGTTTGAAATGGGGTAACTAAATAATAACCATCTTTTTCAGTGGACATTGATCTGCGTCCATAAAGATGTAAATTCTTACCCACTAGAAAATAGCCGTTCGCCCTTATTTTAGCATATAATTTATTTCCACTAAGTGTTTTTATATCAATTGGCGGATTATTAAGATTATTTTTCATTGAACTTAAAAACAGTTCTTTTTCCTGTAATCTAGCAATTTGCCAAAACCCAAGTGATAAGAGAATTACAAATGCTAATATAGTAAGTAATAAAGGTAATAATTGAACTTGGCACTTACCGATTTTTAAAGTACTTTTTTTTAAAGTTTGTAACACTATAATTTCTTCATTATTTCTAGTAGTGATTCTAGAGTAGCTAGTTCTCTTTGTCTATTATCATTTAGGTATATAAAAAACTCCAAATTAAATAGCTTTAATGCTTCTGTTAATGATTTGGGGAATGACACTAAATTATATTGTTGATCAAAAGCATTGCCATATATTTTGTTGATATTATTTATTTTATCAGGAAATTTTAAACCTAGAAATATAGAGTTTAAAATAGTAAAAATTGCTAAATAAGGATCAGTTAGTGGATTTGCTATTCTATGTTCTAGTCTTTTAGGAAAGAGGTCAGGGATACGCAGTGCAACAGTTCTATTATTATTACCAAAAGATACATTAGTTGGTGCCATAAAATTCTTATCCAAACGAAGGTAATCATCTTCATTTGGCATGAATATCAAGAAAGTGTCAAGCATATAATGACAGATACTTTGACCTATTAGATCAATATTAAGTATACTCTTCTCCAAATCATTTGGGGATATAAAATTTACATGAAAATGCATACTACTACCATAATCGCTTGCAAATGGTTTGGCAGAAAAATTTACATTACCCCGTAATTTTTCTGCAATAATTTGTATTTTAGACTTAGTGCTACTAATTTTTTCTATATACTCAATTATGTTAGTGGAAGGCGGCAAATCTACCTCAAATTGATTAGCTCCTTTTTCTTTCTTAACTGCTATTCCAAGTAGAGTCTGAAATTCGAGAGGATCAATATTTTTGCTTAAATAAAATTCTATTTCTACTCCGATGCAAGCTATTAGCGAGTAGTCTGTTTGAAATTTCTTAATGATTTTTTGTAAAGCATTGTTCTTTTGCAAATGATCTGATAGTGTATGGATAAATTGCTGTAGGGTGGTCATGTGGATGAGTTTATAAAGAATAAAGTTTATTATAAAATTTTTGATGGAAGCTTCAAGCAATCTAGTCATATTTATAGTAAAAAAAATAAGTTGGGTGATTCTAGTATCTTAGAAAGTGTCGAGAATAATTGGCTAACAGTAGTTAAATATTATGATGCCGAGAATATTGTTATCCTACAGCAAGTGCATGGTAACAAAGTTATTGATGCTGATAGTGATGTTAAGACTGATCCCGAAGGTGATGGAGCAGTTACTACCAAAAAAAATCTAGTACTAACAGTACAAACTGCTGATTGCGTTCCTATTCTACTTAGTAGCGAAGATGGTAAGGTTATAGGGGCAGCTCATTGTGGTTGGCGTGCTGCTAAATCTGGTATCACTAATAATTTGGTAAAACTAATGCATGAGAAAGGAGCAAAAAATATTAAAGCTATTATTTGCCCTAGTATTCAACAATATTCTTATGAGGTAGACCAAGAATTTTACGATAATTTTATAAAGCAGCGGGCTGAGAACTCAAAGTTTTTTAGTGCCTCCTTGAGAACAAAGCATTATATGTTCGATTTACCAGCTTATGTAGAACTTCAACTGCAAGAAGCTGGTATTAAAGATATAACAAAGATGCTAGAAGATACATATACTAACCCTGAGAAATATCCAAGTTATCGACGTTCCTGCCATACTGGAGAATTATATAACCGTACCATATTATCCACCATTGTAATTAAAGGATAAATACTAAATAAATATGAATAATAATAACTTAAAAATAATAGTTGAGACAAAAACATTAACTCATGCTTTGGCTTTTGCCAATTCTGTGGTAGAAAAACGTAACGTAATTGCTGAGCTTAGTCATGTTAAATTATCATCTAAGGATGGTAAGCTAGAGCTAATAACTACTAACATGGAAATATATTTAAGCCAAAAAGTAGCAGCTCAAGTAATAAGTGAAGGCGAAATAATGGTATCTACTAAAACATTAAATGACATAATAAGAAAGATATCTGATAATGATGTAACGCTCAGTGTCTCAAATGAAACAGATCAACTTGAAATTCTAGGAAAGAATTGTGCTTTTAACCTACTAACCCTACATGCTAACCAGTTCCCTGCATTAGATGATATTAATGTTGAAGCTACTTTAAAAATACCTTGTAGTGATTTTGTTAAAATGATCGACGGTACTTTGTTTTCGGTATCCGTTGATGAAACTCGTTATAATCTTAATGGTGTTTATTTCTGTGTAAAAGATGAAGAATGTTATATGGCTAGCACCGATGGGCATAGATTATCAGTGTCAGTAGTAAAAATAGCCAATAATGCTAGCGAGTTTGGAGTTATTTTACCTAAAAAGACTCTTGAGGAAATTGTTAAGATATTGAAAGACCCTAAGAATATTCAACTGGAAACTGAAATTTTTCTAAGTGTTAATAGGATTAAATTTGTTTGTAATGATATTATAATGGTATCAAAACTAATTGATGGAACTTTTCCGGATTATCAAGCTTTTATCCCAGCAGAGAACAACTATAAACTTACTATTAATACCAAGTTGCTAGCTGATGCTATAGATAGAGTAGCGACAATAACTATAGACAAATTTCAAGCAATAAAATTGATTTTATCAAAAGACTTGCTTGAAATTACCGCTTCTGGAGAAGCAAGAGGCGTGGCTAAAGAATGCATACCATGTTCTCTAGATGAAAGTAATTTATGCATTTTTGATCATGAAGATACTCTGTCTATAGGTTTTAATCCTAAATATCTTACTGATGCACTAAGTGCTGTGTTAAGTGCTACTAAAGCAAACCAAGTTGAGCTACACTTTTTAAATGCATCATCACCAATGTTATTGAAAACTCTTCAGAATCCTAAAGATGTTTTTGTGATTATGCCAGTTAAGGTTTAATATTCACCTTAATTCAATGTATACTCGATAAAAATCAAGAAGAAATGAAGTTTTTATAGTAAAAATACTTGCTTTTTAACGTTTTTTTTATTAGTCTGTGCAATCTTCATAGAGTCTAAAATAACCTGACCTTGCCCGCGTGATGGAATGGTAGACATAACGGACTTAAAATCCGTGGGGTGCAAACCCTTGCCAGTTCAAGTCTGGCCGCGGGTACCATTCATTTTTATCAAGACCATTCTTTTTATCGAGGAAAAAGTATATGTTTATTCAAACTGAAATTACTCCTAATCCTAATGCGATAAAATTTTTCCCTAACATACCTGTTAGCCCTAACGAGCCGGTTCATTTTAGTAATCTTGATGAGGCAAAAGGTAAAAGCAGGCTAGTAGTTCAATTATTTAGTATAAATAACGTAAAATCTGTATTTTTTGGTAGTGATTTTATTACTATTACTAAAGAAGAAGAAAGTGATTGGCTAGTTTTAAAACCTGAAATTTTGATGGTTATTATGGATCATTTTACTGCTGGTTTTACTGTCTTTGATGGGGAAAATGGTCAATCTGCCATAAATAATTCTGACGAGATGTCTGAAATCGAACAACAGATTGTAGAAATTATTGAAACACGTGTACGTCCTTCGGTCGCCATGGATGGAGGTGATATAATATATCGAGGATTTGAAAATGGAGTGGTAAAATTAGAACTTCGTGGAGCTTGCCAAGGTTGTCCTAGTTCGGCTATTACTTTAAAAAATGGTATTGAATCAATGCTTAAACATTTTATCCCCGAGGTAGAATCTGTTGAAGCTGTAGATGAGTTATAGATATTATGTCAAGGTTAGCAGTAGTTACAGGGGGAACAAGGGGGATAGGCAAGGCTATTGCTATAGCATTAAAGGATAGAGGCTTTACCGTTGTAGCAAATTTCTATAGTGATTACCAAGCTGCTAAAGATTTTAATGAAAATTATTCTATTAAAACTAAGCAATGGAATACAGCAAATTATGCTGAATGTTTTAGGTCAATAGAGGAGCTTGAAAATGAATTTGGTTGTTCGGTAAGTGTTTTGGTAAATAATGCTGGTATTACTAGGGATGCGATGATGCATAAAATGATCGAGGAAGAGTGGCAAGAAGTGATTAACGTTAATCTTAGCTCATGCTTTAATATGTGCCGTGCAGTAATTAACCAAATGCGAAATCAAAATTACGGACGAATTATTAATATTAGTTCGATTAATGCTCAGGCAGGACAAATAGGGCAAACTAATTATTCTGCTGCTAAAGCTGGAATTATAGGATTTACTAAGGCGTTAGCTAGGGAATCAGCTTCTAAAAATATAACGGTAAATTGTATAGCTCCTGGGTATATTAAAACAGCAATGGTTGAAAAGATACCAGCTAATGTACTAGAGCAAATAATAGCAGCTGTGCCAATGAAAAGGTTGGGTAGACCGGAAGAAATTGCTAGAGCCGTAGATTATCTAGCAGATGAGCAAGCTGGTTTTATTACTGGGGAAACGTTGTCAATTAATGGTGGGTATAACATGTCATGAGGTATATACTCCACAACTGTTAAAAGTTAAAAAATCGTCATTGTGATGAGCGTTGTTAGCCCTAAACCGTCATTGCGACTCATCTTCGAGATAAATATGAGCAGAAATTATGCTATAGAACGTGAGTATTATGCGACGAGTGGAGTGTAGAATTAAATTCTCGTTACTGACTACATTTTTTCACCTGTGGAATTTTATAATAAAGAAATACTGATAAAAGTGTACTTTAATGACAAGAGTTTTTATTTGAAACAAAACAATGGTAATACACATAAGAAGCATTATGTTGACTAATTTTTAGTATGTCAAGTAGAAAAGTGATGTTTACATGACTACAAACTTCATGCCAAAACCACTGCGAACCTGATTCTTTAGACGTTTCAAGCACTTTTTCGTCTCGAAGATGAGTTGCGAGCGAACATACGTGAGCGCGGCAATCCATGAAGCTTGTCATATGGATTGCTTCGTCGACCTACGGTCTCCTCGCAATGACGTTTATTGAAACTTTCAACAGTTGTGTCCTGAAGACGACAACGCAATTCTTGATTTTCATCGAGCATCTAATGTTTATGGTCATGATGATGGATATAAAAGCCAATTGATGACAAGGTGTTTAGAAAGTCTTGGTTCTGTGCTAAATCGTTAGGCTTACCGCTACAACATATATGTCCATTCAAACATATAACTTGGTCAGAATTTTTCATCACAGTAAATAAGTCATGTGATATCATAAAAATTGTAATATTTAGACGTTTTTTTATTTGATTAATAATCCGATAAAATTCTTGCTGACTAGTAACATCTAATGATTGAGTTGGTTCATCTAAAATAATTAGATCAGGATTGTTGAGTAAGGTAGCAGTTAGAATTAGCTTCTGAAATTGACCACCAGAAAGTTCTGAAATATCATGATGTTTATAATTATCAAAATCAATAAAATTACTCCATTCTTGCCAATCATTGCGAGTAGCATTTGAGGCTAATAAATACAAAAAATTTTCAGCTGTAATTGGTAAGTCTGAAGCAAAATCTAGTCTCTGCGGTACATAGCCAATTTTTAGATGGGGGTGAATTGTTATATTACCAGATGAGGCACTGTCTAATCCCAAGATTAATCTAGCTATTGTTGTTTTTCCAGCACCATTTGGACCGATTAAAGTCGTAACCTCACCTTTTTTAACGGTAAAATTAATATTATTAAGAGGTGACTTTTTGCCAAATTGTTTAGATACATTACTGAATTTTATTAATGTAATATCTTCTGATATAGACACAACCACCTGATCAAAATTATTATTGTGTGCCAATTATGAAGTTCGATATAACAAGTTATATACTGCTCGTAAATGGAGAGTTGGTAGACGATAGTATAACTTCAAGAAGAGCTAGGCAGTAGCAAAGTTGAGCGGCGTAGCGTACATTAGTACGTGAGCAGCGGAGATCATGAAGTACGACGACGTGATGATTAGTTTTCGGAAATGGTATTACATCGAACTCAGGTTAACTAGCAGTCTCACCGTTAACATCATTATTACTATCTTGGTCGTCATTATCACTTTCCGATTCTTCACTTTTTTCAGATTTATCATCCTCTTCTTGCGCAGAACCAAGAGCATACACACACAATTCTTCCAGCAGAACATTATTCTTATTAGCCAGTTCTTGCAGTTTAGTTATCGCATCCATGACCTCAGCTGGTATTTTCCCACCACGTTGCTTTGATAACCAGTCATCCTGAAAATGCAGGGGATGATGCCCCGACTCAGGTTGCCCTACATATATGGTAAACGGTGCCATTTGTCCACCAAAATCACAATTAACACTAAACTTTTTCATAACATAACATTAAATTATTAGAATAATATTAGGGATTTCAAGATTTAATCCTAAAAAACTTATCCCTAATAAAATTGTATATGATACAACAAAAAAATAAAAGTAAAAAATTTTGGCAACAAAAATTAACTACTCAATGACGTTTTTTCAAGTAATAGATGTTTAAATTTCTCGGAAAGTTCATAATTAGTAGCAACAAACATTTTGTCATTATTTATTATTGCTCCACCTGATTCTCGGACAATTAAATCAAAGCTAGCTTTTAAAGTGTAATTTAATGATGAAAAATAAACAGCATCAATCTTACCAGCTGCAAGTAATAGCATTCCATAACAATGAGAACCAAGAACCCTAGCATTTTTCAAAAAAACTGGGTTTATGTTAAGATCGTCAGTAGAAATTAGAAAATTATCAAAACTAGAACAAGCAGAAACCCTTAATCTACCACTATTATTAGTGGTATTATTTCCTACCCATACTCCTTTTCCCTTCTCAACATAATAAATCTCATCAAGAGCTGGAAAGTTTATCACAGTACAAACCGTGGTTAAAATTTTATTAATCTTTTTTAAACACGTTATAGATACAGCAAAAAATGGTATACTTTTTTCTAAATTACTCAAACTATCAAGCGGATTTATTAAGAAAACCATCTCAGAAGCGTTATCTAATTCAAACTTATCCTCTGGAAAAAATAAAGAACTTGTATATTTTTGCAACTCATTACGTAATAAATCTTGTGTTTTAATATAAGATTTATTGCAGAAATCATAGTTTCCCTTATTAGATCTTTGAAGCATTTCCAGCTCTAAAAAATCTCTCTTCAAAAACTTAACAGCTTTACATGATGCAGTAATAAGTAAGTTAGTTATAGGTTGTTGCATAAGATATTACTTTGCTCTCTCAACAAAGCTTATATCTTCAATTTTTACAACTATTTTCTCCCCGGTAACTAAATAAGGCGGTACCATTACCTTTACTCCATTGGTTAAAATCGCTGGTTTATAAGAAGACGTTACCGTAGAGCCTTTAATTACAGGATCAGTTTGCATAATTTCAGCAATAACGGTTTGCGGTAATTCAGCATTTAAAGCTTTTTCTTCATAAAACTGTACCTTGAGTACCATATTATCCTCAAGAAATGGCAAACATTCGCCAAGAATTGCCTTATTAATTAAAATCTGCTCAAATGTCTCATTATCCATTAACACGAGATTATCATCTTCAAAATATAGGAATTGTAAATCCTTATTCTCAAGCTGTGCTTTTTCAACGTAATCGGATGAATTAAAACGCTCATTAAGTTTTGTACCAGTTTTTAAATTTTTCATCTCTACTTGCACATAAGCCCCACCTTTACCAGGTTTGGTATGTTCAGGTGTTTTGCTCACAACCCATAAATCATTATTATACACTATAATGTTACCAGCCCTAATAGCATTTGCTGAAATTTTCATATTATTATCACTTATCTAAAATAATTCTTTTGTATATTTGTTTAAGCTGGTTATTCATACCTAGGTCTATTTTATCATTTTTATCGATAAAGGTCAAAGTATAATGTACATATCCTTATAGCCTTCTTCTAATTCTAAAAGTTTTTTCTTGAGTTCAAGCCCTCCAGCGTAACCAGTTAGTCTACCATCAGTACCTATAACCCTATGACATGGCACTATAATTGA
Source organism: Candidatus Tisiphia endosymbiont of Myopa tessellatipennis (assembly GCF_964031105.1). NCBI lineage: Bacteria > Pseudomonadati > Pseudomonadota > Alphaproteobacteria > Rickettsiales > Rickettsiaceae > Candidatus Tisiphia > Candidatus Tisiphia endosymbiont of Myopa tessellatipennis. Next base: position 651,884 of record NZ_OZ035005.1, on the reverse strand, counting down.
CAAAGTGTTGCGTGCCACAGTGTTTGCTACTACACGTACAGATTTAGGAGCAAATATTAAATTTGCAATATCTTTGTAACTCATCACTCTAGCATATGGGATGGCAGAGATGGTAGACCATACTTTCTCCTGAAAATTAGTCCCCGTGAAACGGTAAGGTACGGTAAATTCTTTTCTAGTACCATTTATGTATTCTGTTAGCTCTTGGTAAGTTTGATCGAATATACTGCAATTTTGCTGTTCATGATAGCTACTATCTAAAATTGGCATATGTTTTTGCCCTACAAAATATAAACCTGTTAAAAAATCCCCGTCTGATACCAATAATATATTCAAATCATTTGAGTATATTAGAGCAATTGGTAAGTCTATATATCTATATATTTTTGTCATTTTAATTTTTTTCTTGGAGAGAGTTTTGTTCTAAACGACTTTTACACCCTGTGAAGTCAACTATTTTTGCATCTTGATCTTGGCAGGAACAAGTAAAAATATATTTCCTTTCATCTGTAACTTTCTGAATGCATTGTCCGCAAATACCTTTCATCATACACTGCATAGGAGAATTAAGACTTACTATTAGTTGAGTTTTGTTACCAAAAGAATTATCTTTTATATCGCTTATAGCTTCCATCATTTCTGTACTACCCGCAGCTATTATCCTATCTATGCTAAAATTTTTCCAAAGGTAACAATGCCCCATTATAGCATACACCAAATCGCCCTTAACACTAATATCTTCCGCCCTATTTTTTGATAAAATACCTTCTTCACAACACCAAACTACTATATCTGCTGCTTCTTCTATTCTTTCTTGATAGAACCTATCTTGTAAATTTTTATAACCAGCAAAATATATAATTTTACAATTATTATTTTTAAGAGCCTTAGCTATTGAGCATAAAACTGTATTTCCAACTCCTCCACCAACAAGCACTACATTGCTATCCTTTAATATCTCAGTTGGCTTACCACTAGGTCCCATTAGTACTACTAGTTCATTTTGCGATAAATATCTACATAATTTACTTGATTTACCATTTTGCCAAATTATCAAATGAATTAACCCTTTTTCTGAATCAACATAACCTCCAGTGACAGCCAATGGTTCGATAATTTTTGAAATATCACTAGAATAATTTTGTAAACGGAAAAATTGTCCCGGTTGAAAATTTTGAGCAGCGAGAGGAGAATGTATTACCAGCTCTACTATCTTATAAGATAAAATATCAATCCGTTTGATACGGCTAGTTAGCAAATAATCTAGTTTAGCGAAGAAATCTAGATTATTACCAAAAAAACTTGGTTTATTTTTGATAAGTTTTTTTCCAATAAACTTGTACCCCTCTTTACTACTTGCTAAGGCTTTAACCACACTTCCAGAGTACTGAGGATTACAATCACCAAAATATGTTAGACTTCCTGCATAAGTCAATCTAGTTGGTAATTTTGTAGTCGAAACTCGCCTGTGCTCCTCACGTACGCCTGTGTACGCTACGGTGCTCGGCTTCGTTTCTCCTGAAAATTCCTCAACTATTTTTGACTTATCTAGGAAGTCTGTTATACTCGAATGATTTTCCAAATAACTATTATATTTATGCGTACCTATTGCCATAAGTACAGTCCTTACCTTAAATTTTTTCCTTATACCTAAATTATCAAATTCTATTGATTCAGCGTAAGTATACTGATCAACATCAATGCCTAAAGGTATCATATCTTCAGCAAAATTTACACCTGCAGCCATAGCATACATAACTTCCTCAGGATTTAACTTGTAGGCAGGAGAATCCTTTAATTTTCCTCTATAACAAATTGTTACTCCACCTAGTTCATCTAAGATTTTCTTTATAGATTCTTTATTTTGTGCTTGCCTAAATAATTTTGCATGCAAGATAAATTCTTCGGCTATTAATCTGTCCTCATCTGTCCAATTTTGTTCTGTATGATTTTTCCCATTCTCTTCAACTGACAATTCATACTTTTTTAGAAATTTTTCTACTTGTAACTTATAATAATTTAAACTCTCAGTTGCTGCATCAATAGAGGTCAGTCCCCCACCAATGATAATAATAGGCATCCTAATAAGCAAATTAGTATTAGATTGTTCTAAAAAAGCTCCTCCTGATTGTAAGGTCATTAGAAAGTCGGAGGCTGTTTTTACACCTTTTGCAAGAAAATTTTTCATTTGGGCGATTTTAGGCTTACCAGCTCCAACACACAAGGCAACATGGTCAAATCCTAAATGAAATACCTGCTCCATAGTTATATTACTATCTAAACTTACACCACCAAAAAGCTTAAAATGACTGTTTCTCTCCAGTATCAGACGTAATATAGTTAAATTATTTTTATCCCACCTTGCAGTAATACCATACTCGGCTACTCCTCCAAAACCTTCAGGTATTTTTTCTGATAAGTTTTTTTTATAATCAGACCAATATTTAATAGGCTTGTTAATATCAAAAGGTAATGGGATGATTTTTAAGCCATCTATAGCTACTACAGTATGTCCGTCTCGTAATAAATAATGGCTTAAACTAAACCCAGCTGGTCCTTGACCCACTACTAAAACTTTGTAATTAGTTGGAGGCTTCGGCATCAGAGCAAAAATGTTAAGTGGATTCCAATTGGTAAGTAATAAATATATTTCCACCCCGTAAGGTAGAAGCAAAGTAGTTTCCAAAATATTAGATTCAACAAGAGGAATATCTACAGGTTCTTGCTTTTGATAAATGCAAGCATTGGAACAATCATTACAAATCCTATGACCGGTAGCAGCTACCATTGGATTATCAATGACAATAATAGCAAGAGCAGCTAAATTAAATCCCTTGGACTTTACATAATTCATCTCAGAGATTTTCTGCTTCAGCGGACAGCCCGACTTTGATGGCGTAATCGGTAGTATATTTGCAGAATCATTCGAGTATAACCCTTTAGAACACGAGTCTTTTCCCTGTTTATGACAGTAGATACAATAGTGAGTAGCATTTAAGACTGTATCTAGATTAGATATCGGATTTAAACCATCAAACCCTACTCTTACATGTTTTTTATATTTAGCTACCTTATTAAAATCTATTAAATTATTTTTATCTATTTTATTTGGTAAAGAAAATAATATATTTTCAGATTCATTAAATCTCCTTTGAAAATCTACTCCTGCAAGAGGTCTATTATAAACCATAAAGGCAGCATATTTTGCTGCTATATCTAACTCAAAAGCATATTTTTCATCATCTAATTGCCATTTTATTACTTGACGAGCAAACTTGTCTTGGGTAAACTCCTCTCCTAAAAGTTTTTCTAAAAAAATTGATACACTATCAAAATCAATCTCTTTTAGTTTTTCAGGAGGATATTTTTTTACTGCAATACGCTGGATGAATTTTCTCTTACACTCATAAATTACATCAAACTCTTTATGACTAAATCTTAGATTGGCTATTTCTTGTTCAATACCAAATAACTTAGCTAGAAAATCATCAAAAACAGGCGAAATTTCTAATAAAAAATCTGAGTAATATTTTTGATCAACTTGATCGGGATTGACCCTTAACAATAAAATAATTTCATAAAGAGAATAACTATGGCTACGCAGAAAATTTAGAAAAATTTCATCTAATTTTTTTAAGCCTTCTAATTTATTTAAATCTATAAAATCTAAACCAAAAGCAAGTGTCATATAGCTAAAACCTTCTTTAGATTAGCTATATATAATATATGACATTTTTAGAAAAAAATCTGTAGCCAAGATAACTGAAAAATGAAACAATAACGGCTACAATAAAAGATTTTATAATCATAAATACATCTGGCAACACTCCTTCTATTACTAAGAATTGAACTGGTCTTATGACAAGAAAAATGGGGTTAATTTCAAAAAATATTTTCTTTGATTCTGGTACCATAGAATATGGGTACACTATTGGTATAGTCCAATATGCAACATTCAAAATCAAATTTAATAGCTGTGGAACATCACGTATATAAGGAGTTAAAAATGCAAATGCGATAGAACTACTAATCACAGAAATAACCAACGGTAATACAAGAATTGGTACAAAAAGTATATATATACTAAATCTTTCGGGGTATAAAATGATAAAAGCTATATACATAGCTGTAAACGAATAAATTAGGGTATAAACTTGTGTTAAACTATCCGATATAGGAAAGATAGTTCTAGAAATTACTACCTTTTTTATAATACCACTACGATTAATTAATGAATTTGATGACATATTTAAGCTGCTAACAATAAATGTCCATAACGGTAAACCACCGACTAGGTTCATAATCATTGCTTCTCTTGGTAGCTTAAGTAAAAATCCAAAAAAATATGAAATGATCATTATATGCACAAAAGGCTGAACTAAACCCCATAACGAACCTAAAAAAGAATCTTTATTTTGACGAGATATAGAAGCTTGGGTTAATAATACCACTGACAACCAGTATTTCTTGGAAAAAAAATACTTTATCATTAATAATTCCCACTATTATAAATTTTTAGTATTTCATTTGGATTGCCGTCTGCGATAATACTACCTTCTTTTAATAATACACATCTATTACAATTCTCCTTAATAATATTTTCTTGATGACTTACTAATATTAAAATAGGTATATTTTGTAACTTATTTTTCATAAAATTAGTCGACTTCTCAATAAAATGACTATCACCAGCAGCAAACACCTCATCTAACAAAAGAATATCTGAATCTTGAAAAGCCGATACAGAAAAAGCTAATCTTGATAACATACCAGAGCTATAATTTTTTACTGGCAAATCTATTTTACTCCCTAGCTCAGAAAAATCTATAATTTCTTGTTCCAGTTCTTTACTGTACTTACCTAACATATTATTGTAAATCATAAGCATTTTGATATTTTCTCTGCCAGTTTGCTCTAATTCAAAACCTACTCCCATCTCAATAATGGCGGCAAAGTTACCATGAACTTTAATTTTTCCAAACTTTAATGGGTAAATTCCAGCAATTACTTTAAGCAAAGAACTCTTACCTGAACCATTGCTACCAATAAAGGCAATTTTTTCGCCTCTTTGACAGGAAAGATTTATATTATTTAAGATAGGAATTGACGAAGGAAAAAGTTTACCTCCTTTAATAAAAAAGTGTCTTAAACTTTCTACTCTTTGTTGGTTATTGATTCCTTCTACACAACCATCAGATATCTCTATAAATACTAGTTTAGACGTCATACATTAAAAATATGAGTTATATTTTTACTGAAGAGTTAATCCATTCTTCAATAATATTTTTGGGGAATACTCCAGTCTTAGTAGCTAGTTGTTTCCCATCTTTAAACAAAATCATTGTAGGTATACTACGAATACCTAAACTTGAAGGTATATTGGGATTTTGATCTATGTCCATTTTAACGATTTTTATTTTGCCCACTAATTCCTTACTTAATTCTTCAATAATAGGTGTTAACATTTTACATGGTCCGCACCATCCAGCCCAAAAATCAACTAATACAGGTGTGGTGGACTCTAAAACTTCTTTGTTAAAAGAATCATCTGTTATATTGCTTGCCATAATCTCTTATTTTTAATCTTGTTTTAACAATTAACCTGAGTTTGTTGTAAGGGTTAAACCGTCATTGCGAGCGTAAGCGAAGCAATCTAGGAAACAATCTATAGATAAATGATGTTACTGGATTGCTTCGTCGGCTTTACAGCCTCCTCGCAATGACGGTTTAACCCTTACAACAGCACTTCGCTAATAGACGGTTTTTTTAACTTTCAACAGTTATGGACATCGTTTTTAGCCAAAACCTTCTCGGGTTAACTATATAATCATACTAAGTAAAATTCTTATTGTAAATGACTGCTTTAAGTTTACTTAAAAATGTTAGTATCTAAAATTGTTAAGAACATATTTCTTACGATCATAATAAAGTTTCATAGCTACAGCAGCGGTTTCTTCTACAGATCTTCTTGAAACATCAATTATTGACCATCCTTGTTGCTCGCAAATTTGTTTTACTTGCATACATTCTTCTTGGACTATTTTAAAATCTGTATAATTAGTATTATCGCTCATCTGTAGTGAATGCATTCTAGTTTTTCTTATTTCAATTAGCCGAGTTGGGTTAATAATCAAACCAATTACAAGCTGTTTTGTAATGCTACCTAACAAGTCTAAAAACGGATAACCATGAATATAAGGCACATTTGCTGTTTTAAATCCATTATATGCTAGATATACGGAAGTTGGAGTTTTTGATGTCCTAGAAGGACCAATCAGAATAATATCAGCTTCGTCTAATTCACTAGTCATCTGACCATCATCATGTCTAAGAGTATAATCAATAGCATGAATCTTATCAAAATAACCTTCATCAAATTTATAATCATAAACTAAACTTTCTTCTGTTTCCACACCTAAAAAAACTGAAATTTCTTTTACAATTCTACCTACAACAGAGATACAAGGAATTTTTAAATCATAACAAAATTTAGTTAAATTTCTTCTTAGTTCATAATTTAAGATAGTGTATAATACAATGCTTGGTTTCATCTTGATCTTTTTCAAAACCTCATTTAATGATTCTGCATTTCTTAACATTGGCCAATGATACAATTTTGACTCAATTTTGCTAAATTGTGACAAAGCACTATTAGCTGCATGTTTAACTGTTTGCACTGAAGAATCTGAAACTAAGTGAATAATCAGCTTACTCATAGTTTATTAGTCTTTGTGGATAATTTTTTATTCATATTTTAATCTCTATATTAAAAGTAATCAATAACTACTCATATATATCCCGTATATAGAGGTTAATAACCTCTATAATTTAAAGAATAATTTTGTGGATAATTTTGTGTGTAAAATGCTAGATATCTAATGTCCTTCACGTTTTCTCATTCTACACACATAAACCACTATGAATTATCCACTAAAAAAATAATCCTATGAATAATGTGAGTAATAATTATAATCAATAAACCTTACTAGTAATTTAGCAATAAAAAAATGTGTATAATTATGTGTATATATAATTAATCTACATATTAACAATGTTTATATCAACTAAAAAAATATTATATATAATATAGATTATTATGGATTATTTCATGAATCAGCTTTTACAAACTTTTAAGAAAAAAAATAATCTTGTACCTATTTGGTTAATGCGTCAAGCTGGTAGATATTTACCTGAATATCAAAAAATAAGAAAAACTGTTAGTGGTTTCTTAGATATATGCTATAATGTTGATAAGGCTGTAGAGGTGACTTTACAACCAATAAGGAGGTATGGCTTTGATGCTGCTATAATTTTTTCTGACATTTTGGTTTTACCTGATGCACTTGGCTGGGATGTAAAATTTGAAGAAAATATAGGACCAATATTACGTAAATTTCAATCAAAAGAAGATTTTAAATATCTTGAAGGAAATTCTAATGGAAAACTAAATGTAATTTATGAAATAATCGATAAAACTAAAGAAAATTTGCCAGTTGATACTGCATTGATAGGTTTTGCCGGTAGTCCATGGACGGTAATGACTTATATGCTTGAAGGAAGAGGCAAACAAAGTTTTGAAACAAGTAAAAAATTTATTTATGAAAATAATAACCTAGCACAAGAACTTCTAGACTTTATTACTGAAAAAACTATTATTCATTTAATAGGACAAATAAAAGCTGGGGCAGATTTAGTACAATTATTCGATTCATGGGCAGGGATATTAGAAGAAGCAGAATATGATCAGTTTGTAGTGCAACCAACAAAAAAAATAGTAGTAGCTTTAAAAAAACAGTTTCCATATTTACCGATTATAGGTTTTCCAAGAGGTTCTGGGATTTTATATGAAAAATATATTAGTAATACTGGAGTGGATGCTATTGGAGTAGATCAGTTTGTACCAGCTAGTGCCATGAAATTATGGAGTGAGAAAATTGTTGTACAAGGTAATTTAGACCCATTTATATTGCTTACTAATAAAGAAATTATCGCAGAAAAAGTAAGTAAAATAATTGCAAACTTTAAAGAAAAAAATTTTGTATTTAATCTTGGACATGGTGTTTTACCAAATACACCAGTTGAAAATGTTGAGTTTTTAGTTAATTATGTTAGAGAATTTAAATACTAAAATATCTCAAAAAAAAATAGCCATCGTACTTTTTAATCTTGGTGGACCAAATAGCTTAAGCTCAGTTAAACGATTTCTATTTAACTTATTTTATGATAAAGCAATTATTAACCTACCAAATCCCCTAAGGTTTATTCTTGCTAAGATAATATCAATTACTAGAAATAGAAAATCTCAGGAAATATATTCTCTAGTAGGTAATAATTCACCTATTTTACAAGAAACAGAATCTCAAAAAGATGCTATTACAGAGAAGTTAAAACAAACTCTGAAAGAGGATTTTAGGATTTTTATAGCAATGCGTTATTCTTATCCTGATTCCGAAGAAGCAGTAAGAAAAATAAATGAGTATAACCCTTCAGAAATAATATTGTTACCATTATACCCACATTTTTCTAGCACCACTACTGGATCTTCGATTAAAGATTTTATATCTTCTCTTTATAAAAATAAAAGTGAATATTCCCAAAATATTAAAACTATTTGTTGTTATCCTATCGATGACGAATTTATTAAAGCTCATTTATCATTAATAAAGCAATCATTTAAAAAATTGAAAAACAAAAAAAATTTTCGTATATTATTTTCAGCTCATGGTCTGCCTGTAAAAATAATAAAAGCAGGAGATCCATATCAGTGGCAGATTGAAAAGACTGTAGAAAGTTTGGTGTCTAAGCTTAGTATAGATAATTTAGATTATAAAATAACTTATCAAAGTCGTGTTGGTCCAGTGGAATGGCTTAAACCTAATACGGAGGATGAAATTGAGATAGCAGGCAAAGAAGATAAATCTCTTATAATAGTCCCAATAGCATTTGTATCAGAACATGTTGAAACGCTGGTAGAATTGGACATTGAATATAGAAAGATTGCTGGTAAGTACAAAATAGAATATATTAGGACTCCTGCTCTTGGAATAAATAAATTGTTCATCAATAGCATAACTAAAATGGTATCAAATTTAGTTAATTATGGTTTCGATACAAAAAATTTGATATGTAGTTCAATTAATAAAAGAGTATGTCCTTATAATTTTACTATGTGTCCTTGTAATTTAAAAAACTAAGTAATGGGGTAAAATTAATGGCTAGTTATTATTTATGGTTTAAAGCATTCCATCTTGTATCAGCAATTTCTTGGATGATAGGTTTACTATACCTACCAAGATTATATGTCTACCACACTAAAGTTGTAGTAGGTAGTGAAACTGACAAGATGTTTCAATTAATGGAAAAAAGGTTACTTAGAATAATTATGAATCCGGCTATGATCAGCACTTATACTTTAGGTATAATAAATAGTTACATATATGGGCTAGTAGCTTTAGGAACATGGTTTTACGTAAAAATGACAGCAGTTCTAGGTATCACTATTTTTCATGGTTTATTAGCTAGATGGAGGAAGAATTTTGTTGAAGGCAAAAATAATCATTCTGAAAGATTTTATCGTATCATTAATGAAGTACCAGCACTGTTGATGATAGTGGCTGTTGTTATGGTTATTGTTAAACCATTTGATTAATATATTTTTCTACTTTATTATTTATATTACTGATTTCTAATCGTGACGCATATAACAATTATTGAAGTAAGTAATTAACCTATGGGTGATGTCACCCTAGGCTATTAAACCAATGTATTACATCGAAATGAGGTTAATTATTATAGTTAACTATAGATAACATAACAGTGAAGTTTAAACAACTATATGAGCAAAATTATCCAAGCAGATAATAAGATTATGCAAAAACAGACTAGTTTAACTAAAGAACAAAAAGAGGTTGTTGGATTACTTTCAATAGGGACATTTCTCGAGTATTTTGACTTAATGCTTTATGTGCATATGGCGGTATTACTTAATGAGTTGTTTTTTCCAAAAACTGACCCGCATACGGCTACTCTTCTTTCAGCCGCTGCTTTTTGTTCTACTTACTTGCTTAGACCATTTGGTGCATTAATATTTGGTTGGATAGGCGATAATGTAGGAAGAAAAGCATCTGTAGTCATTACAACTTTTTTAATGGCAATATCTTGTTTTGTCATGGCTAATTTGCCAACTTTTGCTCAAATAGGGATTACTGCAGCTTGGCTGGTGACAATATGTCGTATTGTGCAAGGTATGACTTCTATGGGGGAAATCACAGGAGCCCAATTATACCTAACAGAGTATCTACAACCACCAAGACGATATGTTTCTGTAGCTATGATGAATTTCTGTGCTGCTTTAGGTACATTTGGTGCTTTAGGTATAGCCTTTATTGTAACTTCTTATAATGTTAATTGGCGACTGGCTTTTTGGTTTGGTGCAGGTGTGGCATTAGTTGGTATGATTGCTAGGGCAACGCTGCGAGAAACGCCTGAATTTGCCGACGCTAAACGTCGATTAAACAGAACTTTCCAACAGTTGAAAGGTATAGGATCTAACATTGACGTTGAACATGTAATGCAAGATACTCTCAATATTCAAGAAAAAATTAATTGGAAAACAACAATAAGTTTACTGTTAGTAGATTGTATGTGGCCAGTGATGTTTTACTTGGCTTATATGCATGGTGCTAATATTTTAAAATATTCTTTTAATTACACATCTGAGCAAATTATCAATAATAATTTCATTATTTCGGCTGTGATGGTGGTTAATGTTTCTCTAGTGGTATATTTAAGCAATAAAATATATCCACTAATGATTTTAAAAATAAAATTAATTTTATCTTCTATTACTTTACTTGCGACTCCATTTTTATTAAATGGAGCAACAACTGGCTTTGATATACTGATAGTTCAATCTTTATTACTATTCTTTGCATGTGATGCATCACCGGCTAATGCAATATTCTTCAAATATTTTCCAGTTTTTAAGCGTTTTACTTATGCTAGTGTGATATATGCTATATCAAGAGCTTTAATATATGCTATCACTTCTGTTAGTCTTGTTTATTTAACAGATTATTTTGGTCATTGGGGGTTGTTTATTATTATAATTCCAACGATTGCAGGTTTTGCATATGGATTATCACATTTTATTAAACTCGAGAAAGATGCTGGAAATCTTTCTGAAAAGAAAACTTATCTAGACTCTGTAGCAAATATTGCTTAGATGATATAGTAGGTAAATATTGGTAACATAGCTCTATTAGTTTTTTTTCTAAACCAATTGTTTCTAAGTGTATAGCTAGACGTATAAATTCTTCTATAGTTTCCTCAATAATCTTCCTAGCTTTTTCAGGTGATTTAATTCCTATAGTTTGTAAGTTGTGAATTCGGTCGAAAATTTTAATAAATGCTACATCATATTTTTTTTGTTGATATAATAAATTTAAAATCTCTTTGGAGCTAATCTTGCCGTAAGGCTTAACCCTAGTTAAAGCTTCCACTTGACTAGCTACTATACTTCCAAAAATATATTCAATCATCTTTTCTGTCAGTTTTGTATCCTCGATAGTATCATGCAGTATAATGGTAACAATCATGTCAGTTCTGAAATAGCTTGGAATTTCTGATGCTGCATATTCCGCTACCATATACGCTACTTCAATCGGATGTGAGTAATAGGGTTCGCTAGACTGCCTCATTTGGCTGCCGTGATATTTTTTGGCGTAATAAATAGCCTTTCTAACCTCATCAATATCTATTGACCGGTTTACTTCCTCATTTATCTTACGTAATTTGTTCAGTAACCTAGTAGCATATTGACAAGGTGCATACTTTGAGTTGTCCCAATAGTTAATATCTTCCATAAAAAACTATAATATTTTAAATCACTATACAAGTTAAACTAAAAATTAGAATATTACTAGGAATTTATTATATTTTTTTTGAAAAAGATCAATATTTTTGCATTTTGTTGTTGTTTATCTATTAGTGCTTCTGATAATTAGTATATAGTATATGGTATACTCAAATGACCTGAAAATGAATTTCAATGCAAGTTGCCAAAATATTATTACCATTAGCTAAGCTTTTCCCGTTGGATTATTTAATTCCAAATGAATTAAAATTAGCTATAGGAGATTTAGTAGTTGTCCCATTTAGAAATAAAGAATTAACGGGTATAGTTTGGCAATTAGATACTGAAGTTTCAAAGGGAACTATTAAAATCAAATCTATTAAACAGAAAGTGCTACTTGAATTTAGGTTTAATCAGGAAATATTTAATTTAATTAAATGGGCTGCTAATTATTATATGACTTCACTTGGTTCAGTTGCTAAGTTGGCTTTGCCGATCGATATTGCCCAGCAACCTATAAAAATAAAGCATCAAGAATTAAACAAAGATTTTATTTTGCCAACTCTTTCAATAGAGCAACAAGAAGCACTTTCTCTATTAAGTCAATCAGATAAACCATCAATTATTAAGGGAGTAACCGGATCAGGTAAAACAGAAATTTACTTTCATCTATTGGCTGATTATTTGAAGCAAGGTAACCAAATATTGATAATGTTACCAGAAATTGCTTTAAGTCAGCAAATTATAAATCGTTTTATAGCACGCTTTGGCTTTCAGCCAGTAATATGGAATTCTGCGGTTACTAAAGCTCAGAAAAAGATGATTTTAAGAGGTTTGCTCAACAATGAAATTAAAGTTATAATTGGTGCTAGAAGTAGTCTATTTCTACCGTATAGTAATCTTGGATTAATTATTATTGATGAAGAGCATGATAGTTCTTATAAGCAAGATGATGGTATATTATATAATGCTCGCGATGTGGCGGTATTGCGGGGAAGCTTATCCAAAATAAAAGTAGTATTATGCTCGGCTACTCCGTCTATTGAAACACTTTATAACGTAAGTACCAATAAGTATCAATTAATTGAATTGTCAAATCGTTATCAGGAGGCTACTTTGCCAGAAATTCAAATAATTGATATGAAAAAGGAGAAATTATCAAAAAATTCTTATTTATCTAAGGAGTTAATAGCATTAATTGGTAAAAAGCTAGCAAGCAAAGAGCAGGTGTTATTATTTTTGAATCGTAGGGGTTATGCCCCTGTGATGCTATGTAAACTTTGTGGTTATCGTTTTACTTGTAATTCTTGCTCTGCTTGGTTAGTGGTACATAAATCTAGCAAAAAACTTGAATGTCACCATTGTGGTTATCAAAGTAGGATTCACATTTTTTGTCCTGATTGTCGGGAAGAAGAGTCTTTAACTGTTTGTGGTCCTGGGATTGAAAGAATTGAAGAAGAAACTAGGCATCTTTTTCCCGATAGTAAAATTGCGGTAATTAGCAAAGATTATGCCCAAAAACCTGAAAAGATCCGCGAATTACTATATAAAATGGAGCATTCTGAGGTTGATATTCTAATTGGTACTCAGATGATTACTAAAGGTTATCACTTTCCCAACCTTACTTTAGTAGGTGTTGTTGATGCTGATCTTGGGGCTATTAGTAGTGGAGACTTGCGGTCAAGTGAACGCAATTATCAACTACTTCACCAAGTAGGAGGTAGGGCAGGAAGAGAAGATAAAAAAGGTCTAGTATTAATGCAAACTTATTACCCAGATAATGCTATATTTAGTTATATAAAAAATGGAGGAGATCAGTTTTTACAATATGAACTTGAAACAAGGCAAGCAGAGAATATGCCTCCTTTCACCAAAATGGCATCAATAATTTTGTCTGGGAAAAATGAGCATAAAGTACTTGAAATATCCAAAACTCTAGTTGCAATTGCACCAAAAAGTTCAGCTAGAATACTCGGACCATCTAGTGCATTAATGTTTAAATTAGCAGGAAAGTTTCGCTACCGTATTCTAATCATAGTGGATAAGAAATTTAATTTACAAAAATTTTTACAAACATGGTTAAGTTTAATCAAAATCCCTTCTTTTTGTCATTTGAAAGTGGATATAGATCCTAAGAGTTTTTATTGATATTACTTTCACGGTTATCCAAGTAAAAGCTTTAGCTTAGTACTACATTTGTAGTTATTCACAATGTCGTCATCCCCGTGAAGGTGTGTTGGTGTCCGGTTTAAGTCGGTGATGTCATCCTAGACCAGTGAGAGCCTTCGGTGCGAATGACGGATTCGGGGTCTAAAAATGTTGAATAGTCTTCTTGGCTATTTTTTTAGACCCCTGCTTCCGCAGGGGTGGCGATAATACTGAGCCTAATATTAACTTGTTACAGATATTTGAGGTTAAATAAGTTATAAATATTTTTGTTGGAGATATTTTAAAAATATTTCCGATTGAATGCGATCTTCACCCGTAGCGTCTTTAATTAATTCACTGGTATTTTTTAATGAGCCATAGCTTCTAATATTATTATCTAAGAATTGGTTTACACCATTGAATTCTCCTCTTGTTATTTCCTTTTTTATATTGTGATTAACTTCCTGTGCTTTTTTCATGACCATTGAAGCAATAATTGCTCCATTAGTATAGGATGGAAAATAACCAAAACTGCCCATTGGCCAATGTATATCTTGTAAGCATCCGTCTTTATCGTTCTGTGGAGTAATGCCTAAATATTCCTGCATCTTATTATTCCAACAATGTGGTAGATCATCTAAAGATAAATCTCCGCTAATTAGTAATCTTTCTAGTTCAAACCTAACTATTACATGCATTGGATAAGTCACTTCATCTGCTTCTACTCTAATAAAACCTAGTTTGACTCTTGTCATTAATTTGTAAAGATTTTCTGCAGAATATTCTAGTCCTTTAAATCCAAATTCATCCTTAAGTAGCTTTGATAGATATTGACAAAATTCCTCTGACCTACCTACTTGCATTTCCATAAATAAAGATTGACTTTCATGGACAGCCATACCTTTCGCCTTACCTACTGGTTGGTTTTTATATTTGCTGGGCAAGCCCTGTTCATATAAACCATGACCAGTTTCATGCATAATCCCCATAATCCCTGAAATAAAATTATGCTCATTATATCTATTAGTTAACCTAACATCATCAGGAGTACCCCTACAAAATGGATGGGTTGATTCATCTAACCTACCTTTAGTGAGGTTAAAACCCATTATTTCCATAAGCCTTTTAGCAATTAATTTTTGTTGTGCTTCACTAATACTATTAGTGATAGGTAGAACATTTTCTTTACTTTGTTTTTCTACTATTTGACTAATTAATTTTGGTATAGTTTTTTTTAGATTATTAAACACTACTTTAACTTCATCAAGTGTGCGTTCAGGATCATATGTGTCAAGTAAAGCATCGTATACAGAACAGTTTAGTGCATTGGCTTTAGATTTAGCCATTTTTTGTACGCAATCTAATACTGTTTGTAGGTAAGGTTTAAGTGATAGATAATCATTATTTTTTCTAGCATCTCGCCAAATTAACTCACATTTTGCACTAGCAGTAACATACATTTTCCATAAATCATCATCTATACATGTAGATTCTGTAATTCGTCTTTTTGTTTCTCTTAAATTAGCTAACTGCCAAACATCAAGAGTGTTCACGTTTTCAGAGACAGATTCTATTAGTTCAGCTAATTTTTTCGATTGTAACCTAGAGTGGGCTATGGAAGATAGTAGTGCTATTTCGTTTGTTCTACTATCAATTGATCCATGCGGAATATTTACTGCGATATCCCAATAAAGTATGTTAATCACGTTATTAATTTGAAAAATTTGCTCTAACTCTTGCTCTAATAATGTATAATGTTTCATATAATTCCCCCTACTTCAAAAGTTGCTTTAAACCTCAGTTTTGGATTAAAAAATACTGCTTTACAGCCTTATGCTACATTTTTACGTAAATGTTGCTAATATCCTTTAACTCTAATGACACGGTTTTGTTGAGAAGCCCTTATGACCTCTACCTCGTTGGCATCTTTGTTTAGTTGTCTTACTACTTAATGTCCATATATCATTATTTAAAGAAAAAACAAATACAGTTTGTATTGCCGCAATAGAGTCATCCAGCAAACCTGACTGTTCAATAGTAATAATAACAGATGTAGGCGATTCAACACTTGATAGTTTTTGACTAATCAGAGTGTTTGTCAATTCTAAACTCCTATTTAGACCCATTTCATTTATAGCTAACTGTAAAGGGGAAATGTACTCCTTAGTATTATTTTCTTCGCCATTAGCATTAGAAATAAATAGAATTAAAAATAAGATTATTTGTATATAGTGTTTAAGATGCAGTACCATAAGTATTTTTTGATGAGTTATAAATTAATATAATAATAAAGAAAAAACTAATTCTTTATATCTGCTAATTTAGCAAACATTTTTTCCTCTTGAAGTTCTAAACATAGCAATAATAAGGTTTTTTGCTATATTAGATGATGATTTATTATTGACTTTAGCAAGATTTGTAATTTCATTAAAAATTCTTCATCTAAAGATACCAATAATCGTTTAGCAGGCATACAAAACCTAGAATTTCTGTAAATTTACAATATCATATCTGATACAGAACATCAATATTATTTGATTTGAATTTATGTTATTAAAAAAACGAGCATTATATCAATTAACTTTGTTATACTTATAAAGTATGTTATATAAATAAAGTATGTTATATAATAAACATATTCGATGGTTAAACTATAGTAAAATAGGTTAAGACAAAATCTATTGAAAATTTTTCTTTTTAATATTGATCTAACGTAGAGTATGTAATAATATTATGTACATGTACTTAAATATGTCAATATAATGGAAGCAATATCTTATACACAAGCACGTAATAAGTTGTCTAGCATTATGGATAAAGTTTGTACAAATCATCACTCTTTAATCATTACTAGACAAAAACAAAAATCTGTAGTGATAATGTCCCTTGATGACTATAATGCTTTAGAAGAAACTTGCTACTTATTAAAGAGTCCTAAAAATTTAGAAAGACTCAACCGTGCAATTAATGACCTTAACGAAAATATTAATTTTAAAAATATCACTATAAATGAAAGTATTATTTCATAATGATGCTTGGGAGGATTATCTTTATTTTCAGAAAAATGATATAAAAATTTTAGAAAAAATTAACCAGTTAATCAAGGATATATCTCGTTCACCTTTCTCGGGTATTGGCAAACCTGAACCTTTAAAATTTAGTTTATTTGGATATTGGTCAAGAAGAATAAATCAGGAGCATAGGTTAGTATATACCACTAAAGATAACACTATTTATATAGTGCAATGTAAATATCACTATTAAGAGAGGATTCAAAATCAGGGGCAAAAGTTAAATTTTGCTAAAAATATGCCTAGCTTTGGTTATATTATTAATACAATTTTTTGAAATAAGATGGAGTGTTTTGGATAATCTCAAAAAACAAAACTATTCTAGGGGTAGGTATTATGTATAAAAGTCTTCTTACTATTGCTATAGCGTTAATATCATTTACTTTACCAGCAATTGCTATGCAGTCTAAAGATTTACCAACAAATCATGATGGTTCGTATCTTAATATATCTGTTACTGAACAAATGGATGTAAAAGAAGATTTACTTATATCTAGTATGCGAATAGAAAAAGAAGGAGTTGATCTAAAATATATATAGGATGAGATTAACCTAATGATGTCTAAAGCAGTAAAAATGGCTAAAGAAGTTGAAGATATTACTGTATCAACAGAACAATATTATGTTTACCAATATAACCAAGACCAAAATATTGATAATAAAAAAGATAAAGTAAAGAAAAAAATGTGGCGTGGTACTCAGGTATTATCACTGAAAAGCAAATCATCTGAGGCTTTATTGACATTAATTGGAAAATTACAGAATGAAGGGCTATTAATACAAAGTTTAAATTATACTCTTTCTAATGAAAAAAGAGAAGTCATTCGAGATTCTATGATAGAAGCTGCTATTGCAAAACTAAAGCAACGAGCTATACGTGTAGCTAAAGCTCTTGGTAAAGAATACGATGGATTCACTAGATAAATGTTGATCCTGAAGCAAGGAGAATGCCAGTGCCTAGATTGATGATGGGATCACCTGTAAATGCTGATGATAGTGTGGTTAATATGCCAGTTGCAGAACCAAGCACAAGTGAGGTAACTATAACTGTTTCAGCTACTGCTTTGCTTAAATACGGCTCAGTGTTAGGGAATAAGCGATAAAGTACCACTTATATTTCTGATAGAAAATTTCTTAAATAGCACTAGCCTATACAATTAGCGTTAAGGTAGCTGCGATGAGCCGACACTTATATCTTATAGCGCAACGAAAGCACGAGGTAATAATTATGAAAGTATCTAGTAAAGGGCAAATAACTATACCTATAGATATTAGAAGTAAATTTGGTTTCTTGCCAGATACAGAAATCACTTTTATAGAAAAAGAAGACGGCGTTCTATTAAAAAAATATCAAAATCAAAATAATAGAGGTAATAAATTAATATTGCATATGTTTGGAAAAAGCACAGTAAAAATGTCTACTGATACCATAATGAAATTAACTAGATCATAATCTTAGTTGACAGTAATATATTATTAGATATTATCACCTGTGATGCTAGGTGGTATAATTGGTCTTCTAACCAATTGTTAAAATTATCGCAATTTCATGAATTAGCAATTAATGATTATATATATACAGAAGTTTCAATAGGATTTGAAAGAATTGAAGAACTTGAAGAAGTAATCGGCAATAATTTTAAAGTTCTTCCTATCCCTAAAGAAGCCCTATTTTTAGCAGGAAAAGTTTTTATACAATATAAAAAAGCAAATAGTGGCAAGAAAAACTCCGTATTACCAAATTTCTTTATCGGAGTACATGCGTCTGTATTAAATATTCCTCTTCTTACAAGAGATGTAGCACGTTACAAAACATATTTTTCTAAACTCCATCTTATTCACCCTTAGGTCAAAAGATTTACATTCTTATTCTAATGTATACTTGTGACTGCTTGATTTCGAGATGACACTGGCTTGCTTTCATCGGCAACAAGCGGCTCAAATTAACTATTTTTATAGTATACATATTTAGCAAGAATAACTATAACAAATATAGGTTTATCCATTATAAATTCATTATGAAAAATACATATTATATTACCACCCCTATTTATTATGTTAATGATATACCTCATATAGGGCATGCTTATACAAGCGTTGCGTCTGACGTAATAGCAAGATTTATGCGTTTATCAGGTAAAGAGGTAATGTTTCTGACCGGTACTGATGAACATGGTCAAAAGGTAGAAAAATCTGCTATTGCCCAAAATGTTGAACCACAAATATTTACCGATACAGTATCTGAAACTTTTCGTATATTAATGCACTCAATGAACATTTCTAATGATGATTTTATTAGAACTACAGAAGCTAGGCATAAACAAGCAGTAAGTAGTATATGGCAAAAATTGCTGGATAGTGGCAATATTTACCTTGATAGCTATAAGGGCTGGTATTCGACGCGTGATGAGGCTTTTTATGATGAATCAGAATTAACAGAAGATGGGCTAGCTCCTACTAAAGCTCCTGTTGAATGGCTTGAAGAACCAAGTTACTTTTTTGCCCTATCAAAATGGCAAGATAAATTATTAGATTTTTACGATGCCAACCCTGATTTTATCAGACCAAGTACTAGACGTAATGAAGTTATTAGTTTTGTCAAATCCGGATTGCATGATTTATCCATATCGCGTTCTAGTTTTAAGTGGGGAATTAAAGTACCAAATGATGAAAAGCACGTAATATATGTATGGCTTGATGCACTAACCAACTATATTTCAGCTTTAGGATATCCAAATGATACAAGCCAGTATAACAAATTTTGGCCAGCTGATGTTCATATAGTTGGTAAAGATATATTACGCTTTCATGCCGTATACTGGTCAGCATTTTTGATGGCAGCTAGCTTGTCGCTACCAAAATGTGTTATGGCACATGGATGGTGGACTAATGAAGGGCAAAAAATCTCTAAATCTATAGGGAATGTAATTGATCCATTGCAATTAATAAAAGAGTTTGGTTTAGATCCAGTTAGGTATTATTTAATGAGAGAGGTAATATTTGGCTCAGATGGTAATTATTCTCGTAGTAGCTTAATCAATAGAGTGAATAGTGAGCTATCTAATAAAATTGGTAATTTATTGCAAAGAACTCTAGCCTTTGTTTATAATAACAATGAGGCAAAAATTCCGTCAATTAGCAAGGAATCTATCGATAGCATTTATGAGTCATTTTTAATGAAGCTATCCCACCAAATTATATCAGAAAATTCACTGTTCACTAAGACTTTTGCTATTAATTCTGTGTTAGAAAATATTATTACTTTAACCGAAGAAGCCAATATTTATATAGATCGAGAAGCCCCTTGGCAGTTAAAAAAAACTGATCCTATAAGAATGAATGAGGTGTTATATACGCTACTTGAGACACTAAGATATATTGCTGTAATGTTACAGCCATTTATTCCTGATTCGGCTAATAAAATGCTTGATCAGCTTGGTGTACCAAAAAGTCAGAGAATGTTTAAACATTTAACAAAGGAGTTTATTTTAATTCCAGGTAGTAACATTAGCCAGCCCAAACCTATATTTCCAAGATTTCAGGATAATACTCGATGAAAATAGAAGTCTATTCTAATTATTTCTTGTAGCATATATTGTAGTTCTTAAACTATGTATGGCCTTAAAACCTAGATAAACGGAAATACGCTCAATAATTATCTGTTGGTGAAATGATATTTCTAAGGCGATGCTCGAATTTTCCACTTGTACATGTAAAATATTTATTCTCTGTCCTTTCTCTTTAGGGCTAGATATTTTTAATGGGCTAGTTTTGCTACTAAATTTTGGTCCAACAATCTTGCTCCAATTAATCATAATTTCTGCAAGCAATGGGTGCTGTTTACCAAAGATTCGTCTAATAATTATGTTGATGTCATGGCTGAGTGGTTTCATGGGCAAAATTAATTATTGTAACCATTACTACTAATATAGCAAAGATAATTGATAATAAAGGAAAATACAGAGAAATAATTGATAATACCATAAGTAATATATTGCATATTATAATTCTACTCACTACTTCCTTATGACTTTTACCATTTCTGACTGCTTTTTGAAAAAAATGCTTTAAATGAGGTTGCCAAATTTTCTCCTTATTAACTAGTCTAATTAGTATGGTTAATCCTCCATCTGCTAGGTAATATAAGCTAGCAATAGATGAAGCAACAAACAAATGGACACTAGATGCTGAAATAAGTAGCAAACATAAACCTAATAAAAATCCTAAGCTTATACTACCTACGTCCCCTAGAAAGATTTTAGCAGGATGCCAGTTAAATATCAAAAAACCTATGGAACATGCTAAGATAATGATGTTAAGCACAATTATAAAATTTATATTTATTATTATATCAGATTTTAGATAACAAAGTATCAATATAGTGATCGATAAATGAATAGATTCAGCACCACTAATACCATCTATTCCATCAAGAAAATTATAAATATTTAAAAAGACAATCAATCCTATTATAGATAGTACAAAATCAATATATAAAGGCAATTCGTGATGAAACAATACTACTGGAGATAAAAATAAAAAAATAGCTATTGTAGAACAAATTATGTGAAAAATTAGCCTTACAAATATTGGAATAGAAATAAGATCATCTAAAAATGAAATGGTAGAAATGATCAGCAATAAAGGTACAATTTTAATTGAGTTTATCAGAGTTTTTGTTGAAAAATATTCATAGGCGATAAGAGCAATTATTACCACTATAACTATCGCAAGCCCACCTCCTCTTGGTGTGATTCTACTATGTACTCTACGTGGATCTGGTATATCTACCACTCCAAAAGATGGAAGACTAGAAATCAATAGCCAAGTAAGAAAGCTTGTTGCTATAAAAGATAATAAAAACAAAAAACTATAATTAATAAAGTTACTCATAACAGCATATTAGATTTAAAACTGAAATATTCATTGGCTGTAATAATTACGTGGTCATGAACCGATATGTTCATATTAGCACAAGTCTCTACTATTTTGTGTGTTAGTTCAATGTCAGTATTTGAAGGCTTACTAACACCACTTGGATGATTATGTACCAATATAATTGCACCAGCTTCATTAAATAAAGCTCTTTTAATTATTTCTCTTGGATATATTGTTGCCTGATCTATAGTGCCTTGGCTTAAAACTTCATCAGCAATTAGGACATTCTTTTTATTTAAAAATAAGATACGAAATTGTTCTGTCTTCATGCTACCCATCGTTGCTTTTAGATAGTCTATTAGAACGTTCCAAGAACTAATTACATTTTGATTTATTACTTTTTGTTTTAGCATTCTGTTAGTTAGTTCACGCATAATGACAAAATTTACATATAAATTATCATTAGTTCCTTTAATATTAAGCAATTTTTCTTTATCTGTATTTATTAAATTAGCGAGACTACCAAATTGTGTTAATAATTCCTTTGCTAATGGTTTTACATCTTTTCTAGGTATTACAAAAAATAATATCATTTCAAGTAATTCATAATCTGCAAGATTTTCTGCAGAAACAATAATACGTTGTCTTAGGCGTTGTCTATGCCCAATATAATGGGGTATATCATCTTTCATATTTAGCTTTTACAATAAGTCTGTTTTATAAGGTGGATGTATCAAATGTTTTGGTGATAAAGTAAAAATGTCAAAACCATCTTTGGTTACGCCTAAACTATGCTCAAATTGTGCTGATAATGATTTATCACTTGTTGTAACTGTCCAACCGTCTAATTTACTTAGATGAGTGGAGTGATGTCCAGCATTTACCATTGGTTCAATAGTAAAAAACATACCTTCCTCCAAGACCAAGCCAGTGCCAGCTTTGCCATAATGTAGAATAGTTGGTTCTGTATGAAATATACGCCCTATCCCGTGACCAGTATAATTTCTAACAACTGAATAATTATGTTTTTCAACATAAGTTTGTATAGCATTTCCGATATCTCCTAAATGTAC
Source organism: Candidatus Tisiphia endosymbiont of Myopa tessellatipennis (assembly GCF_964031105.1). Lineage (NCBI taxonomy): Bacteria > Pseudomonadati > Pseudomonadota > Alphaproteobacteria > Rickettsiales > Rickettsiaceae > Candidatus Tisiphia > Candidatus Tisiphia endosymbiont of Myopa tessellatipennis. The sequence goes on along the minus strand of NZ_OZ035005.1, from coordinate 628,860 downwards.
TCCTGGTTTTACTAGTTCAATTCCTATCATCATAGCATCATAAGTAACCTGCACTAAGCGTTTTGCTTTAATTCCTACATCACCAACATAATACATTCTACTAGTATCACCATACCATCCATCGACAATTACAGTAACGTCGATATTTATTATATCGCCATTTTTAAGGAGTTTATCATTTGGAATACCATGGCATACTACATGATTAACAGAAGTACAAATTGATTTTGGAAACCCATTATAGTTCAAAGGTGCAGGGATTGCATTATTAGACACAATAAACTCATGGCAAAGATCATTTAAATAGATCGTACTCACTCTTGGTTTTACGTAATCAGTAATAAAATCTAGGGTTTCTGCAGCAAGTTTGCCTGCAATATGCATTTTCTTAAAGTTTTCTTGGGAATGAATTGTTATGGTCATAAAATAATTAACTTTTTTTATTAAAATCATCTATTAAAAGCATAGATAACCTGATTGATGTTACTCCATCATTGCGAGGAGCTATTAAAGTGGCTTCTCGCAATGACGTTGGGTAAAAATATTCCAGTCTATTAGCGAGACCACGTGAGTGTAGTGGCAATCCACATTTATTAGATTGCTTTGTCACATTCGGCTTTTCGCTAATAGACGTCAATTTACTACGGCTAGATGCTATCGGGTTAGCTATATAAATATATACTAAATTTCTACTTTTTAAATTATTATTTGAATTTCATTGAATCTTTTTCAATGGTTCTTACCTTATAAAAACTATAAGATAAGGTTATTGTATCCACATCATTCATTTCTTTATCTTCCTCAAAATCAGAGTCTATAAAAAATGTCACTGGCATCAACATTTTTTCTCCTGCTTTTAATAACTGTTCTTCAAAACAAAAACAATGTATTTTAACAAAGTATTTACCAGCTTTATTAGGTGTAACATTATAAATGGAAGTTCCTATTATATCGTCGTTACTTAGATTTTCAGACTCATAAAAAATTAGTGTATTTTGTCCTAGGGTAACTTTAGACCTCCTTTGCTTAGGAATAAATCGCCAAGGCAATTTACTGTCAACATTGGAATCAAATTCTATAGTTATGGTTCTAGTTCCTTTTTTAGGAGAATATATATTGAGTTCTTGTCTTGTGGTAGTACCACCATATCCAGTGACTTTACAAAATAAATTGTAAATTGGTATTGATGCAAAGCTTAAAAAAACCATGCTAAGTACTAAACTAACTAGGGCTAAGGCAAAATTTCTATTAGATTTTTGTAACACAATGTTGCTCTCTTTTTGTAAAAAGTCAAATTTCAATTTTTTACAAGAAGTCTATTTAAAATATTTTAAACTTATGATATTATGTACCCATTCTAGTATATCCCCTAAGTAAAGGAATCTATTTTAAAGGTATTATATGACTAACAAAATCAGTGTGCCAGTAATTTCTGCAGAATCAGGGTTTTATCAGTATTTGCAAAAGATCAATAAAGTTCCGTCACTTTCACAAGAGGAAGAATTTCTACTTGCCAAAGCCTATCTTGAGCAGAATGACCTAGAAGCTGCTCATAAGCTAGTAACTAGTCACTTGAAATTGGTAGCAAAAATTGCTGTTAGATATAGAAATTATGGACTACCTCTAAATGAGCTTGTGTCAGAAGGGAATTTAGGTCTTATGCAAGCAGTAAAGAAATATAATCCTGATTTAGGTTTTCGCTTGTCTACTTATGCTTTGTGGTGGATTAAAGCTTCAATCCATGAATATGTCCTAAGGTCTTGGTCTTTGGTTAAAATGGGTACTACGGCAGCACAAAAAAAGTTATTTTTTAGCCTTGGTAAAATTAAGCATAAAATCACTAACCTATATTCAAGAGCTGTTACAGATCAAGATTTTGTTCAAATCGCTCAAGAACTTGGAGTGACTAAGAATGAAGTTAGTGAAATGAATTCTAGGTTATTTGGTCCAGACTTATCATTGAATAATTTGGTAAATAGTGGAAATGATAACAGTGATAGCGAGCTAATTGAATTTTTACCGGAAACCCGTCCAAGTCAAGAGCTAAGATTAATTAGCCAAGAGGATTCTGTTAACAAACATAATTTGCTAACACAAGCGATGAAGATATTAAATGATCGTGAATTACATATTCTCACTGAGCGTAAATTAAAAGATTCTCCAAAAACTCTTGATACTCTTAGTATTGAATATAAAATCTCTAAGGAAAGAATTAGGCAGATTGAGAACACAGCATTTGAGAAAGTGAAAAACTTTATATTGCAACAGATGCCAAAAGCTGTTTAAGTGGATTACTATAATTTTTCTAGTATACTCAGATGGTTTTACAACATATTAAATTAAATATTAATTCATGAAAGCAATTGCTATACATTTGTTGATTATTTTGATTTCTACGCAAGTATTTGCTGGAAATCAAATTACTAGAAAGAGTTTGAAATTTGATTCATCTAGTGATTGTACAGAAAGATTAGATATTTTGGAAAAAGAGAATCAGCACTTACTTGGCAGAGTCGAAATAATTGAACATACTATTGCCAAATTAGAGAAAATTTTAGGCTCTACAAAACAAGAGGTAATAAATTCTGATGATACCAGTACAACAAAAAATTTATCAGATGATTCTATAGATAGCGATGTATTTGAAATACCGTCTACTAAAGAAGTACAAAAAGAAGTTGTGTCGTATGATACTGCAAAACCCATTTCGGGGATAGCAAAAGATAAGCAACTTTATGACTTAGCACTTGCCTCTTTAAAAGATAATAAATTAACCGATGCAGAAGAAAAATTTGCAAATTTTTTAAAAAATTACTCTAATAGTCCTTTGGTAGGTAATGCGTATTTTTGGTACGGAGAATCTTTTTTTAGGCGTAATATGTTTGATAAAGCGGCTATAAATTATCTAAAAGGTTACAAACAATCACCAAAAGGTTCTAAAGCTTCTGACTCATTGTTAAAATTAGCATTATCTCTTGGAGAATTGAAAAAAATACAAGAGGCATGCTCTATTCTTAATAAACTTGAAACAGAATTTCCGAGTAGACCAGCTACATCAATAAAAAGAGCTAAGGACGCAAGAACCAAATTTGCTTGTAAGCGTTAGGTTCTTATGAACAAAAAGGTAAATAATAATGACTGACATTTTAGAAGAAGTTTTAAATGATAAAAATGAAGAAAAGAAACTTTATTACTTTAAAAAACTTCTTCCTATAACTATAATCCTCGCACTAATAGTTGTATTATTTATGCTAATAAACAATTGGCTTGGCGGTAAGAAAATAAAGAATAATCAAAAGACAGGTAATATTTTAGTTAAGTCTATGTCGCTTATCAATGACAACAAAGACCTAACCATAAAGTCGTTGGATAATTTAATTGAAACAAGTAATAATAAAGTAGGAGAGCTTGCTGCTATCGAACAAGTTAGCATAAAAATACATCAAGGAGATTTTATAGAAGCTAGAACTTTATTAAAGAAAATTATTGATAACAAGAATTATACCGAATTAACAAGTGCATATGCACGTCTAGTTTGGTTAAGTTTAATGATAGACGAAACAAATTTATCTAATGTAAACACTAATGAAATCGAGGAATATTTAAATTATTTTGATGATGAGAATAAACCATTCTTTGGTACTGCCAATATTATCAAAGCAATTTGGTATATTAACAATAACTCAAAAGATTTAGCAGAAAATACCTTGAAAAAGGTAATATCACTAGAAAGTACAACTCAAGTAGTTAAAGAGCAGGCTAAAGCTTTACTTTCAAACTTACAATAAACTTCAATTAGGGATAAGAATTAGTTAATTCTTATCCCTAATTGGCTTTAATATAAGGAAAAATGCATTCTTAAAGCGGTTGAATGCATTTTAAACCTTTCTAAAGCTAGAAACATGATTTTAAAAGATTAAAATCATGTTTTTAGCAAAATGGATTGCCACGCTCACATACGTTCGCTCGCTAATAGACATATACGTCTATAAAACGTCTATTAGCGAGGAGACCGTAGGTCGACAAAGCAATCTATAATTTCGCGTAATAACAAAGGCTTAAATTATGATAAAACAACGATTAATTATTTTCTTACTACCTTTTATTCTAACTTCTTGCGGTCTTGGAGCTAAAAAGATTAAAAATATTGTAGAATTAACTCCTAGATTATCTGTAGAAAGTAATGAAACAATTCAAATAGATTCTACTGTAAAAACAAATATATTTAGCCCTGAACAGCTTCAAAATAAGGAATATACTGTTGCAAAATATAAAATAATATCAGAGCCAGTTTTTAATAAAGCTGTTGCCTATACCATTGATACTAAAGGTAATATTTCTGCTTTTTCTATGAAAGATAAATCTATTATGTGGTCATATAATATCAGCACTAACAAGAGTGATTATTATGTTGGTGGAGGGATATTATGCCACAATGATAAACTATATGTTACCTATGGTTCAAGATTCTTGGTAGTATTAGATAGTAGGTCAGGTCATGAAATAATCAGAAAAGAGTTGCCTGATATTACTAGAGTAAAACCGGTATTAATTAATAATCATACTATTGTAGTTCAAACAGTAGCTAATCAAATATTAGCGATTAATATTGATAATTTAAATTTTGTTTGGCAACATGAAGGTGTAATAGAAACTTTGTCATCAAGTTACCATGTTAGCCCAATAGTACAAAATAATCATGTAATAGTAAATTATAATTCAGGGCAAATTCTTGCTCTAGAAGCAGGTAGCGGTCGAGTTCTATGGACTAACGATTTATCTAGTCATCAAGAAATAGGCTTGCCAAATTTTGAGGCAGCATCTATATTATGCAAACCTATTGTCAATAACTCTCACATATATATAGCTAATAGTGCTGGTAAGATAGTAAAGCTAGACATCATGACGGGTAATATTCTTTGGCAAACCAAAGCTTATGATGTGCAATCTATGTTGTTAGCGGGTAATAGTTTATTTATAACAAATAATGCTGGACAAATAGCTGCTATAAGTACTGATTCTGGTAAAGTCAAGTTTGTAGCAGATCTAAATGATGGGAAAGATATTAAAAAAGTTAAAGCCTCATCATTCCTAACCCCTATAATTGGTAAGGTAGCTGAGGCAGAAGAGTGGAATTTAAATATTATTTCCACTAAAGGTGAATTATATAGTTTCCAATCAGATGTTAATGGTAATTTAAGCACCACTCCACAGATTACTAAAATTACTAAAAATATTGAATATCATGAAAAAACCTGCTGTGGTAGTATGTATTTTGCTACTGATAAAAAAATTATGTTTGTCGATTAGTCAAGAACTATGTTAAATATATATTTACATTTATCTTGACAAAATAGTGGTTATAATGCTATTTAGTATAGCCTAGGTTGGGGCAATGATAACATTAATTCTAATTAATAAAGATATATAACGTGAAAACTTATTCTGCAAAACCATCACAAATTCAGAAAAAGTGGTGGGTCATAGATGCTAAAGACCTTGTATTAGGTAGACTTGCTAGTGAAGTAGCTAAAATCTTACGTGGCAAACATAAGCCTTCCTTCACTCCTCATTTAGATTGTGGAGATTATGTAATAATAATTAATTCCAAGCATATTTGCTTGACAGGTAAAAAATCAGACCTTAAAGATGGTAAGTTTTATTATCGCCATACTGGTTTTCCAGGTGGAATAAAGGATACAACAGCTGGAAAAATTCTGTCTGGTAAATATCCTGAACGTGTCGTTAAGCTTGCTGTAAAAAGAATGATTACGCGAAATGTTTTGGGATCAAAGCAGATGGGTAATCTATATGTCTATGCAGAGAATGAACACCCACATAAAGCTCAGCAACCTGAGTTTTATGATTTTGCAAGCAAAAATACAAAGAATAAAAAATAGTGAATTATGACAATATTAAAGGTTCAAAGTGAGAAAACCAAAAGCGATACAGTTCAGAGTAAGTTAGTTAAGCCTAAAACGCTTGTAGGAAGTAGTGATAATAAAGTCTATGGTACAGGTAGAAGAAAAAGTGCAATTGCTAGAGTTTGGTTAAAAAGTGGTAGTGGTAAGGTAATTGTCAACAAAAAAAATATGGAGCAATATTTCACTCGTGAAGCTCATACCAAATCTCTTTTGCGACCATTTGTTGTAACCAATACTGCTGGACAATATGATATAATATGTACTGTCAGAGGCGGTGGAATATCAGGACAACTGGGTGCTGTACTACACGGTGTTTCTAGGGCTCTTGACAAAATTGCACTAGAATTTCATAGTATTTTACGCAAATCCGGTTTCTTAACAAGAGACTCAAGGGTTGTAGAACGAAAAAAATATGGTAAGCATAAAGCTAGAAAAAGTACTCAATTCTCTAAACGTTAAAATTTTACAGAGTCTGTTTGGAGTTGTCTAGCATGTGATTTTCTGAAGCTCTTTCCATCATGGCGGGGTAGCTCAGTTGGTTAGAGCAGCGGAATCATAATCCGCGTGTCGGGGGTTCAAATCCCTCCCTCGCTACCACAAAATGCTAATTCATGTGGTAGTTTATTATCGACTTTGTGTAATGGGGGTTTTCATAATAAGAATCAACAACTAATTCTTTAAAGCATTAAGTATACTGCGATTTTTTTATATTTTATATATGAAAGTTATTAGTGCTACTTGATGTCTATGCTATTATGCGGTGAATGTACTCGAAATTCTTCAAGTTCTTGCAAACATTATTATGAAAAGGATTATATTCGGTTTAATAGCTGAGTATGTGGCTATTATTATTTATAAAATTAAATTTTATCAAATTCTTCACCATCGTAAAAGATATTATGTTGGTGAGATTGATATTATCGCCCTACGTGGAAAACAACTTGTTTTTATAGAAGTAAAAGCAAGGCGTTCTGACGTTGATGATCGGATATTGTCAACTCATCAACAAGCAAGAATAAAAAGATCTGCTAGTGTATTTTTAAGCTCTAACCCAAAATACCAAAATTATCAAGTTAGATTTGACCTAATAATTATTAAACCTTACAGTATACCAATTATTATTGAAAACGCATGGTAATAGAGTTCTTTCTACTACACTATACACTCAAATGCTAACTGACTAAGTAATTATTTTAAAATTATTGCTTGACCAATAAAGCAATATATGTCAAAAAGATCATACTCATATAGTCTGAGACTTCTCTTAAAACTAGGCCGCTATAGCTCAGAGGTAGAGCACATCATTGGTAATGATGAGGTCGTAGGTTCAATTCCTACTAGCGGCACCAATTTTTTATTAGTTGTAATCCTTAAAGTCCTAGTACTCATAAGCTTTCTTCCTATAATTTGCATTAATATTTAAAGACTATCTAAACTTGATATATTTGTCCTCAGTACAGGACAAAGAGATTAAGGAGAGAATAAAAAATAGTAGATAACGCGTAGACAAAGCTCTATTAGTTAGGTTGTTAAAGACTTAAGAGGCAAGAGAATGATTACAGCGTTATCACAATTAATAGGAGACTACTTTTTTAATAGTTTTGCAAGTATAAAATTAATAGAACAAATAATATTAGGATTACTGCAAGTGAGAGATGTAAATCTTACACAACTTGCCTTAACGATAAAAGGAGACAAGCAAGAATCACGCTATAAGAAATTACAGAGATTTTTTGCCAAATGTGAATTATCTACACATCCTTAGCCAAGTTACTGGTTAGGTTGGCTGGAATTGATGCTGAACAATGGTTATTAGTGCTTGATCGGACAAATTGGAAATTTGGTAAGCTTGACATCAATATTTTAGTATTATCTATTTGCCATAAAGGCATTGCTATACCAATTATGTGGGATATGTTGCCAAAAGCAGGAACTTCTAATAACGTTGAACGTCAGCAATTAATGGAAAGGTTTATTACTGTATTTGGCATAGAGAAGATGTCAGCATTGCTTGGGGATCGGGAGTTGATTGGTGATTTATGGCTAAAGTTTTTAGCTGATAAAATGATACCATTTTATATTAGAATCACAGCCAATCTTACCATTGGTAGAACAGAAGATGAATTAGTTACTGCTAATCATTTAATTAAGAGGTTACAGAATGGTGAATATATGTTGTTTAAAGGAAAAAGATATTTGGGTAAGAATTATAAAGAACCTAAAGTATCTGTAGCGGCATTGCGTAATGATCAAGGGAGAATTAGTAATCATAGCTACCAATGATAACCCTAATATAGCACTAAATATATATAAAAAAAGATGGGAAATAGAAAATCTTTTTGCTTGCCTTAAAACACGAGGATTTAACTTTGAAAACACCCATATAATACATTTAGATAGAATTAGTAAATTGCTTGGTTTACTTGCTATAGCATTTACTTTTGCTTATGTTGTGGGTCAATGGCAAAATTCTATCAGACCCATAAAGCTTAAAAAACACGGTAGAAAGTCTATCTCCTTATTCAGGTATGGCTTAGATTACTTGCAGAGAATATTTTTGAATCAGTGGATGTTTAATTTATCTGAGCGAAATGGACATAATAAAACAGTAGTTGCTGTAGCTAATAAACTGGCAAGAGTGGTGTTTGCAGTACTAAGGTCAGGGGATGATTATGTAGAGAGTAAAGTTTGTAGCACAGAGCTATTATAATTAACATAAAATAAAATAAATAGTGGTTTATTAATTAATAGGTAAACAAAGAATATGTAAGAGATTCCAACCCGGAATATGCGTGAGATAATAATATTGATGGTAAATAAGACAAACCTTAGCTTACAAAGAAACTGATGACTACAATGGCTCTTTGAAGCCGATAAAATGATAAGTATATAGTAAATTTGTAAGCCAGCGAATTCCATCAGGGCTGTAGGATAAATTACACATAATTTATTAACTATAAGCCGGATACATGTATGCATTTGCATTTTTGCTATTAGATGTTATTTTTTTCTTGCATTTTACAGGAGGTTCATACATGTAGTCAGTAACGAGAATTTAATTCTACACTCCACTCGTCGCATAATACTCACGTTCTATAGCATAATTTCTGCTCATATTTATCTCGAAGATGAGTCGCGATAAGAGGTACGAAGCAATATTGCAGGACGAGAATTTCTATTTGGAACAGTTGTAATATACATGAAAGAGATTATATCTCTAAATTCTAGCATTGTCAAATAGAAAATATCATTTACATGACTACAAATCTTATAGCAAAATCCTTATAAACCTTATTCTTTAGGTGTTTTAAGCACTTTTTCGTCTAGAAGATGAGTAGCGAGGAGGCGATGGAATCGCCGACGTGGCAATCTTTCGAAGTAGCAACCCTTACTTCACAAGATCGCCACGGCATCTAACGCACAACTGTCAAAAGTTTACAAATACCTATACTACAGCGTCATTGCGAGCGAACGTATGTGAGCGTAGCAATCCATTTTGCTAAAATAAAAACATGATTTTAAAAGATTAAAATCATGTTTCTAGCTTTAGAAAGGTTTAAAATGCATTCGCGTTAGCCGCTTTAAGAATGCATTTTTCCTTATATTAAAACCGCTTCCTCTTCTAACTTTCAACAGTTGATGACATCTGAGCTATTAAACCGATGTCTTACATCAATAGTTGAGGTTAACTATACTGAAAAACTTGAAGTATTTGCAAAAATATCATAAGTTACAAAAAAGTTACTATTTATTAGGGTTGTTAATATAATTTTCGTGATGTTATTTGATATTACTTGATTACTGGCTATAAACCTGTCTTAATCTACTGAAGACGTCTTGTATCGCTAAATTATGAAAGAGGAAGTTTTGGAAAAAAATTAAGTAAGGAGTATAAGTGGAACAAGATATGTATAATTCCTTACTTAATTTTGACAATAAGATTACCTTACAAGAATGAAGTTATGCAAGAGCCTATTTCTACATACTAAAGTTGTAATACTGGAGTACCAGTAGTACAAACGCTGTCATTCCCACCGTAGCTCGGATGACAGCTATGTGTGTAGTACAACTAAAGTTGTACAGCAGGTTTAGATAATATAAAATCTAACTGATTAAATAATAAAACAATAAGTATACTAGGAGGATATTATGTTTAAGTTTAAGAAATCTAGTCCAAATAAGAGTGTTAGTCCAAATAAGAGTGCTAGTCTAAGTAGGAACTCTATCCTAAGAACTAATGGTAATGATACTAGTACTGATCCTGTTTTAGAGGCTAGATTTAAATCTTTACAAGATATGCTTGGAGCTTTTCTAAGGAGTATTAGTAATGATACTAGTACTGGTACTGATCCTATTTTAGAGGCTAGATTTAAATCTTCCCAAGAAATGCTTGGAGCTTTAAATAAAGAATATGGTAATGTACAAAAGATCGGTACGGTTCTCGATAAACGCAGTTATACCGAAGTTCAGAGTAAATATAAAATTTTACATGATGAGATCAAAGCCCCTAAGTTTTCTCTAGAAAAGGAACAAAAAGACTCACTATTGTTTGGAATATACCACGGTCTAGCTATTAGTGCCTTCCGAGCAGGTAAGTTTCAAGAACATAATGAACATTTATTACATGCGTATAACAGGTATAGTCCTGATAGAGATAAATCTATAATAGGACTAGAAATATGGGTAAAGATATATAAAAATCTTGATAAAGATGTACAAACAAAAGTACCAAGCATTTCTTCACAATGCGATAAGTTATTAAAAGAGGTCGAAACAGACGTTCAGTCACTAATTAAGACTGGAGAATATGACCAAGCTCGTAAAAAAATGAAGTATTTGAATGAAAATGGCCATAATTTCCAAATATTTGATCTATACTTTAGTACAATAAAAGATCCAAATGAAGCTTTGAAGTATTTTGAAGACAAATCAAAGAAATATAATCTTACACAACGTCAAGATATTCATGATATCCTTAAAAAGTGGCAAAATCACCTTATTAACCAAGTTAATGATAAAGAAGTTGCTGCCAAAGCTGCTACCTATGCTTCAAAGTACAACCCAAATCCAACAGTTGCTACGGCAGCTGTAAATCCAAAGGTAAAGAAAGCTGAAAAAGACGTTGAAAAACTGCAAGAGCAACTTGAAAAAGCTTCCAATAAGTTAGAGACAGTTCTAACTCGTGCTGAACATCAGGAACAGATAGAGACACTTGAAGCTAAATACAAAGCTGAATTAAAAGCTGAATTAGAGAAAGCTAACGCTGTATTCAATGCTAAATTAGAGACAATTAAAGCTAAAGCTTCACCTACAAAAGATACTAAAGTGGATGAAGCCGGTGACTCTTCTACTACTTCATCTCTACCACCACCGTATAGCACTATCGATATAGGTAATCATCCATCTAAAAATGCCACCACAGTCCCCACAGCTCCGGTCGTTACTTCTCTTGCCAAAGAGGTTTTAGATGAGTTAACTAAGTTAGCTCATTTGATTCCGTCGCTTAATTGGCAAGATTCAAAATATAACATTACTAAAGACAAAGCTAAAAAACTTTTGAATGAAGTTATTAAAGAGAATCCTGATGTATATAACAACACTATAAAGGATCCTAAAATTTTGGTGCTTCTTGCTGACGTTCTTTTGTCTTCAAATAAAATGGAGGAAGCAAGAATAGTTTGTAAAAAGGCTCTTGACGCTGATCCAAATATATGGCAAGCTACCGATGATCAGATAGTTTTGTTAAATTTAGCTGGAGTTCTTTTACCTTCAAAGCAACTAGAAGCTGAACAAATTTATAGTAAAGCTATTATGCGTCTTTTTGCTAAAAATGAACACGGTAACAATATACTTGATACTAATACGATTACAGTATCCAAGAATGTTGCTCAAGATGGATATAGTGCTAAAGAAAGGGATTGCTTAGCTAAGGTTTGTTTATCTTCCCCTAAAGCATTTCAGATTACACAAGCTCTAGATTGTTATCCACATACAGATGTTGCTAAAAGACAAGAGATTGCTAAGCAATTACAACAGTTAGCATGCAAACCGGAGTTAAGGCATGAATATAAAAGCTATATGTTATATTCAAAGGCTTTTACTGTTATAAAAGACGATCAAGCATTATTGCAGAATATGAAAACAGCATACCAAAGTAGTGGTCTCAATATGTATCCTACGCAGTTTCCTTATCCCCCTAATGAAGAATCTACTTACGACCTCCTCGGTATGTGTGCTATTAACGATTATTAAGGCTACTCTTAAGTAGTGAATAAAGTCCCATAATTTATTCCTCCTACTTCAAAGCCATTAACAGCTTTTGAGGTAGGAGGGATAGTTGCTCAGGGTAATTTTAAAATTGGGCTGTTTAAACAGCCCGGCTTTTAAATTGTTCTGTTGCTATCCACAAGCGGCTAGTTTCCACAACTGTCGAAAGTTTACAAACACCTATACCACAGCGTCATTGCGAGCGTAAGCGAAGCAATCTAGGAAACAATCTATAGATAAATGATGTTACTGGATTGCTTCGTCGGTCTTACAGCCTCCTCGCTACTCATCTTCGAGATAAATATGAGCAGAAATTATGCTATAGAACGTGAGTATTATGCGACGAGTGGAGTGTAGAATTAAATTCTCGTTACTGACTACATTTTTTCACCTGTGGAATTTTATAATAAAGAAATACTGATAAAAGTGTACTTTAATGACAAGAGTTTTTATTTGAAACAAAACAATGGTAATACACATAAGAAGCATTATGTTGACTAATTTTTAGTATGTCAAGTAGAAAAGTGATGTTTACATGACTACAAACTTCATGCCAAAACCACTGCGAACCTGATTCTTTAGACGTTTCAAGCACTTTTTCGTCTCGAAGATGAGTCGCTAATAGACGCATAGGAAAGCTGTATTTACTAACTTTCAACAGTTGTGGACTAGTTTCGAGAGAAGTCCAATGTTAAAAAAATACTAAAAAGATAAAATATTGAATAGGCAAATAGTTTTTTAGCTTGTTTATGATCTTTATCACTAAACAGAGAGGCAGCATAGTATAAAAAAATTAGCCCCAGTATAAATGCAGTTACTAAATATACAAAATTACTTATTCCTAAAAAAAAGGGCGTAAATGAAGTAATAAACATAATTATACTATAGGCAAGAATTTGCTTCTTAGTATAATATTCTCCCTTTACCACCGGCATCATCGGGACACCACAATTTTTGTAGTCTTCTGAGCGAAAAATTGCTAATGCCCACGAGTGTGGGGGTGTCCAGGTTAGAATAATCATAAATAAAGAAAAGGAGAAAAGTGAAATCTCATTAGTTACTGTTGCCCAGCCAATCATAGGAGGCAATGCACCTGCAACCCCTCCAATAACTATATTTTGCATTGTTGAACGTTTTAGCCACATGGTATAAATGAAGACATAATACAATATGGTTATTAGTAATAATAAAGCAGATAGTAGGTTAACACAAAGTCCCATCAAAAAAACTGAAAAGAACCCCACAACCACGCCAAAAGCTAAAGCATCCTGTGGTTCTATAACCCCAATAACTAGAGGTCTGTTTTGTGTACGTTTCATTATCGCATCAATATCTCTATCATACCACATGTTAATAGCTGCACTACTACCAGCTCCAAGTGTAATACAGAGCATAGCGATGCAAGCTATAAATGGATGGATGGGGTATGGAGCAAGCCATAGACCAGAAAAGCTAGTAAATACCACAAGTGCCATAACTCGTGGTTTCATGAGTAGGATATAGTCCATAACTGAGCTATTAGAGCTTTTTTTAGTAGTATTCATCTCTAGTTTTGCAAGAGGTCTATTAATATAATTAGAGGAATTATTCATATATTTTTATCTTAAGAAAATTTATTATTTCTAGGAAATCCACTAGGAGGGATTTTACCAACCGAACCTCGTCGTCCAAGAAATGGTAAAAGATCTTTCTCTACCCTAATCTTTTCTCCTAATTTCCAGCTTAGCCCTAAACTACTATCAAATATCTTGACATCCATAAGTTTAGCATTTTTGAACTTTTGTAGAATTACCCCTTGTCCTCGTTTCATTATTGGTATTTCGTCTAGTTTAAATACTAGTAATTTCCGGTTCTCACCTATACAAGCTATACAATCACCTTCTACAGGCACACAAGCAATACAGGAATGATTTGCAGGAATTTGCATAATTTGCTTACCGAGTTTAGTTTGTGCTACTACCTCATCTGAATCAATGATAAAGCCTTTGCCAATACTACTTGCCAATAAAAGTTTTTGGGTAGACCTATAGACCAACATACTTACTATTTCTTCATTACCTATATCTATCATCAATTTTATAGATTCTCCATTGCCTTTGCCTTTAAATATATTATCGGCTAGGATAGTGAAAAAACGCCCCGCTGCACTTAATATAAGAATTTTGTCAGTAGTATAGCCTTCTAGAATAAAATTTTCTGCGTCTCCTTCCTTATATTTAACAGTTGATAAATCGTTACTATGACCTTTTAAAGAGCGAATCCACCCCATCTTGGAACATATTATGGTAAGAGGTTCTTTGGCTATGAAAGCTGAAATATCAACAATTTGAGCCACAATATTAGCTTCTTCAAAACTAGTTCGGCGTAGTCCTAGTTTAGTACTAAAACCAAACTTTGTTTGCACCATTTTAACTTCTTTCTTAACTATCTTTTTTAATTCACTCGGATCTTGTAGAATTTTCTGTAAATGTGCATGCTCTTTTTCGAGTAGATTATGCTCGTTAATAATTTCTTGTTCTTCCAATTTTCTTAAAGATCGCAATCTTGTATTAAGAATTGCTTCAACTTGCACATCAGTTAAACCAAACTTAGCTATCATTACTTGTTTAGGCTCATCTTCTTCACGAATAATTTTAATTATTTCATCCAAATTTAAGTAAGCTATCCTTAGACCTTTGAGAACTTCCAACCTATGTTCAATTTTGCCAATAAGAAATTTAGATCTGCGAGTAATAATATTTTGTCGGTGTAATAAAAACTCCTGCAATATTTCCAGTATATTAGCTACTTTAGGAATATTATTTGAACCTATAACATTCATATTAAGCTGAATTCTATTCTCTAAAACTGTCAGTTTGAATAATGACTCCATAATTACATTAGGATCACAATTACGATCCCTAGGTTCAATAATTAATCTTATATCTTCTGTAGATTCATCTCTAATATTGCTTATTAAAGGAATTTTTTTGTCTTTTAACAATACAGCTATTTGTTCGATAAGTTTAGATTTTTGTACTTGATAAGGTATTTCAGTAATTACTATCTGATATAAACCATAACTTAGGTCTTCCTTTGCCCATCTTGCTCTTACTCTAAAACTACCACGCCCCACACCATAGGCTTGATGGATTGAATCGATTCTATCAACAATTATTCCACCCGTTGGAAAGTCAGGACCTTTAACAAATTGCAAAATATCGTTAACATTTGATTGAGGATGGTCAATTAAATATATTAGTGCATCACATAATTCATGTAAATTATGTGGTGGTATACTGGTTGCCATTCCAACTGCTATACCTTCTGAACCATTAGCCAGTAAATTAGGAAACATAGCGGGCATAACTACCGGTTCGGTATCGGAATCATCATATGTAGCCCGAAAATCAACAGTATCTTGATCTATATCTGACATTAATAAGGTACAAATTTCTGTCATTCTTGATTCTGTATAACGCATAGCTGCTGCGTTATCTCCATCAATAGAACCAAAATTTCCTTGTCCATCAATTAGTGGATATCTGAGAGAAAAATTTTGTGCAAGACGTACTAATGTATCATACACTGCAACGTCACTATGTGGGTGATATTTACCCATTACATCACCGACAACTCTTGCACATTTCTTATAGGCAGAGGTTGGGTCTAACCTTAATTGGAGCATGCCATACAATAATCTGCGATGCACTGGTTTTAACCCATCACGAACGTCAGGCAAGGATCTTGACATAATTGTTGATAAGGCATAAGAGAGGTAACGCTCTGATAATGCATTACCAAAGTCTATATTTTCTATTTTAGCATTATCTATCATACAAAACTTTTTATTATTATTTATTCCATGTTTAGTATAATATCCTAAATATATGCTAGCACTAATAGCAAAATGGTATTAAATAATAAAAATTATACTTTTTCTTTTAATCGTTCTATTTCAACAATATATTTATCACCTTGCTGGTCTTCAACCCATAACTGTTGAAAGTTAAAAAACCGTCTATTAGCGAAGTACTATTGTAAGGCTTAAACCGTCTATTAGCGAGCGAACGTACGTGAGCGTGGCAATCCATGAAGCTTGTTATATGGATTGCTTCGTCGGCTTATGCCTCCTCGCAATGACGCTAGGCTGTTTTTCCTATGACTTTATAAATACCACGCGTAAAGTAAATTAGTTACAGAAATAGTTTTTTTGTAGTTGTCTTTCTGCAACTTTAGTGTAAAATCAACAGGAAATCAACTTATTTTAGACCGCTGCCTACGCGGGACAGTTTAAAAGTCATAACTAATGATAGAAAATACTAAGTTATAAAAACAAATAGTTGTCATCGCGAGCCACAAAGTGGCACAACTGTCGAAAGTTCAACAAACGTCTATTAGCGAGGAGACCGTAGGTCGACGAAGCAATCCATGTGACAAGCTTCATGGATTGCCGCACTCACGTACGTTCGCTCGCTAATAGACGGTTTAGGGCTGACAACGCTCCTCGCTAATAGACATTTATGCATTTTAAAAAACAAACTTTTCTATCATTAGTTAGGACTTTTAAACTACCCTAGTGACATAATGATGGCAGGGATATAGACATGAATTATTTTTTTTAATTATAGAATGGTAAAATGATGACAAAAAAACAAAAATTCTTTAAAAATTTGCTGGCTAGTAGTGCGATTGCCTCAGTTGTAGCTAGCCTAGGCAGTAGTAGTGTGGCATTGGCAGGGGCTGTTGCAAATGGTGTTTTGATGATAAACAATGCGGAGTTGACTGATACTGTAGCTGGAGGTCAAAATAATTGGCAACAAATTGATCAGAATGGTGCGGTTTTCAATCCAATTGGTTATGTTGATGCACCTCTAAATAACGAGGCATTTAGCTATGGTGATAATTTTACACTTAATGCTAACAGACCAGCAGGTGCTATTATTACAGCTATCAACCTAGCTAACCATCAGCCCGGCATACTTACGGTTAGTCAAAATCTGTCAATCGGTTCTATAGTGCCTGATGCTCATAATGCTGGTGGAGGTGCTGCTGTTGGTAGGTTACCTATAAAGATAGAAGCTGGCCACACCGCAACTTTACCTAGTACTCAGGCTGTCGTAGGTCAGCATGGCTTCGTTGCAGCAGCCAATGACTACACTGGCTTGGGTAATGTAGAGCTTGGTGGTAATGATGGTGGTGGTCATGCATCAACCCTTGTAGTTCAAGCTGGTAATACAATTCGTACTGTCACTGCTGCTCGAAATGGTGAGGGAATATTAAGCTTCGAAGGAGCTGGTGGTGCTACTGGAGATATTGGTACAAATCTTCTTAGCTTAGCGAGAGTGAGCATAGGTGATGGGGAAGCTTATTTACAGGGTGATGTTTTTGCTACTACCACTAGGCTTACCCACGAAAATTCAATACTTAAGCTAGCAGCCGATAAGACAATCACTGGTGCTGTATGGAATGATACTGGTGCGGCTAATAAGGGTGTATTAACCTTCGAAGGAGCTGGTATAGTAACTGGAGATATCGGTGCTGCTGATCTTGCTGCTGCTAGTGATAGGACTTTAAAGACAGTAAATATAGGTAATGGGGAAGCTCATTTAAAGGGTAATGTTTGGGCTAAGAACACTAACCTTACCGATGGAGCGTCTGTACTTAAGCTAGCAGCTGGTAAGACAATCACTGGTGCTGTACGGAATACTACTGGTGTGGCTAATAAGGGTGTATTAACCTTCGAAGGAATTGGTAGAGTAACTGGAGATATCGGTGGTGATGATCCTGCTCATCTTAGTCTTTGGTCTTTAGAAACTATAAACATAGGTAAAGGAGAGGTTACTTTAGACGGTAATGTTTGGGCTAAGAATACTAACCTTACCCACGAAAATTCAACACTTGCACTAGCAGATACTAAAACAATCACTGGTAATATAGTTAACACCACTGCTGAAAATAATAAGGGAATATTAAACTTTGCAGGAGCTGGTACGGTAACTGGGGATATTGGTGCTATTAATGCTAATCCTGCTCTTAATAGGCTTATTCACCAAATTAATATTAATGGAGTTGGTAGGGATGTTATATTAAAAGGAAATGTCTATACTGAAGAACTTAACTTTGTTGCTGTTGGTACTGTAAAAATTGGTGGTCATTTTGCAGGAGAAGTTAATTTTAATGCTGGTGGAACATTAGAATTTAACGGTGTTGATCCTGCTACTGGTGTTGTAACAAAAATACCTCGTTTTTTCAACTCAACAATACAAGGTGGTGCTAATGGTCTTTTAAATGTTAATACTAGCGTGCTTATAGCTAACAATGTGGAAATTGGAGAGATTGATACCATAAATATAGGTATAGTTGATGCTAAATCTCTAGTAATAAATACCTCAGATGATAATGCTAATCTTCTTGATGGTACAACGATTAATTTTATGCATGAAGATTCGACGTTGGTCTTATTTGCAAGGGGACGTAATAGTATTGTAACCTTTAATGCTAACTTACCAGGAGGAACTCCTGATGGTCATGGTGGTTTTGTTGGTAATGGAGGAATAGTGTGGCTAGATGGTGCTGATACTGACGCTCACACTTTAACTGTGCAATCTGCAATCGGTGCAGAAACCCTTGGTACTGCTAATAAGCTAAAGGAATTACGTATTTCTCGTCGAGTTACCATCGCAGGGGATGATACTCTTGCTGTTCATAATAAGCTTGCTGTCCATAATGCAAATAAGTTGACCATTATTAATGGGGCAAGATTTACCGATGAAAGTACTACCTCTGCACAGATTGCAGATATTCATATTGGGGCAGCTTGTGCTGATCTTGGTCTTAATGTTGCTGCCGGTCCAGCAACTTATATACTTGATGCAAAACACCGTAATTTTGAGTTAAATGCTGATAATGCTAATCAGATTGTTTTTGACCATGCAGATGCTCAGTTAACCTTACGGAATAGTGCTGCTGACAATAAAACAATAACTTTGGTAAATAATTTAAATCCAGGTGCTGATGGTAAGGGTATAGTTGAGCTTTATTCTGCTGTGGCTGAAAAAACATTGACGATTGCTGGAGGAGGTAAATCTTTAGGTATTATTGGTAATAACCTAAAAAAGGTAATTTTTTCTGGTGCTGGTAAATTTGACACTCGGCAGATTACCATTCATAGCAAAAATATAGAATTAAATGTAAATGAACTAACATTGGGTGCGATTAATAGCAATATTTTATTTGCTACAAATACTGTGCTTACCGCTGAGGGTCATATTACAGGTAATGTAGATTTCCAAGATAAAGATGGTACAGTTATATTGCAAGCTGGTAAAAACATCAATGGTAGTGTAACTAGTACTGGTGGTGTTAATGGAACATTAGAATTCCTAGGAATTGGTGAAGTAACAGGCTTGATCACTAACTTAAAGATGTTAAGAGCTGGGGCAGCTAATGTAAGATTAGCAGGTGTCAATCATAATATTACTGAAATTCAAGGTAATGGTAATAATAAATTAACTTTTTCTAAGAACTTTAATTTAACAGGTTCTATTAACTCAACAGGAGGAAATGCAGTTGGCTTAATCTTCGAAGGCTACAATAGAGTTACTGGTGTAGTTGGAACGGCAAAAAATCCTGTTGGTACTATAAAAGTCCAAGCTGGTACTAATATCTTTAGTAACACAGTTCAAACTGCTAATGATCAGGACATCATAATATCTAATGAAGCAACTGCTGAGTTTGCTAACAGCGTGACGACTCGTAATATTAAGGGAGAGCTAGCTGGCAAAGGTACGGTTCAATTTAGTAATGCTGAAGCTATAACCGTTAATAGTGCAATAGCAGTAGATACTCTAGACATAGCGAGAAAAGATGTAGAGATTACCCAAGCAGTTTCAGCGAATTATATTAGCTTCTCTAATACACAGGAGGCAACTTTAACTTTAAGGGGAACAAGTACTGTAGATAGTATTAGGACTGTTGGTAATAATGTTCATACTCTTGAATTGGCTGCAGATTTTACCACTAGAGATCAATATATTGGGTTAGAGAATAACAGGTTAAAATCTATTAAATTACTGGGTGATCATAAAATTACTATTAATAGTGGTGTCTATTCCGATATATCAACTAAAACTGATAATACTGGTAAAGTAGTTTTCAACTCGGATAGAAGCTTTGCTTATAATTTAGGAACAGATAAATTAAGATTGTCTGATGTAACCTTTGCTAGTAATGCTACGGTAAAAGGTGATGTTTATTCTAAGCAAATAACAATTGCTAGTGATAAGACTGCAACTTTTGCTGGTACTACAAACAGAACTATATCTGTGCCAAACTCCACTGTAGATGGGTCTAGCCTGTCAAGATCATTGAAAAGTTTTGCCTATAGTACACAAATTGTTTCGGATGAAATAAAAAATGAAGGTATTGCAAAATTTGATAAGGCAGTACTGGTTGATGCCAAAATTACTGGTGGTAAGGTAACGTTTGCCGATAATGTTTGGTTTAAACAAACTGCTGATGGGAAAGAAGTAAATTTTGCTGCAAATAAGTATGTAATATTAGAACAAAATATTAACTTTGCTAATATTAAAGCAGATCAAGCTAAGATAATTATATTACCTAAAACAGCCTCTATAACTGGTAATTTAGCAGCTAAAGATTTTACCGTAGATCTTGCAGCTAATCAATTAAAATATACTGGTCAGGCACAGCTGACAGGAAAGATAGAACTAGTTACTGCCTACGACACATCAAGTGGAGCAGGTGGTAATATAGAGGTTCAGACAGGTAGTAAATTGGATTTATCGAAAGCAGACGAGCTGACTATAAAAGTGAAAGCTCAGACTGATATTAACAAAATTCCTAAGGAGGGGGCTAAATATGTTGTGATTTCGTCAGTTAATGGTAATGGTCTTGTTGCAATTGATCATAGTAAAATTAAGCTTGACCCAACTGGTGAACAAAACCGTTTTGTACAGTGGTCCATGGATTCTAGCGATCTAAAACTATATATAACTGACATTTCTAAGGAAGTTATAGCTAAAGAAATTGCTGATAAATCCACATCACAGGAAGATCGGGAATTTTATACACAGTTGAATAATGTAACAAATCGTAATAGTTCTGCTGCTCAGTTCATGAACAATATAGGTCAGATGGATAAAGAGCATGCTATTCAAGCGATGGATAGAATATTGCCTGGTAATGAACATCCAATAGGAGAGAGCCTTGTAAGAAATCCAACATCTGAAATAATTGGAGGATTGATTGCTCAAGCTGATACCCAAATTACTGCAACAAGGATGGGAAATTCAGTACCTATGCAAAATGCTGCATCAGCTGTAGACTCTGAAAATGCTACATCAGCTATAGGCTCTGGTGATGATGATACGCTAAGGTATGGAGTATGGGGTAGTCCATTCTATGGTACTGCTTGCCAAGAAACGTATAAAGGAGTTAGTGGTTATAAATCGAAATCAGCTGGTGGAATAGTTGGATTTGATGGTTTAGTAAATGATAACCTGCTACTTGGTGCAGCTTATAGCCGAATTAACACACAAATGTCTCATCAGGATAAGAAAATTGGTGATAAAACTAACGGTAAGACTAATATCTTCTCCTTATATAGTTTATATAATCTTACCAATAATTGGTTTACTGAAGCTATAGCATCATATGGTATAACTAGGGTTAAGAACTCTGAAGGACGCCTAATCGCCACAACGAAGAGAAATGTTACTGCTCTAGAGACTGCTGCTGCTAAGTATAAATCTATCTCTTATAGTGGTCAATTACTTACAGGGTATAATTATATAGCTTCTGAAAAGTTAATGATTACCCCAACAATTGGGTTCAGATATTCGCAATTTAAAGATGCTGGCTATACGGAAACTGGTACAAAATTCCAAAACCTAGTTGTTAAGAAAAGGTCGTACAATAAATTTGAAGGTATTTTGGGGTTAAGAACTGCGGCAACCCTGAAGGCTAACAAAGTATTGTTAATACCAGAATTGCATGGTTACGTTAATCATGACTTCAAAGGAAAAGCACCAATTATTGATGCAAGGTTAGATGGGATAAATGAACCATTACCGACTAAATCAGTTAAACCTGTTAAGACCTTCTTCACTGTTGGTACTGGTTTCACTGCGAAATATAATATGATGGAATGTGGTATTATCTATAATGTTAACATTGCCAGCAAATATATTGGTCACCAAGGTAGTTTGAAGGTTAAAGTGAATTTTTAAGTAGCTTATCCTCAATTTAATGAGTGCAAAATACGCGAATTCGGGATAAGAATTAACTAATTCTTATCCCGAATGGGGGTAAAATGGGGATATAAGAGTATTTATGTCATGGCAATTGTCATAACATAAACACTCTTAGCCCCTGAATCCTTTAAGATTTTAGCACATTTGTTAATGGTAGTGCCAGTTGTCAATACATCATCTACTAATAATATTTTTTGACCTATAATTTGATATTTTTTATTGAATATAAGGCTATTTGATAAGTTTTTTTCTCGTTCTTTTTTAGATAAAAAAGTTTGGGATTTGGTCCATCTTGACTTAATTAATACGTCAGGACTTACCGGTTTTTTTAGTAGTTTGCTGATTTCTTGAGCCATAATCAAAGCAGGATTATACATTCTAAACAATCTTTTGAATCTATTCATTGGAACTGGAATAATCAGGTCAATATCTTGAAATTCGCTGTGATATTGTCTATAAAGTAATTTGCTGAGAGTTTTGGAGAAAATAGTTTTATCTTGATATTTAAAGGCATGAATTATTTCTTTGCTATGCTCATTAAATTTAATTAAGCTACGAGATACATCATACCAAGGTTTATGTTGAAAGCATTTTGCACAACACATATTATCTAAAATTGATATATCTAATCTACAACCACAAATATTGCAGTAAGGTTTTGTAATAAAATCAAGTTTCTTCCAACAATTTAGACAAAAACCCTCTTTAGTGGCAGTCATTTCAGCACAAGACAAACATCTTGCTGGTAAGATATAATCTATTAGGTAATTATACAATCTACTAATTTTGTACATTATTATAAAAGTAAACCTTTAGGCAATATCTCTAGTTAAATTTACCGGTCTACGAACACATGGGTTGCCAGTACTCGAAGAATCTGTTGATTCAATAGACACACAAGGGCTTTTAATCTCGTAAGGAGGACCAGGAGTGCATGATAATAATTGCAAGAGTATAACAAAAAACAGAGAAAATCTTAATAATTTTGTCATAATTGTCGTTTGAAATTAATTTTATTGTCTTAGATTCTATAGGAGGTTAACCTAGTTCGCAATATATCTCAAGTACATTTAATAAAAAATAAGTTTTAGATACAAAATACATAATAGCTTGTGGCATTTTTCCTGACAAGCATATATACTCTCTTCAAATGTTTGCAAGTAATAACCTAAGGAAACGATGGTAAGTACATCCTTCAAAGAAAGACCTCCTTATGCTAGAAAGTATAATAGCTGGCGTATTAGAATTTTATATTCAATAATTATTGGTTATTCAACATTCATATTTTGTCGTCAGAATTTTAATATTGCAATGCCTGCTTTAATGGATAATTTTGAGGTAACAAAAACTCAACTTGGCTGGATTTTAACAGCCTCTTCTATAGTTTATGGTGTAGGAAAATTGTGTAATGGATTCTTTAGCGATAGATCAAATGCTCGTATATTTATGGTGGTTGGTCTTGCCCTTGTAGGCATCATAACATTGTTATCTGGTTTTGCTTCTAGTATAACCTTACTGGGTCTTTTATGGATTCTGAATAATTGGTTTCAATCCATGGGATGGCCGCCTGCAACACGTATGTTGACTTATTGGTACGCTTCTAAGGAATTAGGAATGAAATGGTCTTTGGGGGCTACTTCTAATCAAATCGGCGGAGCAACTACTATGATAGTGTGTGGCTATTTAATAGACGTTTATGGTTGGAAAGCAGCATTTATAATTCCTGGAATAGTGGCATTATTAATATCGTTATTTTTATTTAATAGATTACGTAATTCTCCCAATGAGGTTAATTTACCCACAGTAGAAGAGTATAAAGAATGTGATATATCTCTTGGAAACAATGGTGATAATTTATTAACGCGTCAACTAATAAAAATTGTATTTTGTAATAGGTTAGTGTGGTATGTGTGTTTTGCTAATATGTTTGTTTATATTGTACGGTCAGGTGTAATTTTTTGGGCACCCGTATTTTTACGTGAACTAAAAAACGTTACTATTGCTCAAGCTGGTCTACAAGTTGCTTCTTATGATATCTTAGGTTTAATTGGTGGTGTTGTTGCTGGATGGATGTCAGACAAGCTATTTCAAGGACGACGTGGTCCAGTTGGTTCAGTATTTATGTTTGTTTTGGCTTTTACTCTTATTTTATTTTGGCAAATACCAAACGAGTATGAAATATTTAGCATGATTATTCTTGCTTTGGCTGGTTTTTTTGTATCTGGACCGCAAGTCTTAATAGGTGTTGCTACAGCAGATTTTACTAATAAACAAGCAGTTGGTACAGCTAATGGTCTTTCAGGCTTATTTGGTTATCTTGGTGCTGCATTGGCTGGGGTATGTGTTGGTTGGATTTCTGATAATTTAGGTTGGAATGGTGTTTTTTTATTTTTTATCTTTTCTGCTTTCTTGGGGGCAATACTTTTTTCCTTAACTTGGAATTATAGTTCTAGAAAAATTGCATAAAGTACCACTTTAACCATGCTATCAGAATTTGCTTGCCAAAAATATATAAATTTATATAAATATTAACAATAAATTAATAAAGGTTTACTGTGACTCAAGAATATACATTTTCAATGATTAAGCCAGATGCTACGAAAAGAAATCTAATTGGTAAAATTATTTCTTACTTAGAAAATACTGGACTAAAAATAGTAGCTCAAAGAATGACTATTTTAACTAGAGATCAAGCAGAAAATTTCTATGCAGAACATAGGTCAAAGGCATTTTTTAATAGTTTAGTGGAATATATCATTTCTGGTCCAGTCGTCTTGCAGGTGCTTAAAGGGGAAAATGCTATTTTAAAAAATCGTAGAATAATGGGAGCTACTAACCCAAATGATGCTGAACTAGGCACAATTCGAAAAGATTTTGCAGAGAATATTGAGGCTAATAGTATCCATGGTTCTGATAGTTTAGAAAGTGCAGAAAGAGAAGTGAAATTATTCTTTACTAAAAAAGAAATTGTAGAATAACTTAAGTCTTATGAAATATAGCGTTGTAGTTATTGGTGGTGGTCATGCTGGTTGCGAGGCAGCTTCGGCTTCTGCACGTTGTGGTGTAGATACTCTTTTAATTACTCTGAAGCTAGATAATCTTGGTGAAATGTCTTGTAATCCTGCAATAGGCGGAGTGGCGAAAGGTACTCTAGTGAAAGAGGTAGATGCACTTGATGGGCTTATGGGTAAAATTATAGATCAAGCTGGTATACATTATAAGATGCTTAATGAAAGTAAAGGGCCAGCAGTTTGGGGACCAAGAGCTCAAGCTGATAGAAAACTTTATAAAAAAGCTATGTATAATGCTTTAATAAATCATCCAAATTTGACAATTTTATATGCATCTGTAGAAAATATTGAAATCCAAAACTCTAGAGTGAAAGCATTGATTTTAGATGATGGTACGAGAATTGCATGTCAAAAAGCTGTGTTGACTACAGGTACGTTTTTATCTGGACTCATTCATATAGGACCTAAAAAAATCCCATCTGGTAGAGTGGGTGAAAGGCCATCATACGGCTTATCTAACACATTGAAATATCTAGGTTTTTCCCTTGGTAGGTTAAAAACTGGTACACCTCCAAGAATAGATGGGAGAACAATTGATTATAACGAAGTAGAAGTGCAGACTGGAGATGCCGTGCCACGCCCTTTCTCTGAACTTACAGATTCTATTAAGGTAAAGCAAATAAATTGTTTCGTTACTAGAACAACTGAACAAACTCATGAAATTGTTAGAAATAATTTAGATAAATCAGCTATGTATTCTGGACAAATCGAGGGCATAGGACCAAGATATTGCCCATCTATTGAGGACAAGGTTACTAGGTTTGCTAAAGCAAGTCATCAAATATTTTTAGAACCTGAAGGTTTGGATGACCATACGATATACCCAAATGGTATATCTACATCATTACCTGAAGATATACAACTAGCATTACTAAAGACAATTCCTGGTCTTAAAAAGGCTACAATGTTAAGACCAGCCTATGCAATAGAATATGATTATGTTGATCCTAGAGAATTAAAAGCAACTTTAGAAACAAAAAAAATTGAGGGGTTATACTTTGCTGGTCAAATTAATGGCACCACTGGTTATGAAGAAGCGGCGGGGCAAGGAATCATAGCAGGTATTAATGCAGCTTTATCACTAAAAAGTCAATCAAATTTTATTTTGACTAGAGCAGATGCCTATATTGGTGTTATGATTGATGATTTAATTACTCTTGGTACAGCAGAGCCTTATAGAATGTTTACTTCTAGATCTGAATATAGGCTTTCAGTTAGGGCAGATAATGCAGATTTAAGACTAACTCAAATGGCTATAGATTTTGGTATTGTATCTGATTTACGCAAAGAGATTTTTAACAAAAAATGTGAAGATATTCATAAGGCAGAAAATATTGTAAGAACTCTTTCTCTAACAACGACTAAGTTAGCTAATCTAGGCGTGTCTATCTCACAAGATGGTTCACATAAAACAGCCTTTGATTTGCTGGGATTACCAAATTTTGGTATCGATAAAACAATAGAAATTTTTCCAGAGCTTGTTTCATTAAATAGAAAACTTCTTCATTATCTTTGTATCGAATCAAGATATTCCTCTTATTTGACTAGACAAAATGCAGATATTCAATTATTTAAAGAAGAAGAATTAGAATTGTTAGATGATGATATTGATTATTTTAAAATACCAAGTTTGTCTACAGAGGTGCGAGAAAAACTACACCATCATAAACCAGCTACTATTGGTGCGGCTAGAAGAATATCCGGTGTTACTCCAGCCGCTTTAATAGCAATTATAATTTATATGAAAACAAGGCATAGAAATTAATGTATGACTGTGATAATATTTCACGTGAAACAATAGATGCTCTAGGAAAATATCAATCGTTAACATTGAAGTGGAATAAAACTATTAACCTCGTTTCTTGTAATACCGAACATGAGTTTTGGGTAAGACATATTTTAGATTCTTTGCAACTCATGAAGTACATAAATGACCACAATATCCATTTAGTAGATGTTGGTTCGGGTGGTGGATTTCTAGGGATAGTATTGTCTATTGCAGGGATAAAGAATGTTACTTTAGTGGAATCTGATATAAGAAAGTCTATTTTTTTATTGCAAGCTTCTAAAATTTCTAGTAACAAAGTAAAGGTGGTTAATCAACGAATAGAAGATGTTAAATTAGATTGTGATATATTAACTTCTAGGGCATTTGCTCAGTTAGAGAAAATATTTGTTTATACCAAACATATTAATGTAAAAAATAAATATTTATTATTTAAAGGTGAGTAGTATCACGAAGAAATTGAGAATGCCAAAAAGAGGTGGTCTTTTTGGTATTCGGTATATGATAGTGAGACTTCTAATAATAGTAAAATTCTAGAAATTAGTAATATACATGACAAAAATAGTTGCGATAGTTAATCAAAAAGGTGGAGTTGCTAAAACTACGACTACTGTAAATTTATCGACAGCTTTATCTGTAATGGATAAAAAAATTTTGGTAATAGATTTAGATCCTCAAGGAAATAGTAGCACTGGATTTGGTATAAGTCAACAAGATAGAAAGGTTACTATTTATCAGGTATTAACAGGTTCAAAGCCTATTGGAGAAGCTATAATACAAACAAATATTCCAAATTTACAATTAATTACATCTAATACTAATTTGTCTGGTGCCGAGTTGGATTTATTAAGTATAAAAAAGCGAGAATATTTATTATCAGATTTATTAAATAACTTAGTCGGTGACTATGATTATGTTATGATAGATTGCCCTCCATCTCTTAATCTGCTAACAGTCAATGCGTTAGTTGCTTGTGATAATGTGTTAATTCCCATGCAGTGCGATTTTTATTCATTAGAAGGGTTAAGTCATTTACTAAAAACAATTGAAATTATAGAGAAGAATCTAAACCCAAAAATAAAAATCGCTGGTATTTTATTTACTATGTACGATAAACGCAATCTATTAACTGAACAAGTGGAAGAGGACGTTAGAAAATGCTTAGGAAGATTGGTATTTAAGACAGTTATTCCAAGGAATATAAAACTATCTGAGGCACCATCTTATGGTCAGCCAGCAATTATTTACGATCATAAATGTGCTGGCTCTATTGCTTACATGGAACTTACTAAAGAGATTTTAGGTAGAAATATATGAAAAACAAAGGTTTAGGTAAAGGGTTGTCAGCTTTGCTTGGAGAAGAGGTTTTTACTATAGAGAAAGATGAATTAGTAAAAATTATAGATATCGACAAAATTGAAGCTAGGAATAATCAACCAAGGAAAAAATTTGAGTATGATAAAATAAAAGAATTAGCCGATTCCATAAGTAATAATGGTTTGTTACAACCAATTATTGTTAGTTCAATTAGCGAGGGGAGATATAAAATTATAGCTGGTGAGAGACGTTGGCGGGCTTGTAAGATAGCTAAGATTACTGATGTTCCTGCGATTATAAAAGATTTAAATGATAAAGAGATTATAGAAATAGCTCTAATTGAAAATATTCAAAGAGAAGAATTATCGGTTATAGAAGAATCAGAAGGATTTGAGCGATTAATAAAAGAGTTTGGTTATACACAAGAGCAACTAGCAGGAAAACTTAGCAAAAGTCGTAGTCATATAGCGAATTTATTAAGGCTAAATCAATTGCCACAATCTATCAAAGATAAAATAAATGATGGTTTTTTAACTATGGGACATGCAAGATGTTTAATTAATCATGAGCAGGCTGAGATAATAGCTAATCATATTATTGAGAATGATTTAAATGTTCGTCAAACTGAAGATATGGTAAGAAACTGGTTCAAAAATGAATATACAAAAGCACCAGAACATGAGAAACGTGTAGGAAAAAAATTCCTAAAAGAAGGTAGTAAAGATAATGATTTACAGTTATTAGCTAAATCATTGTCAGAAAGATTTAATATAAAAGTAACTATTGAAGACTATCCAATTGGTGGAAAATTAATATTTCACTATAATAGTTTAGAGGAACTTGATTCAATTTTGTCGAGGTTAAATTAAATGCAAATTTTTTTAGATAGTGCTGATATTAAAGAAATTGATGAGATTAACCAATTGGGTATCATTGATGGTATAACTACTAATCCTTCTTTGATGTCTAAGACAAAAGATGATTTTGGATCAACCATTATTAAGATATGTAAGATAGTACGCTCTGATGTTAGTGTAGAAGTAGCTGCCAATGATGTTGACACTATGATTAGCCAAGGTAACAAAATTTTAGGAATATCAAGTAATATTGTTATCAAATTACCTATGACATGGAATGGTATTAAAGTGTGCCAGTATTTTGCAAATAAAGGCAAGAAAGTAAATATGACACTATGCTTTTCGGTTAATCAAGCTCTTATCGCTGCAAAAGCTGGAGCATATTATGTATCACCTTTTATAGGTAGGCTTGATGATATAGGTCAGAATGGTATGAGTTTAATAAGAGATATAAGACAGATGTATGATAATTATCAATATCAGACAAAAATCTTAGCTGCATCTATAAGAAACCCGAACCATGTTTATCAATCTGCTATGTATGGAGCTGATGTTGCTACAATGTTTGGTAAAATTATCAAACAATTATTAGATCATCAACTAACAGATTCAGGTTTAGAGGTTTTTAATAGAGATTGGAATAAATCTAGATTAGAATTTTAATAATTAAAAAGGAGTTATATACTACTATATTTTAAGTAACAACACATAAAAAAGTTTATCTTCACTGCAACTTTCAAGAGATATAAAAGTTACTCAAAAAACAGCTTGGCTTATGATTCATAGGATAAGAGAAGCAACACAATAGAAAGTTTTTGGGCTGTGTTTAAGTGTGGAGTGGTTGGGAGTTATCATTAAACCTATCGCGACTTTACTTCTGTTGATGATTTGTACGTAGAACCGGTACTCAAATCTTTACGTACATTTAAGTACGCTACGGTTCGAGGTGAAGTATCTCCTTCAAATCCCTCAGTATAAGTGAGTTTCGAAAAAGGTCTATTCTATAAACAAGGAACACACTGGAAGATATTTGAATAAATTTATCTTTAAGAGATAATTTGAGGAATCATAAAATAGGTGGTATGTTTAATAACATTCTTGTAAATGCTAAAGGACACTTGGCATATAAAACTTTGGTAAATTCTTATGCAAATTGAATCAGTAAACAATTTAGGAATATCGTTTAATGAAGCTTTATCAAAGATAGGAAAAAGTGTACTAAAAAATGATGACATAATAATTGAAAACGACAGTAAAGCAAAACCATTTGTAAAATGGGTAGGTGGAAAAAGAAGTCTAATAAAAGAATTATCCACAAGAACACCGCAAACTTATAAAAGATATTATGAACCATTTGTAGGAGGAGGAGCCCTTTTATTTGCTCTTACTCCATCTAGTGCAACTATATCAGACATAAACCTAGATTTAGTTATTACATATGCTGTGATTAAAAATAATCCTCAAGAATTGATAAAGCTACTAACAAAACATAAAGTAAATCATTGTGAAGAATATTATTACAAAATCAGAAAACAATTTATTAATGATAATGATGTAGAAGTTGCTGGACGTTTTATATATCTTAATAAAACCTGTTATAATGGTTTGTACAGATCCAATAACAAAGGGGAATTTAATGTGCCTATGGGGAAGTACAAAAATCCAGCAATAGTGGATGAGACAAATATAATAGCTTGTAGTAAACTACTACAAAATGTTGATATAAAACATCAAGATTTCAGCGAAATTTCTCCAAATAAAGGTGATTTTGTTTATATTGACCCTCCTTATCATCCTATAAATAATAAATCGTTTACTAAATATACAAAACTTGATTTTACAGGAATAGATCAGATAAAACTTTATCAAAAATGTAAAGAGTTAAACGATAAGGGTGTATATTTTATGCTTTCAAACTCTAATATTCAGTTTATAAAGCATATGTATAAAGATTTTTATATAGAAATTATAGAAGTGCCACGCACTATTAATTGTAAAGCTAATGAAAGGAAAAATGCAGAAGAGGTTTTGATTAGAAATTATGAATAAAATACAAGGTGGAACAACTGCAAATAAAACAGGGAACGAACTTGAGGTATTTATAAATAATCGTCTTGTTAGGGAAGGTTACGTTTTTGTTCCCAAGACTAGATTTATTGCTTCACAAGCATTAGCCCAACCAATCTGTACTAGACAATTTAATTTAGGAGAAACTATCTATAATACTGCTTGGCAATGCGATTTTATTCTATATCATCCTACAAAACATTCTAATTGTCTTGTTATTGAATGTAAGTGGCAACAATCAGGCGGTTCTGCAGATGAGAAATACCCTTATACAATATTAAATATTAGGAAACAAAGTGTTTATGATGTTATTATCATTATAGATGGAGATGGTTACAAAAAAGGTGCTTTACAATGGTTAAAAGATCAAGTTCATGGAAACTTAAAAGGTGTTTTTAGTATGTCTGAATTTACAGCTTGGACAAATAAACAAAATATTTAGATTGTATATGTATATAATTCCCTTAAAGAATTCATGTTAAGATTAATCTGTACCACTACTATTTAAAAACTACAAATAAATTACAAAAAATAAAGGAATTAAGAGTTATGTCATATCAATATGTTTATGTTATGAATGGTCTAAGTAAGACTATCAACGGTAAACAAATCTTAAAGGAAACGTATTTATCCTTCTTACTAGGGGCAAAAATTGGTATTATTGGTCCAAATGGTGCTGGCAAATCTACTCTTTTAAAAATTATGGCAGGTATTGACAAAGAATATGACGGTGAGGCGTTTGTAGCGAGTGGGGTTAGAGTTGGCTATTTAGCTCAGGAGCCGCATCTTGATCCTACTCGAAATGTTTTTGATAATATTATGGAAAGTTTAAGTGAGAAGAAAGCTTTAATCGATGAATTTAATGAAATAAGCTATAAATTTGCTGAGGAAATGTCAGATGATGAAATGAACGAACTTCTAGCAAAACAGGCTGATCTACAGGAAAAAATAGATAGTTGTGATGCTTGGAGTTTAGAGAGGGAAATAGAGATTGCTATGTTTGCATTAAGGTGTCCAAATAAAGATGCCGATGTTACAAAAATCTCAGGTGGGGAAAAAAGACGAGTTGGGTTATGTAAACTTTTACTAGAAAAGCCTGATATGTTATTACTTGATGAACCGACAAATCATTTAGATGCTGAATCGGTATCTTGGCTAGAAAATTATTTAAAAAATTATAAAGGTACTGTAGTAGTTATTACCCATGATCGATATTTTCTTGATAATGTAACGGATTGGATATTAGAGGTGGATCGTGGTAGATGTGTTCCATGGCATTCTAATTACACTACTTGGCTCGAGCAGAAGCAAGCAAAATTAGAGCTTGAAGATAAAGAAGAAGATGATAGGAGTAAACAATTAAAAAGAGAACTTGAATGGATACGTCAATCACCAAAAGCTAGACAATCAAAAAGTAAGGCTAGAATTAGTGCTTATCAGGATTTGTTGACTAAACAAAAAGAACAAAGATCCGGCATTGCACAAATTATTATACCTAATGGTCCACGCCTAGGCGATTTAGTTATAGAGGCAGAGCATATAGCAAAGAGATACGGTGATAAGGTGTTGTTATCAGATTTTAGCTTTAAGGTTGTTCCAGGAGCTATTGTTGGTATTATAGGTCCAAATGGAGCAGGTAAATCTACTTTATTTAACATTATCACTGGCAAAACTGATCCAAATCACGGCTCTATTAAATTAGGACAAACTGTTAAACTTGGTTACGTTGATCAATCAAGAGATGATTTAGACGATAACAAGACTGTGTGGGATGAGATTTCCTCAGGTCTTGAAGAGTTACAACTTGGTTCTAGATCAATGAAAAGTCGAGCTTATTGTGCAGCCTTTAATTTTAGGGGTGGAGACCAACAGAAGAAAGTAGGGCAACTTTCTGGTGGTGAACGCAATAGAGTGCATATAGCCAAATTACTAAAAGAGGGAGCTAACGTTATATTACTTGATGAACCATCGAATGATCTTGATGTTGATACGTTACGAGCCTTAGAAGATGCGATTTTGGATTTTGCTGGATGTGTATTAGTAATAAGCCATGATCGTTGGTTTTTAGATAGAATAGCAACACATATTATTGCTTTTGATAAAGATGGCAATGCTACATGGTTTGAAGGAAATTACCAAGATTACCATGATTATATGATTAATTTAACAGGGGAAAATATTATTAATCCTAAATATCGTCATAAAAAGTTAGTATAAACCTCAATTTTGGATTAAAAGCAAAAGAGTATACAGCAGAAATAGAATTATGAAGAGGTCTATTATGTCTCTAGGAGAAATATTAGTGGTTATGTTAGTAGCACTGATAGTAATGAAACCAGAAGATATTCCAAGCATTATAAAAAAAATCCAAGAATTTAAATTATACTGCTCAGCTATCAAAAATCAAGCATTGGCCTATATTACGAAAGACCTAAAAATTGATAATGATATTCTAGAGAATAATGCTGAGCAGTTGAATTTTTATTTAGAAAGGATCATTAATATCCAAGGATATTATGATGGTAATTATTCTCTAGATGAGCTTAAAACAAAGTATGATGAGCTTATAAAAATAAAAAGTACAAAATATGTACAAGATTGTAAGAAATAATGAATTTATTGAGTATATAAAAGATATATTAGCACCTTTCGGTCAAATAACTACTCGTGCGATGTTCGGTAGTTATGGCATATATAAAGATAGAGTGATAATAGGGATTATTGCAGAAAGTGAGCTATACTTTAAAGCAGATAGCTTCACCGCTAAATATTTTAAATCTTTTGGCTCACAGCCATTTACCTATAATAGCAAAAATAAGCTGGTAACTATATCATATTGGAAAGTATTACCTAAGATTTTAGATCAAGAGGAAGAACTGGGAAAATGGGTCTCTATGGCATTTAATGTATCTATTAATTCCAAGAAAATACCTCATGCTTTAAATCATTGAGGTAGAATTGTGAATTATGAAGGACACCAAAAATCTGATATTGTATTTACTAACCTCAGTTTTGGATTAAAATTAAAAATTTTAATCCAAAACTGGCTAGAATATCAGAAAAATGCATTCTTAAAGCAGTTTTGCGACTCAACTTCGAGAGAGAAAAGAGCTTGAAAATGAGTCGCATAAGTGGCAAACTGCTGTATTAAATGCAGCGTAAATATGTTGAAATCACTGAATATATTAAAGTTTTGTACTGTCTGCAGTAGTGCCTTTTAAGGGCAAATCAAACTCCATGGCGAAAGTGGATTTTTCATCATTAGTGAAACAGCCTTCTGAGACTAATGTACGCTTCCAAATTTCAAGAAACATTTCAGGTGAGCAAGCTTCTCATCTTCGAGATAAATATGAGCAGAAATTATGCTATAGAACGTGAGTATTATACGACGAGTGGAGTGTAGAATTAAATTCTCGTTACTGACTACATGTATGGACCTCCTGTAAAATGCAAGAAAAAAATAACATCTAATAGCAAAAATGCAAATGCATACATGTATCCGGCTTATAGTTAATAAATTATGTATAATTTATCCTACAGCCCTGATGGAATTCGCTGGCTTACAAACTATATACTTATCATTTTATCGGCTTCAAAGAGCCATTGTAGTCATCAGTTTCTTTGTAAGCTAAGGTTTGTCTTATTTACCATCAATATTATTATCTCACGCATATTCCGGGTTGGAATCTCTTACATATTCTTTGTTTACCTATTAATTAATAAACCACTATTTATTTTATGTTAATTATAATAGCTCTGTGCTACAAACTTTACTCTCTACATAATCATCCCCTGACCTTAGTACTGCAAACACCACTCTTGCCAGTTTATTAGCTACAGCAACTACTGTTTTATTATGTCCATTTCGCTCAGATAAATTAAACATCCACTGCGTAAATTTGCTAAAATCTTTTTTAGATTTTTGTTCTTCCGATGTAAATCTTATCTTGGCATTTAGTACAGCTCTAGCTCCTTGGATCAATAGAGTACGCAAGTAAACATCACCTCGCTTGCTAATTCCAAGCAACTTATCTTTCCCTCCACTGGAATGCTGCCTTGGCACTAATCCAAACCATGCCGATAATTGCCTACCATTCTCAAAACTTGTAGCATTACCTATTGATGCTATTAAAGCAGTAGCAGTAATTAAACCAAGACCAAGTATAGCTGTTAATCGTTGATATTGAGTTAAGTTGCTAGCTATTATTTTTAATCTTTTTTCTATCTCTTTTATTTTTTTGTCATTATCCAAAAATTCCTCTTTCAGTTCACTAAATGTTTGGTAACCTAGCTGACTCAAATTTCCTTCATCTAAAATCTCAGTTAATTTTGTTACAACCTTATTGATCCCTTGAGGAATAATAAAACCAAATTCATGTAATAATCCTCTAATTTCATTCGCAAGTGCCGTACGGTTTTTTACCAATCTCTCTCTTACCCGATGAATTGACAAAATATCTTGTTGTTCTACAGTTTTAATTGGTACAAACCTCATATTTGGTCTTGTTACCGCTTCACATATAGCTTCTGCATCAGCTTGATCATTTTTATTAGTTTTAACATACGGTTTGACAAATTGTGCTGCCATTAGTTTTACTGTATGCCCCAATTTAGTTATTTCTCTTGCCCAGTAACTAGCTCCGCCGCAAGCTTCCATCCCTACCAAACATTTTGGTAAATTAGCCATAAATGTTAAAACTTGATCTCTCATTAATTTTTTCTTTAATACCGTCTTACCATTTTTATCTACACCATGAATTTGGAAAATTCTTTTTGCAATATCTATACCAATTGTGGTAACTTCCATCTTAGCCTCCTGATTGTTATTTTAATATTTAATATTAACTTTAGAAGATTAGCAACTGCTTTTCATTCTGTATATCAGGAGATCCATACCATTATTTTATCATTTTGCAGATTTTGTCATTTGGGGCATCGTTAAATCAAATAAATTGAATAAATTTTGTTGAAACTCGCTTAATTTTGGTAATCTTGCAACTTTGCAACCCTTGATTGTGTAATATAAAAAACATACTTTATCCAGCTCTCTTAATGCTTCCTCAATGGTCACATTATATTTACCATCCTTGGTTACGCCACAACCTTGTTTCAACTTATTTTTCATATAGTGCCATATTTTTAATGCCAACATGCAAACAAATACATGTCCCTTCGTTCTGTTGCTTTTCCTTAAAAAGATCGGTCTTACCTCGAGTAATCCTGTCTTCATACTGCTAAAATTCAATTCTACTTCATGTAAATTATGGTAAGCTTTATCAACCAATTCTTTACTCATCAGTTTAATTTCAATCTGTGTTTCAATCGCATAACAACCATCAAGAGCAAACAACTCTTTTTTCTTATCTTGATCAATTTCAACCACTATTTGGTTGCCGTCTAATTTTAGGTTGATAAATTTATCTATCCGCCATTCTTTGGCAATTTTTTGAATATTATTTAAACCAAGTTCTAGCTTTGCTTTCTTATGGGTTGATACATATATATTACGCTCTTCAATCTTTGCAACCAATTTTTCAACTCGGTTATTCCTATCAAACTCAACTTTTCGGGCTATAGAACCATTCTTCCTTAAAATATATCTTTTGCCATTATTGGTTACTTCGCATAGCTGTTCTTCAAAAAAACTATATTGCAAAACTCCGCTTTTCTTTAAGCTTTCAATCTCAACTTTACTTAAGGTTGTAATATAGTCCCATCCTTCTTTGCCTGTCCTCTTAATCATTCCTTTATCACCAACAAAGACTATATTCTTAATACCAAAATTAGATTTTACTAGCTCAATCTGCTCATAAATGGTAGAAGGATCAGCACTATTACCCTTAAAAACTCTAACAGCCAAAGGTTCGCCATGATCATCAGTTAATAGACCAATCACTATTTGCTTTTTACCCTTCTTTTTATCCCGATTGTACCCATATTCCGCAAGTTCATTCTCTGTTCCTTCGAAATAGCTGGAAGTGACGTCATATAAAAGCATAACAGGCGGCTTGTTATTTTTCTTTTGATAAGTTTTAAATAATTTTAATTCGATCTTTTCTTGGTTCTCTTCTAACCATTCTAGAGCCTGATATAAATGGGTTTCATCAAATGAATCGACAGATAATACATCAGATATCGCATGCGATTTCGCCCATTTCACGCTGGAAAGTCTAGACCCTTGGTGAGCAAAGCGTGCTAAAACCAAAAATAGACTCAATAAAGCTTCTTTGCTTCTAGTACCAAGAGCCTTAGTAATACCAATTTCATCAGCAATTCTTTTTAGTAGAAAAATAGTCCCAAAACTTTCACCAACCTCAGGAACACCATCTAAACCATCAAATTCACCTTTCAGCATCTTCTTAAAAGCCTCAATGCGTAAATCATCCCAGTTAGTTAAGTTAGCTAGGGTTTTATTTAATACTTTCCCGTCTTCGCGATAAGAGGTACGAAGCAATATTGCAGGACGAGAATTTCTATTTGGAACAGTTGTAATATACATGAAAGAGATTATATCTCTAAATTCCAGCATTGTCAAATAAAAAATATCATTTACATGACTACAAATCTTATAGCAAAATCCTTATAAACCTTACTTTCCTACCTCTTCAAACACTTCTCCCTCTCGAAGATAAGTTGCGAGTTTGCCAAAGATATCTATATAAGAAATCAAGTTAAATTAGTTACTGATGAGTTCTTGACAGGGGAGTTGACTTTATATATATTACGGCTTACCTATATATACTCGATGAAAATCAAGAATTGCGTTGTCGTCTTCAGGTATCTTCGGTGTTCACGTACTAAATGTACGCCTAGCACCTCGATCCTTCAGCACTTTATAATTTTGATCTTCGTCTATCAACTCTTCATTTACGAGTAGTATATCATAGTAAGCCTGATAAAGGGGGTGTAGCTCAGTTGGTTAGAGCGTCTGCCTGTCACGCAGAAGGTCGCGGGTTCGAGTCCCGTCACTCCCGCCAATCCCTATCAGGGTTTCAGGATTTCTTTACTCTTTTTAAAAATTTCATATGTGTACCATATGTACTAATCTTAAAAATTGACCTACAAAAAAATCTATTTTGGGGGACTTTTGGTGGGAAACCAAAATAAAAATGCTTTTAAAAAATTATAAAAGCCTTGGAGTCCTAATACATATGGTGGCGCACCCGGAGGGAGTCGAACCCCCAGCCTTATGATCCGTAGTCATATACTCTATCCAATTGAGCTACGGGTGCTATATATACTCTTCTGTTTTAAAGAATTGTTTTTTGAGATATTATTGGATTCACGTACCAAAGTACACTGAGTGCGTTCCTAATTCATTTTCAATTCGTAAGACCATTCGAGTATACTTGAATCCTAGATAGCATAGTGTGCTTATTTTTATAAAACATCTTAAAATTTTTAGAAAGAGTATACTATATCCCTAAACTCCTATTATGTCAAGATCATAAGTTTCCAAACCTAGAACAGGGCAGTTTAAAAATCGCAACTGTGAGTAGAAGGGGGTGCAAATGTTTAGAACAGGAATAAAAGAACTAAAAGATACTGCAAGCTAGGAAATAAGGTATCTAGAAAGGGATAAAGATAGTAAGAAAAAGTGGCTTTGTTGCATAAATAGGATTTGAGATAAATTACCCCTAACCCCAAAATAGAAGGTTAGCAAACGGCAACAGAAATTGGTTTGCCAATCTCAAACATTTTGTTTAGAAGGTAGCATTTAAATTGTAAAAGTAAAGACTTGATCTGACAGTTTGGAGTTGTTGGGTACGAAAATATGGAATAAAATCGTACCCAGCAAATTTTAACAACCTCTTATTAAGGAGACTGTCAGATGACAACATATCAAGAAAAAATCATAAAACCAAGAATTGGTTTATTACAATTAGCAGAACAACTAGGAAACGTATAGCAAGCTTGTAAAGTAATGGGCTATAGCAGAGATACATTTTACCGCTATAAGGAACTGCATGAGCAAGGTGGAGCAGAATCTTTGTTTGAGATGACTAGAAAGAAGCCATGTTTGAAGAATCGTGTTCCATCTAATATCGAGGATGCAGTAGTTAATATAGCTGTTGAATTTCCTGCTTATGGTCAGGAACGTACTGCTAATGAATTACGTAGGAGAGGTATCGTTATCTCTGGAGGTGGAGTAAGGTCTGTTTGGCTACGTCATGATCTAGAGAATTTCAAAAAACGTCTAAAAGCATTGGATGCTAAAGTTGCAAATGATGGTATTATTTTGAGTGATGCACAACTTGCTGCACTTGAGAAAATCAAGAATAAACGTGAAGCAACTGGTGAGATTGAAACCATGCATCCTAGTTACCTTGGCTCTCAAGATACCTATTATGTTGGAAACATTAAAGGCATAGGACGTATCTACCAACAAACCTTTGTAGACACTTATTCTAGGGTAGCTATTTGTAAGCTTTATACCGAGAAAACAGCTATTACTACAGCAGACCATTTGAATGATAGGGTTATTCCATTTTTTGAAAAGTATAATATCCCTTTGCTTCGAATACTTACAGATAGAGGCACGGAATATTGTGGTAAACCTGAGAATCATGCTTATCAACTATATCTTGGTATTGAGAATATAGATCATTCTAGAACTAAAGCATATAGCCCTCAAACTAATGGTATATGTGAGCGTTTTCACAAAACTATGCAGGAAGAGTGCTATCACATTCTATTTCGTAAAAAGCTCTATAATACATTAGATGAGTTACAAGCTGATATAGATACTTGGCTTACAAATTATAATAACGAAAGGTCTCATTCAGGTAAACATTGTTTTGGTAAAACACCAATGCAAACTTTTAGAGATTCACTTTATATTGCTAAAGATAAAAATATTAGTAATATAGAGAGAATATCAGACAACTTGGCTATTACTTATCAAGCTGCCTGATTATTACTTATTGTCAGATTAAGTCGTAACTAGTACATAAAAAGTCTATCTTAATCCACTTACGAGGTAAACAATAGGATTAACTAGAGACACTTTTTGCCAAAAATCTAGTAACATGTAAGTAAAAACCTTCTCTTTTGTCCAGTAGTGTGAATAGTTGTACGCCTAGCATGCTCACCATTCATTTTCAAATCCAATTCTTCAAATCTATTTGAGTATATTCTTTATACTTTGCAAAATTAACTCTCTTAAGTAAGTTAAGCCAAGCAATCCAGTCACGTTTGCCTAAATCTTCTTCAAATGACAATAGATCTTGCACAGATTTTTTACAAATTTCTTGAGATGGCAAGATTAACTCCTGATTTGTTGAACATGCTAAACATTGGGTCTTACATGCTTGCTCTAGATGATAAGTATAGAACATAGCTTCATGGATTGTTTTACCACAAGCTAATATTCCATGATTACGTAGAAACATAACATAATTTTGTCCAAGATCATCAAGCATTGTATTACTTTGATTAGATTTAAGTAGAAGAGAGTTATAGTCATGATAAGATAGTTTTCCATAAAAATGCAACGCCCATTGACTTATGGGCATCAATCCAACTCGCATGGATGATACAGCAACAGTTGCTGGAGTATGTAGATGAAAGATAGATAAAATGTCTGATCTTTTTTTGTATATATTACCGTGAGTGACGTAGCCGGTTTCATTGTAACTATCTTCGCTACCCTCTAGAACTG
This sequence comes from Candidatus Tisiphia endosymbiont of Myopa tessellatipennis, assembly GCF_964031105.1. NCBI lineage: Bacteria > Pseudomonadati > Pseudomonadota > Alphaproteobacteria > Rickettsiales > Rickettsiaceae > Candidatus Tisiphia > Candidatus Tisiphia endosymbiont of Myopa tessellatipennis. Next base: position 587,654 of record NZ_OZ035005.1, on the reverse strand, counting down.
TTCCATCAAAACCAACTCGCAGTAAATTATCGCTAGTTACTTCTTCAAACCTTAAACCAAAAGGATAAATATAGTAAAAATCCGCCCCTTCAGGTCTTGCAGATAGATGTGTATAAGTATGGTCATCTAGGGTCAAAATCGCAAGAATTTGATATGCAGAAGCTAAGTTAAATTTGATCTCTTCTAAAGTCATTGTTATATTAGTTTAAGCTTATACATTATTATTTTGAAATACTTTTAATTTGAATTCAGGAATCACTGCAAACAAATGATCAAAAATACCGCTTTGAATATCTTCATATATATCCCCTCTTGTTTCATTAGTAAAGACATATAATTCTATTGGTAAACCATTAGGGGTTGGAGCTAACTGACGTACCAAAAATGTAAAATTTTCTTTATATATCGCAGGGTGATTTTTAAGATATTCTTTTATATATAATCTAAATATTTTTATATTTGTTATATCGCTACCTATATGTTCCAAATTCACTTTATTTATTGCTTCCGGTGCAAGATATGGTGATTTTTGTAACTCCTGTATAAATATAGTTGGAACAAATACGATACTATTTGTATCAATACATATTGCTCTCTGAATTTTTTTTGCCACTGATTCCGTTATACCACGAGAATTCACTACATTAGTTGTTAAAAGACTAGATGTAGGTATTGTTGAAATAGTTTGATCGGCATTTTTAATCTTAACTACTGTAATAGTAATTTTTTCTACAGTACCTTCAACATTATACTGGTTAACAGTAACAAAATCACCAATTCGTATTATATCCTGAGAAATAAGTTGTAAGCTTGCTAACAAACCTGTAACAGTATCTTTAAATAGGAAGGTTAACAACGCTGCCGCTGCTCCTAAACTAGTAAAAAATGCACCAAGGGAAATATTCAAAATACTGGAAATAATTATAATGGTAGCAACAGAAACAATAAGTATTTTTGATATTTGTGTGTATAAACTTAAATAGGCTTGTACAGAAGTTGCCATTTTGTTTCGATAAATATCGGCAAAAGCCTCTATAAGAGATAGGATTAGCGATGTAACGAAGCTACCTGTATAGAGTGTTATTACAATATTCTTAATACTAATTATCCAATGTGGAATAGGAAATGCCTGTAAGATATTGCCCCAAAATATAAGGTATAAACTTAGCAATGTATGTAATAAGTAGGTGTATATAGAGTATTTTTTAAATGTTTTTTCATAATCATGATGGCGTTTATTAATATAGTTTTTTATCATTGAAAATATTACTGTCTTAATAATAATAACCAATGGAATGATTGAAACTATCATAATTATTAACATTAAAGTTTCTTTATCGTATTTGTGATAAAGATGCAATAAATACTGTGTCATAAATCAACCTTTTTGATATTTGTTCATTGTATGATATTAATTAGTCAACTATTAGTCTAATTAATTCGATGATTTATTTAATATTTTTTCCAACACTTGCAATCTATCAAGTTGGTGTATATAATTACCGTATGCTCTTCCCAAATATCAATCCTGTTATTTTTTCTATTGGATCATTTACCGTTTATTGGTACTCCATGGCTTATGTTTTGGGTATAATAGTTGGGTGGTTCTATGCTTATAAAATTATAAAAAAATTTGAAGTTGGTGTTACCGCGTCACACTTAGAAAATTTTGTTACTTGGGCTATTCTCGGTATAGTAATAGGGGGAAGATTAGGCTATGTATTACTATATAATCCGATTAAATATTTTTCTGATCCTATTACCATTTTAAAGACTTATGAAGGAGGTATGTCATTTCATGGTGGTATGATTGGTTTAATCATATCTAGTTATTTTTTCTGCCATAAGTATAAAATTAACTTCTTATTTCTATGTGATCTATTAGTTACAATTGGTCCTATCGGTTTATTTTTAGGTAGAATAGCCAATTTTATTAATGGTGAATTATATGGTAGAATAACTAAAATGCCTTGGGGAATGATTTTCCCAAATAGTGATCTACAAATAAGACACCCCAGCCAACTTTATGAGGCATTTTTTGAAGGAATTATATTACTGTCAATTCTAGCTTATGCCACTTTTAAATACAAAACTATAAATATCCGTGGTTTGAATTTTGCTATATTTTTAATATTATATTCTGTATTTCGAATTATTATAGAAATGTTTCGTGAGCCAGATTTTCACATAGGCTTTATTTTTAATAACTTAACTATGGGACAAATTTTATCATTACCTATGCTAATACTAGGAATTTATTTAATAATACGAATTAGATGCCAATCGACTCTAAAGTAAGAAAACTTATTGAACAGAATGGTAGTATTAAGCTTGACGAAATGATGCTCCAAGTAATGTCGGTAAATCCTTCTTCTTACTACAAAAAACAAGATAAGTTAGGTTGCCTAGGAGATTTTACCACAGCTCCAGAAATTTCTCAGCTTTTTGGTGAAATGATAGCGTTATGGGCTATTGATCAATGGCATAAAATGGGATGTCCTCAGAAGACTAATTTAGTTGAGTTAGGTCCTGGACAAGGAGTATTAATGCGGGATTTTCTCAATGTTGCTAAATTAGTTCCAAAATTCTACCAATCCATTTCAATAGAATTGATTGAAATTAATCTTCATTTTATCAAGAAACAGAAAACAAACCTCAAATTAGCTGGTTTACCTATTAAACATCATACAGCAGTACAATATATATCTAAAATTCCTTCTATTATAATAGCTAACGAATTTTTTGACGCTATGCCAATTAAACAATATATTAAAAGCAAAGAACTTTGGTACGAGTCAATACTTATTATTGACCCAACTGATGGTAAAATTAAGTTCGATAAGATAGAAGTTAGTAAAGAATTGCAACACTACTTACTGCAAGAACACCCAAACGCATATGACGGAGCAGTAATAGAAGAATCACCTAAATCATTAGAAATCATAAAATTTATTAGCAAGCATATAATGAAATTTGGTGGGGCTAGCTTAGTTATTGATTACGGTTATGATATAGATCCAATAAAAAGGATGCGTAACCAATACGACCCTACTTTACAAGCGATAAAAAATCATAAATATTACCCTCTGCTTGAAACTTTAGGAGAAGCTGATTTGTCAGCACATGTTGACTTTTATGCTTTAAAAACAGTAGCCCAAAATATAGGAATAAATGTTTATGGATCAATAACACAACGTGATTTTCTAATTGGTAATGGTATATTATTACGAAGTAAACTATTGCAAAATAAATTACCTATTATAGAAGCAAATATAATAGCAAAACAAGTTGATAGGCTAATCGCTCCTAATAAAATGGGACTATTGTTTAAAGTATTGTGCCTTGTACAGGAGTAAGGTATAATTCCACGGCGTCATTGCGAGGAGACCGTAGGTCGACGAAGCAATTGTAACTTAGATATTAATGAAGAATTTTTAAAACTAGCAAAGTCAATCAATGAAAAGGCTAGGACTAATTTAATATCGGAAGATGTCGGATCAGCAAAAAAAGAAGCGTTATCTTACTTATCTAGTAAAGATAAATGGTTATTAGTATTTGATAATTTAAAAATTAAAGAAAATCATAAGGTGCAAGAATTTGTTAATTGGGAACATAATGGTCATGTTATTTTTGCTTCCCAAGATAGTGAGCTATTACCTAATATAGTCAAAATGACGGCATTTAATAAAGATGATGCTATTACTCTTGCTAATAATATTTTAGAAAAAAATGATCCTAAACTAGCAGAGTTTTTGGTTCGAGAATTTGTATGTAATGTAGTATATTTCTTAGCTAAAGCCTATATTTCACTAGGGAGAACTCAAAAAGCAGAGGAAAATATTCAAATAGTAGAAAATATGTTTAATAAGGAGTTGGTAAATAGTCCAGATGTAGTAAATTTGTATTATGCCAAAACAAGTTTATTTTTTATGCAAGGAAAATATAAAGAAGCACTAGAGCAAGTTAATAATACTATAAAAAAACATATTGAGGGTGGAGTACAAGCTAATGATATATATCTTGTAGGACCTTATATGTCAAGATCTGAAATACTAAACTCCTTAGGTAAATATAATGAAGCCTATGAACAATCACAGCAATTATATGATATGCATAAGTCAGTAAAGAAAGAAGATCATGAAGTATTTGCTCGCATTTATACCCAAATGTCGAGAGCTATACTTGGATTGGGTAATACTCAAGAAGCTCTAGAATATGCCCAAAAAGCAATAACCATATTTATTCAGAATCCAAGCAGACCTAATAAAAACCTTACCATCTCACTAGATATAGATTTAGCTAAGGCTTTTGTTGCAGAAGGAGATGCATTAGCAGCTCTTGGTCAAAATGAGAAAGCAGTTCAGTCTTATTTAACAGCAGAAATGTTATATTGGAATAATTACAAAGATAATGTGAAAAATGTTGACGAAGTAAGTAGAATGTACCTAGCAGCAGCAAAAGCTACTTGCCATTTAGCAGAAAAATCTTGGTATATTAAATTTCATGATCAGCATATAAACAAATTTGGTTTAGATCATCCTAAAAGTGTTGAAATACTAAAGATGGATTCGACATGCTATCCTAAATCTCAACGTTGAGTAATTTAGATTCAGAAGAATAATTAAACACTTCATTGATCATTGAGGTGACATCAACACATGAAACATTTAATCGCTGCACTTTAATTTCAATTATTACTTGCTCTGCTACTTTTATAAGTAAATCTAAGTCTTCAGGTATCAAAGATGGATAATACCAATTCCCTAATTTAAATTAGTATAAATAGTAGAAAAAAGCTCAGTACAGGACAAAGAGATTAAGGAGAGAATAAAAAATAGTAGATAACGCGTCTCATCTTCGAGACAAAAAAGTGCTTAAAACGTCTAAAGAATCAGGTTTGCAGTGGTTTTGGCATGAAGTTTGTAGTCATGTAAACATCACTTTTCTACTTGACATACTAAAAATTAGTCAACATAATGCTTCTTATGTGTATTACCATTGTTTTGTTTCAAATAAAAATTCTTGTCATTAAAGTACACTTTTATCAGTATTTATTTATTATAAAATTCCACAGGTGAAAAAATAATGGTATGGCCCTCCTGATATACAGAATGAAAAGCAGTTGCTAATCTTCTAAAGTTAATATTAAATATTAAAATAACAATCAGGAGGCTAAGATGGAAGTTACCACAATTGGTATAGATATTGCAAAAAGAATTTTCCAAATTCATGGTGTAGATAAAAATGGTAAGACGGTATTAAAGAAAAAATTAATGAGAGATCAAGTTTTAACATTTATGGCTAATTTACCAAAATGTTTGGTAGGGATGGAAGCTTGCGGCGGAGCTAGTTACTGGGCAAGAGAAATAACTAAATTGGGGCATACAGTAAAACTAATGGCAGCACAATTTGTCAAACCGTATGTTAAAACTAATAAAAATGATCAAGCTGATGCAGAAGCTATATGTGAAGCGGTAACAAGACCAAATATGAGGTTTGTACCAATTAGAACTGTAGAACAACAAGATATTTTATCAATTCATCGAGTAAGAGAGAGATTGGTAAAAAATCGTACTGCCCTTGCTAATGAAATTAGGGGTCTACTACATGAATTTGGTTTTATTATTCCTCAAGGGATCAATTAAGGTTATGACAAAATTAACCGAGATTTCAGATGAAGGAAATTTAAGCCAGCTGGGTTATCAAACATTTAGTGAACTGAAAGAGGAATTTTTGGATAATGACAAAAAAATAAAAGAGATAGAAAAAAGATTAAAAATAATAGCTAGCAACTTAACTCAATATCAACGATTAACAGCTATACCTGGTCTTGGTTTAATTACTGCTACTGCTTTAATAGCATCAATAGGTAATGCTACAAGTTTTGAGAATGGTAGGTAATTATCGGCATGGTTTGGATTAGTGCCAAGGCAGCATTCCAGTGGAGGGAAAGATAAGTTGCTTGGAATTAGCAAGCGAGGTGATGTTTACTTGCGTACTCTATTGATCCAAGGAGCTAGAGCTGTACTAAATGCCAAGATAAGATTTACATTGGAAGAACAAAAATCTAAAAAAGATTTTAGCAAATTTACGCAGTGGATGTTTAATTTATCTGAGCGAAATGGACATAATAAAACAGTAGTTGCTGTAGCTAATAAACTGGCAAGAGTGGTGTTTGCAGTACTAAGGTCAGGGGATGATTATGTAGAGAGTAAAGTTTGTAGCACAGAGCTATTATAATTAACATAAAATAAAATAAATAGTGGTTTATTAATTAATAGGTAAACAAAGAATATGTAAAAGATTCCAACCCGGAATATGCGTGAGATAATAATATTGATGGTAAATAAGACAAACCTTAGCTTACAAAGAAACTGATGACTACAATGGCTCTTTGAAGCCGATAAAATGATAAGTATATAGTAAATTTGTAAGCCAGCGAATTCCATCAGGGCTGTAGGATAAATTACACATAATTTATTAACTATAAGCCGGATACATGTATGCATTTGCATTTTTGCTATTAGATGTTATTTTTTTCTTGCATTTTACAGGAGGTTCATACATGTAGTCAGTAACGAGAATTTAATTCTACACTCCACTCGTCGCATAATACTCACGTTCTATAGCATAATTTCTGCTCATATTTATCTCGAAGATGAGACGCGTAGACAAAGCTCTATTAATTAGGTTGTTAAAGACTTAAGAGGCAAGAGAATGATTACAGCGTTATCACAATTAATAGGAGACTACTTTTTTATCAGCATTGCTTGGGGATCGGGAGTTTATTGGTGATTTATGGCTAAAGTTTTTAGCTGATAAAATGATACCATTTTATATTAGAATCAAAGCCAATCTTACCATTGGTAGAGCAGAAGATGAATTAGTTACTGCTAATCATTTAATTAAGAGGTTACAGAATGGTGAATATATGTTGTTTAAAGGAAAAAGATATTTGGGTAAGAATTATAAAGGATCTAAAGTATCTGTAGCAGCATTGCTTAATGATCAAGGAGAATTAGTAATCATAGCTACCAATGATAACCCTAATATAGCACTAAATAATATATAAAAAAAGATGGGAAATAGAAAATCTTTTTGCTTGCCTTAAAACACGAGGATTTAACTTTGAAAACACCCATATAATACATTTAGATAGAATTAGTAAATTGCTTGGTTTACTTGCTATAGCATTTACTTTTGCTTATGTTGTGGGTCAATGGCAAAATTCTATCAGACCCATAAAGCTTAAAAAACACGGTAGAAAGTCTATCTCCTTATTCAGGTATGGCTTAGATTACTTGCAGAGAATATTTTTGAATATTGAAGAAATGATGGAAGTTATAACAAAATTTATTAAGCCCATAACACCATCTTTACTTCGATTATCACCTTGTTAATCTCTTTGTCCTGTACTGAGATATTTGTCAATTTATCATAAAAACTAGGGCGATTTCTTAAAAAAACCAAAATAAAACCTACATGAGAAATAATAGTTTCTAGTCACATTATTAGTTGAATTATTATTTTAATATTAAACTAAAATAAGTTAATTAAATAAATTAATCTTTTTCAATTGTTTTTGCTTAAAACTTAACATTAATAATTAAACTAATAGACTAGTTGATTAAATTAGTCATTATATCATAAATACTACTCAAATCGTTGATATCTTGATAAAAACTTGCTACCAAAAGAAGTTTTAAAACGAAAAAGCGTATTTTCTACGCTCTCCCTTCGGTCATAACTATTCTTTACTATCCATGCTTGATATCCCCTCTTTCGTTGATATTTTACAGCTTTATCTCTCTCTGTTTTAGGCTTGTGTAATTTAACTGATAATGAATGGTTGGGAGGTCTGATAACTGGCTTCATTCCTTTCTTTCTCAACAATTGATATACAGCTTCACCGTCATACCCTGAATCCCCAAGGAAATCTTTAGCCCTGATACCAATCAGCAATGGCTCAATCTGAGATATGTCACCTGTGTTATGTTCTGTAGTGCTATCAGCTAGGATTATTCCCTTATCATTTACAACAATATATGGTTCTTTTTTCTTCTCTCTTGTCAATTCTGATTTCTTTTTAATTTCTCTCCTTTCTATCAGATTATTTATACTCTATTCTCTATTTATGCAACAAAGCTAGACGGTATTAAAGAAAAAATTGATGAGAGATCAGGGTTCTTTTAGCTTATCACTACAATCTTTGAAATTAGTCACCAGCCCTTTAATAATTGACTCACTTGATTGTTATTGAGTAGCTTAGGTTTTTATGGTTATTTTTTCTAAAACTATTTTATTGTCAAAAGCACCATTGGTATCTTTTTTGTGCTTTTTAATGTTTAGTATATCCTTTAATTTATAAGAGTTGCTATTACATATTGCCTCAAGTACTTCTATGATATCAGCAATTTCTTCGATAGATTCACTTTCTAAAAATTCTTCTACCTCTTCAGAAAGTTTCTGTCTTAATAATTGTTTATACTCAGCCAATTCTGCAATACGAAAGACTGGTATTCGACTAGATTTTAAGATAATTTGCGGAACTGAATCTCTCACTAATTTTGTCATATTACCTGTGTATTATTGGTTAAAGGTTAACTAATTGTCATAAAATTGGCATTTTCTAGCCATAAAATTTTGCAAATAATTTCATTGTTAGGATACAGTTTTGCTGTTATATGTCGGTAAAAATTCAACTGATCAATATAAGATTCCTTAACTAATTGACAGGTTTTAGGTGGACTAGCATCGGATTTATAATCAATAATAGTTATTTTTCCCGTATCAATGGCAAGTAAATCAATCCTTCCTATCTTAACCTCATCATTTAGAGTTGTCCCTATCGTCACTTCAGTTTTTAGCTCTTGGGAAATAAGTGCCATAAATTCTATATTATTCAGTAATTTATCAATATTGCTATGAATCTTTTCTTGTAGAGTTGTTGGTAACTTGTGAATAAACGGATGTTTATTCATCATAGAAAAATCATTGATCTTTGTGGCATCTTCTAGAATTTTATGAAATATCTTACCATATTCCAAATGATTATTAACTATAAGAGGAAAATTGACTGAATAATTTTGCTTTGTATTTTTGGTGATTTTATTAATTAAAAAAAGATTTGGTATCCAATCTTCAATATCATTCCCACTACCTTCAATGTCATTCCTGCTTCCCTTGATGTCATCCTGCTTCGGTGCAGGATATAGAATATCTAAAGCACCTTTTTGGTCTATTTCTTTAGATTTCTGCCCATTTTCACTTTCTTCTATAGACCTCTTTCGAAACTCTACTTCTGCTGGTGATTTGTACGTCGATGCGGTACTCGAATCCTCACGTACATCTGAGTACGCTGCGGGTCGAGGTTCCGCGTCTCCTTCAAATCCCTCAGCATAAGCGAGTTTCGAAAGAGGTCTAATAACTGATTCATAAACTATAATACCATTTTCCTGCACCTTCCCGTGCATATTCATTGTTCTAGCAACCAACTCATACCAACAATTTTGTGGTAGCTTACTACTTGACTGATAACCACATATCACTAAATGGTCTTCGGCTCTAGTCATTGCAACATAAAGTAGTCTGATATATTCTTGTAAGTCTTTTTGCTGTTCTTTTTCTTTAAGAGCTTTAAAGAATTCTGGGCTATTGGCTGATTGAGTGGTAGAGAACACTTGATTTTCGTCCCAAATGCATTTATTACTATTAGTTGGTACTGAACTAGTATCGCACAGAATAACAATAGGTGCTTGCAGACCTTTAGAAGCATGCACGGTCATAATTTTTATCTTACTTGACGATTCTAAGTTTCTTTTAATCTCAATTTTGTTATTTTCAAACCAATAAACAAAGCTTTGCAATGAGCTATCTATATTATTAGCATAATTGCTACTCAAATATATCAATTCATTTATTACGTCATCACTATCAAAGCCATTAGCCTCAACTAAAACTTTTCTAACATCCAAACAATCGACAATAAGTGGAAAAAAATTCTCACAATTGGCAACCTTATATAGCTGCAAGAAATGGCACAGTTTCTTATATATACTTGCATAGTCTTGGACAGTTTGTAGGTAACCCCAGATAGAATTTTTGCCTCGAGAAATTGCAATAGTTTGTAGTGCCTGTTCACTCATGCCGATTATTGGTGATTTTAACAGACTAGCCAAATTCAAATCATCTTGAGGTAGTAGTACAAATTTCGCTATGCTCATTAGGTCTAATACTGACAAACTTTTATTTAAAGTAATCCGATCAACATCTTCTACTGGCAAACCATGTTGCTTAAGACAGTTAATAATCTCAAAAATCAACTCATCTCTCTTGCGTACCAAAATCATAAAATCTGATTCTTTGACTTCGGAATTAGTAGCAGGCAGGATTCTTCGACTTGCTATTTGGCTTTTTATAAAACTAGCAATTTGTTGTGCAAGTAATTGCTGAGCAGATTTGGATTTATTATGCTCTTCCAGTAAAGGCCAAAACAACTTACTCTTTTTTTCACCCTTAACTAATGGCCAAAGTTCAACTCTACCTTTATGAGTTTGACGAAATGACAAAATTTTAGGGTTATCAGATGTAAATAATTGAGGGGTAGTATGTTTAATTTGTTGAAAAATTAGATAGACAATATCAATAATTTCTTTAGTAGATCTATAAGACCACTGGAGGGTAATATTTCTGAAATTCTTATTTGCATCAGATAGGTTTTTATACAAATTTTCATTAACATAACTAAAAGAACTAATATCTGCTCCTTGGAAACTAAAAATCGACTGTTTCTCATCGCCTACAACAAAAATAGTACTTTTTTGCTTAGTGCTAGAAGTAAAGTCTGCTATAATTGCAGTGATAATGTCCCATTGTTCTGGGCTAGTATCTTGTGCTTCATCAACAAGCAAGTGGTCAATTCCGCCATTAAGTTTATAAGCTACCCAATTTTTTGCAGTATTATCCGTTAATAATAACTGCGTAAGATAAATTAAATCATCATAATCAAGCAAACTATGCCCGGTTTTGTAGGAATCATATTTATCAAGAAAAATCTTTGCCAAGTTACGTAATGAATTTGAGTAATTCTCCATATCTTGCATTTTAGCTTGTTGATCTAGCTGAAAAATTCTCTCTTGAATATATTCAAGTTCATTCAATAACTTTGGGTACTTCATTGCCACAGATTTAGGCAATATGTTCTTATGCTTAAGGTTTTCTTTAGTAAGAAAAAATTGTTGAATTTCTTGATCTAGGTCAATAACTATTGAGTATTTTGCCAATAATTGCTTAGCTTGATCATAAATATTTAGTAATTGTGCAGAAATAGTTTGAGTATCGTACTCTACAGAATCCATTTGTTTGGCAAATAATTTCTTAAACTTAATTTTTTGCTGGATTATTTCAGAGAAAATATCATTGATAGTTGTTTCATGGAAATTTGTCAGAAAAAAACTAATCAGCTCATTATAAGTCGGATCTAAATAGATTTGGTTTCTTATTTTGCTAAGAACCCCTTGTGCTGTAATCTCGTCAAGAATCTGAAATTTTGGATTAATACCAACTTCAAAAGGAAATAATTTAAGCATTTTCTGACAGAAAGCATGGATAGTGTAAATATGAATACCATCTTCAGAGTTTAGTAGTCTGTGATATAAAGTTTTGGTATATTGTACCTCACTTTTTAAAGGCTCTCTAGTAAGTAATAAACCTAACTCTTCAGTTAATTTAGTGGTTTCGTTTGCAGCAAATTTAGCAAGCTTATTTTTAATCCTACTCTGCATTTCAAGGGCGGCTGCATTAGTAAAAGTTAAGCATAGAATCTTTTCAAATGGAACTCCCTTAATTAGTAACCGCAGCACCCTATCTGTTAAAATTTTGGTTTTGCCTGTACCAGCTGATGCAGAAACCCAAACAGAATATTTTGGGTCAGATGCTTGTTGTTGTAATTCATTCATTTAATTCCTATTTACCTCAGTTTTGGATTAAAATTAAAAATTTCAATCCAAAACTGGCTAGAATATCAGAAAAATGCATTCTTAAAGCGGTTTTGCGAATGCATTTTAAACCTTTCTAAAGCTAAAAACATGATTTTAAAAGATTAAAATCATGTTTTTAGCAAAATGGATTGCCACGCTCACGTATGTTTGTTCGCTAATAGACATATACGTCTATAAAACGTCTATTAGCGAGGAGTCGCGAAAAAGCGGCGACGTGGCAATCTAGGATACGCGAAGCGTACTAGACAGCTTCGCTGTTTACCTAGATCGCCACGGCATCTAAAGAGCCTTGCTATGACGATTATAGAAAAATGTAGGATACTATGCTTTTTTACTCACATTAATAGCCATATTACACATTAATTTAATAACTTTATTGATTAAGGAAGCAAATACTATCTTACTGCTACCTTGTACTAGGGCTATATCTTTATGTTCAATTTCCTCAGCCTGAAATTGTTTTATGCTATCTACCAATTCTTTCTCTAAATTATACAATTCGAGATAATCTATTTGTTTCTGATAATGTTGTTCAATCACTTCTTCTACACTTTGCGTTAGTAGCATGGCAGTTTTTGTTCCTATCAATATCGATCCACTACCAAGTATATAGCCAATAATATGCCAAAATGGTATAAAAATAGTTGGTCTAACATTACGTTGTAATAACAAATTAGTAAAGTAGCTCAAATGTACTTCTTCTTGCTGCATCATATGTTTTATTGTAGAGGAAGCTTCGTGGTTTTTGCAATAATTTAATTGCCCTTGATAAATTCGTTTAGCTCCATATTCTCCAGCATGATTTACTCTAATAATTTCTTTTATGATATTGTCTGAATTGGTGAAATCGGGTCTTGCCATATGCTGCTTTAGTATCTAAATAACGGATAATTTATTGCATTTTATAATATATCAATTTTATTAGATCGGGTAATCTTAGAGATAGTACTAGGAATTAATACAAAAATTCCAAAAACAAGAACACTATATTTTAATATAATACTACAATAGAAAATAAAAATGTTTATTTTTAGAGTAGGTATGAATTTTGCTATGCCAATTAAAATGGTCAGGGATATTAGAGCGGTTGGAATACTAATTTTGTGCTGTAGACCAACTGCCTGATTTTCTATCCATCGTAAGGATAACCCAAAGCCAATGAGAGCTCCTATTGCCATCGGTATCATAGGTGGCCATGGTAAAGATTGAGACACTATGGTGTATAGTGAGATTATTATAGCAAGTAAAAACCAAAATTTTTTGCAACTATGTTGAAATACTTCTACAAGTAATGCTCTTTCTAAATATGTTTTCCATATATGGAAAACACAAAACCCAAATATCAAACCACCAATTACATCATATATACTATGAACACCAAGATATACTCTTGAAAGACCAATACCAATTATTGGCAGTAAGCATAAATACTTAAAAGGACTATTTTTAAGACTTAAAAAGATTGCTAGCCAAAAAGTGGTTGCCACTTGAACATCACCACTAGGAAAGCCAAAAGGATCATACACAGATATTAAATGTAAAGATATGTCAGGACGCGATATTTTAAATAAATTCTTTAACAAGCAATTAAGTAAAGTACAAAAAGGTATTAAAAATCCTAATGATCTGAATAATAATGCCGATGGATTTAACCAATATCCTAAAGCAGTAATGGTAATGTAAAAGTAATCACTAGCAAAAAATGGAAATAACTTAAATATGGTTGTTAGAAAATCTGTTCTTATTTCTACAATCCAACTAGTATCTATCATGAAAAGAACGCTTATAATGATTGATATAGTTTGCAATAAAAACTGATGCTGGGATACAAAATCCGATTATAGCCCATTGCATTTGCCTGATAGCTAATGGTAAAGAGGAGATATAACCAACTGTAAAAAGCATTTTGATTATAAAGAGCATGAAAAAACACAGTATTGTTGCTGATATTTTGCTTCGTAGATTTATAATTATAATTGTTATTTTTTTTTGTAAAAATGTTTTCAGAAAATATTACTCCAATAAGAGCGTAATATGCCATATATAGATGTTCTTCTACCTTATGTATAGATGCAATGTACAACATCAAAAATGTAGTAAAAGTCAATAAAACTGGTGGCAATATTTGCTTTTTTGTGCTTGCAAGAAATGTATAAAAGGCTATTAATAAAGAACCAAAAAATATGGCTCCTAGAATATCAAAATAATTATGATAGCCAAAATAGACTAAACTCATTCCTATTCCAAATAGCAAGCCAGTTATCAGAATTTTACATATACGGCTTTGTGTTTTTGTCATCAGCCAACCATACAAAACAACTGAAGACTGCATATGACCACTTGGAAAAGCAAAACCTTGTTTACCAATATGAGCAGATAGTGGTACTTGAAATATAATTTTTAGAGCAAAATTAAATAACATACTTACTAATATTAAACATATTGCATTAAAAAACACTTTTTGCTCTAACCAAATATAGCCTAGTATCAGTAGTGGGATAATGACTATAATCATGACTAAAACTTAAAAAAATCTTAGCAACATTGTCTAGCATAAAAAATTGTAGAAGATTTGAACTTATAGACACTATTTACCTAGTCGCCAATTAAACTTCACCCATTATACAGAGTATCTGTATACAAGATTTTATCATTTTGTCAATAGCTAATTACCCAGCTAAAAGCTCCAGTGATTATAATTGTCTTTTTATAGGTGATCATTTATAATTACCTAATTACTTACTGTACAAACTATCAGAGTTGGCTAGAGGAAAAACAACATATTGTTATAAAAAATATTTGATCCTTGATGACTTAGTGGAAATCTAATATATTGTATAATATAGGGAGGGTGCTTATGAATTTATCCAAAAAAATAAAGAACCATAAAAAACAAAAAAACTACACTCTGTTATATGTGCTTGTAGCTATGATTGTATTGGTGTATTTTGTAACTTTAATAAAGCTTTCAAGTTAAAACTATGGAAAAAAAAACTATCCTTCAATTTTTTGGAGGTATTATTCTATTGATAGGTGTAATAATTTTTGCAATTAGTCATCGAAGCACATCTAAGAATGATGTAGATATTAATATAGTAGAAATTGTAACGGTTATAAAGAATCATAGATTTGAGCCAAATATTATTAGAGTAGAAAGTGGTAAGAAGATTCGTTTTACTATCCACAACCAAGATAGTACAGTAGAAGAGTTTGAGAGTCATGATCTGCACCGCGAAAAGATTATTATGCCAAATGACTCTATAAATATCATCCTTGCCCCTTTAGCTCCGGGTAAATATGATTTTTTTGGAGACTTTCATCAAGAGACAGCACAAGGGTCTCTCATTGTTAATTAAATTTATTTAGGTTTAGATGTTTAAAATAGCATTAGTGGTATTCAGGGAATGCCTAGAAATAGCTTTGTTGCTTGGTGTAATACTTGCTGTGACAAAACAATTAGAAAAATCTAGAATTTATATAATTGCTGGAGTCATGCTTGGTACAGTTTCTGCTGCGTTATTTGCTTTCTTTACTCGTAGTATAACCGTAGCATTTAGTGGTCTAGGTGATGAGATATTTAACTTTGGAATTATTTTATTAACAGTTGCATTAATTGGTTGGACTATAGTATGGATGCAAGGTTATGGTATTAAGATAAAACAAAATCTTAATGATTTGTCTGTAAAAATTAGTAGCGGTGATAGTAGTTATATAATGCTAGTACTGATTGTTGCGGCAACTATTCTTCGAGAAGGAATGGAAATTATTATATTAGTTTATAGTATTTCTTCAGTCGAAATTATTGACAGTAATAGCTATCTATTAGGATTAATTATTGGTATAGTCAGTGGTCTAACTTTGGGTGTCATTATCTATTTAGGTTTAATAAAAATAGTAAACCAACAATATATATTTCGTATATCTTCCATTTTATTAATGCTTGTTGCTAGTGGCTTTGCAGCAGAAGCTGCTGGTATATTGAGTTCTTCAGGGATTATTACTATTTTATCCGACCAGCTTTGGGATAGCTCTTGGCTCATTTCTGACAGAAGTATCTATGGTAAATTCCTAAAAATGATTACTGGATATATTGCTAGACCTAACGGATTACAAGTTGTTTTTTATGTTTGTACTCTAGGTTTAATTAATATCTTAATACAAATAAAAATCAGACACACAAAAGCAGTAACAGAGAAATAAAACTATTTATGATTAATTTTTTATCAGAAGTTGCTCCGCTTATAGCTTTTTTTATTGGCTATTTTTATGGTGGTAGTATACAAAGTGCGACGTTATATATACTTATTACTTCAATTATTTGTGTTAGTTTGTGTTATCTTATAGAAGGAAAAGTTTCCAAATCCTCCTTAATATCTTCTGGAGTGTTATTAGTTTCAGCTAGTATAGTTTTGATTAGTGGTAACTCTATGTATATCAAAATCAAACCAACTATTCTATATGTAATTTTTGCTAGTATATTTTTTATCAGTGCCATAAGAAATAAGGCCTTTTTGAAATATATGTTTAATCATTTTGTCCAACTTGAAGATAAGAACTGGAATATTTTAAGCTATAGATCTGCTGCTTTTTTACTGTTTATGGCAGTGTTAAATGAAATAATATGGCGTAATTTTGCAGAATCTACATGGGTTATATTTAAAATATTTGGAGCAATACCTGTAACGATCATTTTCTTTTTACTACAACTACCTTTTATATTGAAGAACAGACTTCCAAATTCAACAGAGTAAGGTATATTCGATGAAAATCAAGAATTGCGTTGTCGTCTTCAGGACACAACTGTTGAAAGTTAAAAAATCATCTATTAGCGAAGTGCTGTTGTAAGGCTTAAACCGTCATTGCGAGACGCCGCTGCAAGTGGCGACGTGGCAATCCATGAAGCTTGTTATATAGATCAACTATGTTCGCAATAAAAATTTAAATAAATTTGGTTTAAATTTTTATTGCTTGTGCAGAGCTAGTTAAATCACGTAACTTAGCGTTTGCAATCACAATGATTTTACGCATTAATGCTACCATCGCCACCATTTTCTTTTTTCCTCTATTGATCAATTTTTCATAAAATACCTTCAGTTCAGAGTTGGAATTTCTAGCAGCCATAGCAGCTACAAACAACATAGGTCTAACAAAATTTCGACCATGTCCTGTATGTCTATATCCGCTATATCTACCGCTATCATTAGATATTGGTGCAACACCTACTAATGATGCTATTTGTTTGCGCTTCAATGTACCAAGTTCAGGTAACAAAGCTATAAGCTCATTAGATACTACTGTGCCTATACCACTAATAGTTTGCAGAGTCTCTTTTAGCCTGCAAGAGTTTATCTTTTGCTATTAAGTCGTCTATTTCTTTAGTAATAGATGCAATTTGCTCTTCTAGTACTTCGATCATTTTAACACAACTAGACTTGATTAAATCAGCTCTCGGGGACTGAAACCTATTTTTTTCTGCAATCAACATTTGTTTAAGATCGTTCCTACGTCCTACTAATTCATACAAGTTTAAAGCTTGCTTAGATTGTACTTTAAATAGCTCTAATCTTTCTGATCGTTCAAAACCATAAAGTGCTAGAGCTTTAGCGTCAAGACTGTCAGTTTTAGCTGCATTACCAAAAGACCTAATAAAGTTTTTAACTTTACGAGTATTGGCTCTATGTACAGCAAAACCCTGATTGCAAAGCGTTAGTAATAGTTCCATTTCATATCCACCAGTAGTTTCTAAAACACACAATGCAGAACTAATCTCTTTTTTGTAATCCTTGATAAAATCAGCTATTCCATTAGAGTTGTTATTATATTCTTTAGTTTCTTTTTTTCCATGAATAGCAACAACAAAATTGAATTTTCCTATATCAAGACCGATAAAATTATTGTATAATAGCATAATACCTCGAAGGCTTTTAATGTTTACGATTGTAAGCGGGCGTGCAAAGGCATCCCAATCAACTATTCAAACGTCTCGGGGATTTGGGCTAGAGTACCAGGATCTATACGATCTTAAAACCAATTGCTTCACGGTCGCTCACGCCTGCACAGCGATAGTCATTTATATTATTAATGACTATCGCTGTAATACCCCCTTATAAGTCAGTATAAATCATTATTTACATTGACTTCAATATCTATTATATCATACTTTTAACTTACAATTGCTTCGTCGACCTACGGTCATAACTGTCGAAAGTTAAAAAAGGTATTAAAATATAACTAAAGATTGTGTATAAATTAAGTTCATATAAATACAAAAAGTTGAATAATATACAAATATTATAAATTTAATAGGTGAAGATAAACTAAATGAAGTAAATAAATTATACAAAATAGATAGGTCATTGCTTGAGACAGAAATTATCAAAGATATAGTATTATTTTGCAGCGGAGAGCCTAATCTTGTAGATTTAAAATTATAAATGTTAGATTATTATTTATGTATAATTTTTGGTTGCAATGAATTATAGTTTTTAACTTTCGACAGTTGTGGACCTACGGTCTCCTCGCAATGACGTTTTGTACTTTTCGGCAATTTTTAAATGCTATACGTAAGGTGAATGACTCAGAAAAAAACTTGATTATCGAGCAGTATATAGATTGATGAAATATTTTGTAACATAATGTAACTTGCATGTAGTTGTTTAAGGCATTAAAATAAGTTGAATTTCTAAAATGTTAGTAAAATTAACCAATGCAAGTATCAATACTAAACCCAGTAAGTTGTTATGGTGTGGGCGTTCATTCCGGTAACATTACTCAGATGACTTTAAGACCAGCTGTAGAAAATACCGGTATTGTTTTTATCAGAACTGATGTAAGGCAAGAGATAAATTTTATTCAAGCTAGTTGTTTAAATGTTTCAGAAACTTATTTATCTACTACCATAAAAAATGAACATCATATTTATGTTTCAACTATAGAACATTTAATGGCAGCTCTTTGGGGATGTGGAATCGATAATTTAATAATTGAAATCGATGGTCCTGAAGTCCCGATAATGGATGGTAGCAGTAAACCATTCGTCTTTATGATAGAATGTGCTGGTAGACAATTACAAAATACTCCAAAGAAATACCTAAAAATCTTAAAAGAAATTAGGGCAATTCACAAAGATTGCGAGTTAGTAGCTAGCCCTGCTCATAGCATGACGGTTGATATAACAATAGATTTTGCTAGTAAGGCTATTGGCAAGCAAAATTTAGTCTTCTCGGAGAATGAGTCTTTCAAAAATAACATTGCTGATGCTAGAACTTTTGGATTTATCCATGAACTTGAATATTTAAAAAGTAAGGGCTTAGCACGTGGTGCATCTCTCGATAACGCTATAGGTATAGATCAAGATATTATAATGAACCACGATGGACTAAGATATACTGATGAATTCGTGCGTCACAAACTTCTCGACCTGTTTGGAGATTTATATACTACAGGAGGTCATCTAATAGCTGACATCACGGGTTATAAAACTAGTCATGCTCTTAATAACCAATTCTTACGACAAGTATTTAGTGATCGCAGCTTCTATCAATGGGTTAGTGCTAGAGAAATTTAGGTTATTTTTTACCCAAAAACTTGAAAATTGGTTTACCAACTCTTCAAGTTTTTGCAGTATACTCGAATAATTTAAAGAGGGGGTATTTCTATTTATACTGCTCGTAAAGGAAGAGTTGATAGACGATAGAATCAAAATCATAATAGTAGCAGGAATTACCAAGTCGAGGAGTGGAGCGTACATTTAGTACGTTAGCACCGCTAGAATCTTGGATAATGACAACGCAATTCTTGATAATATCGGCTATTTTACATAAATCGTTAGTATCTTGAAATTGCATATTTGAAGTTGTAGTAAATTTGTTTTTAAAATAATATTATGATAGAAAAATAAGCTTGTCAATTAATAGAAATCATTTATTGAATAAGTAATAGGCAATTATACCTATTGAGAGTAACCCTGCCTATTCTTTTTGCTCTTTAGCTAGGCTTCTTTATTATTGATCACAAAGACCACAAAGAAGTCCAAAAAGTCAAAGAAGCCGAAGTATGATGAAATTGTTAAAGTAGCAATGGAAAATCCTATGGTAGCTTATGATTTTCTTAAAACTCATTTGCCTAAGGATGTGCTGGCTATAATTGATACGTCTACGTTAAAAATAGAAAACGCAAGCTTTATTGAACCAAGGCTTACTCGTAGTAGCTCGGATGTATTATTTTCGGCTAAATTTAATGATCAGGATGTTATATTTTCACATTGATAGAACATGTGCGACATGAAGTTGCACAAAAGAATATGCATAAATATGCATTAGGACAGCATCGAAATCCTATTGTCACGCCTTTGGTGCAAATCAGGTAACTAATTTGTGCTAAGCAAGGGCGAAAGCCGAACCAAATTATTTAGTTGGAAAAAAATGGAGGCAAGACAAAATCGAAATAGGTTGAACGCAAGTGAATCTTTGATTTAAAATACCGTAGCGACTCATCTTCGAGACAAAAAAGTGCTTAAAACGTCTAAAGAATCAGGTTTGCAGTGGTTTTGGCATGAAGTTTGTAATCATGTAAACATCACTTTTCTACTTGACATACTAAAAATTAGTCAACATAATGCTTCTTATGTGTATTACCATTGTTTTGTTTCAAATAAAAACTCTTGTCATTAAAGTACACTTTTATCAGTATTTATTTATTATAAAATTCCACAGGTGAAAAAATAATGGTATGGATCTCCTGATATACAGAATGAAAAGCAGTTGCTAATCTTCTAAAGTTAATATTAAATATTAAAATAACAATCAGGAGGCTAAGATGGAAGTTACCACAATTGGTATAGATATTGCAAAAAGAATTTTCCAAATTCATGGTGTAGATAAAAATGGTAAGACGGTATTAAAGAAAAAATTAATGAGAGATCAAGTTTTAACATTTATGGCTAATTTACCAAAATGTTTGGTAGGGATGGAAGCTTGCGGCGGAGCTAGTTACTGGGCAAGAGAAATAACTAAATTGGGGCATACAGTAAAACTAATGGCAGCACAATTTGTCAAACCGTATGTTAAAACTAATAAAAATGATCAAGCTGATGCAGAAGCTATATGTGAAGCGGTAACAAGACCAAATATGAGGTTTGTACCAATTAGAACTGTAGAACAACAAGATATTTTATCAATTCATCGAGTAAGAGAGAGATTGGTAAAAAATCGTACTGCCCTTGCTAATGAAATTAGGGGTCTACTACATGAATTTGGTTTTATTATTCCTCAAGGGATCAATAAGGTTATGACAAAATTAACCGAGATTTTAGATGAAGGAAATTTAAGCCAGCTGGCTGCCCCTCATGATCAGTAGTATCTTCAATAGTTTTTATTTGGCAAAATACTTCCGGACTATCTTGGTATTTCCGGTATAATTCTTCACCATGTACAAGTTTTGGATTATCAGAAGGGGTATACAAATAAAGCAACCAGCCATTATTACGAATTACCATCGGCTCTATAACACAACTCATAGCAATTATCTTTTTAAAAAAATTAAATATTTTTTATCTGTATTTTATATAAATAAAAAATATTATTGATTAACAACAAATACACGTTTTTGTTGAATAAGCTTATGGCAAACTTCCAGTAATTTACGCATACAAGCTACTGTCGCAACTTTTTTAGGTTTAAAATTATTAATAAGTCTGTCATATAAAGCTTTTAAATATTGAAAGCCATTTTTACCTGTTAGTACTGCCATATATAGTGCATCTCGTGGTATCTTTCTGCCTCCTCTAATGAATCTTCGACCTTGTTTATTACCACTATCTCGAGCATATGGCGCTATTCCAACCATAGCTGATAATTCGTTGCCGCTATAATTTTTATTTCCCAACTCAGGTAAAAAACTAATTAATTTACTAGCTAGACATTTGCCAATGCTAGGTACAGTTTCTAATATTTTTGTTTTTTCTTGTAGTTCTTCTGATCCATCTATTATCTCATTTAATTTATCATCAATTTTAGATATTTCCTTTTGTAAGCATCCCATCAATGTTTCTATGCTTTCTTTGTCAATACCATCGACACTATTATGCAACCTCTTTTTTTCATTACTAAGCATCAATACTAAATCTTCCCGTCTTTGCTGATATCTCTTCAAATTTTCTGATTCAATTTGATGTATATAATTTGCTGTAAGTTGCATCTTATCACCGTAATACGCTAATTTAAAAGCATCTTGCTTGTCCGTTTTACAAAAATTTACTGACTTACTAAATGAATTAAAACTATAGGTATTTACCTTATGAATCCGTTGCTCATTACTATATAATTTTTGGCAAATTTCATCCTCGTAGCCTCCTGTGGGTTCGCACACTATTAGCTCAATTTTTTGCTCTTTTGTTAATTTTATAAGCTCTTCATGACCTAAATTATCATTTGCAAAACGATGATATTCCGGTTTACTGTTTGAAATATATATACATACATCAAGCCATTTTTTACTTACATCTAGACCTATTATTTTTTTCATAGTATAATCTCCTTCATCTTATTGTGCAAGGCTACTGTACTGCAGTACCTTCTGCAATTTGTTCAAAGCAAACTTAACGATAGAGGGTACTTATTCTGTTCACGACTATTTCAGTCTAGATTGCTTCAAGTCACCCTCTTACAACTACTTATAACATGTTTTTAAGATATAAGCTCGTGGATCATGATAGGAATATTCCGAAATAACTGCTCCTTTAATACCACTACCCCTGATAGTGGCATAACGATCGCTACCAACAAACTGAATCACTGAACCATTTTTAAATAATATCCGTTGCTTATATTGCTGACTACGAGCAATAATCCCTTTAGGAATAAATGACATATAAGGACGCCCCGATAATGTCATACCATCCCATATGCTCATTTTAGCTTGATTATAGGTAGGATAGACATACCAATAAATGCCAACTTCTCGAATAGCACTAGCAGTGATCCAGTTAATACCCATAATATCCTTACCAGCTCTTCTATGCCAAATGGCTATAGCTTTCTTACCACCCGAGTATAAATATCTCCACAAAGGCAACTGAAATGGATAGGGTGACCAATCCACCGGAAATTTAAGACTTTTAGAAGCAGAGCTAGAAAGCTCTTTGCTGGCTTTAGCTTTACTAATAGTTTTCATCACTTTGGTCTTACTGTCCTTTGGCAAGTGCATATTCTGCTTCATACGATTCTATTTCAAAATTAGTTACATCTATCATCTTTGCTATTTCTCGGGCTTTTGCTGCCTGCTCAGTTTCATCACTATTTTTCCTATGGTAACTAGCATCATGCTTCCTTGTTTGATATTTTTGCGAATTGGCTTTAAGATATTCCAGCAAAGACTTAGAGCAATATTTTTTCTTAGTAGCTATTGCCTGATTATCCTTGTTATAAGTCACTTCCTCATAACCGTTAATTGCCCTATCATATAACACCCCTTCTGCTCTATCTACCGCAATGGCTAAAGCTAAATTGACGCATTTGGTTAAATATTTATCGCTATTAATAACTCGGTGCAACCTAAGTGGTGAAATACAATCAGCCTTCTTAGCTGCAATAACGATGTTACCATGTTCACAAAGATATAATAGGAAATTAGAGATATCATCTATTGAGCCAAACTTACTAATGCTACTAGATGATATCTTTGCTAAATATTTTTCAAACAAACCATAATTTTTGATCATGTACATCTCTTTAAAAATTCCTTATAATTCCCTTTATTATACCTGATTTTCAGGTTTTTTGCCAATTAATTAATTGAAAATATCCCCCTTATATTTTGCAGTGTATCACAACTAAAAATTGCTGTCAACATTTTATTTTCTATTTTTTGTATTATTATTAAATTTTTTTTTAAGATATAAAAAATTGACAAAAGTGGAAATTTTTAATAACAAGTGATTAATTACCTCAAAAAAATTTTTCGCGTGACGCCCCCTATACCCCATTTTGCATAGCTACCACCCCCCGGGTGATTCCGCGAACAATTTTTGCCAAAAAATGTAAAAAAGTGACAAAATTTGCTAAAAATCTTGGCAAAATAGCTATAGATGGTGAATTTAGTATAACCCCACTTTCTTCATAGGAAGATAGTGATGTATCCACAAGGTGCATTACTCTCATCTTCTCTAAGTTCAAATAACCTTCTGTAGTGTTTTTATAGTGTTTTCAACCCTAATTAAATAATTCTTGATTATTATTAACTTATTTGTAATCATTTATTTGTAATCATTTTTTTCTCGCTTAATACAATTAGTTTCATCAACTTAACTACCAATTCAAACTTTCGTTTGTTATTGCAATAATACCTTAAAATTTCGCAAATACAGACTCGTACAATAGTGTTATTTGTTTTTAACATAGGTCCCCCAGCTAAAAATTAAAATCCTCTTATAAACATATTTAAAATAGCTTTAAATGCTATTTACCATAGCTTACAGCCCAGCCATTCTATCAACTTTCATAAACTCAAAAGTATAATTCAGTTTACTGCAAGCATATTCCAAATCTTTGCTGTACTTATTCTTAATCCAATCCCCAATAAAGGCAGTAGCTGGTTTGAGAATAAGCTTATTGCAAGTCGTATCTTCTTCAATTGCTTCTAACTTGCTAAACCAAGCTTTGTCCAAGTGTTCACCGTATAATTTTAACAAATATTTCCTTACTTTATACCATACTGACTCTGGATTTAGTCCACTTAGCTCTAAATCATAATCCGATACCTCTCTTTTGTTGGTAATACGCAATTGCTGAACATCTTTGCCATATACCTCTTGCACTTGCTCAAGCAATTTTAATTTATCAGTTTCTGACAAAGAGATATCTGCTAAATCAATCTTGTATTCATCGTCATATACTCCAAAAAAACTGCACCTCTTCAGCAATTGATAAGCAGTACTAGGCTGATGCTCAAAAGCTTCAACAATCTTGCGTTGCAACTGATTCAGTGGTTTAACGCCCTTACTATCTCTTATTTTTTGCAAATAAGCCTTTTTTGTCTTAGTCTTAGTAGCATTGTTCAGATCGAAGTTAAAGTTTGGGTTATTTGCCTTAGCTGGTGGACGCATTTCATGAATCAAAGTTTTTTTCATGTAATTCAGTACTGCTTGCTTGCAGGGAAAGAGACGATTAGGAGAGTCCACGCTATGTTTAATCAATAGCTTGTTGACAAAACTCAATTCGTAATTACGACCTGTTTGCCTTTTTAGCCAATCAGCATCTTCTCCGCTCAATGGGTAAAACATCTCTAGCTTCCTATGTGAATACCAGCCTTTAGCCTGTTTGGTAATATCACTGAGCCACCTAGGCAATTTCCCACTAGCTTCTTGCTCTTCGCTATTTCCTGAAGATTCCCCTGTTGAATCGGAATCTGAATCGCAGTCTGACTCGTCATCAGTTGGAGCTGCCTCAGAGGAATTGCAGGGTAACGTTTCATTTACTGAGCTTACCGTTGTCTCCATAGGTAAATTAAAACTTTTCTCTTCAGTTGACTCAAGCTTTGGTAAACTTTTTTCACTTGAACTTACCGTTATCTCCGGCGATGAATCAAAGTTTTGCTCCGTAGTTGACTCAACTTCTGATAAACTTTGTTCACCTCTTTTTGCCGTTACCTCAAGCAGAAAATTAATGTTTTGTTCTTCAGTTGATTCAGGCTCTGACACATTTTGTCCACAGACTTGCCCACAATTTTCTTTGTTGTTTCCATATCTAGATATTATAGATATATATATAGATGCGTTTTTTTGAAAATTTTTTACAGTTGGATGGTAATTTTTTTCCGGTTGAATTGAAATTTTTTGTGGGTTAGGCTGAATATTTTGCCATAAGCTGTAATTTATTTCAGGTTGACCTGAAATTTTTTGTTGATTAGGGTCACAATTATTTTTACGAAGATTTATAAATTTTTTAACTAGTTTGACACATAAAATATTAGGACATTTAACATTATGTTTAACTATTGTAGTTGAATAAATATCAATAAAACCACTGTCTTTTAATTCTACTAGACATTGCCTTACCCGTCTTTGACAAACTCCAAGCTCTTGTTGAAAAAAATGATAGCCTTCTTGTAATTCATCCGAATTTCTATAATTACCAGTTTTTATGCAAGAAACTATCAAAGATAGAAGTTGACGAGAAGTTTTACTTAATTGTTTACCACAATTATTGGTAAGATTTCGCCACTCAGGCGGGACAAAATTACCGACTATATTATAGAAAATAGCGTCAGGATTTTCAATTAAGTTGTCGGAAAAAATTAACGATTCTGTCATATTTCCTCCCCGTGAAAAACGGTTAAAAATAGACTATTTTGTATGTCAAATTTGGGGAGTTTTGCTAAAAAAACACTATAAAAACAGTATAGAAATTTTTTGAGAGAATCATAAGATTGCTGAAACGATAATATATATACGGGTTGGAAGGAAATTTTTAAAACACACCCTACGTTCCTAGCTAGAATATCAGAAAAATGCATTCTTAAAGCAGTTTTGCGACTCAACTTCGAGAGAGAAAAGAGCTTGAAAATGAGTCGCATAAGTGGCAAACTGCTGTATTAAATGCAGCATAAATATGTTGAAATCACTAAATATATTACAGTTTTACAAGTTCTGTACTGTCTGCAGTAGTGCCTTTTAAGGGCAAATCAAACTCCATGGCGAAAGTGGATTTTTCATCATTAGTGAAACAGCCTTCTGAGACTAATGTACGTTTCCAAATTTCAAGAAACATTTCAGGTGAGCAAGCTTCTTTAATATCTTGTAAATAAGTACGTTTTTCAAGAAAATTCAAAACCGGGAAGAAGCTCGAGCTATCTAATAAAACATGTTTAGGCAGACCTCTATAACTATCTACGGTAACCTGCTGCAACTCTTTATCAGAATAAAGATGACATAATTCAGGCATTAATATGGTTTCTTCTTGATAAAAATGCAGAAGATTGTTAGACAAAAACTTATCATATAAGGAGCAGATATGGCAGCCCTGTATAACCCGTTCTTCATCATCCACTGTTTTTATCGCATTTTCAAAAATCCCCTGAAACTCCATCAGCTCATTTTCTTGGTCGTAATGTACTTGTTCAACATGCTTATGCACGGTTGATCCTTTTTCATTAAACAATGGGGTAAAATATTTTTCTTCTTTTTGTGCATGCATTTTTAGATCAAATGCAATATTATTAAAAGAATCTTTAATACCAATTACAGCTGCTATTTTTCGAAAATCTGTTTTACCTAGCTCCTCTCCGAACTGGTACAGCTTCTTACGAATGAACTTATGTACACTTCTATACAAATCATATCTTAGCATTTGATTATATTCCTTAACTAAATTAGAGGATTAGATTGATCATAGGTTTGAAAAATAACGCGATAGCATTTCTGTATTTGCATATTAATAATTTTTATGAATGTTAATTATCTGCATCATAACATATTATTTAAATGTTATCACTACCTATATTACTGTTTCGCCTATTATTAATTTATTACATCGATAGTTGAGGTTATGTTATAATCTTCTGAAATCATCTAATTCTAATTAGGTATAGCTTGTTTAAGAAAATACTAAAAATAAAATTTGTTTTTGTAACTATTACATTGATTTTGCTGATCAGCGGAATCAATTTTTGTATATTTTACTTATTTGTACCTGGTTTACTTGCAGAAAGTAAAACTCTAATAATTAAGCCTAAATTGTCGATTGATCAAATTACCACGATATTAAATGATAACAAAATCATTAAATATCCTTATTTATTTGCATTTCTTACAAAAATATATTCATTAAAACATCCTATAAAAAGTGGGGAATATACTTTTACTCAAAATATTTCTCCAATGCAAACTTTAAAAATATTGTCCAGTGGCAAATCGATTATTCATAAAATGATTATACCTGAGGGTATGCTTGTACATGAAATAATACAAAAGATTAATAATGAAGAACGCTTAATTGGTGAGATTCTAGGAACAATTCCTGAAGGATTTTTAATGCCATCTACTTATTTTTTTTCATATGGTGATCAAAAAGAGCAGATCATTGATAAAATGCGAAAATTAATGTCCCTGCATCTTGACAAAGTCATGGAAAAATTATCACCCAATTCCCCATTAAAAACCCGTCTTGACGTCTTAATTTTAGCGTCCATTGTGGAGAAGGAAGCTAGCTTAGACGCAGAAAAACCTTTGATTGCTGCTGTATTTCTAAATCGCCTTACCAAACATATGAAATTGCAAGCAGATCCAACGACGATTTATGCTATAACACTTGGGCAATATAAACTAGCAAGGCGATTAACTAAAAAAGACTTAGCTATCCAATCACCCTATAATACATATTATGTCTTTAATTTACCACCTGGAGCTATTTCTTGCCCTGGAATAAAATCTTTAGAAGCTGTAGTAAATCCTGCTAAAATTGATTCATTATATTTTGTTGTTAACATTATGGGAGGGCATAATTTTTCCAATAACCTTAACGATCACAATAAGTACGTTGAGATGTATCGCAAAAGTTTAAAGGAGCATTAAGTATGGACAATACTGAATTTGCCAAATTGGCTGAAAAAACAATATCTTTAATTGCCGATACAATTGAGGCAGAAGATAAGAATTGTCTTATCGATATTGATTTTCAAGGTGATATTCTAACCCTAACTACTAACCAAGGAGTATTTGTTATTAACAAACACTCAGCTGCTAAAGAAATTTGGTTATCTTCACCGATTAGTGGTCCTTACCATTTTTATTATGTTGCTGGTAAATGGAAATCAAAATCCTCTGATGATCTAATTGTTATTTTAGAGCAGGAGTTAAAAATTAATATGCTAAATTATATCTATTAGTTGTAGCTATTAGTTGTTATCTTAGATTTAAGGAATAATGTCTAAGATTCATGATGTTATATTATTGTACTCTTTACTTAATTCTCTAACTGTCCAAATCCATATGATACAGATTATACCAAAGACTACCATTAAATAGATAGAGATGGATTGAAAAGTTGCAGAAGGCATAATAATAAATATTAAAGATTGGAGAAATGCACTTGTTGACTTTCCAAGCTTAGTGCCGATTATGTCGGCAGCTGCCTTACCTTTTGTTTTAAGTTCAGTATCTAAAGGAACATATGACATTTCTTTAGTAGAATCAAATAAAGTATACTTACTTGATTTACTTAACACATTATTGATCAGTCCCATTGTAATAGCAATCAAAGAAGGGTCGGTTAACATAAAGCTAACCACAATTAAGGCAGCAAATCCATCAAAGTCGGATACTGCAAAAAATAACATACCAGTTACAAAAACCATTATTGGCGTTATAATTGCTGCTGTAAACCAACCCAACCTTCTTACAATATTAGAACCAAGAATAACAAATAGAATAGTAAATATGCCAGTAATACTTAGATAGTTGCCAACAAAAGCAGCGAATTCAGTTGGCGTTTTATAAATTTTTGCAGCTGATGTCTTCCAAGGTCCTTCAACTAGATTTATAGCTATGCCATAGCAAATAAGTAGTGTAGCAATTAGTCTAATATATCTTGAAGCGATAATCATTTTAAAACTTTCCACAAGAGTTATTGATTGCTTCTTGACCGAAAATTTCAGTTGTTCTACCTGATCTTTAGCTAATATTTTATGATTTAACATCCAAAAAGTTGCCACTGCTATTATACCAAGAACAAGTACACAGACTAAGATAATTTGTACTGAAAGTTCTGTATTTGTATGTTTTAAGTCAAAATTTCTAATTAAATATTGATTTAAATAAGCTAAATTTTCTAAAAACTTGCCTGATATGTAAATACCTGTTTGTGCCAAGAGTCCAAATAAAGGATAAAATCTTTTCGATTGTTCTACCGAAGTGACATTATTAACAAACTGCCAAAAGAGTAATGCAAACATCAAACCTGGCCATAATTCTGCTATAATATAGAATAGGGAAAAACTCCAATTAGATAAAAGTAATATAAACCACTTCAAATTAGGATAAGACTTTATTAAAATGCTTGCATGCTCACTACTCAAATGAAATATTGTATGATTAGGAAAAATATAAAAAGCAAATAAGGCAAAAAATATTAGAAAAATTGACAGTATAAGGTAGAAGATATTTTCACCTTTCATGTTATTTACTAATTTTACATAGATCATCATGACTAGAAATGAAGAAGGAAGAACACCCCAAAATTTAAGAAATG
The DNA here is from genome assembly GCF_964031105.1 of Candidatus Tisiphia endosymbiont of Myopa tessellatipennis. NCBI lineage: Bacteria > Pseudomonadati > Pseudomonadota > Alphaproteobacteria > Rickettsiales > Rickettsiaceae > Candidatus Tisiphia > Candidatus Tisiphia endosymbiont of Myopa tessellatipennis. Next base: position 557,413 of record NZ_OZ035005.1, on the reverse strand, counting down.
ATACAGTTTCAGTACCAATCATAGTATTAACAAGGCTGTCTTTTAAGGCTCTGATAATGTTTTGTATAAACAAAATACAAAACATCAATAATGTTATATATAGAAATTTGGATAATTCATGTCTTTCAACAGGCCAAATATATTCTAATAATTTATTTGTTAATTTTGAGGGTGAGGATGTATTGTGAGTTATAGAAAAATACGAAAGAATTCTAGAAATGACTGCCATATAAGACCTAACCTACTTATTTATTGGCTAGGGCTACATATTAAAGCTTATTGTCTTTAGTGTCAAGAAGAATAAGCACGAATTTGAGCAGGGTAATTAAAAATTATAATCAATAGTTGATATAAACATAAGTTTTGCCGCTCCTGATATCATTCTTATACTAAAAACGGGAATCCATAATATCTAATAGCCTTTGCAGGTTATTTTTTGGATTCCCGCTTTTAGCTAGGAATGATCGTTTTTGCCTAAAACCTTCTAGAATTAGATATACGTGACTACGGCTCATCCATGCTACTTTCAAGAAATAATTCTTGAAAGCAGCGAAGAATTGATACTAATATTAGACCTCTTGCAGAATTCGCTTCTGCTAGGGAATTTGTAGGAGGACCGGAACGCAGAACCGCAGCGTACTCAAACGTACGTGAGGATTCGAGTACCGTACCGACGCACAAATTACCAGCAGAAGTAGAATTATGCAAGAGGTCTTTATTTTTATTACTATTCTACCTGCGTTGTTGTATTACCTGCTAAAGATATATCTTGAATCTCTTCTAGTGGCATTGTTATTATTGACAAGTTAGTATCTACTGAGTAATCAACATGTTCGTTCTTACTATCAGAACTTTTACATACTTCTGTTGGGTGATTAACGTTTTTTTTCTTACTGCCAAAACTTTTATATGCTTTGCATGCAGCAATCCCAACAAAACCTATAATAACACAACCAGTAGCTGTGCTACCTATGCTTAACATTATTGTCCCACTATAGTCAATTGATGAGAAGTTGGTGACGTCGTCACTCGTCGCTCGCCTATTACATATAGGCGTCGCTCCATCGCTCCTAGCACCAAATCCTCCTGAATTGACTATATCCTGATTGTGAGAAGTTGATTTTTCAGGAGTATTATGTTTAGGAGTAGTAGTATTTTCTAATGTATAACCAGCATTTGTGTAACCCTCACTTATTGCACGTTTTGCAATATAATGTGCTGACAGATTATCTTTATCATCTATCGAGTTAGGACGAATCATAGAAAGAGTTGTCAATAACAGCATATCTTTATCTGTATATAACTTAAGAGGCTCTACTTCTTTAGAAAGAGGTTTATCTTGTTTTGAAAAATTATATTTTCGGAAATGATTAGCCCAGTCTCCCTGATTATGTTTGTTACGTCCCATATTCTTCCTCCTTGTACATTAACAAATTTGTTGCATTCAACTACTTTACATAAAGTATCGATTAATATCAAATGAAATTATTATATTTAATAGCTAATATTCTAAATATAATAATATATTAAAAATTATGATATTATTTGCTGTTAAAAAGATTATTTCAGTATCTTTATGATTGACTAAATAGGATTATTATAGTGTATATTAAATTTTGCTAGATTTCACGTTTAGCAAAAAATATATAAAAACATTTTAGGAGCATATGATGATAAAAAAAAATAGATTAATTACTACTATAATAGGATTACTATTACTAAGTTCAAATAGCTTAGCAAGTACAACAACTGCAAAATCAAATGCCAATAAAACTAATATTAGTAGTAGTGGCACTAATGATGAATTACAAAAAATTGAGAATGATTTCAAGTCTTATGCTGCGGGAATTTCAGCAGAACTAAGAGAAGAAATAACAAAATATAGAATAGAAGTGGCTAAAATTAATGGCCAAAAACGTGAATTATATAAAAAAATCTCACAAGAAGCTCAAAATTATCTTGCCAAAGAACGAGACTATAAAAAAAGAATACTATCCTTAAGCAAAAATTCAGATAAAAACCAAGAGGATACTAGCTATATTGAGAAAAAATCTGACAAAAAAGATTTGCCTAAATAATGCTTTATGAACAATTTCAGCAGAATATTGAAAAGCTAGTTGATAGACCTCACCTGAGGTCTATCGCATTGGCTATTTCAGGTGGTTCTGATTCCATAGCCCTTTTAATGTTAACACATAAATGGGCTAGCACTAATAGTATTAAGCTAGTAGTGATGTTAGTTAATCATCATTTACGAGAGCAGGCTAAGTTGGAGCATGAGTATGTACGAGACTTAAGCCATAAATTGGGACATAGATATCACCAGCTTCATTTCGATCACCAAAATAATTTTTCTAATTTACAAGCAAGGGCTAGAGAAGGTCGTTATAAATTAATGACTGATTTGTGTAGCAAATTAGATATATTGACAATTTTAACAGCACATCACTTGGATGATTATATTGAAAATTATTGTCTGAGATTAGAAAAAAAAAGTAGTCTATTTGGACTTAGTGCTAGCAATATTAATTGGTATAATAATGTTAAAATAGTGAGACCATTGTTTAACATTCCGAAACAACAGTTAATTGCATATTTAGTTACCAATAATATAAAATGGTTTGAAGATGAATCTAATAAATCTGATAAATATCAACGAAATATCATTAGAAAAAAGCTATCCCTAGAAGGAGAATATATAAAGAATCAAATAACTTCTCAACAATCTAGAATTAACCAAGTAGTAGAAGAGAAATGGCAACCGGAATTGATTGCTTGCATCGCAGAATCAGTAAAAATTTATGATTTTGGTTTTGCTACTATAAATTTATTAAAGTTTGCAGAATTTTCTAGTGCAATAACACTACAGGTAATCAGTTTTGTACTTATCATTATTAGCGGTAAGAACCGCACTAGTAGATCAGGCTCAATAAGTATGATAACAGAACTATTACAACAAAAAATAGACTTTATTAAGACACTCCATGGTTGCGTGATTAAAAAAATTAGTAATAATCTAATAATTTACCGAGAATTTGGTAGGAATTTACCTATAGATATTAGGCTTAATAATGTAGATGCATGGGATGGTAGATTTCATTTCTATATCAATAGACCTCTTTTAGAATTCGCTCTAGCTCAGGAATTTGCAGGAGATCCGGAACGCAGAACCACATCATACTCAAACGTATGTGAGGATTCGAGTCTAGCCCCGACGTCCAAATTACCAGCAGGAGTAGAATTATACAAGAGGTCTAATAATTCAGGCTATTTGATCAGTAACCTAACGATCAAGGATTATAGTAAAATAAGGCAAGATTTAGATTTTAAAATACTGAAAGACGCAAGTTTTAACAATCATATAGCTATTTTATTCACCCTACCAGTAGTCAAGATACTTGAAAAAGTTATAGCCATACCTCATATATCGTATTATAATGACCAAGGTTTGAGGAGAAGTCTTAGTGTTTCTTTCTCTCCCAATTTTATATCGCGTTTTACGCATTTCTGTTAGGTGAGTCATAGATGAATAATCAAGGTAAGAATGTTCTAATTTGGGTGTCGGTTTTTGTTTTAATGATACTTGTTTTTCATGCATTTCAAAATGATGGTTTTATTGGAGGAAAAAGTAATATCGCTTTTTCAGATTTTTTAAGCAAAATTGATGAGAAAGCAATTAGTGCTGTTAAAATTCAGGGTAGAATGATTGAGGGGACTCTCAGCGATGGATCTTCTTTTTCAACTTATGCTGCTGACTATCCAGATCTAATAAATCGCCTAAACAGCAATTCGGTTCATATTGAAATAATACCACCTGATACAAAAATGAACTTGTTGTTTAACATATTTGTTTCGTGGTTTCCAATGATTCTTTTGATAGGTGGGTGGGTATTTTTCATGCGTCAAATGCAAGGTGGAGGAAAAGCCATGGGTTTTGGTAAATCTAAAGCTAAACTAGTTTCAGATAAAGGTCCGAAAATTACTTTTAAAGATGTTGCTGGAATTAACGAAGCTAAAGAAGAGTTAACTGAAATTGTTGATTTCCTTAGAGACCCAAGCAAATTCCAAAAACTTGGTGGTAAAATTCCAAAGGGATGTTTACTTATAGGATCACCTGGAACAGGTAAAACTCTCCTAGCAAAAGCTATAGCCGGCGAGGCAAATGTCCCATTCTTTAGTATCTCTGGCTCTGATTTTGTTGAAATGTTCGTTGGAGTTGGTGCTAGCCGTGTCCGTGATATGTTCGAACAAGGTAAACGTAATGCTCCTTGCATAATTTTTATTGACGAAATAGATGCAGTAGGTCGCCACAGAGGTATTGGTATGGGTGGTGGCAACGATGAACGTGAACAAACACTAAATCAAATGCTGGTAGAAATGGATGGGTTTGAGGATAATGAAGGGGTAGTTATCATTGCTGCAACTAACAGACCGGATGTATTGGATTCAGCATTGCTAAGACCTGGAAGATTTGATCGCCAAATTACTGTTCCTAATCCAGATATTGATGGTAGAGAACAAATTTTACAAGTACATTTGAAGAAAATAAAATGTGCCTCAAATATAGTCGCTAGAATCATAGCTAGAGGAACTCCTGGATCTTCAGGAGCAGATCTTGCTAATCTTGTCAATGAATCTGCATTAATTGCTGCTCGCAAGGGCAAAAAAGAAGTAAGTATGGCAGATTTAGAAGAGGCAAAAGATAAAGTGTTAATGGGCGTGGAAAGACGTTCTATGGTTATGTCAGATGAGCAGAAAAAACTAACTGCTTATCATGAGGGAGGGCATGCATTGGTTGGGTTGTATTGTCCTGCTTCTGATCCAATTCACAAAGCAACTATTATTCCAAGGGGTAGGTCACTTGGAATGGTTATGCGGCTTCCTGAAAATGATCGTTTTTCTATGCCACGTGATAAAATGGAAGCTGATATAGCGGTAGCAATGGCTGGCAGGGTAGCTGAGGAGCTTATTTTTGGCAGAGAGAAAGTTACTTCTGGGGCTTCTTCAGATATTAAAATGGCAACCCAAATGGCTAGAGCTATGGTAACGGACTGGGGATTAAGTGATGCAATAGGACCAGTATATCATGGTTCGAGTAATGAAGATCTATATACTAGTGGTAGGGGAGCAGGTCATACTTCTGTACATACAGCAGAATTAATTGATACAGAAGTAAGAAAAATTATTGAAAAAGGTTATGATTTTGCCAAAAATATATTAACTACACATATTGATCAACTTCATTTGTTAGCTAAATTATTGATTGAACATGAGACATTGTCTGGTCAGCAGATTAAAAACTTGCTGAGTGATAGATCAATGAATTCAGAAGAGGAAAATTTATTTCCAATAAAAAATGATTATGGTGGTACTGTAAAAGTTAAGAAACTAAATCAGAAAAGGACAGCAGGATAATTGAAAAGTCGTGGCTACGGTAGGCAATGTGCTTGATGTCACCCCTGCGAAAGGAAAGTAGGGGTCTAAAAAAGTCTAAATAGCTTAAAAGGACAGTTTCTTATATCCCGCTACCTACGCAGGGACAACATTGTGAGTAACTACAACTGTAGTATTAGATATTAATGAATTCCCGTCTACGCGGGAATGACATCTTTTCACCATTGATTACAACTTTTAAATTGCTCTGAAATATAGTTAGAATTTTAGATAAGGAATAAACATGGCAGAACTTAGATTACCACCTAATTCTAAAGTCCGTAAAGGTACTACATATAAATATTCTGGAGAAGCGGTTAAGTTACGTAATATCAGAATTTATAGATATGACCCAAATTCTGAAGAAAACCCTAGAATTGATATTTATGAGTTAGATCTATGCAAAACAGGTCCAATGGTTCTAGATGCCTTAATTAAAATAAAAAATGAAATAGATTCTACCTTGACTTTTAGGCGTTCTTGTCGTGAAGGAATTTGTGGTAGCTGTGCGATGAATATAGATGGAACTAACACACTTGCCTGCATTAAGTCTATTGAAGAAATTCGTGGTGATGTCAAGATATATCCTCTACCGCACATGAAGGTAGTAAAAGATTTAGTACCTGATATGTCGCATTTCTATGCTCAATATGAATCGATAGAACCTTGGCTAAAAACTGACAGTCCGCCACCTTCCAATACTGAAAGATTGCAGTCTCTTAAGGATAGAGAAAAACTGGATGGTTTATATGAATGCATATTATGTGCGTGTTGTTCCACCTCTTGCCCAAGTTATTGGTGGAATGGTGATAAATATTTAGGACCTGCGATTTTACTACAAGCCTATCGGTGGATTGCTGATTCTAGGGATGAGTATACAGGAGAGCGTTTAGATGCTTTAGAAGATCCATTTAAATTATATCGTTGTCATACGATTATGAACTGTACAAAAACTTGTCCGAAAGGTTTAAATCCAGCTAAAGCTATTGCAGAGATAAAAAGCCAAATAATAGAACGTCACGGAGTGTAAAGCGAATAGACTTACTTAATTCACCTTACGTATAGCATTTAAAAATTGCAGAAAAGTACAAGACGTCTATTAGCGAGACCACGTGAGTGTAGTAGCAATCCACATTCATTAGATTGCTTCGTCGCCACAAAGTGGCTTCTCGCTAATAGACACTAGGCTGTTTTTCCTATGACTTTTAAATTGCCATGGGGGTTATACGTAAGGTGAGTTACTTAACCTAAGTTCGATATAGCATTAGTGTATACTCTTCTGCTTTGAAGAATTGTTTTTTGAAAATATCATGGATTCGCATGCGTAACTATACTATATGTACGCCTAGCATGCTCACCATTTATTTTCAAATCCAATTCTTTAAAGCATTTATAGATAAAAATCACTCTACATGATAATTTTTAATAAAATCAAACTTATAATTTTTTTTATGCAAAAGATCAACTAACTGACTTAAATTTTCTTTGCCATTAAATTGGTCTTGAAACATTTCATCATGCATAAGTAAAATTAATTTATTAGGTAAGGCAGTATCATTTCTGTTAAATTTATCTTCTATCTCTTGCACTAATTCATCTAAAGATTGAATTGGCTTGCCATGTTGATTATGCACCCATTCTAAATCCCAGCCATATAGATAGAAGCCGTTTTTATATATTCCATCATCATCTATTCTTTCTACTTTATCTTCTTCTTTTGAAATATATGGATCATCTTTACTTAGGTTGGGGAGACGGAATACATCTCTACCTGGTAGTCTAGTATTGATATGTGAACCAGTAAAACCAAAAACAGTATTATTTTTTTTAAGATCCTTAATTACATCCGGAAGCTGATGATAAAAATTCCTATAGTGGTTATTAGCGTGAGTATAGCTGTGATTTCCTATTTCAATAAAAGGGTTTTTTTTAGCTAGATCAACAGCTTTCTTTAGGCTAGGACTCGAATTATCATAATGTAATCCTACCATGAACATGGTAATAGGAGTCTTTTTTTGGGTCATGACATTAATAACATTTTCGGTTCCTCCAAGAGGCCCATCATCTGATGTTATATAAATTGTTTTATTTGTATCTGCACATAATGCATAAGGTAGATTTACTATAGCTACGAAACAATAGATTAGGAAGATTTTGGTTATTCTCATAAAAATATACCTGAGATTATATGGTTAAGTAGGTTGCTTTTACCGTAACATATAATTGTATCATTACATTACCAAGTATACCAAAGTAAAAAATTGACAATTAACAATAAATATTTACTGGTAGTGATATTAATAGCGATGTATACTCGATGAAAATCAAGAATTGCGTCGTCATTATCCAAGATCTGCGGTGCTCACGTACTATATGTACGCTCCGCTCCTCGACTTGGTAATTCCTAGCATTTCATGATTTTGATCTTCGTCTATCAACTCTTCATTTACAAGCAGTATAGTGGTTCATTTGAGTATAATTTTGCTAAAGACAAATAATCTTGTGGTGATAAATTTTCAGATCGAGAAGAATTATCAATCTTTAATCGAGATAACAAATCTTCTATATACGGGGTTAGTTTCTTCAAAGATGATTTAATCATTTTACGACGTTCACTAAAGGCTAGTTTGGTAATTAGTTCAACTTTCCCAATTAGTTCAAGTGTTAATGGATTATCAAAAGGCACGAGTCTAACTATTGCAGAGTGGACTTTTGGTGCAGGGTAAAAAGCTTGCGGATTAACATCAAAACATTTTTCGACTGAACAAAGTAACTGACATATTATTGATAATCTGCCATAAGATTTTGTTCCAACTTTACCACATATTCGCTCTACAACCTCTCTTTGCAGCATTAAAGTCATACTACTTATTAAGTATGATTTTTTTAACCATTTTATAACTAACTCTGTACCTATTTGGTAAGGTAAATTTGAAATAATAGTTATTTTATCATGTGTTTTGTCATGACTTAAGGTTGATAGATCAAATTTAGAAGCATCTGAATGAATAATATGCAGATTAGGGTATAACTCTCTTATTTCCGTCAGTAACGGTATGCATCTAGCGTCAGTTTCAACCACAGTTAAAGATTTAGGGTTGTGGGAAAGGATAGCTCTAGTGAGTCCAGCTGTACCAGGACCAACTTCTAATACAGAGTCATTTTCTCGGAGACCGCTTACGCGAACTATTTTATCACATAGACTACTATCAAAAATGAAATTCTGACCATATCTCTTAATAGGAACAATACCATGTTGGCTGGCATGCTTGGCGATTGAAGGTAGTGTACTCGGATCATTCGAGTATATCACAAAGGTAGCATTATTTTGATATATGCTTTCTTACGCATATCCTCAAAGTATTTTTGGGCTTTTTGTGACATTTTTTTATTGGTCAGAAGATTTACTATATAATCATTTTCATCTAGAGTAACATTAACTATCTTTTTATTACACATTAAGATTAACTTAAACCCATCTTGCATCTCGAAAACACTACTTTTCTCTCCTGTATTTAAATCCTTGAGAATTGTTTGTAACGTAGAATCTAGAGTGCTTAAATTTTGATTGACTATTTCTAACGTAGAAAAATCTTTATATAAAGATTCTTTGATATCGTGACAATTTGTAAGGCGTTTTTGTAACCCATACATCTTTTGCAAAATTTTATCCTGTTTATCTTTTGAAGTAAAGATTTGGGCCGATATTTCTGCGTCTTTTGAATTAGTCGCTAATATTATAGCATCAACTTCTTTTGCACTAATAGCAACTGATCTAGAAATACTAGATAAAATATTCATTTTGATAATTTCAGCACCAATCTGAGATTTAAAACTATTAATATCTACAGATTTACTCTTCAAAAGTTGCATTAATTGTCCTTTTGCCATTTTATTACGTTGCTCAATAGTCTCTATAGACTCATTTAACTCACTATCAGAACTTTTTTTACCGTTTACAGACTGATAAAGCAATAAATCATCAATCACGCTGTTAATTGCCATCTTGTCAAGTTGCTTATCTGTTTGAGAATCAGGATTGTTAATATTGTTAAGTGCCATGATCATGTGTTTTCTAGCTAGAAATTCATGTAATGTAATTGGCTCATTATTAACTAATGCAACTATATTGGATAATTCTGCTTTCGCTATGGCTAGGTTAAAAACGATAGCAACTAAACAAAATAACTTCTTCATAATTTTAGACTCACATATTTAATATTTTTAAACCTATAGAAATAGTAGGTACAGCAGAATTCTTTTTTATTCCCCTACTACCATCTTCCATGTAATTGTCTGAAAGTTTTCCGGCTATTCTAACACAATCATTCAAGTATGTCACCTGGATACTCTTAGAAAGAACATTTAGTTTGCTTTTTGGCCAATCTACTCTCATATCATAGGCAACTGACCAATTTTCGGTTAATTGATAAGTGAAATTATAGTAAAATTGCCTTATTTTGTTATCAGTTAATTTATCTGTAAAATAATATTTCTGTAAATTTGAAATCTGAACCAATCCAGCAGTTAACTGAATTTTCTTAGAGTTAAGGCTTCCACCTAATTCATCTCTAATTGGATCAAAATTTCTACTTTTTCTAAATCTATAGAATAGCTCTATCTTATCAGAAAAACTACTAGCAATTCTACCAACATTTTCGATATTATTAATAGAGTTAGTATTAATAGCAGTGTTATAGGTTTGTCCTAGAAATAAACTTGTATAATTCTCCTCCGATAGTATAGAAGAATTAACCCCATAACTTAATCTATTGCTAAATTCATGATAATCTATACCACTATAACGATTCGAATTGAATATATTATTTTCTGATAGTTCATATTTTGATGGATCAATAAAGGAAAATTTCTTATTATAATTATGTCTACGTCCAATAGTCACGGATATAATTGGTTCTACAAACAAGCTAGTTTTATCAAAAATTGATCCAGCTAATGGATAACGCCAAATATTTTGGATGTCAGGTATATTTCTAGTTAGAACATGATTAGTCCTAGAATCATTTAGATATAGGTGATTAATAAAATATACATCTGATCTATTACGTAAGGTAACATTAAACAAATGACCTGTCTCAGTTAAAAAATTATTATCCACTGCTAGTTGCAATGCAACTCGACCTAGTTCTTTTCCACTTCTTTCCTTATAGATTAATGCATCATTCTCTACAACTAAATTACTAGTTTCTTCGTCATTTAGAGGTATAACATTCTTGGTTCTGACCTTGGGAAAAATTAATGGATTCGTACTACTAGAATCATTTGTTCCCAATCCCTCAAAATATATTCCTTCCGTTAATAAATAATTATAATTATTGACATGTTCTAAATATAACTTAGACATTAAATACGGAGTATAATTGTTATAGTAATTTTTTAAATAAGCCTTATCAGAAGTACGTTGTAACCTAAATCCGTATCTATAATCGTTTTTGGTAAAATTACCATTGCTTAATAGATAATATGAGTTCACCTTACGGTTTTTTATCGTTACATTACCATCTTTTATAGAATATGGTACTTTACCATAATTAGCGTCTAAAGATATATAATCAGTTTTATTCGGTTTGTAACGAGCTTCTAGTTCGAAAATTTTATATATAATATTATGCTTTTGCCAAAAAATCCTAGGGGTTAGAGTAAAGTCTAGATTAGGTTTAGCTCTATAATATAGCGGTATTCCCAAAGCATTATCCCGCACTCCAAGTATCAATACTCCCGATTCTGCGGACGCCTTAGGTGTTGGATGAGAAAAATATGGTATATACAAGATTGGTACACCATATACCTCAAAAAATAGGTGATTATAAACCATTTTATTCTTATTAAGATCTATCTCAGTATTTTTTGCAGAAACTTGCCAAATAGGTTTTTGGTTACATAGTATTTTGCATGGAGTAAAGGTACTATTATGCAGACGAAAAATATCTTCATTTACTCTTTCTGCTAATTTTGATACTAATAGTGTATTATCACCAAAATATAAAATAAAATCTGAGATTATCCCTGCCTTTAGTTTGTCTTTTAATATAACAATATCTCCTAGAATAACTCTATTGTGCTGATCTTTAATTCTAATATCACCTTCAGCCCAAAGTTTATCTTGCCATATATCATAAATCAAAGAATTAGCTGTTAGGAAGTAATTATCCAATATAACTTGAACATCACCTTTAGCATAAATAAACTGTTCTTTTTGGTTATATTCAATATAATCCGCTGACATAAAGCTAAATTGTTTGCCTATCTTTTGTTTATCAGTCCCTTGCTTGTCAGCTATTGCAAAGCCAAAAACCGATAACAAAGTAATAATAATCAATATATTGCAGAAAATTCGCATTAAAGATAACTTTTGAAGTAAGATGATATATCATGTATACATCAAATTTGATATATTTATACGATAATCCGAGGTTAAAGTAATAGTAAATTTAGAATTAGGTTGTTCTATAGCTAATGCGATTAGCTATAGGTAATCAAGTAAGGTTATCGAGGGCAATGTGCTACAAGGATATACTGCTCGTAAATGAAGAGTTGGTAGACAAAGGTCAACTTCAAGAAGAGCTAGGCAGTAGCAAAGTCAAGCTGCTAGGCGTACATTAGTACGTGAGCAGCTTCGATCTTTAGAGATACGCCAATTCTTGAAGTTTACCATTTATGCCAGTTCATTTAAGCTAAATCATCGTCACCCAAATTACTAGAACCAGTTGTAGGTACTTGAGAAGTATCTTCACCGAGCTGTCTTAGTGTATTTGTATTTTCTATGAAACTGTCGATACAATAACTAAGTTGCAATGAAGTCACTTGTACTCTTAGCTTTTCCTCGCTAGCAGCAATAGCAGTTTTATCTTCTTCAGTAAGATTTGCAACGGCATCCTTACTTGCAATAATCCTTTCTCGAACCATCAAGGGGTCTTTTAGGGACGGACTATCTAATAATTGTCTAAAACCAACCAAAATATCCTGCATCGTCTCGTCGTTGATCATATTTTCAATATTTTTAGGATCTAGCTTTTGCAACTTATTTAAGGAACTCGTCATAGGTGTTGTCCATAATATATTGAATTTTGTCTGAGAACTATTTTGATCGCATTGTTGCAATTGTGAGACCCTAGCTTTCAGCGTGTCAAAGACTGTTATGAACTTGCCTATATCAGGTTTAGTGTGTTCGTTTAGATAGATATACACGTTGTGCTTTAGCTCCTCACTAGTAATAGAGGAATCAGAATAAATTTGGTTGTATTCTTGATAGTGTTTAATGAGCAGATGAACATCACAAAAATACTTAGCCAATTCCAATGTACTTAATTTTTTGATTTCCTCTACTGACTTTTCCTTAAGTTCTGTCCGGGAATTTTCTAAAGAATCTAAAAATTTTTTACGTTTCTCGTCCATTGTTTCTTCACTTGTAGAGGTGGCATTATCTTCTTGGTTCTTAGACATAGTTACTCTCCATTTTAAAATTTATAATATTAGTTCAATTTTAATAGTAGTAATAAATAAAGTTTAGTTAACAATTTTTTTGCTGTCAATGGATTTTTTTATGATAAATAATACTTGACTAAATTAGTATGGTATTATATAATCATGTTATTATAGGGGAGTTGTTTGTATGCAATTAACTACAAAGGGGCGGTATGCTGTAATGGCTATCTTAGAAATCGCATCGCAAATGTCGGATATGCCTGTTACCTTGGCTGAGATTTCGGCAAAACAAAATATACCGGTTAACTATTTGGAGCAAATTTTTGCAAAACTTAAGAAAGCTAATATAGTTAGATCAGCGAAAGGTCCAAAAGGTGGTTACATCATTAATGAAAAATTAAATAATATCAAGATTACTAATATTATTGATGCGGTAGATGAGAATATTGAAATGACAAGATGTTTAAGAAAATCTCAGAATAGTTGCGTACCTAATAAAGTAAAATGTAACGCTCATCATTTATGGTTAGGTTTAAGTAAGCATATAAGGAACTATTTTGACACCATCTCTGTAGCTGACATGCTAGCTGATACACTAGATTAGCTCTAAAAGTTTTTGAAAATTATTTTAACTTATGTATTAGTGGACAAATAAATTATGTTATATATATGGACAAATAAATTATGTTATATATATAATGGTATGGATCTACCCTATATACAGAATGAGAAGCGTATGCTAATCTTCTAGGATAGGAAATAAATCCTAAACAATAATAAGGAGATCCATATGGAAGTTACCACAATTGGTATAGATATTGCAAAAAGAATTTTTCAAATTCACGGTGTAGATAAAAATGGCAAGACAGTATTGAAGAAAAAATTAACGAGAGAGCAGATTTTAACTTTTATGGCTAACGTACCAAAATGTCTAGTAGGCATGGAAGCTTGCGGTGGAGCTAGCTATTGGGCAAGAGAATTAACAAAATTAGGTCATAAAGTAAAATTAATGGCCCCGCAGTTTGTTAAACCTTATGTTAAAACTAATAAAAATGATCAAGCTGATGCAGAAGCAATATGTGAGGCAGTAGCAAGACCTAATATGAGGTTTGTACCTATCAAAACTGTAGAGCAACAAGAAATTTTATTTATTCATAGAGTAAGGCAACGATTGGTAAAAAACCGTACTGCTCTTGCTAATGAGATCAGGGGATTATTACATGAATTTGGTTTTGTTATTCCGCAAGGAATCAATAAGATTATGACAAAATTAACTGAGATTTTAGATGCAGGGGCTTTAAGCCAGCTAAGCTATCAAACGTTTAGTGAGTTAAAAGAAGAATTTGTAGAAAATGATAAAAAAATAAAAGAGCTAGAACAACGATTAAAAATCATAGCTAGCCAGTATAGTAATCACCAACAACTAATGACGATACCAGGTATAGGTTTAATAACTGCCACAGCCTTAATAGCCTCAATAGGGAATGCTAGTTGTTTTGAAAATGGTAGGCAATTATCAGCATGGCTGGGATTAGTGCCAAGGCAACATTCTAGTGGTGGTAAAGATAAGTTGCTTGGTATTAGTAAAAGAGGTGATATTTATTTACGTACTTTGTTAATTCAAGGAGCAAGAGACGTTCTGAATAGCAAGATAAGATTTACCACGGAAGAACAAAAATCTAAAAAAGATTATAGCAAGTTTACTGAGTGGATGTTTAATTTATCTGAGAGAAACAGTCATAATAAAACAGTTGTCGCGGTAGCTAATAAGCTAGCAAGGGTGGTATTTGCATTACTCAGTTCAGGTAATGATTATACCGAGAGTAAAGTTTGTAGTTAAAAAAACTGCTCCAAATAATTGATGAAATGACATTATAGGTAATAAAAGTTTAACAAATTCCAATCCGGAATATGCGAAGAATGATAATATTGATGGTAAATAAGACGAACCTTAGCTTACGAAAAAACTGAATTTAGCGATGGCTCTTTAGAAGTCGAATATATGATAAGTATAAGTTTGTAAGCCAGCGAATTCCATCAGGGCTATAGGGTAAATTGCTTGATTTATTGTCTATAAGCCGGATACATGACTGCATTCGATTTTTTTGCTGTTATATATTATTTTTTTCTTGCATTGTTGGGTAGGTCCATACATGTTATATTTAGACCATAATTCTACTACTAACGTTCATCCTAAGGTTAAGGAACTTATGAAGAATTTGCTCGAAGAAGCATATAATCCGTCTTCTATTCATACCAAAGGGCGTTATGCTAGGGGTTTAGTAGAAACAGCTAGGGAGCAAGTTGCAAGATCTGTGGGCGTTGACATAAATTCTAGAGAATATCAGGTTATTTTTACTTCCTCTGGCACAGAAAGTAATAATTTGCTGATGAATAATTATTATGACGGAGAAATTTTTGTTTCTAGCATAGAACATTTATCGATCTTTGATCATGCTAAATATAGAAATAATATTAAAATTATTAGGGTAGATAGTGATGGTATTGTTGATGCTCAGCATTTAGGAGAACTACTATCGGTTAGTCATAGCAATAAAAAGCTTGTGTCTATAATGCTAGCTAATAATGAGAGTGGTGTTGTGCAAAATGTACAAGAGCTGGTTAAAATTGCCCAAAAATATGGGGCAGTATTTCATAGTGATTGTGTTCAAGCAGTTGGCAAAATATCGGTCAATATTAAAGAATTAGGAGTTGATTTTGCTACTATATCAAGTCATAAATTAGGAGGAGTACAGGGAAGTAGTGCGTTGATTGCTAAAGCAGAGCATACGCTTAAAGCAATGATGATTGGTGGAGGGCAAGAGAGAAACATTCGCTCAGGTACAGAAAATGTACTAGCGATTGCTTCGTTCGGGCTTGTGTCATCAATAGTAACGACAGAGATAGAAGATAGATACAAAAAAATGAAGAAATTACAGACATATTTGGAGCAAAATTTGTGCAACTATAAAAATGTTAAAATAGTGTCGAAAGATGTTGAAAGATTACCAAATACCACGTTGATAATCGTACCTAACACTGATGCACAAACCAAATTGATAGCTTTCGATTTACGGGGTATAGCAGTTAGTTCCGGTTCTGCTTGTTCATCAGGGAGAGTTGGTAAGTCACATGTTTTATCGAATATGGGGTTTAGTGAGGATGACACTAGGTCTTCGATTAGAGCCAGCTTTGATTATCAACAAACTACCCAAGATGTTGTGACGTTTATTAAAGCATTTGAAGAAATATATGCTTCTAACTTAAACGTCATTGCGAGGAGCTGTTGTAAGGCTTAAACCGTCATTGCGAGGAGCCGCTGCAAGCGGCGACGTGGCAATCTTGTGAAGGAGGTCTTGACTATCATGAAGATTGCCACAGCACCTAACGGTGCTTCGCTAATAGACGATTTTTAACTTTCAACAGTCGTGCTTTGCTACTTCCTCGCAATGACGGATAACCCTTCTAGGTACAGGGATGATCTTAAAAATCGTAGGAACGCTAAAAGAGTAACTAGTATGGATGAATTAGAGAAATTAAAACAAAAAGTAAAATTAAGTGGTAAATCGCTGCCAATTTATATGGATTACCAGTCTACAACTCCTATAGATCCAAGGGTCTTGGAATGTATGCTGCCATATTTTACCACTAAATTTGGTAATCCGCATTCTAGGAGTCATTCCTTTGGTTGGGAAGCTGAAGAAGCTGTGGAGTTGTCGAGGAAAAAAGTAGCTAGGCTTATTGGAGCAGATCCTAAAGAGATTATTTTTACTTCTGGTGCTACTGAATCTAATAATTTAGCTATTAAAGGAATTGCCAAATTCTATGGTAATAAAAAAAATCACATAGTGACGGTGGTAAGTGAACATAAATGCGTTTTAGATGCTTGTAGACATTTAGAAGATGAGGGATTTAAGGTAACATATTTGCCAATTCAGCTGAGTGGTTTGATTGATTTAGAAATATTGAAAAATGCCATAACAGATCAAACTATACTGGTATCGGTGATGGCTGTAAATAATGAGATTGGTGTTATCCAACCAATTAAAGAAATTGGTAAAATTTGTCGTGAACGTGGAGTATTCTTTCACTCAGATATTGCTCAAGGATACGGTAAAATTCCAATAGATGTTAATGATTGTAATATTGATCTTGCAAGTATTTCTGGGCATAAAATTTATGCTCCTAAAGGTATTGGTGCTTTATATGTAAGGAAAAAACCTAGGGTACGACTAGTGCCGATTTTAAATGGTGGAGGGCAGGAAAGAGGTATGCGTTCTGGAACTCTACCAGCTCCTTTAATTGTTGGGCTTGGTAAGGCTGCTGAAATAGCTCTGCTTGAGATGCAAAAAGATGCTAAGCATGTAGAAGAGCTTTTTGATAGGTTTTATGATAATATTACTAAAGAAATTGCCGACGTTTATCTAAACGGTGCTAAACATAATAGATATAAGGGGAATTTAAATCTAAGTTTTGCTTATGTGGAAGGTGAGTCTATGATACTAGCTATTAAAGATTTAGCCGTTTCATCCGGCTCTGCTTGTACGTCATCTTCACTTGAACCATCATATGTGCTAAAAGCTATGGGTGTTGATGAAGAAATGGCACATACCTCCATTAGGTTTGGTATTGGTAGATTTACTACTAGAGAAGAAATCGATTATGCTGCAGCGTTAATAGCGTCAAAAATTAATAAATTAAGAGAACTAAGCCCTCTTTGGGAGATGGTGCAAGAGGGAGTTGATTTAAAGCAGATCAAATGGGCAATGCATTGATACCCCAGCATCGGGATAAGAATTTGTCAATTCTGATCCTAAATTCGCTTAGGTTGCTTAGATGCTTATCACTTAATTATTATAATATAGATAGGAAATAAAATGGCATATAGTCTAAAAGTGCTGGATCACTATGAAAATCCTCGTAATGTAGGGTCATTAGATAAAAATGATGCATATGTTGGAACAGGTCTTGTCGGAGCTCCTGCATGCGGTGATGTAATGAAGTTACAAATTAAAGTTAGTGAAGATGGAATTATTACAGATGCCAAATTTAAAACCTTTGGTTGTGGTTCTGCTATTGCTTCAAGTTCTTTAGTAACAGAATGGGTTAAGGGTAAATCTATTGATGAGGCTGGTAGTATAAAAAATACTGAAATAGCCAAAGAACTATCTTTACCGCCAGTAAAACTCCATTGCTCTTTATTGGCAGAAGATGCAATAAAAGCTGCAATAGCTGATTATAAAACTAAAAAATTGCAGTAAATTTATGAAAAATATTATGTCATTGACTGATGCAGCAGCTAGGCAAATAAAGCTATTGATAGACAAACGTAATAAACCATCTTTTGGTATTAGGGTTGGGGTAAAATCTGGTGGCTGTTCTGGTCTATCTTATTACGTAGAATATGCGGATGACAAGAATAAGTTTGATGAGGTGATAGAAGATAAAGGTGTACGAATATTAATCGATCCAAAAGCTCTGATGTATATTCTAGCAAGTGAAATGGATTATGTAGAAGACAAGTTTAAATCCGGGTTTACTTTTAATAACCCAAACGAAAAAGGTAGTTGTGGATGTGGGAAGTCGTTTAATATATAAGAAAATATTTCTGTTTTTATAAAAAATGCCGTAAAACCCATGTCTTTAGCGTGTAGAATGTAAGGCGTTACTCACCTTGAGTTTCAATAGACTTCTTTCGAAACTCTACTTCTGCTGGTGATTTGTACGTCGATGCGGTACTCGAATCCTCACGTACATTAGAGTACGCTGCGGTTCTGCGTTCCGCGTCTCCTTCAAATCCCTCAGCATAAGCGAGTTTCGAAAGAAGTCTAATCTAAGTGGCAACAAAACCGCTCATTCTTAACATTGGTTCTTATATGAAACATAAACACTCTACAAAAGCATCATCTACAAGCAGTAGCTTATCAGCTAGCTCAGTAAGTGACCCTAGTGTTAAACTACGACAATTTGATGATAAATTACAAGCAGTTTTAAATAATTCTTTAGGAGGTGGTAGTAAAATAGGAAATTTTATAATCAATCGTATTTTATGTTCCCTTGATGCAACTAATATAACTAATGGAGAAAAAATAAAATATATAAAGATTATAGAGCAATTTGTGTCAAAGTTTGTTCAAGAAATGGATAAGAATTCAATGGAACAATTACAACCTTGGAGACAATTATATAATCTTGTATTAATTCGTGAGCATTTAAATAAGAAAGGTGAGGCAAGTGTTATTCAATATTTATTAAATAGTAAAGTTTTTGATGAGAATTTATTTAACCCTAATAGATTAAATGATGATAATAACTTAACATTATTAGATTTGCTCGAATCTTTAAACGATGTATTAATAGATAGATCAGAAATCAAGAAAAACAAGGAATTAATTAAATCGTTAAAAGAAAAAAAGGGGGCTAAGCATTCTTTAGAAATACTACAAGACAAATTTGATCAAGAGAATTACAAGAATGTTTACCAAAGGAGGTAACATCCGAGGGAGGGTTTAAAGCGGTACGTAAATTCGAACAAAATAGGTCAAAAGAGTTTTTAGAATGTCTCGATGCTATCTTAAATAACAAAAGAGGAGAGATTTCTCAACGTATAAAGTTACTTCTTAAAAAACAAGATACAAAGAATCATGAGGCTCATGTGTATGTGGTGGATACGCTTCTACGTAAATATTATAAAGATATAGATCATAATAAATATATAGAAATAATACGTTATATTGTAAAAGATGTACTGTTAGATTCATTAAGGATGATTCACTATGAAGAATTAATAGGACTATATTTTGATAAAAAGCTCAAGCCATTCTTAACAAAGGAAGAGGAAGGGTTATTAGATGAGTATACTAATCAACTGGTTACATTAAGTATTAATAGTAATGCAGATAACAGTGCAAAACATTATGCTTATAGGCAGCGTTTTAATTACTATAAGTATAAAGAAAATTCAGAAAAAACAATTTTGCAAGGAACAATTGAAGTATTATTAGAATTAATAAAATATGCTGATAGTACTGAAATACAGGAAGATTTATATCGTTTATTAATAGCTTTATATAATATAAAAAGTAGTCCATTTAAAACGTCAACCCTTGATAAGTTAGCTATTGATTATTTTAATTTATTTGGTGAAGTTAAAGAGAAATTTATAAAATTATTTTCATATCATGTTTTTGATAAAGCATTTGTTAAAAAAATAGAGGAAGATATAAAAATAATTACACAAACTATTTCAATAGACAAGCCTGAAATTAGAAAAACTATTATAAAATTTTTACAGGCATTCCTGATGCAAACAGGTAAATGTAGTATTGACACTATAAGTGAGATAATTGATGGTCTTAATACTAATGATTCTGAGTGTGTCTTGAGGATTTTAGCTTGTTTGCAATGTTGGTCTAAAAATGATATAGAAAAAGTAAATTATCAAAAAGTTTTAGACGCCCTAAAAGGTGATTCTATAAAGAAAGATCCTATAATTAACATAAAAATGGCGGAATTTTATTTAGCCATAGAAGAGTTAAGTGAAGCTAAATGTTGTTTAGATATAGCAGAAAAGCTGTTAAAAACTCATAAATCCTCTCAATATGAAATAGACCCTAAAATAAACCTTAACGCAGCTCAATTAAACTTAATGCTCGATGCATTTGCAGATAATAATAAAGAATTTCTAAACAAAAATTGGAATTATATTAAACAAATATACGACATATGTAATGACAAAAGGCAAGAGTTTTTAAAGGAGTGGCACAGTATAATTGATATATGTCAATATCATATATTGACCAAAGATCCTAATCGTAACACAAGTCCAAACTCACAAGATGCAATTAAAAACATTGTTAATAAAATCACGGAAGATGATGAAGTTACTTTTTCTTTAGGAATTATAGATAAAACTATTAGTGAAAAAACACATCATGAGATTCCCGCAGGTAGTCATGTTGGTGCATCTAGTTGTGGCACAGAAGAATATAGCTCTGAAGAAAGGTCCAATACTGAGGTAAGTGATATTGCTACTCAAGAAGACTCCTTAGCCAAAGCAAATTTTGTGGAAAAATGTTTAAACCACTGGACAATTATCCATCAATATTATCAAAATATTAAAAAAGCCACTCGATTTTCTCATGATAAAAGCTCCGATCATCATCAAAAAAATTATCACACTTGGAACATTTCTAACGAAGTATCATATACAACAAAAGATGAAGATGATGTTATACGTATTAGTAAACACAAGAATATTTATGCTGTTATTGACCCTAAACTATTAGGATTATTAGAGAGATCTGAACAAGACAAATTTACTAATGTTTTAAAGAAAGGTATAGTAAAAAATCCTAACCTTAACGGGGTTAAAATATTAAGATCATGTTTTCTAGAACTTAAAATAAATGCAGATGCTCGATTATACGCAAGCAAAATTTATGAAAATGATAATGGGGCTGTTTTAGTGATTTTTGATAAAAAAACTGATCATGATGGCATAAAAAGGGCATTGCGTGCTGAGAATATTGAGTGTATAAAAGTTTTCGGGGGTGTAGATCATAGTACACAGATAGAAGATTATCCTTTAAAGTGTGATGTTTTTCCGGAAGATTATTCCATGTATGATGTAAGCTGCATGGGAGTACATACTATTGAGCTTAAATTGCTTTCCATAATACTTATAAAATGTTATTAAATCATGAACAAAAAAAATAAAAATGTTTATTAAAAGGGAGAACATTTTAAAAGCAAGTGCAATATCTATGATATTTGTGATTAGCTTTGTTGTATTAACAAATATATTGGTACGTCGTTGTATCAATCATGAATATCATCAGCAAAACCTAATAAAATTAGAAGAATATCATAATATAATTAGATCGCTTTTAGTTGATAAATTTAATATTAATTATATATTAAGTAGTAATGATATATCTGATCAAATCTCTATTTTAAAAGAACATATTAGGAATCATGTTTTCATTTCGAAGTATCATATACTAAATAGCGTGTATGGCAAAAACGATCTACCTTATATCACTCTACAAGAACTACTAGATATACTATCAAACCAAGTATTTAAATACAATATTACTATTAATAATCATTCAATTATATCTAATGGTGTGGTAGAATTTCAGGAGAGTTTGAACAAGCAGTATCACATTAATAAAGACCTCACTTATAATATCTCAATACAAATTTCTCCTAATTCTTATTATACACAACAAGCTATCTCTAGGGTTAAGCAGCAAATTTTATTATTAAATATAGGTTCTATATTTACAATTTTAGTACTATTTACAATAATATTGTATCTATCTTATAGAGATAAAAAAATTAAAATTAAACTTAACAAGTTAGAGGCAGATTTAACTAACAGTGTGAAACATAGTAAAAATATTCTATTGTTTCACAAAATAAACGAAGAATTTACTCTAAAATGTTATCACTATTCTAAAAGTAGTAATAATAAAAAATCATTTAATATCTCTAATACTGTTAATGTAGAAGAAGAACTAGGATATAATAGTGAATATTTTCCATTACCAATAACAACATTAGAGTCCCACAATGAAATTAATTACCATACAATAAAACTAACTCCGATAATTTTATATCTACAAAGTTATTATACAGGATACAAAGCTTGCTATAATTCTAATATTAAACTAGATATAGTCAGTAATATAGAGACACTTGAAGTGCCTTTTGAATCGGAAATATTTAACCAAATTATGGTTAGTGTATTATCTAATATCTTGTACTTTAATAAAAATACAGAAAGATCGAGATGTGTAAAGTTAATATTTCAAAACAACTTGATTACCTTTATCGGTGAAGGGTTTAGTTTAGACCAAAATTTAGCAGTAAGATATTCTGAAAAAATATTTAATGATACAGCTAATTTATACATATTAAATTTGGGACAAATATTTATTTTGTTAAAAAGTTTTAAAATAAATTGTCAAGTAACTAAAAATAAGTACTCTACAACAATAGAAATAAAATTAGATAATGTACCAACAGAGTTAAATACCGACACTACCCAAAAGGCACAGATAATTAAAATGAATAAGTATAGAAAACTTAACGACTTAAAATGAGAAATTTTATACTATTACTATTTATAGTAGTAATTTCTACTTGTGAAGCATATGCAGTACTTCTTTTTAATAAAGAAGAGCCAGTATACTATTTCGTTAATCATGAGGAACAAATTAACAACATAAGGAAGTTATTAATAAGAGACAGAATAGTAGGTATTACAGGTATCAGTGGTATAGGAAAAAGTGAAATAGCTAGAAAATATGCACAAAAATATCAACAAGATTACGATATTATTGCGTTTTTAGATGCAAGTATAGATTTAATCCCACAATTTGTTTTATTGGCTAAAGAAATAAATCAAAAAATATGTTCAAAAACGGGGTGTTTCATTTCAGAAAGTACCGGAAGCGTTAAACAAAACCTTATGACATATCTTAAACCTCAGGGGAGGTGGTTATTAATATTCGATAATTTACATATTAATGAAAATAACAAAATTAAGGATATTATTGATTGGCATCATAATGGACATATTATAATTTGTTCGCAAGATAGTCAATATTTGCTACCAAGAATCTCAGTTCCTTATTTACAAGAAAAAGACATTTTTATGGCAATTAATAAGCTTATAGACGAGCGATCAGAGGAATTTAAAAAAGATTTGGCATGTAATTTAAAAGGTTATCCCACTAATATAATTGGACATAGTGCTATTTTTTTACAAAGCAACAACCACATGACAATCAAAGAGTATATAAATTATATACGAAAACATGATAACAAATTAAATGCACATTTATCAATAGTATTAAATGAAATTACATCAGAAGCCAAAACACTATTATACTATATGGCGTTATTAAATAATCAAAAAATAGGTTCTAATTTACTAGAACATCTAGTAGATGATAAGGAGAAATTATCCGATTTAATTGATGAGATAGTAAGATTTGGTTTAATTGAACAAATTAGTAACAATAGAAATAAAAAAGTATTTCGAATGCATAATGCAGTAAAATATGAGATATTAAATATATACGATTTAGCTACTAATAAGAAAACTATTGATAAACTACTTATTAAAATACAACATTTAATGTCAGGGGAGATGGTAAATCAATTTTATTTAATTATGCAGGATAATACCTTTGAAAGTAATGTAGAAGTACTGCTAGCTAATGCGGATAAGTATAATAGTAATATTTATGCAAGCATGGTCTTGCATAATAGCCTACTTGGCTACTACTTACGTTCTAGAGAACCATATAATGCCAAAAAAATGGTAAGTTGGTTTAAAGAACACGAACATAAGTTGATTTGGCAAAATATGACAGAATTAGAGCAAGTAGCGTATAGTAGGTATTTAGGACGTATAGGACGATATGAATACTTTGTTGTTAATCACCATTCAGATATAGCCATGCAATATTTAGTGAAGGCTAAAAACGCCATAAATAGTTTACCAAACAATGAGGTAGCAAAATCATCAATTTATTATGAAATGTTTCAAGTTCAGGTATTCACAGGGCAAATAAAAGAGGCAGAAGATAACTTACATATTATACAAAATATAATGCTTAATAATAAAAACTTTATACATAAAGCAAGCATGATAGATTATGGTATGGCTAGAATATTATTAACTCAAGGAAAGTATCAGCAGGCTTTATTAGCAATTATAGATACGATAAGTAAAGAAAAAACTCAGCTAAATAAATCTAGGACATTGGTACAAATAGGTGATGTAGAATTAAGACAAGAAAATGTATGGCTTGCACCCATTTATATTTTGCAAGCAGAAATACTAAATAATATGCAAAAATTTGAAGAGGCTTACGCTATAACTAACGATGTATATACTAAGATAATGAGTAGTGATCTAAATGAAATTAAAGATATCACATCTACAACAATAGCATATTGTTTAACAGAGTTGTCAAAATCTGAATTAGGGCTAAAGAGGCAGAATGATGCTTGGAAACATATAGTAAAAGTAGTTGATATACTGATACAAGACCAAGATAGAAGCAATAGGGAAAATGAGTTAGAGAATTCCATAGATATATTTTTAGCTAATGCTTTAGTAGTAAAAGCAAATATATTAAGTACTTTAGGGAAAGCAGAAGAGGCTATGATTAATTATAGATTAGCTAAAAATATTTATTGGAACATATACAATATCAAAAACATTGGCAATATGGATAATGTAAGTTATGCCTTCTTTCAGGCAGCAAAAACTGCTACGAAATTAGCTAATAAAAGTGATAGACATATACAATGCACTTATTTTTACTCACTTCTTTTGACATATTTTGGTTCTGATCATCCTAGGAGTAAAGAATTATATGGAGTATGCCCATAAAAGCATATTGTCTGAAGTGAATAATGCTCTAGAACTTAGTGTTAATCTAAATATTAGAGTTATTTTTTATAATGTTTTTGAATAAGCCATTTAGTAAAATTTTCATCAGCTTTATCTAAACTCAACTGTGAAGAGTATTCGTATACTTCTTTAATAAGAGCAAATACGTTACTATACCTTACAGCAATAGGATAGTGAATTAGCTCAAGTTCATTAATGATTTTATCACAAGTATCACGAAGCAAAGAAATATTAAGTATAGAATCTTGGTTATCGTGATCTAATAATAATTCTTGAATTTCAATATTAAAAGCACCTGCTATAGATTGCAATACTTCTATAGTAGGATTTTTGGAAGTACCTCTGAATATATTTGTAACGCTTCTACCTTGTCCAATCTTATTTTCAAGATCAGCAACACGCCAATTTTTTTCTTTTAATAGCCTTTCAATATTTTTCTTAATAATTAAGTGTGACATTCTTATAAATAAATGAATTTAGTTAGACATTTTAGTTGACAATATTATGTATTTATATACACTAAAAATAAATGTATATTATTATGCATAATATTATAAGTATTAACTGTATTGATATACTAAAATTTGTACAAGGTAAAGTAGTTTATCAAAGTATTTATTTAAATAAGAATGATTAATATTCATGTAAATGGATTTAAGGATGCATTTTTCCTTATATTAAAGCCAATTCGTGATAAGAATTAACTAATTCTTATTACGAATTGGGGTAGTATGTATGGAACAGCAAGATACAACTCAAGATTAATTCACAAAAAACATGTTGAAGTAGCATTGATATCATAACAAAACAATAAGAAATTAGAATGTGGCAGCAATACTTAGCAATAATATTAATTATTATTGAAGGTTTATTAATCTTAATATCTTTGAAATATTTGCATCAGATAAATATAACTAGTAAAGATTTCTCCAATATATTTGGCAAAGCTAAGACAGATACATCTCGTTTATTTAAAGAACTACAACAGTTAAGTGCTGTAACCAGTAAAAGAGATGATAACATTTTAAGCGTAGTGTATCACTTAGAGGATATCGAACTGTATATCAAAAGTATTTTGAGCATACTTGAACAACAAGAAAAGTGTAAGACAACTGAAGAGTCAACAAATAAATCCAAAATAAGTAATAGTAAAACCAAAATAAAATTATAGCATAGAAGACAGAATGTGTAGTTGTGATAAGGCAAGCAACTATCGCTGTTATACTCAAATGATTTGAAGAATTGGATTTGAAAATGAATGGTGAGCATGCGAATCCATGATATTTTCAAAAAACAATTCGTAGGAGCAGAAGAGTATACTAATCATGTCAACAATACAAGGTCAATAATAATGATTAGAAACTGTATTATTATAAATAATACGGGCTATCTTTTATTTATAGCATTATCTATTTAATTACGAATTGCTATTGACTAAAATAGTTGCTGGTAATATAATGCCGACTTAATTTGTTTAAATTTTAGTTAGGATATTTTTCATGTTCGCAATCGTCAAATCAGGCGGGAAACAGTATAAAGTCGGCAAAAACAGTGTCATCAAAGTAGAAAAAATTGACGGTGAAAGAGGTGCAAAAATCCAATTTGACCAAATATTGATGATTGGTGAAGATTCAAAGCCATCTTTTATAGGTACGCCAATGGTTAAAGGAGCTCTTGTTACTGCTGAAATTACTAACCAGTTTAAAGATAATAAGGTTATTGTCTTTAAGAAAAAACGTCGTCAGAATTATCGTCGCAAGACTGGTCATAGGCAGGAATTGACCGAATTGAAAATATTAGACATTACTAAACTATAATAGGATTTATTTAAGGATATATAAATGGCAACTAAAAAAGCTGGTGGTAGTTCTAGAAACGGCAGAGATTCGGTCGGTCGTAGGTTGGGTGTTAAAAAATATGATGGACAATATGTGATACCAGGTAACATTATTGTTAGACAACGTGGTACTAAATTTTACCCAGGTAAAAATGTTGGACTTGGTAGAGATCATACGTTATTTGCATTGATTGCAGGCAAAGTAGAATTTTCTAGTAAGAGAGACTATAAAATAGTCAATATTGTGCAGTGATGATGCTATTTCTGCCTGCAGATGTCATCCCTATTAACCACACAATGTTACCCCTGCGTAGACAGGAGTCTAAAAAAGTCTAACAAACCCTCTTGGTCTATTTTTTTAGATTCTGCTACCTACGTAGGAATGACATCGAAAATTACGCTTGCAGATTTATGTCAGTAATAGTTCAAAAATTTGGTGGAACTTCCGTTGCTAACATTGCAAGAATAAAAGAAATTATTCCAATAATTAAGCTTGAAAAGCAGCATGGCAATCAAGTAATAATTGTCGTTTCAGCTATGGTCGGGGTTACCAACCAACTAGTTACTCTATGTAATGAAGTTTCTAGTCTTAAGACCAATTCAGAACTCGCAGAATATGATGCCGCTCTTTGTAGCGGGGAGATGGTAACAGCATCTTTACTAGCCCTTAAACTACAAGAACAAGGCATGAGTGCAAGATCTGTGCTGGCATGGCAATTACCGATCTTAACCAATGATAATTATAGCAAAGCTTTGGTTGAACAACTCTCTACTAGTTTGTTAATAGAATGTATTAAGCA
The DNA here is from genome assembly GCF_964031105.1 of Candidatus Tisiphia endosymbiont of Myopa tessellatipennis. Classification (NCBI taxonomy): domain Bacteria; kingdom Pseudomonadati; phylum Pseudomonadota; class Alphaproteobacteria; order Rickettsiales; family Rickettsiaceae; genus Candidatus Tisiphia; species Candidatus Tisiphia endosymbiont of Myopa tessellatipennis. The sequence goes on along the minus strand of NZ_OZ035005.1, from coordinate 529,461 downwards.
AAACATCATTCCAATAGTTGCTGGATTCCAAGGTGTTACCAATAATAATAGGTTGACAACGCTTGGTCGAGGAGGATCAGATACTACCGCCTCGTTAATTGCAGCTGCTATGAAAGCTGATAGATGTGATATATACACTGATGTGGAAGGAGTGTTTACTGCCGATCCTCGCATTGTCCCGGGAGCAACAAAATTATCACAGATTAGTTTTGAAGAAATGCTGGAATTTACATCTTGTGGAGCTAAAGTGCTGCATCCACGTTCCTTAGAGGTTGCTATTAGATATAATGTACCCATACGCGTTTTATCGTCGTTTTTACTCCCATTATACCACGAAAAAAATGGTACACTAATAACATCTAGAGATAAAATTATGGAAAATAGGCAAATTACTGGTATTACTTCCAACAAGAATTTATTACAATTAGTGGTATCCTCCCAATTGAGTTTTTCTAAGATATGCAAACTCATCGCTGACCATAATATTCACCTAGAATTAATGGAAAATATTAAGACAAATATACAATATAGTTTCATTATCCAACTATCCGATAAAAATAAATTACAACATTTACTAGATGATCTAAAAAATACTAATCAAATAAATAATTTTATCATTGACAGTCAAATTTCTATAGTATCAATTATTGGTTATGGTATTAAAAATGATCAAACCCTACTTGGTACGGTATTAAATGAACTAGAAAAAGAAAATATACCAGTGAAAAAGATACAAATCTCAGAAATTAAAATTTCTATCCTAATAAAAGACCTAGATACTGAAAAAACAATACGTTGCTTGCATCAATTATTTGAATTATCAGAAAATTAAGCAGAATTATGTCTAAAAGAAAAAAATTTGTAGAACTTTTTGTAACTTTTTTCTATATAGGTAGAATAAAATATTGTCCTGGTACATTTGGGTCTTTAGCTGCTTTCCCTTTGTGCTACTTGATCGTATATCTTTCTCTAACTAATCAACTAATTTTTTCATTTACTAATTTCACAACTTTACAAGCACAACTTATTACTCTCTTTATTATTACTCTTTTGATTTGCCTATTGTTATTTATGTTAGGCACATACTTCTCTTCAATATACATACAATATGCTACACAGGACGATCCAAAAGAAGTGGTGATTGATGAGGTAGTTGGTCAAATGCTAACAATAATACTAAGTTGTTTTTCTGTGGTTTTCGTAAACTACTCAGGACTTACAAAATATTTAAGTTCACAACTAATAAATTTTATCTTTTTATTTGCTTTGCCCTTAGTGTTGTTTAGATTTTTTGATATAATAAAACCATGGCCAATAAATTGGCTCGATGCTAATATCAAAGGGGGTGTTGGTATTATGGTAGATGACATTGCAGCAGCAATCTTTGCTTCAGTCATGCATTATGCTATCACTTTTACTTTAATAAATTGGTTTGGCTAAATAATATTTTAATTAGGCTGTTCTAGGTTCAGGGCAGTTTAAAAATCCTAACTTTAAGTTGAGAATAATTTAAATAACCAACCTATGTCTATAATTGTTAAAATTTTCTCTAGTTTCAGTAATTTTGTTTGAAAATAGAGCTATTATCCCCAATAATGACATTATTAACGGATTTTCTCCAGTACTAATAGTTGACTTATCTTCTTCAAAAACCTTATCTTTTATCCAGTTTAAATTATTTTCGCATGACCAATGACTTCTGTTAAATTTTAATAATTCTTTTGGGCTTTGTTGCATAAATAGGATTTGAGATAAATTACCCCTAACCCCAAAATAGAGGGTTAGCAAACGGCAACAGAAATTGGTTTGCCAATCTAAAACATTTTGTTTAGAAGGTGGCATTTAATCGATATTTCATTTGTCATATTCTGATTATCTCTTGATAAAAACTTGCTACCAAAAGAAGTTTTAAAACGAAAAAGCGTATTTTCTACGCTCTCCCTTCGGTCATAACTATTCTTTACTATCCATGCTTGATATCCCCTCTTTCGTTGATATTTTACAGCTTTATCTCTCTCTGTTTTAGGCTTGTGTAATTTAACTGATAATGAATGGTTGGGAGGTCTGATAACTGGCTACTCATCTTCGAGACAAAAAAGTGCTTAAAACGTCTAAAGAATCAGGTTTGCAGTGGTTTTGGCATGAAGTTTGTAGTCATGTAAACATCACTTTTCTACTTGACATACTAAAAATTAGTCAACATAATGCTTCTTATGTGTATTACCATTGTTTTGTTTCAAATAAAAACTCTTGTCATTAAAGTACACTTTTATCAGTATTTCTTTATTATAAAATTCCACAGGTGAAAAAATAATGGTATGGATCTCCTGATATACAGAATGAAAAGCAGTTGCTAATCTTCTAAAGTTAATATTAAATATTAAAATAACAATCAGGAGGCTAAGATGGAAGTTACCACAATTGGTATAGATATTGCAAAAAGAATTTTCCAAATTCATGGTGTAGATAAAAATGGTAAGACGGTATTAAAGAAAAAATTAATGAGAGATCAAGTTTTAACATTTATGGCTAATTTACCAAAATGTTTGGTAGGGATGGAAGCTTGCGGCGGAGCTAGTTACTGGGCAAGAGAAATAACTAAATTGGGGCATACAGTAAAACTAATGGCAGCACAATTTGTCAAACCGTATGTTAAAACTAATAAAAATGATCAAGCTGATGCAGAAGCTATATGTGAAGCGGTAACAAGACCAAATATGAGGTTTGTACCAATTAGAACTGTAGAACAACAAGATATTTTATCAATTCATCGAGTAAGAGAGAGATTGGTAAAAAATCGTACTGCCCTTGCTAATGAAATTAGGGGTCTACTACATGAATTTGGTTTTATTATTCCTCAAGGGATCAATTAAGGTTATGACAAAATTAACCGAGATTTCAGATGAAGGAAATTTAAGCCAGCTGGGTTATCAAACATTTAGTGAACTGAAAGAGGAATTTTTGGATAATGACAAAAAAATAAAAGAGATAGAAAAAAGATTAAAAATAATAGCTAGCAACTTAACTCAATATCAACGATTAACAGCTATACCTGGTCTTGGTTTAATTACTGCTACTGCTTTAATAGCATCAATAGGTAATGCTACAAGTTTTGAGAATGGTAGGCAATTATCGGCATGGTTTGGATTAGTGCCAAGGCAGCATTCCAGTGGAGGGAAAGATAAGTTGCTTGGAATTAGCAAGCGAGGTGATGTTTACTTGCGTACTCTATTGATCCAAGGAGCTAGAGCTGTACTAAATGCCAAGATAAGATTTACATTGGAAGAACAAAAATCTAAAAAAGATTTTAGCAAATTTACGCAGTGGATGTTTAATTTATCTGAGCGAAATGGACATAATAAAACAGTAGTTGCTGTAGCTAATAAACTGGCAAGAGTGGTGTTTGCAGTACTAAGGTCAGGGGATGATTATGTAGAGAGTAAAGTTTGTAGCACAAAGCTATTATAATTAACATAAAATAAAATAAATAGTGGTTTATTAATTAATAGGTAAACAAAGAATATGTAAGAGATTCCAACCCGGAATATGCGTGAGATAATAATATTGATGGTAAATAAGACAAACCTTAGCTTACAAAGAAACTGATGACTACAATGGCTCTTTGAAGCCGATAAAATGATAAGTATATAGTAAATTTGTAAGCCAGCGAATTCCATCAGGGCTGTAGGATAAATTACACATAATTTATTAACTATAAGCCGGATACATGTATGCATTTGCATTTTTGCTATTAGATGTTATTTTTTTCTTGCATTTTACAGGAGGTTCATACATGTAGTCAATTTAATTTTCTGTCCCACACGCCGTATACTAACCTCGTTTTATGGCACAATTTTGATCCTATCCATCTCGAAGATAAGTAGCTATTTATACAACAAAGTTAAGAAATATTTATTTTCATTACCTAAAAAGTAATAAATCTTTGCAAATACCTTAAGTTTTAGTTTAACCTATAAGTTAGGATATCAAAATATTGAGGATTTTTATGGAAGGCATTAATAATAGTTGGCTAAAGTTTGAATCATGTGATTATGCTGATAGCTTACTTGCTAAACTCTTTCAGCTGAATAGTAAAGTAGATTAACCAATAGATATGAACATTGTTAAAAAAGCCATCTATTACGCCAAAGAGTATCATGGAGAGCAGAAAAAACAAACAGGAGAACCCTATTACTCACATCCAATAGAAGTGGCGTATATGCTTGCAGAGTACGCAGCACAAAATGATAAGCAGTACTTTAGAACCGATTTAACTGTAACCGCTATATTGCATGATACCATTGAGGATACTAAACTTACCAAAAGCAAGATTGCCTATATCTTTAGTGATCTAATTGCTGATCAGGTAGAAAAACTAACTAGAGTTAAGTGTGACAGAAAGATTAGCTCGGCAGAAATCATGGAATTATTATGGCAGCAAAAGAGATATGATATCATAATGATTAAAATATTTGACAGAATTCACAATTTAGAAACTGTTGGTATAAAATCTCCAGAAAAGATTAAGAAGATAATAGAAGAAACTTTTAAAAATTTTATAAGTATTAGCATGTGTTGTGGAACAAAACAACTAGAAAATATATTAACTACTTTATGTTACAAACATTTACCAATTACTGAATCCCCCTTAGAGCTTACAACAATTATCCAACATAAATACCAGCTTCCTACTCCAACTTTTGAAAATGATACAAACCAAAAGTAAATCCTATACTTTCCTAATAATTAAACTAGCATTAGTTCCTCCAAATCCGAATGAATTAGAAAGTACATAACTAATTTTTGTATTTCTAGCTTCTAAAGCAACTAAATCTATTTTTGCTTCTGTTATCGGTTTATGCAAATTTAGAGTTGGTGGAGCAACTTGGTCTCGCATAGCAAGAATTGAATATATTAATTCCACGCTACCAGCTGCCCCAAGCAAATGACCAATAGATGATTTGGTTGACGACATAAGAACATTTGGGTTAGCATCCAAAAATAATTTTTGAACAGCCGTTAACTCTATAGCATCACCAACTTGGGTAGAAGTGCCGTGGGCATTGATATAATCAATAAGACTTGCATCAATTTTTGCATCTTTAAGAGCATCAGACATAGATCTATAAGCACCTCTTCCATCGGGATGAGGTGAGGTCATATGATAAGCATCGCCAGTAGAACCATATCCAATAATTTCAGCATAAATCTTAGCGTTTCTAGCACAAGCATGCTCATATTCTTCAAGTACTACAACACCTGCTCCTTCTCCCATTACAAATCCATCACGATCTTGATCCCATGGTCTTGATGCAATTTCAGGCGTAGAATTATATTTAGTAGATAATGCCCTTGCGGCAACGAATCCAGCCACTCCAACCGGAGTGACCGGTGCTTCAGCCCCACCAGCAACCATAACATCTACATTACCGTATTGAATCATACGCATAGCATCCCCTATAGCATGAGAGCCAGTAGAACAAGCTGTAACGACAGCCTGATTTGGTCCGGTAAATCCGTATTTAATGGAAACATGACCTGAAAGGAGGTTAATTAATGAGGAGGGGATAAAAAATGGACTAACTTTGCCATTATTTTCTTTATGAAACTTTACGGATGTTTCTTCGATCATCCCAAGTCCACCTATTCCTGAACCAAGTATTAAGCCGGTCCTATCTCCAGATAATGCATCTTTTACTTTCCACCCGCTATCCTCGATTGCCTCAGTAGCTGCTCCTATACCATATTGAATGAATAAATCCATCTTATGGACATTGCGAGGGTCAATAAATTTTTCCGGGTTAAAGCCATTATCTGTTGAGTGATCCACTGTACCCGCTATTTTACAGGCAAGGTTAGAAGTATCAAATTTTGTGATTGACTTGATACCACTGCGACCCTTTATAATACCTTCCCAAGAGGTCTTTACATCAATTCCTAGTGGTGTGACAAGCCCAATACCGGTTATAACAACTCTTCTAGTCGACATGATTATTTATTAATTAGTTATTTTTTTATTATGTACTGTACAACATCAGAGACAGTTAAAATTTTACTTGCATCTTCATCTGGTATATCACATTTATACTTTGCTTCTATTGCCATCATTAATTCAACTGTATCTAAACTATCTGATTTAAGATCCTCAACGAATCTAGATTCAGGAGTGATTAAATCCTTCTTTACTTTTAATGTGTTAGCGACGATTTCAATAACCTCCTGTTCGACAATATCTTGCTCAACAACATTTTGTGTAATATTTATATTTTCACTCATAATTAGAACCTCATAACATAAATTAAATTTAGTAAAACACTTAAACTCTAGCCACTTATAATGACTTGTATGGAATAAACATAATCTATACATAAGTAAGCTTTGAATAAGACGATACAATAATTCCAAACTTCTAGCACAAAAAAATATTTTATGCCAGTGTAAAATTTCTTTAGTTCTTAAATTGAAATATTACTAATAGTTTACAGTTTAGTATACACTCCTTTTCTGATAATAGAAGCAATAATACCAAGCAACAGAAGAGTAATAGTCATAGCCAGTGCAGCGTAAGATGGAATCTCAATAAAATGTTCAGCGAATATTTTTATGCCAATAAATATTAATATTAATGCTAGCGAATATTTTATATAACTAAATTGCTCAACAATATTAGCTAAACATAAGAATAAGGCACGTAAACCTAATATGGCAAAAATATTAGAAGTATAAATTATGTAAGGATCCTTAGTGATAGCAAATATTGCTGGTATACTATCAATGGCAAAGACAATATCCATGATTTCTATAATTATTAATGATGCAAGAAGAGGCGTAATACTTAACCTATTGTTAGTTTTAATAAAAAATTTGTAACCGGAAATTTTAGGAGTAAGATTAAAGTATTTTTGTAGAATTCTATAAATATACGATTCCTCTACTTTAAAACTTTTTTTTGCTATATAAAAAGTTTTGATGCCTGTAACTATAAGAATAGCTGCAAAAATATATAATAACCAAGAGAATTTCGAGATAACAATGACACCTAGATATATAATTATGGCTCTAAAAACAATGACACCTAGAATTCCCAAGAATAATATCCGATGCTGATATATTAAAGGAATAGAGAAAAACTGAAAAACCATCAATATAATAAAAATATTATCCAATGACATAGCTTTCTCTATAAAAAAGCAAGTGTAGTATTCCCGGGCTTTTTCTCCTCCCATATCAAAAAAAATGAAAATACCGAAGAGGCATGCTATAATTAAATAAAAAAGGCTAAAATAAATAGTTTGGCGGAAGCTCATCACTTTATTTTCTTGGTTTGCAAAACCAAGATCGTAGATTAGTAAACCTGCAATCACTTTACAAAAAACAACCCAAGTCAAGATTCCCTCCATAAACTACTATAATAACTTGAAGAATTAATTCTCAAGTTTATGATCTGATGTTAAGCATTAGCCATTCGTGAAGTAAAGTGGGATTCTTTGATACCGAGATTGTGTAAAGCATTGTGCCACTTATTCTCTGGATGATCAGAAAAAATAAATTCTTTATCACACTTTGTTATTATCCACAAATTCTCCTTAATCTCTGTTTCAAGCTGCCCTGCTTTCCAAGCAGTGTATCCAATAATAAATAAACTATTTTTAGGACCATGACCAGAAGCAATATCATGAGGGATTTTAGGATTAGAGCTAACTGCTAAATGATTCTGAAACTTCAATAGTAGATTTTCGTTATAATCATCAGAATGTAGGAAGAATCCGCGTTCATGCTCAACTGGTCCTCCTAGATATATAGGCATCATAATGTTACTATCTATTTGATCATCAGATATTTTAAAAAACGATTTTATCTCTATATGATTCACTAAATTATTGAAAATTAAACCCATTGCTCCTTCTGCTGTATGAGACAGCATATAAATAAGTGATTTATTAAATATACCCTCAAGCATGTAAGGAGTAGCGATCAGAACCTTACCAGATAAATTATCAAAAATCTTATCGTTTACACTCATAATGTTTATTGTATTTTAAAATTTATTAACATACTAGCTTTTAGATACATATAATGTTAAATTACGGCTATTCAATAGACCTCTTTTGAAACTTTATCTGAGAGGTTTAATAAAAATTTTGAACATGATAGTAAATATACTCAACTTCTGTTCTAAACTTAAAGTAATTTTTGAAAAAGTCTAATGTTTACTTGGTTTGACATAATAATACTGGCAATTATTACTACTTCATCGATGCTCGGGGCATATGGAGGAATAATAAAGCTTACTATTAGCTTACTTGGCTTTATAGTCTCAATTCTTTTTGCCTATTACCTATCTCCATATACTATTTCCATTATTACTCGATATTTTAATAACCACATTGCATTGGTAGTTACCTCTGGGATTATTTCCTATATTATCTCTCTAATCATATGCTCTTTTGTAACCCGTAAATTTCTTTTGATGATCTCTATTATAAGTGGTGGGGTCATTGACAGATCTATAGGCTTAGCCGCAGGCATGTTTAGAGGTATGATTATTTGTTTATGTATCTTCCTAGTCCTAACAATTTTCTTTTCTGACAGTTACTTACAAGCAGAAACCCTAAAAGACGTTATACAAAATACTACTATTGATAAATATCCAAAATGGCTTAAGGAATCTGTGACTACATCGTATCTAGATAATTTAAGTAAAAATCTTATAAGAACTTTACCACAAGATAGTTTGGAATCCATTAAATTACCTAAAAAATCAAAGATTATTGATACTACAAATGTGTTAGAAAAATCACAATCTCAAGAATCTCCCAATAAAGTAAAGCAACTCCCTGAAGATCTTATGCAAGAACTTGATGAAGTATTATCAAAAAAAGTGGAGAATCATGACTAGGCTATTGAATAACTATAGTAAAAAGAGTTATATTATTGGTAGATATTTTCAAGATATAGCTAATCATGAGTTTGTTCAAGAGCAAAAATTTGTTGTCGAATATAAGGTAATTTAACCTAAGTTCGATGTAACAAGTTATCAGTATTAGACTTCTTTCGAAACTCTACTTCTGCTGGTGATTTGTACGTCGATGCGGTACTCGAATCCTCACGTACATTAGAGTACGCTGCGGGTCGAGATTCCGCGTCTCCTTCAAATCCCTCAGCATAAGCGAGTTTTGAAAGAAGTCTATTATCTCTATTAGGGGTGACATCGAGGCTATTAAACCGATGTCTTACATCGGACTCAGATTACATTAATGCTATCTAGACTAAGTTATTTTACAAAAAAGTTCTTAAATATTAAAGTTTGTTATTATTTGCTTGACATTAGTTAACAGATATTATTCTAATACTATCTTATAGTAAATAAATTTTTAATAATCTGTAATATAACTGGAGAGAAAAAATATGGGACGTATTAATAATGGAGATTGGGTTAATCAGCATCGGACGAGTCAAGGGAAGTTTCTGAAGGAACAAGATATTGAAGCATACTTATTTAATAAAAAGCTGAATAATGGGAACAACATACAAGGAAATAATAGACTAAACACAGATGACTTACCTAATATTCCTGCCATATTGGATTATGAACCTAATCTTTCAAGGCAGAATATTATAGAGCCTATTGATGGAGGTAAAGCACATACTCCTACTACACAAGCTTTTTTGACTGCTCTTACCGCCCTTTCTGCCATTTCTTCTAGTATTACCGTTTCGTCCAAGAAAGCTATCTCGGCAGATAATCAAAATAGCTTATTGAATAGAGTAACAAGTCCCACTGAGGTAAGTAAGACGCCTGTTCTTTTTGATACTACTCCTGCAACTACTTCAACTAGCCAAAACCATAACAAATCAAAAGGCTCTACAAAACATAATGATGACCAATCTCTTATTAGGGGAAAACGTGCAGTAGGTGATGGTCTTATACTACATGATGCTAATGGTAATATTATACTACATGGTAATGGTAGTAAGTTAACTTTCAGCTATGATCTAAATACAGAAATGCTCAAACAACAACTCGAAAATAGTAATATTACTGAATTATATCTATGGGATGTTGGGGTTGATCCCCAAAAAGCACAAGAGATTGGAAAAATTCTTAAAGGGAGTAAGGTTAAAGTATTAAGTCTAGTACATAATAAGATAGGAACTACAGGAGCAATAGACTTTGGAACAATGCTTACAGGTACTGAAGTTACTACATTAAATCTAGCACATAATAGAATAGGTGATGAAAGAGCAATAGATATTATAAAATCACTTAAAGAAGGCAATACTAAGGTTAAAGTAGTAAATCTAGCAAATAACAAGATAACTGATAAAGGGGTAAATGATCTTATACCAGAACTTACAGGTACTAAGATTATTGAAGTAGGTCTAATGGGAAACAGAGGTATAGAAGGTAAGGCATCCAAAAAACTCTTAAAAGAACTCTTAAAGGTACTAGAATGCAATAAACATATTAGTAAAGAGTCCTACACTTCTACAATGGAGTCTAGTACTACTGAGGAAGAGTCTTCCAAAGATATATCCGGCAAGCGAGAGAAGCGTGATATTCGTACTACTAATAAGCCTCTTCCTAAGGAAAAGTCTATTGCTTCTACTACAGAGCAGTCTACTGTTCCTACTACGGAGGAGTTTAGTACTACTGAGCAAGACACTACTACTATTGAGGAAGAGCTTACTACTGCTACTCCTGAGGAGTCTACTACTACGACAGAGTCTGCTGTTACTACCATGAAGTCTACTGTTCCTACTACGACAAAGTCTGTTGTTACTACCATGAAGTCTACTGTTCCTACTACGACAGAGTCTGCTGTTACTACCGTGAAGTCTACTGTTCCTGTTACGACAGAGTCTACTGTTACTACTGTGAAGTCTACTGTTCCTGCTACGACAGAGTCTACTGTTACTACTGTGAAGTCTACTGTTCCTGCTACGAAGGAGTTTAGTACTACTAAGCAAGACACTACTACTATTGAGGAAGAGCTTACTACTGCTATTCCTGAGGAGTCTACTACTACGACAGAGTCTACTGTTACTACTGTGAAGTCTACTGTTCCTGTTACGACAGAGTCTACTGTTACTACTGTGAAGTCTACTGCTTCTACTACGGATGAGTCTATTGCTTCCTCCACTGAAGATATTACTGAGCAAGGGACTACTACTCCTATTATGGAGAAGTCTAGTACTACTACAAAGAGGGTTACTACTTCCTCTACTGAAGGTTCGACTACTACTGAGCAAGAGACTACTGTTCCTACTACGGATGGGTCTAGTACTACTACGACAAAGTCTACTGCTTCCTCTGCTGGAAATCCTACTACTGATTCTGCTACAGTATGGTCTAATCCTCAAAAAACTACTACTCTTAAGGAAGAACTTACTACTCCTAAGAAAAATCTTACTGAGAAATCAGAACCAATTGCTGCTGGTGTAGTTGCTGATTCTACTACAGAAAAGCATACTCCTAAGGAATCAAATCCTAATAATCCTGCTAGTAGCACAATGTCAATAGGAGAAATCTTAGGTCTGATATCTTTTGCTGTAACTACTATAGGTGCTGTTGGAGGTACTGTTGGATGGGTTATCAAGAAGTTTTGTGGTGGAAATGTAAGCCGTTTTGACCATGAAGCATTAGCATTACCTGAATTATTATTAGAACTAGACAATCGTTTAAACAATAATGAAGATACATCATCTTTAACAGGTATAACAGTTAACGATGACATGGATATCTAAAACTAGGGTAATTTAACCTCAATTCGATGTGAGACATAGGTTTAATAGCCCGGTGTCACCCCATAACTGTTGAAAGTTAAAAAATCGTCATCGCGACTCATCTTCGAGATAAATATGAGCAGAAATTATGCTATAGAACGTGAGTATTATACGACGAGTGGAGTGTAGAATTAAATTCTCGTTACTGACTACATGTATGGACCTCCTGTAAAATGCAAGAAAAAAATAACATCTAATAGCAAAAATGCAAATGCATACATGTATCCGGCTTATAGTTAATAAATTATGTATAATTTATCCTACAGCCCTGATGGAATTCGCTGGCTTACAAACTATATACTTATCATTTTATCGGCTTCAAAGAGCCATTGTAGTCATCAGTTTCTTTGTAAGCTAAGGTTTGTCTTATTTACCATCAATATTATTATCTCACGCATATTCCGGGTTGGAATCTCTTACATATTCTTTGTTTACCTATTAATTAATAAACCACTATTTATTTTATTTTATGTTAATTATAATAGCTTTGTGCTACAAACTTTACTCTCTACATAATCATCCCCTGACCTTAGTACTGCAAACACCACTCTTGCCAGTTTATTAGCTACAGCAACTACTGTTTTATTATGTCCATTTCGCTCAGATAAATTAAACATCCACTGCGTAAATTTGCTAAAATCTTTTTTAGATTTTTGTTCTTCCGATGTAAATCTTATCTTGGCATTTAGTACAGCTCTAGCTCCTTGGATCAATAGAGTACGCAAGTAAACATCACCTCGCTTGCTAATTCCAAGCAACTTATCTTTCCCTCCACTGGAATGCTGCCTTGGCACTAATCCAAACCATGCCGATAATTGCCTACCATTCTCAAAACTTGTAGCATTACCTATTGATGCTATTAAAGCAGTAGCAGTAATTAAACCAAGACTAGGTATAGCTGTTAATCGTTGATATTGAGTTAAGTTGCTAGCTATTATTTTTAATCTTTTTTCTATCTCTTTTATTTTTTTGTCATTATCCAAAAATTCCTCTTTCAGTTCACTAAATGTTTGATAACCCAGCTGGCTTAAATTTCCTTCATCTAAAATCTCGGTTAATTTTGTCATAACCTTATTGATCCCTTGAGGAATAATAAAACCAAATTCATGTAATAATCCTCTAATTTCATTCGCAAGTGCCGTACGGTTTTTTACCAATCTCTCTCTTACCCGATGAATTGACAAAATATCTTGTTGTTCTACAGTTTTAATTGGTACAAACCTCATATTTGGTCTTGTTACCGCTTCACATATAGCTTCTGCATCAGCTTGATCATTTTTATTAGTTTTAACATACGGTTTGACAAATTGTGCTGCCATTAGTTTTACTGTATGCCCCAATTTAGTTATTTCTCTTGCCCAGTAACTAGCTCCGCCGCAAGCTTCCATCCCTACCAAACATTTTGGTAAATTAGCCATAAATGTTAAAACTTGATCTCTCATTAATTTTTTCTTTAATACCGTCTTACCATTTTTATCTACACCATGAATTTGGAAAATTCTTTTTGCAATATCTATACCAATTGTGGTAACTTCCATCTTAGCCTCCTGATTGTTATTTTAATATTTAATATTAACTTTAGAAGATTAGCAACTGCTTTTCATTCTGTATATCAGGAGATCCATACCATTATTTTATCATTTTGCAGATTTTGTCATTTGGGGCATCGTTAAATCAAATAAATTGAATAAATTTTGTTGAAACTCGCTTAATTTTGGTAATCTTGCAACTTTGCAACCCTTGATTGTGTAATATAAAAAACATACTTTATCCAGCTCTCTTAATGCTTCCTCAATGGTCACATTATATTTACCATCCTTGGTTACGCCACAACCTTGTTTCAACTTATTTTTCATATAGTGCCATATTTTTAATGCCAACATGCAAACAAATACATGTCCCTTCGTTCTGTTGCTTTTCCTTAAAAAGATCGGTCTTACCTCGAGTAATCCTGTCTTCATACTGCTAAAATTCAATTCTACTTCATGTAAATTATGGTAAGCTTTATCAACCAATTCTTTACTCATCAGTTTAATTTCAATCTGTGTTTCAATCGCATAACAACCATCAAGAGCAAACAACTCTTTTTTCTTATCTTGATCAATTTCAACCACTATTTGGTTGCCGTCTAATTTTAGGTTGATAAATTTATCTATCCGCCATTCTTTGGCAATTTTTTGAATATTATTTAAACCAAGTTCTAGCTTTGCTTTCTTATGGGTTGATACATATATATTACGCTCTTCAATCTTTGCAACCAATTTTTCAACTCGGTTATTCCTATCAAACTCAACTTTTCGGGCTATAGAACCATTCTTCCTTAAAATATATCTTTTGCCATTATTGGTTACTTCGCATAGCTGTTCTTCAAAAAAACTATATTGCAAAACTCCGCTTTTCTTTAAGCTTTCAATCTCAACTTTACTTAAGGTTGTAATATAGTCCCATCCTTCTTTGCCTGTCCTCTTAATCATTCCTTTATCACCAACAAAGACTATATTCTTAATACCAAAATTAGATTTTACTAGCTCAATCTGCTCATAAATGGTAGAAGGATCAGCACTATTACCCTTAAAAACTCTAACAGCCAAAGGTTCGCCATGATCATCAGTTAATAGACCAATCACTATTTGCTTTTTACCCTTCTTTTTATCCCGATTGTACCCATATTCCGCAAGTTCATTCTCTGTTCCTTCGAAATAGCTGGAAGTGACGTCATATAAAAGCATAACAGGCGGCTTGTTATTTTTCTTTTGATAAGTTTTAAATAATTTTAATTCGATCTTTTCTTGGTTCTCTTCTAACCATTCTAGAGCCTGATATAAATGGGTTTCATCAAATGAATCGACAGATAATACATCAGATATCGCATGCGATTTCGCCCATTTCACGCTGGAAAGTCTAGACCCTTGGTGAGCAAAGCGTGCTAAAACCAAAAATAGACTCAATAAAGCTTCTTTGCTTCTAGTACCAAGAGCCTTAGTAATACCAATTTCATCAGCAATTCTTTTTAGTAGAAAAATAGTCCCAAAACTTTCACCAACCTCAGGAACACCATCTAAACCATCAAATTCACCTTTCAGCATCTTCTTAAAAGCCTCAATGCGTAAATCATCCCAGTTAGTTAAGTTAGCTAGGGTTTTATTTAATACTTTCCCGTCTTCGCGATAAGAGGTACGAAGCAATATTGCAGGACGAGAATTTCTATTTGGAACAGTTGTAATATACATGAAAGAGATTATATCTCTAAATTCCAGCATTATCAAATAAAAAATATCATTTACATGACTACAAACTTCATGCCAAAACCACTGCAAACCTGATTCTTTAGACGTTTTAAGCACTTTTTTGTCTCGAAGATAAGTCGCGACTCATCTTCGAGACAAAAAAGTGCTTAAAACGTCTAAAGAATCAGGTTTGCAGTGGTTTTGGCATGAAGTTTGTAGTCATGTAAACATCACTTTTCTACTTGACATACTAAAAATTAGTCAACATAATGCTTCTTATGTGTATTACCATTGTTTTGTTTCAAATAAAAATTCTTGTCATTAAAGTACACTTTTATCAGTATTTATTTATTATAAAATTCCACAGGTGAAAAAATAATGGTATGGCCCTCCTGATATACAGAATGAAAAGCAGTTGCTAATCTTCTAAAGTTAATATTAAATATTAAAATAACAATCAGGAGGCTAAGATGGAAGTTACCACAATTGGTATAGATATTGCAAAAAGAATTTTCCAAATTCATGGTGTAGATAAAAATGGTAAGACGGTATTAAAGAAAAAATTAATGAGAGATCAAGTTTTAACATTTATGGCTAATTTACCAAAATGTTTGGTAGGGATGGAAGCTTGCGGCGGAGCTAGTTACTGGGCAAGAGAAATAACTAAATTGGGGCATACAGTAAAACTAATGGCAGCACAATTTGTCAAACCGTATGTTAAAACTAATAAAAATGATCAAGCTGATGCAGAAGCTATATGTGAAGCGGTAACAAGACCAAATATGAGGTTTGTACCAATTAGAACTGTAGAACAACAAGATATTTTATCAATTCATCGAGTAAGAGAGAGATTGGTAAAAAATCGTACTGCCCTTGCTAATGAAATTAGGGGTCTACTACATGAATTTGGTTTTATTATTCCTCAAGGGATCAATAAGGTTATGACAAAATTAACCGAGATTTTAGATGAAGGAAATTTAAGCCAGCTGGGTTATCAAACATTTAGTGAACTGAAAGAGGAATTTTTGGATAATGACAAAAAAATAAAAGAGATAGAAAAAAGATTAAAAATAATAGCTAGCAACTTAACTCAATATCAACGATTAACAGCTATACCTAGTCTTGGTTTAATTACTGCTACTGCTTTAATAGCATCAATAGGTAATGCTACAAGTTTTGAGAATGGTAGGCAATTATCGGCATGGTTTGGATTAGTGCCAAGGCAGCATTCCAGTGGAGGGAAAGATAAGTTGCTTGGAATTAGCAAGCGAGGTGATGTTTACTTGCGTACTCTATTGATCCAAGGAGCTAGAGCTGTACTAAATGCCAAGATAAGATTTACATTGGAAGAACAAAAATCTAAAAAAGATTTTAGCAAATTTACGCAGTGGATGTTTAATTTATCTGAGCGAAATGGACATAATAAAACAGTAGTTGCTGTAGCTAATAAACTGGCAAGAGTGGTGTTTGCAGTACTAAGGTCAGGGGATGATTATGTAGAGAGTAAAGTTTGTAGCACAGAGCTATTATAATTAACATAAAATAAAATAAATAGTGGTTTATTAATTAATAGGTAAACAAAGAATATGTAAAAGATTCCAACCCGGAATATGCGTGAGATAATAATATTGATGGTAAATAAGACAAACCTTAGCTTACAAAAAAACTGATGACTACAATGGCTCTTTGAAGCCGATAAAATGATAAGTATATAGTAAATTTGTAAGCCAGCGAATTCCATCAGGGCTGTAGGATAAATTACACATAATTTATTAACTATAAGCCGGATACATGTATGCATTTGCATTTTTGCTATTAGATGTTATTTTTTTCTTGCATTTTACAGGAGGTTCATACATGTAGTCAGTAACGAGAATTTAATTCTACACTCCACTCGTCGCATAATACTCACGTTCTATAGCATAATTTCTGCTCATATTTATCTCGAAGATGAGTCGCGAGGAGGCTGTAAGGCCGACGAAACAATCCAGTAACATCATTTATCTATAGATTGTTTCGCTTACGCTTGCAATGACGCTGTGGTATAGGTATTTGTAAACTTTCAACAGTTGTGGGAGTTTTACCATGCAGAACACTATGCGATCGATGCTTATTATAATACTCTTCCCAAATCATAAGCTTACTCTGAAGCTCTTGATTCTTAGGATCAGTGCTACTATAAAATTCGTCTAAATCTGTTCTTTGCGATCTTTCTACCTTACCATTCAAGTGAGGAGATAATGGTTGGATAGGGCGAAACTTGATCTTCTTCTGCAAATATTCTTGTACCACATAAGCAAAAAATTCCTGACCTCTATCAGTTTGCAGACGTTGTATAGGAAAAGGCATACGTTCTATAACCTGTTCCAAGAAAGTTACAGTATTTGTAGCAGTACGCCGATTATATAAAGCCAATACCTTATACCTAGTGTAATCGTCTATGGCAGTATATTGGTATAAATTATTAGCGATTTTACAAACGTCCATTTGCACCCTTTCTCTTGGAATCTTAGAACTATAACGTTTAATCTGTTTACGATAATGACGTTTTAAATTCAACGGAGCTACATTATGTTTTTTAAGCATTTTTTTTCATCAACTTCACTTCTTTTTTAAAAAGGAAAGTTTTTGGGCTTACTACTAATATCACACAAACCATTTTTACCTAATACTTCATAGCGTTTGTACCACTTGCGTAATGTAAAGCGTGAAATACCATAATGTTCGCATACTTTTCCTGCATGCTCTAACTGTTTATATAACTTAATCCAACTCAAACGCAACTTAATCTTAGCATCCATTACAAATGACCTTATAAGTCCCTAACTTAATTCCTATTATAATTCGATAGACCAATTCTCTAGAGCATTCTAGTATACTATATTTATACTCATAGACTGTAAAAAGTAAGTCCTTTTCCTTGACTAACTTACTTGTCCCTAGTTATTATGCAACAAATCTAATAGAATTTCCTGCTAATAAAATAGCACACTGGTATAGATAACATATATATAAAGGCAATGGATGGTAACAAATACCATGGATATATAATAAGACTTATAATGATAACAGCAAATACCATCATCGCTAATGATAAATATTCGTGTTTTATATTAATATTTTTTGTTGAAAATGTTGGTAGGCTGCTGGCAAGTAAAAAAGCAATTACAACAATATATAAATTTATCATAATAGTATGTTTACGGATATTGATACCTAAAACGCTACTTACTTCAAAATCCAAAATCATTGGCATTAGAGCAAGTAAAGCTCCACAAGGTGCAGGCACGCCTGTAAAAAAATATTCTATTTTCTTATTATGTATCTCCTGAAAAATAGCAGTATTAAACCTTGCAAGCCTTAAGGCCATGCATACCATAAACAATAATATAGAACCCCATGAAAATACTTTATATTCATATTGTTGGAAAGACCATAAATATACAAGATAAGCTGGGACTACTCCAAAATTAGCAAAATCACATAATGAATCCAGTTCAGCACCAAAAGGACTGGTAGCATTTAGCATTCTTGCTATCCTACCATCAATTCCATCTATTATAGCTGCAACTAAGGTACAATATACAGCCTTTTCCCATCTACCATCTAATCCAAATTTAATAGCACTAACACCAACCACAAGACCCAATAAAGTGATAAAATTAGGAAGCAATTTTATAAACGGGATTGGTTTTGTTATTTTAACTTTGTGTATTTTAAGCAATTTATACCTGTATACTTATATTAAAGCAGTAAGAATATTACCTTTTTTCAAACTTAAGTTCAGATGTTTTCTTGATCCTAAAATCAGCAATAATAGTTTCTCCACCAACTGAAGTCTGACCCTCAGTGACACAAAGTGCAGTTTTAAGCGGCAGATAGACATCAGCTCTACTACCAAAGCGGATGATACCATACCTATCGCCAACCCTAACCTCAGTATCTTCTTCTAAATCACATAATATTCTTCTTGCTATTAATCCTGCTATTTGAACAAACGCAATTTTATGACCACTATTTGTTTCCATTAAAACAGACTGACGTTCGTTATATATACTTGCCTTATCAAGAGAGGCATTGAAAAATTTTCCTGGATTATAATGTAGGGATAAAATCTTTCCATTAGCTGGAATACGATTTACATGAACATTAAAAATATTCAAAAAAATACTAACTCTAATCATTTCCTGATTACCAAGACCAAGTTCTAGCGGAGGAATTGCTTCAGTTATTTTTTGCACTGTTCCGTCTGCTGGACTGACTACTAGATCGTCACTAATAGGGGTAAATCGATCCGGATTCCTAAAAAAATATATACACCAAATCGTTATAACTAATCCTACATATCCAAAACTATTATGAACAGTAGAAAGTAAAAAAGTCACAACTGCAAAGCTTACGATAAATATGTAGCCTTCACGATGAATAATCTTCGAAAAATCACTATATTGCTTCATTCTCACTCTCTAATTTTGTTACGTTATCCCATTAATAAGGGGAATTTAAAAGTTGGGGGGCTTACAATAGAAACAATCAGGCTTAGTGCTAGCCTGATTATTATATTCTAAACGGGGTATAAAGGTCAACTGATGATAAATTTTGATAGAGCTTAAAGCACAATTTCCCATTGACCATCTGGTCTACGACAAGCTTTCCCATAAGCTTTTTCTTGCTTACCACCCACAACAACTACCTGAGTATATTCACGGCAATACTGACCACTATCGTCTTTGAAAGCTTTGCTTGGTGTTACATACCCGTAATTACCACTATCTGGGTTACGCCACTCTACACTCTGACCACTAGGAGTAGCCTCTAATGCTTTCTGAGAACTTAGCTCTGCCAATTTCCTATCATGTTCATCCATAGTTTGACCAATTTGACCACCAATAAGTGCACCAGCTAAAACACCTATACCAGTTGCAGCAAGACGACCAGTCCCTTTACCAAATTGTGATCCTAAAAGTCCGCCAGCTACACCACCAATTAGCGTTCCACCACCTTGTTTATTCATACCAGAACAGCCGTGTAACATTGTTGCTGCTAAAATAATTGCTATAATTTTGCATGTTAAATTCATAAAAACCATATGTTTAAGAGTTACGTTATTTGACACACCCTAGGGTTAGTATATACTATACACTAATATATACTAACACTAATACATTTTATACTATAAAATCGAAAATTTTATATGACTAATTCAGAACATCAAATTTTAATCAAGTCCTCATCTTATTTGTCTTTTAGTATAGCTGTATTCATTTTATTTATTAAATCTTATGCATGGCTAGTAACTGATTCTCAATCTATTCTAGCGTCTTTAATTGATACTATGCTTGATATTTCATCATCTCTTATTAATTTGATTGCTATTCGTTTTTCACTGCAGCCACCTGATTATCACCATAGATTTGGTCATGAAAAAATCCAAGATTTAGCAATTTTTTCACAAGCAGTATTCTTTGTTGTTTCGGGTTTATTTATGGGTTTTTCTTCTTTAAGGTCTCTTATTGATGGATCAGTTCCAAGCAATATAGAATTTGGCATTAATGTACTATATTTATGCATTATCCTAACTTTTATTTTGGTGGCTTATCAAACTTATGTGATAAAAAAAACTGGTTCTGAAATAATCAAAGTAGATAAATTACATTATTTTACAGATTTACTAACAAATGTTGGCGTAATTGTTTCTATAAAATTAAGTACTCATTTTTGGTTTATAGATTCATTATTTGGCATTGGTATTGCAATATATATAATATATGCCTCTTATGCTTTATTCAGAAAAGCTTTTAAAAATCTTATTGATGAAGAAATGCCTGAAGAAGATAGAAAAAAAATTCTCTCAATAATTACTAGATTTAAAGAAGTAAAAGGTATACACGAAATGAAGACTAGATATGCTGCAAGTAAGCCGTTTATACAATGTCACATAGAAATGGACGGAGATATGTCATTGTATAGTTCTCATTATATTAGTGATAAAATTTATATTGCATTGTTATTAGAGTTTCCAAGTGCAGAAATAATTATTCACCTAGATCCATATGGTTATGAGGAAAAAGTGAATTACCGTGAAAACATCAACCAAATTTAACAATTTCTTCATGGAGGAGGCTTTAAAGCAGGCACAACTTGCTTTTAATGAAAATGAAATTCCGGTAGGTGCTATTATAGTTAATAGAATAAGTAACAAAGTTATTTCAAAGGCTCATAATATTGTTGAACAAACAAAGAATCCGCTACTCCATGCTGAAATTGTCGCGATAAATCAATCTTGTCAAATTCTATCTAGTAAGAATCTATCAGACTGTGATATGTATGTTACTTTAGAACCATGTACAATGTGTGCTGCTGCAATATCTTTCGCTAGAATAGGCAGATTATTTTATGCAGCAAATGACCCAAAACAGGGAGGAGTTGAGAATAGTGGGCGTTTCTTTAACAGTAAATCTTGTTTTTACCATCCTGAAATATATAGTGGTTTTTCAGCAAAAATTTCTGAGAATTTAATGAAGGAATTTTTTAAAAAAGTCAGATCACTGGAATAGACAGGGTATACTTAAATGATTTGGAGGATTGGATTTGAAAATGAATGGTGAGCAAGCGGAGTGTGCATATAGTACCATAACTGTTGAAAGTTAGTAAATACAGCTTCCCTATACGTCTATTGGCGAGGAGGCTGTAAGGCCGACTAAGCAATCCAGTAACATCATTTATCTATAGATTGTTTCCTAGATTGCTTCGCTTCTCATCTTCGAGACAAAAAAGTGCTTAAAACGTCTAAAGAATCAGGTTTGCAGTGGTTTTGGCATGAAGTTTGTAGTCATGTAAACATCACTTTTCTACTTGACATACTAAAAATTAGTCAACATAATGCTTCTTATGTGTATTACCATTGTTTTGTTTCAAATAAAAACTCTTGTCATTAAAGTACACTTTTATCAGTATTTATTTATTATAAAATTCCACAGGTGAAAAAATAATGGTATGGCCCTCCTGATATACAGAATGAAAAGCAGTTGCTAATCTTCTAAAGTTAATATTAAATATTAAAATAACAATCAGGAGGCTAAGATGGAAGTTACCACAATTGGTATAGATATTGCAAAAAGAATTTTCCAAATTCATGGTGTAGATAAAAATGGTAAGACGGTATTAAAGAAAAAATTAATGAGAGATCAAGTTTTAACATTTATGGCTAATTTACCAAAATGTTTGGTAGGGATGGAAGCTTGCGGCGGAGCTAGTTACTGGGCAAGAGAAATAACTAAATTGGGGCATACAGTAAAACTAATGGCAGCACAATTTGTCAAACCGTATGTTAAAACTAATAAAAATGATCAAGCTGATGCAGAAGCTATATGTGAAGCGGTAACAAGACCAAATATGAGGTTTGTACCAATTAGAACTGTAGAACAACAAGATATTTTATCAATTCATCGAGTAAGAGAGAGATTGGTAAAAAATCGTACTGCCCTTGCTAATGAAATTAGGGGTCTACTACATGAATTTGGTTTTATTATTCCTCAAGGGATCAATAAGGTTATGACAAAATTAACCGAGATTTTAGATGAAGGAAATTTAAGCCAGCTGGGTTATCAAACATTTAGTGAACTGAAAGAGGAATTTTTGGATAATGACAAAAAAATAAAAGAGATAGAAAAAAGATTAAAAATAATAGCTAGCAACTTAACTCAATATCAACGATTAACAGCTATACCTAGTCTTGGTTTAATTACTGCTACTGCTTTAATAGCATCAATAGGTAATGCTACAAGTTTTGAGAATGGTAGGCAATTATCGGCATGGTTTGGATTAGTGCCAAGGCAGCATTCCAGTGGAGGGAAAGATAAGTTGCTTGGAATTAGCAAGCGAGGTGATGTTTACTTGCGTACTCTATTGATCCAAGGAGCTAGAGCTGTACTAAATGCCAAGATAAGATTTACATTGGAAGAACAAAAATCTAAAAAAGATTTTAGCAAATTTACGCAGTGGATGTTTAATTTATCTGAGCGAAATGGACATAATAAAACAGTAGTTGCTGTAGCTAATAAACTGGCAAGAGTGGTGTTTGCAGTACTAAGGTCAGGGGATGATTATGTAGAGAGTAAAGTTTGTAGCACAGAGCTATTATAATTAACATAAAATAAAATAAATAGTGGTTTATTAATTAATAGGTAAACAAAGAATATGTAAAAGATTCCAACC
This sequence comes from Candidatus Tisiphia endosymbiont of Myopa tessellatipennis, assembly GCF_964031105.1. Lineage (NCBI taxonomy): Bacteria > Pseudomonadati > Pseudomonadota > Alphaproteobacteria > Rickettsiales > Rickettsiaceae > Candidatus Tisiphia > Candidatus Tisiphia endosymbiont of Myopa tessellatipennis. The sequence continues at coordinate 506,230 of NZ_OZ035005.1, read as the reverse complement.
CGGAATATGCGTGAGATAATAATATTGATGGTAAATAAGACAAACCTTAGCTTACAAAAAAACTGATGACTACAATGGCTCTTTGAAGCCGATAAAATGATAAGTATATAGTAAATTTGTAAGCCAGCGAATTCCATCAGGGCTGTAGGATAAATTACACATAATTTATTAACTATAAGCCGGATACATGTATGCATTTGCATTTTTGCTATTAGATGTTATTTTTTTCTTGCATTTTACAGGAGGTTCATACATGTAGTCAGTAACGAGAATTTAATTCTACACTCCACTCGTCGCATAATACTCACGTTCTATAGCATAATTTCTGCTCATATTTATCTCGAAGATGAGTCGCAGGAATGACATCATGCGAATTCGGGATAAGAATTGACAAATTCTTATCCCGAATTGGGGTACATCGAGAGTGTATTTAGGGTTTACATAGAAAATTTATAAAACCAAGAGTTTAATTTATGTCCTCTTTGCAATATAAACGAGTCCTATTAAAAGTTTCTGGCGAAGCCTTAATGGGCAACAAACAATTTGGTCATGAATACTCTATAATCCTAGGAATTGCTGAAGATATAAAGGAAGCAATTGATCTTGGAATAGAAGTATGTGTGGTCGTTGGCGGTGGCAATATTTATCGTGGCACTGATGTCTTATTTGGCATGGAAAGAGCTGCTGGTGATTATATTGGCATGCTTGGTACGGTAATAAACGCACTTACTCTACAAAATATTATGGAAAGTTTGGGTGTTCATACTAGAGTCCTTTCTGCAATCCCTATGATGAGCGTTTGTGAGCCTTATATACGTCGTAAAGCAAAAAAACATATAGAAAAAGGTAGAGTAGTAATTTTTGCCGGCGGTACTGGTAATCCATTTTGTACTACTGATAGTGCAGCTGTTTTAAGAGCAATTGAAATGAGCTGTGATTTATTACTAAAAGGTACTAAGGTTAATGGTGTATATAATGCAGATCCGACAAAGAACCTTAATGCAGTGAAATATTCTACTATAAGTTATACTAATCTTTTAAAAGATAATTTACAAGTTATGGATATTGCTGCTATTGCTGTGGCTAGAGAAAACAACTTGCCAATTAAGGTATTTTCTATTAAAGAGAAAGGTAATTTTGCAAAAGTACTGCAAGGAAAAGGTGAATATACAAAAATTCAAGAAGGTGAGTAAAGTATGGATAAAGCAACTATACGTAAAGAATTACAATCAAAAATGGATAGTTCGATAAGGGTATTAGATCACGAACTTAAGGGACTCAGGACTAGTCGAGCTTCAGTTAACTTACTTGACCCTGTATTGGTTGAAGCATATGGAGATAAAGTACCATTGTCGCAAGTAGCAAGTCTCTCAACTCCAGATGCACGGACTATTACTGTACAGGTGTGGGATAAATCTATAGTAAAATTTGTAGAAAAAGCTATTATGGATACAAATTTGGGTCTAAACCCCTCATCAGATGGACAGCTAATAAGAATCACAATACCGCTACTTACTGAAGAACGCCGCAAAGAGCTTGTTAAGTTTGCTCACAAATATGGAGAGAATACTAAAATTGCCTTGCGTAATATAAGAAGGGATGGTAATGAAGATTTAAAAAAGTTAGAAAAAAACAGTATCATAACTGAAGATGAACAACATAACCTATCAGAAGAAATCCAAAAATTAACTGATGAGTATAGTAATAAAGTAGACTTGCATGTTAAACAAAAAGAACAAGAAATACTGACTATTTAAGTCTAAAAATAGGTGTCATTCCTTAAAGAGATGCCACCTAAATGACTTAGGTATATTTTTTCATAAAATAGCCATAAACTATTAGTGCAGACATATTTCATGCTATAATGACTATAATATTTGAAGGTATATAATGATTACAAATGAAGAAGTACAAAAAATAGCAAAACTTGCTAGGTTTAATTTTACCCAAAAAGAGATAAGCAGTTTTGCCCATCAATTAACTGAGATGATGAATATGATCAACATTTTAAACGATGTAGACTGTAGTAACGTTGAACCACTTACTTCTGTTTGTGATATGCACCAAAGAATGCGAAAAGACCAAGTATTGTATGGTGACATTTCTGATGAATTATTTGCTAATGTGCCTAATGATAAGGCAGAACTTGCCAAAGAAGTAAAATGTTTTGTTGTCCCAAAAGTAGTAGAGTAAAATATGTCAGAAATTATAAAATTAACCATCACACAAGCCCTTAAAGCCTTAAAAAATAAAGAATTTTCGTGTGTTGAGCTGACTAAAGCACATATTAAAGAAATGGACAAACATAAAGAGTTAAATGCTTATATTACTGAAACTACAGATATTGCTTTAGAGCAATCTAAAATTGCTGATCAAAATTATCATAATGGAATAGCAAGACCCTTAGAAGGAATTCCTATTGCTGTAAAAGATCTTTTTTGTACAAAAGGAGTACTGACTACTGCCGCCTCAAAAATACTCAGCAACTTTGTCCCAACATATGAATCTACTGTAAGTAAAAATGTTCGAGATCATGGCACAATAATGCTTGGTAAGGCTAATATGGATGAGTTTGCCATGGGATCGGCTAATATTACTAGCTATTTTGGTAACGTTATTAGTCCTTGGAAAGCGGTAGATGCACCTACAACTCCGGTAGTCCCTGGTGGATCTTCTGGAGGCTCGTCAGCTGCTGTCAGTAGCTTTTTAGCTATGGCAGCTCTTGGAAGTGATACAGGAGGTTCTGTTCGCCAGCCCGCTAGTTATACTGGGCTTGTTGGCTTCAAACCAACATATGGTCGCTGTTCTAGATATGGTATGATTGCTTTTGCCAGTTCGCTTGACCAAGCTGGAGTACTTACAAGAACTGTTGAAGATACTGCTTTAATGCTACAAGCCATGATTGGTTTTGATGAAAATGATTCTACTTCTATAAACTCTGAGGTACTAGAGCTAAGATCAGCATGTAATAGTAGTGCAAAAAACATGAAAATAGGTGTACCATTTGATATTATGAAACAAGATGGTATACAACCGGATATTATTAAGATGTGGCAGCATACTATTGATATTCTAAAAAATGATGGGGCAGAAATTATTGATATTTCATTACCCTATTCTAAATATGCTCTAGCTGCATATTACGTTATAGCACCTGCTGAAACCTCATCTAATTTATCTAGATATGATGGTATAAGATATGGAATTAGGGTAGGAAATGAGGGAATATCCATTGAGGAAATGTATGAAAAAACAAGGACTGCTGGCTTTGGTGCTGAAGTTAAAAGACGTATTATGATTGGTACTTATTTACTTTCATCTGCTTTTATGGATGCTTATTACTTAAAAGCCCAAAAAATAAGACGCTTGATTTTAGATGATTTCAAGAAAGCTTTTGCACAAGTTGAAGCAATAATTTTGCCATCTGCACCATCCGAAGCTTTTAACTTAGGTGAGAAACAAGATAATCCTGTGACAATGTATTTAAACGATTTATTTACTATTCCAGCTAGTCTTGCCGGTCTTCCTTGTTGCTCTGTACCTGCTGCATTATCTTCTAGGGGGTTGCCTCTTGGCATGCAAGTAATAGGAAAAGCCCTTGATGAATATAATACTCTAAAGGTAGCAGCAGCAATTGAGCGTGGTTCAAGAGATATTAGTTTTGTATATTCTAATAAACGCTAAAGTTATCGGAGTTAATTTACCCCAATTAGGGATAAGAATTAGTTAATTTTTATCCCTAATTGGCTTTAATATAAGGAAAAATGCATTCTTAAAGCGGCTAACGCGAATGCATTTTAAACCTTTCTAAAGCTAAAAACATGATTTTAATCTTTTAAAATCATGTTTTTAGCAAAATATTAGTTTAACAATCAGATGCAGAGCCGTCTCAAATCTGATTGTTTCGATAATTTCACCGAATTTGGGATAAGAATTGACAAATTCTTATTCCAAATTCGCGTAATTTGATTATTAGAGCTTAAAATGTCCGGGTTACCGATCTTATCAATAAGTATTTTTTTGCCTTTAGTAAGTGCATTATATATTCTGCTATTTATCAACCAAAGTAAGTCAGTAAATAAGCAAGCCCAAAATAAACAAGTTTATGCGATGTATGTCGCAGTTTTAAGCTCTATCCTAACCCTAATATCTACTATTTATTTATTAGTTCAATTTGATAATACATCAAAACTTTATCAATTTGTAGAATGTTATAGTTGGATTCAATCTATAGGTCTTGAATTCCACATTGGAGTTGACGGAATTTCAATATTTTTTGTTGTTCTGACAAGCTTTTTAACCCTTATCTGTATTATAGCTAGCTTATTTACCGTCAAAAAATATATCAAAGAATTCTTATTTTGTTTTTTATTAATTGAGTCTTTTTGCATTGGGGCTTTCTGCTCAATGAATTTACTATTATTTTACTTATTTTTTGAAGTAATATTGATCCCTATGTATATAATTATAGGAATTTGGGGAGGTGAAAATAAAGTTTATGCTGCCGTAAAATTCTTCCTCTATACTTTTTCGGGGTCGGTATTTTTCTTATTGTCACTCATATATATTTATAGCCAAGTTCATAGTTTTAATATGCTTAATCTAAACGAATTAGTACCTTCATTAACATTACCGGTGCAGAGGGTTTTATGGTGGGCAATCTTTATAGCCTTCGCAGTGAAAGTTCCTATGCTGCCGTTCCATACGTGGCTTCTTGATGCACACGTACAAGCACCAACTGCTGGATCTGTCATTTTGGCTGGTATATTGTTAAAACTTGGAGCATATGGGTTTTTACGTGTATCATTACCAATGTTTCCAAATATATCAAAAGAATTTGTATTTTATGTATTAGTGCTGAGTATTTTTGCTGTAATATATGGTTCACTAGTAGCACTGACTCAAAGAGACATGAAAAAGATGATAGCTTATTCATCGATAGCTCATATGGGCTATGTGACTGGAGGAATTTTTAGCTTAACAGAAGCTGGGATTAAGGGAGCCATATATCAAATGATTAGTCATGGCACTGTGGCATCTGCTTTGTTTTTGATAATTGGTACTTTGTATGATAGATTGCATACTAAGGAGATAGACAAATATGGTGGAGTGGCAAATAAAATGCCAATACTCGCCACCTTTTTCATGATTGCCATGCTTGGCTCTATAGGTTTACCAGGCACTAGCGGTTTTATAGGAGAATTTTTAAGTTTGGTAGGTATTTATCAAGCTAATGTAGTAGCAGCTATTATAAGTAGTGTTGGCATTATTCTTGGAGCTGTTTATATGCTAAAACTTTATAAGGAAGTAATGCTAGGACAAATTACTAATAATCAGGTTATAAGTTTTAAAGATCTATATCTTTATGAGATACTTGCAATTATGCCGCTTTGTGTAGCAATAATTTATTTAGGTTTGTTACCAAATACAATTATGAACATACTGGATTTATCAACTCATAAAATTTTATCACAAATACCTTGTGTTGTAAAATAATTACTTAAATTAACTTAATTATTATTATTTTAATGATTTAACGATTTTTTTAGATATTTATAAATTAATTTTATATTATTACTTGTAAGACTCAAACAACTATGCTAGGGTTTATTAAAATCTTTCTTAACTATAGAATTAATAGGTTATACAAATGTTAAAAGACAATTTAAATTCAGAAATTATTACTAACGAATTAAATGTTGAAACAGAAAAGATTGAAGAAACAGAAGAAGAAAGAGAAAGCCGCTTGGATCGTGAAGAATCGGCTAGAAAATTAAAGGCAATTATATTTGTCGTTATCCCGCTTTTGGTCGGGTTTCTAACGTTTACTTATTTCTTTCTTAACTCAATAGAGGAGAAAAGTAAGCTTTTGAAACAAGAACAGTCAAATCAACAGCTAGATCGACAGACTGATCAAAATACCCCAACAAAAACCAAGTAAACCCTAAGTTCACATGCTTTGCTTAGTATAGGAGTATTATATCCTAGTTCAACATTCCATGTGGTGTAGGGGCTGCCTCATAGTACCCTACATTTTTCTATAATCGTCATAGCAAGGCTCTTTAGATGCCGTAGCGATCTAGGTAAACAGCGAAGCTGTTTTTTTAGAGTAACGCTTCGCGTATCCTAGATTGCCGCGTCGCCGCTTTCAGCGTCTCCTCGCTAATAGACGATCAGTAGCCATTTTAATAGTGGTTATATAAAAAATGTATGGTACTATAGGGCTGCCTTTGCAATCAAGGTTTTATTACGTGTATACTCGAATGATTTGGAGAATTGGATTTATCTCAATGCGATATAAAAATTAACAATTCTTATATCGAATTGACTATACCCCGCAAGTATACTCGATGAACTTCAAGAATTGGCGTCGTCGTGTCTAAAGATCTCCGCTGCTCACGTACTAATGTACGCTCCGCTGCTCCTGACTTCCGCAGATTTTTTGATATTAGTTGTTATAAGTGGCATTAGTAAGGAGGTGAAGTGGTACTCTCGTTCTGTTGTGCCTAGTAGATATTTTATTATTGACTTTAACTGCGATGTTGTTTATTATTTAATTAATTAAATATAGCCCCATATTTTATAGCCCTAATATGTACATACGTCGTAAAAAAACTCCTAATAGTCCAAGGCAATCTATTCAAATAGTGGAAGGTTATCGTGATAGTAAAGGTAACGTCAAACAGCGTATAGTACGTCATTTAGGAGTCTTCGTAGATGAAGTAGAAGAAGCTAAATTAGTTGCCCTAGCACAATATTTGATTGCCAAGATTAAAGCTGAGAGAGAAGCTGCAACTGGGCAGGGGAATTTGTTTACTGATGATACTAACGAGGTTAAAAGAGGTCGTCCAACTAACAAGCTGCTAAAAGATATTCTACCTGTTAACGAAGTAAAACTAAATGAGGTTGTAGAAGTCAAGCGAGTTGTTGAAGGAGTGCATCAAATAGGGGGGCATGTTTATGATCAAATGCATTTTAACCAGTTACTAGCAAGGAAACGTGACGCTGGGATGCTGAAGGATTTAGTGTTAGCCCGTATGGTAAGACCAAATAGTAAAAAAGGGATAGTTGAGTATTTAAGCGATCAATTTGACAGGCATCATGATCTAGATGCTACTTATCGGATGATGGACAAATTACATGAGCAAATACCTAAAATTAAAGAATTATGCTTTAAAAACACCCTAACCCTGATTCCTAATAAAGAGATTAGCCTAGTATTTTTTGATGTTACTACACTATACTTTGAATCAGTAGAAATAGATGAGCTAAGAGCCTTTGGCTATAGTAAAGATCATCGCTTTAATACTACCCAACTAGTTCTTGCCCTAGCAACTAATGAGGATGGATTACCACTTGGCTATGAGCTGTTTAGTGGTAATACCGCAGAAGTTAGCACCTTAATTAAATCAATTAACAGCTGGCAAGCGTATCTTAAAGTTAAAGATGTCTGTTTTATTGCTGATCGTGCAATGTTTAGTAAAGCTAACTTGCAAGCTCTCGATGAAGGTGGTTATCGTTATATTGTGGCAGCAAAGCTTAAAACACTCAAGAAAGAAAAGAAAGAAGAAATATTATCAGAGGAAAACTATAAGCCTACTGTTATAGGCAATGATCTTACTTGGATTGCCGATCTAGAGCATGATGGTAAACGTCTAATTACCAGTTATAAATCTAAAAGGGCTATTAATGATGCACAGGAGCGACAAAAAATTTTAGATAAAATTAATAAGACTATTGGTGAGTTTGGTAGTACTAAAAAACTTATATCTAATAGTGGAGTAAAAAAATATACTTCTAGTGAAAATGGCAAGAGCTATATTGACGCAGAGAAGATAGAGCAGGATGCGTTGTGGGATGGCATACATGGGGTAATCACCAATGACCAGACTATAACTCCACATGAAGCAATAGCAAAATATGCTAGATTATGGGTAATTGAAGAGCAATTTAGAATCAATAAACATAATTTACAAATGCGTCCAATTTTTCACTGGACTAAACAAAGGATAGAAGCACACATAGCTGTGTGTTATATGAGTTTTGCAGTGCTTAAAACTATAGAATACAAGGTTGCTCTGACCCAAAAGATCAGTGTAACTAACATCGTTGAATTATTAATATCAGTACAGGATTCAATCTTAAGACATACAAAGACTGGTGATCTTTATAGACTACCAAGTGCAATAAAAAACGAAGCTAGAAAAATCTATAAAACCTTTAACATCAAACGTTCAGACCATGCTGCAATATATTTAAAATAACAAAATAATGTTGTGCCTAAATTTTAAAAATCCTAGCACTATGACCCTTCTAAGCTTATGCCTTATTAAAAAATGCGGAAGTCGGGATGAACTTCAAGAATTGGCGTCGTCGTGTCTAAAGATCTCCGCTGCTCACGTACTAATGTACGCTCCGCTGCTCGACTTTGACACTCCTAGCTCTTCTTGAAGTTGACCTTCGTCTACCAACTCTTCATTTACGAACAGTATATTTGCAAAAACCAATTCTTCAAAGCAGAAGAGTATGTTCCCCATGGAAGCTATTTTTTCTATATTTACATTGACAAGTTCTTCATTATTTCTCAACTTAACTTGACTATGCCTGCTGACCTAATAACAGTGATTCAAATGGTATCTCATAATATATATGCTCGTCTATTCCTAATAATGGCTCTGCTGCTGAATTCTCAGTACCAAATATATTAATAAGAGTTATTGTTGGCGAGAGTGTCGTCGTATTTAGATTAGGTGATTTAATATCTTGCTTTGTTATTATATGTATCGCTTTTGGCTGATCAGGTATTGCAGAAAGAGGTTCATCATTGTGATGTGAAAATATTTTACCAAGTGCTGACATAGTCATCTCAACAATTGAGTTTTCTTGCTGACCAATTGAACTACCACCACTCTTAATTTTTTTTATAGCATATATTGTGATTGCTATTAGTGTGGTTACTGCTATTCCTGTTCCAACTATAGCTAATGGTATAGAAGAGCTTGTTGATTCTTCAGTGTTATTATCTTCAGTATGAGTAGATGGAGTAGTAGTTGTTGTACTTCTACAACCATGAGGAATATCTCTATTAGCAAACAGGCTCTGTATAGTAGAACCTTGAATTTGTTGCATTAACCAATCACCCCAGCCGTCAATACACTCGAACTGTTGAATAGCGTTGTCATCTTTGACTATAGTAACTGCAATATTATTACCCTGATGATTATGAGTTGTAACTGGCATTGATCGACAATGATCTCTAATATAAGAATCTACTATATTCAGACCATTAAGTGTATTGCAATGAAATACTACACATACTGAGTCAGAAGAATCACATTTTATTAGTAATATTTTATCTATATGATAAGGAGTTGTAGTAGATGCTACACTTGTAGGCTGTACAGTTGTAGTAGGCTGTACACTATTAGTAGCATGACAACTCTGCATATTCTTAATTATAGTCCGACCTATCTCTTGTTGTATTGAGACACAACTCTTGTCATCACTTATAGCATCTTCCGTTCTATGTATTAGTTCTAAGAGCCAATCTCCCCAATGGGTACCACAATTATATGTTGTAGCAGAACTCTGCTGGATTGTAGTAAGCGATACTCCTGCCTTAATATTATAGGATATTTTGTAGTTATCATAATAGACTATAATATCACTATCTGAAGGTATATGTTTTTGTTTATGAGGGAAGCAACCTTGGACTCTCTGATACATTGCGGTATGGTTATTAAGTTCTTCCTCAGCCCATTTCACTGTACCTGAATCGCAAGATGATATTTCATATTTTGAACTGTTAGGGTTGCATATAATAACAAAGGGTGTATCCTGTGCTGCTGCAGGATCTGCACTATCACTTAGCCATTTTTTGAACTTTGATACATCAAAGTATGGTTTTAAGTGTGTAGCTACACATTGTGGTTCTTCTTTATTTTTCCGACATTCCAAAAAGTTTCTTATTGTTCCTAGTGTATATTCTTGATAATACTTTATTATAACGGGTCCTATTGTATATCGTCCAATAGAGTTCTCTAGAACTTGATCGTCATTATAATTTTGCAATGCCTTGTTATCAAAAAGAGAGCGAGCTGAATTAATTAAATGTTTAGAATTGTCATTATTACGTTGAACAAATGCTGCAATTCCTTCAGATAATAACGTCCTTATCCCTTTACCATCAGTGTTATAATATTGAATGGCATGAGCTACTTCATGTACCACAACACTACCATCATACTCTTCTGGTGTTCCTATTATAGCTGTCATTGCACATCGTATAATATTGGGATTTTCTGGATCGTTACCTCCAGGCATATACTGTCCCGCTATGTATCAATGAGGAGCATCCCACTTGGTAAGAGTACATTTGTGTTCCATTTCAGTGGTATTATTCCAATTGTGCTGTCAAATATTGCAATAGATTCACGAATACTGGCCTTAACCTTTAATATCTGATCAACAGTAAAGCCTTTGAGAGTTAAGCTCATGTTTAAAGGATGCTTTATCTGAAAATATGGAGTGTTATCGTCAGATATTTTTGCATCCATGGTTCTAAATAATTCTGGGACAAAATGTTTCTCTATAGGTACTGTTTTAGATTCTAGTTTTTCTGTAAAATACGGATCAATTTTTTCTTGCTCAAGTAAATCAAAAGGTGTTTTAGTGTTAAATGAGTCTAAAATATCATTATTATCGTAAGTTACGAATGATGTGCCATTTGCATCTATTTCATTAGTATTTCTGAAACCATAAACAGAGTTAATACCACTCACCAAAGGAGAGAGCCAAATAAGAAGATTAGATAAATTCATGTAAAACCTCAAGTTTAATGTGTTAATAATTTAGATTGTGTATATTATTTTCTTTGAAGAATTTGTTTGATAAAACTTCGGGATATTGGTCACGATTCTTCCGTACCTTTACCTCTTGTTTTAAAAGAGTTATTAAGGAAGGCTATCACTTACTGTTTTAAATAAGGAGTTTGTCTTGTTTTTTATTATGTATGATATATATACTTGTTGATTAGTTAATAGAATATTTAGAATACCTCTATTCTGCTTTTGTGTTGAGAACAATAAATCTACTGTTGTTATTTTAACTTTTATATATTTGTTATGGATATTTATGGTATTTAGGCTCAATGGTGTATTAGCATTCTTTATATTTACATTATCTTTTGTCATTAGATAATTTGTTAGATTTATGTTGTTTGTTTCTACAGATTTTAGCATATATACTCTATTTTTACGATAAACCGTTTAATACGGTTTTTATTGCTGCAGCAACATATACTACATTCTCACTTTATGCAAGCAGTTATTTGAAAATTTTTGTAAACATTCATAATGGCATCGTCAAGTTAAGCTAAAAAATAATTTGGATTGTATAATAGATAGTATATATTTATAGAATGGTTTCATAATAATCACGTAATCTATTACTTATATTTATGTACATCAATAAACCTCCAAAGAGATATCGTTTTCCAGTTAGTATTATCAGTCATGCAGTATGGTTATATCATAGGTTCAATAACAGTTATCGTGATATTCAGGAACATATAGTCTATCATGGGATTATACTAAGTCATGAAACAGTGAGGTTTGGGTGTTATAAGTTTGTACCTAATTTCCAATATGTAATAAGAAAAAGAGGTTTATGCAACAAACAAATAAGTTAATCTTTAATTACAAAAAAACATCTCATATACCATGCATATTTAATAATCAGTCATTTATTGTAATTCGGTCATTTAAAAGGAGTAATGAGGACTATTTTGTAATAGTTAATATTAATACTCTAGAAATTAAGATAGTCGCTCAGAACTTATGTGCTTACCGTAAGAGTGATCAAGATGGAAGATATTTCTCATTAAAGGAACTTGAATCTTCTGTATACTATAGATCATTGTATTATTTTAATAATATAAAAGATAGTAGAGAGAATCAAGGTCTCAAGAATATTCCAGGAGTCAAAGGATGTTTTTTATCCATAGATATGTGTCCATCAATAAAAATGTTAGAACATAATTTATTTGATGCAATTTTAAAAACTGCTAAAAGAAGTCAAGAAATAAACCTATTAATAGCTGTAAGTGGTTTATGGATAGCAACTCATCTAGAAGACTTTATGTGGTTACAAACTCTTCCAACCCAAAATATAAAAATCACGTGGGTTAATCATAGTTTTAGTCATATTTTCTACCCTGATAAAGATTTTACAGACAATTTTTTATTACTGCCAAATACTGATATAGAAAATGAAATATTACAAACCGAACACTTGCTAATTGAAATGGGCGAATTACCATCTCTATTTTTTAGATTTCCTGGGTTAGTAGCCAGTCAAGAAATATTAGATATATTAACTTCTTATGGGCTAATACAATTAGGTGCAAGTGCGTGGATACATAGGCTTCCTGAACATGAGACAGTTAAAGATGGTGACATAGTACTAATACATGGAAATGGTAATGAAGATAAAGTAGCCCTAGATAAATTGATTAAATTAGTTCAATCAGATCAGTTTTTATGGAAAAATTTACAAAAAGAACTATGTTTGAGTAATACCATTTCCCAAAACTAAATTGCTACTCGGAGTAGGAGTGTTGAACACCGGAACGTATAACTAGTACGTGAGGAGCGGAGATTATGAAGTACAACGACATGATGATTAGTTTTTGGAAATGGTATAATAGACTTCTTTCGAAACTTGCTTATGCTGAAGGATTTGAAGGAGACGCGGAACGCAGAACCGCATCGTACTCTAATGTACGTGAGGATTCGAGTACCGCATCGACGTACAAATCACCAGCAGAAGTAGAGTTTCGAAAGAAGTCTATTATACTGCTATGATTTCAAGAGATAAAGTAGCTTACTAGAATACTCCCGTTTGATATATCCGAAAAAATTACTACTAGTCTTGAATGGCTCAGCCTAGTGGATGATTTTAGAACCAAAAGTAACATAAGAATTGTTATAAACCAATCCTTATCATACATTTGTATAGATGTATCAATTTAATAATCTTTGGGAGAATCTTGCCTGAATAATTTTAAAGTGTAGATTGCAATATGCTTTTGACCCCTTTTGAAAAAAATTGTAATGTGACTAGAGTCCTAACCTAGTCACACTAAAACCTAATTAAGATATAAGACACAGAGCAAGGATTTGCAGTAGAGGCAAGAGTATATATTATTCATCCTTATATACTCCCCACAATACTGTTTTAGGTAGCCATCCAGTATAATTCTTGCAGCACACCTGACAATAATCTTGTTTGCATTTATTAAGTAGGCAACGGACATAATTACTTACTTTTGCAACAATTTTATGTTGATCATTAACTGCTCGAGTCAGAGCTACTAACTTGGAACTTACCACAATCACCGATCTTTTACCGGACAATACACTTGAATGTACCCAGCCTCCTTTTCCTTTTATATCACGAATTTGCCTCCATTGTTCATATTCTGCAATAATTTCTATTGGTTCACCTTTTTTAACAAATACCCATTCTATAGGTGTCTTTATCGAAGGACCAACTCTAGCATTTACCTCATTAGCCTTTATTGAGGCAAATCTAGGTATCGGCAATTTCTGATTATCAGCTGTCGTTAGTAAAGGTGTAATGGTCAAGATTATAATCAAAATATATGACTGTTGCTTTAGTAACTTGATTGCCATGGTTATTTTTAATCATTCTCTTCTAATTCACGCAAAGCATCATCTCGTTTAGCTATTACATAATTACCTGATCTAAATTGCCCTTTGATACGATTTATTTCATATTCACTAAGACCAATAAATTTTAAAATTGTTCCACCAAGCTGTAACCCCGTCTCATAATTTTCTGGTATGATTGTTGTTGCTCCAGCATCATAAAATTCTCTAGCCTTTTCTAGATTCTTTAATCTTACAATAACTTCAAGATCTGGAAAATGACTTGAAATTGTTCGAAGAGATTTTTTGATAGTAACACTATTATTCATTGTAAGTACTAGAGTTAAAATCCTTTCTGCTCCCACAGCTTTTAGCGTATCAATCTGTGATACATCTCCTTTAAAAACTGGAAAGCCATTAGCTGTTTCTGCTTTTACAATCTCGTCATTAACATCTAGTGCTATATAATTGATTCCTTCAGCTTCCAGTACTAATGCTACCATTCTACCAACGCTACCAAAACCGGCAATTATTATATGATTTGTTAAATCTCTTGCTCCAAGTTCTATAATTTGTATTGGAGTCTTGCCAAGTTGTTTATCAAGTCTTTCAGCAAGTTTTCTTCCTAAAATTGCCAGTAATGGAGTTAATGCCATAGTACATGTCACCACTAATAACAGAACATTAGCCGTACTCTCTCTAATAACCTGAGTTTCTTTACCAAGACCGAATAAGATAAAAGCAAATTCTCCACCTTGTGATAATAATAAACCTGCATGCAAGGCTACTCCTTTATTAAAACCAAATAAAATGCAAGAGGCGGCAATAATTAGTGCTTTTACTACAATCAAGGCAATAGAACAAGTTAGTATAGTTGATATTTGAGCGTATATTTCTTGAGCGTCAATATTCATTCCAACGCTCATAAAAAATAGTCCTAGCAATAAGCTTTTGAAAGGGTATATACTTTCTTCAGCTTGCAACCGAAATTCTGTTTCTGCAACCAAAACACCTGCAACAAAAGCTCCTAAAGCAAGTGATAAACCAAAATATTGCGTGGCCCAAGCTGCAGATAGAACTACCAATAGAGTCATGGAAATTGGTAGCTCGTTTATATCGCCATTGTCCGATGAAATTAACCCAAATAAAGGTCTTAGTAACACTCTACCTGCAACAAATATTGCAAGTAGTGCTATGATAGCCTTAAGTAAAGCTGTTCCTAGAGCTATCGCTAACGAATCTTTACTATTGCTAGCAAATAGTGGTACCATAACTAGCAATGGCACAACTGCTAAATCTTGTAATAACAAGATAGCTAGGGATATACGACCTAGTTGAGTTGATTGGCTACGGCTTTCCTCAATAACTTGCATAACAAGGGCAGTTGAGGATAAAGCAAGACCACCTCCAATAATAATTGCAGCACTACTATTACCGCTGATTAGTACAACAGCGGCAGCAATTACTATAGTTGTAGTTAACACTTGTAGTGAGCCAAGACCAAATACATACCGCCTCATTACCTTTAATCTTTCAAAAGATAATTCTAAACCTATAGCAAAAAGTAAAAAAACTACTCCTAATTCTCCTAGTAATTTTGTTTGATCATATGTTACAATCTTAAATCCATGGTCTCCAATTACCGCTCCTGCAATTAAATAACCCAAAACTGGGCTTAGATTAAGGCGTTTCAGTATTGCTACAACAAATACAGCTGTTCCTATTAAAATTATAATATTGATAAGAATATGCTCTTCCATTTACACCTTTTCCCTAGAAGTATTAATACATTATTTTTTAAATACACTAAGTAGTTTTCAGTAAAAAATCTAATATTTTTAATTTATTTTTTGCTCCACATCTCTTCCAACTTAAAATATTCTCTAGTTTCTGGATAGAAAATATTAACTAATATATTTCCAGCATCTATTAATACCCATTCAGATGTTCTAAGTCCTTCAATATTAGTATCGATATTAGCTTGATGTTTTAACTCTAAAGCTAAATATTCAGCAATTGCTCCAACATTTTTAGTTGAACGCCCGCTTGCAAAAATAATATATTCAGCTAATGTAGTTTTTTGTCTTATATCTATTACTATTATATCTTCTGCTTTTTTTTCTTCTAAACATTTAACCACAAACTCTTTCAATAGTTCAGTATTTTCTATCATAATTATCTCCAATTACGCGAATTTGGGATAAGAATTTATCAATTCTTATCCCAAATTCGGTGAAATTATGGAAACAATCAGATTTGAGACGGCTCTGCATCTGATTGTTAAATTAATATTTTGCTAAAAACATGATTTTAACCTTTTAAAATCATGTTTTTAGCTTTAGAAAGGTTTAAAATGCATTCGCGTTAGCCGCTTTAAGAATGCATTTTTCCTTATATTAAAGGCAATTGCTAAAGTAACCTGAGTTTACTATACTATTTCACTCTCTTATTTGCCAACACCCAACTACTATCCAAATAATCATTACCATATTTATGCAAATATTCCTGATATTTACCTTTAAAATCAGTGATAGTTCGGTGGGATAGAGCAATAACCCTTGTGGCTATATTGCTAGCAAAATCTCGATCATGAGTTACTAATATTAGAGTTCCTTGATAGTTAATTAGAGCTTTTTTTAACATATCCTTAGATTCAATATCTAAGTGGTTAGTTGGCTCATCTAATATCAATATATTACTTTCTTCCAATATAATTTTTGCTAGTAATAAACGTGCTCCTTCCCCTCCACTTAAATTTAGAATATTCTTACTTACTTCATCTTTACGGAATAATAATTGACCTAGTACATTACGTAGCACATTATCACTTTCAGTAGGTATTTGGTCGGATAACCAATCAATAACACTCATACTTTCATTTAATAATTCATGATGATCCTGAGCAAAATAAGAAACTTGTGTTTCGTAACCCCATTCATAACTTCCTAAATCAGCAGAAATTTTATTAATAAGAATCTTAAGCAAAGTGGATTTACCAATACCATTTGGACCAATAATAATAATTTTTTCTCCACGTGAGACAGTAAAATTCACATTATTTAATATTTTTTTATCCTCGTAGCTTTTAGAAATACCCTGAACTTTTAACACTAATTTTCCAGATGGTCTTTTTTGCTTAAAATTAAAATATGGACTAACACGCGAACTTTCTTGGATGTCAGGTAATTCCATTTTTTCTATTTGTTTTTCTCGTGATGCAGCTTGCCTAGCCCTAGTAGCCAACGCTCTAAACCGGTCAACGAAACTCTGCATAGTAGCAATTTTTTTCTCTAAATGAGAAAATTCTTTAAGCTTTTGTTCGGTAACCAACTGTTTATCACGAACAAAAATATCATAATTACCAGTATAAATCTTGATAGTACCATAATCTATATCAAGAATATGTGTAGAAATATTATTAAGAAAAACAAGATCGTGTGAAATAAATACCAAAGCACCTTTGAATTTCTGTTTTAGATAATTTTCTAGCCAATAAATTGAGACTATATCAAGATGGTTTGTTGGCTCATCAAGTAACAATATATCAGGATTATTGAATAAACTTTGGGCTAAGAGTACCCTAAGTTTATAGCCGCCGGATAGAACGGATAAAGGCTGAAGATGATATTTTTCTTGTATTCCTAAACCAAGCAGTAACTCAACTGCAAAAATTTCTGATATATATCCATCATTGTCAGCTATAATTTGTTCCAACTCACCTAATCGATAACCGATTTCCTCATCACATTGATCAATTGCTAATAATTTTTCTTTTTCTTGCAGTGCTTGCCATAATTCACTTCTACCGGCAATAACGGTATTAATAATTGAGGTATTTTCATAAAGAAATTGATCCTGCTTTAAACATCCTATACGTGCATTTTTGACATAGGTAAATTCTCCGATACTAGCCTCTTCCTCTTGAAGCAAAATCTTAAAGAACGTGGATTTACCAGCACCATTTGCCCCAACAAGCCCATATCTATTACCATTTTTGATATGAACATTTACGTCGGTAAATAATATTTTTGCACCATAGCTCATGGCCAAATTAGTTGTAATAATCATAAGGTATTATCATGTAATATTGTACCATTTTTTAACCGCAGCTTAACTTGCTTAAGTGATCTTGGGCTTGCATCAATCACTTCAAGTTCAACCTGCTGCTCAATATCAATTTTAGTACCAACCAAAGGGACATTACCTACTTTTGCTAAGACTAGACCACCAATTGTATCGAATTCATCATTTTGGAGTTTTAGTTTCACACCTAGAGCTGATTCAAGATCCTCAACTTTCATTCGAGCATTTGATAAAATAGTATTATTATTGATAATTCTGAAACTATCATTATCTGATTTCTTATCATGCTCATCATTTATTCTGCCAACTATCTCCTCCATAATATCTTCCATGGTTACAATACCGTCAGTTCCACCATACTCATCCACAACTATCGATATCTGTACACGATCTCTTCGCATTTTTGCTAGTAAATCTATCAATTTCATTGAATGAGCAGAGATGATAGGTTTACGAATTATTTTTTTTAGCTGCAATTCTTGATTTGTAATAAGTTGCTTAGTAACAAGTATCTTGAACAAATCTTTTATATGAATAAAGCCAACTATATTATCCAGAGTTTCATCATAAACTAATGTTCTAGTATTAGGTATTCTGCTATTAAGCATTTGGCTTAACTCATCTATACTGGCAGTTAATTTTACTGCCTTAATATCAGATCTAGGGATCATTACATCTTCTACAGTTTTATGACCAAATTTCAGAAGATTCATAAAAATCTTTTTTTCTTCTAACGTCATTTTTTTACTGTTAGATTTTAGCTTTTTAATTGCATCATAAAAATTATCCTCTAGCTTCTCTTTAGAAAACAGCCGAGAGAAAAAAGATTTAAGAGTAATAATTTTTGAAGGATTTTTCAGCATAGCCCTTTTAGAATGAATAGATGTAAGGTTTTCTTTTTTCGAAGAAGTGGACAGCAATTATCTTTTTAAAAAAATTAAATATTTTTTATCTGTATTTTATATAAATAAAAAATATTATTGATTAACAACAAATACACGTTTTTGTTGAATAAGCTTATGGCAAACTTCCAGTAATTTACGCATACAAGCTACTGTCGCAACTTTTTTAGGTTTAAAATTATTAATAAGTCTGTCATATAAAGCTTTTAAATATTGAAAGCCATTTTTACCTGTTAGTACTGCCATATATAGTGCATCTCGTGGTATCTTTCTGCCTCCTCTAATGAATCTTCGACCTTGTTTATTACCACTATCTCGAGCATATGGCGCTATTCCAACCATAGCTGATAATTCGTTGCCGCTATAATTTTTATTTCCCAACTCAGGTAAAAAACTAATTAATTTACTAGCTAGACATTTGCCAATGCTAGGTACAGTTTCTAATATTTTTGTTTTTTCTTGTAGTTCTTCTGATCCATCTATTATCTCATTTAATTTATCATCAATTTTAGATATTTCCTTTTGTAAGCATCCCATCAATGTTTCTATGCTTTCTTTGTCAATACCATCGACACTATTATGCAACCTCTTTTTTTCATTACTAAGCATCAATACTAAATCTTCCCGTCTTTGCTGATATCTCTTCAAATTTTCTGATTCAATTTGATGTATATAATTTGCTGTAAGTTGCATCTTATCACCGTAATACGCTAATTTAAAAGCATCTTGCTTGTCCGTTTTACAAAAATTTACTGACTTACTAAATGAATTAAAACTATAGGTATTTACCTTATGAATCCGTTGCTCATTACTATATAATTTTTGGCAAATTTCATCCTCGTAGCCTCCTGTGGGTTCGCACACTATTAGCTCAATTTTTTGCTCTTTTGTTAATTTTATAAGCTCTTCATGACCTAAATTATCATTTGCAAAACGATGATATTCCGGTTTACTGTTTGAAATATATATACATACATCAAGCCATTTTTTACTTACATCTAGACCTATTATTTTTTTCATAGTATAATCTCCTTCATCTTATTGTGCAAGGCTACTGTACTGCAGTACCTTCTGCAATTTGTTCAAAGCAAACTTAACGATAGAGGGTACTTATTCTGTTCACGACTATTTCAGTCTAGATTGCTTCAAGTCACCCTCTTACAACTACTTATAACATGTTTTTAAGGTATAAGAACCTAATATGGAGAGGCAATAGCAAAACCCTTTAATATTTCTATTTCTAAATTTTCCATAATATCTGCTTCCTCGTCATCTTGGTGATTGAATCCAAGTAAATGTAAAATACTATGTACCAAAAGATGGACAAAATGGTCTCCAAAGGCTTTATTTTGACTTATAGCTTCGTTTTGAATTATTTCATAGCCAAAAGCTATGTCCCCCAAATACATATAATGTACATTAGGAGTAAATTCAAGTAAATGCCGAAAGTCTAATTCTATATCAGGAAATGATAGTACATTTGTAGCTTTTGCTTTGCCACGAAATTGGCTATTCAAATTCAACATTTCATTATTATTAGTCAGTAATATTGCTAACTCAAACTCTGCAACTCTCTTAAAATTCTTATATTTACTCAGTATAGCACCAACAACCTTCTTCACTAATAGTTTATTAATAAATTTTTGATTTTTCCAATCTTGACAAGCTCGAATAATCTCTACATTGATTTTCATGACATAATTTCTTGGCTGAAAATACTCAACAATAATGCTCAATAATATTATATAACAATATCCTGCAGATAATACTAAAAATTTTTCTTAGTGATAGCATTAGTTTGTGGTATCTTATGATAATTTATAATAATTATTCTATAATTAAAAGCTACTTAAAGTAATGAAAATATATTTATGATAAAAATAGGCAATATTCAGCTACCTCATCCGGTGATATTAGCTCCAATGTCTGGTGTTACTGATCTACCATTTAGAAAGTTAGTGAAAAAATTTGGTGCAGGACTTGTCGTTTCTGAAATGGTGGCAAGTAGAGCGATGATTATTGAAACAAGACAATCTTTGCAAAGATGTGCGATTATTGGGGACGATGCTACTGGTTCATGTGTACAGATTGCTGGGTGCGAACCTGATATAATAGCAGAATCAGCTAAAATGAATGAGGATATGGGGGCAAAGATTATTGATTTAAACTTTGGTTGTCCAGCTAAGAAAGTAGTAGGAGGATATTCTGGCTCAGCTTTAATGAGAGATGAGAAATTAGCTGCAAAAATTTTAGAAACTACGGTAAAATCTGTCAAAATCCCAGTAACTTTAAAAATGCGAACTGGTTGGGATGAGCAAACTAAGAATGCTCCAAATTTAGCAAAAATAGCCTATGATGTTGGAGTGCAAATGATCACCATTCATGGCAGAACAAGATGCCAGTTTTATTCAGGTCAAGCAGATTGGGAGTTTATAAGGCAAGTTAAAGATGTGGTGAGGATTCCAGTTATCGCTAATGGAGATATTACTTCTTTGTCTAAAGCCAAGGAATGCTTACAAAAATCAGGTGCTGATGGCATAATGGTTGGTCGGGGAGTATATGGTAGACCATGGTTTATTTCTCAAATAGCACATTATCTTAAAACCGGAGAAGAACTCCCGCCACCTTCAATAGCAGAGCAGCTAGAAATAATACTGAGTCATTATGATGCTATGTTAGAGTATTATGGAAATGATACAGCTGTTCAGCTAGCTAGAAAACATATAGGTTGGTATAGTAGTGGTTTAGCAAACTCAGCTGAATTTAGAGGAGGGGTTAATATGATGACTGATCCAATTCAGGTTAAAGAAAAGATCATGGAATTTTATGGAAAATTCTTTTAACATCGTGACCATAGTACCCTAAATTTTTCTATAATCGTTATAGCAAGGCTCTTTAGATGCCGTAGCGATCTAGGTAAACAGCTAGGCTGTTTTTTTAGAGTAACGCTTCGCGTATCTTGGATTGCCGCGTCGCCGCTTTTTCGCAACTCCTCGCAATGATGTATAGGGAAGCTATATTTACTAACTTTCGACAGTTATGGTAGAACTCCACGGGAGAAATATCAAGAACTCGGACATACTATTCCTTCTATAGAAGGAGTACATAAAAGTTATGATTCTTCAAAAGAAACTTTTGCTATACAGGATTACAAATATGACCAAGAATTTAAATCTGCTATTAAACAAAAAAATATATTAAGTAACCTCAGTTCGATATAAGAATTAATAATTCTTATATCGAACTGGCTTTGTTATAAGGAAAAATGCACTCTTGAAGCGGTTCTACGAGTGCATTTTAACTTTTTTCATCATTCAATATGTGATTTTAATTATTAAAATCACATATTGAATGGAGTGTTATATTTTAACAATCGGGTGGGCAGCCGTTTCAAACCTGATTGTTTCTATATATAACACTGAATTCGATGTAACTTGTTACATCGAATTCAGGTTAAGTACTAAAAGATAAGTCGTAATTTTATCTGACAATTAGCTTGTAACAAGGTCTATAAGTCACACAAGTAGCAAAATAGCATTAGTATTTTTACCTCCCTATAGCCCTAATCTTAATCCGATTGAACGATTATGGAAATTTATGCATAGAATTGTAACAAATAATAAATTTTACCATAATTTTGCTCAATTCTCAGAAGCTATAGATAGATTTTTTGCTAATATTGATAAATCAAAGGTAATTTGCTTACTCTTATAACTGACCAATTTCAGACTATAACTTTTAATCATTTTGCCAACTCTTCAGGTTAATTGAGTATATACAGTTATACAGAGAATGAATTACCACACCCACACTTATTTTTTGCAAGGGGGTTTCTAATTTCAAAATAGGAACTACCTAATTCTTCGATAAAATCTATTATACAATCAACCATAAGCTGCTGAGATATTTCATCGATAACTACTTTAATATTATCTTTTTCTATAGTACAGTCATCTTTTGTTATATCATTGCTTGGAACGAGAGCGTATTTATAAACAAATCCAGAACAGCCTCCACCATCAACAACTACTCTAAGAACCAAACTTGGATTACTTTCTAGTTTTATTAGCTCATCTACTCTTTTAAAAGCATTATCAGTAACTTTTATTGACATAATCTTATATTATAAAGACCATTAGAATAATCCTAAAAACCTAATTTTGCAAGAGTTTCATTTAAAAACCTTGAAAAGCTTGCTAGGTAATTCTATACTGGCTTTGTTATAAGGAAAAATGCACTCTTGAAGCGGCTGACGCGAGTGCATTTTAACTTTTTTCATCATTCGATGTAACTTGTTACATCGAATTCAAATTAAATAGGAGTTAATATATGCTTGCTTCATATGCAGTAGATCCAGCCAAGACTAGGGGGAGATTGTTTAATGAATATCCTACATCTTATAGAAATGAATTTGAACGAGATCGGGATCGCATAATTCATTCAAAGGCTTTCAGACGTTTACAATATAAAACTCAGGTTTTTATTAATCACGAGGGGGATCATTATCGGAATCGCCTTACTCATTCGATTGAAGTTTCTACGGTTGCACGTTCTATTGCTAGAACCCTTAATTTATCAAGTGATTTAGCAGAGACTATAGGTCTTGCTCATGATCTTGGGCATACTCCTTTCGGTCATGCAGGGGAGATAGCACTAAATAAATGTATGGAAGATTATGGTGGATTTTCCCATAATGCTCATTCATTAAAGATTCTTACTAAAGTAGAGAAAAGATATGCGGCTTATGATGGATTAAATTTGACATGGGAAGTGCTAGAAGGAATTGTGAAACATAATGGTCCTTTAATAAATAATATACCTAAATATATAGTAGAGTATGATTTACAACATAACCTTGATTTAACTCATTATTCTTCAGCTGAAGCCCAAATTGCTTCGTTAGCTGATGATATTAGTTATATTTCCCATGATTTAGAAGATAGTATTGGTGCCAAGATTATTGACTTTAATCATCTAACGGAAATTAAATTTATTGATCAATATGCTTTTGAAATTAAGTCCCAATTTGAAAATATAACAACATCTCGACTCATTTATGAAGTAGTGCGTAAGTTGATCAGCGATTTAATTGCTGATTTACTGCTACAAACAAATAATAATTTACAAAAACAGAAAATAATCACAACCGATGATATACGCCATCTTGATTATCAGCTTGTTAATTTTACTGACAAAGCAAAAGAGCGTATAATGGAAATTAAACAATTCTTGTATGATAAAGTATATAGGTATAATAAACTGACCTCTATAACTTTAAAATGTCAGAAAATTGTACAAGAGTTATTTAGAGTATATATGGATAATGTTGATTTATTACCATTTAGTTGGAAAGAATTAATTATACCAAGGGATATAAAATCTAAGGCTGATATAGTAGCAGATTATATAGCTGGCATGACTGACCGCTTTGCTATTCAAGAATATCAGGCTCTTTATTCCTTTAATTCTAACAATATTTGATTTATGAATATATTTAATAAATTACGTGACGATATCATTAGTGCAGCTAGACAAATATGCGATAATGAAGATGTGTTAAAATTGGCGGCTATAGAAATTCCTAAAGATAATCTCAATGGTGATCTTTCAAGTAATATAGCTATGATTATCGCTGCAAAACAAAATATTAAACCTAAGGAACTAGCTATTAGATTTAAGGAAATATTAACGCCTCTTCCATATATTGCATCTATAGAAGTTGCTGGTTCAGGATTTATTAACTTTACTATCAAAGCAGATATGTGGCATAACTCTATCAATGACATATTGTTGGATAAGGAGAATTTTTTTAAGATTAATTTTGGTAATAATCAAAAGGTTAATATTGAATATGTATCTGCAAATCCAACTGGTCCTATGCATATTGGTCATGCTAGAGGTGCTGTTTATGGTGATGCTTTAGCCAAAGTTCTAGATAGTACTGGCTATATTGTTACCAAAGAATATTACCTTAATGATGCCGGCTCTCAAGTGGATGACTTAGCTAATTCAGTTATTTTACGCTATAAACAAGCATTAACAAAAGAAGAGATCGTAATACCAGAAGGGCTTTATCCTGGAGAATATTTGGCAGATATTGGACAAAATTTGGTGGAAAAATTTGGTAATAAATTATTAACAATGGTCGATAGGCAACGTCATGAACTCGTTAAGGATTTTGCAATAGAAGAAATGTTAGCTATAATTAAGCAGGATTTAAAGGAGCTAGATATTGAACACGAGTTATTCTTCTCGGAAAAGTCACTGCATGATAGTGGTAAGATTGATGAAGTTGTACAAATGCTTACTAAAATGGGACTAATATATGAGGGGCAGTTGCCCCCCCCTAAAGGTAAAATAGATGAATCTTGGGATTCAAGAACTCAGAAATTGTTTAAATCTACGGCTTTTGGTGATAATCAAGATAGACCAATAGAAAAATCTGACGGTAGTTGGTCATATTTTGCCTCTGATTTAGCTTATGCTAAGGATAAAATAGATCGTGGTTTTGATCATCTAGTTTATATTCTAGGTGCAGATCATTGTGGTTACGTAAAAAGAATTGAGGCAATAGTTAAAGCCCTTGGTGGAGAAAAAGTTAAAGTTGATGTTAAGATTTGCCAGTTAGTAAATTTTGTTAAAAACGGTATCGCTATAAAAATGTCAAAACGTAGCGGTAATTTTACTAGTGTGCGAGATGTAACAAATGAGGTAGGTAAAGATATAATAAGATTTATAATGCTAACCCGTAAAAATGATATTGCTCTTGACTTCGACCTAGTAAAAGTAAAAGAACAATCAAAAGATAATCCTGTATTTTACGTACAATATGCTCATGTTAGGACAATATCTATACTGGAAAAAGCTAAAGAATCCATGCCAAAAGCATATGGTAAATTCTTAGAGAATGAGTATGACTTGTCGTTACTTTCCAGCGAAGAGGAAATAGAAATAATTAAACTTCTTGCTTCATGGTCAAAAGTTTTAGAGATTTCGGCAAAATATTTTGAACCCCACAGAGTAGCTTTTTATCTGATTAATTTAGCTTCAAAATTCCATGCTTTATGGAATTTTGGCAAAGAAAATAATGATTATCGGTTTTTAATTGAAGATAATATAGAGTTAACCACTGCTCGGCTTGCTTTAGCAAAGTCTATTCAAAAGATTATAAAAGTTGGTTTTGATGTTATAGGGGTAACGCCTATGAATAAAATGTAATGAAGTATTGTAATTTATAAGTTGATGACTAACCGCACTTTACTCTTACTAATTATTTTCTCAATAATTAGTGGTCTTACCTATTTAGTTTATACTAATTACAGCCGAAATAGTGGCCAAGTAGTAACAATTTACCCTGATCCATCACCTACAAAAATTAAACCACAAGATAGTGGGGGGATAGTGATACCAAATGCGAATAATATAATTTATGAGAGTTTACAACAAAAAAAGACCAATAAACCTGTAATATTACAACCTGAACCGGAAAAGCCATTAAATATCGCTAAACAAAAACTAGCAGAAAGTGATGAAGAACTTGACTCGATAGACACGATTTTATTTAGTATAGTAGAAACTGATCAAGCTAAGTATGAAAAACACAAACTAAGTAAAGATGAAGAAGAAACGGAAACAATTTTGCCTAATATAATAAAAAATGACTTGGTGCAAAAAGAGAATTTAATAGAGCAACAATCTAATAATAAAGCTGGTTTAAATGTCATAAAAGTTACTGAATCACATCGCAAAATTGATGAAACACAGTTAAATAAGTCGAATCAAGGTGGTTATAAAATTCAACTAGCCTCGGTAAAATCTGAATCAGAAGCTAACCAAGAAGGAGAAAGAATCAAAAAAAAATATGCAAAAATTCTTAATAATACAGTAATAACTATCAAGAAGGTGCAATCTGATAAAGGAAATTTCTTCTATTTAATATTAGTAGGTAATTACCAAAGTATAAGCCAAGCTAAAGCGATTTGTAATAAACTATCTGACAATCAGCAAGGTTGTATAATCACTAACCGTTGATGTATTAAAGAAATAGAAAAGTTAAAATAAAATAATAAATATATGAGTGAAGAAGTAACTGGTATTAACCATGCAATATAGAATAATTGTAGAAATATAAATAGTTCAGTGCTATAACTGTAAGATGAGTTGGTGTTCTGTTTATTGATTTTTTTAGGGTAATGAATGTTTAGTAAGTATGTAGTTAATATTTTTCTTTTTATTATAATGCTAATTTTATCTAGTTGCTCTGTCTATAAAGCTGCTTCTAATGAAGGTATTTCAGTATCAGATATAACTAAATGCCAAACGAAAGGTTGTTTTCTATCTCATGGTATGGAAATCGTTGATCGTCATCAAGAAGAAAATGGAAAATATATGGAAACATATAGGGCTATGGCAAGAAAATCTGGTTTGAATTATTTAAGAGCTGCTGGGCATGGAGTACTTGATGTTGTAACTCTTGGAGTATGGGAAGTGGTACTCCAGTTGAAGGGGCTATATCTAATAACCGAGGTTATATTACAGCTAGGGTTACTTATCCGTATAAAGAGGCAGAGAAGCTTGAAAAGATCGAAATTTATGATGCCAATGGTAAGAGGGTTAAGTAAAGTTGGAGTCTAAGTAATCAAGCTGATCAATATCATACCAAAAAATATTATATTTATGAACATTAAAATTAAAAAATTAGAACATTCTGCAGATCTTTTGCCTAGTTATGCTACTGAGCATAGTGCTGGTATGGATTTAATAGCAGCAAATATTGAACCAATAACTATAAAATCACAAGAAGTAAAGTTAGTCCCCACTGGAATTTGTATAGCATTACCTAGTCATTTAGAAGCTCAAATCAGACCAAGATCAGGTTTAGCACTAAAACATGGTGTTACCGTGCTGAATTCACTTGGTACAATTGATGCTGATTATCGTGGTGAGATAAAGGTAATTTTAATTAATCATCATCCTAAAGAAGATTTTGTAATTGAGCGTGGTATGAAAATTGCTCAAATGGTTATTGCTAGGTATGAGCAGATCTTATGGGATGAGGTTGATTCGTTAGATGAAACCTCTAGAGGTTCTGGTGGATTTGGTTCGACTGGGAAATTCTGTACTAGTTACGACTTAATCTGACAATAAGTAATAATCAGGCAGCTTGATAAGTAATAGCCAAGTTCTCTTATCTGAGTTAATTGTTGTCTTTGAACCTACTGGTGGATATGAACATAATTTAAGAGAATTTTTAAAAGTAAATAAATTGCCTTTTGCTACAGTACACCCTAATAAAGTGCGTAGTTATGCTAAAGCTAAAGGATGGCTTGCTAAAACTGATAATATCGATAGTAAATTGTTGCATGATTATGCAACGTGCTTTGCTTTACCAGTGAAGGTTACTTATGATAGTAATAGCCAACAACAGTTACATGCTTTATTAAAAAGAAGAGAACAATTATTTCGAAGAGTTCTTTATATGGCTGCAGTAGCTGCCTTACGATGTAATAAGCACCTACGCAATTTTTATGACCACTTAATTGCTAAACATAAACCAGCAAAAGTTGCTCTTGTTGCTGTTATGCGCAAATTACTAGCTTTTATGCACTCTATTGTAAAAAATAATTCTTCCTGGAATGAAAATTTATGTTAAGTTACTATTTTTTTATTGACTTCCATTACGGATGCTCAGGTTAAATAGATAATTTTTTACTTTAATTCTAAGAATTTGGCAAATCAAGGCAATATCCTATAGCACGGATCGTTTTTATAAATACCTCAGATTCTTTATTTTTTAGAGATGTTCTTATTCTATTTATATGTACATCAATAGTACGTAGGTCAATAGCTGTATCTCTGCCCCACACTTTGTCTACAATATCTTGACGGGAAAATATTACTTTAGGTGCTTTGATAAAAAGTTGTAAAATCTTAAATTCTGTTGGTCCTAAACGAATTATCCTGCCGTTATTAGTTACTTTATAGGTAGTAAGATCCATACTTACTTCCTTATATTTTATAACTTTATCTTGTAGAATTAAATTAGATCGTCGGAGTAATGATCTTATTGAAATCATTAGCTGATCTGAAGTGAATGGTTTAGTAAGAGAAACAACAAAGTTATTATCTTCCAAAGTATAATTAGACGGAGATTCTCCGGAATGTAGCAAAAAAATTATTGGTACTTTCTCTAAACCATTAATTTCTCTTAGTTTAGTTGCTATTTCTGTAGCAACTTTATCTTGTACCATTGAATCAACAATAATTATATCAGGGTGATTTGCAATAGAGTAGGCTATAGCTTTTTCTATTGTGTTAGCCTTAACAAGATTAAACCATTCTCTCTCTATGACATTAGATAAAGAAACGTTAATGCTTTTAGTTGATTCTATAATAAGAATTCTAGGTGGTAATTTATCGAACATTTTAAATACTAATTAAATGAAGACTTTAGGCATGACTAAATTCTTCTTTGTATACCCAAATGATTGAGGGATTGGAGCATAAAACAAGGTATAAGCATGCTAAACGTACATGTAAGTAATGTGAAGTACGCGAATCCTCAAAGTTTTTGCTGAGTCAATTTTTAAAGTAAAAAGAGTATAATTCAGTTATGCAAGAGTCTAATGTTACATTATTGTGAATTTATTGTAATGATATTAATTTGACTTTTTAAAGTGCAATATTATCGAATTAATTAATAAATTTCTACTAAATTTATTAATATAAGTCTACTAATTTAATTATTTATTTATAATCCGTGTAAAACGGTTATATTTTTGCAATCAAAAGGTATTAGTGATTTATTAATTATGCTCTATAATAAAGATAACACTTGAATTAAATGTTTTTTATTGTTATAAATGGCTTTATTTTGTAGCTGGAGATTCTTATATATGGCTTTTTACGAATCAGTTTTTATCATACGCCAAGATATTTCGTCTGCTGATGTAGATAAAATTACTGATGACTTTACTAAAATTGTTAAAGATAGTAACGGTGAAGTTATTAAAACTGAATATTGGGGTTTAAGAAGTTTAGCCTATAAAATTGGTAATAATAAAAAAGGACATTATGTTTTTATGGGGCTTAAAACTGATTTTTCGGTAATAAATGAACTGGAAAGGAAAATGAAGCTAAGTGAAAATATTATTAGGTTTGTTAATATCAATGTTGATTCAATAAGTGCTGAACCTTCGCCGATTCTAAGAAGTAAAGGTTCAGATCATGAAGAAATAGTTGATGTAACAATTAATAAAGACTAAATAGTAATAAAATTGGAAAAGATTAAAATGTTTGAGAATGATGCTGTTGACTCTCAGTCAATGACTAGAATGGCTGATAGAAATAATAAAAGAGTGTTTTTTAGAAAACGTAAGGGATGTCCTCTTTCTATTCCAAATGCTCCAGTAATTGATTACAAGAACCCTGATTTGTTAATAAAATTTGTATCAGAAGGTGGTAGAATGTTGCCTAGTAGGATTACCAATGTATGTGCCAAAAAGCAAAGAAAACTGAAGAATGCTATAAAAATTGCTAGAATCCTAGCGTTGTTGCCTTTTGTATTTCAAATTTGAGCAGAGGAATAAGATGGAAGTTATTTTGATTAAACCTGTAAGAAAACTTGGAAAGATTGCAGAGATTCTTAAGGTAAAAAAGGGGTTTGCTCGTAATTATCTTATCCCCAAAAAATTAGCAATTAGGGCAACAGAACCTAATAAACAGTTCATAGAAGCCCAAAAACATGATCTTGAAACGAAGGAGCTAAAAATAAGATCTGAGGCAGAAGCTATTAATAATGTTATAAGTGGTAAGGAATTAATATTTATTAAGCAGTCTGCTGATGATGGTCGGTTGTTTGGTTCAGTGAATAATAAAGAAATTGCTGAAAGTTTGTCTAAGGCTTCTTTGCACTTAATATCACATTTAAGTATAGTTCTTGAGAAACCGATAAAGTCAACAGGTGTATTCGTGGTAGAGGTTAGGTTGCACGCTGAGCTTAGTACAAATATAACGGTAATTGTTGCAAGGTCAGAATCTGAAGCACAAGATTACTCAAGGAACAATAAGCAAGATACTATTGACCTCCTTGAAAGTTCTGATCAACAAGAAACCTCTACTCCTAACGATGTGGAGCAGATATAAGGTTTTGTCGCATTTGTAAATCGTGTTCTAACGAAAATTGTAAAACCTTAGATTCTGGACATTATGATGCCATGAGCATAACAAAATTCTCAAAAGTAGAAAAATTATTATTAGCTCCAGTAATTTGTCTTTTTTGAATCATATGAATATTTTCTATACCAGTAATGGTAAAAGATATATTTTAAGAAAAAATGGTTCTATAGCCCGAAAAGTTGAGTTTGATAGGAATAACTGAGTTGAAAAACTAGTTAGCAAGGTGGAAGAACGTAATATATATGTATCAACGCATAAGAAAGCAAAGCCAAAAACCGGTTTAAATAATGTTCAAAAAATTGCCAAAGAATGGCGGATAGATAAATTTATCAACCTAAAATTAGACGGCAACCAAATAGTGGTTGAAATTGATCAAGATAAGAAAAAAGAGTTGTTTGCTCTTGATGGTTGTTATGCGATTGAAACACAGATTGAAATTAAACTGATGAGTAAAGAATTGGTTGATAAAGCTTACCATAATTTACATGAAGTAGAATTGAATTTTAGCAGTATGAAGACAGGATTACTCGAGGTAAGACCGATCTTTTTAAGGAAAAGCAACAGAACGAAGGGACATGTATTTGTTTGCATGTTGGCATTAAAAATATGGCACTATATGAAAAATAAGTTGAAACAAGGTTGTGGCGTAACCAAGGATGGTAAATATAATGTGACCATTGAGGAAGCATTAAGAGAGCTGGATAAAGTATGTTTTTTATATTACACAATCAAGGGTTGCAAAGTTGCAAGATTACCAAAATTAAGCGAGTTTCAACAAAATTTATTCAATTTATTTGATTTAACGATGCCCCAAATGACAAAATCTGCAAAATGATAAAATAATGGTATGGATCTCCTGATATACAGAATGAAAAGCAGTTGCTAATCTTCTAAAGTTAATATTAAATATTAAAATAACAATCAGGAGGCTAAGATGGAAGTTACCACAATTGGTATAGATATTGCAAAAAGAATTTTCCAAATTCATGGTGTAGATAAAAATGGTAAGACGGTATTAAAGAAAAAATTAATGAGAGATCAAGTTTTAACATTTATGGCTAATTTACCAAAATGTTTGGTAGGGATGGAAGCTTGCGGCGGAGCTAGTTACTGGGCAAGAGAAATAACTAAATTGGGGCATACAGTAAAACTAATGGCAGCACAATTTGTCAAACCGTATGTTAAAACTAATAAAAATGATCAAGCTGATGCAGAAGCTATATGTGAAGCGGTAACAAGACCAAATATGAGGTTTGTACCAATTAGAACTGTAGAACAACAAGATATTTTATCAATTCATCGAGTAAGAGAGAGATTGGTAAAAAATCGTACTGCCCTTGCTAATGAAATTAGGGGTCTACTACATGAATTTGGTTTTATTATTCCTCAAGGGATCAATAAGGTTATGACAAAATTAACCGAGATTTTAGATGAAGGAAATTTAAGCCAGCTGGGTTATCAAACATTTAGTGAACTGAAAGAGGAATTTTTGGATAATGACAAAAAAATAAAAGAGATAGAAAAAAGATTAAAAATAATAGCTAGCAACTTAACTCAATATCAACGATTAACAGCTATACCTAGTCTTGGTTTAATTACTGCTACTGCTTTAATAGCATCAATAGGTAATGCTACAAGTTTTGAGAATGGTAGGCAATTATCGGCATGGCTTGGATTGGTGCCAAGGCAGCATTCCAGTGGAGGGAAAGATAAGTTGCTTGGAATTAGCAAGCGAGGTGATGTTTACTTGCGTACTCTATTGATCCAAGGAGCTAGAGCTGTACTAAATGCCAAGATAAGATTTACATCGGAAGAACAAAAATCTAAAAAAGATTTTAGCAAATTTACGCAGTGGATGTTTAATTTATCTGAGCGAAATGGACATAATAAAACAGTAGTTGCTGTAGCTAATAAACTGGCAAGAGTGGTGTTTGCAGTACTAAGGTCAGGGGATGATTATGTAGAGAGTAAAGTTTGTAGCACAGAGCTATTATAATTAACATAAAATAAAATAAATAGTGGTTTATTAATTAATAGGTAAACAAAGAATATGTAAGAGATTCCAACCCGGAATATGCGTGAGATAATAATATTGATGGTAAATAAGACAAACCTTAGCTTACAAAGAAACTGATGACTACAATGGCTCTTTGAAGCCGATAAAATGATAAGTATATAGTAAATTTGTAAGCCAGCGAATTCCATCAGGGCTGTAGGATAAATTACACATAATTTATTAACTATAAGCCGGATACATGTATGCATTTGCATTTTTGCTATTAGATGTTATTTTTTTCTTGCATTTTACAGGAGGTTCATACATGTAGTCAGTAACGAGAATTTAATTCTACACTCCACTCGTCGCATAATACTCACGTTCTATAGCATAATTTCTGCTCATATTTATCTCGAAGATGAGTCGCCCCACTCGAGAAAAAGTTTAGAAAATCAAACATAGCTTTTTCTTTTTTATTACTTACTAAATCATTCTATCATTAATTATGCTATCACTAAGTTATTTTATCATTACCTAGGTTCTTATATCTTTAAATTATGATATAAGTAATTGTAAGAGGGTGACTTGATAGGTTCTTGATTGAAATAATCGTGCACAGAATAAGTACCCTCTTACAAGGTTTGCTTTGAACAAATTGCAGAAGGTGCTGGAAGCAGCAGCCTTGCACAATAAGATGAAGGAGATTATATCATGAGTAAAATAATAGGTCTAGATGTAAGTAAAAAATGGTTAGATATATGTTTATATGAGTCTAACAATAAACCGATATATAATCGTTTTTCCAATGATAAGTTAGGGCATGAAGAACTGATAAAATTAATAAAAGAGCAAGAAATTAAGATAATAGTATGTGAGCCTACTGGAGGTTATGAAGCAGAGATTTGCCAAGAATTGTATAATAATAAGCAACAGATACATAAGGTCAATACCTATAGTTTTAATTCTATTTAGTAAATCGGTGAATTTGTGTAAAACTGATAAGAAGGACGCATTTAAATTAGCATATTATGGCGATAAGATGCAACTTACAGCTAATTATTTATATCAAGTTGAATCAGAGACTTTGAAGAGATGTCAGCAAAGGCGAGAAGATTTAGTATTAATGCTTAGCAATGAAAAGAAGAGGCTACATCATAGTATTGATGGCATTGATAAAGAGAGTATAGAAAAACTCATTAAATTTTTACAGAATGAAATAGCTGAGCTTGATAAGAAATTAAATGAGGTAATAGATGAATCAGAAGAGTTGAAAGAGAAGGTAAAAATATTAGAGAGTGTGCCTGGTATTGGTAAATGCGTAGCTAAAAAACTAATTAGTTTTTTACCTGAATTAGGAAATAAAAATTATAGTAGTAACGAATTGTCAGCAATTGTGGGGATAGCTCCTTATGCTCGTGATAGTGGTAATAAGCAAGGACGAAGATTTATTAGAGGTGGCAGGAAAATACCACGAGATGCTTTATACATGGCGGTATTGGCGGGGAAAAATGGTGTCAAAAATAGTTTTCAATATTTAAAAGCTTTATATGATAGGCTTGTTAACAATTTTAAACCTAAAAAGGTTGCTATAGTTGCGTGCATGCGTAAACTACTTGAAGTGTGCCATAAACTTATTCAACAAAAACGTTGTTTTGTTATTTAGATAAATATTTTTTATTTTTTTGAAAATTTAGATAAAAGATAATTGCTGTTGACAAAAATTGTAGTTAGGAAAAAGGAATAAAAAGTTGTCATAGTAAGAAGAAATGGTAGTTTCTAGTTATCAAAAAAAGGAACTATCAATATGAAGTATTACATAGAAGAACAAGCATGGGAAGTAATTTTATCATTTTTCCCGACTTCCGCATTTTTTAATAAGGCATAAGCTTAGAAGGGTCATAGTGCTGGGATTTTTAAAATTTAGGCACAACATTATTTTGTTATTTTAAATATATTGCAGCATGGTCTGAACGTTTGATGTTAAAGGTTTTATAGATTTTTCTAGCTTCGTTTTTTATTGCACTTGGTAGTCTATAAAAATCACCAGTCTTTGTATGTCTTAAGATTGAAGCCTGTACTGATATTAATAATTCAACGATGTTAGTTACACTGATCTTTTGGGTCAGAGCAACCTTGTATTCTATAGTCTTAAGCACTGCAAAACTCATATAACACATAGCTATGTGTGCTTCTATCCTTTGTTTAGTCCAGTGAAAAATTGGACGCATTTGTAAATTATGTTTATTGATTCTAAATTGCTCTTCAATTACCCATAATCTAGCATATTTTGCTATTGCTTCATGTGGAGTTATAGTCTGATCATTGGTGATTACCCCATGCATGCCATCCCACAACGCATCCTGCTCTATCTTCTCTGCGTCAATATAGCTCTTGCCATTTTCACTAGAAGTATATTTTTTTACTCCACTATTAGATATAAGAACCTAGAACACATGGATTTAAACAGGAGATTATTTTTTATCGACGCTAGACGAGTAGATGAAGTTGCTTGGTCAAAGGAGCAGTTAAATAGTCCGCTATCGAGGCAAGATATCCCACACACCACATATTAATCCCATTCCGGACCATAATTCTTGCCATTTTATATCTCGAAGATAAGAGTAGAGTTCATCTCTAAACAGTCAGAAACATTTGCTACATAAAGGCTATATGTGATTTAACAAATACGTACTAAGACTTGCTCATGAAACTTATTATAAGCTATGTATTCAAAAGATAAATTAGTATGCTGTATAAATTCTATAAATGACTTATGCTCATGTTCTTCCCAGCCATCGTAATTAAAATATTCATCAAATAATAAAAATGTGCCAACTACTATATTTGTAGATAGATATTTAAATATACTTTTAGTTGAGGAATATAAATCACAATCTATATGTATTAAAGATATGGGTGTGTCTTTTATTTCATTTTTAAACTGGGGGATAGTGTCTTCAAACATACCTTTATATATTGATACATTTGCCAATAAAGGTGGGACAATATCATCGCTTAATTTAAATGTACCTTTATTTGCTCCAGTACGCCAGTCTTCTAGAAGACCATCAAATGAATCAAATCCATAAACAACATTTTTAGAATTCAGTGCTGCAATAATGTTAATAGTTTTGCCAGTGCATACTCCAAATTCAATAATAAGACTATTAGTAACTGTTTTAACACTTTCTAGTGTAAATTTTAATATATCCGCATCGCAATCAAAAATTATGCAACCACGCATGTGCTTTTTTATGTAGTTTATAGTAGACAAATGATCTGTTACAGGTCTATTGGCTGTACAAAAATGAAGTATTTGATTATTGCCATAATTATGCTTTAATTTTACATCCGGGAATATAATTGCATTATTTTGAAAATAATTGTAATTTTTAAAAGGTATTTTATGCATAACAAAAACAATTTTATATGTATATATCAAAATTATCTTATTTGGACATTAGTATCATTGTTTTATATTTACTAATTACTATTGTAGTAGGAGTATACTATAGAGCAGAAAACGTTAATATAATAGATTATGCAATTGCTAAAAAACAACTTAGTTACCCTATATTATTGTTCAGCTCACTTGCCACTATAATTGGTGCAGGTTCTACTGTAGGAACAATATCTGAAATATATAAACTAGGTGTTATATTTATAATACCTAATTTTGGATATGTTTTAGGTAGCTTTTTATTTGCAAAATTCATAGCCATAAAAATTGATAATA
This sequence comes from Candidatus Tisiphia endosymbiont of Myopa tessellatipennis, assembly GCF_964031105.1. Classification (NCBI taxonomy): domain Bacteria; kingdom Pseudomonadati; phylum Pseudomonadota; class Alphaproteobacteria; order Rickettsiales; family Rickettsiaceae; genus Candidatus Tisiphia; species Candidatus Tisiphia endosymbiont of Myopa tessellatipennis. The sequence continues at coordinate 469,666 of NZ_OZ035005.1, read as the reverse complement.
GATTTAATAACAATATATCAGCTAGTGATATAATTAAAATCTTTTATGGTAAAAACGCGTCCATTGTAACAGCTATAATTGGATTTTCTTATTGTACAGGAATAGCTGGAGTACAAATTACTGCCTTAGGTCATATATTTAACTCTTTACTTGGTATGCAATATGAAATGGGAGTGATAATAGGCGGATTAATTATAGTAGTCTATTCATGTACTAGGTGGATTTAGATCAGTAGCAATAACAGATGTAATACAATTTACATTGTTAATTGTAGTTATACCAATACTAGCAAGTGTAATGCTGAATAAGGCTGGAGGTATGACAGCTATACTACTACAATCTAAAAGTAATAAACTATCATTTTTCAATCAGGCTGATTACTTAAATTATATTATACTATTTTTTGCCTTATCTATGCCTACGCATCATTTAAATCCCTCATTAATACAAAGATATCTAGCCGCAATTAATCCAAAAGACATACAGTCAATAATGTATACTTATTGTTTTATAAAGTCTGCACTTATATTTACTTTAGCAATTATCGCATTATCTGGGTTAATTATATATCCTAATATTTTACCACATCACCTATTAAATATAGCAATAATAAACTTATTACCTAGTATAGTCAAAGGTTTAACTATTGCTGGTATTTTTGCGGTAATTATGTCAACTGCTGATTCAAATATCAACTCAGCAGCTATCCTACTATCACATAATTGTATATTTAAAATACATTCTAGCTTCAATGAATTAAAGTTAGCTAAAATTGCAACATTTATTAGCGGAATTATAGGCATAAGTATTGGTTTGTTAAACTTAAATATTATTAGAGTTATTATGGACTTAGAATTAATATGGGGCATAATGGTTGGTATACCTATGATCATAGGTATTTTAAGACTAAGTAGACCACTTAATTTTTTTTGGTACTGCTGTGTTATAACATGTATTACAATGTTTTTAAATTATTACCTTAAAGTTGAGATTTGTATAAGTACACTTATAGTATCGTTACTAATATCACTCATGATATTAGTTTATAATTTATGGTGCAATAGTGGATTTAGATTAAGGTTAAATAAAAATATTACAAGCAAAAAGCAACATATTATTAAGTCTCAGTATAATATCACCCAATTTATACACTTTATTAAAAATAAAATGGAAGAAAATTCTATCAATGTAAAAGTATATGGTACATTTTGTTGTATAAATTATATAGTACCATGGTTCATGTAGGACTCTGATAAGGTTGATAACTTTAATGTAATCCTAGCATTACGTTTTATAGCAGGTCTTATTTGTGTAATATTATTAACGCATGATTATTGGCATAAAAAATATATCAAATATTTCCCATTATATTGGTATTTTACTTTAATATACACTTTACCTCTATTCACAACATTTATGGCATTGAATAACTCTACTTCTCAGTTTTGGTTAATTAATATTTCTCTTGCTATATTTCTGCTAGCTATGCTAGTTGATTGGCTTAGCTTTTGTATTATTTCATTTATTGGAATTATACTGGGAATAACATTACATTATGTTATTATACCGCATTCTATTCAAGCAATACACTGTGAAGCAATGTATAATTTTATATATATAGTAATATATAGTACAACCATAGGATTCATTTTTAATAAAAGAAAAGAACTAGTAAGTACAGCAAGATTTAATACTGCAAAAAATATAGCTGGAACGATGATGCATGAAATTAAGTCACCATTACTTACACTTGCCTTAATTAATAATAATATTAAAAGAAAAATAAACAATCAAGACGATATAGGCACATTAAAAAAAATCTTGCCTAGAATAGATCAAGTCATTACAGAAACAGAATATTTAGTAGATAATATTTTAGCAAAATTAAAAAAAGATAGTAGCGATATAAAATTAGAGCTATTATCTATCAAGCATGAAATAAATGTAATAATAGATTCTTATCCATTCATAAAGGACGAGCAAAATAAAGTGATACTATCAATAAACTATAATTTTAGTTTTTTAGGTGACAGTAGTTTATTTAAGCATGTCATACATAATTTACTTAAAAATAGTTTGTATTATACTAGGTCAAATAGTAATGCAAAAATATATATAACGTCAGAACGAATTAATGAATACAATTATCTTTTTTTAAAGATACAGGTGAAGGTATAAAGCAAGAAGATTGAGGGAATATTTTTATACCATTTTATACTAGACGTGCAAATGGTATAGGTTTAGGGTTATCTTTTTGTAAAAAAATAATGCTTTCTTTTGGTGGTGATATATCTTGTATATCTGAAGAGGGGCAATATACAGAGTTTCAATTAAATTTCCCTAATTATAATACATAGCAAACATATGTCATTATTACCATTTTTTTGACCGACTCAAACTTTAATATTAGATGATGATGAATTGTTTATCGTAGAACTAAAAGAGATATACAAAGATAAAAAGAATATTATTTTTTCTACTAGTCCAATTGACTCATTAAACTATTTATCAAATTTACAATTTGATAATCAATGGTATAAACATTTGTTAGATTACGGTTATTACGAAAAAAAACTATACGATATAGACTATAAAAAAATTTGTAATAATATTTATTCGCCCGAGAGATTTAAGCAAGTTACTACTATTATAGTAGATCACAATATGCCAAGTATGTCAGGTATTGAGTTTTGTACAAAGGTTGCCCAATATTCCAATGCGAATAAAATATTATTAACAGCTAATATGGACTACAAACAAGCAGTAAACCATTTAAATCAGTCTATAATTAATGAATTTTATATAAAACAAGATATAATATATAATATAAGTGCATTTTTAGAGAAAATACACCGTTAGTAGCCATGAATTTTTTCACAATATATCCAAAGATCTGAGTGTATTAATAAGATATAAAGCATTTCATTCTAAGGAATATAGAAATTATATCCATCAATTAATACAAGACTTAAATATAGCGGAATACTATTTATTAAATGATTTGGGTTGGTATTTACTATTAGATAATAATGGTCAAAGCTATGGAGTATTTATATTTAGCCAAGAAAGTGCAGATGAAATCATAGAAGAAGCAAAACTACGTTTTGTAGATGCAGAAGCAATACAGTCATTAGCTAATTATCAAAATATTTTATGCTTTTATAGTACTTCAACAACCGATTGGCCAAAATCTCATGTATGGAAAAAGTATATTCATAGAGCAGACAAAATACTTATATCAGGAGATAATTATTACATTGCCTGTGTTAAAGATAGTATAGATATAGACTATAATAATCTATATTTCTATAATCAAATGTTAACTAATGCATCTAGCACTATTTAGCATTTATTAGTCCGAATTTTAAGTGTCCTTCAATCATACCTTTAATGTAAACTTTAGCATACTCAGGCTTTGTATTTGTTTCTAAGTATTGGTATAATGATTCTATATATTCATGCAGAATATTAATACTTATTTCTTGAATTTTTAATGTATCAATAACATCAATAATTATTTGCAAAGCATTTAAATATGTCTTGATATTTACAATAAATTGCTTTTTATTTTTAACTAATGTGTCAATTGGGACATTCAATACATTTGCCACTTTATTATAATATTCAGGTTTCGTAGTTCTGTTGTAAATTATATTTGTAATAGTACTTTCTTTTATTTCTGTTAGCTCAGCAAGTTTGGTTACAGTAATCCTCTTTTCACTCATTAATATTCTTATAATTTCACCTGTAGTCAACATAAAGTAAATTTGATATATCGAATAATTGTAACTATTACAATATTTGCTCAAGTCAATACAATAACCTCTAGCTTATGTGTTTACAAGTAAAATTATAACAGTCAAAAATACTAATGTAGAATATTTTACAATTTTTATACAAAATTATACAAATATGTATACATGAATAATATTGTATAATACAATATCTACTTGTAGCACAAACTTATTAGGGTATTGATAATATGTACCTCAGTACAGGACAAAGAGATTAAGGAGAGAATAAAAAATAGTAGATAACGCGTAGACAAAGCTCTATTAGTTAGGTTGTTAAAGACTTAAGAGGCAAGAGAATGATTACAGCGTTATAACAATTAATAGGAGACTACTTTTTTAATAGTTTTGCAAGTATAAAATTAATAGAACAAATAATATTAGGATTACTGCAAGTGAGAGATGTAAATCTTACACAACTTGCCTTAACGATAAAAGGAGACAAGCAAGAATCACGCTATAAGAAATTACAGAGATTTTTTGCCAAATGTGAATTTCATACACATCCTTAGCCAAGTTACTGGTTAGGTTGGCTGGAATTGATGCTGAACAATGGTTATTAGTGCTTGATCGGACAAATTGGAAAATTGGTAAGCTTGACATCAATATTTTAGTATTATCTATTTGCCATAAAGGCATTGCTATACCAATTATGTGGGATATGTTGCCAAAAGCAGGAACTTCTAATAACGTTGAACGTCAGCAATTAATGGAAAGGTTTATTACTGTATTTGGCCTCAGTACAGGACAAAGAGATTAACAAGGTGATAATCGAAGTAAAGATGGTGTTATGGGCTTAATAAATTTTGTTATAACTTCCATCATTTCTTCAATATTCAAAAATATTCTCTGCAAGTAATCTAAGCCATACCTGAATAAGGAGATAGACTTTCTACCGTGTTTTTTAAGCTTTATGGGTCTGATAGAATTTTGCCATTGACCCACAACATAAGCAAAAGTAAATGCTATAGCAAGTAAACCAAGCAATTTACTAATTCTATCTAAATGTATTATATGGGTGTTTTCAAAGTTAAATCCTCGTGTTTTAAGGCAAGCAAAAAGATTTTCTATTTCCCATCTTTTTTTATATATATTTAGTGCTATATTAGGGTTATCATTGGTAGCTATGATTACTAATTCTCCCTTGATCATTACGCAATGCCGCTACAGATACTTCCCAAATATCTTTTTCCTTTAAACAACATATATTCACCATTCTGTAACCTCTTAATTAAATGATTAGCAGTAGCTAATTCATCTTCTGTTCTACCAATGGTAAGATTGGCTGTGATTCTAATATAAAATGGTATCATTTTATCAGCTAAAAACTTTAGCCATAAATCACCAATCAACTCCCGATCCCCAAGCAATGCTGACATCTTCTCTATGCCAAATACAGTAATAAACCTTTCCATTAATTGCTGACGTTCAACGTTATTAGAAGTTCCTGCTTTTGGCAACATATCCCACATAATTGGTATAGCAATGCCTTTATGGCAAATAGATAATACTAAAATATTGATGTCAAGCTTACCAATTTTCCAATTTGTCCGATCAAGCACTAATAACCATTGTTCAGCATCAATTCCAGCCAACCTAACCAGTAACTTGGCTAAGGATGTGTATGATAATTCACATTTGGCAAAAAATCTCTGTAATTTCTTATAGCGTGATTCTTGCTTGTCTCCTTTTATCGTTAAGGCAAGTTGTGTAAGATTTACATCTCTCACTTGCAGTAATCCTAATATTATTTGTTCTATTAATTTTATACTTGCAAAACTATTAAAATAAGTAGTCTCTTATTAATTGGAAAGTCATGCGGCATATATCTCCACTGACACCCAGTACGTAATACATAAAAAATTGCATTCAAAATCTCTCTTTTGCTATGTTTTAAAGGTCTACCTCCCTTTACATACGATACTTGAAACAACCCCTCTATCCTTAACCATTCTTCATCTGTTAAATCTGTTGGATAATTTTTTCTGCTCATTCTTCTATACTTCTTACTAATAATACTTTGTTCACTTCATCATACCTTAATTTTAGTTTGATGACAAGCTCTTACACCACTACCAATATTAATTAAGTTGCCTATGCTTATTGGCAATATGCAACTCCAACAAATATCAGTAATTGGATTGACAAAATGTCCCTTACATGTAATACTTGCAGATACTGAAAATGGCATAAAAATAGCCACTAACAGTAGGATACTTAACCGTGTCTTTGTGCCTTGAGCTGGGTCGCCAAACTTTTTGCTCAAGACCGTGTTATTGATATTTGTCAACGTTTTTACCTCTTACATTATTCACATTTCTCAAAAGGATTTAGTAATTTTACTGCAAATTTAGTAAAATGTTTGGTATTACGAGTAACTAAAACCATATCATGAACTATTGCTTGGGCAGCAATTAGACTATCCACCTGATTTGTAGAATCAATAGCAAGTAATTCACCCCAACATTTACATACATTATTATCTATACCAATGGTTCTAGCGGTATATTTTTTAATTAAAATATCTTGCCACCTTTCTAAACTTAATGAGGCTATTAAATCTGTTTGTCTCTTTTTAGCAATCCCTTTTTGAATCTCACCAATTGTTAAGTAACTTATATATAATGATTCTATAGGTACTTGATATAACCAAGATATTACTTGGCTATTTGGACTTTTCTTACGAAACTCTGACAATATATTAGTATCAAGTAAATATCTCATATATCAATATCTTCCCTAGCTTTACTTGGTTTTCTTTCAAATAAATCCTCTTCATCATCATTATCAACTTTTGGTATGGATAATAAAAATTCTTTAAATGACATAGGGGGATTTATTTTATCACCCATATAATCTTCCACTGAGATAATATAGACTGCTTTATGTCTCTTCTTATCATTTACTAATTGAGGTTGCCCGTTTTCAGCAAGTTCAATAATTTCTTCAAAATGTTCCTTTGCCTCTTGTAATTGCCATTTTTGCATAAATTACCTCTAATGTTGTTTATTTGTATATTATAACTGTTTTTTTACGACCACTAATCAATTTCTACTTCTTTTATTCTTAAAACTTTTCCTTCCTGCTGAATTATTGCTAGTACTTGCTTAATTTTATTTGTCAATGTTTTTACCTCTTACATTATTCACATTCCTCAAAAGGATTTAGTAATTTTACTGCAAATTTAGTAAAATGCTTGGTATTACGAGTAACTAAAACCATATCATGAACTATTGCTTGGGCAGCCAATTGGCTATCTATATCATTTGTTCCATCTATTACTAATAACTCAGCCCATTTTTGACAGACAGCTAAATCAACATTTAATATTTTATTGGAATAGGTTATTAGTATTTCTTCTAGCCAATTCTCTAAATTTAACGCTGTTGATTTATCAGTTTTAGCTTTCTTTATTATCCCCTTTTTTATCTCCCCAACACTAATGCAGCTAATATATAATAACTTCGTAGGAATTTTATCAATCCATGCAAGCACTTTAGGATTTGGTATCTTTCTGTTTAATTCTGAAAGTATATTGGTATCAAGCATATATCTCATAATTCAACATCTCTAGCTTTGCCTTGAGCTCTTTCAAATAAATCTTCTTCGTCATCAACAGTTTTAGGTATTGATAAAAGCATTTCTTTAAAACTTTTCTTTGGAACTCTTGCTTTGTATTTTTCAGCAGAAACTATATATACTACGTCTCTAGATGACTTTACTATCTTTTGCATTTCACCATGCAATGCACTATCAACTAATTCTTCAAAATGTTCCTTTGCTTCTTGTAACTGCCATTTTTGCATAATTCACCTCTAATTTTATTAATTTACTTATAATAGCATTTTATTAGTTATGACTCAAATTTTACCTAAAATAGTCCATTGTGCATTATAACTGTTTTTTTACGACCACTAATCAATTTCTACTTCTTTTATTCTTAAAACTTTTCCTTCCTGCTGAATTATTGCTGGTACTTGCTTAATTTTAAATTTTGTTGTTAAAACTCCTGCTTGATCAAAATATACTTCTCTATCAAGTTCTTTCTGTAAATCAAGTGGTCTACCAGCTACTAATATCAATTTGTCTTCTGCCTTTATTACTGAGCTGCTTTTTTGTTGCTTAAACCACTCAACCTGCTCTTTATCTCTGCTATCAATAAATATCAACTTCTTGTCCAAGTTTATATAATCTAGTGGATTAACTTTTGTACCTATCTTGTGAAGTAGCTTGCCATCTGGCAAAATAATATCCTCTTTTATTATGTAGCTTGGATCATAAGTAAAATCTTGTGCTTTTTGAGTACGTTTGATATTGCTAACTGCTACCGGCTGCTCTATTCGAGTTTTAGCGATTTCTAACATCTTGCTTTTCTCCTGTTCTATATCAACTAATTTTAGTTTTCTTTCGATCATTGCTAAAAATCCTTCTTCTTTAACCTCAAAAATTGTTCCATATATGCCAAAATCCTTAGCAATAGTTATTTGTGGTAGTAGAATTACTAAAATCATTGTAAGAGCTTGTCCTCAAACTAAAATTAAGGTATGATGAAGTGAACAAAGTATTATTAGTAAGAAGTATAGAAGAATGAGCAGAAAAAATTATCCAACAGATTTAACAGATGAAGAATGGTTAAGGATAGAGGGGTTGTTTCAAGTATCGTATGTAAAGGGAGGTAGACCTTTAAAACATAGCAAAAGAGAGATTTTGAATGCAATTTTTTATGTATTACGTACTGGGTGTCAGTGGAGATATATGCCGCATGACTTTCCAATTTGGAAGACAGTATATGAACAATTTAGAAGATGGAAGAAGCAAGGTGTATTTGAACGTATAAACCATGAACTTATCAAGGATGTTAGAAGAAAATTAGGTAGAAATGAGTATCCTAGTGCTTGCATAATAGATAGTCAGTCTGTCAAGACAACAGAAAAAGTGGAGCTAAAGGTTATGATGGAGCTAAGAAAATTAAGGGCAGAAAGAGGCATATTATTACCGATACACAAGGCTTTGTGTTAGGTTGTTATGTCGGTTCTGCGAATGAGAATGATCGATACGGAGCTACAGTGCTACTCAGTAACATGCAAAAAGAGTACACTACTATTAAACAAATGTGGTCTGATATGGGGTATCAGTCTAAAGATTTAAAGGATCTCATTAAGGAAAAGTATAACATAGATTTAGAAATTGTTAAACGACCAGTGTGCAGATTTTGGATACCAAAAAATACACCACTAGAACTATTGCCAACAAGGGAAGTTGGGTTTAAAGTACAGCCAAGGCGATGGGTTGTTGAGAGAACCTTTGCTTGGATAAATAGAAATAGAAGGCTCTCCAAGGAGTATGATTTTCTTACTGATTCTAGTGAAAATATAATTTTTTTGGCTATGAGTCGATTACTTCTTCGTAGGATTACTTCTATACTTAGTTTGCGGACAAGCTCTAAGACATCGGTTTAATAGCCTAGGGTGTCAATCCCTGCGTAAGCAGCTTACTATTACCCATAAGTTTTCTTGACATTTATGGTAATAGGAAGACTAATAGCTAGGGAGATAAGTTAAAATCGTCCCTTTAAAGGAAAGAAATAACCCGTCTATTAGCGAGAAGACCGTAGGTCGACGAAGCAATTGACAAGCTTCATGGATTGCCACGCTCACATACGTTCGCTCGCTAATAGACGGCTTAAGCCTTATAACAACACTTCGCTAATAGACGATTTTTTAACTTTCAACAGTTGTGACCTTACGACCTCCTCGCAATGACGTTAATTTAGATATATATGATAAAAATACTGTTTCATCTTCCTATTGTTAGAATTTACCTAATATTTCAGTTTATTACTCGTATTCTATTAAGCTCATATGCTTTATGGCAACAACAAATAACCATATCTGATCTAGTGTCAATTTTTGTTATTGGTACATTTAATGATCTAATATCTCTTTGTTATTTTTTACCAGTAATTTCGCTTGTTATCATTGGCTTCTACAAGTTATTGGCTCGGTATAAATTTTTGTATGTAAGCTGCTCTTTTATCGCTTATTTTTGTACTATTGCACTACTAATATTTATTGCCATCGCAGAGATTACTTTTTGGGATGAGTTCGGTGTTAGATTTAATTTTATTGCTGTAGATTATCTAATTTACACTCATGAAATCATTGGTACTGTAAAAGAGTCTTTGCCCTATATAGAAATATTACTAGGCATTATAATTATTACACTATTAATTGTTTTTTTCTTGAGAAAATATATAATTAATCAAGCAAGTACTCTAAATGGCAAGAAACATATTTTTTGTGTGATAATGCTATTTTTGTTTAGCCTAGTTGCTTTTTATTTCTATAACCCTAATAAAATTGCTTTTAATTCTAATAAATATGCTATCGAACTTGCTAAAAACGGTCCATATGAGTTTTTCTCTGCCTATTTTAATAATAGCTTAGATTATAATAAATTTTATCCAGTAGTTGATAAAAAACAAGCTTTAGATACTGTTCGCACTAGTTTATCAAAAAACAAAGAACTATACTTAGATGATTCTACTATAGCACGTTATATCAAAGCTAATTCTTCTAATAATAAAAAATATAATATTATTTTTATTACTGTGGAGAGTCTTAGTAGTGAATTCATGGGTAAATTTGGCAATCAACAAAATATTACTCCAAATTTAGATAGATTAGCTGATGAAAGCATATTTTTTACCAATCTATATGCAGTAGGAACTAGAACAGTAAGAGGTTTGGAAGCTATTACTTTATCAGTACCACCAACTCCTGGTTCTTCCATTATCCGTAGACCTGATAACCAATCGCTATTTAATATAGCTACTATTTTTAAGAATGCAGGTTATGTTATTAACTTCATAAACGGTGGCTATAGTTACATTGATAATTTGCAAAATTATTTTCATGGTAATGGTTATAATATAGTTGATCGAGGTAATCTAAAATCAAATGAAATAAGTTTCTCTAATATTTGGGGAGTAGCTGACGAGGATATATTAATAAAATCACTAGAGTTAGCTGATCAAAATTATAAGGAAGGCAAAACTTTTTTCTCATTAATTATGACTACCTCTAACCATCGTCCTTATACTTTCACCGAAGGTAGAATTGATCTAGCGTCTGGTAGTGGACGTAATGCAGCTGTTAAATATACGGACTATGCTATTGGTAAGTTTCTTGAATTAGCAAAAACTCGCCCTTGGTTTAATAATACTATCTTTGTTATCACTGCTGATCATTGTGCATCAAGTGCTGGCAAAACTGATTTACCGATTAATAAATATCACATACCTCTATTAATATACGCTCCTAATATATTAAAACCACAGATAATTGATAGTTTAGCAAGTCAAATTGACATTGCTCCTACTATTTTGGGATTATTAAACTTTTCCTATAATAGTAAGTTTTTCGGTCAAGATATGTTAAACATACCGGCAAAAAGAGCATTTATCAGCACTTACCAATTGCTTGGTTTTATGAAAGATAATCACTTAGTTATCTTAAGCCCACAGGGACAGCCAAAAACTTATAAATTAGTTGGTAAAGATAAAATAGAGACTGAGAATATTCCTAACTTAGTAGAAGAAGCTATTAGTTTTTATCAGATAGCTTATGATTTATATATTCAGGGTGAAATGAGGGAATAACGCGAATTTGGGATAAGAATTTGTCAATTCTTATCCCAAATTGGGGTAAATAGATTTCTTGAATTACATCTAATAGTAGCTTATTTTAAATAAAAACCTACTGTTAGATGAATGACCCTAAGAGATTATAAATTAATTTTTAAGCTTGCCAAAAGCATTTTAGAACAGGAATATCACAATCTCAGCCTTTGGTATTTCGTTAGTTTCATTTATGGTATCGTTATTTATTTTACTTTAAGTAACGAACCTTCCTTTATATCTATTCTAGCTATTTTCACAATTTCTTTATCACTAATAATCTTAAGAAATAACATATTTGGGCGATTTATTTCGGGCATAATTATTGCTTTTTCATGCGGTATGTTAGTGGGCAAATATCGTATATCAAATTTACATGTTGTTGGTATTAAAAAGCCGATAATTTCACAAATAGGTGGCACTATAGAATCGATGAAACCGACCACTCATGGTATGCAAATTATCTTACATCAGGTCAAAATTCAAAAACTTAATAGGTCTAATCAGGTTTTAGAGAAAGTTAGGATAAGCATGCCAGCAAAATATGCTCAAGAAATTAATATTAACGATAGCATTAACCTAGTGGCTCAGCTTTATAAGCCTCAAAGTAGTATTCTACCAGGTGGCTATGACTTTGGCTTTTATGCATATTTGGCAGATATCAACGCCACTGGCTATGCACTATCACCCCCCCAAATTATAGCACATAGTAATCTCTACACTAATAGTTTTATCTATAAAATTAAAAAAAATATTTACAACCGCCTAATCCAAATACTTGGTTCTATTAAAGGTAATTTCGCCGCAGCAATATTACTAGGAGAAACAAAAGCCATCGATAGAAAATTAATGAAAGAAATGAGGCAAAGCGGTATATCTCACATACTTTGCGTCTCCGGTTTACATTTGTCATTGGTAGCTATGCTGTTTTTCATATCAGCAAGATTCTTATTAAATCTATCAAATTATATTGCTTATAATTACAACATAAAGTCAATTGCAGCAATTTGTTCTTTAATAGGCAGTTATGGTTATTTGGAGCTAAGTGGCATGCAAATTGCTGCCACAAGGGCATTCATTATGACGGCAATTTTTATTTATGCAGTTATGATAGGACGGAAGCCCTATCCCCTAAGATCGCTCGCGACTCATCTTCGAGATAAATATGAGCAGAAATTATGCTATAGAACGTGAGTATTATGCGACGAGTGGAGTGTAGAATTAAATTCTCGTTACTGACTACATGTATGAACCTCCTGTAAAATGCAAGAAAAAAATAACATCTAATAGCAAAAATGCAAATGCATACATGTATCCGGCTTATAGTTAATAAATTATGTGTAATTTATCCTACAGCCCTGATGGAATTCGCTGGCTTACAAATTTACTATATACTTATCATTTTATCGGCTTCAAAGAGCCATTGTAGTCATCAGTTTCTTTGTAAGCTAAGGTTTGTCTTATTTACCATCAATATTATTATCTCACGCATATTCCGGGTTGGAATCTCTTACATATTCTTTGTTTACCTATTAATTAATAAACCACTATTTATTTTATTTTATGTTAATTATAATAGCTCTGTGCTACAAACTTTACTCTCTACATAATCATCCCCTGACCTTATTACTGCAAACACCACTCTTGCCAGTTTATTAGCTACAGCAACTACTGTTTTATTATGTCCATTTCGCTCAGATAAATTAAACATCCACTGCGTAAATTTGCTAAAATCTTTTTTAGATTTTTGTTCTTCCAATGTAAATCTTATCTTGGCATTTAGTACAGCTCTAGCTCCTTGGATCAATAGAGTACGCAAGTAAACATCACCTCGCTTGCTAATTCCAAGCAACTTATCTTTCCCTCCACTGGAATGCTGCCTTGGCACTAATCCAAACCATGCCGATAATTGCCTACCATTCTCAAAACTTGTAGCATTACCTATTGATGCTATTAAAGCAGTAGCAGTAATTAAACCAAGACCAGGTATAGCTGTTAATCGTTGATATTGAGTTAAGTTGCTAGCTATTATTTTTAATCTTTTTTCTATCTCTTTTATTTTTTTGTCATTATCCAAAAATTCCTCTTTCAGTTCACTAAATGTTTGATAACCCAGCTGGCTTAAATTTCCTTCATCTAAAATCTCGGTTAATTTTGTCATAACCTTATTGATCCCTTGAGGAATAATAAAACCAAATTCATGTAGTAGACCCCTAATTTCATTAGCAAGGGCAGTACGATTTTTTACCAATCTCTCTCTTACTCGATGAATTGATAAAATATCTTGTTGTTCTACAGTTCTAATTGGTACAAACCTCATATTTGGTCTTGTTACCGCTTCACATATAGCTTCTGCATCAGCTTGATCATTTTTATTAGTTTTAACATACGGTTTGACAAATTGTGCTGCCATTAGTTTTACTGTATGCCCCAATTTAGTTATTTCTCTTGCCCAGTAACTAGCTCCGCCGCAAGCTTCCATCCCTACCAAACATTTTGGTAAATTAGCCATAAATGTTAAAACTTGATCTCTCATTAATTTTTTCTTTAATACCGTCTTACCATTTTTATCTACACCATGAATTTGGAAAATTCTTTTTGCAATATCTATACCAATTGTGGTAACTTCCATCTTAGCATCCTGATTGTTATTTTAATATTTAATATTAACTTTAGAAGATTAGCAACTGCTTTTCATTCTGTATATCAGGAGATCCATACCATTATTTTTTCACCTGTGGAATTTTATAATAAAGAAATACTGATAAAAGTGTACTTTAATGACAAGAGTTTTTATTTGAAACAAAACAATGGTAATACACATAAGAAGCATTATGTTGACTAATTTTTAGTATGTCAAGTAGAAAAGTGATGTTTACATGACTACAAACTTCATGCCAAAACCACTGCAAACCTGATTCTTTAGACGTTTTAAGCACTTTTTTGTCTCGAAGATGAGTCGCTAACTGCTGGTTACGAATTTTATATAAGAAATCAATGGATTTTAGGTAAAAGCAAGGGGATATTTTCTTCCATAAAATTTTATATTGCCTCTAATATTTATTCAAGCTTCCTTGCAAGCATAGTAACTGCTCCTGTAGTAATAAACCAATTTTATACATTTCCTACTTATTCTATTCCCATGAACCTTATTGCTGTACCTATAATGTCTTTCTTTCTGATGCCGTTATCTATTATCTCATTATTCTTAATGATATTTGGTATAGATCAATATTGTTTAAAATTAATAGGTTTTTTCATTGATATAATTATTGCAGCAGTGAAATTTACTAATACCTTACCATTATCAGTATGGTATTTTGGTTATATAACCAAAATTAGTTTAATTACTTTCTTATTTGGATTTTTTTGGACTTGTTTATGGAGAACAAAGTGGCATTTCTTAGGTCTGATTATAATGATTATATCTGTAATATTAATGCTAAATTCTCCTAAACCTAATTTCATATTTGATATAAATTTAAATGCTATTGGTATAAAAAATAACAATGGTGAACTTGACATTTATGTGAATGAGATACCAGAGTTTAAGCGTATATATTGGGCCAACTGGTTTGGTCAACAGGATGCTAAAATATTCCCTATAGAAAAAAATATTTTTACTTCCGATGGATACACAATTTTGATAAACTATAAGCCAATTGTTCCAAATAAAATATGTGAAAATGTCGATATATATATTAACATGTCGAGTAGAAACCAATGTAAAGGTAACAAAATTACTATTACTAAAGAATTTCTAAGAGAGTTTGAAGTAATAATGATATTTTGTAATCAGCACGAATGTACAATTAAAACAAATAATAAAAAAAGATGGCAGGGTAACTGCAAGAGTTTTTAGTGATTGCTAACATTAATTAAAGATATTTTTATGCCCAAGTTAGAGAAGTTTAAATCAGATATAGCTAATATTGTTGGTGAACCAAAGGAAGGCTTTGTACAGGATATAGATAGATTCAAAAGTCTACTCAACTTTAGCTTTGATTCGAAATATACTCCTGAACTTGCTGAAGCTATGGAAAGCATGGGAATAGAGAAAGAAGTAAAAATACAGGTGTCGTTGGATGATGACACAACAAATGTACTTTCACAAACTGTTGAAGCTACTAGCCAAAAATTTGGTGAATTTAAAGGCAATATTAGCACCACCCTTAATGCTCATGGTGAACTTGCTAAAGGATATTCTGCCGAATATGTTAAAGGACAACCTAATTTAGATAAATTCGGTCAACAAGCTAAACAAATGGATACATTGATAGAAGAGTTTCCACATAAATCCTTACAGAAAACTGAACAAATTGATACAATTGCAACTATAGGAGCTGGTACAGAAAAAATGTATTCGGCATTGGAATTTTCACCAGCTGATCCAATGCATGTCAGAACCATTACAGATTTAGGTGCAAAACTGAGGCATTATATTAAATCATTTGTTAAATCACCTGAGGAACAGAAAGAGGCTTTTATTGAAAATGGTGCTGGGACAATCCAAGCTATTGATAAAGCAAATAGAAGTGATGGATTGCAAACTAGTAAGACTGCATTAGAAAAGATATTAAGCAAACTTGAGGGTACAGCCGGATCTCAAATATATCACCGTCTGAGAAAGACTCTCAATAAAAACGATATATCTATGGGAGATGGTAGTAGTACTATTAAACCTAATACCACCCCTTCTAACACAAAGCATTCTAATAAAGATAAGGGACGGTAGATCCCCGCCGTAGCCGTAACTCATGGGTGTCAATTTAAGCATTTTAAGTAACCTGATTTTTTTATTTTGAGTTCATAATGTCTGTTACTACAGTAACAATAGATGATAGCGATGATGAAGAGCTATATATAAGGCGGAAGTACATAGAGTGTCATTTTTATGGGAGGCATGATGTTTAAATTAGAACAAAAATATTCAGGATTAGTAGCTGGAGTAGATGAAGCCGGCAGAGGACCGCTAGTTGGTCCTGTAGTAGCTGCATCTGTTATCATTGATCAAACAAAAATCATACATGGTATCAAAGATTCTAAAAAACTTACTAAAACAATGAGGGAGTTGTTATATAAACAAATAACCCAAAATTATATTTGGTCTGTTGGTATAGTGCATCATGATGAGATAGATATAATTAATATCCTTGAAGCAACTAAAAAAGCTTGTACTATATCAGTAGCAAATCTTGCTGTTAAACCGGATACGGTATTAATAGATGGTAATATGAAATTTCACGATCCAAGATTTATTAGTATAATAAATGGCGATAATTTATCAATTTCTATTGGAGCAGCATCTATTATTGCGAAAGTTACTAGAGATCGCTTAATGCTTGAATATGCCAAAGAATTTCCGGAATATATGTGGCACAAAAACTCCGGTTATGGTACTAAAGAACATCTAAATGCTATAAGCCTTCACGGTCTTTCGCCTTATCATAGAAAAAGTTTTAAGATAAGAAGTTCTACATTATAGGCTATAGAAGGGCTATTTAAAAAAACTTGATTATACTCTTCTGCTCCTACGAATTGTTTTTTGAAAATATCATGGAAAGGAAAAATGCATTCTTACAGCGGTTTTGCGAATGCATTTTAAACCTTTTTAAAGCTAATTATACTTCTCTGATTTGTTTAAATATTAATTTTTTTTTACTAAATATGTTTATTTTACGAAAGAAATTAGTTAGATATCTTGGCTTTGACATATCACGTTTATAGCTTTGCTTAGTCATTAATACATAGTTAGAAATTAAGGAAGGTATAACTTCGGAATAATATACTTTATATAATCCTTGCATTGTTGCCATAGTCGTTAAATATCCCCATTTCATCACCTGTTGGGGTACTCTTGCTAGAGCTTCTATACAGGCAATTGTTTCTTCGATCTCAGGGTCACTATTTTTATAAACATCTGCGACTGGTGCTAAATTAAACTTCATATCTTCAATCATAGCTCTAATCATCAGCCCCATATATTGCTCTTTTATGAATCTCTTAATAAAAAACAATTTTCTTCTATTAACGAAAAATAAAAATTTCTGTTTATATATAAAGCCAAGTAATCTTGCCCAATAAGCCCTTATACCCCGCACCTTGTTTTTATTATAAAATTTTACCTTTTCTTCATAAGTAATCATTTGCCTCATCCCTATAGAGAGAAGCTTGGCTAATAGTTTATCACAATTAATAATATCATCTATTCTAGCCTGTCTTACATGGGGGGTTGCTTTTGTTCCAGAAAAATTTGCTGAATGACGACTAATTTGACTGCCACTTGCATCTCTTTTAATATCAGCAAAATGCCCAAGTTCTTGCCCAGCTATAATTTGCAATCTAGCAGCTGCTGCCCATCCATCACCATAAGTTGGGTGATTTTTATCATTTTCAGCAAATGGATTTCCACCGCAGGAAACAAAGACTGCTACATTCTTACCGTCAGTACTTTGCATACCACTATTAGAACCCGAACGTTGCCAATCAACTATATCCATCATATCACCGATATTATGGGAATAAGTAATAAATACCTGAACCTTATCATGCAATAACCACCTAATAACTATAGGATGGGCTGACTGAACAAAAAGCCTTGTTAATTTTTCAGTAACGGATTGGTCAACTGGTTGTAATTTCTGAATTTGTTTTTTCAAATCTGTATAAATCAATGCCAGTTTTTTATCTGATATAGAAGATTTGTATAGAGATCTTAATAACTGATTAGTTTGTTCAATTAAATTTGGCTCGGTTATTTCCTCTTTACTTATCATCAAACTAATATTGAACTTTGGATCAGAAAATCTTGCAAAATTACAACTATTATCGGTATCTATCCTAAGTTTTCCTGATTTGATTAATTGCTGAGCTAATTGTTCATATTCTATTTGCATGTCCTCAGGATAAATAGCAGGAATCTTATCAAGTATATGATAAATTGAACTCATAGGGGTATACTGAATATTTTAAAAAACCTCAAAGACTTTATCCTTAATAACTTCATCAAACTGATCTAACGTTATATCAATACCAAGTTTCTTAAACGAGGTCACAGGCATATCTCTCAAACCACAAGCAATAATTCCGGAGAACATATCAAGATTTGTTGAAATATTTACAGCAACACCATGATATGTAACCCATTTTTTAACTCTAATACCTATTGATGCAATCTTTGCGGGTACACCGTTTTCTTTTACCCATATCCCCACTATACCACTTATAGTAAAAGCTTTAATCCCAAAATATAACAGGCTATTTATAATCCATTCTTCTAATAGTTTAATATATAGTTTTAAATCCTTTTGCCTTCGTTCTGAGGCTAAATCAAGAATGGGATATATTACTCTTTGTCCGCTACCGTGGTAGGTAAACTTCCCCCCCCTACCAGTATAAATTACCGGTATATCTCTAGGATTTAACAATTCATTTGCCTTAAAACTAGTACCTGCGGTATAAATATCCTTATATTCAACTAAATAAACAATCTCTTGTGAAGATTTATTGATTAAACTTGTAACCTTATCTTCCATCAACTTTATTGTGTCTTCATATTCTGAAAAGCCTGATAAGGTAACAAATTGAACCATAATATTAACCAAGGGTGAGCGAACGCAAGCAGTACATGAAGTACATAAGTACGCGAAATCCCCGCAATTATTTGCAAAAACCAATTCTTCAAAGCAGAAGAGTATATTATAATAACCTAAGTTCGATATAAGCACCAAACAAAATGCTACGCATTATGTAAAAACATAAACAAACTATTAGAACAGTTTGTTAGAAGAATTATTAATTCTTCTATAGAACTGGCTTTGTCATAAGGAAAAATGCACTCTTCCCGACTTCCGCATTTTTTAATAAGGCATAAGCTTAGAAGGGTCATAGTGCTAGGATTTTTAAAATTTAGGCACAACATTATTTTGTTATTTTAAATATATTGCAGCATGGTCTGAACGTTTGATGTTAAAGGTTTTATAGATTTTTCTAGCTTCGTTTTTTATTGCACTTGGTAGTCTATAAAGATCACCAGTCTTTGTATGTCTTAAGATTGAATCCTGTACTGATATTAATAATTCAACGATGTTAGTTACACTGATCTTTTGGGTCAGAGCAACCTTGTATTCTATAGTTTTAAGCACTGCAAAACTCATATAACACACAGCTATGTGTGCTTCTATCCTTTGTTTAGTCCAGTGAAAAATTGGACGCATTTGTAAATTATGTTTATTGATTCTAAATTGCTCTTCAATTACCCATAATCTAGCATATTTTGCTATTGCTTCATGTGGAGTTATAGTCTGGTCATTGGTGATTACCCCATGTATGCCATCCCACAACGCATCCTGCTCTATCTTCTCTGCGTCAATATAGCTCTTGCCATTTTCACTAGAAGTATATTTTTTTACTCCACTATTAGATATAAGTTTTTTAGTACTACCAAACTCACCAATAGTCTTATTAATTTTATCTAAAATTTTTTGTCGCTCCTGTGCATCATTAATAGCCCTTTTAGATTTATAACTGGTAATTAGACGTTTACCATCATGCTCTAGATCGGCAATCCAAGTAAGATCATTGCCTATAACAGTAGGCTTATAGTTTTCCTCTGATAATATTTCTTCTTTCTTTTCTTTCTTGAGTGTTTTAAGCTTTGCTGCCACAATATAACGATAACCACCTTCATCGAGAGCTTGCAAGTTAGCTTTACTAAACATTGCACGATCAGCAATAAAACAGACATCTTTAACTTTAAGATACGCTTGCCAGCTGTTAATTGATTTAATTAAGGTGCTAACTTCTGCGGTATTACCACTAAACAGCTCATAGCCAAGTGGTAATCCATCCTCATTAGTTGCTAGGGCAAGAACTAGTTGGGTAGTATTAAAGCGATGATCTTTACTATAGCCAAAGGCTCTTAGCTCATCTATTTCTACTGATTCAAAGTATAGTGTAGTAACATCAAAAAATACTAGGCTAATCTCTTTATTAGGAATCAGGGTTAGGGTGTTTTTAAAGCATAATTCTTTAATTTTAGGTATTTGCTCATGTAATTTGTCCATCATCCGATAAGTAGCATCTAGATCATGATGCCTGTCAAATTGATCGCTTAAATACTCAACTATCCCTTTTTTACTATTTGGTCTTACCATACGGGCTAACACTAAATCCTTCAGCATCCCAGCGTCACGTTTCCTTGCTAGTAACTGGTTAAAATGCATTTGATCATAAACATGCCCCCCTATTTGATGCACTCCTTCAACAACTCGCTTGACTTCTACAACCTCATTTAGTTTTACTTCGTTAACAGGTAGAATATCTTTTAGCAGCTTGTTAGTTGGACGACCTCTTTTAACCTCGTTAGTATCATCAGTAAACAAATTCCCCTGCCCAGTTGCAGCTTCTCTCTCAGCTTTAATCTTGGCAATCAAATATTGTGCTAGGGCAACTAATTTAGCTTCTTCTACTTCATCTACGAAGACTCCTAAATGACGTACTATACGCTGTTTGACGTTACCTTTACTATCACGATAACCTTCCACTATTTGAATAGATTGCCTTGGACTATTAGGAGTTTTTTTACGACGTATGTACATATTAGGGCTATAAAATATGGGGCTATATTTAATTAATTAAATAATAAACAACATCGCAGTTAAAGTCAATAATAAAATATCTACTAGGCACAACAGAACGAGAGTACCACTTCACCTCCTTACTAATGCCACTTATAACAACTAATATCAAAAAATCTGCGGAAGTCAGGAAGAAATTACAGAGATTTTTTGCCAAATGTGAATTTCATACACATCCTTAGCCAAGTTACTGGTTAGGTTGGCTGGAATTGATGCTGAACAATGGTTATTAGTGCTTGATCGGACAAATTGGAAATTTGGTAAGCTTGACATCAATATTTTAGTATTATCTATTTGCCATAAAGGCATTGCTATACCAATTATGTGGTAGACCCCTAATTTCATTAGCAAGGGCAGTACGATTTTTTACCAATCTCTCTCTTACTCGATGAATTGATAAAATATCTTGTTGTTCTACAGTTCTAATTGGTACAAACCTCATATTTGGTCTTGTTACCGCTTCACATATAGCTTCTGCATCAGCTTGATCATTTTTATTAGTTTTAACATACGGTTTGACAAATTGTGCTGCCATTAGTTTTACTGTATGCCCCAATTTAGTTATTTCTCTTGCCCAGTAACTAGCTCCGCCGCAAGCTTCCATCCCTACCAAACATTTTGGTAAATTAGCCATAAATGTTAAAACTTGATCTCTCATTAATTTTTTCTTTAATACCGTCTTACCATTTTTATCTACACCATGAATTTGGAAAATTCTTTTTGCAATATCTATACCAATTGTGGTAACTTCCATCTTAGCCTCCTGATTGTTATTTTAATATTTAATATTAACTTTAGAAGATTAGCAACTGCTTTTCATTCTGTATATCAGGAGATCCATACCATTATTTTATCATTTTGCAGATTTTGTCATTTGGGGCATCGTTAAATCAAATAAATTGAATAAATTTTGTTGAAACTCGCTTAATTTTGGTAATCTTGCAACTTTGCAACCCTTGATTGTGTAATATAAAAAACATACTTTATCCAGCTCTCTTAATGCTTCCTCAATGGTCACATTATATTTACCATCCTTGGTTACGCCACAACCTTGTTTCAACTTATTTTTCATATAGTGCCATATTTTTAATGCCAACATGCAAACAAATACATGTCCCTTCGTTCTGTTGCTTTTCCTTAAAAAGATCGGTCTTACCTCGAGTAATCCTGTCTTCATACTGCTAAAATTCAATTCTACTTCATGTAAATTATGGTAAGCTTTATCAACCAATTCTTTACTCATCAGTTTAATTTCAATCTGTGTTTCAATCGCATAACAACCATCAAGAGCAAACAACTCTTTTTTCTTATCTTGATCAATTTCAACCACTATTTGGTTGCCGTCTAATTTTAGGTTGATAAATTTATCTATCCGCCATTCTTTGGCAATTTTTTGAATATTATTTAAACCAAGTTCTAGCTTTGCTTTCTTATGGGTTGATACATATATATTACGCTCTTCAATCTTTGCAACCAATTTTTCAACTCGGTTATTCCTATCAAACTCAACTTTTCGGGCTATAGAACCATTCTTCCTTAAAATATATCTTTTGCCATTATTGGTTACTTCGCATAGCTGTTCTTCAAAAAAACTATATTGCAAAACTCCGCTTTTCTTTAAGCTTTCAATCTCAACTTTACTTAAGGTTGTAATATAGTCCCATCCTTCTTTGCCTGTCCTCTTAATCATTCCTTTATCACCAACAAAGACTATATTCTTAATACCAAAATTAGATTTTACTAGCTCAATCTGCTCATAAATGGTAGAAGGATCAGCACTATTACCCTTAAAAACTCTAACAGCCAAAGGTTCGCCATGATCATCAGTTAATAGACCAATCACTATTTGCTTTTTACCCTTCTTTTTATCCCGATTGTACCCATATTCCGCAAGTTCATTCTCTGTTCCTTCGAAATAGCTGGAAGTGACGTCATATAAAAGCATAACAGGCGGCTTGTTATTTTTCTTTTGATAAGTTTTAAATAATTTTAATTCGATCTTTTCTTGGTTCTCTTCTAACCATTCTAGAGCCTGATATAAATGGGTTTCATCAAATGAATCGACAGATAATACATCAGATATCGCATGCGATTTCGCCCATTTCACGCTGGAAAGTCTAGACCCTTGGTGAGCAAAGCGTGCTAAAACCAAAAATAGACTCAATAAAGCTTCTTTGCTTCTAGTACCAAGAGCCTTAGTAATACCAATTTCATCAGCAATTCTTTTTAGTAGAAAAATAGTCCCAAAACTTTCACCAACCTCAGGAACACCATCTAAACCATCAAATTCACCTTTCAGCATCTTCTTAAAAGCCTCAATGCGTAAATCATCCCAGTTAGTTAAGTTAGCTAGGGTTTTATTTAATACTTTCCCGTCTTCGCGATAAGAGGTACGAAGCAATATTGCAGGACGAGAATTTCTATTTGGAACAGTTGTAATATACATGAAAGAGATTATATCTCTAAATTCCAGCATTGTCAAATAAAAAATATCATTTACATGACTACAAATCTTATAGCAAAATCCTTATAAACCTGATTCTTTAGACGTTTTAAGCACTTTTTTGTCTCGAAGATGAGACGTGAGTACGCGAATACCACGCAGTTTTGCGAAACCAATTCTTCAAAGCAGAAGAGTATATATGTCATTCTCACTTTCACACACTGGTTCTACAACCAAATTGGAGAAAGAATTTTTGACAAAAACTCTTTATGTTTTTGTAACTCTTCCTTAGTTGGTTTGATAACTATAGTATTTTTTTTATTTGCCATAGTAGTTTGAACCACTAACTCGTCTATATTTTGTGCCTTTTGGCTATTAATATTGAAACTTATTTGCCTACCTCCAGTAAGTTCAACATAAACTTCTGCCAGTAATGCCGCATCTTTAAGTGCCCCATGCAACTTACGTGAAGAATTGTCAATTTTATATCTTTTACATAATGCGTCAAGATTAGCTTTCATTCCAGGAAACATCTTCCGAGCTAAAGCAAGAGTATCGGTAACATTGGAAAGTTCTAAATACTCTGTAGAAGGTCTTTTAAGCAGAGATAACTCATAATTAATAAACTTAATATCGAATGCTGCATTATGTATAATAAGCCTGCTATTGTTAATAAACCCTAAGAACTCGTCAACAATTTCTTCAAAAAGTGGTTTATCTTTTAAAAATTCCCCCGATATGCCATGTATTCGATAAGCTTCCGTCGGCATATCTCGCTTTGGATTAATATAAAAATGGAAATGTTTGCCGGTTAGAACTTTATTAACCATCTCAATAGCACCAATTTCAACAATTCGGTGACCACTCTTGGGATCTAAACCAGTTGTCTCAGTATCTAAAATTACTTCTCTTAATTGCTGCATTTTAATTTTCTTATTAGTTGAGTTATTTGTTTATCTAAATCTACTAGATTAACATCAGTATTAATAACAAAATCTGCTTTTTCTATTTTAATCTGTTGTGGCAATTGAATTTGTGCTATTTTATTATAAGCTGTTAAATTAAAAGCCTCTCTAGATATTGCACGTTTTAATCTAGATTCTTCTGAGCAGAATGTTGTAACATAAAAATCAAAATATTGATCAAATCCAGCTTCAAAAAGTAATGGTATCTCAGCAAATGTAATCTCTGATTTACTATTTTGCTGTTTAAAAAGAAACAAACTTTCCACTACAAATGGATGAATAAAATTTTGCAGTTTGTTTCTTGCTGAATCATTAGCATAGATTAGCTCTGCAATTTTTCTTTTATCAAAGCTTTTTAGATCAGGTAGTAAGTTAAGAACCATATTTTGTATTTCTGACTCTTCGTATAGGTTCTTAACATATTCGTCAGCAGAAAAAGTTATAAATCCTAGATTAGCTAAATAATTTAAGACAAAAGTTTTCCCTGAAGCATAACTACCGGTGATTCCTACCGCGATCATTCTAATAAATATTTTATTTTTCTAAAATTTCTACTTCACAGTTTTCTTGAATTTTTTGTATGATTTTTTGATGATCTCCTATGCTATTTTTAAACAGCAATTATCTTTTTAAAAAAATTAAATATTTTTTATCTGTATTTTATATAAATAAAAAATATTATTGATTAACAACAAATACACGTTTTTGTTGAATAAGCTTATGGCAAACTTCCAGTAATTTACGCATACAAGCTACTGTCGCAACTTTTTTAGGTTTAAAATTATTAATAAGTCTGTCATATAAAGCTTTTAAATATTGAAAGCCATTTTTACCTGTTAGTACTGCCATATATAGTGCATCTCGTGGTATCTTTCTGCCTCCTCTAATGAATCTTCGACCTTGTTTATTACCACTATCTCGAGCATATGGCGCTATTCCAACCATAGCTGATAATTCGTTGCCGCTATAATTTTTATTTCCCAACTCAGGTAAAAAACTAATTAATTTACTAGCTAGACATTTGCCAATGCTAGGTACAGTTTCTAATATTTTTGTTTTTTCTTGTAGTTCTTCTGATCCATCTATTATCTCATTTAATTTATCATCAATTTTAGATATTTCCTTTTGTAAGCATCCCATCAATGTTTCTATGCTTTCTTTGTCAATACCATCGACACTATTATGCAACCTCTTTTTTTCATTACTAAGCATCAATACTAAATCTTCCCGTCTTTGCTGATATCTCTTCAAATTTTCTGATTCAATTTGATGTATATAATTTGCTGTAAGTTGCATCTTATCACCGTAATACGCTAATTTAAAAGCATCTTGCTTGTCCGTTTTACAAAAATTTACTGACTTACTAAATGAATTAAAACTATAGGTATTTACCTTATGAATCCGTTGCTCATTACTATATAATTTTTGGCAAATTTCATCCTCGTAGCCTCCTGTGGGTTCGCACACTATTAGCTCAATTTTTTGCTCTTTTGTTAATTTTATAAGCTCTTCATGACCTAAATTATCATTTGCAAAACGATGATATTCCGGTTTACTGTTTGAAATATATATACATACATCAAGCCATTTTTTACTTACATCTAGACCTATTATTTTTTTCATAGTATAATCTCCTTCATCTTATTGTGCAAGGCTACTGTACTGCAGTACCTTCTGCAATTTGTTCAAAGCAAACTTAACGATAGAGGGTACTTATTCTGTTCACGACTATTTCAGTCTAGATTGCTTCAAGTCACCCTCTTACAACTACTTATAACATGTTTTTAAGATATAAGAACCTCAACATTTTTTCCTATATAAGCATTTCTATTCATAATTATGATATTCCAATTGAATCATAAATATTACTGATCATCTTTGGTATAACAGCATTGCCAAGCTGTTGATAACCTTTTATCCCTTCTATAACATGGTGATTTTTTGGAAATCCCATTAAGTTTTTACATTCATTAACTGATAATTGTCTAATTCTATTATTAATTAAATATAAGCCAGTTCTTGCACCTACTCTTCCACCAAAAGCGGAAAGAGTTATTGCATATCCCAAGGGGCTATAGATTCTTTCTCCTTGACCGCCTTTATTAACATAACCAATTCTTAGAGGTCTTAAATTTCTTTATTGCCATCTATTACTATGTCATCTCTTTTAATATATAAACTATCATCAACTTTTTCTTCTAAAATATCATCCAAATAAACTTTTGCAAAAGTTTCTTTTGGCGGTAAATATTTAAATTTTAGATCATTATCGTAATCTTTACGTAAACAAACAAAATAAACCCTTTCTCTTGATTGAGGTATACCAAAAAAAGAAGAATTTAGAATATGCCTATAAACTTTATAACCAATTTCATCCAATTTTATATCTATTGTTTTAATTACCGATCCATTATCAATATTAATTATATTTTTGACGTTCTCAAGCAATAAAACATATGGTTTATGATATTGGGCGATTCTAATTATTTCATAAAATAATCTTCCGTTACTGCCTTCTAATCCCAATTGCTTATCAGAAATACTAAAGGGTTGACAAGGAAAACCTGCACATAGAATATCGTGTTTTGGTATTTTTTTTTCTGAGATTTCATTTAAATCGCCATAAGGTCTTTCTCCGAAATTTTTTACATAAGTTTCTTGAATATCCTTATCTATATCTGAAGAAAAAACACACTCCATTCCTTTTCCTTCTAAAGCAATCCTAAATCCACCAATACCGCAAAACAAGTCTATAAATTTATACACATTATTCCTGTTTAAATAAGTTATGATATAGTTAATTCCGTTAGATTTGATCAGGGCAATTTAAGAACCGTACCAATAGTTGGTATAAATATAATCTTAACTACTATCGATGTCATTCCTGCAAAAGTGGAAATGACATCGCTTTTAGCTAAGAGATCATTGGGTTAGGTATATAGGATGTTAGCAAAGTCATATAAATGCTATATAAAGCAAATTTTTAAGTAATTCTTTAGTTAAATTGCCAACAAAATAAGTAAAAAAGTAAAATTATATAATATATTCTCAAAATATGACGATAATTTTACTTTATTACTACTTTGCCAACACCCTTTAATATCATTTGAGTATATATACTCTAGAATAGAAATCAAGAATTGCGTCATCATTATCTAGCGGTACTCACCAACCTAGTCCCTCGGTAATTCCCGCTACTATCATGATTTTGATTACATCGTCTACCAACTCTTGAAATCATAGCAGTATACTCAGCTATATTTCTTACTCAAAAATTCTTCAGTTCGCGGGTACTCCTATTATTGCAATATATTTTTTGGACTAAAAATGATCCTAAAAATATACATATATAAACTGTTAATGAATATGCACATTTAAATAATACTTCTTTTAAAAACATCGACAAAACTCTACTTGTAGAGAATATATTTACAAAAAATCCTGACATCACAATGCCATCTACAACCGCACCCATCATTAAACCAGCAAAATTTCTTGTATTCAAAGAACATGTTGACTTGAGTTGTACAAATACACTTGTACTACAATATGTTGATAACAATATAGATACAAAAGATACAAGTATAATTCCATTAATAACACGACCATGAATATAATAATTGAAGTCCCATAACAAACAAAAGCTTACTATTATACACAACGTTACAGCAATCCAAGCTTTTTTCCTACCATATAGTTCAGATATGATATTTGCAGTTACAGCTAAAAACACAAATACTAAAGAACACTGAGATATTTTATTAAAAAGATTTAATGAATAAGTGAATATACCAAGTAGTATTACTAGTAGTATGTAAAACTTAGTGTTAATATTGTTCATATTACCTCCTTCTTTTTGTTCTAATTTTATCAAATAATATGGATTATTGTTAGTAGATAATTTAGTTGATTTTTTAAAACTTACTTTTTAAAAGACTTGCTTGCAAGGGTAGTTAAATGATTTGGAGAATTGGAACACAAAACAAATGTCTAATGACAATTTGTATACTCTTATGCTTTTAAGAATTGTTTTTTAAAAACATCAGGAACTCACGTATTACTTTAGTTTACCCCTCATTTTCAAATCCAATTCGTAGAATCATTTGAGTGTATATGGTCTTCATAAAAAATTTGCATTGCAAGCTTGGCAGCAACTTACTCTCCCATGCCTCAGGGCATAGTACCATCAGCACTACGAGGTTTCACGTTCGAGTTCGGTATGGGATCGGGTGTTTCACTCGTGCTATAACCACCAAGCTAGCAATACAAATTTTTTTGTATAATAGACTTTTTTAGACATTTATTCATAGAACCCTAATTTCAAAATAGGTCTAAAATTTGAGTTGTTGATAAAACTGAAAACCTTTTTATGTTTCTTGCAGAATTAATGCTGTACACAAGTACAACCTCAGCAAAGTAAAACAATCGAGCTATTAGTACCAGTTAGCTACACACGTTACCGTGCTTCCACACCTAGCCTATCAACGTGGTGGTCTTCCACGGCTCTGATAGGGAAGTCTAGTTTTGAGGTGGGTTTCCCGCTTAGATGCATTCAGCGGTTATCCCTTCCGTACTTAGCTACCCAGCTATGCCGCTGGCGCGACAACTGGTCCACCAGAGGTACGTCCACCTCGGTCCTCTCGTACTAAAGGCAGATCCTCTCAAACTTCCTACACCCACGGCAGATAGGGACCAAACTGTCTCACGACGTTCTAAACCCAGCTCACGTACCACTTTAATCGGCGAACAGCCGAACCCTTGGGACCTTCTCCAGCCCCAGGATGTGATGAGCCGACATCGAGGTGCCAAACGATTTCGTCGCTATGGACGCTTGGAAATCATCAGCCTGTTATCCCCGGAGTACCTTTTATTCGTTGAGCGATGGCCCTTCCACTCGGGACCACCGGATCACTATGACCGACTTTCGTCTCTGCTCGTCTTGTCAGACTCGCAGTCAGGCTAGCTTATGCCATTGCACTCTAATAGTTGATTTCCGACCAACCTGAGCTAACCATCGCGCGCCTCCGTTACTCTTTGGGAGGCGACCGCCCCAGTCAAACTACCCACCATGCATTGTCTCGGATCCTGATTCAAGGATCGCGGTTAGATATCAAGAATCAAAAGGGTGGTATCTCAAGGATGACTCCACAGTGGCTTGTGCCACCACTTCATAGTCTCCCACCTATCCTGCACATCTAATTCCTAATACCAGTGCAAAGCTATAGTAAAGGTTCACGGGGTCTTTCCGTCTAACCGCGGGAACTCCGCATCTTCACGGAGAATTCAATTTCGCTGAGTCGATACTGGAGACAGCGGGGAAATCGTTACGCCATTCGTGCGGGTCGGAACTTACCCGACAAGGAATTTCGCTACCTTAGGACCGTCATAGTTACGGCCGCCGTTCACTGGGACTTCAATTCAGAGCTTGCACCCCTCCTCTTAATCTTCCAGCACTGGGCAGGCGTCAGACCCTATACTTCGTCTATTGACTTTGCAGAGCCCTGTGTTTTTAATAAACAGTCGCTACCCCCTAGTTTGTGCCACCTATAAATGGTTGCCCATTTACAGGTCATCCTTCTCCCGAAGTTACAGATGCAATTTGCCTAGTTCCTTCAGCATCGTTCTCTCAAGCGCCTAGGTATACTCTACCTGTCCACCTGTGTCGGTTTAGGGTACGGTCTTTAATGAGGGTGTTATTTCCTGGAAAATATTCACTGCACACGCAATCCAATAAGCGTATACAATTTACTATCTCCGTCACATCCCTCAGGTTCAGGAATATTAACCTGATTCCCATCGATTACGCCTTTCAGCCTCACCTTAGGGACCGACTAAGCCTGCGCAGATTAACTTTACGCAGAAACCCTTGGACTTTCGGCGAGAATGTTTCTCACATTCTTTATCGCTACTTATGTCAGCATTCTCACTTCCGATACCTCCAGCAAACTTCACAGTTCACCTTCACAGGCCTACGGAACGCTCCGCTACCATTTGCACTATTAAAGTGCAAATCCGCATCTTCGGTACATGACTTGAGCCCCGTTACATTGTTGGCGCAAGAAAACTTATTTAGACTAGTGAGCTATTACGCTTTCTTTAAATGATGGCTGCTTCTAAGCCAACATCCTAGTTGTTTTGGTTTTCTCACATCCTTTAACACTTAGTCATGATTTAGGGACCTTAGATGGCGGTCTGGGCTTTTTCCCTCTCGACTATGGACCTTAGCACCCACAGTCTGTCTGCTATGCTGTACTCGTCGACATTCGGAGTTTGGTTGAGTTTGGTAAGTCTGTAGAACCCCCTAGCTCATCCAGTGCTCTACCTTCGACGGTAATCGCTATAACGCTCTACCTAAATAGATTTCGCGGAGAACCAGCTATATCCGAGTTTGATTGGCCTTTCACCCCTAGCCACAACTCATCCCCTACTTTTTCAACAGTAGTGGGTTCGGTCCTTCAGCGGATATTACTCCACCTTCAACCTGGCCATGGCTAGATCACTCGGTTTCGGGTCTAATTCATCTAACTAAAGTCGCCCTATTCAGACTCGCTTTCGCTACGCCTACACCTAACGGCTTAAGCTTGCTAGATAAACTAAGTCGCTGACCCATTATACAAAAGGTACGCCGTCACAGAACATATAAACGAGCTTTAAAACTCAATGTCTGCTCCGACTGCTTGTAAGCATTCGGTTTCAGGTCTATTTCACTCCCCTTATCGGGGTTCTTTTCACCTTTCCCTCACGGTACTTGTTCACTATCGGTCACTAGAGAGTACTTAGGCTTAGAGGGTGGTCCCCCTATGTTCAAACAGGATTTCACGTGTCCCGCCTTACTCAAGGACTCCAAAACTTTTTACCTATAAGGGGCTATCACCCTCTATGGCCAACCTTTCCATGTTGTTCTAGTTTTTATTCTGAAGCCACTGGCCTAGTCCGCGTTCGCTCGTCACTACTAACGGAGTCTCGGTTGATGTCCTTTCCTCCAGCTACTGAGATATTTCAGTTCACTGGGTTTGCTTCGCATAGCTATGTATTCACTATACGATACCTGCTAAGCAGGTGGGTTTCCCCATTCGGAAATCTTCGGATCAAAGCTTATTCGCAGCTCCCCGAAGCTTATCGCAGCGTATTACGTCCTTCATCGCCTTCTAGTGCCAAGGCATCCACCAAATGCTCTTATTTTATTTACTTTGATTCTTTTAAAGCTTGAGATTGTACGATGTGTACAGAACTAATTCTGCTATTTTACAGTATCCACTCACGATCATAAATTTTTATTATCGTAGTAGGTATTTAGTTTTCAGTTTTATCAACTTTTCAAACAGCTACAGGATTTTTGCCCTGTGTGAAGTTTTATACCGATTATTCAGAACAATGTCAAACATTATTTTATCTGATTAACAGATTTGTTTGTCTTTCTTTGTTAGCATTTCTATCATATCTTTCTCTATGTTCATTTGACGATATTGTTTGACTTGCTTTAGGTACTGGTGGAACAACTTCTATTTTTTTTATAGTAGCTTTATGCAAATCTACATTTTTTAGCAAAGGATTTGATTTAACTTCTTCGCTTATATTCCCAACAACTCTTATATTATCTAAATTCATTGTTTTTTCCGGATGTTTTTTATTATATTTTTTAATTTCCGGAAGAAGTGTAGTTAAAGTATTACCATCAATGGTAGCTCCTTCAAAGTCTATATGTTCTTTAAAAGTAACTCTCTTAAAAGAGCATTCTTTCAATTCAGCATTTTTCAGAGAACATTTTCCTAATGTCACTTCATTAAAATTAAATCCTTTAATTTCAAAATCATCTAATTTCATATCTACTTTTTCAAAAGATAATCCTCTCAAATCTTTATTATTTAAGGAATAATCAAGTATCGGTGAATAGTCAGATGAATTATTTCGACTATATTTCTCAGCCTGCTCCTGAAAGATGGAAGATAAATCTATTTTCTTGTCCGACTTAGCTATCACAAGAGGATTTGGCAAGACATCTTCAATAATTTGGTTCATTTTTTCACCAATTACTTTTTCACGTGTTGAATTAGACACAAAATGTTTTTGAAAATTATACTTCCAAAGGTTAACAGTAGCTCCTACAGCTAAACTTAGAACTTTTGTATCAGATAACAAATTAATCAATGGACGAACCATTGCACTATATTCTCCCTTCTTATATGAAGCCGTTATTGTTCCTACTTCCTTAGCATGATCCCCTAGCGCTTTAACAATTGCTTCACCTTTTAGTTTTAGTTTTTTACCCATCTCGGTTTCGTTTAAAAATTTCTCAACCACAGGACCAAGGTCTTTAGCATGTTTTATTAAAAGCTCAGGTATTTTTTCTTGTAAAACTTCTTTAACCTTAGGATTATCCTTATTAAACTTAATAAGAGAGTTTACTAATTTACCAACTTTTTCTGCTTGTTTGGATTCAGGTACGTTCAT
Source organism: Candidatus Tisiphia endosymbiont of Myopa tessellatipennis (assembly GCF_964031105.1). Taxonomy (NCBI): domain Bacteria; kingdom Pseudomonadati; phylum Pseudomonadota; class Alphaproteobacteria; order Rickettsiales; family Rickettsiaceae; genus Candidatus Tisiphia; species Candidatus Tisiphia endosymbiont of Myopa tessellatipennis. Next base: position 436,700 of record NZ_OZ035005.1, on the reverse strand, counting down.
AACATCTTTAGTTTGCTCAATGATTCGCTCTAACCCCTCTTTGTCTGCTAAACAATTTTCAGTAAGTTCTGCTATTATCGGTAAAACATCAACAATAAATGGAATAGTTGCTGCTGTTGCATCACGTACAAATTTAGGATTCAGACCAAGATATCTTATATTTTGCTGCACTTCTGTTTTATCCAAAAATTCTAAAATATTCTTTTTATTATCAGCAAAATATTGTGGTAGAGTTGATTTTAAGGCAGGAGCTATATCTTGAACAACCTTACTAGTATTATCTAAAATAGACAATATCATGGCTTTTTGCGTTCCTATTATTTCTTCTTTTCGAGTTGGAGATAAATTTTTATTAGTCAATAATTCCAAGCCCAAATCTTGATGTTTCATATAGAACTCATAGATCATGACCATTTCAGGAGTATGCTCTAATATCGTGCTACTTGCATTAGTTGCCAGTGATACAGTATCCCTAAAAAATTCTTTTGACACAAATCTAGTAAATTTATCGTCTAGAACATTCTCAGCAATTTTAGTAATTTCCTTTTGATTAGCTGGATCACGTAAAAACTCAACTAAATCTTTCTTAACTACTTCTGCTACTTTAGGGTTAATGAAGATTTCCAAAGCATTTTTAATGATATCACGCCCTGAATTTTTGTTAGAAATTATTAGATTCTTATAAATTTCTTGTACTTTTTTATTTGATTCTCCTTCTAATATGCCACCTCCTAATTTTAGCACCAACGGCACTATCCTTCTAATAAAATTTTTATCTACTCCATCAAATATATCAGGATTAACTCTACTAGCTTCTGTAGGTGAAATCATTGGAGCGGGATTTAACACAGCTCCTAAAACTGGCAACAAAACACGCTGAGCGATCTGATCTTTTAATAGATCAGATCGTGCTTCATTCAGAGCAGGAATATATATATCAACCACTGAACCAGCTCCTTTGATTAGATTAGATACATGCTCTACTTGTTCTTTTTGTAATTTTTGCCTTTCTTCAATTAGCAACTTATCACTTAATAATTTTTCACTCACTTCTTGAAATTTCAGGAAATCAGCATATAGCTCATCATATAATAGCTTCTTTGTATCCAGCGGATTCCTAATAGCTGAAGGTACTATAGTAGCAATATCAAGAAGAAATGTTCCTGTCTCTTTTAATAAACCTACAGCGATGTGAGGTAAATTCTCTAATGTTAATTCTAATTGCTCCTCTTTTTTTACTTGCTCCAATTGTTTTTGCTCTTCTTGAAACTTCTGCGGGATAATTTCTTGACCATTCTGAATGAATGTGCCTTGTAAACCAATCAAATTTACGTCCACAATATCAGTATCAATATCGACCATAGCTTTAGACAAATCAGCCTCAGCTAACTTTGCCGCACGTAAATTAACTCCTTCTAACTTAACCTTTTCTGCTTGTACTTTTTCCAATATCGCTTGCTGCAATTTTGATTTTGTAAGATCACCATTCATGAATATTACTTCGGTAAAATCACCTTCCTGAGCGTCAATACTCCTCATTATACTATTCGAGAAATCAGCCTTTTGTGCATGAACTTTTTTTAGTATACTATAACTTGCATTGATTCCTTTAGCCTTCGCTCCTTCCAAAACCGCCTCTGTTAAGTTAGCAAATTTGACCTCTACTCCTTCTAAAATTGCATTTCTGAAATTCGCCTTTTGTGCTTCCACCATATTTAGATTGGCATTAATAAAATTCACTCCTTCAGCATTAATCCTTCTTAGAATAGCTGCTTCTAAATTCGCTCCATCCAGCTTAGTCAAACCACTTAACTCAGCATTCGACAAATCTAATCCTTTTGCTTCTATGTTCTGCAATATAGTATCTTTAAATTTTGCTTTATGTGCTTCAGCCTTTTCCATCAAAGCATTAGATAAATCACTCTCTATAATTTGACACTCTGTTAAAACAGCTTTATCTAATATTGCATGCTGCATTTGTATTCTTCGTAAATCTGCTGAGATTAAAGAAATACCTTGCAAATCTGCCTGATTAAATGTTGAATCAGTCAATTTTGCGTTATTCCATTTACCATTTTTTATATTCGCATAATCAAAGTTGGAGTTATTTATCACAACCTCTTGACCATTAGAACGAGCCATAAAAGCATGTGTAAACTGACTATTATCAACGACTGCCTGACTTAAATTACTATTAAAAAAATTCGCGTTATCTGCTTTAGAGCCTAAAAAATTAGCTCCTACAAGTTCTGCACTCTCAAAACTCGCTTCACTAATATTAGCTTCCTTAAAAATAGCTCTAGATAAATCAGCTCCTGCAAATACAGCACCCCGCAAGTCTGCTCCTGAGAAATCTAAACCAGATAAATCAACTCTGCCAGGCAATGCATTATTGTTAACAACAGCTCCCTTCATGAAAGAAGCACTAACTTTAGGTGAACAATCTGCAACAATTCTTGCTGTTAATTTTATCTTCGATGGCTCTAATTTGGTTTTAGCAAAATCATTTAAACTTAAATCCTTATTGCTTTTCCTTATTTCTAAATACTCCACTACATCATTGCGAGTAAGACGCACATATTGTACTTCTCCATCTCTCTGACTCTTAGTTGACCCACGTATGTAAGCTGGATCAAAACTACACCTACTACCAAAAATATTCTTAAATGTTTCGTGCATTGGATTATCTTTTTTAGGAAATGTCTTTTTCTCAGTCATTAACGTTAGTTCTTCTTGTAACCTATCATATTCCTGGTTTTTAGTTTTAAATCCCGCCTTAACCAATATAGCTTGTGGATAACTCAAGCTCTTATATGCATTGTCTAATTCTGTTTTTTTATTATCTATAAGATCTTGTTGTTCTTTTTCTCGTACCGAAGTACTTTTTATATCAGCATATTTCCTACCTAAAACATGAGTAGTACTAAATTTTATACCATCAATATCTTTCGATTTATCTGTTTGAGAGTATCCTTTATAGCTATCAGAAAACCTACAATTAGCAAGGTCAGCTCCTCTGAAATCTACGCTTCTTAAGACAGTATCTTCGAAATAAGCATTATCAAAATCAACATCACAAAACACCGCATCAGCTAAATTACATCCTGTAAAAGTAGTATTTTTAAATATACAACCAGTAAAATCTCCTCCGCTTAGGTCTATTACATTATCAGATCTACTAAAAGTCCTATCTGATAAATCTGCTACTACTACTACATTATTATCTGAAAAATATTTTTCCTTTAAATACTGGTTAAGGCTTAAACCTCCCTTGGGATCATCTGCCAAAACTGCATGCTGAGCTGTGATATAATCCTTTATATCCTCGCTAGTAGGACGAAATTTTTCAATCTTAACAGCGAGATCATAGAAAACAAGTTTATTTTTCACCATAACTTATACTCCTTCTTTGTATTAAAGATTTAATAACAATTTCTCAGGATTCTCAATCAATCCCTTTATTTTTACAAGAAAAGTAACTGCTTCTTTGCCATCAATAATACGATGATCATAAGATAAAGCAATGTACATCATGGGACGTATTTCTATCTTACCATTAACCACTACTGGTCTTTCTTCGGTCTTGTGAAGACCTAAAATACCGGATTGAGGAGGGTTAATAATCGGAGTTGATAATAGTGATCCATAAACACCGCCATTTGAAATGGTAAATGTTCCACCTGATAAATCAGACATAGATAATTTTCCTTCTCTAGCCTTTTTACCCAAACCAGCAATTTCTTTCTCAACCTTAGCAAAACTCAATTTGTCAGCCTGCCTAACTATTGGCACTACTAGACCTTGCTCTGTCCCTACTGCAACACCAATATCATAATAATTCTTATACAGAATCTCATCCCCTTCTATCTCGGCGTTTACCGATGGAACTGCTTTAAGAGCTTCAATAGTAGCTTTTACAAAAAATGACATAAATCCCAGCTTAACGCCATGCTTCTTCTCAAACTCTTCACGATACTGCATACGCAAATTAATAACTTTCAACATATCAATTTCATTAAAAGTAGTTAGAATAGCTGCAGTATTTTGTGATTGTTTCAAACGATCTGCTATAGTTTTACGAAGACGTGACATTTTAACACGCTCAACCATCCCTTCATTTGCCCGTACAACATTGGCTATAACATTGTTTATAACAGGTAATTCTGTTTCTTTTGCAGGCGGGGTATTTATGAACTCTAGTACATCTCCCTTGGTCACTCTGCCTTCTCGACCAGTACCTTTTATGTCAGCTAATTGCAGTTTATTTTCGCTCACTAATCTTTGCACCGATGGCGGAACATCAATCTTGTTTATACTTGCAGGTTGCTGTTGTATCTCTTTGTCTAGTGTACTAGGTGAAGCTACACTAGAAACTGCTCCTTCGGTAATTTGTCCTACGCTCTCACCCACATATACTGTATCGCCCTCATTCTTAAGTATTTTGCTTATTACACCAGAGGAAAGTGCATGTACTGCTAACGTAACTTTCTCTGTCTCAAGTTCTAAAAGTAGCTCATCCACTTTTACTACATCTCCTTGTTTTTTATGCCATTTAGCAATAGCCGCTTCTGATACAGACTCTCCAAGAGATGGAACTATAATTTCAATACTCATAATTATTTTATTCTCCCAATTATATTCTATTATACTATTATTTATATCTTGCACTAATAACAAAAATTGTTTTAACACTCAAATGATGTTAAAAACATCTATCTATAAAACATTTATTTTTTTGCAGTCATTTTAATATACTATTATTTTATTTACCACTAATATATATCCATAGAATATTATAGGGAATGAAATGAAAGATCGGAAAGAAATTGAGCCATACATGGCATATAAGCCTACTCAGGTATATAATGTCTTGAAAGATTTATCTAGAAAGCAAGGATATACACTATCAGCAGAGACGTATGAAAATCCGGGTAATCCTGAGAATAAAATCAATTATTATCTTAAAAATGACAATAATTATATCACTGTCCCATCTCATGATGCTCAAAAAGGTAGTACGCTTACAACAACTGCAGCCCCATTAAAGGATACACTTGGAGTATTAAACCAAAATCCTAACTGGAAGAAAGCAATAATTCCTATTTGTCAGTCTAACAAATATTTTTTTGGACTTCTGACAAGGAAACACTTCACATATTTAGAACTTAATAAAGATAATGCTGGCAATATAACATCTCATCATCAGGATTCCAAAGGATGGCTTAGCCGTTTCTACCCACTAAAACCAATTAGAGACTCACTAGAAGAAACATTTGGAAAAGATAGAGTTACCTTTAAATCATCATATCTAGGTCATCAAAAAATAGCTGATAATATAAATTGCGGTCGATTCATCCTGTCTTATATAAAAAACGTTATTACTGGTGATCCTGCTAAAAATAAAATAAATCCTCAAACTCAGACAAGTTTATTTAGCGATTTTGACACAACTAATTAACAAACCACCTAAGGAGGAAAAGATTTTACCTAAAGCTAAAGTCCCAACACCAAAACCCCCAAATATGGTAGACCACGTATCACGCATTAGTAGAAAACCTAATAATCCAGCAAGAACACATTAAGAAGTCGTACCACTCTTCCTATCATCCATCTCAGCAAATACATCTTCCCACGATCCAGTAGTTGCAGCTTTGGTATATTCGGTCACCCTTCCTTCAAAGAAATTAGTATGTTCAGCACCGTTTAAGATTTCATCAAGCCAAGGCAACGGATTAGTATCAATTAAATAAATCTCTTTAAGTCCAAGCTGCATTAATCTGCGATCGGCAATATAACGAATATATTGTCTTACTTCTCTAGCTGTCAGCCCTTCAATACCACCAACTTCAAACGCCAGTTCAATAAAGGCATCTTCAAAATGCACAATAGTAGCACACGCTTCATAAAGACGGCTACGAAGCTCTTCAGTCCATACTTCAGGGTTTTCTCTAATAAAAGTTTTAAATAACATAATGATAGAATCAGTATGTAACGTCTCATCCCTTACTGACCAACTAATAATTTGCCCCATACCTTTCATTTTATTAAAACGAGGAAAATTAAGTAAAATAACAAATGAAGCAAATAGTTGTAATCCTTCAGTAAATGCCCCAAATACTGCTAAAGTAGTAGCAATATCTTCTTTAGTTTCTACACCGAAACGCTGCATATAGTCGTATTTATCTTTCATTTCTCTATATTTGAGAAATGCTGAATATTCAGTTTCTGGCATACCTACGGTATCAAGCAGATGAGAATAAGCAGCAATATGAATTGTTTCCATATTAGAAAACGCTGATAACATCATCAGTACTTCCGTTGGCTTAAATACCCTAGAGTAATGTTTCATATAACAATTATTTACTTCAATATCAGCTTGAGTAAAGAAACGAAATATTTGAGTTAATAAATGTTTTTCTCCTGGACTTAAATTATATTTCCAGTCTTTTAGATCATCAGCTAGCGGCACTTCCTCTGGTAACCAATGAATTCGTTGTTGAATATGCCACGCTTCATAAGCCCATGGATAAGAAAATGGTTTGTAGATTGGACTGGCATTAAGTAAAGACATATTATATTTCCTTTTTAAGTATACTACTATAAAACGTCTATTAGCGAGGAGACCGTAGCACAACTGTTGAAAGTTAGTAAATACAGCTTTCCTATGCGTCTATTAGCGAGGAGGCTGTAAGGCCGACGAAGCAATCCAGTAACATCATTTATCTATAGATTGTTTCCTAGATTGCTTCGCTTACGCTCGCAATGACGGTTTAAGCCTTACAACAGTGCTTCGCTAATAGACGATTTTTTAACTTTCAACAGTTGTGAAGACCGTAGGTCGACGAAGCAATCTATAATTTCACCGAATTTGGGATAAGAATTGACAAATTCTTATCCCGAATTCGCGTATATTCATTACTGACAGGATAAACATTCATCATAAGACACAACTTCTTTTTCTTGTTTTTTCTTATTATCTCTTTCAATATCTTGAAAATCCGCTTTCTTGACATCGTGTGATACTTTATCAGCTCTTTGAATTGAGGTTGATCTACAATAATATAAACTCTTAACCCCTTTTTTCCAAGCTCTAAAATGGATATTATTTAAATACATCTTACTTACATTACCTGCTAAGAAAACATTTAGAGATTGAGATTGTGAAATATGTGGTGTCCTATCTGCTGCTAGATCAATAAGCCAATTTTGATCAATCTCATAAGCAGTTCTGAAAACATCTTTTTCATGGTTGGATAAAAAGGTTAGATGTTGAACTGAGCCTTCATGAGTTGCAATTGATGACCAAACCTGCTCATTATTAAAACCTTTGGTGCTTAACAGCTTTTCTAAATATTTGTTACGTACATTAAAAGATCCAGTAAGAGTCTTTTGGACAAAACTATTAGCAGCAAATGGTTCAATTCCAGGCGAACTATTGCCAGCAATAATAGAGATTGATGCCGTAGGAGCAATAGCTGTTTTATTACTAAACCGTTCGTTAATACCTACTTCAGCTGCATCGAGGCAAGCACCACGTTCATCAGATAGAACTACTGAAGCTTTATCAACTTCTTTATGAATATGTTCAAATATTTGATTATTCCAAACCTTTGCCATTACCGACTCTATTGGTACATCCTTTAATTGTAGGAATGAGTGAAAACCCATAACACCTAACCCTACGCTACGTTCACGCATTGCTGAATATTTAGCTCGCTCCATGGTACTAGGTGCTTTAGTAATAAAATCTTCAAGTACATTATCTAAAAAACGCATTACAGTAGGAATAAACTCGGGGTCATTTTGCCAATCATCAAAATATTCCAAATTTACAGAAGACAAACAACACACAGCGGTTCTAACCTTACCCAAATGATCAATGCCAGTTGGCAGGGTAATCTCGCTACAAAGATTAGAAGTTTTTACTTGTAGCCCAAGTTTTTTATGATGCTGCGGAATATATTTATTGACAGTATCAATAAATAAAATATAAGGTTCTCCAGTTTCTATTCTAGTAGTTAGTAACTTAACCCACAAATCTCTAGCCTTAACTTCACGTACAACTTTTTTAGTAGCAGGGCTGATTAATGGAAAATTTTCATCACTCTCAACTGCTTGCATAAATGCATCTGTTGCAGCTATGCCGTGATGCATGTTTAAAGCTTTACGATTAGTATCACCACCAGTATGGCGTCTTAAGTCTATGAATTCCTCAATTTCAGGGTGATCAATTGGTAAATATATAGCAGCACTGCCACGTCTAATTGACCCTTGAGAAATAGCTAAAGTCATAGAATCAACAACCTTGACAAATGGAATAATGCCAGAAGAAGTACCTTTGCCTTTAATTGCCTCATTAATAGAACGAACATTGCCCCAATAGCTTCCTATACCACCACCACGTGAGGCTAACCAAACATTCTCCGTCCAAAGATCTACAATACCTTCTAAACTATCATCTGTTTCATTTAAAAAACAAGAGATAGGCATCCCTCTGTCAGTTCCACCGTTACTAAGAACCGGTGTAGCTGGCATAAACCACAACTTGCTTATGTACTCATATAATTGCTGGGCTGACTCTGCATTATCAGCATAATAGCTAGCTACTCTAGCAAATAGATCTTGAAACCCCTCTCCGGCTAGTAAGTACCTATCTTTTAGCACTGCTTTGCCAAAATTAGTCAGTAAATCATCTCGTTTCTTATCAATCTTTATAGGAAATTTAGTATTAGCTTGCGTTGCCATTATTATATTATCTTATTTTTTTAATTTAATTGAGATCATAGCAGATTTTTGTCTTAGCACTAATACCATAATCACATAATTTTTAAAAATTTTTCTAATTCTACAAGACTCGAAATATTAATCAAATCAAATTTATGGTCAGTTTTTTTTAGCATATTAGTTAGAACCTTACCTGCACCTATTTCAACTATTTGCTCTATTTTCAGATTTTCCAATTCGTTTAAGGTTTGACGCCACCTCACTCTACCGCAAATCTGTGAGATTAAGTTTTGTTCTATCTCTATAGGGTTAGTGGTTGGTTTGGCTGTAACATTTTGTACCACCGGAACAAATGGTTTATTAATTACTACTTTGTCTAAAGCCTTTGCCATTTGCTCTTCTGCTGGCTTCATCAAACTACAATGAAAAGGACTACTTACATTCAATTTAATAGCTTTATAGCCCAAATCTTTTACGATAGATATTACCTGCTCCACTGCTATAGTTTCACCACTGATGACTATTTGTCCGTCTATATTATCGTTGGCTATATCAAGGTTAGTAAACTCTTTTACGATCTTTTCAAGCTTTTCTAGAGGAATACCTATACACGCCGCCATTGAACCTTCACCTACTGGATAAGCCTCTTGCATAGACTTACTACGTATTGCTAGCAATTGTGTAGCTACTTGTAGATTGATACTTTCCGCTGCACATAATGCACTATATTCTCCTAAAGAATGACCTGCAACATATAAACACAGGTTAGTAATATTTCTATTTGTTTGTTGTTTAATGACATTCAATATTGCCATAGACACTGCCATTAGTGCTGGTTGAGCATTGATAGTCAAAGTTAAATCTTCACTTGGTCCATTAAAAACAATATGACTTAATTTTCTTCTAAGAGTATCATCAACAATTTCAAATGTTTCTTTTGCCACCTGAAAGTTATCGTAGAATTCTTTTCCCATACCAACTATTTGTGACCCTTGACCTGGAAAGACAAATGCTCTATTCATAATAATACCATAATAATTTAATTTATCCACTGCCGATTATGAGAATTCCAACAATACTGTCAATAGTTTTAATCATTCTAAATTTATTAATATCAGAGTCAATGGCATTAGACTGTATTAAAGAAACTTTTATACATTTAGACAAAAAAGCATGGCAAGATTGTGAGAAGATGGCAAAGTCTTCAAAAGATAAAGCCTTAATCAAAATTATTATGTCTCAAAGATTCTTAGACCCGAATTATAAGAAAAATAGCTTTGAAGAGATAATAAAATTTATACAAAACAATCCCCACTGGTCACAAGTTGATAAACTAAAAGAGATGGCAGAACAATATTTAAACTATGACACAGACCAAGCTTTAATTGTAAACTGGTTTAGTGAAAACGAACCAATTACTGCCTTAGGCTACAAATTTTATGCTTTAGCCAGTAGAAAATTAATAAAAGATCCACAAAAATTAACAAAGATTATAAAAAGTGGTTGGATTTATGGGGTCTTCACGCAAGCAGAAGAAAGCAACTATTTGAGTAATTTCAAAAATATATTGTGTGAAGAAGATCATGTAAAAAAAATGGATGAATATTTATGGGCAGGGAACACGTGTAGTGCAAAAAAATATATGTATTATGTGAGTAATGGCTATAAACAAAATTTTATTGCTCAAATTGCTATATTAAATAAATCCAGTGATAGTGAGAAACTGTTTCAAGAAGTATCAGAAAAATATTATACCCCAGCTTTATTATTTCACTATTTGGATTCCAAGAAACAACAGGTTCCTACCAGCCAAACTATTGCTCTATTTAAAAAAGTAAAGCAAGATAAAATACATTCCGCCTGTTGGGCTCGTGTGCAATCTTATTATGCTAGAGAATTTATTGATCAGAAAGATTTTGCTAGTAGTTATAAGATAATTAGCATGCCAATTACTGTTGATCCCGAACATGTAAGAGAAGCAGAATGGCTTAGTGGCTGGCTTGCCCTTAGATTTTTGCATAAGCCTGACATTGCTTTAAGTCATTTTAACAAATTTATGAAAGTTGCAGCCAAGCCATTAAGCGTATCAAGGGGGCAATATTGGTTAGCTAGAACCTACGAAGCCAAAGGGGATAAAGAGCAAGCGAATAAATTTTATCATATGGCGAGTAAATATTCTTATACTTTTTATGGGCAATTGGCTAATATAGAAATTAACAGGTATCACCCTATTTTACCACAAAAGCCTACCTCCACTAAGCATAATAATGAAAATAGTGAAATTATTAGAGCCATAAAATATCTAATTAAATATGGTAAGCATGATTTAGCTCTGTTATATGCTAAAACGGCTATTGAAAAATCATCAAAACCCTCTGAGATTTTATTAATTACCGATATAATTAGTACAAGGGGCAATACTTATCATACAGTAGAGGTAGCAAAAACTGCTTGTCAATATCATACTTTTATTAAGGATTATGCTTTCCCTACCCCTTATACTAAGGCAGTAAAAAATAGCCCCCTAGAACCAGCTTTAACATACAGTATTATGAGACAGGAATCGGTTTTTAATCAATACGTAATTAGTACAGCCAACGCTAAGGGTCTAATGCAAGTTTTAGAAAGACAAACTTGTGATATTGCTAAATCTATTGGCTGTAAATGTCATATTAAAAAATTAACTACTGACCCTAAATATAATATTATGCTAGGTACTAATCATTTTAAAGAATACTTACAACTATATAATGGTAATTATCTTTTAGCCATTGCAGCTTATAATGCTGGTCCTTGTAGAATCACAAGATGGATTAATCTGTTTGGTGATCCTCGTGATTTTAAAAATTTACGACAAATAATTGATTGGATTGAACTAATACCATATTATGAAACTAGAAATTATGCTCAACGTGTTTTGGAAAATCTGCAAGTTTATAGATCTATTATTAGTAAAAATAATAACTTAAAATTAAAACAAGATCTTTTAAAGACTAAAGATAATAAGAGAGAAATATAGCTATACCCTAGTTTTAAATAATGTTATTTAAGTTGACAGTTTAACATTATCTGACTATAAAGAAATATATTATTTCGTATTGGATATGAATTTATGAAACGTACATTTCAACCTAGCAATTTAGTAAGAAAAAGAAGACATGGATTTAGGGCAAGAATGGCGACTGTCGGCGGTAGAGAAATTTTAAGGAAACGCCGAGCAAAAGGCAGAAAAAAATTATCAGCGTAGTAAGTGCTTATCTCATCCCTAAAAAATCAGAAAGAATTTGACCTAGTTAATAAGTTAGGAAAAAAGTTCCATAGTCCTTATTTTATCACAATAATAGCAAAGAATTCTACTAAACTCTTTGCAAAACTAAATGTAAAAGGTAATATTGACAACTTATGTAAGAAATCTAGTGAGATTTTATATAATTCGTCAAATACATTACTCTTTGGCATGAAAGTCGGAAAAAAGTTAGGAAACGCTGTTATTCGTAATAAAATCAAAAGACGCATTAGGCATTTAGTTAGACTGCTAAGCAAGGAATCAAAATTCAAACAAAATAGTTGGGCAATGATAGTCATCCCTAGGAAAGGTTTTGAGCAAATTGAATTTGCAACTTTATTCAGTGAACTATACAAGATAGTCTCACAGGTGTAATCCTTACTGCATAAATTACCTCCTGCAATCAAAAGTTATCATTCGTATAAAAATATCATCCTAGCCTTGATGCGGAATCTAGCCCTTATTCAACCACCATCAAGTTACCCCAATTAGGGATAAGAATTAGTTAATTCTTATCCCTAATTCGCGTAAGTTAAGTTGAAAATAATTTAGATTGCATAATACTGATACTAGGCTAGTGGAATTTAGGTTCAGAATTAGCAAACAAACTTTCCTACTTTTTAATGATTTTTATTATTAATATTCAAATTTAAGTTGAGTTATTTTTGCTTATTCTTTATAGTTATTCGTATAATATGTTTTATACGTACCGTTAGGGCATAATTTATTTTTCAACAGTTTCATTATATGAAAAAATTTTTAACATTATTCATATTACTAATTATTTATAGTAATACTTTTGCTCAAAAACAAGTATCTAATTTAATCACCCCAGTTAGTTATTTTGTCAATCATGAGCAACAACTTAAAATCCTTGATGAACATTTAAGTAAATATAGACAAGCAAGTATAGTTGGTATTAGTGGTATAGGTAAAACTCAACTGATTAGGATGTATAGTTATGAGAATAAAAATAATTATGATCTAATTTGGTTTTTTGATTGTAACCTTGATTTTGATGAACAATTTGTTAAATTAGCAAAACAACTAAATATGGTTAAACAAACTAATATATCTGAAGAAGTTGCTTTAGCAAAAAAAGAAGTAATATCATATTTAACTGCTACTAATAAGTGGTTATTGGTGTTTGATAATTTAAAAGTTAATGAAAATAAGAAAGTACAAGATTTAATTGATTGGGAGCATAATGGTCAGGTCGTGTTTTGTTCGCAAGATAATGAAAAGTTATCTAATATTATAGCAATGCCCCTACTTGATGTGTCTACTATTGTAGCTTTAGCTAATAACTTATTAGACAATAAAAATAACAATAATATCGAATTTTTAACGCAATCTTTTAGTGGTTATCCAATATTGATAGTGCAAGGAGCTCAATTACTTAACAAAGTTAAAGGTTTAGATAAAGAGGAATATAAAAAGAAAATTTATCAATCGACTGATAAAATAGCAACGAATATTAACATGGTTATTCAAGAATTAAAACCAAGTGCAATAAAGTTGTTGAATAAAATAGCTTTATTAAATAACCAAAGCTTCTCGAAACAGCTTCTTAGCACCATTACTGATCATAAAGATACTTTAGATGATGATATATATCAATTATCTAAATCTATGCTAATCAGTAATATTGATCCTAACAAAGATAACCCTATTTTTGAAATGCATGATATAGTTAGCAATAAAATAATGGAACTAAATGGTGATAATAATAAAATATATTTAGAAAATATGATTAGCAAATTACCTTTAACTTTGTTAAGTAATTGAGCTCCTTGCACTATCAATATTGGATAACCACTAAAAGATTGCGTTAAAAATTCGATATTATTGTTATTTTTATTGTCTAATAAGTTATTAGCTAAAGCTACAATAGTAGACACATCAAGTAGGGGCATTGCTATAATATTAGATAACTTTTCATTATCTTGCGAACAAAACACGACCTGACCATTATGCTCCCAATCAATTAAATCTTGTACTTTCTTATTTTCATTAACTTTTAAATTATCAAACACCAATAACCACTTATTAGTAGCAGTTAAATATGATATTACTTCTTTTTTTGCTAAAGCAACTTCTTCAGATATATTAGTTTGTTTAACCATATTTAGTTGTTTTGCTAATTTAACAAATTGTTCATCAAAATCAAGGTTACAATCAAAAAACCAAATTAGATCATAATTATTTTTATTCTCATAACTATACATCCTAATTAACTGAGTTTTACCTATACCACTAGTACCAACTATACTTGCTTGTCTATATTTATTTAAATGCTCATCAAGGATTTTAAGTTGTTGATCATGATTGACAAAATAACTAACTGGAGTGATTAAATTAGATACTTGTTCTTGAGCAAAAGTATTACTATAAATAATTAGTAATATGAATAATGTTAAAAATTTTTTCATATAATGAAACTGTTGAAAAATAAATTATGCCCTAACGGTACGTATAAAACATATTATTACGAATAACTATAAAGAATAAGCAAAAATAACTCAACTTAAATTTGAATATTAATAATAAAAATCATTAAAAAGTAGGAAAGTTTGTTTGCTAATTCTGAACCTAAATTCCACTAGCCTAGTATCAGTAGAGCATCTTTACAATCTCAAAGTTCGTATAAATAATCCCTTATGGTGATTTTTGACATGTATAACGCCGATAGACCTCTAAATTATAACCTTATCCCAACGTAACTAGTGATTTGAGCAGTATTATTTATCAGGAGTGTAAATGACATCGTCAAACTCCTCATTTAACGAGGGCATTCTGATTTGCAAACTTGCTGTACAATTTATCACATTGAAATTGATGGAATATATTTACAACATATATGATACAATTAACAGCAATTATCTTTTTAAAAAAATTAAATATTTTTTATCTGTATTTTATATAAATAAAAAATATTATTGATTAACAACAAATACACGTTTTTGTTGAATAAGCTTATGGCAAACTTCCAGTAATTTACGCATACAAGCTACTGTCGCAACTTTTTTAGGTTTAAAATTATTAATAAGTCTGTCATATAAAGCTTTTAAATATTGAAAGCCATTTTTACCTGTTAGTACTGCCATATATAGTGCATCTCGTGGTATCTTTCTGCCTCCTCTAATGAATCTTCGACCTTGTTTATTACCACTATCTCGAGCATATGGCGCTATTCCAACCATAGCTGATAATTCGTTGCCGCTATAATTTTTATTTCCCAACTCAGGTAAAAAACTAATTAATTTACTAGCTAGACATTTGCCAATGCTAGGTACAGTTTCTAATATTTTTGTTTTTTCTTGTAGTTCTTCTGATCCATCTATTATCTCATTTAATTTATCATCAATTTTAGATATTTCCTTTTGTAAGCATCCCATCAATGTTTCTATGCTTTCTTTGTCAATACCATCGACACTATTATGCAACCTCTTTTTTTCATTACTAAGCATCAATACTAAATCTTCCCGTCTTTGCTGATATCTCTTCAAATTTTCTGATTCAATTTGATGTATATAATTTGCTGTAAGTTGCATCTTATCACCGTAATACGCTAATTTAAAAGCATCTTGCTTGTCCGTTTTACAAAAATTTACTGACTTACTAAATGAATTAAAACTATAGGTATTTACCTTATGAATCCGTTGCTCATTACTATATAATTTTTGGCAAATTTCATCCTCGTAGCCTCCTGTGGGTTCGCACACTATTAGCTCAATTTTTTGCTCTTTTGTTAATTTTATAAGCTCTTCATGACCTAAATTATCATTTGCAAAACGATGATATTCCGGTTTACTGTTTGAAATATATATACATACATCAAGCCATTTTTTACTTACATCTAGACCTATTATTTTTTTCATAGTATAATCTCCTTCATCTTATTGTGCAAGGCTACTGTACTGCAGTACCTTCTGCAATTTGTTCAAAGCAAACTTAACGATAGAGGGTACTTATTCTGTTCACGACTATTTCAGTCTAGATTGCTTCAAGTCACCCTCTTACAACTACTTATAACATGTTTTTAAGATATAAGCTTGCAGAATTTGCTAAGGGTACTTATACTACTAGCATTGGAAAAAATGATCAAAAATTAAAAGAATTAGAAGGGTTTGAAAAGGTTATTGCTGCTTGTCATATGTTAGGGGAATTGGATTATCATGCCGGTAATTTGATGGTGCAGGATGGGAAGACTGTAACTAAAATAGATCACGGTAGATCTTTTGCAATGTTTCACCAAGATTTTGGTGCTATGATTGAGGCAACACATAAAATGTTTTCACATAAGGGAGTTAACTATACTGAAGCTATTAAGGCAGGTAATTTATCATTTAACATTGAAAAATATAGTGAAGCATTAAAGCAAATGATAGGTCAGTTAGATGATCAGCAGATAGATGCTATAATTGATCAAAAAGTTGATGAATTGAAAAAACATGGGTTCTCTCCAAAAGGTCTCGTTGTAACAGCTAGATTTGAAGGTGATAAATTTGAAGAAAAGCAAATTAATGATTTTAATGAATTAAGCACATTTTATAAAGAACATATCAAGGAAAACCTCAATAATATGAAAGAGGTAGCAAGAGCAGCAGACATAGTGGCTAAATTTAGTGATGTATCGCCTGAATTTAAAAACGGTCAGTGGTTAGAAACTTTTGCTAAATCTCTTATTAAAGACCCGGTAGCCTATGCAGCTCACTATAATATTAAAATTGAAGGAAAAAGTGCTTTACAGTGGGCTAGCGAACATGATTATCAAATTAAAGTGCCTGCTCAACCTGTAACAACAACTGTTCAAGAACAACAATGGCAAAAGAGTCAAGATGGTAAATGGCAAGAGGTAGAAGTCTCGGTGTCGAAGGTTCAAAAAAGTGTAACAAGTTTGAACCCAACAGAATATGTTGCAGATATAGACAAACGTCTTGAATCTTTTGGAAAGAAAGTTGAGGATTTCATAAAAGAAACAGTAACAGCAAGTAACGAGAATGTTATGGCAAAACTAAAGAATTTTTATGACAAATTATTGACCCATCTTAAAAAAGAAAATTACCTTACTGATGAAGATGTTAAGAAAATAAAGCAAGATCCATATTATCTTAGGGATGTTGCAGAGACAGTTCAACTAATGGTAATGACGACCCCTAATTTAACTAATGTAGAGAAGATATGTTATAAGGCAGCAAATTTTTGTGAAAAAATAGGACTCCCTAGTTTATCGAAGCATTTGATGCATAAAATTACTCCTGAAAAATTGGCTAAGATAGATGACACAGAAAAGGTTGTAGCTGAAAGCCTAAAAATTAAAGAAATATTGTTAGAACCTATAGTAAAACCTGTAGCAGTAAAACCTATACCAACAGCTAGAATGGGTAAAGTAAGATAAACAAAAGACCTTGCAGGGTATACTCGATGAAAATCAAGAATTGCGTTGTCGTCTTCAGGAATCGTAGGTCAGAGCTGTCGAAAGTTCAAAGAGGCAGCGGTTTTAGAATTCATCATGACAGTTTAAAAGTTGCAGAAAAATAACCAAGGTCATTGCGAGGAGGCGATTCCATCGCCTCCTCTGGGTAGTGTTAACTTTTACCATAATGGCATGGCGGATAAAATAATGCCCCTAACTGGTATGGAAAATCTTATACCTACTGAGATAGAACAAAATCAATGTCGCGATGCCATATATAAGGCATTCTATATCGATATATTTAGGATGCAGAAGGAAAATAAAGAAATGACTGCCACTGAGGTGCAAATTAGAACGGAGGAGCAATACCGGTTAATGTCACCAATGGTTGGTAGAATTGAGACGGAATTTCTTTGATTAGGAATTATGAATAAAATACAAGGGTTGTATCATGTATATATAACTCCATTTATTTGTTTGTTCAATATTATGCTTGCAAAACTCTTAAAAAAATAGTTTCCTATTACTTGTAATAATGTTGATATCATTTTTCTATTCCTTAAAGAAATTAAAAATATAAGTACTATGTTTGGTTTTTTAGAAGTAGGTAGAGGAATCCAAGTACTCTATGAATACGCAAAAGCAGAGATATTAGAATCAGATTTTTTTGATCTCCAGCCTAAAGACTATCAAAAATTGGAAGAATCTGAGCTAGACCAAAAATGGTATATGCTTAATCCCGAAAAGCTTAACAAAAAGTATTTTGAGGAAAAGGCTGCTTTTGTTGTAAATGAAAGAGAAAAATATATTTTGCTAAAAGCCGTCCACTTTATTAATAAAACTACTGCAACAATGCCGGTGGAGTCCTCGTTTTTAGAAGGGTTGCTTTATACCAAGAACTTTATACCTTCATGTTTTTTCTCTAGTAAACCAAAAACAATAAATAACGATTCTCGCATTATACAGCTACATGACAAAGTCTAAATTGAATTTTATAGTTTCAATTTAACAAATATTGATTACCTACCAAGTAGCTTCTATCCTTCTAAGGCATTTTTTATTGTTTCTATTATTTCGGACTTTCCCCTTGAATATCCATTTTTAATAGCTCGTTAATTTTACTGATAGGTAAGCCAGTCATTGCAGCTATTTCATTAACAGACCTTCCTTTACTCATTAACATTCTTATTAATTTAGCTTCTCCTATTTGTTCCCAATGTTGTGCCAAACTATCCATAAGACTTGTACCTGTTTCCTGATTTAACTTACTTGTTAATAGCTTTTCTAATTCTATGTTTATCCTCTTTATTTATTCTTGTCAACGTATAGCATAGTAGCAGCTCTATATAGTTATAGCCAATACTTACCTTGACTAGTTCAGGTAACATATCGGCTATTTCTTGCCATCTTGTAAGTAGATCGCGTTCTCTTATATGTTTTGCAAAAAACTCAAATATCCCAGACCACACCCTTTGCTTTAACTGCTCATCAGGAATATCATTAACATTAACTATTTGATAATCATTTGTCCAAATCTCTTTAGCTAGTAGGTTATCTTCAAAAAGTTCCCACAAATTACGAGAGGCATTATAATTCCCCGCACCATTAAAAAATATTAGTGGGTATATTAATGGCAAAGACTTTGCCTTAGGATTTGTAGTTAAATATCTATCACAGATATTTACCATATATCGTAACAAACGGAATGCCATAAAATGATCAGCCGAACTTTGATGCTCAACAAGGCAAAACAGATAACCGTCCTTACCATCAAACTTAGCAGAAAATAACACATCAGAGATAGAATCTCTTAGATTTTGCTCTATAAAACTGGTGTTTTCAAATTTTAAACTAGGAAAATCTATCAGAGCTTTAATATGTTTAGGCAAATGAGCGTTTAAGAATTCATGTGCTACTAGTGGATTTTCCATTACTTTGCGAAAAATTTGGTCATGCTTCAAATGTTTAGTAGTCATTTTACCTACCTAATTTTAGAGAGTTCCTTAATGTGTTTTGACATAAAAACCTTTAACAGGCAACAGTTTTTTTGTTTTGTTATATAGTTTTTAAGTAACAAATATTTGCTAAGTTAAGTTGAAAAACAATTTAACTTATATTAGTGAAAATATGATGTAAAAATATCACAACACTTAATGCAAATTGTGATTTTTTATGATATAATAATTACCCTACAATACAGATACTACAGGGGATTATATGCAAAAAATACGAAAAATTACTGTCAAATTTAACAAGTCATAAGATATCGAAAATCATGAAAAATGTTTACTCAAGTAATAGTGATCATTTACCGGATATCGCTAAATTTCACTTAGGCGATAAGATTTTCATACCGAATCAGGTAGAAAAAGCAGAACTGCATATAATCACTGCGAGCGGCACTGAAATTATAGAATTTTCTAAAGCAGCACTAAGCTTTTATTTGGGTACTGGGCATCCTTTCACTAAAATAGCCATGAGTTCTGAGGACGAGGGTAATTATATAGTCTTGCCTTGGAACTTAGGTAGCCGAGTTGGTAGAGATAATCTGAAGAACCTAATAAAAAGAATTACTTATAATGTTAGAAAGCTAAAATACATCATCTCTGTTAATAGTTCTGACAAACTAAGTAGTCTTGAGAGCAGTAAAGATTTAAGCCAAAGCCTAACCTCGCTAGCTAGTTTGCACCTATCAGATATTACGGCAGAAGATGAAACCGAAAGTTTGCTTAGTGAATTACCAAACGGCTAAAGACCATTTGGCTTCTTGCTTCAATGCTCCTTGTTAGAACGGGCAGCTCCCCAAGCTTTAGACGGTAATCCCTACCGCCTGTAAATTGTTTAGACCTTGATTTAGTATATTTATTGATGCGTTTAAATCCCGGTCTAATTGAGTACCACAACTTGGACAATTCCATGTTCTATCATTTAACATCAGTTGATCATTAACAAAATTACAAAAACTGCACATTTTGCTAGAAGGAAAAAACCGATCTATTATATGATAGGCTCTACCATTCCACTTACTTTTATATTCAAGTTGTCTATGTATCTCATGCCACGCTACATCGCTAATTGCTTTAGCTAACTTATGGTTTCGCATCATACCTTTAACATGTAGATCTTCTGCAATTATTACTTGGTTTTCGTTGATAATTGCTTTAGTAATTTTATGAATATAATCGCTTCTAGTATTTTTAATTTTCTCGTGAACAATAGCCACTTTATGCTTAGCTTTTTTTCTGTTATTGCTTCCTTTTACTTTTTTTGATAATTGTTTTTGCTTATATCTTAACTTGTCCTCTAAATTAGATAATGATCTGATATTGTGATACTTCTTACCGTCAGAACAAATTATTAGGTCTTTTATTCCTAAATCGATACCTATTGATTTTTCTATTAACGAAGAGGTTTGTATTTCTTTCTCAACAATGATAGAAATGTAATACTTATTTGTAGTGCTTTTAGATAATGTTGCTACTACAAATTTACCTTGTAATTTTCTATGTTCTTCAACTTTTATTCCCTCATTAAATTTAGGAAAGTGTATTTTATTATCCTCTAATTTAAAATGTTGTGGAATTGTAAAAGACTGTTTAGCATCTTTATCCTTAAAATTAGGAAAAGCATGAGTCTTCCTAAAGAACATTCTATAAGCACTATCAAGATGCTTTAAGGTTGCTTGTAGACTTTGAGAATTACAATCTCTTAACCACTCTTTTTCTCGTTTTAGCAAGGTTAGTTGTTTGGCATTATCGTAATAATTTAAATTACCTTTTATCCTTTTTGCTTCTATTTCTTCTTTATTTTTTAAATAGTGTTCCTTTCTTTCGTTTAAAAAATAATTCCATACAAAACGCACGCAACCAAAGTGTTTAGAGAGTAATTGCTTTTGCTCTTTAGTCGGATATATTCGATATTTGTAAGCGAAATTAGTTTGCATTATTATTAAATTATACTATCATAGCATATAGTATAATAATTTGTGGTATGATGTCAAACTATATTTCAAAAAACAGATGTAAATACAGCATAAAAATACACTTAATATTTGTTTGTAAATATAGAAAAAAGCTTTTGTCCAAAGCGATTTCAGATAATATTAAACAAATTATTTTTGAGGTATCTAAAAACTCTTCTTTCTCGATCGACATCATCGAAACTGACCAAGATCATATTTATATATTCACTCCTCAATTTGCCATTAGTTCTATTGTTAATCGCTTAAAATCAATATCTACATACAGAATATGGAAGTTACACTATGAATATTTAAAACGACAATTTTGGAAAGAAAATACTTTTTGGTCGGATGGTTATTTTGTTTGCTCGATTGTCGAAGCTAATGCCGATACAATTAGACGATATATTGAAACTCAAGGTAAGTAACGCCTTACATCCCACACGCTAAAGACATATGGGTTTTACGGCGTTCTTTATAAAACAGACTTCCACTACCCCTGAGGTAATACCACAAACTGTGTCCCAAACTATGCCCCAAACTGTTGAGCAGGCAAGGAAACACTACGCTATTTCTAGCAATAATGTTGATAGCCAAAATATTATTGAAGCAAATGACGCAATAGCTGAAAAAGTGAAAGAGCTGAATCAGCTGGAAGAGATACATCAACAGCTACTCTGCAAGGAAGATAGCTTAAAGTTAGAAGTGATGAATTATATGCAATTCCATGTTTACCTAAAAAAAGGTGATCATATTCTTGTATCGTGGAAGCATGCTACCCACAAAACCTTTGACCTACCAAAGTTCAAAGGTGATTATCCTGAAATATATAGTGAATATGTCAAAGAGGTATCTCCTAGACTATTTAGGCTTTATTAAATATTCGGTGATATTGTCAACTGAAAATTATTATTTCACTTTTAATATTATTTTTTCTTGCTATCATTAATAGTCAAGCTATTGATGGTAAGAAAAATGATAGGGTATCCTCAAGAACAAAGAAGTTTAAACAAAGAACAAAAAGAAGCTGTGAGGTTACTATCAATAGGCACATTCCTTGAATATTTTGATTTGATGATTTACGTTCATATGGCAGGGGTTCTTAATGAATTATTTTTTCCCAAAACTGATCCACACACTACTGCTTTGTATTCTGCAGGTGCTTTTTGTACAACTTACCTACTTAGACCATTAGGGGCTTTAATATTTGGATGGATAGGTGATAATATAGGGCGTAAATCAACAGTTATCATCACAACTTTCATGATGTCATCTGCTTGCGTTGTTATGGCTAATCTTCCTACTTACGAACAAGTAGGAATCGTAGCGGTTTGGATAGCGATTATCTGCCGGGCTGTTCAAGGTATGTCTTCTATGGGCGAAATAGTAGGGGCAGAACTTTATTTAACTGAAATGCTTGCGCCCCCAATACAATATGCAAGTGTTGGATTGATAGGGGCTTGTGCTGTCCTAGGAACAGTAGGAGCTTTGGCAATTTCTTCACTTGTTGTTTGTTATGGTATTAATTGGCGTATAGCATTTTGGATTGGTGCAATAATTGCATTTGTTGGTTCTGTTGCAAGAAAAAAACTTAGAGAAGCCCCAGAATTTGCCGATGCCAAACGTCGAATAAAGAAAGTTTTTAAAACAACTAATACAGATATAAATATTTTAAAAAACGATCCTATTTGGCAAGAAAAAGTTAATAACAAAACTGTAATAGCTTTCTTTTTACTACAATGTGCCTTACCGGTATGTGTTTATTTTATTTATATATATTGTGGTAATATTTTAAAAACTAGCTTTGGTTACACAGTACCCGAAATTATTAAGCATAATTTTATTGTTTGTATAATGGAGTTGTTAATCACATTAATATTATGTTATTTAAGTTTAAAAGTATATCCATTATTAATCATAAAAATTACACTGCTAATATTTTCTATTTTTATGATATTTTGTCCGTATTTATTGAATAATGTTAATTCTCCTTATCAGTTATTTTTTATTCAATTTTTTATAGTCTTATGGAAACAATGCTTAAACCCTGCTACTCCTATTTGTTTAAAAAGCTTTCCTATATTTAAACGTTTTACCTATGCTAGCATGACATTTTCTGTATCTCGTGCTATGATATATGTTATTAGTGCTTTTGGTTTTGTCTACCTTGTTGAGTGTTTTGGCAATTGGGGGATATGGTTTATTATAATTCCTATAATCATTGGTTTTACTTACGGATTATTGCATTTTGAAAACCTGACGAAAATAGCTAAAATCATCCACTCAAAAAACTGTATAGTCTAGAGCCGGTATGGAGTTAATAGGCAAATTTTTGTAACATAGATTTACTAATTGTTGCTCGGCTGTTGGTATTTCTAAGCGAATACAAAGAGTTATAAAATATCCTATAGTTTCCTTAACTACCTTCAGTGCCTTTTCAGGTGATCTAGCTCCTAGAGTTTGTAAGTTGTGAATGCGATCAAAAATTTTAATCAATGCTACATCATATTTTTCTTGTTGAATTAATAAATCTAGAGTCTCTTTAGCACTAATCTTGCCATAAGGCTTGATTCTTGTTAGAGCTTCCACTTGGCTAGCAATTAGACTCCCAAAAATTTGAGTAATCATCTCTTCGGTAAGTTTTGTATCTTCGATCGTGTCGTGTAGTAAACTGGTAACGATCATGTTAGTGTTAAACAATTGGTGAACTGCTTGAGCTGTATAGCTAGCGAACATATAAGCTACTTCAATCGGGTGTGAGTAACATGGTTCACCTGATTGCCGCATTTGACTACCATGATATTTCTTAGCATAATAGATAGCTTTGATAATTTCTCTGATATCTACTGGGTGAGTTACTTTTTCATTTAGTGAAATCAATTTACTAAGTAACTTAGCAGAATATTCGCAAGATTTAAACTTTATCTGCCAATTTTCAATATCTTCCATAAAATGCCTCTTTCGTTATTTTAATTCTACATTAAATTAAATAAAATATTTTCTACCCCTAGTTTTGTTATGGCTTTCTAGAGTCTCAGTTAACAGCTCTTCTACTTGATAACTAATATTTTCATTGTCATAATCTGTGAACTCTATTATTATTTTGCTTGTAATTTTATTATTAAACTCTAGAAGTCTCACCAGTGTTATTACTCCTTTATCAGTAATATTATTGCTACCAATATCCACTTGCTTTACAATTTTCATTATTTGTTAGAACTCCTGCCAGTATATCCGCCCCTTCATCACCAATATCATTGCCTATAAGACTTATTTGCTTTATGGTTTTATCACTTGCTAGAAATTCAGCTAGTATGATTAGCCCCTGAACACCTAATATTATTAAACCCAATATCTATATTAATCACACTATGATTATTCTCTAACGGTTTGAAGCATAGTTAGTTCCTCAAGGTCAATATCGTTGTTGCAAAGACGTATTGCGGTTATAAGCTTATTATCTTCTAAAACTTTGCTAAGTATTTCAATTCCTTCTAAACCTATACGAACTGCGATAAATTCTATATAAGTTATATTATTGCTCTGCAAAACTCCTTTAAATATTTGTGCCGCAATATTAATGATATTATTTATTTTTTCATTTGTAAAATTATTTTGTGGTTGATTTTTAACATCGTTAGTCATAAAATTAACTCCTGTTTTTTGTTTTGCGAAAAATAGACACTGAGGTTAGATTGTAATTTGTTCGATTGTCTTCTAACCTCGGTGCTGAACACCACACCACGTAGTATCATCTTGCATGAATACAATTATTTTTCCGCAGAGTAAAGGGAATTTTTTTAAGTTTTTTAGAATAATGTTAATCTAGTAACAGTCGCTAAAATTGTTATTATAGTTTTTGATGGTTAATATTTTTGTTGTTCTGAACTTTCAGTGGAGTAGTTTTGGTTATTGTATTTTTAGGAAGATGAAATGAACTGGTGTCATATATCTAGGCTCTGAACAAAATTTAAATTACTCTATTTTAACTTTTTAGCTGCAAATTATAAGATTTTTTTGAAATAGGATTAACTATTATGGCAAAAATCTTACTAACTTTCGACAGTTATGCACTCAGGTGTTCGACACTCGTACTCCGAGTAGCAATTTAGTTTTGGGAAATGGTATAAGTTCATAGTTTAATCCCCACAATCCATACCTCATCAGGGTTTTACTATTGCAAGAGGTAGGTCAGATGTGATTACAATAGAGGATCAAACACTGCTTACAATTTACACTCTACTTACTTCAGGAGTAATTTTAGCATTAATCTAGTAGTAGGTTCATGTAGTTCTAGTACTTCTATATTTTCATAAGCCTCAGATGCTAGAAATGTTATAATACAGGTGTTGATTTTTTAGTAACGAGCCTTGACGCGGTTAGATATACAAGATATAATAATGTACTAAATTTTTTTATCAAATAGTATTAGTGCTAACTATATTTAGTGATATAGTATACAAATTAACAAAATAGCAATAGCAGAAAATGTTTAATCGAATATATACTCAAGTTCTAAAAAAATCCCCTTGGGGAGATTCTGAAGAGGAAGAAAAAAGTGAATATAATATATTTACTAGACCAAGGAAAAAAAATAAGTTTAACCTTAATGATTTCTATAATAAGTTTGGCTTCAACAATAACATAATGGTGTTAGTTTTGTTGTCGTTAGTTGCTGTTTGGTTTGCCTCCGGAGTTTATGAAGTTAAGGAAGGAGAGGAAGCTGCAGTAATGAGGTTTGGTAAGTTCGTTCGTAAAGGATTCCCTGGTTTGAATTATCACCTTCCCTTACCGTTTGAACAGGTAGTAGTTGAGAAGGTAAACCAGTCTCGCCGAATTGAGATCGGCTATAGATCAACAAGTAGCCTTAGGTCTAATATGGACAACACCAAAGCTGTGGCTGCTGAAAGTACTATGCTTACTGGCGATGAGAATATTGTTGCACTAAATTGTGATATAATGTGGCATATTACTGATTTAGAAAAATATATTTTTAATATTGTTAATCCAGAAGATTCTGTAAAAACAGCTGCTGAAAGTGCTATAAGAGAAGTTATAGGCAATACTCCTATCTCTTCGATATTATCAGACCAAAAACAAGAAATCACTAATAAGATTGAAGCTTTAACACAGAAAATACTTGATCATTATAATGCTGGTGTTGGTATTGAGAAAGTGCAGTTACTAAAAGCTGAACCGCCAGCTGAAGTAATTGATGCTTACAGGGATGTACAAACTTCTAAAGCTGATAAAGAACGTGAGATAAATCAAGCACAATCCTATAATAATGATATTTTACCTAAAGCTAGAGGGCAGGCGGCTAAAATTGTTCAAGAAGCAGAAGGTTACAGACAAGAGGTTATCTCAAGAGCTGAAGGAGACAGCAAAAGGTTTGCTGCTGTATATACACAATATGTTGCTAATAAGTCAATAACTAAGGATCGCCTTTACTTAGAAGCTATAGAAAATATTCTAACGGATACCAGCAAAGTTATTATGGGTACTAATGGTGTTTTGCCACATATGGCAATTCAGCAAAATAAAATTAAGGAGTAGTGCTGGATGAAGACAATTTATTATATAAGTTTCGTAGTTTTCGGATTATTATTATCAGTTACCAGTGCTTTATTTACTGTTGATCAACGCCATTCCGCTGTGGTATTTCAATTTGGTGAGGCAATGAGGACCATTGAAAGTCCAGGATTAAATATAAAGATTCCATTTATTCAAAATGTTGAATTTTTTGATAAACGTATCTTAAATGTAGAGGCAGAAGCAAAAGAGCTAACTGCTTCTGATGGAAAAAGGGTAATCGTAGATGCTTTTGCCAAATTTCGTATTGTTGATCCTGTGATGTTTTACAAAACTGTACATAACTACCAAGGTGTTAAAATTAGACTTAATAAAAACCTAGAATCTTCAATGAGAAAAGTTATAGGTAGATTACCTTTGACTAGTCTTCTTACAAGTGCAAGGTCTGACATAATGTCAAATATCTTAAATCAGGTTAATGAGGAAGCAAAGAATTTTGGACTTGATGTAATTGACGTTAGAATCTTAAGAGCTGATTTACCGAAGGAGAATAGTGCAGCAATTTATCGCCGCATGCAAACTGCTCGTGAAAAAGAAGCTACCCAAATAAGAGCTGAAGGCCAAGAAGAAGGGGCTCGCATAAGATCAAGAGCTGACAAAGAAAGTAAAATATTACTTGCTGAAGCTTATATGCAATCTCAAATCATAAAAGGTGATGGTGACATGGAGGCAGCTAAGATATATAATCTTGCTTATTCTGTTGATCCAGAATTCTATAAATTTTATAGATCCTTGGAAGTATATAAAAATACTTTAAAGAAAGATGATACTTCTTTTGTGTTGTCTCCGGAAGCAGAGCTATTTAAATATCTAAATTTGGGTAAATAGGATGACTAGTAATTAGGTAGATGATATGGTTCAAAATATTTGTAAGTTTAACAATTTACTAAGGTATTTAATTAAGTATTTAATTGCCACTTTTCTGATGACTATGTGGTTGGCATCTTCTGTTTTTGCTAAAGATATTCAGTCAAGCAAAATTACTCCTGAGGAATCTAGTAATTTACAGTCAGTGCCAATAAAGATACCTGAATCCCATAATTATAGTTTTGCAGACATTGTTGAGCCACTTATTCCAGCTGTGGTAAATGTGTATACAGTACAATATAACCAAAAATCAGAAGATTCTCATAAAAAGTCTTTCGAGCGTTTTCCATTTGATCATTTTAATGAACTTTTGGAGCGTTTTAATCTACCTTTTGATTTTGATGAGATGTATTCCAATCCTAAATCTGTTCCCCTTGGCTCTGGTTTTATTATAGATCCTACAGGTTTTATTGTTACCAACCATCATGTAGTTGCAAATACAGATGAGATTCACATAAAATTAACGGATAATAGGGAGCTATCAGCTAAATTGGTAGGTAGTGATAAAAAAACTGATCTTGCTCTTTTAAAAATTGAGATTGAAACTCCTTTGCCTTTTGTAAAATTCGGTGATTCCAGTAAAGCTAGGGTAGGAGATCAGGTTATTGCTATTGGTAATCCTTTTGGTAGACTTGGAGGAACAGTAACTGCTGGTATTATATCTTCAAAGGGACGTGATATTGATAACACTAACGGTATAGTAGATGATTTTATACAGACTGATGCGGCTATTAATAATGGTAATTCCGGTGGACCAATGTTCAATATTAATGGTGAAGTTATAGGAGTCAATACAGCAATATTTTCACCTTCTGGGACTAGTATTGGTATTGGATTTGCTATTCCATCTAATACTGCTAAATCAATTATTGACCAACTAAGGCAAAATGGAAAAATTAATCGCGGTAGGCTTGGGGTAGTAATTCAAGAAGTAACTAATGAAATAGCTGAAGGGTTTGAGTTAAAAGAAGCTTCGGGAGCGTTAGTAGTGGAAGTACAAAAAGATGGTCCAGCTGATAAATTTGGTATAAAACCTGGGGATGTGATAATAGAATTTGCTGGACAACCGGTAAAAAATTCTAGGAGATTGCAGGTAATGGTTGCTGAAACTACCGTGGATCAAGAGGTAAAAATTATCGTTGTACGCGATGGCAAAAATCAAGAATTAAGTGGCAAGATTAGTAGTGAAGAGGATATAGAAGCTAAAAAAGTAAACGACAAGGTAAGCGATAAAACTTCTGATAATAAATTTTCTGTTGTGAAAAATAATGTTACTTTTAGCAATTTAACAGATAATCTTAAACGAAAATTTGCCATTAAAAGTAAAGTTGAGGGCATTATTGTAACTGATATCGCAAAAGATGGAAAAAATTATGGTTTTAAAATTGGTGATTTAGTAATAGCGAGCAATCAACAACCTATAGCTTCTATAGATCAATTAAATGTATTGTATGACAATGCCCAATCTATTAAAAAGCAAAATATAATCTTGTTGGTACAGAGACGGGGTGTTTCTATGTTTATAGCCTTGCCAGTTACCAAATCTGAAAATTAGTAGTAATGAAGTCAGTATGGATAATGATTTTAAAATAGCAGTATTAAGTTTTTATAGTTTTACTAACCTAGAAAACCTTGAGATTTTGCTGCCAAAGATTTTACTTATTGGTAAAAAAAGAAGAATTAGGGGTACTATTCTTTTAGCTCCAGAAGGATTTAATGGTTCAATTTCTGGGACAAAAGAAGAGGTAAATTTTTTAGTAGATGAAATTATAAAACTTACATCTGCGGAAGATGTAAATATTAAAATAAATTATTGTGATATCCATCCTTTTCAAAAATTAAAAGTAAAGCTGAAAAAAGAAATTATTGCTATGACAGTTGGGGATCTTGATATTGCAAATCTTAAAGGAGAGTATATTGAACCAAAGGACTGGGACAAGTTTATTAGCCAAAATAATGTGGTATTAGTAGACACTAGAAATGACTATGAGGTTTGTGTAGGTACTTTTAAAGGGGCTATAGATCCGAAGACAGAAACGTTTAAGCAGTTTCCCAAATGGGTAGAGCAGAATAAAGAATTACTTGCTGGAAAAAAAGTAGCAATGTTTTGTACTGGTGGGATTAGATGCGAGAAATCAACAGCCTATTTGAAGAAACTGGGTTTTAATGATGTGTACCATCTTAAAGGTGGTATTTTACAATATTTAGAAGTGACCCATAATCGTAATAGGTTATGGCAAGGAGAATGTTTTGTATTTGATGACAGAAGAGCTGTGGCAAGTGACTTGTCACCAGCTGAAGGGCATTGGTTGGAACGTGGTAATCAATAGATATCTTTGGCAAACTCTACTTCTGTTGGTAATTTATTCATGCTCCCGGTACTCTGCTCCTCACGCACATTTGAGTACGCTGCGGGTCGAGGTTTCGTGGCTTCTTTAAATCCTTGCGCATAAGCGAGTTTCGAAAGATATCTAATAAGCTATTATAGGCAGGATCAGATTTTAATATGAATTGTCATCCCAACATAGGCTAATATCTAAAAAAATAGCCTAGAAGGATGTGTTAAGTATTATAGCCCCCTGCCTACATGGTGATAACATGGCGAGTAAGCTGCACCGAAGCAGGGATGATATTTAGTCTCTTAATTATCTTGAATAGAGTTCAACTACTAAATGTACTTCTAGTTCAAATGGGTACGGAACATCAGAAATTACTGGGATTCTGACAAACTGACCAGACAATGAATTGGAATCAAAAGTTAAATAGCTTGGTACAATTTTTCCTTGTTTACTAGCTGTCTCGAGTATTACAGGGATTTGTTTTGCTGATTCCTTTAGCTCGATGACATCTCCTTCTTTTAGTCTTATACTTGGGATATTAACCTTTTTACCATTCACTTTAATGTGACCATGGGTAACAAATTGTCTTGCAGCAAAAATCGTTGGTGCAATATTCATTCTGTATATAACAGCGTCAAGCCTTCTTTCCAACAGGGCTATAAAATTTTCACCCGTATTGCCTTTCATTTTTTGTGCGAGAGTAAAAGTATTTCTAAATTGCTTCTCGTTAATTCTACCATAATGGCATTTAAGTTTTTGTTTAGCCTTCAAATGTAGACCATAATCAGAAGTTTTAACCATACTATTCTGACCATGTTGACCAGGACGATAATTTCTTGTATTGAAGGCATCTTTACTATCGCCCCACAGGCTTACACCAAGTCTTCTGCTAGCCTTATATTTAGAATTAATAATTTTTGTCACGCTCTATGTCTCATAATTTTGATATCATACTGACGTCATTATGACGTTAATTTAAGTATACTCTTCTGCTTTGAAAAATTGTTTTTTGAAAATATCATGGATTCGCATGCGTAACTATACTATATGTACGCCTAACATGCTCACCATTCATTTTCAAATCCAATTCTTCAAATCATTTAAGTATATACATTTTAACAATTAAAGTCAATTCCTCATTTTTTGAAATTATGGAAGTGTCTGCGAATTCCTCAACATAAGCAAATTATACAAGAGGTCTATTCTAATTCCTTGATTTTATCGGATGATTCGAGCAACTGGGCATCAATAATTTCAGATTTTGATGAAACAAGCTGATAACGCTCTATAGGATGCTGAATTGTTTTGTTACCAATATCTATGCCTAATTTTTGAATATTCCTAGCCTTAGATAAAAAATGTCGATTAAAAGAAGCGGCAAATTTATCATAATTATTGACTATATGCTGAATATTATTGCCAAGTTTCTGCGAATGCTCCGCTAACGAAGCAATAGAGGTCAATAATTTTCTTACCTCTTCTATAATTAATTTGTGATTTTCTGACCGTCTATAATCTGAAATTTGGAATTTAGCAAATGATAGCATATTCATAAGTCCTGCTGGACCAACTGGGAAAATATTGCTTTTCCAAGCCTTGTATAAAAAATTATTATCTGCAATCAGAATTTTTTCAATTGCTTGTTCAGTAGGGACAAACATCAAAGTAACTATATTAGAAAAATGTTCTTTTTTATCTTGGAAACTAACTAAAATATTTTCCGCGTAATCTTTACTATTTAAGGATTTTAAATGATTATTCATGGTTTTACTAAGATTAGAACTATCTGGCTCTAAATCTACTAAAAACTTTGAAGCTTTTGCATCTATAACCATTAAGTTACCAGAAGGTAAGAAAACTAGGGCATCTGGTCTAAGTTTTAAATTATCGGTAGTTGTCACAGAATATTGTATGATAAAGTCTAAATTAGAACGTAGACCTGATGATTTTAGAATGTTCTCAAGAGTAATTTCAGCAAGTAATCCAGCTCCAGATGGAGAAAGAAGGGATTGTTTAATAATGTCTACTGTTCCTTTAGATTGTTCGATATCCCTACTTAATGACCCAACCATGTTTATTAAACGTTCAAACTCGTTATTAAATTTGCTTGTTGCCCCCGAAATATTTTTTTCTGATAATTCCCTTGCTTCTTGATTTTCCCGTCTATGAATTTCAATTAATTGTTTAGACAATTCATTACCAAGATCAAATAAAGCATTTTTTGCCGATGCATATGACTCCTGTCTTGCTTTATCTGCTTCAGTTATCAATTGATTCTGATAGTCTACTTTACTAGATAATTGCTCAATTTTTTGGATATAAGAAATTTTCTCTTGCTGCAAAATTTGATTCTGCTTATTTGCTTCTAAATAGTTATTTGATAGAAAGCCTAATTCTGCATTTAATTTGGTTGTCTTATGATAAAACCAAGCAAATAAACCAAATAAAACAACAAGTCCGGTAGTAAGCAATAATGGAATATAACTCATTGATAAGTTTACTCTTTAGTTAGTAATTTCGGAATTACCCGGTCTTCTAAAGGACCAGTTGGCATAGCTGGCTTTAATAATTTGGGAGTTAAAATGAATTTAGTCTTTTGTTCAATAGGCGAAAGAGTAACAAAATAACTATGCGGTTGCTGAATTATCCCGTATTTATCCCATTCTGGATATTGCCTATCTAGGTTAGCTTTAAATTCATGAGGACCATAAACTTCAATCTCACCAAATTGATATTTCCTCAGTGGAAATACTTCGTTAATATAAAAGAAATCATTAGGAAATCTACGTAACGTTCTGAAATTAGCATATATAAACATGTTGTCTTTTGGGCGAAAAATAAAAATATCTATACATACCTTGTTGCATATAGTGTAAAAATCTTGATGAGAAGTTTTATAACCCAACTCGACAAAATCTGTTAGTATATCTTGTAACCTTATTTCATCAGCGTGCATTACGCCAATATCTAAGTCATCATCAAAAGGTATGATGCCTTTATGCCTTGCTGCCCCAAGAAGTGTACCACTTGTAATCCAATATGGTATGTTATGTTTAGTCAATATCTCATGAGTATCTTTCATTAATTGGTACAATCTTAGGGCTTTGTTTTCACTAATTGTATATTTCTGTACTTGTTGGTCGGTAGGAGTTACATATCTCCATTTGTGATCATAAAACTCTACATAGCCTAGGTAAAAACCATAAGTAATTATAAGTACTCCAGCTATTTTAAAGAAAAGCTTATTAGTTTTTTTATGATTTTTGTGCATATATATTTCCCATGTTTATTTTAGTAGACTTTTTTAAAGTTATAAACTATAAGTTGCTTTAGTTAGATAATTATATAATTAATAATATATGAAAGTAAAAGCAGTAATTATGGCTGGTGGTCTAGGAACTAGATTATGGCCATTATCACGACAGATGCAACCAAAACAATTTATAAAAATATTTAATAATTTGAGTTTAATACAAAAAACTTTGATTACAAACAGAACTTTAGGCAAACCAACTTTAATAATTGCTAAGGAATATGAATTAATAGCAAAAGAGCAACTTAGAGAGCTAAATATAGAAGCAGACTTAATAATAGAACCTATGCCTAAAAATACAGCTTCATGTGCAATTATATCAGCTATTCAAGCAAAGAATAACGGTTATGATACGATCATACTCCTGCCTTCTGATCATTATATACATGATATTGATAAGTACCTAATTACTATTAATGAATCTTTGAATTATGTCGCAAAATTTGGTATTTGTACTATAGGGGTTAAGCCTAGTTTTGCAAATACCGAATATGGTTATATTAAAATAAATAAGTTATTAGCAGATAGAACTTACAACACCCAACAATTTGTGGAAAAACCTACTTTTCAACAAGCACAAAATTATCTAGCAAATGGCAAATATTTTTGGAATTCAGGAATTTTTATTTTTAATATAGATTTTATTTTAGAGCAAGCTAAATTATGGCAAAAAGCACTCTTTAAACATGCGTATGATGCATATTATTTTGCAACCAAAGATTATAATAATATAACACTTGCTTTAGAACCATACCTACATATTACCCCAATTTCTTTAGACTATGCTATAATCGAAAACATTAGTCAAATGATTATGATAGAAGCCAATTTTAGTTGGAATGATATTGGCAATTGGCATTCTTTATGGCAAATACAAAAAGAAGATATAACGAATAATTACTGCGAAGGCGATGTTATAAACATTGATAGTACAAATTCATATATTAGTTCTAATAATAAGCTTACTGCTGTAATAGGAGTTGATAATATAATAATTATTAATACTGAGGATGCTTTACTGATCGTAAATAAATCAAGAGTTGAGAAAATAAAGCAGCTTGTAATGGAAATGACAGAGATGGGACGAAAAGAAGTATTATGAACTTACATGAAAATATAAAGAATTATGTCAGCAATTTTCAAGAAGAATATGAATATAAAGAAAGGATGTTGGACTTTCTAGATAATTGTAAAAATCCATTTAGTAGGGAGACAAAAGAAGGACATTTTACCGGTTCAGGATTCTTGCTTAATTCTAATAAAACAAAATTCTTACTGATGCATCATCGTAAGTTGGATAAATGGTTGCAACTAGGAGGACATTGTGATGGTAATAATGACATTTTGGCTGTAGCAATTAAAGAGGCACAGGAAGAATCCGGTATTTTAGAGATTGAACCGGTTTCTAGACAGATTTATGATATAGATGTTCATCTAATTCCTAGTAATTCTATAGACCAAGAACATTATCATTATGATGTGAGATTTTTATTAAAAACCGTTTGCAACGACTATTTTGTAAAAAATTCTGAATCAAACGAATTACGATGGATAGAATTTGCTTCTAATTATCAAGAACTTGTGCTAGATAATTCAGTAGAAAGGATGATAAAAAAGTACACTCTTATGCTTTGAAGAATTGGCTTCGTAAATATATACTGCTATGATTTCAAGAGTTGGTAGACGATAGTATAACTTCAAGAAGAGCTAGGAATGTCAAAGTTGAGCAGCGGAGCGTACATGAGTAACGGAGCAGCGGAGATATTTAGACACGACGACGCCAATTCTTGAAGTTCACCGAGTATACTCTAGATTTTGACCATTAAGAAAGATTGAGTCTATAATAGGATTTGTGTAAGTTGCAAAAAAAGCAGTAAGAGATTACTGTAAAAAGAAGTAAATAAAACAAAGGAAAATTATGGCTAAAGAAATAGATAAAGATAAAGAAAAATTAAACATAAATAATCAGCTAGTAGAAGAGTTGTTAGCAAAAGCAAATCCGTCAGAAGTATTTGGTCGGGATGGATTATTCCAAAAATTCAAAAAACAAATAGTCGAAAAAATATTGGCAAGTGAGTTGTATCATGAATTGGGCTACTTAAAACATAGTAAAGTAGAAAAAGTAGATAATAATCGTCGTAATGGTAGCTATGAGAAGACAGTAATTGATGATGATTTAGGTCGACATTCCATCTCCATAGTGTTAGATTAGGTACTTTATCATATTTAAAAAGAAAAACTTTAGTTAATGGGAATATTAAAATAATTACCAAATTCTTATATGATAAATTTGGTATATATCGAACTATAAGTTCTAAGGCTCTTAACAGCAATTATCTTTTTAAAAAAATTAAATATTTTTATCTGTATTTTATATCAATAAAAAATATTATTGTTATACTATTTTCAATAGTCCGTCTTGACTAGTACATATCTAAATCATTAAGTATATGAAAGTACTTATCTAGCATTTTCTTATCTAAGTTATCAGGCAGCACTAATGGCGGTGTAGCAAATGCTTCATCTAATGCCTTAATAATAGACTGAACCATAAAAAGAGATAATGCTTTGGATATACTGTGTGCATCACCTGAATGTTGCTTATATAAATCTTGGTATTTTGGTACTATATCCTCAATTATGACAACTTTAGTACGCGGATAATTTGACATCATCAGATTCCAAGGATCACCCTGGGTTCTTTTATGATCTCCCCCCAACCTAATATCACTTCTATATAATACTGCAGGTTTATTTAAAAATTTACTATGAATAAATTCCACTACTGTACCAGAATCTGGATCTGAACCGTCAAAACTAAATATGCCTCCATCAGCTTCTTTTACAGATTTTAAATCATTATTTTTTATGTGTTGAGCATGGATATCCCTTTGTTCTAAATTTTGAGGTAATATACATTTATACTTACCACTAGATGCCTCCTCTAGGGCTAAAGCCAAATATAAATTACCTATAAGATCCTTATTAGTAAATAAGGGACCTGCGAAATACAAATCATAAGATTTTTTAGTTACATTTTCCTTAGAGAAGATGCTACTGAATTCACATGATTGATCATATATTAAAGTCCTATGTTAGTTATGAATAAAAAACAATTTATGATCTAGACTGATTTGTCAAGATAAAATTTCCAGTAATTTTTTCAGGGCAGTTTAAAAGTCCCGACTAAAGTTATGACTTTTAAACTGCCCTGTAATTTTTTCCTATTGCATTTGATAGTTTATAACTTACTATAACAATTTACAAGCTTATATCTTAAAAACATGTTATAAGTAGTTGTAAGAGGGTGACTTGAAGCAATCTAGACTGAAATAGTCGTGAACAGAATAAGTACCCTCTATCGTTAAGTTTGCTTTGAACAAATTGCAGAAGGTACTGCAGTACAGTAGCCTTGCACAATAAGATGAAGGAGATTATACTATGAAAAAAATAATAGGTCTAGATGTAAGTAAAAAATGGCTTGATGTATGTATATATATTTCAAACAGTAAACCGGAATATCATCGTTTTGCAAATGATAATTTAGGTCATGAAGAGCTTATAAAATTAACAAAAGAGCAAAAAATTGAGCTAATAGTGTGCGAACCCACAGGAGGCTACGAGGATGAAATTTGCCAAAAATTATATAGTAATGAGCAACGGATTCATAAGGTAAATACCTATAGTTTTAATTCATTTAGTAAGTCAGTAAATTTTTGTAAAACGGACAAGCAAGATGCTTTTAAATTAGCGTATTACGGTGATAAGATGCAACTTACAGCAAATTATATACATCAAATTGAATCAGAAAATTTGAAGAGATATCAGCAAAGACGGGAAGATTTAGTATTG
Organism: Candidatus Tisiphia endosymbiont of Myopa tessellatipennis; assembly: GCF_964031105.1. Taxonomy (NCBI): domain Bacteria; kingdom Pseudomonadati; phylum Pseudomonadota; class Alphaproteobacteria; order Rickettsiales; family Rickettsiaceae; genus Candidatus Tisiphia; species Candidatus Tisiphia endosymbiont of Myopa tessellatipennis. Next base: position 399,347 of record NZ_OZ035005.1, on the reverse strand, counting down.
ATGCTTAGTAATGAAAAAAAGAGGTTGCATAATAGTGTCGATGGTATTGACAAAGAAAGCATAGAAACATTGATGGGATGCTTACAAAAGGAAATATCTAAAATTGATGATAAATTAAATGAGATAATAGATGGATCAGAAGAACTACAAGAAAAAACAAAAATATTAGAAACTGTACCTAGCATTGGCAAATGTCTAGCTAGTAAATTAATTAGTTTTTTACCTGAGTTGGGAAATAAAAATTATAGCGGCAACGAATTATCAGCTATGGTTGGAATAGCGCCATATGCTCGAGATAGTGGTAATAAACAAGGTCGAAGATTCATTAGAGGAGGCAGAAAGATACCACGAGATGCACTATATATGGCAGTACTAACAGGTAAAAATGGCTTTCAATATTTAAAAGCTTTATATGACAGACTTATTAATAATTTTAAACCTAAAAAAGTTGCGACAGTAGCTTGTATGCGTAAATTACTGGAAGTTTGCCATAAGCTTATTCAACAAAAACGTGTATTTGTTGTTAATCAATAATATTTTTTATTTATATAAAATACAGATAAAAAATATTTAATTTTTTTAAAAAGATAATTGCTGTACCACGTTATCAAAAAATTTAGAACGTATAGCAATGAATGGTGACTTGACCTGATCATATACTACTAATGCCTCTTTAGGGGTACGATCATATAATAAAAACTGATACATAGAAGAACCGATTAACTCCCGCACACCATCATTCCGATCTGCTAAAGCTTGCTTTTGCTGTTCGTTTGTTTGTAGGTTGAAACAATTATCATGCTGTTTATAGAAACTTTTTAACATGAAAATATTCTGTGTTTCTTTTTCTTCAGCAACATATCCAGCAGATACACCAGCTTGCTTATGTCCCTTTGGTAAAAAATCCCCCTGTTGAGCTTTTGTTCTATCTCGTAGCATAGTTTCGAGCGGTATCCTTCTTGATTTTTCTAACTTTTTTGCTAATACTGGCTTATTTTCTTTAGCTAATGCATCCATAAGCGGAATATCTATTAGTTCTCTTAGTGATTGGTTTTGATCTCCAGGAAAAGTTTCTTTTATTACCTTTAATGCTTCACCTACAATGTATTTAGAATGTGTAAGTTTCCGCATTTTCTTTCTATACAAATCAATATTGGATTCTGATGGCTTTTGAGCAAGTGCTATCACGCTACTAGCAAGCTCTTCACATTTTTTAGAGATTCTAGTATTTATATCTGAATCTTCGCCTTTTGACTTTGCAAGTGTTATTAAAGTTGTAAATAATTGAGTATGTAAAGATTGTTTAAGTTCTTCTTGATTTTTTGCCATAAAGATCCAATTTTTATAATTTATAATTAATTGTTAACTGCAGTTAATCTAAAAAAACCTTTTGTAGCGGTTTATTTGCTAAATTTTCTTCAGTTAAAAAATCCTTCTTTAAATGCGTAACCTGATTATTCAATAATCTTAATTGTAAATAATCATTAATTGCTTGGGTAAATTCACCAAGTTTGTTCCGAAAAAAATGATCGGCTCCTTGGATAATCTTATAGTCGACAGTTATATGTTTCTGCTTAGATAATTTATCTACTAGTTCAAGCACTGATTCTTCAGATACAATACTATCATTGTCACCTTGTATTACAAAGCCAGAAATAGGACATTGAGACAAGAACGAAAAATCATATTTATTCACTGGCGGAGATATCGCAATAAAATTATTAATCTCTGGTCTTCTCATGATAAGTTGCATGGCTATCCATGCTCCAAAAGAAAACCCCGCTATCAAATTTAGACTGCTAGTAGGATTGTTAAGTTGCAGCCAATCAAGTGCTGTTGCAGCATCAGTCATTTCGCCAATACCATTATCAAACTCTCCTTGGGAACGTCCAACGCCCCTAAAATTAATTCTGAGTACTGTGAATCCATTAGCTACTAATGATTTATAGACATTATAAACCACTTTGCTATTCATAGTGCCACCGTAAAGCGGATGCGGATGTAATAATAAAGCAAGGGGAGCTTTAGGATTACTAGATTTAGTATAAAGCCCTTCGATCCGACCGGCAGGACCATTAAAAAAAACGTTAGCCATAATTATAACATATAATATATCAATTTATATCGATCACTAAGACCAAAAAATAAAATTATAACATGCCATTTTATAGATTTCAAGATAACTATATATTAGTAATGTTACAAGACCGGTTTTTAAATTCTCCTAGATATCAATTAGTATTTCTGCTAGGTTCTTATTATTCAAATTTGTACGTTTAAATAACCATGAAGAATATATTAATTATTAAACTATTAATTTTATTATTTACGATTAAAACCCCTTTGGCACAGCCATTGTCAATTGATAGCATATATCAAAATTTATTAGTAACATCTCCAAAATACAATAATATCACTTATAATAAACCTTCAACCAATTATTTAGTACCAAATCATTGGTTGCTGCAAACGCCAAATATTTGGGGTGCTGCTTTAGAAGAATATGGAGAAGGGCTTACACCAGTTGGAGATAACGTGATAGATGCACAATTTTTTGTCCCAACATGCCGTACTCAATCAGATTGTCGTGGAATCAGTACTTGTCGGACTGCTGATTTTACTTTGGATAATAGAACATTATGTTTAACAAATGCATATAATGTGTTAAACACTATGTATAATACAATTATTAATGCTACTACATCTGTAGATATTACAACTCTTGGTAGAAATTACTTTAGTTCAGGAGCATTTACTGCTATGTTGAAAAATGCTATAATAACGCTAGGTAAAAAAAGCATTAATTCTCCTCATTTTATAACTATACGCTTATTATATGGTACGTATAAAGAAGTCCCACCTGAATGGATGAAAAGCTATTTAAATAATATTATTTCTAAATTACCAGCCAATAATAAACTAATTATATCAATTGCTAATATTAGGTCATGTACATTTAAATCCAATTGTGGAAATCAAGAGAAACAACATGATATCTCTCTTGATTTCTCTTGGAATCATGGCAAAATTATTGCGGTGGATGGTAATACATTAATCACTGGTGGAGAAAATTTATTTGGTCAGGATTACACTCAAGCAGAGCCAGTTAATGACGCCAATATTAAAATATTTGGACCTGTTGTAAATGGGGCAACAACTTATGCTAATATATTATGGAAATATGTACAACATCATCGAGATATAGAAGTAAACCGTTGTTATACATATAAGAAGGGGTATATTTCAACAAAATGTGCTAAAGCTATTTCCTTAAATAACGAATTTAATATTAATAGTTCATTACCTGTACAGGCAATGTTTATTAGTAAATTGAACAATGGAGTTGGCATTGGTGATGATGCTGATCAATCAGAAATTGCAAGGGTATTTGCTCTAAAAAATGCTACTCGCTCTATCAAAATTAGCCAACAAGCCCTATTTTTTAAAGAGAGTAATTATCCACTGCTAGATAAAGTACTGCCACCAATTAGTACTGTTAATGGCAATATTATTCAAGCAATAGCATATGCTATACATAATAATGCAGTAGATACATATATAGTGACCAGCAACTTATTCAGATTTAATTACTCAGATCATGTAGATTTACAATATTTATATGATTATATACTTAATACGATAGTTTCTGACTATCATGTTGAGAGTAAAGTAGCCGAACAAGAATTAAAACAGCATCTCCATCTTGCTTATATAAGTTATAATCATAGTATTAATACCAATGCAAGAAGCCATAATAAGTTTTGGATAGTAGATGACAAAGTTTTTTATTTTGGTAGTCATAATTTTTACCCAACATCATTACAACAATTTGGCATTATTGTAGATAGTATAGAAGCTAGTAAAATATTATTGGGAACCTATTGGAATCCTATGTGGGAATATTCTGCTAAATATACTGCTCGTAAATGAAGAGTTGATAGACGATAGTATAACTTCAAGAAGAGCTAGGCAGTAGCAAAGTCGAGCAGCAGAGCGTCTCATCTTCGAGATAAATATGAGCAGAAATTATGCTATAGAACGTGAGTATTATGCGACGAGTGGAGTGTAGAATTAAATTCTCGTTACTGACTACATTTTTTCACCTGTGGAATTTTATAATAAAGAAATACTGATAAAAGTGTACTTTAATGACAAGAGTTTTTATTTGAAACAAAACAATGGTAATACACATAATAAGCATTATGTTGACTAATTTTTAGTATGTCAAGTAGAAAAGTGATGTTTACATGACTACAAACTTCATGCCAAAACCACTGCAAACCTGATTCTTTAGACGTTTCAAGCACTTTTTCGTCTCGAAGATGAGGAGCGTACATGAGTAACGGAGCAGCTTCGATCTTTAGACACGACAACGCCAATTCTTGAAGTTCTACCTAAGTATATAACTTCAGAATGAATAACGGTTGAACTGTTAGTTCAATTCATTAAACTCTACTCTAGCAAATAATTTTGTTTGAAGTAGAGAGAGTTCAGAATGATCTTTTGAACCTTCTTCTGCTAATTTATTGGCTTTAGTTAAAAGGTCTAAATCTCTAGCTAGATCAGCAAAAAAGAATCTTATTTCACCACTTTGCTTTGTTCCTAATATTTCTCCGCTACCTCTTAAGAGTAGATCTTGCTCTGCTATATAAAAACCATCATTGCTGTTTCTCATCACTTCAAATCTAGATTTTGCAACCATACTTAATTTTTGAGGATCATATAGAAGAATACAATGAGATTGTAAAGTTCCACGTCCAACTCTACCTCTTATCTGATGTAACTGAGCTAAACCAAACTGTTCAGCATTTTCTATTACGATTAAGGTTGCTTCTGGTACATCGATACCCACTTCAATTACAGTTGTAGCAACCAAGATTTTAATATTACCATTCTTAAATTGGTGCATAATCATATCTTTTTGCTCATTTTTCATTTTACCATGTATAGTACCTGTAATGCTAGGGTAGGCATTCTCAATGGTAACTAGTCTAGTATTGATGTCGATTAATCCTGTATTTTTTGCCTGTGTTGTTAACTCTTCATCATTTTGATCGATAAGGGGACATATCCAGTAAATTTTCTCTCCAAATTTTAGCTTTTTATCCAAAACTGAAATTACATCATTTAGCTTGGTCTTTGGCAATATGCTAGTAATAATTGGTAGTCGATTTTTTGGTTTGCTTGTTAATTTAGCAATATCCATATCTCCAAACATGGTCAAAGTAAGACTTCTAGGAATAGGGGTTGCGGTCATCACCAAAACATCGGGATGCGAGGCTTTGTTAATTAAATCCAACCGTTGTTGTACACCAAATTTATGCTGTTCATCAATGACGATATAACCTAAATTTTTAAAGTTTACTTTTTCTTGAAATAATGCATGAGTACCAATTAATATATCAATATCTCCGTTTTCTAGACTTGATAGAACTTTGTTTCGTTCTTTGCTAGATATTTTTCCAGTAAGTAAACCAAGCCTTATTCCAGTTTCACTTAAGGCTTTAACGAAGAATTGGTAATGCTGGTTTGCTAATAAATCGGTAGGAGCCATTAGTGCAGCTTGAAATTTATGGTATGCTACAGTGACCATTGTCAATAAAGCTACTAAGGTTTTACCAGAGCCAACATCGCCTTGGAGTAAACACATCATTTCTGTAGGAGATAATTGATGTTTTTCAATTGCTTCGATTACTTTTTTTTGGTCTAGTGTGAGTTCAAAGCCTAATGTCTTAAGTATTGATTGTTGTAGCTGACTAGACCCTGTAAATGAATTACCTTGTTTTAATTTTGTTTGCTGGCGGAGATATTGTAATGAAATTTGATTAGCAAAAAGTTCTTTTTCTGCCAATCGTCTTAAGGCTTGAGTATGTAATTCTTCTAATTTCTTAGTTTTAACCTGATATAAATGTAAAGTTTTTAAATCTTCTAATAATGATTTAGTATAGTCCTTTACTTCTTGAAAACTCTCAGGAATACAGCACCACTCTTTTTCAAACAAATCAAGCCCCTTTATTATATAGGAATAAAGTTGCTTATTAATTATCCCATAGGTCAAAGGATATATTGGTTCTAGGGGGCTGGTAAGTTTTTGATCCAAAATAAATATTGGGTGGGATATTTGAGGTAAGCTAGAAAAAACTTGTACCTTACCATTAATTGTATGTTTACTGCCTATTGTAAGTTTACTTAGGATAAAATAAGAGGGTCTATTAAAAAATATCAGCAGAATTGAGCCAGTTTCATTATATCCTAAAATTTTCAAAGGCTGTTTTTTATTCTTAGGCACAAGAACTTCTTCAATTGTTATTTCAGTTTGAATTAACTGACCATTTTTTAGTGAAGATAAATTTGGTGAAATTATTTTAACTTGATAAGAAGTAGGACTATAAAATAACAAATCTCTTAAATTGATTATTCCCAATCTTTTAAGTCCAATAATTATATTATCACTAACGTTAATACGTGATTTAATTGGTAAGAAAAAAAACTTACTGATAGTTAACATATATTTTTTTAATTAGTATAATCCTATATCAACTTTAATATTTTCAATTTTTTCTAGCTCTGCTTTCAGATTTCTTTTTACTTCTTCAATTTTACGATATTTTTCTGCTATTTCTTTTTGTTTCTGTAGATCAAATTCTCCTGATTGAGTTATTGGGATTTTGACTTTAACATTTTTGATAATTTCAACAGTAACTCTTTTATTATCAGTACCTTTTGCATAAGTTTTTAGGTTTTCAGTCAAATAGGAATATACATATTCTAAAGAAATATTTGGTATTTTGGTTATTAATGCTCTGCAATGTGTTGTCATGGAAAATTTACCGTTACGCACAAATACTGTGCCAGCATAAATTCCGTCTGTTGTCCACGTTAAGCATTCGCAATCATAGTCATAGCTATCAATGTAACCAATAATACCTCGATCAATTGTTTGTGCTGAATATAGGGGATAATCACCTTTATGATTTTTGACAAAAATATTTGTATATTTTGCTAACCCTTTTTTAATTTTAAAAATATTAGCTATTGACAGTTCTTTATAAAGAGGAGAGTAGGTCTCTATATGAAATTCATCCTTTATTTCTATAGATGCATTATTTAATGATTGAGATGTGTCTTCAAGTATAGAGCTAAACTCTATTGTAGAAATTAGATTAAACTTATCTATTGCTCCAAGTTCTATCCTTTCCTCTTCACTCCAATTGCAATCAATATTCCAATCTCTTAAATTATTTTTAAACCATTCAACTTCCAGTATTTTGCATCTCTTATCATGATTAATTTTAGCAAAATATTTTTTATTTCCTTTAAAAGCATTGTATAAATTGACTGCCTCTTTTAGATCATCTTGCTCAATATCAAATCTATAAATATCTCTACTCTCTCCAATTTCACTTACTAAATAAGTAAATACTGGGTCAGTTTGTATTTCAGTAGTATTATTCTTCTTTGTTAATGCTAAAATGTATGTTTTTTTACTAATTGTAAAAAATGTTTTAACAGGCAATGAAATTATTGCATCAATATAGCAAATATCTAAAATATATTGTCTTAAATTTTTATCATTTTGCCTGTTAAACATTCCTTCAGGTACAATTATAAAAGCCTTGCCATCTAGTTTTAAAGCTTTTATAATCCATTCCACAAACAAACCTTCAACACCCATTGCATTGATTTTGTAATGGTTTTTTTAGGTTCGTTTTGGCAATTTCTTCCTTAAAATTACTACTTCCATCACTAAAATAAGGAGGATTTGTCAGAATTAGATCATACTGGTTTTCAACAATTTCTGATAATGTACCTAGTATTGATTCCCTCTTTAAAATAAAGCTTTCGTTGAATATATTAGCAAATCCTTTTGTAAGCCCTGCATTATCTTTTATAAGGTCACAAAAATAAATCAGCATATTTGCCTTTGCTAAGATAATTATTCTTTGTGCATCTTTATCAAAACCTTTATCAAAACCAACTATTTTTACCTTTTGTTTTATTTCACCATTTTCAATAGTGAATAATTTATCAAGTTTATCTTTTATAAATTCCAAAGGAAATTTTCCGACACCACAAGCAGGGTCACAAATTGTCATGCCTTCTTTTAATGTACCTTCTGCCATTTCATTCACTGCACGCACCACTTTGATCGGTGTAAAAAATTGTCCCAAGTGCTTTTTACTGGTACTTGCCTTTAAAAAACTTTCAAATAATTTGCTTTTAAAATCATGATCAATATGTTCAAGTTTACCATAGTTTCTAAACTTTTCTAAAACTTTTTTAAAGACAGTTCCGTATCCAGTAATGGCTTTTTGATCTTCACTTACAAATATAGTGCAATTTATAATCGTTGTTTTATCTATAGGATTTTCTGGAAATAACTCTTTTATTTTGGGTCTTATAATATTTGCATAATGTTGTAGTACATCGTTATATTCATCATATTTGTACATATCTATTAATTTATCAAACGAATAAGTACCAGTTAATATATTTAAATCGCTCAAATATTTGAATATAAACAACTCAACAAAACTATATAAGCAATTTTCAGGAGTTGCACCACTTACACTCCAAATATCTTGCCAAATTTGTTTGGAAAGATCTGTTGGATTGACTAGTTTTTTAGGTAAAATCCTATCATTTTTTTCATTTATCGATTGTATTATTTCTGTAATAATTTTTTGTAAATTCTCATCTATTGGATTAAATTTATATTTAAAAGCATTACCATTCGCATCTTTAATATTATTTCCAGTTGCAACATTAATCCAAAGCGTTTCTTGAGTATCAGTTGCAATTATTAGCTTGGTTTTTAACTTCTTTGCAACTTCAATTCCTTGTAAAATAGCCTGATTTTTCTTGTCAACTGTATTAAATTGCTTAGGATGTTTATATTCAACTATTGCTATAACTTCCTTTTGCTTTACAATAATTGCATCAACTTTTCTACGTTCAACACTTCCATAATCTATACTTCTTATTATATCATATTTTTTCAAAGCACTAATAGTTGTTGCACCAATATTATAAAAATTCCAAGTTCCTATTTTCTGAGGATTTTTAATTAAGTTGCGTTGCAGTAATTCTTCACTCATAATAGTAACTATATTTGTTCGCAGCATCTAGAGCTTAGTGCATAAAAATATCAATATCGTTCCATCCTACTAGGTCTAAGTTAGCTCTAATAGGTAAAAACTTAAAAATCTGTTTTGCAATATCTAACCTATTTTCGGCTAGTAACATATCTTGCAAGATAGCACGAAGTTGATGTAGGTAAAGGACGTCTTTGGCGGCATATTCTTTTTGTTCAGCTGTAAGATCCAACCTTCCCCAATAGGAAGATTGTTGTTGTTTAGAAATTTGGACTGAAAGTAGTTCGCGGCATAAGTCCTTTAAACCATGACTGTCAGTATAGGTTCTAACCAGTTTAGAAGATATTTTTGTACAGAATATGTTCTCCAAATCTATTCCAAGATATTTTTTTATTGCTGCTAAATCAAATCTAGCATAGTGAAATATTTTGCATCGATTCTTATCAAGTAATAGTTTTTTTAAATTAGGTGCTACGTAATTCTTGTCAATAAAGTTTACTAAGTAAGCCTTACCATCTCCATTACTCAGTTGCAAAAGGCATAACCTATCCCTATGTAAGTTTAATCCCATCGTTTCTGTATCGATTGCTAGGTCTCCTGCAATATTAAAATCTTCCGGGAGATCATTCTGAAAAACTATAATACTGATAATAACCTCCTAAGTTATTTTATGGTAAAAACCTGTTCTTTTGGCAACGCTACCCCTAAAACTCTTCTTGCTTCTTGGTCAAGCATATCTCTATCTAGAGATTCTGGTCTAAGTAGTTTTACTTTATGTTCAAGTTCAATGCGTTCTGCCCTTAAATTTTCTAGTTCACTATAAGTTTTTTCGAGTCGTTGATTTAATGTAAAATAAGCAATAATCCCTCTATTACCACAAATAGAATGGAAGACAAAATAAGCTAATAATAAAGATAGCAAAACATTAAATATTATCTTTTTGGAATTTTTAACTGAATCAATAAAATATCGATAATTCATAATATTTTAATAATAAAAAATAATATTGGAGCGGTAAGAATTATACTATCAAATCGGTCTAGAACACCGCCATGACCTGGTATTATAGTGCCAGTATCTTTTATAGCAAATTTACGCTTAAAATATGAAATAAATAAATCGCTCATTTGTGCTATTAGTGCTAAACAAATAGCTGCTATAATTAAGTGCCGTTTGTTTAATAAATAGTCAGTTGGTAAGTCAAAGCTAGGTACTAAACTTAATAAAAACGCTGCAAGCCCACTAGCTAATACCCCTATGATTAATCCACTCCAAGTTTTGTTAGGACTAATCTTGGGGGTCAGCTTAGGTCCGCCTATATTCTTCCCACCAATCATAGCAAATATATCAACTGACCATATTATAATGAAATATAGTAATAATAGCCATCGATTTTTATCTTCAGTAGCAATTATTATTAAAGATATAGTAGGAATGGGAATAATAATAAAGCCCAGTAATATATGAAAAAAGGACGATTTTGTCATTTGATACCATTCATATAACATAATTATGGCAATTAATAACATAACTATATAAAATAATGACTTAATAAACATTATCGCTATAATAAATACTGATCCTATTACTAGGGCTGATAATATTCTTACTACTATATTAAGCCTCTTATCTGGCACCAAAATTCCTTTTTCTTTTTGAATAATCGTTTAACGCTTCTAGTATATCTTGTTTGTTAAAGTCAGGCCAGTATTTAGGTAAAAAATATAGTTCAGCATAGGCAGCTTGCCATAGTAGAAAATTACTGATTCTACATAGACCACCAGTACGAATTAACAAATCTACATCAGGCATTCCTGGATCATATAGATAATTACCAAACTCATCCTCGCTAATTTGTGTTTTACTAGAATTGATGATTTTCTGACATGCATCAACAATCTCTGCTCGCCCGCCGTAACTAAAAGCAATACAAAGAGTTATGTTATTATTATGTTTTGTTAATTCTATAGCATCATGGATTTGTTTTTGTAACATATTATCTAACATATCCAATCTACCGATAACTTTTATTTTGACTCCGTTTTCGTGTAGTAGTGTAGTCTCATTTTTTAGATAATAACGTAATAATTTTAGTAAAAAGGTCACTTCAGTCTTTGACCTACGCCAATTTTCTGATGAGAAAGTATAAAGTGTCACGTAAGGTATATTAAGTTCTATAAAATCTGGTAATAGTTTCTTTACTCTATTAGCACCTGCTCTATGTCCCTCAGATTTTGGTAAACCTTTTTCTAAAGCCCACCTTGCATTACCGTCCATGATAATGGCTAAATGATTTACTTTGTTGATTGTACTCATATTTATTGTATATACGCTGGAATGACTCGAAGTTATCACAATTACTATTGCTCAGGTTAGCTATATAATAACACAGAAATGCCATTAATGGACATATATTTGCGGTCAGTTATAGGAAATTTTCACCGTAATAGATCATTTATAGATACTTTACTTCTAGTTCCTTTATCCACCTGTTTAACGATTACTGCACAATATAAACTTGGTTTTCCCGAATCAGCAGGCAGGCTGCCAGGTACTACAACTGAGTAGGTCGGAACTCTACCATAAATTATCTTTCCACTTTCCCTATCTACTATCTTGGTAGAAGCACCAATAAATACTCCCATACTAATTACACTTCCCTCTTCTACTAAAACCCCTTCTGCTATTTCTGATCTTGCACCTATAAAACAATTATCTTCAATTATTACCGGGGTATTTTGTATTGGCTCTAGTACCCCACCAATACCTGTCCCGCCGGAAATATGACAATTCCTCCCTATTTGCGCACATGATCCTACGGTGGCCCAAGTATCAATCATTGTTCCTTCTCCTATATATGCACCTATATTAATAAAAGAAGGCATAACAATAACGTTTTTAGCTAAATATGCCCCCGTTCTTATAAATGCTCCGGGAACGATACGACAGCCGTGGGTTCTAAATAATTCTTCATTATGATTTGTAGAAAATTTGGGAGCAATTTTATCATACCATTTCATACAATCGCCAGAATGGATTTGCGAATCAGTTACAATAAAATGTAATAAGATTGCTTTTTTCACCCAAAGATTAACTCGCCAACCAGCCCCTTCTTTTTCACAAACCCTAATTAATCCTTGATTTAAACCATCAATAATATTATTCAATATTTGTTTGGCGTAGTTAGTTTTTTCTGAATCCTTGGTTAATTTATCGCGTATTTGCCACAATTCTTCTATAGTATTGATGTGTTTTTGCATAACGTCCTTGCTAAACTATTAAAAAAATCATAATTTACTTTATTTTTAAGTCAACCTATATACTCAAATTTGAGTATACAAATTAGATCACGTAAATGAGTATTGCTTGCCCAAATTGTAACACTACCTTTATAGTTTCAAGAGAACAAATAGGTATGACTGGTAGGAAGGTCAAATGTTCAAAATGCCACCATATATGGTATCAAAGGGCAGAGTTTGATGAGCAAGAACCTCCTATTATATCAGATAATACCACAAAAAACGCTAGCACTAATGAAAATAATAAAATATATTTAACCAAAGGTACTAACTTACCGGCTTTATTACCAACTAAAATTCCTGAACAATCGCATATTTTATCTATATTATTGTGGCTTAGTTTAATTGTCTTCTTATTATTAATGTTATTTCACGAGAAGTTTAATATACCAGCTCTGTATAAAGAGAATAATAATATATTAACTATAAGAAATATACATGTTGAACAAAATAAAGAAATGGGACAAATGAAAGTTTCCTACAGGATAAGTAATACTTCCGACCATGATGTGACAATACCACTTATTCGGGTTAGATTGCTCAATAAAAAATATGTAACAGTAAAATCCTATATAATGAATCAAAAAAATATTAAACTGTCCCCCAAGCAACATATCGACATTACTACGTATCTTGATGTAGTTCCTCGTTCAAGTGAGGTGTTAAATATTATGCTTGGTAATAGTTTGGATTTCATATTACATTAGACTTCTTCTGAAAGAGATTTATAATCAGTTCGAATACTCCCATAACATAACCTGAATTCGATGTAATAGTTACATCGAACTTCCGTGATATATATAGAAAAAAATGAATAAACAAATTATATACCCTAAACTAATTCCTAGGCTCTTTGCTTCTTGCCTAGATTCGTTTTTGTTGTCAATTTTTACAACTCCGATCACCCACTTTATGTTATCTAAACTGTCTTTATTTTTTTTTAAAGCTAGTATAGCGGACATACTAATAATGGGTAGCACGAAACCGGAGTTAGTTCAAAATATAACTGCTAGTAGTGTTCTTACATTATTTATTTTAATGTTTATAATTAATTTTGCCCTAGCTGCAACATATTTTATTGGTTTTTGGATTTATTTTGGTGCTACTCCAGGAAAAATGATTATGCATATGAAAATAGTAGATGCAATAACTCTTGGAAAACCTAGTAAATGGCAATTAATTAAAAGATTTTGTGGATATGTATTAGTGCTAGTTGGTATTTGGTTTATACTCTTTTCTAAACAACGCCAAGCTTTGCATGATAAAATTGCTGGAACAGTGGTTATTAAGAGTTAAAGCAGTTATAAGTAGTAAAGGTATGCTAAAATGAATAAACTAAATGAAATAGATCAGTTGATCTATCTTTTCTCCAAACTACCTAGTCTTGGTCAAAGATCAGCAAGGCGTATAGTCCTGCATCTTTTACAAGAAAAAGACGTTAGGTTAAAAGGTTTAATTTCAGCTCTTTCTTACGTAGATAATAATGTTGTTAAGTGCGATATTTGTGGCAACATAGATTCTCATCATATTTGTAGAGTATGTTCATCTGATGATCGCAACAAATCTATTATAGCAATTGTTGAAACAGTGACAGAATTGTGGGCAATAGAGCGTAGTGGTATTTTTAATGGATATTATCATGTACTAGGACATAATTTATCAACTGCAAGTAGCCATAATTCTAAAGCATTAAGACTACCAGAATTACTAGCTAGATGCCAAGAGAATAACATTAATGAAATAATTATTGCAACTAATTCCACCTTAGAAGGTCAAACTACAGCTTATTTCATTACTGAATATTTTAAAGATTATACTATCAAAATATCAAGATTAGCTAGCGGCATTCCAATAGGTGGAGAACTAGACTATTTAGATGAAGGAACTTTATCAGCTGCAATAACCTTAAGACAGCCTTTTGACTAATTTATTAAAAATTATTTATTGTGTTGAAAAATTTAATATAATATATAAGCTTATATCTTAAAAACATGTTATAAGTAGTTGTAAGAGGGTGACTTGAAGCAATCTAGACTGAAATAGTCGTGAACAGAATAAGTACCCTCTATCGTTAAGTTTGCTTTGAACAAATTGCAGAAGGTACTGCAGTACAGTAGCCTTGCACAATAAGATGAAGGAGATTATACTATGAAAAAAATAATAGGTCTAGATGTAAGTAAAAAATGGCTTGATGTATGTATATATATTTCAAACAGTAAACCGGAATATCATCGTTTTGCAAATGATAATTTAGGTCATGAAGAGCTTATAAAATTAACAAAAGAGCAAAAAATTGAGCTAATAGTGTGCGAACCCACAGGAGGCTACGAGGATGAAATTTGCCAAAAATTATATAGTAATGAGCAACGGATTCATAAGGTAAATACCTATAGTTTTAATTCATTTAGTAAGTCAGTAAATTTTTGTAAAACGGACAAGCAAGATGCTTTTAAATTAGCGTATTACGGTGATAAGATGCAACTTACAGCAAATTATATACATCAAATTGAATCAGAAAATTTGAAGAGATATCAGCAAAGACGGGAAGATTTAGTATTGATGCTTAGTAATGAAAAAAAGAGGTTGCATAATAGTGTCGATGGTATTGACAAAGAAAGCATAGAAACATTGATGGGATGCTTACAAAAGGAAATATCTAAAATTGATGATAAATTAAATGAGATAATAGATGGATCAGAAGAACTACAAGAAAAAACAAAAATAGTTAGAAACTGTACCTGGCATTGGCAAATGTCTAGCTAGTAAATTAATTAGTTTTTTACCTGAGTTGGGAAATAAAAATTATAGCGGCAACGAATTATCAGCTATGGTTGGAATAGCGCCATATGCTCGAGATAGTGGTAATAAACAAGGTCGAAGATTCATTAGAGGAGGCAGAAAGATACCACGAGATGCACTATATATGGCAGTACTAACAGGTAAAAATGGCTTTCAATATTTAAAAGCTTTATATGACAGACTTATTAATAATTTTAAACCTAAAAAAGTTGCGACAGTAGCTTGTATGCGTAAATTACTGGAAGTTTGCCATAAGCTTATTCAACAAAAACGTGTATTTGTTGTTAATCAATAATATTTTTTATTTATATAAAATACAGATAAAAAATATTTAATTTTTTTAAAAAGATAATTGCTGTTGGTTATATATTATATTAAATTTTGTTAATAAATTATCAAAGATTACTAAATTAGAATTATTTATATGAAATGTTAATTTGAAATTTTTAGATATTTTCATTAGTTATTTTATATTTTATCTTGCATATAATTATTTTAAGTAAAGTAAGCATATGTACCAACTTTTTTGGACTATTTTAGTCATATTTTTGATTCCTGTAGTTCTTTATATTTGCAGGTACAAGATGTTTTCGTGGTTTAATTTAAGAAATAATTCAAAAACTAAAATATTAGAATTAGAACAAAAGATATCAGAGCAAGATAATATTTTAAATCACGTTACTCACGAAATTAGGACTTCGATACATGGGGGAAGTAGTATAGCTCAGTTTTTATATGAAAATTGGGATAAAATGGATGAGCAAGAACACGTAAAGTATGTCAGTATAATAGCTAAAAATAATCAGCGTCTTATAAAATTAATTAATGACCTACTAGACCTATCTAAGTTTAGTACCGGAAAAATGCAGTTTAATTTTGTTGCTATGGATCTATTATCTTCTATAAAAGAGACCGTGCAACAACTTACAGAATTAAACATAATTAACGATCGAGTTAATATTATTCTTATTGATCATAGTATTACAAAAGCAATGATTAATGGAGATAAAATTAGGATTAACCAATTATTAAATAATTTATTTAATAATGCACTCAAATATACTAAGGAAGGATTAATTATAGCGGTAATTGATTTAAAAAATCATGATAATATTCCTTATTGGTGCTTTAGCCTAATCGATACAGGTATAGGAATTCCAGACTCAGAACTTGAGACTATTTTTGAAGTATTTACTCGTAGTTCACGAACTAATAATAATTTTCTTGGTACAGGTGTTGGTTTATCTATTTGCCGAGAAATTGTACTGGCTCATAATGGTTATATTTATGCCGAAAATAACCATAAAAGAGGAACAAAATTAGAATTTATGATTCCTGTATATGATAAAAAAGAGACATAAAATGCTTACAAAGGATAATATTGCAAAAGTATTTACTATACTTTTTGTTGATGACGAACCAATTTGCCATGACGCAATAAATTTAGTGCTACATTATGAACAAAAATATAAAATTATCAGTGCTTATTCCGGACAAGAAGCAGTTAATTTATTTAAAATATATGCTAATATAATAGAGTTAATATTTCTTGATATTTCTCTTCCTGATATGACAGGTTATGAAGTACATAAGCAGATAAGAAGTGATGATAACCTTGCACATATTCCTATAATTTTTCAAACTGGTTTTTCTAGCAATCACCAAGAAATGCAAGAATTCTTACAAGAACAAACAACATACCTAATTCATAAACCTTATAAAAACGAAGAACTACTTGAAACCATAAGGCAGTTCCATAACTAGATATATACTCAAAGTAGAAGAGTATACTCATTTATAAAGCAATTAGATATAAGATAAATATTCTTATATCTAATTGAGGTTACTTAGATATTATATGTTTATTTTTTAATAATGAAACAAGAACACCATTTTCATACATCTCACGTACTATATCGCAGCCACCTATCAATTCCCCTTTTATATAAAGCTGTGGTATAGTAGGCCAATCACTGAAAGATTTGATATCTTCACGTAAGCTAGGATTGGTTAAAACATTAATATCACGAAATTCTACGCCAAGTTTTTTTAAGATAGAAACAACGGTAGCAGAAAAACCACATTGAGGAAAATTGGCAGTGCCTTTCATAAATAATACAATATCATGATTAGCAATTTCATTTTTTATAAAATCAAAATTTCTATTCTCTAACATTCCTAAACCTGATAAAAATTATAACTTCTTTTACTCTTAAATGTTATATTATGCAAGCTCAAATAGTTGATAAAATTTTTGAAATTTTAAGCCAAAATAATCCTACTCCCCGAACGGAACTAGAATATGTTAATAATTTTACTCTATTAGTAGCGGTGATATTATCCGCACAAGCAACTGATGTTTCAGTTAATAAAGCAACTAGATTATTGTTTGTGAAGTATAATACACCAGAAAAAATATTAGAACTCGGGGAAGAAGGGGTAAGAACTTATATAAGATCAATAGGTTTATTTATAACCAAAGCAAAAAATATTGTTGCACTTTGTCGAATTTTGATAGATAAGTATGACAGCAAAGTACCTAACAATTTTGATGACTTAATTAAATTGCCAGGTGTCGGAAGAAAAACTGCTAATGTAGTATTGAATTGCCTCTTTGGTAAGTCAACTATCGCAGTTGATACACATGTATTTAGAGTTTCTAAAAGATTAGGACTGGCAAATAGTAATACTCCCAAAAAAGTAGAACTTGAATTAGTTAAAGTTATCGATATAAAATGGTTACAACATGCTCATCACTGGTTGATATTACTTGGTAGGTATATTTGCAAAGCACGAGTACCAAATTGCCCTGCTTGCCCAGTTAAAGAATATTGTGAGTATTATGCTAATAATTTTCTGAAGTAGCAAACTGTAGATACACTTCTGCTTTAAAGAATTGGCTAGGAGTACGAGTGGCAAGTTAACTAATCGTATATTTAGTATGTGAGTACGCAAAGTCCCGATAGTAAGACAATGCTAACACTTTAAAGACGAATAGTATACCAAACCTATTGTTTACGTAGTTAACCGAATCTGATGTAACTTGTTATTCTGAATTCCTATAGATGGAGAGGTGGCCGAGTGGTTTAAGGCGCTCGCCTGGAAAGCGTGTTCACGGTAACGTGTCAGGGGTTCAAATCCCCTCCTCTCCGCCACTGTGGTACAAGTCGTCGTTTTTTCAAAAATATCGAACGGAAAACGTAGAGAGGTCTCAAGTTTTTTGCCCCTGACGTTTAAGGTTCTGAAATACGAAATTTATCATTTTGCGTTTTTGAGGGCTTTCAGAACCTTTAAAAGTTTCATAGGCCTTGCGATGCTAGAGTTATTAGCGTTGTAGCGGTATCAGTAAATTTATCGTCTGCTTCCTCATAAACTTTAATTAAACGAGCGATTTCATATTGGCGATCTTTTAATTGTTGTTTTTTTCTTTGAAATTCTTCTGTACTAAGTTCTCCATTGAGTCGCAAATCTATTAATGAATTTAATCTATTCTCATTTTCGGTATGTTCTTTCTTTAAAGCAGCTGTTGCTTGCCCATGCTCATCTTTCTTTAGCTCATTTGTGTTTTTTAAATAGGCTAGAGTCTCTTTTAGCATTTCTGGCTCTCTTATACCTATTCTTTTAAAAACCTCTTCTACCTGCTTTAAAACCTCATCTTCTCTTACATAAATCTTTTTGTTTGGATTCTTTGGATCCCATGTACCTAAATAAGTCCATTCGTCCACTTTGCCATCTGAATATGTTTTGCTGTGAGTTTCAGCTGTTACAACTTTACCAGTTACTGCACAGGTGATTAATCCTCTAAAAAGAAAATCCTTACCACCATATTTAAAAGGCTTCTTCTTCCACCCTAAACGTACATCTTTACATGCCATAAAAGTCTCTTTTATTATAATTGCTTGGTAACCATGTGACCACATCTCTCCTTTTACTCTCATTTCACCGTAATAAAATGGTTGTTGGATCATGCGATGCACTACTGTTTTATTGACGTAGCAATTGTTTTTGCTTCTAAGACCAAGATCCTTAGCTTTTTCAGTCAAATAATTAAGAGTATACATTCCTGTTGTATATTCTTCAAAGAGTTTTTTTATGATAGAACCTCTTACAGGATCGAGAATTACTATACTGTTTCCTCTTTCATCTCGACTATTTAGGTAACCAAGAGGAGCTGGCCCTATCCACTCTCCTTTACGCAATTTATGATCTAGGCTTCTTTTAACGTTATCACTTAAACTATCAACGTAAGATTGTGCCATCAATACGTTCATTCCCCACATTAGCTTTGCATGAGACTGAGAATCTTTATCTATTATGTAACCTTCTGTTCTAAAATGTAATTCTATCTTACCAGCTTTTATTGGTTCTTCTAGTAATGAAATTTCTGAGATTCTTCTTTGTACTCGATCTACTTTATCAGCAACTATAGCAATTGTTTCTCTATGGCTTTTAGCAAATTTGATCATCTCTTTAAATTGTTTGCGATCACCTCTGCTTGAAGATTCGATAATTTCAAAAGTTTCGATAACTTCAAGATTTTTACGTTGGCAATATTCTACTAATCTATATTTTTGAGCTTCAATTGAATACCCTTCTTCTTGCTCCCTTGTTGAAACACGAACTAAAATTATTGATTTTGTTGCTTTGTCTGTCATATTTTCTCCTTAGATAATAAATTTTGCTTTAATTAGAAAGTAGTATGTACTCAAAGAGCAGAGATATATCAAGCACCGCACAAGTCAAGTTGAATTATTATTAAATTACCCCATCTCCTTCAGTATTAGAGCCAAGTGTAACATTTATTTAGCATTAATAATTTTTGGTTATTGTAAAAATAATTGTTTTAACTCGTAGCAGGAGTAACTTTATGAAGTGGTTTATCATAGATACCCTTATTTAGCTATTTCAAGGCTCGCACAACGCTTTTTAGTATTCTTGCGTATTTTGGAGTACTTTTGATTATTACTCTCCAAGTCTAAATATGGGCTTTTTTATTTATATGGGTTTGCTTTAAAATAGATAAGTTAAAAACTTAACCGAATGCCACTGTTTACATCGATCACCTTATTGATATTCTGTATCAGATATGATACAATTGAGTCATAACAAATAAATTGGAGTGATCTTGACAAAAAAATATTTGATGAAATTGCAGGTCTTGCTAAAATCAACAAAGAGTTCTTATCTATAAGTAGCAAAATATCTTATTATAACTAGTTTGGAACTTCAAGAGGATAAAATATTAGCTAAATTAGCAGATGAAAGGATAGGTAATACTGAGGAATGGGTTAGTCATACGGACACTTGGAAATAATAATAAACAAAACTACTACATCTAACACCCCAATATCTTAAACTTATAGGTCATCGCGTTTATAGACTTACTTTGTCTATATTAAGGAGCTTAAATTATCTCTTTATTAATCCTTTCCAAGCAAATTTTTTCCGTCACTGTTTTTAATTTTTTAACTCTATCAATAAGGTAAAGTAGCTGTTCTTTAGTTATTCTATAATCTTTGTTATAGCGAGCCTCAACATAAGCCTGTTCAAGTAATCTAAAACATTGCCTTTGCTCAACGCTAGAATGAGGAAATATCTGCCGTAATTCTTCATTGTAATTTCCGGCTATACTACCTAATTTTCTTATATCGTGTAGTTTAGGTTTATAGCCAGAAAAGACTAACAGGATAGCATTATAAAAACACTCAGTAGCTTGGTGTAACTCAAAAGCACACTTATTAAGGCTATTTCTTTGTAAAAATATATTACTTGCATCTATACACTCTACACCTCTTTCAAACCAATACTCATAATCCTCTTTAGCTATTTGTCTTCTTTCTCCCCAGGGTAAGTTTTTAGCTTCCGCCAGCTGAAATTCACCACTATCATATAAGAGAATTCCTTCTTTTTTTATATCGGAAAAGAAATAATGCCCCTTCTCTAACTGACTATTTACCGTCTTAATTGATTCTAGCACCAAAGTTACCCATAATTCAAAGTTACCCATAATTCAAAAGGACTTCTTAATGATTTTTTTTCTAACCTTTTTTCTATTTTATCTTCTATGGATAACCCTGCAAGACCGGCATGTTTGCCTTTCTTCATGACTAACATAATATCGAGATCACTTTGATAGCTGTAGGTAATGTGACCTTTTTTATACTCATCTTGTACCCAATCTCCTCTAGCATAAGAGCCAAATAAAATAATCATCGCAATCTTGTGCTTTGATACAGCGAGAATTTCTTTGACGATATTATCAAGTCTTTCTTGAATTATCAGGGAGCGTTCAGGTAAAACAGTTTTCATATATTTGTAATGCAGCTATCTATAATGTAGATTACTACAATCGGCATAGATATTGCAAAAAGAATTTTGCAAATTCACCTATATACAAGAAATCTTTTCTATAACATTTAAGATTGCATTTGAGTACCGTGATATTGTTGCAAGCAAAACATGCTCTTTTCTAGTGTAATAGATACCTTTTTAACCACATTAATATATTTACTATTTTGTAACAAAGTCTATGAATTACACAAGCCCAAACTCCCTTATGAATCATATACTTCATAGTTCTCACCAACAATAGTACATGCATTTTTCCGCGGTATCGCTACTTGTATTAAGAGCTTGTCCGCAAACTAAGTAATAGAAGTAATCCTACGAAGAAGTAATCGACTCATAGCCAAAAAAATTATATTTTCACTAGAATCAGTAAGAAAATCATACTCCTTGGAGAGCCTTCTATTTCTATTTATCCAAGCAAAGGTTCTCTCAACAACCCATCGCCTTGGCTGTACTTTAAACCCAACTTCCCTTGTTGGCAATAGTTCTAGTGGTGTATTTTTTGGTATCCAAAATCTGCACACTGGTCGTTTAACAATTTCTAAATCTATGTTATACTTTTCCTTAATGAGATCCTTTAAATCTTTAGACTGATACCCCATATCAGACCACATTTGTTTAATAGTAGTGTACTCTTTTTGCATGTTACTGAGTAGCACTGTAGCTCCGTATCGATCATTCTCATTCGCAGAACCGACATAACAACCTAACACAAAGCCTTGTGTATCGGTAATAATATGCCTCTTTCTGCCCTTAATTTTCTTAGCTCCATCATAACCTTTAGCTCCACTTTTTCTGTTGTCTTGACAGACTGACTATCTATTATGCAAGCACTAGGATACTCATTTCTACCTAATTTTCTTCTAACATCCTTGATAAGTTCATGGTTTATACGTTAAATACACCTTGCTTCTTCCATCTTCTAAATTGTTCATATACTGTCTTCCAAATTGGAAAGTCATGCGGCATATATCTCCACTGACACCCAGTACGTAATACATAAAAAATTGCATTCAAAATCTCTCTTTTGCTATGTTTTAAAGGTCTACCTCCCTTTACATACGATACTTGAAACAACCCCTCTATCCTTAACCATTCTTCATCTGTTAAATCTGTTGGATAATTTTTTCTGCTCATTCTTCTATACTTCTTACTAATAATACTTTGTTCACTTCATCATACCTTAATTTTAGTTTGATGACAAGCTCTTACATCAACACTTGAGGTTAGGTAGCGAAATTTCAACCAATAAACCACCTAAATTTTTACTATCCTGCAAGGATATTGTTCCATTATGATCAATGATTATTTCTTTAGTAATAGCAAGACCAAGTCCAACATTACCTGAATTATTAAGTGGGCGTGACTTATCTGAACGATAAAATGCTTTAAACACTAATAATTTCTCTGCATCCTTTATGCCAATACCATTATCTTCAATTTTTATTATGGCATTAGTAGAACTAGAATATACAGTAATTCTTATTTTTGTAGAATATTTTATAGCATTACTTATTACGTTAGATATTGCACGTTCAAAGTTGATAGGCTTGATTTGTGCTATTATCTGCTCTGTTGCAAGCAGCTCAATATTGGCAACAGACCATTTATTTATGATAGTAGACAGCCAAGAAGATAACTCAATTATTTGAGCTTCTTCACCATTTTCACCCTTAGCAAAGTCAAGGTATGATTTTATCATTTGTTGCATGGTAAGTATATCTTCCTTAAGACCTTCTGTTTCTTCAGATTTGTTCATTAACTCCAGTTGTAATTTCATTCTAGTTAAAGGAGTACATAAATCATGTGAAATCATAGCTAACATTCTAGTTCTTTTAGTGATTTGTTTTTCAATTCGTTCTTTCATTTTAAGAAAAGCAATACCAGCCTTTTTAATTTCTTTTGCACCAGAAGGTTTAAATGTTGGTAATCTTGTAATTCCTTGTCCGAATTGATCAGCAGCATCTGCAAGAGTTAAAATGGAGTTAATTTGCTTTTTAGAGAAGATTAAGGAAACAGAAAGTAGTAAAATAGTTAAGAAGATTAACCATAGAACAAAAATGTAAGCAGTTGGATTCATCAATAATTTTGCGGGGAAAGTTATTTTTAGTAAACCATCGGTTAATTGGAGTAATACTTCAATTCTTTTTGAATCATTAATCTTTACTATATTTTTCTTATTAATTTTTACGTTAATAATATTTTTAAAAATCTCTAATTCTTCACTAATTCTAGGTTGTTTGCGTGGCAAGTTTAATTCTTGATGAAACTGATACGACAAATTTAAATAATTTGTCTCTGTTGTGTTTTTTTCTAATAGATTATTGTCGTTTTGTTCAAGAAGGGAAATAATTTCATTAGCAATAATATTGCTAGTATAATAAGAAACATTATACCAGTGACGATCATAGAACAAAAACACTGCTAGAATTTGTCCTATTAATGTTGGAACAATAATAATGAGAACAAATCTAGCCAGTAAAGTTTGTGGTATAAGTTTATGTATAAATAGCATAACCGCTATTCCGTATGGTTTTTAGATATTTTGGTTCTTTAGGGTCATCTTCAATCTTACTTCTTATTCTGACAATTTGTACGTCGATAGAACGAGGGCTAAGCCCTCCCATTATTTTTGACAACTCATCACGTTTCATTTCTTGTCCATTGTGTTTTAATAATACTTCTAGCAATTTTTGTTCTGTAGAACTCAATTGTACAGGTTGATTATTTTTTATAAATTCCTTTGATTCTAAATTATAATAATTATTGCCGAATCGCTTGATTTTATCTTGTTTTTTATAATTATTATAGCTATTTAATAGGTTATTAATCCTGAGTAATAATTCTTTCGGTTCGAAAGGTTTGGTCAGATAATCAGATGCACCGGATTCTAATCCCTTGATACGATCACTTGGTTGTGATAGTGCAGTTAGCATAACAATTGGTATAAGGTTTTTACTTGATCTTATAGTATGGGCAAAATCAAGTCCTGTAACATTCGGCAACATAACGTCTAGAATAATTAAGTCATAGATAGAGGATTTTAATAGTTCCTCAGCTTCTTGGACAGAAGCTGCTGTTGATACTAAAAAGTCGTTTTTATACAAAAACTGTTTTAAAAGTTTTTGTATTCTAGTATCATCATCGACTACAAGAATGTGAGGCTTAGGGCTTTGCATAAATAAAGTTTCGGTATTTATAAGTAGTGAAAATATATTAACTTAATAATGGAAGGTTGACAATGATAATAACACAAGAAAATATAATTGTAGAAGAGCGACCTAGAAACCTTAAACAATTATCAGGTTATATTTGGATTAATGGTAATTTTATTGCTTGGCAAGAAGCTAACATACATGTTCTTACTCATAGTTTACATTATTCTGGTGGAGTTTTTGAGGGAGAAAAAGCCTATGATGGAAAAATTTTTAAATTAGAAGAACATACACAGCGTTTGATAGAATCGGCACAAACTTTAGCTATGGAAATACCATATAGTTTTGAAGATATTATAAAAGCTCATCACTTACTTATAGAAAAAAATAATATTAAAGATGCGTATGTTCGTCCTTTAATTTGGTATGGTAGTGAATCTCTTAATCTAACTAATGTAAATTTATCGGTTAATTTATTAATTGCTGCTGTTCCATCAACTCCTAGACCTTCTGATGATTTAAGTTTGCATATTGCACGTTGGCGGAAATGCCATCCAAACTCACTGCCGCCACAGTGTAAATCATCAGGACATTACAATATGATGATAGTATGCCAAAAAGAAGCTAAGTCTTTGGGTTATAGTGATGCAGTTCTATTAGATTGGCGAGGATTTATTGCTGAATGTACTACTACAAATATCTTTTTTGTAAAAGGAGAGCAATTATTTACACCGATAGCTGATAGTTTTTTAAATGGCATAACGCGTCAAACAGTTATAAAACTTGCTAAAGAGTTAAATCTTGAGGTTAAGGAAGAGTACATAACTCTAGATAGGTTAGGGGAGTTTAATGAATGTTTTATGACTGGTACAGCTGCAGAAGTTAAGGGGATTAAATCGATTAACCGTGGTGATCAAAATATTATCTTTGAAGATAGTAAAATTACTAATTTGTTAAAAAAAGAATATAATAGCTTAGTGCGTAAATAAATAGTGATATAATGGAATTGATGCGATGAACAATAATATATTTAAAGGTCTTATTACAGCCATTATAACCCCGTTTAAGGATAATAAATTAGATTTTGTTTCTTTGGAGAAAATACTTAACTATCAAATTGATAATAAAGTTGATGGAGTAGTGATTGCTGGTTCTACTGGTGAAGGGTCTAGCTTAAGTTTACAGGAATATCAATCTTTGTTAGAAATGGCTGTAGAAATTACTAAAAACCGTACCCAAATAATAGCAGGTTGTTCCGCTATTACTACCAGTATAGCTATAGATATGATAAAAATATGTACAAAAATTCCTGTTGATGGGCTTATGTGTAGTATTCCTTCTTACGTAAAACCCATGCAAGAAGGAATTTATTTACATTTTGAAGCTATACATAATGCTTCTATAGATAGGGCAAGTAATTTGCCCATAATGCTGTATTCAGTACCTAGTAGAACTGTGGTTGACTTTTCAGATGACACGATAGTTAGGCTCAGTAAACTACCACGTATTGTAGCTTTTAAAGATGCAGGTAATGATTTAGAACGTCCTTTGAGAATTAAGGCTGCTGTAAGCAAAGATTTTAACTTATTGTGTGGTAATGATGGAATAGCGTTATCTTATAATGCTCAATCAGGAGTAGGGTGCGTTTCTGTTGCCTCTAATATAGCACCTAGTTTGTGCAAGAAATTACAGGATAATTGTCATGCTGGTAATTATAAAGAAGCTCTGCGAATAGAGCAGCAGTTACTACCCTTATATAAAGCATTATTTGCAGAAACAAACCCAATACCAGTGAAATATGCAGCGTGCAGATTAGGATTATGTTCTAACGAGTTAAGGCTTCCTTTAACTTCAGCGTTGAAAGTTACTGAGGAAAAAGTAAATAAAGCTATGGACTATGTCGGAATATAAGAAAATAATAGCACAAAATAAAAAAGCATATTTCAATTACTTTATTGAAGAAAAAATTGAAGCTGGCATAATATTAACCGGGAGTGAAGTTAAATCGCTGCGTCAAGGAAAAGCTAGTATAGAAGATAGTCATGCAGAAAATTCTGCAAATGAAGTGTTTTTATATAATTGCTATATTGCGGAATATGACAAAGCTAACAGATTTAATCATTCGACTAGAAGGACTCGTAAGTTGCTTCTTAATTCTAGTGAAATAAAGAAAATAATTGGTAAAATTCGCCTAAAGGGCTACACTCTTGTTGCTCTTTCTTTATATTTCAATAAAAAAAATAAAGTAAAAGTTGAGTTAGGTATAGCAAAAGGTAAAAAATTACATGATAAAAGACAATCTATTAAAGAACAAGATTGGAAGAGGGATCAGGGACGGATTATGCGTGCGAAGTAGGATAAAATTGACTTCTTAGAGCCTAAAGCACCCATTATACTTCCATATAAACAAATAGGTAAAGTTAATGACAATAACTCCTGACTACATAATTGAAAGAAAGCAAAATAAATTAAAATTAAGGCTGTGGAAGTTAGCAACAATTTTAATGTTTATAGTTTTAATTGTTGTGATGATTAAGAAATTTGATTTGTCAAGTTCTGAATATGTAACTACTAATAGTAACTATATAGCTGCAGTTTCAATAGAAGATATAATTTTTGAGGATACAAAACGTGATAAAAGATTGGAGAAAATCATTGATGATGATAAGATTAATGCTCTAATTGTTAATGTCAATTCTCCTGGTGGAACTGTGGTTGGATCAGAGAAAATTTACAATATACTCAGAAAAATATCAGCAAAAAAACCGGTAGTGATTGTTATGGGTACATTGGCAGCGAGTGGAGGATATTTGATATCATTAGGAGGGGATTACATAATTAGTCATAATGGAACGATTACTGGCTCAATTGGTGTGATTCTCCAAACTCTAGAAGTCACAGATTTAGCAAAGACACTAGGTATTACCTTCAATAATTTTAAATCCGGGGAATTAAAAGCCGCTCCTAATCCTACTGAGAAAGTTACAGAAGCTGTTCGTCAGGCTATAATGTCTAATGTACAGGATACTTATGATTATTTTATTGAACTCGTTGCTTTAAGAAGGGGATTAGCAATTGAAGAAGTTAAAAAAATAGCTGATGGTCGGATATATTCTGGTCGCCAAGCTTTGAAACTAAAACTTGTTGATGCTCTGGGTTCTGAGGATGATGCGATTAAATGGTTACAGGAAGTCAAAAAAATTAATAAAGATTTGAAGGTAAAAGAATTTAAAATAAAACCGAAATCAAAATTTCTTGAAATTATTATGGAGGATTTTGATAGTGTTTTACCAAGTTTTTTTAAAAATAAATTTCAAGGGATAAAAGCAATTTTTTAATTTATGGCAAGAAAGTCTGATTTAGTGGATAAAATATCTAAGGAACTTAATTATCTTTCTAAGGAAGATATAAAAGATTCTATAGATTTGGTATTTGATTATTTACAGTCTAGCCTCGCTGAGCAAAATCGTATTGAAATTAGAGGCTTCGGTAGCTTCTCAATTAGGGAGCGGAAATTTCCCAATAGTGAGCGGTCATATAAAACTGTCTATTATCGTGGACATCGCTAGGCTTTTGGAAAAGGGAGGGAATAATTCTTATCCCGAATTCGCGTTCTCATGTTATACTATTAGCCAAAGCCAACTTCCTAGCCTCTGCTGATTTACCAGTATAAACTATATTTTGGTAATTAAGTTTGATAGCGGTAAATAAAGCTGCGTGATCGTTTCCTACATTAACAATAATTTTTACGATTTGGGGAAATTCTTCAATTAGTTTTTTAAAAATATAATCCCACACTAGCATACCGTAATATCTCGTGCTACCACTTTTGTTAGTTAAAATAACCGGATTATGGAATTTGGATAAGAACTCTCGTGCATCGCTTAAGTTTTCTATTGTGTAAGTTATTGGGTTTGGCATATTTTTTGACTTTTTACTTACTCAAATTAGGCTGTAATCAACGTCTACATCTAATTCTTTAACCCAAGTTGCCAATTAATTTAACGTTTGAGGTTAATTTGTAACATTAAAACACTCAATAAAAACTATATTTTTTAGAAATATGTTTGTATTGAAAATGTTTTAGTATCGCGTCTCACATGGCATAGTACCCTACATTTTTTGTATAACCGTCATCGCAAGACACCGTTAGATGCCGTGGCGATCCAAGTAAACAAGAAGCTGTTTTTTCTAATACGCTTCGCGTATCCTAGATTGCCGCGTCGCCGCTTTTTCACGACTCCTCACAATGACGTTGAAGAATTTTGTGTGTATTACCTAGCCCATTAACTTAGCAATAGTTTTATTAGCTTCTTCTAGCTCCTGTTTAGTATTTACTCCAAGCACTATGTCGTGGTCTGAAGATAGCAAATATGATACTTTTTCTCCGCTATCCTTAGCTATTTTTACAAGGGCGGTCAAATATAACTCTTTTGATCTATCAACCTTACCTAAAAAAATAGTAGGTAAATATTTTTTTAATATACCAGCTTCAAAAGCCATAATACCAGAATTACAAATTGTTATAGCTTGTTCTTCACTCGTTGCCTCTTTAAATTCCACAATTTTTAAAAAATTTCCTAGTTCATCAGTAACTATTCGTCCATATTGTCCCGGGTTATCACGTCTAAAGCATAACGTTGTAATGGCTGAATTTGTAGAAATTAGGTGGTCTAATAAATCGTTAATAATATTTGCGGTGATTAAAGGATTATCTCCGTAAAGCACTGCTACAATTTTATTGTCATCAACTAAGTCTAAAGCAGTATATACCGCATGAGCAGTACCCAATCGTTCTATCTGCAATGCAAATTTACAAACCTCTTTATAAGAAGAAATATATTTTTCTAATTGCAATGAGTGAACTAAGATAACATCGTTAGTCACTTTTTTGGCATTTGTTAGCACCCTATCAAGCATAGGTCTACCACCAACTTCATGCATTACTTTTGGTAACGAAGATTCCATTCTTCTACCATTACCAGCAGCTAGAACAATAATTTGGCAATCCATATTAAATATCCTTCATAGCTTGATAAATTGCATCAGATAATTCATAATTACCAAAAACTTTTTGTACGTCATCGCTTTCTTCTAAAAGATCCACTAATTTTAATAGCTTCTCTGCCTTATCTTTATCTTCTATAATCATGATATTCTGAGGAATCCAACCGATATAGGATTCCTCAGGAGGTCCATATTTATTAGTCAAAGATTCAAGAGTTTGTACAAAATCCTCAATATCTGTATAGATTAAATACGCATCTTCTTCAGAAATCACATCTTTTGCCCCAGCCTCTAGGCTACTTTCCAATATAGATTCTGCCGATGTTAATTCCACTGGGTATTGTATTACTCCAAGATGGTCAAACATATAACTGCTACTTCCAGTCTCACCTAAATTACCACCAAATTTAGTAAAAGCCGACCTAATTTCAGCAGCTGTGCGATTTTTATTATCAGTTAAAGCCTCTACTATTATTGCAATACCACCCGGAGCAAAGCCTTCATATCTAATCTCTGTATAATGTTCGTTATTATTCGAATCACTTGCTGCACTTATTGCCTTATCTATTCGATCCTTTGGCAAATTCTGACTGCGTGCTGCAGCTATGCTACTCCGCAGGCGTGGATTATTGCTTACATCAGTTCCCATTTTAGCAGCAGTGATAATTTCTCTAATTAGCTTAGTAAAAACTTTCGCCCTTTTCTTATCTTGCGTACCTTTTCGATGCTGAATATTTTTAAATTTTGAATGACCTGCCATATTGTAATCTTAAATCATTTGAGTATACTTATTAGTAGGTCGAATCGTATCAGAAGGCATCTTAAAGTCAATGATAAATTCCTCAAGTTTTTGCACTATACCCTATTTTTTACTTTAATAAAACTATATATCGCCTTATATTGTCTAACTATAGCATATAGAATCAAACCCACTAATACCAAATATGAAAAAATTTGTAATTTTATATCTTTTATTTGCTCACAATTGCTTAGCCTCAGAACCTCAGGCGTGGCAAATGTTGTTACAAACTCCAGCAAGCCCTCTGATGGAAGAGCTTCACGGGTTTCACAATTTCCTACTGTTAATATCAGGAGGAATAGTTGTCTTTATTACCATTTTACTAGTCTATGTTTGTATTAGATTTAATGCAAAAGCCAACCCTATTCCAGCAAAATTTTCTCATAATATCTTAATTGAAGTTATTTGGACGATAATCCCTATAATAATTTTAGTTATTATTGCCATACCATCATTTCGTATTTTACGTTTTGCAGAAAAAATTCCTGAAATAGATATGACTGTTAAGGTCGTGGGCTATCAGTGGTATTGGCATTATATATACCCTGATCACGATAATATCGAATTTGATAGTTATTTAATTACCGATGAAAAATTAAAACTTGGTCAAAAACGCTTATTAGATGTCGATAACCGTATTATCATACCAGAAAATACTACTGTGAAATTTCTAATTACGGCGGGAGACGTCATACATAGTTTTGCAGTACCAGCGTTAGGTATAAAGATCGATGCGGTTCCTGGAAGAATCAATGAAACTTGGACTAAAATTAGCAAAAAAGGCGTGTATTATGGTCAATGTTCAGAACTTTGTGGTGTTAATCACGGTTTTATGCCGATTGCCATTGAAGTGGTAAGTAAGGAAGAATTTCAAAACTGGTTGATTATGGCAAAATCAAAATTTTCTATGAATATGAAGACTAACAAAAAATTAGCCTTAAAATCAATTAAATAAAAGAGTTACTATGGTACATTTCAACAAGCATTATCCACATCTTTACGCAAAACAGGTTAAAGAAACCGTATTTTTAAAACATTTTATTCACAATCCCAACATAATGGTAGGTGATTATACTTACTATCATGATAACCAGCACCCAGAATATTTTGAGCGTAATAATATCATAGGATGCCATGAATGTAAATTAATTATCGGTAAGTTTTGTTCTATCGCCATGAGAACCATTTTCATCATGGATGATGTGAATCACCCAATGGATGGCTTTTCTACTTATCCATTTTTTATTTTCGAGAATTGGAACAATTATACGCCAACTCTTGATAAAAGAAGAAATACCGTAGTTGGTAATGATGTGTGGTTTGGTACGAATGCAGTCATTATGCCAGGAGTAACAATAGGAGATGGAGCAATTATCGTAGCATATGCAGTGGTTACCAAGGATGTACCCCCCTACTCTATCGTTGCAGGTAATCCTAGTAAAATTATTAGAAAAAGATTCTCCGATGATATAATCAATGAGTTAGTACAAATAAAATGGTGGGATTGGGATTATGATAAAATTACTAGAAATATCAAGGTCATAGTAGGGGCAGATATTAATCAACTTAAAGAATGTAAATAGTAACCATTATGACACTTAAAGATCAAGCCTCTACTAGACCTCTTGCAGAAGTAATATCTGATCATCACGAAACCCCTAAGGGGTTACAAAGATGGATTTTTTCTACTAATCACAAAGATATTGGCGTAATGTATATTATATTTGCCATATTTGCTGGGCTTGTTGGTGGATTATTTTCTGTTATTTTTAGGTTAGAACTAGCAGTACCCGGCGGGCATCTACTAGGTGGTAATTATCAGCTATACAATGTATTAATTACCGCTCATGCTATAATTATGGTATTTTTCATGATTGTGCCAGCTTTATTTGGCGGATTTGGTAATTACTTCATACCAATTTTAATAGGTGCCCCGGATATGGCTTTTCCCAGGCTAAATAATATAAGTTTTTGGCTACTTGTCCCTGCTTTTATATTGTTAATGTTGTCAGGTTTGGTTGATGGAGGAGCTGGTACTGGTTGGACATTTTATCCTCCTCTAAGTAGTCTAGTAGGACATCCTGGGGCTGCTGTGGATATGGCTATTTTAAGTTTACATCTTACAGGGCTTTCCTCCATTCTTGGTTCAATTAATATGATTGTCACTATCTTTAATATGAGAACTGATGGTATGGGGTTATTTGAAATGCCCTTATTTGTTTGGTCAATTTTGGTTACTGCCTTCTTGTTGATACTGGCAATTCCTGTGTTAGGGGGGGCAATAACCATGTTACTGACTGATCGAAATTTTGGTACTACTTTTTTTAAGCCTGATGGTGGCGGAGATCCAGTATTATTTCAGCATTTATTTTGGTTTTTTGGTCATCCAGAAGTATATATTGTAGTATTGCCGGGATTTGGTATAGTCAGTCAGGTCATCTCTACTTTCTCCCGTAAGCCAATATTCGGTTATTTTGGTATGGTGGTAGCTATGGTAATTATCGGATTTGTTGGTTTTATAGTTTGGGCTCATCATATGTTTACGGTTGGGCTTTCGTACAATGCATTAATCTATTTTACTGCTGGTACTATGATTATAGCTGTACCTACTGGTATCAAAATCTTTAGCTGGATTGCCACAATGTGGGGAGGATCAATTACTTTTGAAACTCCTATGTTATTTTCCATAGGGTTTATCTTGCTATTTACTATTGGCGGAGTTACTGGCATAATATTATCAAATTCAGCAATCGACAGAATTTTACATGATACATATTATGTTGTAGCACATTTCCATTACACTATGTCGCTTGGGGCGTTATTTACTGCATTTGCTGGGTTCTATTATTGGTTTGGTAAAATGTCCGGGCGGCAATATCCTGAGATGATGGGCAAAATTCATTTTTGGGTTACCTTTATTGGTGTTAATTTGACATTTTTCCCTCAGCATTTTTTGGGATTAGCTGGAATGCCAAGAAGAATACCGGATTATCCTGATGCTTTTGCCGGTTGGAATATGGTTTCATCTATCGGAGCTAGTATTTCATTTATTGCAGCTCTTTATTTTGTATTCATTGTTATTTATACTTTGAAATATGGGAAGAAATGCCCAAATAATCCTTGGGGTGATGGGGCTGATACTCTTGAATGGATAATCTCCTCTCCACCACCATTTCATACTTTTGAAACATCACATAAAGGAAAATAATTTTATGAATGAATATATCTATTGTGGCTTTTGGCGAAGATCTATTGCTGTAGTTTTGGATCGAATTTTAATTATTTTTTTTCTAATTTGTGTGACTATGATACTAGTAAGTAACTCTCTACTAGACGGTGCAGTAATAGCCGAGGCACTAGCCTATTCTTCCATTCCGACATTAATAATGCTATCATTAACAATTATATATGAGGCAATATTTGAGTCATCTTCAATGCAAGCAACTCTTGGCGGTTATATATTGGGCATGAAGATCATAAACGAGGATGGTACACGAATAAGCTTTTTAAAAGCGTTGATTAGATTTATTATATTAGCACTAATAAGTAGTACTGTAATATTGGGGATTATAAGTATTGTCTGCATGATATGTACTGATGAAAAAAAGTGTTTACATGACATAATTTGTGGTACTCGGATGGTAAGAAGATAAGGTTATTATGATACAGAAAAAACCAGTAATAGGAATCACTCTAGATTTGGCTAATAATTCTGAAAAATATGCCTATGCTACTTTTCCTTGGTATGCAATTAGGCAAAATTATGCAGATAGCGTGATAAAAGTTGGGGGAATCCCCTTAATGCTACCCTATCAATATGATACAATTGAAGTGATGCTGTCAATTATCGATGGACTAATTATTCCCGGTGGCGATGAGGATATTCACCCTAAATTTTATGGTCAAGAATTCACTTGTGATAGAACAGCTACCAACGACCAACGGGATAATTTTGAGTTACTACTTACCCAAAAAGCTCTAGAAAAGAATATGCCCTTCCTTGGAATATGTCGTGGTATGCAGATGTTAAATGTAGTATGCGGTGGCAACCTTATCCAGCATATACCTGATTACATAAAGTTACAAGCAGGAGTAGCTACGGCTATTAACCACGAGCAACCTGCCCCCAAACATACATTATCGCATTCTATAACGATAGAACCAAACACTATTCTTGCAAACTTATCGGGAAATAAGCAAACTTGTATGGTTAATTCGAGCCACCATCAAGTAGTAGGAAAAATAGGCGAGGGACTCCGAGTTGCAGCGACAGCACCGGACGGGATAATTGAAGCAATTGAGTCAATAAATCACAAATTTGTTATAGGAGTAGAATGGCATCCTGAATATTTAAACCCTAATGATTTAGATTTAAATTTATTTAAAGGATTGATCGAAGCTACAGCTAAGCCGAAAAAGTTTTAGCCAAAGAACCGTTTATTAGCGGGGGAGACGATGAAATCGCAGACGTGGCAATCTCATGAAGTAATATCTGCCTTTGTTAGGCAGCCTCTAGGTGATTTGAGTACTACTTCACAAGATTGCCACGTCACCGCTTCTTGCAATGACGGTTTAAGCATTACAACAGCATTTCGCTAATAGATGATTTTTTAACTTTCAACAGTTATGGGATGACATCGAGACTGTTAAAATAGACTTCTTTCGAAACTCTACTTCTGCTGGTGATTTGTACGCGACGTCTGTACTCGAATCCTCACGTACATTAGAGTACGCTGCGGGTCGAGGTTCCGCGTCTCCTTCAAATACCTCAGCATAAGCGAGTTTCGAAAGAAGTCTAATGATCTCTTACATAGAATGAGGTAAAATCTAGGGAATTAACTAGAACCTAGCATAAACCGATTTAAAAATTCAAAATCTTCAGTTTCTAGACATAAAATTTCTGGTAAATGGACTCGAGCAGTAAAGTTATTATTTATATACCCTTTGCCTTTCAAGTGTTGGCGTTGTGGCACGATGGGACTTCGCGTAGGAACAACGGTTTGACTACGTCTAGTCCGCTCACCACTCGTACACCTAGCCAACTCTTGAAATTCATCTTGTATACTTACTTTAAGCAATAAAATTATTCTTGTATTACTACGTTCAGGGCTAATACGCTTTTTAAGCAAATCAACGATTTGACATAGTTCATAATGATTTTGTGGATAGAGTTTTATCTCT
The DNA here is from genome assembly GCF_964031105.1 of Candidatus Tisiphia endosymbiont of Myopa tessellatipennis. Classification (NCBI taxonomy): domain Bacteria; kingdom Pseudomonadati; phylum Pseudomonadota; class Alphaproteobacteria; order Rickettsiales; family Rickettsiaceae; genus Candidatus Tisiphia; species Candidatus Tisiphia endosymbiont of Myopa tessellatipennis. The sequence continues at coordinate 363,664 of NZ_OZ035005.1, read as the reverse complement.
AGTCGTTCTTCATTCATTATATCGTCAATAGTTGTGAAGCTTTTAGCGATTAACCTTGTTCCCCCAGCATCCTTAAACAAATCACAGTGTGCTACAACTAAACATTGAATGTCAAGTAAGTGAACGAAATTTTTAAGTATTTCTTCACTATAAATAGTTAATTCGAAAATACCAAATTGATCGGATAGTTGTAAGGTTACAAACCTTCCACGAGATGACATACGTGAATCTTTTTTTTGTATTACCCCAGCTATCCTTATCTGCCTACTAGAAGTAGAACCACTATCATTTTGTAAGTCAAGTGATGTTGCAATATTAAGCCTAGCTAGCAAATCTTGATATCTTGATAATGGATGTAGCGTAATGAATAGTCCTAATACTTCAAATTCATAAGAAGAGACAGTATTATTATCAAGTGGTTCTGCTTCAATTAACACTTGTTGACTTGCAGAATTTACTTTAATCAGGCTAAATTGATCAGAAACTTTTTCTGCATGATAGGAAGAGGCATAAGCTAAAAGTTTAGCGATACTTAACAGTAACTGATTACGATTAGAATGTAACGTATCAAAACACCCGGCTTTAATAAGATTCTCTAATAATTTTCGATTAATAGATTTAAGCGGTAGCCTCTCAATAAAATCTATAATATTTTTAAACTTACCATTTTTAACTCTTTCTTCTGCTAATATTTTGCCAAAAGTAGCTGTGACACTTTTGATAGCACCTAGGGCATAGATGATAAATGTCTTTCCTTCTTCATGAGTAGTACTAAAATAACCAGTGGAAAGATTGATATTAGGAGGAATAATAGTAATGTTGTTATTTCTAGCTTCTTGCATGAATAGATTGATTTTATCATGATTATTTAATTCAAGATTTAAGCAAGCTACCAAAAATTCGGCTGGAAAATTTGCTTTCAGATAGGCGGTTTGATAAGATATTACACCATAAGCTGATGCGTGTGCTTTATTAAAGCCATAGCTAGCAAATTTAGCCACTGTTGTAAAAATAGACTCTGCTTGCTGGCGTGAAATATTGTTAGCTATCGCACCTTTAATAAAAGTTTCTTCTTGCTCTGCCATTTCAGATTTTATTTTTTTGCCCATGGCTTTACGAAGTAAATCTGCTCCACCTAAGCTATAGCCAGCAATTACTTTGGCAATTTCTAAGACCTGTTCCTGATATATAACAACTCCATAAGTCTCTTCTAAAATTGGTTTAAGCATCTCATGCAAGTAATCTGGTAGCTGCAAACCGTGCTTACAAGCAATATAAGTTGGGATATTATCCATAGGACCAGGGCGATATAATGCTCCTAACGCTATTATATCTTGGATGGAGTCAGGTTTAAGACGTCTTAAAGCATCCTGCATTCCACTACTTTCAAACTGGAAAACACCGGTAGCTCTACCACTACACAGCAGTTCATAAGTTTTTTGATCATCAAATAGCATATTACTAAAATCAATATTTATGTCTTGCTGTTTTAATAATTCTAGACATTTAGTAATAACAGTCAGAGTTTGCAGACCTAAAAAATCAAATTTAATTAAACCAGCAATCTCAGCATATTTCATGGAATATTGTACTACCAACATATCCGAATTTAGGTCTTTATAAACTGGTAATATTTCTACTAAATCTTTGCCAGCTATAACGATTCCCGCTGCATGTGTAGAAGCATGCCTGTTAAGTCCCTCAAGCACTAAGGATGTATCCAATACTTGTTTTATTAGCTCATCTTGACCATCTAAATTATATAGACCGTTGCCATGGGCGGCGTTGTTCAACTCCTTTACTTCCTTTATAGCCTGATTTAATGTAACGGGAGTAACAGCATTAAATGGCACAAGCTCAGTTAGATATTCGGCATATTTATAAGGCAAGCCAAGAACTCGTGATACATCTTTGATAACGGCTTTTGCCTGCATCTTACCAAAAGTGATGATTTGACCAACTTTATTATCCCCGTATTTAGAACGTACATAATTAATAACTTCTTCTCGTCGTTCTTGACAAAAATCAATATCAAAATCTGGCATTGATATACGTTCAGGGTTCAAAAAACGCTCAAATAGTAGACCAAATTTAATAGGATCAAGATCAGTGATAAGAAGACTCCAAGCAACTATTGATCCCGCCCCGGAGCCTCTACCAGGTCCTACCATAATACCTTGCTCTTTACTCCATTTTATGAAGTCAGAGACTATAAGAAAATAGCCAGCAAAATCCATTCGACAAATAATATCTAGTTCATAATTAAGACGAGTTAGATATTGTTGTTTAATATCTTGCTGTTTATCTATGGCAATATTCTCCCATTTAAATTTTGTATCAAGTCTTGATAGTAACCCTGCTGTGGAGTTTTGCTTAATTAGATCTATTTCATTAATATCTAGACTAGAGAAATTTGGTAACATTAGTGGATTAGCATGTGCCATAAAGTGGCATCTTTGGGCTAAATGGACGGTATTTTGTACAGCATTAGGTAAATCACTAAAAAGTTCTAGCATTTCTTTTGGTGATTTAAAATAACATCCAGTACTAACCTTTTTACGATTCTCCTCTTCTTTGCTAACACCAGCAGATATACATAATAATACATCATGTGCATCATGCATGTTAACATCGCTAAACAATACTTTGTTGGTAGCAATTAGTGGAATACCAAGGTCATCGGCTATTTTTATATAATTTGCTTCTATAGATTGTTCTATTGCTAAATTATGCCGCATAATCTCAAAATAGAAACGATCACCAAAAATGCTTTGTAGCTTAGTGACCCAAAAAATGGCTAATTCTTCGTTTCCATCAATCAGGCTTTTGCCAATTATCCCATCAGTATAACCAGATAAGATAATAAGACCTTCATGGTACTTAACTAAATCATCAAAAGTAATATGATTACAAATTTTGCGATCATTTTCAGTGAAACTAGCACTAACTGCTTTTAGTAAATTTTTGTAACCTACCTCATCTTTAGCAATCAGCACCATTTCACAAAAGTTATTTTTAGTAAAAGCAACGTTTACAATTGCCCCATTTATAGGTTGCACCCCCGCCCTGCAGCTACTCAAAGCAAACTCTAGTGAGCCAAATAAGTTACCCTTATCTGCTAAACAAATCGCTGGCATTTTGTGTAATTGTGCTAGTTCTACTATACGATCAATTGTTAAGGCACTCTCAAGAAATGAGTATGAGCTTTGTACTCTTAAGTGAATAAAATCAAACTTCATATTGCGTACCAATAGTATAATATTTAAACCCAAGAGATTTTAGCATATCTCCGTTAAGAATATGCCTGAAATCAATAATTATAGGAGATTTAACTTTATGGCGAACAAGCGACCAATCTAAATCTTTAAACTCCGACCATTCGGTTGCCACTACAATTATATCACTATTTTGGCAAGCACTAAGTGCTGAATCGGCAAAAAATATATTTTTTAGCTCTTTTTTAGCATTATCCATACCTATTGGATCGAATGCCCTGATATTAGCTCCTTTATCAACTAGGATTTTGATGATTTTAATGGCAGGGCTGCTTCTAATATCATCTGTACCAGCCTTATAAGTAAGACCCAATACAGTAATATTTTTATTAGTCAAATTATCATTTATGATATAATGAATCCTATCCGCCATGTCATAGACCCTCTGATCATTACTACTTATAACAGAATTAACTATTTGTAAGTTACATTGATAATGCCCTGCTATTTGTGAAAGTGCTAAGAGATCCTTAGGAAAACATGAACCACCAAATCCAGATCCAGCATTTAAACATTCTTTACCTATTCTCTTGTCGAGTCCCATAGCAATCGAAAGTTCTTTGATATTTGCCCCAGTTCTCTCACATAAATTTGCCATTTCATTAATAAAAGCAATCTTTGTTGCTAAGAAAGCATTTGAGGCATATTTGGTAAGTTCTACAGTAACCAAATCAGTACATATAAGAGATATATTCTTTGTAGTCAAAGGCAAGTATATCTTTTTTAATAAATCTTCTGCGTGTTTATTATTTGTGCCAATTAATATTCTATCAGGGTTTAAAAAGTCATCTACAGCAGTACCTTCTCTAAGAAATTCAGGATTTGAGGCAACAGGAAATTTAAGATTTCTTTTTTTTAAATAATCAATAATTTGGTTACATGTTGTTGGAGGTACAGTTGATTTAATAACAATCAAACAATCATCGTTGATCCATTCACATAAATTATCTATAGCAGTAAAAATATATTGTAAATCTGCCTCCCCTGAAGGTAGTGGTGGTGTTCCTACTGTAATAAATACCGCTTGGGCATTTCTTAATTCAGCCGAGTAGCTGGCTGTAAACTTCAACTTACTAGACTTTACTAATGGCGGTAGGTACTTGGCTAATTTTGGTTCATAAATTGGTAAAATATTTTTTTTAAGCTGATCGATTTTAGAAATATCGGTATCTAAGCAAGTAACGTCGTGTCCTAGGTAACTCATCATTACGCCAGATACTAATCCAACGTAACCAGTACCTATAAAATGAAGTCTAATATTCATAAATAATTTTCAAATTTTTTTCAGTATATACTTAGTGCAACAAGTTTGTTGTGCTATATTGCTGCAAAGTATATATTAACTGATCAAGTACTAAATAACAAGATGATGCTCATTAAAAGATTTTTTATTAACCTAAGCATAATAGTTTGCACAATTGTAGTAATTTTAACTTTATTAATATTAAGTAGTAGTAAGGGATATTTAGATAAGCCAATTAAGAAGGTAATAGAATTTTACCTTGATAAAAAAGCTATGAAAATACGGATTAAGAATTTACAAGTAAGAAATAATATTCTATCAATCGATAAAATCTTTATGGATTTAGCAAATAACGCCCAAGGTGAAATTACTAATTTCAAAATCAGTTTTATTATTGATGATATAACAACCAAGCCTTTAATTCTTAGTACTATTGATATAGATAGTTTTTCCTTAATCTCTAAAGATAATCAACCAGTAATAAATGCTCAAATATCTGCTAGATCCATTGTGGATTTTTTTAAAAATAAGATTGAAACACAGTTAAACTTAGGTCCTATAAAAAATATTTCTTTGCTTGATAGTTATGGTGAAAAATTACCTGATGGTGAAGGATTTTGTTCCTATAACAGTAAAATTTCTAGAGCTTCTAAGAAATCGATCAATTGCAAACTAGAGTTTGGTGATAAAGCCTATCTATTATTCAATAGTGTATTGGATGGTAGCATAATTCAAGCAACTGGTAATGCTCAGAATATTCCTATAATGATTTATCAAATTGTTGAGAAAATTATTCCTGATAATCAAGTAATTTTATTTCTACAGGAATATATGAAAGGTGGTTATATTAGAAATGGAGAATTTAATTTTAATTTTGATAAAAATTCTTTAGAAAAGAATATTTCCCTAGAAACTGCATTGAAGGCCAAGCTGCATGTTGTAGATCTTGAATATCAATATGATAAGGACTATCCCCCTTTACGAAAAATTGATACTGATGTTACTATATTTGGGCTATCTGTTAAGTTCATATTAAATCAAGCATATAGTAGTAATAGTCTTATTTCGGGTGGGATAATAACTTTTGATTGGCAAGGGATGGATAAATCAAATTTTATCGTTAATGCTAATGCTAAGGGGAGTGTTAACGATTTAATTGATTTCATATCAAATGAGGATTATAACAAGATAAAAAAACAAGGGATCGATCTTAAAAAGATTACTGGAATTGCTAATTCAAAAATTGGCATAATAATACCGATTAGCCCAGTTATCAAAAATACTTATGACATTTCTACAATAATAACGGGAGTAAATGGCAAAGCATTTAGTGACAATGTCATATTAAAAAATGCTAAAATAACTGGAACATTTAATGGCGATAAGGTAAATTTGATCGGTATAGGTAAAATTAATGGCTATGACAGTAATTTACTTATCGATGTTAATGTCACTGATAATAACCAAGATGATTATCAGAATCTATTAAAAGTAAAAACTACCATTGTGGGTAATAACCAAAAGGTTGGTATATTAAAGTTAATCTCAGGTAATAGTGTCCTAGATTTTGAATATAAAGAGCAAAAAGATGGGAAAAGCTTAATTAAAGCCAATACTAACCTCAAAAACTTAGAATTTTATATTGATAAAATATCTATACATAAAAAACTTGGTAGTGAAGCTAACTTTACTTTAACTGGCAAGTTATATAATAACCTAAATGGTGATATTGATTTTAATCTTTCGGGAGAAAATAACTTAAAAATAGTTGGTAAGGTTAAAGTAGCAGAAGATAAGTATGATGTTACTTTACCTGTAATAAAGTATAATACGACTGATCTAGTGGGGAATTTGCTTTTAGGTAAAGATAGCTTGAATGCTAAAATTCAGGGAAGACAACTAGATTTGTCTGAATCTAATATGATGCAATTCTTAGAGAAAGAAGGAGATGCAAAAAATATTCATTTAACAGTTGATGTAGATAGGGTAAGGTTAAAAAATAATATAATGCTTGATAAGCTTAATTTACAAATTGATTGTAATAAAATAAAATGTTTTTCTGGTTCTTTAAATTCAAAAATTGGTACTAGATCTTTTAAAATGCTACTTACAGATAAAAAAGATCTAGAACAATGGATAGTTACCTGTGATAATGCTGGAGCTTTATTTAGAGGTATTGGTATGTATAATAAAATGAAATCTGGTATTATAAATCTGACACTTGATACAAAAAGATATGATGCCAAAAAGGGAGAAGTGATACCAATCGTAGATGGAACATTTGATATCAAGCACTTTGTTACTACCGATGTGCCTTTTCTTACTAGAATGGTATCGGTTGTTTCTTTCCCAGGTTTTATGAGTTTTATATTAAATAATAAGGATATCATGTTTAGGAACATGACAGGTAGATTTAGTTATATAGGTAATACCATCAATATTGCTGATACATCAGCTACCGGACCATTTTTTGATTTTACAATGCAAGGTACAATTGATACTAATAAACATCAAATGAAGCTTAAAGGTAATGTAATACCTTCTTTCTTTTTTGCAAGTAACGTTATCACTAGAGTACCAATAATTGGTAAAATATTTTCAAAGGTTGTGCCTTACTCTATGGAGATGAAGTATAAGGAGTAATATACTCGGTGAACTTCAAGAATTGGCGTTCCCGCGACCAAATATCTGTGCTGCTCACGTACTAATGTACGCTCCGCTGCTCGACTTTGACACTCCTAGCTCTTCTTGAAGTTATACTATCGTCTACCCAACTCTTGAAATCATAGCAGTATACGCTCCGGTGTTCGACACTCGTACTCCGAGTAGCAATTTAGTTTTGGGAAATGGTATTACTTAAGTCAAACTTAAAGTAACTTTAATAGCTTTTTCAATATTAATAATCTCAGTTTTATTCAACTGTTCTATAAACTCTCCCAATCTAGATTTATCTATGGTTCTAATTTGATCAGTTAACGCTTTTGCAGTTTTGTTGTTAACTGTAACTCTTACTTCAAAAGGAAAAATATTATTAATATTTGAGGTAATGGGGATAATTATTACTCTACTAGATATTTTATTCTGAATATTATTAGATATAACTATTGCAGGTCTTGTTTTTTGAATTTCAGTTCCAATTGTTGGATCAAGATTTACCCAATAAATATTGCCTCGTATTATTTCTTTATTTTTTACTAATGTCATCTATTGCATCCCACTCTTTTAGCAAATTTTGACGTTCATTATCTTGCTCTGCATCTTTATATGCCAAAGTAAGTTCCAGTTCCTTTTTTTCTAATTCTTTAGCAATAGCATTGCTTACAAAGTTACTAATTTTTTTAGAAGGAATCATATATTTTAATTTATCATATAAAGTCTCGTTTAAACTAATACTCATCGTTCTCATAAAATTAACTTCATTATTGTATAATAGTTATTATACAATATACTATACTATACTATACTATACTATACAATATGAAAACTTGAGTATTTTCTAACTAGCGTTTATACTGCTGCTATTTAGAGTTATAGGTATACTCTTCTACTTTGAAGAATTGTTTTTTGAAAATATCATGGATTCGTATGCTCACGTACTATATGTACGCTACGCCTGCTCACCATTCATTTTCAAATCCAATTCTTCAAATTATTTGAGTATACTATATCCTGAATTTATTTCAGGATATAGATTACACCTAATAGATAATTTATGACAGAAACTTATGACAAAAACAAAGCAGGAAATTTATAATAGTAGACCTACTTCTCCTCATTTGACGATATATAAAAAGCAGATAAGCACCGTTTTGTCTATTTTGCATCGTATAACGGGGATAGGCTTATTTTTTGGACTATCAATATTGTCGTGGTGCTTTATTTTATTAGCTTTTAGCAAATTTGATCCTGAATATTTACAGTGCTTTAAATGTAATTTATTTAGAATTCCTCTAATATTCATAAGTTTTGCATGGTTTTATCATTTATGTAATGGGGTGCGTCACTTAATTTGGGATAGTGGGCATTGCTTTTCAATAAGGGCTATTAACTTCACAGGTTGGTTTGTGGTAGTAGCTTCGATATTGATGACGTTAGTTTTTTGGTTGTTAATTTAACTTATGGCCTCTATATGAATAATAATTTAAGGACAGATTTGGCGAAAGCTAAAGGGGTTGGTTCGGCAAAAAGTGGTTCGAGTCACTGGTTGCATCAAAGAATAACAGCTATTATTTTGGCAATTTGTTCTATTTGGCTAATATTTTTTATTAAATATACTACTGGAGAGGGTTTTACTCATTTTGTTAGTACTTTACAAAGACCTTACAATATTGTCCCTTTAGGAATATTGCTTATTACCGCTTTCTATCATTCAATGCTTGGTATGTGTGTGGTAATTGAAGATTATATTAGTTGTATTAAGCTCCGCACAGGGTTAATTATATTACTTAAAATATTTTGCATTATAACGATTGCATTCTTAGTGGTAGCATTATTTTATGTTATAGTAATCTGATGGATTAATAAAAATAATCTTATGAAAAACACATTACCTAAACGTTCATTAGTTATTAAAGAAAGATTAGACATTATTGTCCAAGAAATTCTAGCTTCTGGAAGATCAAAAATAGCAATGATAATTTTATTTGGCTCCTATGCTAGAGGTGATTGGGTACAAGATCTATCCTCAAGGGAGTATTATCAGAGTGATATAGATCTGTTATTGGTCTTAAAGAAAAGAAAATATGCTGGATATCAAGCTATTAACTTAAAACATAATATAGAAAAAAGATTAGAAAGAAAATTCCCAATAGATATTAATACAGACCGATTAGTGGCCATGACACAACCATCCGTGACATTAATAGTTGAGTCTATCCACTTTGTAAATGACCAACTTGAAAAAGGTAAGTATTTTTTTCGTGATATTAGAACAGAAGGAATTCTACTATATGATAGTGATGAATTTGTACTATCGGAAGCTAAGGACTTGCCATGGCACGATCGCAGACCAATAGCTGCAGAAGAATATGAAAATTGGTTTGGTAGAGGAAAAGGACTATTCATTGGAATAAAAGCTTTTTTTGAAGATGACAATTATCGCGAATCAGCTTTTTTGCTTCATCAAGCTACTGAGAGTTTTTATAATGCTATTTTGTTAGTATTTGATGGTTATAAACCTAAATTACATGATTTATTAGAACTAAACCAAAGCGCACGGATTTTTTATCATGACCTTTGTCGAATATTTCCATATGAAAGTGAAGAGCAAAAAGAATGTTTTACATTGCTTCGTGATGCTTATGTTAGAGCAAGATATGACAAACATTACAGGATTACTAAGGAGCAGTTGCTTTATTTGATCGACCGGGTAGAGAAATTGCAAAAAATTACTGAAAAAATTTGTTTGGAAAAGCTTAGTCAAGAATAAATATATGATATATTCTGTAACAAAAGGCATAGCACCCTAAATGTTGTATATGGTCAACGTCATTGCGAGAAGACCGTAGGTCGACGAAGCAATCCATAAAAGTAACCAAAAATGGATTGCTTCGTCGGCTTATGCCTCCTCGCAATGACGATTTTTGAACTTTCGACAGTTGTGGCAATCTAGGATACGCGAAGCGTTACTCTAAAAAACAGCTTCGCTGTTTACCTAGATTGCCACGGCATCTAAAGAGCCTTGCTATGACGATTATAGAAAAATGTAGAGTACTATGAACAAAAGGAATTTATATAAATGTCTAAATCTTATAATATTATCCACCATGAATTTGATGTAGTGGTAGTTGGAGCAGGTGGAGCTGGTCTTAGGGCTACTTTTGGTATGGCAAAAGAGGGCTTAAATACTGCTTGCATTAGCAAGGTTTTCCCAACTAGGAGTCATACTGTGGCTGCCCAAGGTGGCATTAGTGCTTCTCTTGGTAATATGGGGCAAGATGATTGGCGTTGGCACATGTACGATACAGTAAAAGGCTCGGATTGGTTGGGTGATCAAGACGCAATTGAGTATATGTGTAAACATGCAGCTGCAGCAGTGCTAGAGCTTGAGCATTATGGAGTACCTTTTTCTCGAACAGAAGAAGGCAAAATTTATCAACGCCCCTTTGGTGGTATGACAACAAATTATGGTAAGGGGCAAGCAGCTCAAAGGACTTGTGCTGCAGCAGATCGTACTGGTCATGCAATATTACATACTTTATATCAACAGGCTTTAAAAAATAAAGCCCAATTTTTTATCGAATATTTTGCCCTTGATTTATTAATGAATAATGGAGAATGTGTAGGGGTAGTTGCTTGGAATCTTGATGACGGAACAATTCACTGTTTCCATGCTCACTTAGTGGTACTAGCTACTGGCGGGTATGGTAGAGCTTATTTTTCTGCGACAAGTGCTCATACTTGTACTGGTGATGGAGGTGGCATGGCGGCAAGAAGTTCTATTGCCTTGCAAGATATGGAATTTGTCCAATTCCACCCAACTGGTATATATGGTGCTGGTTGCTTAATTACCGAAGGTGCTAGAGGAGAAGGTGGGTATTTGGTAAATTCTAATGGAGAGCGATTTATGGAACGATATGCTCCCGCTGCTAAAGACCTTGCTTCAAGAGATGTAGTATCAAGGGCTATTACCATGGAAATCAGAGATGGTAGGGGGGTAGGTGAGCATAAAGATCATATATTCTTACATTTAGATCATTTACCGCCGGAAATTCTTCACGAACGTTTGCCCGGTATTTCAGAGACGGCTAAAATTTTTGCTGGTATTGATGTAACCCTTCAGCCAATACCTGTATTACCAACAGTGCATTATAATATGGGGGGAATACCAACAAATTACCATGGTCAAGTTATTGATAAAGGTCAGGATGATCATAATAAAATCATTTCCGGGTTAATGTCAATTGGTGAAGCTGCTTGTGTTTCAGTACATGGGGCCAATCGGTTAGGATCAAACTCTCTGCTTGATTTAGTAGTATTTGGTAGAGCCGCAGCACAAAAAGCTGCTGAAATTGTTAAAGTAGGGCAAAAGCATAAAAGCTTGCCGGAGTCTATATTAGATAAAATAATTAGCAGATTTGATAATATACGTCATGCTAAAGGAGGCCTACCAGTAGCTGACTTAAGACTTAAAATGCAAAAAATCATGCAAAATCATGCAGCGGTATTTAGAACTCAAGAGGTTTTAAATGAAGGAATAGAAATGATTGATCAGGCAAGAAAAGAATATGCAAATATTCAGGTTAATGATAGATCATTAATATGGAACAGCGACTTGGTTGAAGCATTAGAACTAGCTAATTTATTAGATCAAGCGGTAATTACTGTGCATTCTGCAGCGGCTAGAAAAGAAAGTAGGGGGGCTCATTCTAGGGAAGATTACCTAGAGCGTAATGATGAAGAATGGATGAAACATACACTTGCTTGGATTGATGAGCAAGGTAAGGTGAAGTTAGATTACAAACCTGTAACTCTTACAACTTTGACAGATGAAGTAGATAGCATTGTGCCAGCTAAACGAGTTTATTAAGAATATGCTAAATTCACTAAAATTATGCCAAGCTTTAAATGAAAAAATATGTCATGATTTTGCAGGATCAATAGGTGCTATAGATAACGCCATTGGGTTAATAAAAACTATAGAGTATCAAGAGAAAGCTACTAAACTGGTTCAGGATAGTACAAATAGACTCATGAGATATTTACAGTTTCATCGTTATGTATACTCTCTACCTTCTGAGGGGAACAAAATTGCTATTGCAGAAATTAATAGATTAAGTACTGATTTTTTAAAATCAAAAAATCATAATATTGAACTAGTGTTCACAAGGTTAATCAGCACAAATATCGATGACAATATAGCTCAGATTATTATGTGTTTAATTGTTACAGCATCTAGCAATATATACAGAGATGCTGTTATTAAGGTTGAACTAGAGATACAAAATGACAATTTCACTGGTATAAAAATTGTAGTAACAGCTCCAAACCTCAGGTTTGATCAGGATAGAGCAGATATTTTGCTTGGAAACAGAACTATTGATGATGTAAGTATAGAAAATGTTCATGAATATTACACTTACTACTTAATTACGGAATATGGTTATAAATTAGCTATTACTCCATCAACCGATTCAGTGGAGTATATATACTCAAATGATTTGAAGAATTGGATTTGAAAATGAATGGTGAGCAAGCGGAGTGTACATATAGTACGTGAGCATGCGAATCTATGATATTTTCAAAAAACAATTCTTCAAAGCAGAAGAGTATACTCGTTGGAAATCTCTATTAGCAATTACATAGATAGAACCAGTGTTAAGGTAGTTGCGATGAGCTGCCACTTAATATAAAATTCCAACGATTTAAGAACCTTAATGCTTAATTGTTCTTCCCGACTTCCGCATTTTTTAATAAGGCATAAGCTTAGAAGGGTCATAGTGCTGGGATTTTTAAAATTTAGGCACAACATTATTTTGTTATTTTAAATATATTGCAGCATGGTCTGAACGTTTGATGTTAAAGGTTTTATAGATTTTTCTAGCTTCGTTTTTTATTGCACTTGGTAGTCTATAAAGATCACCAGTCTTTGTATGTCTTAAGATTGAATCCTGTACTGATATTAATAATTCAACGATGTTAGTTACACTGATCTTTTGGGTCAGAGCAACCTTGTATTCTATAGTTTTAAGCACTGCAAAACTCATATAACACACAGCTATGTGTGCTTCTATCCTTTGTTTAGTCCAGTGAAAAATTGGACGCATTTGTAAATTATGTTTATTGATTCTAAATTGCTCTTCAATTACCCATAATCTAGCATATTTTGCTATTGCTTCATGTGGAGTTATAGTCTGGTCATTGGTGATTACCCCATGTATGCCATCCCACAACGCATCCTGCTCTATCTTCTCTGCGTCAATATAGCTCTTGCCATTTTCACTAGAAGTATATTTTTTTACTCCACTATTAGATATAAGTTTTTTAGTACTACCAAACTCACCAATAGTCTTATTAATTTTATCTAAAATTTTTTGTCGCTCCTGTGCATCATTAATAGCCCTTTTAGATTTATAACTGGTAATTAGACGTTTACCATCATGCTCTAGATCGGCAATCCAAGTAAGATCATTGCCTATAACAGTAGGCTTATAGTTTTCCTCTGATAATATTTCTTCTTTCTTTTCTTTCTTGAGTGTTTTAAGCTTTGCTGCCACAATATAACGATAACCACCTTCATCGAGAGCTTGCAAGTTAGCTTTACTAAACATTGCACGATCAGCAATAAAACAGACATCTTTAACTTTAAGATACGCTTGCCAGCTGTTAATTGATTTAATTAAGGTGCTAACTTCTGCGGTATTACCACTAAACAGCTCATAGCCAAGTGGTAATCCATCCTCATTAGTTGCTAGGGCAAGAACTAGTTGGGTAGTATTAAAGCGATGATCTTTACTATAGCCAAAGGCTCTTAGCTCATCTATTTCTACTGATTCAAAGTATAGTGTAGTAACATCAAAAAATACTAGGCTAATCTCTTTATTAGGAATCAGGGTTAGGGTGTTTTTAAAGCATAATTCTTTAATTTTAGGTATTTGCTCATGTAATTTGTCCATCATCCGATAAGTAGCATCTAGATCATGATGCCTGTCAAATTGATCGCTTAAATACTCAACTATCCCTTTTTTACTATTTGGTCTTACCATACGGGCTAACACTAAATCCTTCAGCATCCCAGCGTCACGTTTCCTTGCTAGTAACTGGTTAAAATGCATTTGATCATAAACATGCCCCCCTATTTGATGCACTCCTTCAACAACTCGCTTGACTTCTACAACCTCATTTAGTTTTACTTCGTTAACAGGTAGAATATCTTTTAGCAGCTTGTTAGTTGGACGACCTCTTTTAACCTCGTTAGTGTCATCAGTAAACAAATTCCCCTGCCCAGTTGCAGCTTCTCTCTCAGCTTTAATCTTGGCAATCAAATATTGTGCTAGGGCAACTAATTTAGCTTCTTCTACTTCATCTACGAAGACTCCTAAATGACGTACTATACGCTGTTTGACGTTACCTTTACTATCACGATAACCTTCCACTATTTGAATAGATTGCCTTGGACTATTAGGAGTTTTTTTACGACGTATGTACATATTAGGGCTATAAAATATGGGGCTATATTTAATTAATTAAATAATAAACAACATCGCAGTTAAAGTCAATAATAAAATATCTACTAGGCACAACAGAACGAGAGTACCACTTCACCTCCTTACTAATGCCACTTATAACAACTAATATCAAAAAATCTGCGGAAGTCAGGGTGAGCATGCGACTCATCTTCGAGACAAAAAAGTGCTTAAAACGTCTAAAGAATCAGGTTTGCAGTGGTTTTGGCATGAAGTTTGTAGTCATGTAAACATCACTTTTCTACTTGACATACTAAAAATTAGTCAACATAATGCTTCTTATGTGTATTACCATTGTTTTGTTTCAAATAAAAACTCTTGTCATTAAAGTACACTTTTATCAGTATTTCTTTATTATAAAATTCCACAGGTGAAAAAATAATGGTATGGATCTCCTGATATACAGAATGAAAAGCAGTTGCTAATCTTCTAAAGTTAATATTAAATATTAAAATAACAATCAGGATGCTAAGATGGAAGTTACCACAATTGGTATAGATATTGCAAAAAGAATTTTCCAAATTCATGGTGTAGATAAAAATGGTAAGACGGTATTAAAGAAAAAATTAATGAGAGATCAAGTTTTAACATTTATGGCTAATTTACCAAAATGTTTGGTAGGGATGGAAGCTTGCGGCGGAGCTAGTTACTGGGCAAGAGAAATAACTAAATTGGGGCATACAGTAAAACTAATGGCAGCACAATTTGTCAAACCGTATGTTAAAACTAATAAAAATGATCAAGCTGATGCAGAAGCTATATGTGAAGCGGTAACAAGACCAAATATGAGGTTTGTACCAATTAGAACTGTAGAACAACAAGATATTTTATCAATTCATCGAGTAAGAGAGAGATTGGTAAAAAATCGTACTGCCCTTGCTAATGAAATTAGGGGTCTACTACATGAATTTGGTTTTATTATTCCTCAAGGGATCAATAAGGTTATGACAAAATTAACCGAGATTTCAGATGAAGGAAATTTAAGCCAGCTGGGTTATCAAACATTTAGTGAACTGAAAGAGGAATTTTTGGATAATGACAAAAAAATAAAAGAGATAGAAAAAAGATTAAAAATAATAGCTAGCAACTTAACTCAATATCAACGATTAACAGCTATACCTAGTCTTGGTTTAATTACTGCTACTGCTTTAATAGCATCAATAGGTAATGCTACAAGTTTTGAGAATGGTAGGCAATTATCGGCATGGTTTGGATTAGTGCCAAGGCAGCATTCCAGTGGAGGGAAAGATAAGTTGCTTGGAATTAGCAAGCGAGGTGATGTTTACTTGCGTACTCTATTGATCCAAGGAGCTAGAGCTGTACTAAATGCCAAGATAAGATTTACATTGGAAGAACAAAAATCTAAAAAAGATTTTAGCAAATTTACGCAGTGGATGTTTAATTTATCTGAGCGAAATGGACATAATAAAACAGTAGTTGCTGTAGCTAATAAACTGGCAAGAGTGGTGTTTGCAGTACTAAGGTCAGGGGATGATTATGTAGAGAGTAAAGTTTGTAGCACAAAGCTATTATAATTAACATAAAATAAAATAAATAGTGGTTTATTAATTAATAGGTAAACAAAGAATATGTAAGAGATTCCAACCCGGAATATGCGTGAGATAATAATATTGATGGTAAATAAGACAAACCTTAGCTTACAAAGAAACTGATGACTACAATGGCTCTTTGAAGCCGATAAAATGATAAGTATATAGTAAATTTGTAAGCCAGCGAATTCCATCAGGGCTGTAGGATAAATTACACATAATTTATTAACTATAAGCCGGATACATGTATGCATTTGCATTTTTGCTATTAGATGTTATTTTTTTCTTGCATTTTACAGGAGGTTCATACATGTAGTCAGTAACGAGAATTTAATTCTACACTCCACTCGTCGCATAATACTCACGTTCTATAGCATAATTTCTGCTCATATTTATCTCGAAGATGAGTCGCGATGAGCTGCCACTTAATATAAAATTCCAACGATTTAAGAACCTTAATGCTTAATTGTTCTTGGTCCACAGATACATGTCATATTGTTTACAATATTCAAGCATATCAACGGTATTAGGATGGTGTATGCCAAACTCCTTAATTTGTGGCTTGCCAAAAAATTTATAATTATATAAATCTTTACTTTTACAGCCAGCTCTTGCTCCATGATTATACAAATAACTTACTTGAGCAACATTTTTACTTCTACTTCCATATAAATAATGATATATAACAAACGCTTTTTTATAAGATTCTATTGCTTGCTTAAGGCTATCTTGGGCAAACAAGATATCACCTTGTACTACGTAACTTACTGCTAAGCTCGGATTTTTAGAATAATTTGTTCTCTCAGGGGTTAAGTTTTCCTGTACTAACAATATAGAAATAGCATTATTAATGTATTCATAAGCTTTATCTATTTTACCTAAACCTAATTGACTTCTTGCCATTTCTATATAAATATCTGCAAATATTTTATTATCCTTATGCTTTAGGGGCTTATGTATATCATATAGCTGTTGAGCTTGAGTATAAGCTTCTTGATATCTACCAAGATAATTCAATATATTTATTATATATATATATAGCTCCATAATGAGTAGGTCATCAATATGCAATCCATTTTTTATAAGTAGTGCAGTAGCTTCACCTTCCAATTCTAAAGATTCTTTATATTTGCCTTGTAGCCAACATAATACACTTTTTATATAATCTATTGCAGACATATCAGCTTCTTGTATTATTCCTTGTTTTGCTAGTTTTTCTATCTCTTTAAGAAATTCTTTAGCTAGTTTTATTTCACCTAAAAATATATAAGCTGTAGATGTATAAACAAAAAAATTAAATTTACAGGAATAAGTAGCTTCATCGTTATCAAGCTTGTCTAAAATATTTAATGATTTAGTAATATAAGAAATCGCTGTTTCAAAATTCCTGAATATCACAATATGACACACTCCTATTAGTCCTAAGTACTTAGCATAATAAAATTTTTGAGTTTCAGACATTTTCCACAATTTAAATTCTTTATCTTTTTGATTAAACCAATCAAACATTTGTTGTGCTTTGCTGGCATTATGAAGGTTGATATACAGAGAGAATAACTCAGCCTTTAAGGTAAGTATTGAGTATAGATTAATATTATATTTCTCAGAGTTTTTTAAAAGAATTTCTAAGTTTTCTAGTATAGTCTTGGCTCTTTTCCACACATATCCTGAGTAAGACCCTTTAAATTTAGGTTTAGATAAAGAGGAATATAAAAAGAAAATTTATCAATCGACTGATAAAATAGCAACAAATATTAGCATGGCTATTCAACAATTAAATCCTAGTGCAGTAAAATTACTTAATAAAATAGCTTTACTAAATAACCAAAGCTTCTCGAAACAGCTTCTTAGCACCATTACTGATCATAAAGATACTTTAGATGATGATATATATCAATTATCTAAATCTATGCTAATCAGTAATATTGATCCTAACAAAGATAACCCTATTTTTGAAATGCATGATATAGTTAGCAATAAAATAATGGAACTAAATGGTGATAATAATAAAATATTATTGCCAAATTACCTAAATTTAAAGGGTCTTATTCAGGATATTTATGGAAAACCTCACAGACTATACTAGAAAATTTAGAAATTCTTCTCAAAAATGCCGAGAAATATAATATTAACATACATGAGATGCTTAGTTTAAGAAGTGAATTATTTTCTCTATATGTAAACATTTGTAATATTAGCAAAGCCGAGCAAATGCTTGATTGGTTTAATCAAAAAGATAAAGAATTTAAATTGTGGCAAATGTCTGAATCCCAAAAATTGTGTTATGCTAGGTATTTAGGAATAATAGGAGCATATTATCATAGAATATTAAAAAATTTTGAAACCTCTATTATTTATTATACTAAATCGTTAAAGGTTTTAGATAAACTTGGTGAAGAAGTGAATTATTATATTAAATTGAATGTTCTCTATAATATATCTATGGCTTATATAGTTTTAGGTGAAATTAAATTAGCTGAAGAATTTCTTAAAACGATAGAAAAACTAGTAAAATTAGGAGGAGTAATACAAGAAGATGAAATATATACAATATATACTGTAAAAGGTATATTATTTGGAAGGCAAGGTCAATATAAAGAAGCTTTAAAGTGGATAGATAAAGTTATTGAAATGTTTATAAAAAATGGATTGCATATTAATGACCCATATGCTGTAACAATTTATGTGTATAGAACAGAGATATTGAGTTTTCTTGGTAGATATCAAGAAGCTTATACTCAAGCCCAACAGATATATGATATGTATAAACCTCTCAAGCATAAGGATAATGAAGTATTTGCATATATTTACATAGAAATGGCAAGAAGTGCATTAGGTTTAGATAAAGTAGATAAAGCTTCTGAATACATCAATAAACCTATCCACATGTTGTTAGCACTGGAAAACATAACCCCTGAGAAAACAAATTATTCTAAAAATCCAAGCCTAGCAGCTGGTTATATAGTACAAGGTGATATTTTGTTTGTTCAAGATAGGTTTGAACAAGCCATAGAATCTTATAAAAAAGCGTTTGTTACATATCATTATTTATATGGGGATAGAAGTAAAAATATTGCTCAAGTAAGTACGTTATACAATAAAGGAGCAAAGGCTGCTTGTAAAAGTAAAGATTTATATAATTATAAATTCTTTGGTAAGCCACAAATTAAGGAGTTTGGCATACATCATCCTAATACCGTTGATATGCTTGAATATTGTAAACAATATAACATGGATTTGTGGGTCAAGAACAATTAAACATTAAGGTTGCTGTTGACAGATCAGCTTTAGGTTAAAGAATAGATTCTTTTAATTTTTAGTTGCAATTTTTAAATCACTATGATATTAATATTTGTAATTATTTTACTGGATTTTCCTCGTATGTTACTTTATAAATTTAATTTAATTTTATTAAGCTGATTCTAGAAATGAACGTTATAGACAAAGAAAGAGCATTGCTTGCTGCACTTAGCCAGATTGAAAAAAGTTACGGCAAAGGTTCTGTCATGAAACTTGGTCAACGCCCTGCTGTAGACGTTGAGGCAATACCAACAGGATCTCTAGGGCTTGATTTGGCACTCGGTATAGGTGGTTTACCTAAGGGAAGAATTATTGAAATTTTTGGACCGGAAAGTTCAGGAAAGACCACTTTAACTCTACATGTAATTGCTGAAGCACAGAAGAAAGGTGGTACTTGTGCTTTTATTGATGCAGAACATGCTTTAGACCCAGCATATGCCAAAAAACTTGGCATAAATATTGACGAGCTTATTATTTCTCAACCAGATACTGGAGAGCAGGCACTTGAAATAACTGATACTTTAGTACGTTCTGGAGCTATTGATATGGTCGTTATAGATAGTGTTGCTGCTCTTGTGCCTAAAGCAGAGATTGAAGGGGAAATGGGTGACTCTCATATGGGGTTACAAGCTAGATTAATGAGCCAAGCACTTAGAAAACTCACTGCATCAATTTCAAGAACTAATTGTATAATTATTTTTATTAACCAAATTAGAATGAAAATAGGCGTTATGTTTGGTAGTCCAGAAACTACCACAGGTGGTAATGCTTTAAAATTTTATGCCTCAGTAAGGCTAGATATTAGAAGAATTTCAACAATCAAGGATAAAGAAGATCTAGTAGGAAGCCAAACTAAGATTAAAGTTGTTAAAAATAAAGTCTCTCCACCGTTTAAAACGGCAGAATTTGATATAATGTATGGTAGTGGTATTTCTAGAGAAAGCGAGATAATTGATCTTGGTGTTAAATTTGAAATAATAGAAAAATCAGGTTCTTGGTTTTCATATAATGACACTCGTATAGGTCAAGGTAGAGAAAATGTCAAACATTACCTAAGAGAACACCCTGCTATCTGCTCTGAAATAGAACAACTAATTCGTCAAAAGTCTTCTCATAATACTAGTGTTACTTTTGATAGCGAAACGATAACTATAGAAGAGGAAGAATAGAAATGATAGATTTAACTGCTAAAAAATCTCTAATTACTGGAGCATCTGGGACAATTGGTGGTAGCATTGCTAAGCTATTCCACTCTCTTGGTAGTCATGTGATAATTAGTGGTAGTAACCAAGAGAAATTACAAGAACTTGCAAATAACTTAAAAGATAATTATACGATAGTACCATGTAATCTAGCAAATATTGATGAATGTACTAACTTGGTGTCTAGTCTTGAACAAATCGACATTTTAGTTTGTAATGCCGGAATCACTAAAGATATGCTGGCAATAAAAATGTCCAATGAAATGTTTGATCAAGTTATAGATATAAACTTAAAAGCTAGCTTTATTCTAAATCGTGAAGCGATAAAGAAAATGATGAAAACTCGTTATGGTAGAATAATTAACATATCATCTGTGGTTGCAGTTTCTGGTAATCCAGGACAGGCAAATTATTGTGCTTCCAAAGCTGGTTTGATCGGTATGACAAAGTCTCTAGCAATTGAGGTAGCAAGTAGGGGTATCACAATTAATGTAGTTTCTCCTGGTTTTATTAAATCAAACATGACTGATAAATTAAACGAAGCTCAAAAAGAGGCTATAATGCAAAAAATTCCTCTTAGAACTTTCGGAGAAGCCGAAGATGTTGCAAACGTAGTAGCTTTCCTAGCAAGCGACAAAGCTTCCTACATCACCGGTCAAACTATCCATGTTAATGGTGGAATGTTGATGATATAATTGAAGAAGTGAAATTATGAAATGGAGCGATGCCTATTGTAATAGGCGAGCGAAGACGATGCTACCTACTTCTCATCAATTGACTATAGTAGTAAACTATTGTTCGTGCATGCACGCCTCAAAGTTTTGCGATAGCTTTTCTTGAAAGCGGAAGAGTGTACTCTTCTGCTTTCAAGGATATTCTCTTAGTAGGTAATTAAATTCTGCACCATATATAAAAATCATGTTAATAATATAAAAAAATATTAAAGTCACTATTATACTACCAAGTGAACCATATATTATACTTAATTGGTTATAATATATTATATAGGTAGATAATAAATATCCACTTATCACCCATAAAATTACCGTTAATAAAGCTCCAGGAACTACGTCTGTAAAATTTAATTTTGCATTAGGGATTATATAATATAGTGATGAGGAGGTAATAAATAATGAGCAGAAAATGATAACATATCGAAAAAGGGTTAAAGTGTGCTTATGTTCTTCTATCATTTGTAAAATAATCGGTAGTTTTGTTAATATTATTGGTACTATAATGAGAATAAGCATGGCAAAGGTAATGAATATACTGATTACTAAAAACTGTGCTATGCTAAGTAATCTTCGCCTTATGTAGGTAGGAGGAGATTTTATCTCATATACCCTATTTAAAATTGTTCTTAAACATTCAACAAAAGATGAAGCCGTCCAAATACTTCCCATTATCGCTAAGGTCATTAGACTTTGAGGAGGAGTTTTTCCAAGTTCGTTTATCCTAGTTTTTATTGAGTCAGTAGCCAGTTCTGGCATACTCTCAAGAAGAATAGTAATAAAATTCTTTCCCAGTTCTGATGCTCCAACAAAACTTGTTAGTGCTAATAAAAAAACTAAAAAAGGAAAGATTGTTAGGAGTACCATAAATGACATATACCCTGAATGTTCAACACCATCATGTTCAATTGTTCTAAAGGCTGCCTGATATAGGCATTTTATAATTCTTTTCATCAAGTAACTTTCTTTTGTTTTATATAATCATTCAAGTATATATAATGGTATGGATCTACCCTATATACAGAATGAGAAGCGTATGCTAATCTTCTAGGATAGGAAATGAATCCTAAACAATAATAAGGAGATCCATATGGAAGTTACCACAATTGGTATAGATATTGCAAAAAGAATTTTTCAAATTCACGGTGTAGATAAAAATGGCAAGACAGTATTGAAGAAAAAATTAACGAGAGAGCAGATTTTAACTTTTATGGCTAACGTACCAAAATGTCTAGTAGGCATGGAAGCTTGCGGTGGAGCTAGCTATTGGGCAAGAGAATTAACAAAATTAGGTCATAAAGTAAAATTAATGGCCCCGCAGTTTGTTAAACCTTATGTTAAAACTAATAAAAATGATCAAGCTGATGCAGAAGCAATATGTGAGGCAGTAGCAAGACCTAATATGAGGTTTGTACCTATCAAAACTGTAGAGCAACAAGAAATTTTATTTATTCATAGAGTAAGGCAACGATTGGTAAAAAACCGTACTGCTCTTGCTAATGAGATCAGGGGATTATTACATGAATTTGGTTTTGTTATTCCGCAAGGAATCAATAAGATTATGACAAAATTAACTGAGATTTTAGATGCAGGGGCTTTAAGCCAGCTAAGCTATCAAACGTTTAGTGAGTTAAAAGAAGAATTTGTAGAAAATGATAAAAAAATAAAAGAGCTAGAACAACGATTAAAAATCATAGCTAGCCAGTATAGTAATCACCAACAACTAATGACGATACCAGGTATAGGTTTAATAACTGCCACAGCCTTAATAGCCTCAATAGGGAATGCTAGTTGTTTTGAAAATGGTAGGCAATTATCAGCATGGCTGGGATTAGTGCCAAGGCAACATTCTAGTGGTGGTAAAGATAAGTTGCTTGGTATTAGTAAAAGAGGTGATATTTATTTACGTACTTTGTTAATTCAAGGAGCAAGAGACGTTCTGAATAGCAAGATAAGATTTACCACGGAAGAACAAAAATCTAAAAAAGATTATAGCAAGTTTACTGAGTGGATGTTTAATTTATCTGAGAGAAACAGTCATAATAAAACAGTTGTCGCGGTAGCTAATAAGCTAGCAAGGGTGGTATTTGCATTACTCAGTTCAGGTAATGATTATACCGAGAGTAAAGTTTGTAGTTAAAAAAACTGCTCCAAATAATTGATGAAATGACATTATAGGTAATAAAAGTTTAACAAATTCCAATCCGGAATATGCGAAGAATGATAATATTGATGGTAAATAAGACGAACCTTAGCTTACGAAAAAACTGAATTTAGCGATGGCTCTTTAGAAGTCGAATATATGATAAGTATAAGTTTGTAAGCCAGCGAATTCCATCAGGGCTATAGGGTAAATTGCTTGATTTATTGTCTATAAGCCGGATACATGACTGCATTCGATTTTTTTGCTGTTATATATTATTTTTTTCTTGCATTGTTGGGTAGGTCCATACATATAAAATTCAACATTATCACTTTTTATATTAAGTATATTTTTTAACATTCTGCAATAATTCTTTAAATATCCTAGTTAATTCTATGATTTTAATTTTTTAGTCTTATTCTATCTAGAATAGTAAAAAAAGGTTAAAAAAATACGATAAAAATGAAATTATAATTTACAAGGTTGCTAAGTATCTATAAGATCAGTATAATTATATAATAGTTAAAAAATATTAAGCACTACTTGTACATAAACAAAAAATATAATCAATACTTACTGATAGTAGACAGTTTACATGTGGGTATTCCTATGTGAATTGTTGGCTTTCTAGGTTATATAATATATGACAGTAATCTTTTTATTTGTTAATAATCTATTATATTCTTAAAATTTAATAGTTCATGCATAAGGGAGTTAATTATGGTACGAAGAAATGACTACATACAAAAAGTTGATCAGTTTATAGGTGGGAAAATCTATTCTCTAAGGCTTGCCAAGGGGTTGTCACGTCAACAACTTGCAGAGGTAATAGAGGTAACACATCAGCAGTTACAAAAATATGAAAAGGGTATTAATAGAATATCAATAGGTAGGTTGGTTCTTATTGCTAAAGCATTAGATAAAAATATCGATTATTTCTATCAAGGTTTAGAAGATGCTGACAATGTCGAGCCTGTACTTACTCAACATCAGCGTATGTGTATAGAAGTGTCAAGGAATTTTATGAAAATTCGTAACTCAGAACATCAGCAAGCAGTTAATGCATTGATACGTTCTTTGATTAAAGAAGATTAGATAAAATAAAAAAATCATTGGCTCATTATGAAACTAATAGTTGACAGAGATGAAAGAGTATAGTAATTATATACGAGTAGTTAGTAGGAATTAAGTAGCTATTTAGAAGAAAATAATTACATATTAATCAAAGATATTTATGCCAATTATTATTTTAGTAGCACCTCAAATGGGTGAGAATATTGGTGCTGCTGCTAGAGCAATGAAGAATTTTGATGTTTCAGAGTTGAGAATCGTTTCACCTAGAGATGGTTGGCCGAATGAACAGGCACGTAATATGGCGGTATCAGCGGTAAATATCATAGATAATGCTAAGATTTATGATAGTTTGGAAGCAAGTATAGAGGATATTGATTATTTATATGCAACAAGTTCAGCAACACGTAATATCAATAAAAACTATGTTCTATCAGAGCATTTAAGTCAGGATTATCCTACAGGTCTTAAAGTTTCCATCATGTTTGGTCGTGAAAATTGTGGTTTGCGAAATAGAGAAATTACTTATGCCCATAAAATTATTAACATTAATACAGTGGGGTTTAGTTCTCTTAACATTGCACAGTCAGTAATTATTATATGTTATGAGCTATTTCGTAATAAACAGCTGAGAATAAATGTTAGTAATGAACAGGACGTAGTATCAAAAGGAGAGTTAGGATATTTCTTTGAACATTTGTTTACTGAATTAAACAAAAAGAATTTCTTTAAAGTGCCTGAGAAAAAATTACACATGACTCAAAATATTATGAATATTTTTACTCGTATAGATAAATTATCTAGTACAGAACTACAAACTTTAAGGGGAATAATTACAACCCTAAGTTCATAAAAATAACTAATCTAGTCAATGTTGTTAAAAACTCGTTGCTTTTATAAAAAAAATAGCTATAGTTCCACTTGTTGCTGCTTAATAGTGAAAGTACCCCAATTCGGGATAAGAATTAGTTAATTCTTATCCCGAATTGACTTTAATAAAGGAAAAATGCATTCATTAAAGCGGTTTTACGAATGCATTTTAAACCTTTCTAAAGCTAAAAACATGATTTTAAAAGATTAAAATTATGTTTTTAGTAAAATATTAATTTAACAATCAGATGCAGAGTCGTCTCAAATCTGATTGTTTCGATAATTTCACCGAATTTGGGATAAGAATTAACTAATTCTTATCCCAAATTCGCGTAAAGTGGTACAGTATATAGTTTCCCCTATAGCTTTAAGGGTTGATAGATAAATATCAAAAGGAAAAATTTGGAGTATTGAATGCCAACAAACAATCAGTTAGTACGTTTTGGAAGACAGTCGAAGATTCGTAGGACAAAATCCCCAGCTTTGGAATCTAATCCATTTTTGAAAGGTGTTTGTGTAATAGTGAAAACTGTTACTCCTAAGAAACCTAATTCTGCTCTTCGTAAAATGGCACGTGTTCGCTTAAGTAATGGGCAGTACGTGAATGCTTATATACCTGGTGAAGGGCATAATTTACAAGAACACTCTACGGTGTTGGTAAGGGGCGGAAGAGTTCCTGATCTTCCAGGTGTTAAGTACCATATAGTACGCGGTGCTTATGATACTCAGGGTGTAAAAAATCGTAAGCAAGGACGCTCACGTTATGGTACATCAGCGAAGCAAGCTGTAAAAAAATAATTTGAAATAGAGAGATAAAATGTCACGTCGTCATGCCGCAGAGAAAAGGGTTATCTTGCCTGATATGAAATATAATAGCCCTCTGCTTGCTAGGTTTATTAATAATATCATGAAGGAAGGGAAAAAAGCTCTAGCCGAAAAGATAGTATATTCTGCTTTTAGTAAAATAGAAAAAAAACATAGGGTAGATCCTTATGAAACTTTCAATAATGCTATGAATAATGTAAAGCCATATCTTGAGGTTACCTCAGTGCGTGTGGGAGGTGCAAATTATCAGGTTCCTTCCCCTGTTGATGAAAGAAGAGGGTATGCACTTGCGTCACGTTGGATTATCAATGCAGCAAATAAACGTTCTGAAAAAATGATGATTGATAAGTTGGCGGAGGAATTATTTGAAGCATCAAATAATAGAGGAGTTGCTATTAAAAAAAGAGAGGACACTCATAAAATGGCTGAAGCTAACAAAGCTTTTGCTCATTTTAGTCCCAAAAAATCGCAACCAAGGTAATTAAATCATATGGCGATTACAGAATTTTCTCTTGCTAATACTCGTAATATAGGTATTTGTGCTCATATTGACGCTGGTAAAACTACTACAACCGAGCGTATTCTCTTTTATACAGGAAAATCACATAAAATTGGTGAAGTTCATGAAGGCGGTGCCACTATGGATTGGATGGCACAAGAACAAGAACGTGGTATCACTATTACTTCTGCTGCTACTACCTGTTATTGGAAAAATATAAGGATTAACATTATTGATACCCCAGGTCACGTGGATTTTACAATAGAAGTAGAAAGGTCTTTACGTGTTTTAGATGGAGCAGTGGCGGTATTTGATGGTGTGGCCGGTGTTGAACCTCAGTCAGAAATAGTTTGGAGACAAGCTGATAAATATAAAGTACCTAGAATGTGCTTTGTCAATAAAATGGACAGAATGGGTGCTAATTTCTACAAATGTGTAGAAATGATTAAAGATCGTCTTGGTGCAAAACCTCTAGTAATTCAGTTGCCAGTTGGTATTGAAGAGAATTTCAAAGGAGTTATTGATTTAATCAAGATGCAGGCAATAATTTGGAAGGATGAATCTCTTGGAGCTGAATATTCGTACCAAGAAATCCCTGCTGATATGTTAGAAAAGGCTGAGGAATACCGTGCTTTGCTAATTGAAATGGTTGCTGAGAATGATGATCATTTGATGGAGAAATATTTATCAGGTGAAGAATTTACTGAGGAAGAAATTCAAGTAGTAATAAGGAAAGGAACGATTGACCGAGTCTTTTTTCCTGTGTTATGTGGTAGTGCCTTTAAAAATAAAGGTGTGCAACCTTTGCTAGATGCAGTTGTTGACTACTTACCTTCACCAATCGATATTGGAATAGTCAAGGGAATAGATATTAATTTTGGAGAAGAAAAAGATTTTAAAATATCAGCATCTGAACCTTTCTCTGCTTTAGCTTTTAAGGTAATGACCGATCCATTTGTTGGATCTCTTACATTTATCAGGATTTACTCTGGTAAGATTAGTTCAGGTGCTACTGTCATTAATACGGTAAAAGACCAAAAAGAACGAGTAGGTAGGATGCTTCTGATGCATGCTAATGAAAGAGAAGATATTAAGGAAGCTTTTGCAGGAGATATTGTTGCTTTAGCTGGTCTTAAAAATACCACTACTGGTGATACTTTGTGTGATCCGGATAAGCAGGTTATTTTGGAGAGAATGGAATTTCCTGAACCGGTTATTGAATTAGCTGTAGAGCCAAAATCAACTGCTGATCAAGAAAAAATGGGAATGGCATTGTCTAGGTTAGCTGCTGAAGATCCATCTTTTAGAGTATCAACTGATCAGGAAAGCGGTCAAACTGTTATTAAAGGTATGGGTGAACTGCATCTAGAGATTATGGTTGATCGTATGAAACGTGAGTTTAAAGTTGAGGCTAACATTGGAGCACCACAAGTAGCTTATCGGGAGACAATTACCAAGCCTTGTGAAATTGATTATACTCATAAAAAGCAATCTGGTGGAGCTGGACAATTTGCACGGGTTAAAATAATATTTGAACCTCAAGAAGCTGGAACAGGATTTACTTTTGAAAGCAAAATTGTTGGAGGAGCTATACCTAAAGAATTTATTCCTAGTGTTGAAAAGGGTCTAAATAATATTAAAGATACAGGTGTAGTTGCCGGCTATCCAATGATTGATTTTAAAGCAACTTTGATAGATGGAGCATTCCACGATGTAGATTCAAGTGTACTTGCATTTGAGATTGCTGCAAAAGCTGCTTTTAGAGAAGGTATGCCAAAAGGTAATCCAAAATTACTTGAGCCAATTATGAAAGTTGAAGTAATTACTCCTAATGAGTATATGGGGGATATTATTGGTGATCTAAACAGTCGTAGAGGACAAATGCAAAGTATGGATCCAAGAGGTAATGCACAAGTTATAACTGCAAATGTGCCGTTGGCCGAGATGTTTGGGTATGTTAGTACTTTGAGATCTTTATCACAAGGTAGATCTCAATATAGTATGGTTTTCTCTCATTATGAGCAAGTATCATTACAGGTGACCGAAACTATTAAAGCTAAGAAATAAAAAAATTATTAAGATAGCTATTAGTGTATCATATATAATATGCTATAATGTTATTTTTTGTGAATAAATAATATAAGGCGTGAAAATGGCTAAGATGTCGTATGTTGAGGAATTTGTAGGAGACACGGAACGCAAAGCCGCAGCGTACTCAGACGTACGTGAGAATTCAAGTACCGTATCGATGTCCGAATCATCGGTAAAAGTAGAATTTTGCAAAATGTCTAATGAATTATTGCAATTAGTTAAGGGTGATATTGACTTGTATGGCAACTGGGTTTATTCAAAATTAAATTTGATGATGGAAGATATTAACGGAGATATTAATAACCGTGATGAGTTGCAAGAGCTACAAAAAGAACTCTTATATAAGGCGGCATGCCTTAGTAAAAATACTAAAATAATGGATTATTTACTAAGTAGTGTTGCCATACAGAAAGATGAGTATGATACAGTGTTATTTTTGGCAGAAAGCTTTAGTAATAGTGAGATGGAAAAATGTTTACTAGACTACGCAAAGATTAGAGATAAGACATTAAAACAAGAACTAATTTCCGGTGATAGTAAAGATAGTTCTGATGAGACAATATCAGATACGTTATCTAACGTAACATTAACTGATTCAGAACAAGAACAGTTCGAGGAAGTAACTACTATAGGGGATGGGTCAGAAGAAATTACAAATATACTAAGTGTGTAAGTTTAAGTAAGTATAATAGTCCTAAAGGTTGATGTCATTCCCGCGTAGGCGGGAATCTAAAAAATACTATGGATAATGTTGTTAGATATTTTATATCCCGCACCAAAGCGGGGATGACACCGAGGTTACTTAAGTTAATAAAACTTGCACACTTGGTAAATATAGAACTTTATTAAAAAAATAGTTTGATTTTTTAGTAAAAATATGATAGGAGTGTAGCTCAATTGGTAGAGCGTCGGTCTCCAAAACCGAAGGTTGCGGGTTCGATTCCTGTCGCTCCTGCCAACTGTAATGAGTTCGTATAATATGTTAAAGGAAAATAGAGTCTACAAATTTTATGAGCAAGTAAAGCAAGAAGTTTATAAAATTGTTTGGCTTGGTAAGAAAGAGCTGATAACTTCAACTCTTATAGTAGTGGTGGCTGTATTTATTTTTAGTATAATTTGTTTGGTGTTAGACTACGGTATACATAGCATAATGCAGGTTTTACTTAATATTGGGAAGTAAAGAATAGGTTTAGGGAAAAGTTGTGGTACAGTGGTACGTTATTCATACATTATCAGGCTCAGAAAAGCGTGTAAAGCAAATGATTCTCGATCAAATTGCTAAGCAGGGTATGTCGGAGTTTTTTGAGGATATCGTTGTTCCGGTTATTGAAGTACCTGAAGTTAAACGTGGTAAAAACGTTAAGACAGAGAAGAAATTTATGCCTGGTTATATTCTGATTAAAATGAATATGACAGATGATTCTTGGCATTTGGTAAAAAGTGTAACTAAGGTTACAGGTTTTTTAGGTAGTAAAAGTACTCCACAAGCCCTTAGCGAAAAAGAAATACAAAATATTTTTAGTAAACTGGAATCTGAAACCAAAGATGCTAGGATTTCAAAATTATATGAAATTGGTGAGGCAGTAATTGTTACTGATGGTCCATTTGAGACTTTTACAGGGGTTATAGAAGAAATTGATTATGACAAAAATAGATTGCGTGTGTCTATATCTATTTTTGGTAAAGCAACTCCTATAGAACTAAATTTTACGCAGGTTAAGAAAAATAATTAGGGTTTGTTTAGAGTAGGGTGTGTACTCAAATGATCCTATGAATTGGATTTGAAAATGAATGGTGAGAAAGCGTAGCGTACATATAGTATAGTTACACATGCGAATCCATGATATTTTCAAAAAACAATTCGTAGGAGCAGAAGAGTATGCAGTTTATTGTCTCTACCATCCTAGCTAAAGGTGTATGATTGTCAACTTAATGTCATCCCAGCGTAATTTGGGGTCTAAAAAGAGCCTTCTAGGTTGTTTAGACTCTGCCTACGTAGGGGGTAGGGATAATACTAAGCCTAGTATTAATTTGTTACATCGATACTTGAGGTTAAGTTGAATTCGATATAATATTTGTCGTTGATGTCATCCCAACGTAAGTTAGGGTTTAATAGCCTTTACAGGTTATTTTTTGGATTTTCGCTTTTAGCTAGGAATGACCTCGTTTTTGGTTCTGTAAGTACCATTACTTACGTTGGCTTTTTGATCCACGCGTGGGTAATGCCATAACTGTTGAAAGTTAAAAAACCGTTATTGCGAAGTGCCGTTAGGTGCTGTGCAATCTTCGTGGAGTAAGGTATCCTTCACAAGATTGCCACGTTGCCGCTTGCGGCGGCTTTTCGCAATGACGGTTTAAGCCTTACAACAGTGCTTTGCTAATAGACGATTTTTAACTTTCAACAGTTGTGGGCAATGCCTACATGGTAATGACATCGAGAGTGTATTGACAAGGCTCACGTGAATAATGCTATTAATTAAATAAGTAAGGATAAGATTATAATGGCAAAAAAAATAACCGCTTATATTAAGTTAACTGTGCCAGCAGGTAAGGCTAATCCATCCCCACCTATTGGTCCTGCACTTGGTCAGAAGAAACTTAATATTATGGAGTTTTGTAAGGCGTTTAACGCAGCAACTAGTGCTATTGAACTAGGTACTCCTATCCCAGTCGTGATTACTGCTTATGAAGATAATAGTTTTACTTTTGTAACTAAGACTTCTCCAGCATCGTATTACTTAAAACAATTTGCTAAAATTCCTAAAGGTTCTAGTGCTACTAAAAAAGAAGCATTTGTTGGTAAGGTTACCATGTCAGATTGCATTGAAATTGCAAAAATTAAAATGGTAGATCTTAATACTGATAATTTAATAGCTGCCGCTAAAATTATTCGTGGTACTGCTGAATCTATGGGTCTTGAAGTGGTAGGAGATTAATATATGTTAGTTGATAAAAAATTAGTTGGTGGCAAAAAGATTAGAGAAGCAAGAAAAAAAGTAGCTCTAGTTGGCAACCGCACTTTAGCAGAAGGAATAGAGTTGCTTAAGTCTGTGTCTTATACTAAATTTGACTCTACTTTGGAAGTGGTGATGAAATTAGGGATAGATCCTAAGCACTCAGATCAAATGGTACGTGGTGTTGTCGCATTACCAGCTGGTACGGGTAAAGTTAGTAGAGTTGCAGTGATTTGTAAGGATGAAAAGATAGAAGAAGCTAAAGAAGCTGGAGCAGATATTGCTGGTTCTACAGAAATTATCGATGATATTAAAGCAGGAAAAATTAATTTTGACGTTTGTATTGCAACACCAAATATGATGTCAGCAATAGGTGCAGTGGCAAGAATTTTAGGTCCAAAGGGCTTAATGCCAAATCCAAAACTTGGGACTGTAACTACCGATATTGTAACGGCAATTAAAAATGCCAAAAGTGGTCAAGTAGAGTATAGGGTTGAAAAGGCAGGTATTATTCATGCTGGAGTTGGTAAATTATCATTTTCTAAACAAGATTTGCTAGATAATGCATCAACTTTGATATCTGCTGTAGTTAAAGCAAAGCCTTTTGGTGCTAAAGGAAATTATTTAAAAGCAATATATCTATCTTCTACTATGAGTCCATCAGTAAAAATAGATTTAGCAAGTATATCGTAAAATACGACAAGGAGAATTAAGGTGTTAAGATCAGAGAAACATGAATTTGTCGTAGAACTTGAAGAGGTGTATAAACGGTCAAATTCCGTGATAATTACTCATTATCATGGGCTTACTGTTAGTCAAGTAACTCTACTGCGTAGGTCTCTTAAAGCAAAAAATGCGGGGTTCAAAGTAGTTAAAAATACTTTGTCAAAAATAGCAGCAAATAAGGCTGGTATTGGTGATATAGTACATTTGCTTGTTGGTCCGACAGCCTTTGCATATTCTGAAGACCCTGTTGAGGCTGCGAAAGTTGTCGTAGAATTTGCTAAAACTAATGAATGTTTGAAAGTAGTTGGTGGTTTAGTAAATAATCAAATATTAGATGCGAATTCTGTACAACAACTTGCAAAATTGCCTTCATTAAATGAGCTTAGAGGGAAAATTATTGGTGTGGTGCAAGCTCCTGCAACTAAAATTGCTGGTGTGGTGCAAGCTCCTGCAGCCAAGCTTGCTAGAGTTTTTCAAGCTTATGCAAATAAAGAATAATTTAATAAAAAAGTTTTAAGAGGAAGAAAATTATGACAGACCTAGTAAAAATCGTAGATCAATTGTCAACACTTACAGTAATTCAAGCAGCAGAGCTTGCAAAAATGCTAGAAGAAAAATGGGGTGTAACAGCCGCAGCTCCTGTAGCACAGGCGGTGGGTTCTGTAGCATCAGAAGCAGTAGCTGAAAAGACAGCATTTGAAGTTGTTTTAGTCAGTAGTGGTGATAAAAAAATAGAGGTAATTAAGGTAACTAGAGAACTTACTGGTCTTGGTTTAAAAGAGGCTAAAGAGTTAGTAGATGCTGCCCCAAAAACTATTAAATCTGGTGTAAATAAAGAAGATGCTGAAAGTTTTAAAGCAAAATTAGAAGCAGTTGGAGCAAAAATTGAATTAAAATAATTGAGTGTACCATCGGGTAGAAAAAGCCTAGAGTTTACTTTGGGGGTGTATTAAATAGCTTGTTTGTGTAAGTTCATATTAATTAGGCTCTGTGAAGGTTGTTAGGATAACTTTCTAAGTTAATTATAGAGTGTAGTGATCAAAGAATAGGGACAAAGGGATAAAGGATTAAGCGTACATTTGTAAGTATGTGAATCCCCAGCAGTTTTTATGGGTATTAACTTAAGCACAGGGTTTTGTTATTGTTGAGCAGTATTTTAACAAAAAAGATGTCATTCCCGTGTAGGCAGGAATGACATTAACCGTCACAGGGATGATATACTCGAATGATTTGGAGAATTGGATTTAAAAATGAGGGGCGAGTGAATGGAGCGTACATAAGGTACGTGAGTACACGAGTCCCTGATATTTTCAAAAAATAATTTTTCAAAGCAGACAGATTATACTTAGGCTGCTTAAGTTATACCCATGTAGTAGTTTTGTGATAGCCTTTCTTTATAAAGCAAAACAATAATAAATATATGTATACTCGAATGTGATTCCGAATTATTTTTTGAGAATATCAGGGACTCGCGTACTCACGTACCTTATGTACGCCTAGTCTGCTCGCCCCTCATTTTCAAATCCAATTCGGAGTCACATTCGAGTATACCGCAAGATTTAGAATATACATAGATTGGTAGAAACATTTTGGGACTAAATCTAGGTTTGTATTGTTAATAATGGAAATGAACTTGTTGTGTGATATTCTATTTGGTTTACGAGTTATGTTGCTAAATATGTTATCATACCCGTATAAACTATTACATTTTGTACAAAAACTTATAAAACTTTTAAGACAAAGTTCTTTTGCTTTAAGAGGTCTTTGTATTTATTTATCCAAAATTCTGAATCAGATGAAGATAAGAAACAGATTTGTACATTTTAGTATATTTTTCTACTTTAAAGAATTGGTGTGGCAAAATTTCGGGTATTTGTGTATTTACGTACTAGATGTACGCCTAGTTCGCTTAGCCCTTGTTTATTGTCCCCATTCTTCAAATCATTTAAGTACACCCCTATTATATTTGAATAATTTAACGAATTGGTTTCGCAAAATTACAGAGTATTCGCATGTTTTTATTCCTAATGTACATATGCTACGCTCCCCTCTTGTTTTATGCTCTAATTCTTTAAATCATTCAAGTATATTTTTAAATCGAGTTTTTTTAGATTTTTATCTTTATTTGGAGTTTATATGGAATACTAAAAAAGAAATTTAAGGTATACTCTTCTGCTTTGAAGAATTGCTTTCGCAAATAGTTGCGGGGATTTCGCGTACGAACAACGGTTTACTACGTTGCGTTTGTTCACCCTTTGTTTGTTGTCCCCATTCTTCAGATCATTCGAGTATAACAATTTAGTTTATGTTAAGGTAAAGAAATTGGTAATTAAAGTTTAATTTTGAATTAAATAACCTGAATTTGATGTAACAAGTTAGTAGCAAATTTAATGTTATCTTTGTTAGGGTTGATGTTATCCGAGCTATGATACAGGGATAAGCAAACTCTATATTATCCCAGCGTGGGTAGTGGAATCTAAAAAAGTAGCCTTCTAGGCTTTTTCT
The DNA here is from genome assembly GCF_964031105.1 of Candidatus Tisiphia endosymbiont of Myopa tessellatipennis. Classification (NCBI taxonomy): domain Bacteria; kingdom Pseudomonadati; phylum Pseudomonadota; class Alphaproteobacteria; order Rickettsiales; family Rickettsiaceae; genus Candidatus Tisiphia; species Candidatus Tisiphia endosymbiont of Myopa tessellatipennis. Next base: position 328,495 of record NZ_OZ035005.1, on the reverse strand, counting down.
AGACCTTGCTACTTTCGTAGGGGGACATTGAAGGGAATGACATTGAGACTATTGTAATATGTGAGATTCCAAGTTTGAAGTAGATTTTTACTTGGTTTCAAAATAAAAAATTATTAAAAGCATTAATCGGGAGATTATATGACAACGCAATCCTTATCAATTGGCAAACGCGTAAGAAAAAATTTTGGTCACATAAATTTGGTAGCGTCTATACCAAATTTGATAGAGGTTCAGAAAAATTCTTATGAAAAAGGTTTTTTACAATTAGGAGTTAAAGATTCTGAGCGAGAAAACAGAGGATTACAATCAGTATTAAGTTCAATTTTTCCGATTCACGATCCCTCTAATGTTGCATATTTAGAATTTGCTAAATATGAATTTGATAATCCTAAATATGATGTCGAAGAATGTACTCAAAGAGGTCTTAGTTATGCTGCTCCTCTTAAAGTCACATTGCGATTAAGTATTTGGGATATTGATGAAGACACTGGAGCAAAAGAAATCAAAGGTATTAAAGAACAAGAAGTTTATATGGGGGATATTCCCCTAATGACAAAGAATGGTACTTTTATTATTAATGGTACAGAAAGAGTGGTGGTATCACAGATGCATAGGTCACCTGGCGTATTTTTCTATCATGATGATGGGAAAATTCATTCTTCAGGGAAGTTTCTATATTCTGCTAGAGTTATACCTTATAGAGGATCATGGCTAGATTTTGAATTTGATGCTAAAGATATTGTTTACTTTAGAATAGATAGGAAAAGAAAGCTTTATGCTACTACTCTTCTTAGAGCCATTGGAATGTCTACCAATGAAATTATAAAATTCTATTATGATACGGTAACATGTTTTACCAAAAATGCAAGCTGGGCAACAAAGTTTATACCTGAGTCTATAACTGCTCATAGGCTAGTTAATGACTTAGTGGATGCGGATACCGGCAATGTGATACTTGCATTTGGTCAGAAGATTACTCCTCGTTTTGCTAAAAAATTTGCTAAAGATGGAGTGAAAAATATTTTGGTAGAACGTGAATATTTAGTAGGCAAATATTTAGCACAAGATCTTGTTAATCCGGATAATGGTGAGGTACTAGCCGAAATTGGTGAAATGATCACAATGGATATGCTGGACTCTATTATGACTCTTGAAATTCCGTCTGTCGATGTACTTGCTATAAATCCACAATCAAGTCCTTACATAAGGAACACCTTATTTGCTGATAAAAATCAAAATTATGAATCAGCATTGATAGACATATTTAGGGTATTAAGACCAGGAGAACCAGCTAATATTGAAGCTGCTAAAACATTATTTAACAACTTGTTCTTTGACCATGAAAGATATGATCTTTCAGAAGTTGGTCGTATTAAAATGAATGCAAGATTGGAACTTAATATACCAGAATCTACAGCTATTTTAACTATTGAAGATATTAAAAATATTCTTAAAGTTTTAGTAGAGCTAAAAGATGGTAAAGGTTCGATAGATGATATTGATCACCTTGGTAACAGAAGAGTTAGGTCAGTTGGTGAACTAATTGAGAATCAGTTCAGAATTGGTCTTGTTCGTATAGAGAAATCAGTACTTGAAAGAATGTCGGTGGTTGATCTTGATGCCGTTATGCCTCATGATTTAGTAAATTCAAAAGTTTTGGTTTCTGTAGTAAAAGAATTTTTTAGTACTTCACAACTTTCTCAATTTATGGATCAAACTAATCCATTATCAGAAATAACTCATAAAAGAAGATTATCAGCTTTAGGGCCTGGTGGACTTAGCAGGGAGAGAGCAGGGTTTGAAGTGAGGGACGTCCACCCTACTCATTATGGGAGGATATGTCCAATTGAAACACCAGAAGGACAGAACATAGGTTTGATTAATTCCATGGCTACTTATGCTAGAGTTAATAAGCATGGCTTCATTGAGACACCTTATCGAAAAGTCGTGTATGGTCATGTAACTGACGAAGTTGTTTACTTGTCAGCTATTGAAGAAGGAAAATATAAAGTTGCTCAAGCTAATGCAGTTGTCGATCAAAAAGGTTTGTTACAAGAAGAATTAATTAACTGTCGAACTGAAGGTGGTAATTTTGTTATGGTTACCCCTCTAGAAGTGGATTACATTGACGTTACCCCGATGCAGGTTGTTTCCGTTGCTGCATCACTTATTCCATTTTTAGAAAATGACGATGCTAATAGAGCCTTGATGGGGTCAAACATGCAACGTCAGGCTGTACCGCTTATTAGAAGTGATGCCCCTTTAGTTGGTACTGGTATTGAAGGAATTGTTGCACAAGATTCTGGGGTTTCAGTTGTAGCCTTGCATGATGGGATAGTAGAGCAAGTTGATTCAACTAGAATAGTTGTAAGGACTAAGGAGCAGAAAACAGATGGATCACCTAGTGTGGACATTTATAATTTATTAAAATTTCAAAGATCTAACCATAATACTTGTATTAATCAAAAGCCGTTGATTAACGTTGGTGATTATGTAAAAAAAGGTGAAGTAATTGCTGATGGACCAAGTACAGATAATGGTGAAATAGCTCTTGGTAGAAATGTGCTAGTAGCTTTTTTACCATGGAATGGTTATAATTTTGAAGATTCGATTTTAATATCAGAACGTATTGTAAAAGATGATATTTATACCTCAATTCATATTGAAGAATTTGAAATAATTGCTAGAGATACAAGACTTGGCCCCGAAGAAATTACTCGCGATATTCCAAATGTTAGTGATGAAAGTTTACGCCATCTTGACGAAGTTGGTATAGTATATGTTGGTGCAGAAATAAAACCAGGCGATATCTTGGTGGGTAAGGTTACCCCTAAAAGTGAGTCACCTATGACTCCAGAAGAGAAATTACTCAGAGCTATTTTTGGAGAAAAAGCTTCAGATGTTCGGGATTCATCTTTACGTGTTCCTACTGGGATCACTGGTACAGTGGTAGAAGTACGAGTGTTTTCTCGTAGGGGAATAGAAAAGGATGAGCGTGCTATAGCTATTGAAAAACAACAAATTGAAAAATTATCAAAAGATAGGGATGATGAACTTCGAATCATAGAGCATTTTGTTTTTATGCGTTTAGAGAAGATTTTAACAGGACAAATAATTGTTAGCGGCCCTAAATCCGTAAAATCCGGTCAATTGATTAGTGATCAAACTCTTAAGTCATTATCAAAAGGACAATTTTGGCAACTGATTGTTGAAGATGCTAATGTAATGAATGAAATTGAGCAAATTAAACGTCATTATGATGAAAAGCAAGAGAAGCTTAATAAGTGTTTTACTAGCAAAGTAGAGAAATTACAAAGTGGTGATGACTTACCACAAGGTGCTCTTAAAGTTGTAAAAGTATTCATTGCTACTAAACATAAGTTACAACCTGGAGATAAAATGGCCGGAAGACACGGAAATAAGGGTGTTATCTCTCGTATTATGCCAGAAGAAGATATGCCATTTTTAGAAGATGGCACAGTAGTTGATATAGTTCTTAACCCACTTGGCTTACCTTCACGTATGAATGTAGGGCAGATTTTAGAGACTCATCTTGGTTGGGCGGCAGTAAATCTTGGTAAAAAAATATCTTCTATGTTGGATCAAGTTCATAACAACAAAATTGATGTAGAAGAGCTTAAATCTTTTGTTTCCGAGGTATATGGGCATAACTCAACGACAAGAAATATAAAGAAAATGTCCAATCAAGAGATTATTGAGTTTTGTAATAATATCGATAAGGGGGTATATTTTTCAACCCCAGTTTTTGATGGTGCAAAGGTTGAGAATGTAAAAGAAATGCTAGTCCTTGCAGATCAAGACCCATCAGGTCAAATTAGGTTGATTGATGGTAGAACAGGAGAGTATTTTGATCGTGCCGTTACAGTTGGCTATAAATATTTCCTAAAATTACATCATTTGGCTGATGATAAAATTCATGCTCGTTCTATCGGTCCTTATAGTTTGGTAACTCAGCAACCATTAGGTGGTAAGTCGCATTTTGGAGGTCAAAGATTTGGTGAGATGGAGTGTTGGGCACTGCAAGCTTATGGTGCTGCTTATACGTTACAAGAAATGTTAACTGTAAAATCAGACGATGTGGTTGGTAGAATTAAAATTTATGAATCTATTGTCCGAGGTGATAATAATTTTGAATCGGGTATTCCTGAGTCGTTTAACGTGATGATCAAAGAATTCAGGTCCTTGTGCTTAAATGTAAAGCTTGAGGATACTACCACAGATTAAAGATATTTTTTGCAATTGCTACAGAAGATCCAAGAGGCTTTTTACTAAACTATATCTGAAAAATTTTTTAAGGAAGAATCTTTATGACAACAGGGATGACAAATTTTTACGGACAATTAAGCAGTACTCAGCAATTTGATCAAATAAGAATTAATATTGCTAGTCCTGATCAAGTGCGTTCATGGTCTTTTGGTGAGGTAATGAAACCTGAGACAATAAATTACCGTACTTTCAAGCCAGAGAAAGAAGGACTATTTTGTGCTAGAATTTTTGGACCCGTGAAGGACTATGAGTGTCTTTGTGGTAAATATAAACGTATGAAATATCGTGGCATCACTTGTGAGAAATGTGGTGTTGAAGTTACTACATCTAGAGTCCGAAGAGAAAGAATGGGGCATATTGAGCTAGCAGCACCAGTTGCCCATATATGGTTCTTGAAATCTTTACCATCAAGGATTAGTACATTGCTAGATATGACTATGAAGGATCTAGAAAAAGTTCTATATTTTGAAAGTTATGTTGTTGTTGATCCTGGGTTATCTGCTCTGCAAAAAGGTGACCTTTTATCGGAAGACGGTTTGCAAAAGGCACAAGATGAGTACGGAGAAGATAGTTTTACTGCTTCTATTGGGGCTGAAGTAATTCAGCAGATGCTTACAGAACTTGATTTACCTGAATTAAAGAAGAGTTTGCAAGAAGATTTATTAAATACATCTTCAGAAGTTAAAAAGAAGAAGATTGTTAAAAGACTTAAGTTAGTTGAAGATTTTCTTGAATCTGAGAATAAGCCAGAATGGATGATTATGACTGTTTTGCCAGTTATCCCACCTGAAATTAGACCATTAGTTATGCTTGATGGAGGAAGGTTTGCAACTTCTGATCTTAACGAACTTTATAGAAGGGTTATTAATAGAAATAATAGATTAAAAAGACTACTTGAACTAAAAGCACCGGATATTATCATCAGAAATGAAAAAAGGATGTTACAAGAATCGGTCGATGCATTATTTGATAATGGTCGTCGTGGTAAAGTAGTGAAAAATACTAATAAACGTCCATTTAAGTCACTTAGTGATATGCTAAAAGGTAAACAAGGTCGTTTTCGTCAGAATTTGCTTGGTAAACGAGTGGATTATTCTGGTCGTTCTGTTATCGTTGTGGGACCAGAGCTTAAGTTACACCAATGTGGTTTACCAAAGACGATGGCGTTGGAATTATTCAAGCCATTTATTTATTCAAAGCTTGAATTATATGGAATTGCTACCACTATAAAAGCTGCTAAGAAAATGGTTGAAGCTGAGAAATCAGAAGTATGGGATATTTTAGAAGAAGTTATACGTGAACATCCAGTATTGCTGAATAGAGCACCAACTTTGCATCGTTTAGGTATCCAAGCTTTTGAACCTTTACTGATAGAAGGGAAAGCTATCCAGCTACATCCTTTAGTCTGTGCTGCGTTCAATGCTGATTTTGATGGTGATCAGATGGCAGTGCATATCCCTCTTTCAATTGAAGCTCAGCTTGAGGCAAGAGTACTTATGATGTCAACAAACAACATATTGAGTCCGGCAAATGGTCGTCCGATTATCGTCCCTGATAAGGACATAGTACTAGGTCTTTATTATTTAACAATGGTTTTTGACAATGAACTTGGTGAAGGGATGAGTTTTGCTAGCATGTCGGAGATTGAACATGCTTTGTATAATAAGGTAATAACTATTCACTCAAAGATAAAATTTCGTCGCGATGTGCTTAATGTTGAAGGGGAGGTTGTATCAACTATAGTGGATACTAGCTTTGGTAGGTTAATTATAGGAGAATTATTACCACGTAATCATAATGTTGGATTTAAGTTCGTAAATAAATCCATGACTAAAAAGGATATATCTGCGGTTATTGATTTGGTGTATCGCCACTGTGGACAAAAGGCTACAGTGATCTTTGCTGATCAACTAATGAAACTTGGATTTAAATATGCTTGTTCCTCAGGTATTTCTTTTGGTATGGACGACATGGTTGTACCAAAATCAAAAGATAGTCATATTGATTCAACATTGACTGAGGTAAAAGAATTTGAACAACAATATTCTGATGGTCTAATTACTTACGGTGAAAAATACAATAAAGTGATTGATGCTTGGTCTAAATGTACGGATAAAGTGGCAAATGACATGATGAAAGAAATTGCTATGACACCTGTTAATAATAAGCCTAATCATCAGAAAGTAAATTCGATATATATGATGGCTACTTCGGGAGCAAGGGGATCAGCAGCACAGATTAAGCAATTAGCTGGTATGCGTGGTTTGATGGCTAAACCATCAAGTGAGATTATTGAAACCCCGATTATTTCTAATTTTCGAGAAGGTCTTACTGTTCTTGAATATTTTAATTCTACACATGGTGCACGTAAAGGTCTTGCAGATACAGCGTTGAAAACAGCTAATTCTGGGTATTTAACCCGTAGATTAGTTGATGTTGCTCAAGATTGTATAATTACTGATGAAGATTGTAAAACTACAAAAGGCATAGAAGTTAGAAGTATTATCGATGGTGGTGAAGTTATTGTATCGCTCGCAGAGCAAATTTTAGGTAGAACAGTTGCGATTAACGTATATCACCCAGTTACTAATGCATTATTACTATCAGCCGGTGAATTAATTAATGAAGCAAAATTAGAAGAAATCGAATCTTCTGGTTTGGATGTGGTAATGGTAAGATCTGTTCTAACATGTGAGGTTGTTGATGGAATATGTGTAAGATGTTATGGTAGAGATCTAGCCACTGGTTCTTTAGTATCAGTCGGAGAAGCAGTAGGAGTGATTGCTGCCCAGTCAATTGGTGAGCCAGGTACCCAGCTGACCATGAGAACTTTCCATATTGGAGGAGCTGCAACGAAAGGTGTTGAAATATCTTCAATAGAAGCCTCTCATGATGCAAAAGTGAAGATTTTAGGTCGTAATGTGGTTGTTGATTCTGAGGGACGTAAGATCGTAATGGGTCGTTCATGTGAGTTATTATTATTGGATGCTAATAATAATGAGAAGGCAAGACATAAAGTACCGTATGGTGCAAGATTAATAGCTGATGATTCAGATAAGGTAAAAAAAGGACAAAAATTAGTAGAGAGGGATCCGTACACTATTCCGATTATTACCGAGAAATCTGGAAAGGTTGTATTTAAGGATATGGTAGAAGGAGTGTCAATTCGTGATATCACTGATGAAACAACTGGTATTTCTAGCAAAGTTATAATTGAATCAAAACAATATTCACGCGGAGCAGAGTTACGTCCTCGTATTCAATTAGTTGATGAGAATGGAGAAACTATTATGCTATCCAATGGTTTGGAGGCTAGATATTACATGCCAGTGAATGCTATTTTAAATGTTGAAGATGGTGCTAAGGTGTCAGTAGGTGATATTTTATCACGTATTCCAAGGGAATCAACTAAAACAAAAGATATTACTGGGGGTCTTCCACGAGTAGCTGAACTTGTTGAGGCTAGACGTCCAAAAGATCATGCTGTTATTGCAGAAGTAGATGGTAGAGTTGAATTTGGCAAAGACTATAAGTCAAAAAGGCGTATTGTTATTCAGCCAAGTGATAACACTACACCAATTGAATATATGGTACCAAAAGGCAAACATGTTGTTGTTAATGAAGGTGATTTTGTTAAAAAAGGCGATATGTTAATTGATGGCAATCCAGTTCTACAGGATATTTTAAAGGTAATGGGAGTGGAAGCTCTTACAAGCTACATGGTAGGAGAAATCCAAGCAGTTTACCGTTTACAGGGCGTAAAAATTGACGATAAGCACATTGAGGTAATAATTCGCCAAATGTTACAAAAAGTAGAGGTAACCCATTCTGGGGATACGACATTAATGGTTGATGAGAAGATAGATCATCGTGAATTTGCTGAAATTAATAAAAAAGCTATAGATAACGGTTTAAGACCGGCTGAAGCCCAACCAATCCTACAAGGTATTACTAAGGCATCGTTGCAAACTAGATCATTTATTTCTGCTGCTTCTTTCCAAGAAACAACAAGAGTTCTAACGGAGTCTGCTATAGCTGGAAAAATTGATAAATTGCGTGGGTTGAAAGAAAATGTCATAGTTGGTAGATTAGTACCAGCAGGAACAGGCTTTTACATGAATAGGATGCGTAAACTTGCAGCTAAACTGGACCAGGAAGAGGTCAATTATCAGAAAACTTTAGGATAGATTCTCTTTAATAGGGAGTGTACTCTTCTGCTCCTACGAATTGTTTTTTGAGAATATCAAGGATTCGCGTCTTATCTTCGAGATAAATATGAGCAGAAATTATGCTATAGAACGTGAGTATTATGCGACGAGTGGAGTGTAGAATTAAATTCTCGTTACTGACTACATGTATGAACCTCCTGTAAAATGCAAGAAAAAAATAACATCTAATAGCAAAAATGCAAATGCATACATGTATCCGGCTTATAGTTAATAAATTATGTGTAATTTATCCTACAGCCCTGATGGAATTCGCTGGCTTACAAATTTACTATATACTTATCATTTTATCGGCTTCAAAGAGCCATTGTAGTCATCAGTTTTTTTGTAAGCTAAGGTTTGTCTTATTTACCATCAATATTATTATCTCACGCATATTCCGGGTTGGAATCTTTTACATATTCTTTGTTTACCTATTAATTAATAAACCACTATTTATTTTATTTTATGTTAATTATAATAGCTCTGTGCTACAAACTTTACTCTCTACATAATCATCCCCTGACCTTAGTACTGCAAACACCACTCTTGCCAGTTTATTAGCTACAGCAACTACTGTTTTATTATGTCCATTTCGCTCAGATAAATTAAACATCCACTGCGTAAATTTGCTAAAATCTTTTTTAGATTTTTGTTCTTCCAATGTAAATCTTATCTTGGCATTTAGTACAGCTCTAGCTCCTTGGATCAATAGAGTACGCAAGTAAACATCACCTCGCTTGCTAATTCCAAGCAACTTATCTTTCCCTCCACTGGAATGCTGCCTTGGCACTAATCCAAACCATGCCGATAATTGTCTACCATTCTCAAAACTTGTAGCATTACCTATTGATGCTATTAAAGCAGTAGCAGTAATTAAACCAAGACTAGGTATAGCTGTTAATCGTTGATATTGAGTTAAGTTGCTAGCTATTATTTTTAATCTTTTTTCTATCTCTTTTATTTTTTTGTCATTATCCAAAAATTCCTCTTTCAGTTCACTAAATGTTTGATAACCCAGCTGGCTTAAATTTCCTTCATCTAAAATCTCGGTTAATTTTGTCATAACCTTATTGATCCCTTGAGGAATAATAAAATCAAATTCATGTAGTAGACCCCTAATTTCATTAGCAAGGGCAGTACGATTTTTTACCAATCTCTCTCTTACTCGATGAATTGATAAAATATCTTGTTGTTCTACAGTTCTAATTGGTACAAACCTCATATTTGGTCTTGTTACCGCTTCACATATAGCTTCTGCATCAGCTTGATCATTTTTATTAGTTTTAACATACGGTTTGACAAATTGTGCTGCCATTAGTTTTACTGTATGCCCCAATTTAGTTATTTCTCTTGCCCAGTAACTAGCTCCGCCGCAAGCTTCCATCCCTACCAAACATTTTGGTAAATTAGCCATAAATGTTAAAACTTGATCTCTCATTAATTTTTTCTTTAATACCGTCTTACCATTTTTATCTACACCATGAATTTGGAAAATTCTTTTTGCAATATCTATACCAATTGTGGTAACTTCCATCTTAGCATCCTGATTGTTATTTTAATATTTAATATTAACTTTAGAAGATTAGCAACTGCTTTTCATTCTGTATATCAGGAGGTCCATACCATTATTTTTTCACCTGTGGAATTTTATAATAAAGAAATACTGATAAAAGTGTACTTTAATGACAAGAGTTTTTATTTGAAACAAAACAATGGTAATACACATAAGAAGCATTATGTTGACTAATTTTTAGTATGTCAAGTAGAAAAGTGATGTTTACATGACTACAAACTTCATGCTAAAACCACTGCAAACCTGATTCTTTAGACGTTTTAAGCACTTTTTTGTCTCGAAGATGAGTAGCGATAAGAGGTACGAAGCAATATTGCAGGACGAGAATTTCTGTTTGGAACAGTTGTAATATACATGAAAGAGATTATATCTCTAAATTCTAGCATTGTCAAATAAAAAATATCATTTACATGACTACAAATCTTATGGCAAAATCCTTATAAACCTTATTCTTTAGGTGTTTTAAGCACTTTTTCGTCTAGAAGATGAGTAGCGAGAACATATCACGCATTGAATAAAGACCGGCTGGTTTATCAAATAACCAAATGGCAGCCTGAATTGCACCATCAGCAAAGGATTCTTTACTTAATGCTTGATGTTTTATACTAAGAACTTGGTTATTACCTAAAAATAACACTTCATGTTCCCCATGTACCTGTCCTCCCCTAATAGAACTAATACCAATTTCATCAGGCTGTCTTTGACCTTTTTGACTACGATCAAATACTGCATATTCATCAAAATCTAAATTTCTAGCCTTAGCTACAGCCTTACCCAACATTATAGCTGTACCAGAAGGGGCGTCTTTCTTCATACGATGGTGACAATCTAGAATCTCTATATCGTAAGTATTATCTAGAGTTTTTGCTGCCTTTTCTGCCAGTACTGTAAGTAAGTTCGCACCTAAACTCATATTAGCTGAATATAATATAGCCAAGCTTTTGGAAGCTGCGTTTAAGTGATCAAGCTGATATTGAGTTAGGCCAGTAGTGCCAATCACTAATTTATTGTTGTAGCTAATAGCATAATCAAGTAATTTTTCTAATATTTCACTGCTAGAAAAGTCGATAATTACATCAGAATTCTGACAAAACTTAGCAAGATCATCTATGCTATTTTTTCTAGTAAATGTTGTAGAAAGTGTACAAGCATTAAATCCATTCATTCTTTGAATTATCATCTGCCCCATTTTACCAGTTGCACCACAAACACCTATACAAACAGTCATTTTAATCCTCTATATTGTCTTAAACAATGTACTAGAGGGTTTAAGTTACTGTTCACTATAGTATTTATCACCTCACCAATCAGTATAACATGATCTCCTGCTTCATATTGACTAAACTTGTTGCATTCAATATGGCAAACTGCTCCCTCAATCAAAGGACAATTAGTAGTACACCCTAAATTATACGAAATACCCGCAAATTTATCAGTGTTAAACTTAGAAAAATGCCTAGAAATATCTTCTTGATCCTCAGCTAGAATACTAACAGCAAAATACTCGCTACTAGTAAAAGCACTCATGCTAAAAGCTTGTTTATCAAGACAAAACGATACCAAAGGTGGTAACAAAGAAACTGAGGTAAAGGAATCTGCAGTAAAACCAAATAGCTTATTATTGTATAAAGTAGTGATAATAGTAACCCCTGTAGGAAAAGTACTAAGAGCTTGTTTAAATCGTTCGGAATTCACTGTTGAAGCCATCTTTTAGTAATACGGCTAATTGTTCCATCTTCTGTCAATTCAACAATAGCTTTATTAACACTCTCAATAAGTTTAGAATTTTTTGGCATAGCGATAGCTAGTTCAGATGAAAACTCTGTTAAACTGAAGCTAGCAAGATCAGGATTATTCTCAATAAATTTCTTAGATTGGGATGCCTCTAGTACCACCGCATCTATAACTTTTGACTTTAACTCTTCGACTAGCATTAAATTATTTGATAAATAATTTATTCTAATATTAAACTGCTTAGCTAAATCCTGAACTATTACCGCCCATGTTGTACCAAGTTGTACACCCACAGCTTTATTATCCAAATCTCCAGTATTCTTTAAATTATCTGCTGATCTATACAATATTGACACATTCGTTGATACATAAGGAACTGAGAAGCTAATATGTTTTTTACGCTCTTCGGTTACTGATAACCCAGCTATCACTATATCAACATTCTCAGTAGTCAAGGATGCAAGTAAACCATTAAAATCAAAATTTTTAATTATAACTTTTTTCCCTATTTGTTCTCCTATAGCATTAATAATATCAATATCAAATCCTACTATTTGACCATTTTGGATAAATTCGTAAGGGGGGTTATCTGCAGAAGTTGCAACTATTAAATTTTGTTCCTTAGATTGATTATCACAACCAGTCATCAAAAAGGAACAACATATAACAAGGAAGAATAGCTTTATTAGTTTCATAAAAATCAAATAACTGTTTTAATTAATCTGAGTTACCCGAATTTGGGATAAGAGTTGACTAATTCTTATCCCAAATTCGCGTGAGTTCGATGTAATAATTATCCTTCTATACTGGGTATAATGCCTACGCGGGAATGACATCGAGGGAATTAGAATCGAACTCATGTTAATTGATTATCGCACTTCTTATAAGTATATACAATAGACTTTTTTAAAATTTGCCCTTTACATCCTATTATAATTGTTGTAGCATAAAATTGCTGATTTTGTAGCTATAGTAATAAACGTGATTTAGAATAGAGGTTGCGGACTCGGGGGCGGTACCCGACGCTTCCACCAAATTAAGTTGTGATAGAAGGATACTACAGGTTTTATCCATAAGCTTTCATGGGGGCGAAATAGGATCGACGTGCTTAATAAAAAAATTATCTTTACTCGGTATAATTCCGCCGGACCTTGTGTCGTTGGGTTAAAAAAAAGAAACGCAAATGATAATGAACGTTTCGTAGGAACTACAGCACTAGCTGCTTAGTCCTACGCGGTTGGGGGCTTAACCGGGCAACAGAAAAAGCCCCGCTAGAATTTTATCTTGCATAACTAGAGATATACTAAACCTCATGTGAATAAGGCTTGAACTAAGACTATTAAAATTTTGTTCAGCCTATAGCTAACCTGAAAAGGTTTTAGTTATAATGTGACCTAGCTAGAAGCTATGTCATTCCCGTTTTTAGCTAGGAATGACATCAAGGTTGTTACTATGGATCAAACATTTTCGGATTAGCTATATCGAGTTTTGTGTTATTTTCTTTGTTTAGTTTATAACTATGAAGACCCCATATCAACAATTTCTTAACGAATGTATGTTGGAATTTGTAAAAAAGATTCTTTCAAAAATTCGTACCGATAAGTTGCAGCTGAATCAACTCTTGTATATTTCTTACAAAACTGATAATCCTGCCGTAGTTTTATCTTCTAGGATAAAAGAGCGTTATCCCAAAGAAATAACTATAGTAATACAATATCAATTTGAAGATTTAACTGTAGGGCTCAATGGCTTTTCTGTAACAATTAGTTTTGATGGTATCAAAGAAACTATCTATGTACCATTTGATTCGCTTATCAGCTTTGTTGATCCTAATAATGGTTACAGCCTAAAGTTTAAGTTAGAAACAATCAAATCTAATGAATTGCCTAACGAGAAGAAAAGAGAAACAATTAAGGTGTCTAGCGATTCTAAAAGTAAATCTAATTCAGCAGATAATATAATAGTTTTGGACAAATTTCGGAAACCCAGTAAACCCGTATAACGCGAATTTGAGATAAGAATTTGTCAATTCTTATCCCAAATCGGTGAAATTATAGAAACAATCAGATTTGAGACGTCTCTGCATATGATTGTTAAGTTTATAAGATAGCTTTTTGCATAATATCATTAAGTCTTTTTGCAAATCCGCCAGTATTATTGACTGGCTCACCTTCTACAATACAGGCTTGGTCATACATTAATCTAACCAATTCTTCATTAGCATAGTCCTTATTATTTGAGATTACATCAGCGTTAATTTTCTCAATAATTTTATGCTTAGGGTTTAGCTCAAGTATTTTAGCAGATGCTGCTATTAATTGTTTTTGTTCAATTAAGAATCTTTCCATACGAATATCCATAGCTCCGTCTCCAACGGCGAGACAAGCTGGGCTTGAAGTAAGTTTTTTAGAAATCCTTACATCTTTTACTAAATCACCTAATATTTCTTTAAAATATTCCGTTAATTTTATATATTCATCATTTTCGTCTTTTACATCTTCTATTTTCTGCTCAGATTTCTCTAAATCAATATCACTTCTAGTAACTGATTTAATGGCATAACCCTTGTAGCTACTATTGACATTAACCCAAAAATCATCAACTGTATCAGTAAAAAGAAGTACATCTATGTTTTTACTTAAAAATCCTTCTATTTGAGGACTAGAAAGTAATTTTGCTGGATCATCACCACTAAGATAATATATAGTGTCTTGCCCTTCTTTAAAGTTGCTAATATAGTCATCAAGACTAATCATCTTATTTAAAAGGCTACTGCTAAATATACATGTCTCAAGTAATTTGTCATGATCACTAGTTGCTTCACACAGTCCTTCTTTTAAAGCAGCTCCAAAATTGGACCAAAATTTGCTGTATTCCTCTATAGACTCGTCTTTTTTCTTTTTAAGTTCACTCAAGACTCTTTTAGTTATAGCTGCTTTAATCTTTTCTAAAGTACTATTATGCTGCAAAGATTCACGACTAATATTTAGAGGTAAATCTTCTGAATCTACTACTCCTCTTAAAAATCTTAGGTAAGAAGGTATTAAATCTATATTTTCATCAGAAATAAAAACTCTTTTGATGTATAATTTTACTCTTCTCTTACGGTCAGGGTGGAATAAATCAAAAGTCTTGGTTGACGGAATAAATAATAAATTAGTAAATTCAACTGTACCCTCATTTTTATTATGAATAGTTAACCAAGGGTCATCAAGCGAATAAGACAGAGTTTTATAAAATTCTTTATATTGCTCAAAAGTCAAATCAGACTTAGGTCTTGTCCACAATGCTGAAGCTGAATTAAGCTGTATTTCATTAGCAGTTGACTCATCAATAAAATATATAGGTATGGCTATATGATCAGAATAACTTTTAACTATATGCTTCAATCTAAAATGATCAATATAACTATCTTCATCTTGCTTGACATGAATAACCACCTCAGTTCCCCTTGTAAAATCATGGTCTAGATCATCTACAGTATATTCTCCAAGACCATCTGACTGCCAAACATAAGCTTTTGTTTCTCCTGCTTTTCTTGAGGTAACGGTGATGCTATCGGCAATCATAAAAGCTGAATAAAACCCAACCCCGAACTGTCCTATTAACATACTGTCTTTTTTAGCATCTCCAGACAGATTGTTTAAGAAATTTCCTGTACCAGACCTTGCGATAGTTCCTAGATTATCAATCAAATCTTCTCGGTTCATACCAATACCGTTATCTCTAACAATAATCTGCCTTTTATCTTTATCAATTCTGACGGTAATTTTAAAGTGAGGATCATCTGCAATAAGCTTTGCGTCACTTTGTAATAAATATCTTAATCTATCACAAGCATCAGAAGAATTAGATATTAATTCACGCATAAAAATCTCTTTATTACTATAAAGAGAGTGAATCATTAAGTTTAAAATCTTACCAACTTCAGCGTCAAACTTCTTTTTTTCTTGGGTCATGTAAGTCCTATAAAATACTATACTTCAATGTTATTAGTTATGTATATAATGCTTTAAATGTAAATTTAAATAGTCTAATTCAATATTTTTTATTGCTAAGAGTTTTATACTATTAGTGTGACCTAATATTATCTCAAAATTATTTTTACAAATTTTCCATTCTTTGGATAGAAAATTGACAATAGCATCGTTAGCCTTACCATCCTTTGGAACTGCTTTTATAGATAATTTTAGATGATATTGATTATTAATTATGACAAACTCACTTATCTTATTTGTCTTTGCGTTAGCTTTAACCTTAAGAGCAATAATGGCTAATTTCTTATTGGGGTTATAGTTAAAAATCTTACTCATATACTGCATTATCAACTTATTTTATAGTCCCATTATATTATCTATTCTTTCCCAAGGAAAATCTTGATCTTCCCGTCCAAAATGCCCATATGATGCTGTTTTAAGATAAATTGGATTATATAAAGATAGTTTTTTTATAATACCGCTTGGGCTTAAATCATAATTATTCTTTATTAATTCAATTATTGCTGATTCACTCATTTTGCTAGTTCCAAACGTTTCAATACTTATAGACACTGGCTGGGCAACTCCAATAGCATAAGAAATTTGAATTTCACAACGCTGTGCAACACCTGCTGCTACAATATTTTTTGCTATATATCTTGCTGCATAAGATGCAGATCTATCGATTTTTGTTGGATCCTTACCAAAAAAGCATCCGCCACCGTGGCGTGCTATTCCGCCGTAAGTGTCAACTATTATTTTTCTTCCTGTAAGTCCACAGTCTCCTAAAGGTCCTCCAATTACGAACCTTCCTGTTGGATTCACAAGATATTTAGTATTTTTATCAATCCATTCATCTGGTAACACAGGCTTAATGATTTCTTCAATTACTGCTTCTACTAAATCAGCATGAGAAATATCAGGGTGATGCTGCGTAGAAAGCACAACGGTGTCTATACCAACTGGTTTATTCTCAACATATTTAAAAGTGACTTGGCTTTTAGCATCTAGTCTTAACCAAGGCAAGATGCCCTTTTTTCTGAGTTCAGCTTGTCTCATAACTAATTTATGAGCATAGATAATTGGTGCAGGCATAAATGTAGGAGTCTCATTCGTTGCGTACCCAAACACCAAACCTTGATCACCAGCACCTATTTCATGATCTTCACGATTATCTACACCTAATGCAATATCCGGAGATTGATTGCTTATTGAAGTAATCACACTACAAGAGTCTGCGTCAAAACCTATATCAGAGCTAGTATAGCCTATATCTCTTATAATATTGCGTACTATTTGATCAATGTTAACCTAAGCATCTGTTGTAATTTCTCCAGCTATAAATACTAGTCCAGTCTTTATAAGTGTTTCGCATGCTACCCGGCTCTTTTTTGGATCCTCCTTAAGAATTGCATCCAGTATAGAATCTGAAATTTGGTCAGCCATCTTATCTGGATGTCCCTCAGAGACAGACTCAGAAGTAAATAAATGATAATTCTTCATAATATTATTTCCTAAATTTAGTATTGAGCATTAAGGAGTTATAGAGTATGTATTACAAATTGTGAAGTTTAAGTATATAATGGACTGGAAAAATTAGATAAAAAAGCAGGTAGTTTTGCTTATGTTTATATTAACTGTTGATTATGACGTTTAAATTGCCTTGTTGTTTATCAACTATTCATTTGCAAGGAGTATATATTTTTTTATGAATTTGTTTATTACTATTTTAATTATGGAGGTTTTATGCGGAGCAGAGGTAGATTTATTTGTCCCTAGTTTTCCAGATTTACAAGATACCTTTAATCTTTCTACTTTTAAGGTAGAATTTTTATTAGGAATAAATCTCATAGCCCACTGTGTTACTTCTCTGATTGTAGGAAATTTAGGGGACAGGTTTGGCAGGAAGTTAATTATCATTATAGGTCTTATAATATTTATTATTGGTAGTAGCTTTTGTACTTTTGCCCCCAATTATTACGTGTTACTATTTGGTAGATTTCTGCAAGGGGTAGGTATATCTGGGGTAGCAGTATTAGGCTATGTAGTACTGGCTGATTTATATTCGGTTAAACAACAACAAAAAATGGCGGGAACTTTAAATGGTGCAATTACTTTAGCCATGGCTTTTGCACCGGTAGTAGGAAGTTATGTAAATTTTTTGCTTAGTTGGCGAGGTAATTTTGCTATACTGTTAATATTCGGGATATTTTGTTTGATAACAGGCCTATTATTTATTCCCAAAGGGCAGATAAATTATAATATTAACATATCTTTAAAAGGCTATAGCGTAGTATTTAAATCTAGAAAAGCTGTCTATCATATAGTAACCATGCTTTTTATTATGCAGGGTTATTGGGTTTTTATTGCTATCTCTCCCATTTTGTACATGCGAGATTTAGGAGTGTCTATTCAGCAGTTTGGTTTTTATCAGGGAGCAATGGCTGCAGTATTCTCGGCTGTAAGTTTTAGCAGTGGTTATTTATTGAAGAATTTTGGACAAAAAAAATGTTTTTTCTTTAGTATTTTAGCACTTGTAGCTTTTATAATTGCCGCTATAGTTTTGGTGATATGCAAGACTAATGACCCATTAACTATAACAATAGTAACACAATTAGTGGCTATTGGCATGATATTCCCTTGTAATATTTTATGGCCTTTGGCATTAGAGAGTATACCAAATGCTAAAGGCAGGATTACTGCTATATTGGTATCAGGAAGATTGATTGTTACCGCATTATGTTTGCAGCTAGTTAGTTATTTTTATCAGGGTACTTTTAAGCAATTAGCAATTGTTATGTGCATCACTATAGTTATAGCATTGATTGGTTGTTATAAATTATTGCAAGTAGATAGAATATTTGATGAACCTAAATAAATGATAAAAGATAATTTTATTCTAAAAGTAGCAGATCGATATTTTAGAGCTAAGAAGAATGAGCGATTTGTTTCTATTATTGCTGGTGTTTCTTTGATGGGTGTAACTATCGGTGTTGCTGCATTGATAGTGGTTATGTCCGTTATGAACGGTTTTCATTATGAACTGACTAAAAACATTATTGGTCTTAATGGTGACATTAGCATAACACCAGTATCACGTTCTATCGCAAATTATGATGAAATTAACAAAAAATTAATTAGTCAGAATTATATAAAACATATTTCTCCAAGCATTGTCGGTCAAGCTCTTGCACTAGGTAAAAGAATGAATAGTGGTGCTATAATTAAAGGTATAGATTTAACTGAACTCAAATATAAAAATCAAATTTTACAGAATGTTAATACTGGAGATTTTACCGATTTTTTTGGTACAGATGTGGTAGCAGTTGGTAATGAACTTGCTCGTAACCTAGGAGTTCAAGCAGGTGCAAAAATAAAATTAATTTCTCCCAATTCAATTTCTACTGCTTTTGGTAGTATGCCTAGATCTAAAGAATTCAGGGTTGTGGCTACTTTCACTAGCGGTATGTATGATTATGATTCAGCAACTATTTTAATGCCACTTATTGCTGCCCAAAATTTTCTGTCTTTCAAGGAAGTTATTAATCTAATTGAGGTAACAACCATAGAACCGAATAAAGCAGAAAATTTTGCTTGGGAGATACAAAATCTTTTAGGATTAAGGTTAAAAGTAACAAGTTGGCAGAAATCACATTTACAGTTTCTAAATGCTTTAGCTGTTGAAAGGATAGCAATGTTTACTATTCTCTCTTTGATTATTATGGTAGCAGCCTTTAACATCGTGTCTAGCTTATTTATGTTAGTTAAAGACAAGACTTCGGATATTGCAGTACTGCGTACTATTGGTGCAAGTACTAGGCAGATTATGCTTATTTTTATTTGTAATGGCATGTTTATAGGTTTGCTCGGTACGATTTTAGGTATCATATTGGGTACAAGCTTTGCTTATAATATCCAGTCTATTAGAAATATCTTGGAGAAAGTAACTGGTACTAAAATTTTTGAAGCAGCGATTTATTTTTTATATACTCTACCATCAGAGGTAAGATTAGAAGATGTTATATTAGTATCAACTATCTCTATAGTTCTATGTTTTTGTGCAACAATTTATCCTTCATATAAAGCTGCTAAGTTGAATCCTGTGGATGCCTTGCGTTATGAATAAAGCCGTATTAATGTTAAAAAATATTTCTAAGAAATATAAGCAGGGAAAATCTATTATTGAAGTATTAAGTAATGTTAACTTAACTGTAATGCAAGGAGAACTAGTTGCCATAATAGGCTCTTCTGGTAGCGGTAAATCAACTTTACTGCATATAGCTGGTCTACTTGATACCCCAAATAGTGGAGAGGTGCAGATAGAGTCAACAAACTATTGCCAAAATCACGCTCATATAATAAGACTGCGTAATATAGGTTTTGTCTATCAACAACATCATTTACTCAAAGATTTTACTGCCTTAGAGAATGTAGCAATGCCAAAATTAATTGCTGGTGATAGTTATAAATTAGCTCTGAAGAAGGCAGAAGAGCTATTAGCAGAGTTAGGGCTAGCTAATAAAATACATAATATGCCGGGTGAGCTATCTGGCGGTGAGCAACAAAGAGTAGCTATTGCTCGTAGCCTAATTAATAATCCTCAAATTATTTTAGCTGATGAACCTACTGGGAATCTAGATCCTAATACTGCTAATGAGGTTTTTAACTTATTACTTAAAACTGCCAAACAACAAAATACCTCTATTATTGTGGTAACTCATAATCATGAAATGGCACATAAGATGCATAGAGTGTATGAATTGCAGTATGGAGAGCTGAAATAGGCGGTAAATAAATTGATGAATCAAATACTTGATTTTTATAGATATAAGATTACCATTGAATATTTAGGAACTGCTTTTGTTGGTTGGCAGAGACAGTGTAATGCTATATCTATTCAACAAATACTGGAAGATGGGATCTACAAATTTACCGGTGAAAAAGCCGTAATTTACGGAGCTGGCAGGACTGATGCAGGGGTTCATGCTTTAGGGCAAGTAGCACATTTCGATTTAGTGAAATATATGCAACCCTATAAAGTTATGCAGGCTATCAACTATTTTGTAAGATCTCATAATATAGGGGTAGTTGATTGTGTTCTAGTCGACGGAGATTTTCATGCAAGATTTTCTGCTGTAGAACGTCATTATGTATATAGAATTATTAATAGGCCTAGTCAAGTTATAATAGATTTAAATCGTGCTTGGTGGATAAAACAACCTCTTGATGTTGAAGCAATGAAATATGGAGCTTTCTATCTCATAGGAAATCATGATTTTAGCTCATTTAGAGGTAAATATTGCCAAGCAAAGTCACCTATAAAAACCTTATCTAAGTTAGTTATTACACAAGAAAACAACGATATAAAAATATATGTTTCTGCTCGATCTTTTTTACATCATATGGTTCGAAATATTGTTGGTAGTTTAGTATTAGTTGGACGTAATATATGGCAGGCAGGTGATATACAAAAAGCTTTGGATGCTAAAAAAAGAGAGGCAGCAGGTATAAAAGCTCCAGCATGTGGGTTGTATTTTCTTAGAGTTGACTATTAACTTATGTATGGAGCTTCTGTAAAATGCAAGAAAAAAATAACGTCAATAGCAAAAAAGCAAATGCAGTCATGTATCCGGCTTATAGCAAAGTGAATTTTATTAATATTTTCAATAATACAGATAAAATTTACTCTACAGCCCTGATGGAATTCGCTGGCTTACAATTGCTTTGCTTACGCTCGCAATGACGCTGTGGTATAGGTATTTGTAAACTTTCAACAGTTGTGGACATCCCCCCTAATGGCGATGATTACTTGAGCTTACTATTAATTTATTACGTAAAACTGAGGTTAATTTATGTTAAAAATCTTTGAACAATATAAGTCTCATCCATTTGCTAAATATTTTCTGATTTTGTTTGGTGTAATAGTCGTTTACCTAGCTTATCATATTTATATTTGGAGTCATACAGAATCGACTGATAATGCGTATATTGAGGCTGACATATCCAGCGTTAGCTCTGAGATTAGTGGAGTGATTAAAAATGTATTTATTTCAGATAATATGAGAGTAAAAAAAGGTGATCTTATTGCTGAGATCGATGATCAGGATTATAAGTCACGTCTTGCTTCACTGGAAGCTTCTATTAAGGCATCTATTAAAAATATAGAAATCATAGAACAAAAGACTTTAATAGCTCAAATTAGTTTAGAGCTTTGTCAAGAGGTTGTTGATTCTGCTAGTACTAATTTGGAGATTAACTCAGTTGATTATATAAGAACTCAAGAGCTTAACAAAGAGAAATTTGCTAGTAAAAAAACATTAGATGAATCTAAAATGTCTTTTACTAAAGCAAAGACTGATTATAATCAGGCAAAGTTAAACTTGCAAATTGCACAGCAGAACTTACTACTTTTAGCTTTACAGAAAACTGCTGAGGAAGAAAAAATGAAAGGGTTACTGGAAGATAAAAATATAGTAGCTAGAAGTTTAGTAAATACCCAAATTATAGCCCCAGTTGACGGAATAGTAGCAAATAGTAGCTTGCAGGTAGGTAATTTTATTAATCTAGGGAGAGTATTATTTTTTGTTGTGCAGGATGAACAAATGTATGTGAAAGCTAATTTTAAAGAGACGCAAATTGCAAAATTGCAACCAAAGCAAAAAGTTAAATTACAGTTTGATTCTTTACCAAAAAAGATCATATACGGCAGAATACGTAATATATCACCAGCTACCGGCTCAAAATTTAGTCTAATTCCGACTGATAATGCAACTGGTAATTTTACTAAGATTGTTCAACGGATTCCTGTGCTAATAGATTTTGAGACTCCTAAAGATATTACTAGTAATTTGATACTAGGAATGTCTGCTATAGTTTCGGTCAGGACTAATTAACCCCAATTCGTATGATTATTCGAGTATACCTCAATTAACCTGAATTCGATGTAACAAGTTACATCGAATTCAGTATTATATATAGAAACAATCAGGTTTGAAGCTGCTGCCCACCTGATTGTTAAAATATAATACTCCATTCAATATGTGATTTTAATAATTAAAATCACATATTGAATGATGAAAAAAGTTAAAATGCACCCGCGTCAGCCGCTTCAAGAGTGCATTTTTCCTTATAACAAAGCCAGTTCGATATAAGAATTAATAATTCTTATATCGAACTGAGGTTCAATTAATTAATTTTTTGCTCTACGACTAAACCAGCTTTGCAAATAAGTTTCTGCAATATCGCTATTCTCTATTAATAAGACGTTTTCGGCATTTCTATTATCAGCTGCATTGGTAAAATTAAAGCTACCAGTAATCACCTTACTTTTATCAATGATCATAACTTTGTTGTGAGCAATACCTGGTACTTTATCTATTGAGACATCAATACCAGCCCGTTTTAATTCATGCATTTTAGAATATCTATCGTGTAAGTTACTACGATCCAATAATACCCTTATTTGAACACCGTTTTGCTTAGCTTTAATTAGTTGATCCACTATATTTTGCGAAGTTAAACCAAATGCTTGAACATAAATGCTATCCTTAGCCTTGGATATTTCTTTTGCTATTAATGATCCGCAGCCGGATGGTGGGGTAAAACAAACATTTAAATTATCAGTTTCGGTATGAAAACTATGCCAAGAAGCTGTTTCTCGTACTTCATTATATCCTATCCCGGTAGTAATGCCGAGTAAGAACGATATTATTACGGGTAGATTAAGCTTTTTAGGTAGTTTTTTCATTTTCTTATACTATGCCGAAACCGAGGCCTTAGCACCCTTTAATTTTTGGAAATCGTCACCAGCATGATAAGAAGAACGGGTTAATGGACTGGCGGAAACCATCAAAAACCCTTTAACCCTTGCTACTCTTTCAAAATATTTAAATTCTTCTGGGGGAACATATCTAGCAACTACTGCATGGTTTTTGGTTGGCTGTAAATATTGTCCTATAGTTAGAAAATCAACTTTAGCTTCCCTTAAATCGTCCATTACTTGCATAATTTCATCGTTTGTTTCTCCAAGACCAACCATCATACCTGATTTAGTAAAAATATCAGAGTCTAATTTTTTTACGTTATGCAAAAGACTTAATGAATTATAGTATCTCGCTCCTGGTCTGATAGTTTTGTATAGAGAAGGCACTGTCTCTACATTATGATTATAAACGTCAGGTTTTGCTAATACCACTATTTCAGCTGCCCCATCTTTCTTAAGAAAATCTGGGGTTAGAACTTCAATTGTGGTATTAGGTGCAACTAATCTTATTTCCTTTATACAATTGGCAAAATGCTCAGCCCCACCATCATCTAAGTCATCTCGATCAACTGAAGTAATTACCACATGTTCAAGCCCTAATTTCATTACGGCTTGTGCTAGTCTCTGTGGCTCGTGAGGATCGAGTAAATCGGGACGACCAGTTTTAACATTACAAAATCTACAAGCACGAGTACAGACAGATCCTAAAATCATAACTGTAGCATGTTTTTTTGCCCAACATTCCCCTATATTAGGGCAAGCAGCTTCTTGACAGACTGTATTTAATTTTAAACTCTCAATTAGTTTTCTTGTATCATGATATTGATATGAATTTGGTGCTTTAACCTTTATCCAATCAGGTCTTTTAAGGGTTTGAGCTTCTTCTATCTTGATTATGTTTGACATATAATCCTACTTTGTTTATGGCCTGCTTTTTTATGAGTTTTATATTCAAATCATTTGAGTATATCATTAAACAAAATTTTTTATTGGTAGTTTAACTATATCTGTAAGGCTAGTGCTGTTATCACAGTTGTAAGATAATTTGGGTTCAATAGGAATCTTACAGATTAAGGGTATATTATATTCTTTGGCAAAATTTTCTCCACTATTACCGTTAAATATCTGAATTGTCTTTCCCGAACTTGGTTCAACTAGATAGCTCATATTTTCTATAATACCTAAAATTGGTAGGTTAAATTTTCTATATAAATCAATCGATCTAACGACGTCTATTGCAGCCATTTTTTGTGGAGTAGTTACTATTATTACTCCGTCTAGTTGGTAATTTTCTAAAATACTTAAGTGAATATCACCAGTACCAGGGGGCATGTCAATAATTAAATAATCTAACTCCTGCCAATGGGTGAGAGATAATAGTTGATAAATGGTCTTGCTAGCCATTGGACCACGCCAAACAATGGCTGAATTATCCTTAATAAGAAATCCGATAGAAATAATTTCAATGCCTCGCGATTTTAAAGGGGTCATTTTATTATACACTATTTCAGGTACACCACTAATACCAAATATTTGTGGAATTGACGGACCATAAATATCAGCATCCACTATTCCCACCTTGTATCCTTCAAGATTTAATTGCTCCGCTATCAATGCTGTTATAGTAGATTTACCAACTCCTCCTTTACCGGATGCCACCAATATTATCTTCTTTACTCCGTCAATGAAATGTTTAACTTTTGGATTAGTTGATTTTTTAGCTACACCTTTGCTACTAGTTAAAACTATAGTTATTTTCCCAATATTAGGTATTTCATTTAATTTATTAATAGCTTTAATTTTTATTTCATCGATTTCCTTGGAATCTTTACCAAGAATATCAATGGCAAACCCAATATTTTTATCCTTAATTATAATATTAGATATAATACTGACTAATTTTGTATTGTCACTAAAAGTGATATCTGAAATTTTATTTAGTATTTGTTGCTGGTTTATATCAATCATCGTTTTTAAGTAAAATGAAGCTCTTACCGTTAATAATCTTATTTTTCAACGCACATTAACCCATTTACTAGGTCATTATTGCACGCTTTTTAACTCACCCATTTCGCCGATTTTAATAATGGACCATATAAATCTTCTTCCATACTAATGACAATGCTAAGTTTTTCCTCTTCCGATGGAGGTCTGTCAAGAAAGGTTAGACGGGGAGCATCCTTAATAATAGTTATAGGGGTTTGTTCATTGCCTTCCCCCATAACAAAAACAGCTGCTCCTGCTAATGAATCTAATATATTAATTTGTGTGACATTTAAAGATTGATTATAAATATCATGCTTACCAATATAGGAATATAAGGGGCTAAAACCACACCAACCAAGAGCAATTCCAGTTACACCTCGTCTCATAATAGTTGTATGACTATCGGTTATAACAATTCCTAGATCGCAGATATTATGTGTACTGCACAAATATTGCCAAATCCAATAGGCTGTTTTCTGAACATCTTGAGGATATAATACATAAACACCATCGGCATTAGATTCATCAATACCCGCAGATGGAATTAGTAAGCCATTTTTTAGAGTTAAATAAATATTATATCTATTTTCTTCTGTCTCTAATATTTGATCTGCCTCTTGTAGAATTAATGTATATTTATCAATATCACCTTTTTTAACAAACCTTCCCTCTAATACACTAATTACTTTTGAAGTTATAGCTACAACATCACCTTCTTTTAAATCCGCAATATATTGAGTCAATATAGTTTGTAATGACTCACCATATTGGATTTTATGAGTCTTAATAGCATGAATTTGCATATAACTCCATCCCATCAAGAAATTGCCAAAGTAATTTAGCCCCCTTCACAGCTCCATAATGTACTTGTTTTTGTTCTATGTTATTAAGTTTGTTAATCAGCTTAATAAGTTCATTGGTATGCCATATATCAGTTTTTGCATGGACAGCGAAAAATTCTAAGGTTCTTTGATTGTGAATATTATAATGTTTTTTCAGACCATCAATCTTGACTTTTGATACTGTTGGAGTTTGTCTTTCATAAGCATATAAGGCTCCAAGTCCAGTAGGATAATCTGTTTGAGTTAACTCAAAAAAACCATTAACCAATCTTTTTGTTGACTCAAATTTGGAATTCTTATCATTATCTCGAGAAACACCTAATCCTTCGATAAAACGTAACCATAGCTCCGGATGATTATTGTCACCTTGTTCTTCATCAACCAAATTCTCTAATAAGACTTGTCTGGCCTGGATATCAACACATAAAGCGTGAATCTGACTGATATATCTAGGAAAAGCAGCAACATGATTATAATATTCTTGAGCATAAACGTTCAGTGTATTCTTGTCCAAGATACCATTATTCCAAGCTTGATAAAATGGATGTTTAAGTAAAGACCATTTTTCCAATGTATCGTCCAAATTATTTATAAACTCCATGAAACCTCCTCAGGGTTTTTTAATAGATAAATTGTATAATTACTTGATTTCTTTAGAGTATATCTTGTCCATCTTCTGAAATACCGAAGATCCAAATATACATCACCAGAATATAATTTATGTATTTCTGTAAGAATAAAGGAAGAAATTAAATTATGTTCTAGAAATAAATGAGCTATTTGTCCACCTCCGATCATAAAAATCTTATCATTAGTTTTCGATTTTTTAAGATGTTCTAAACATTTTTGTAGAGAGGTAAAAACCTTAGTGCCATTCAATTGCAAGCTGTTATCATTAGATAAAACAAAGGTCTGCCTGTCTATAAATAGTGTTTTCGGCATAGATTGATAAGTATTACACCCCATAATAACTATACTGTTGTGGGTAATAGCTCTAAAATGCTTGATTTCATCTGGATAATACCATGGTAAGGCATTATTACGTCCTATGACCCCATCTTTTGTTGCTGCCATGATTCCTATAATAGATATAGATTGTTTGCTTATCATGTCATTACTCGTTATTAGATGAGTGATATGCAACCAAAGCCTTCATATGATCTTTCACATTATGTACTCGTAAAAAATCTACTTTATCTTTAATAGCCAAGGAAGCTCCAATTGTTTCTATGTCTCTAGCATAAGCATGGGGTTCTTCAGAAAAAGCATGAATATATGATTTTCTAGAATGGCCTATCATTATCAAAGAACCTAAGCTTTTAAGCTGATCTATACTTCTTAATATTTCAATATTTTGATAAGCTGTCTTGCCAAACCCTATACCAGGATCTAGAACGATATTCTCTAGAGTAAATCCAAGCTTAGTAAGCCTTTGTATAGCACCCTTACCCCATTGAATCAGATAATCAATTGGTTTGACGTTTAAGGGTATAATCTGATTTTTGCTTGGTGGAATAGTAATAGAATGCATAAGACAAAATTTACAACCAGCTTTTGCTATAGCCCTTAATGTATTATCATCAAACCCTCCACCAACATCATTAATCCATCTTATATGATATTTTTCTATAAGATTTACAGCAATAAAAGGATGTAATGTATCAATACTTATATCGATCTTTTTATCAGTAATAATAGGGGCTAGTTCCTCTAACACTTCATCTAACTTAGCGTATTCAGATTCAATAGGTTGAATAGTTGCATTAGGTCTTGTTGATTGAGCACCAATTTCAATAACGCTAGCTCCATCTTCTACAAGCTTTATCACTTGTTTTATAGCTTTATTTGTTTCATAAAAATTTCCGCCATCTGAAAAAGAATCCTTAGTTATATTAACGATTCCTACCAACCGAGGATTTAAGACAGAGCTTTTTATAAAAGAGTTCTCTATACTTGGTTGGAATTTCCATGGCTCTTTACCCATTAATGCTAATAGATGTTTGAGAAAATCACGATTCTCCAGTTTAGGGTGGGGAATAACAAGATACTTTGTGTTTATAATTAGATCGTTATAAAACAAAATATCTAAATCAATAATACGTGGGGTCCATAGTTCATGCTTTCTAGGACGTCCTATGGTTATTTCTATATTTTGCAATGATTTCAATAATTCTGTTGGTGATAAGTTTGTCTCTCCAGCAACTATCATATTTAAAAATGGCTTATCCCAGTCAGTAGAAGCACTGCATGGTAAAATTGCCTTAGTTTCAAGGATGATAGAACATCTAATATTTGATAAACAATATTGCCTAATTAAGTTAACAGATTCCCATAAATTATCGAGGCGATTACCTAAATTTGATCCCAAGCTTATATAAATCATCACGCATCCTCATTAGACCTCTTGCGTAATTCTACTTCTGCTGGTAATTTGTGCGTGATACCGGTACTCTGCTCCTCACGTACATTTGAGTACGCTGCGGGTCGAGATTCCGTGTCTCCTACAAATTCCCTAGCATAAGCGAATTTCGCAAGAGGTCTATTAATAAAATTAATGTAATGCGTCCAACTAATACCCCCATGAATGTTGGGTACAGGAGGAGAAACTTTACGAGTCTCAATTTTAATTGATTGGATTAGATGTTGGAATGAATTTAAATAATCAAAAATTGCCTTATAAATAGATTCTGTCAAATGCTCAACAACATTAAAGCACTTTCCTTGACAAAAAACGGTAATTAACTCAACTATCTTAAGATAACAAACAACATCCTTTAGCTTATCTGTATAAGCACCTTGAGGACACACCTTAAAACACAAGTCAATATTGAAACTAATCATTTGGGGATGAACCTTCTCTTCCTCAGTACATCCAAGATGAAGCCAAATACGAAAATCTATAATAGAAAGCTTAAAAACATTTTTATTGAATATAACCTCATTTTACTGATTAAATGTATTATGAAAAAATTGATCTGTCAACAGTTTTCCGGACAGTTAATACGAGACAATATTAACAGAAAGATTAACAGAAAGGAAGTACAAAAATGACTAATTTATTCGGTCGAATTTAAAGAATCAGCAGTCAAATTGGCAATTGGAGACCATTCAAAAGTAGGGGCAAAGCTAAATTTGAATTAGAAATCTACGCCAAATCATTAGACTTATATCTTTAAAATGTACTTTAAATTGGTAAATCTTAGTATTGTCAGACATATAAAAGCAATTTATCAGTTACTATAAAAAGCTAGGCATATTTTTAGCAAAATTTAGCTTTCCCCCTGCTTTTGAAGGGTCTCCACTCCGTATCAACTAATACATGTAACTGGAGTAGGTTACTCGACTTTATTTTGGCTTTACATAATAATTATAAGGAGTTAATAGAGTATATTTATTATTTTTATAATATTTATGCAACATGATAAAAGCTTCATAAGATGATTTTGGGGCATTATGACATTTTTTACTCATCTTTACACATAAATGCAGCATTTCAGGAATAAAATCTTTATTTTTAAATTTATTGTAACTATCAATACTTGAATGACAAAAATAATCCACTTTATTAGGAAGATTTTTTTTGAAAAAAGACCATTCTTTTTTAGCTAGTTCTTTATCTTCTTTTGTTAAAAATTCCCCATAATTATTTAGCTCAAAATTTTCTAAATCTTGGTCATTCCACCAATTCTCACTATTCATACTCAATTCTGTTAAATTTAGATCCTTTTGATAATAAGAATCGTTGCGCCATAAATATGATTTGATAAATATATTTAAACTAGGAGAACGCATTATAATCAGGTGAGCTAATTTCTGTTTAACTTCTAAATTTTTCTCAGATAAAAATCCATTAATAACATCATTTAATTCCGGATTTAATTTCACCAAAAGAGAAGATATATTTTCAGCTTCTGATATTTCTCCCAATAATATATAGCGTGTCCAAGCACTAGCAATTAGGCGTTTCTTTAACCATTTTGGTATATTACAATCTAGGGATTCAGTAAGCATTTTAGTAGGGACATTTTCAATGAGATTGTTGCTCTGTCCTATTATATCCATAATTTTTCCTGAGATATCATTCGCATATTCTATTGAGGAATCAGTATACATATATAACACAGGTTGTACTATGTAAGTTAAATACTCATGGTAATTTTTTGCAGCATATGAACGTAAGTAATTAAATAAATTTACCTCATAAGGTGCTAAATTAGGAATTTTTAAAACTTTTGTTGTAATATCATCCAATAGTTTGTAATTTTTTTCAGATAAGGCAAGTTTGGCTAAATAATATTGAGTTAATATGTATCCTTGCGTATTTTCAGTAATTTCTTGTGCTTTTTGGATAACTTTTTGAGCTTCCTGCGATTTAATATCTGATAATTTGATCTTTTTTAAAGATAGTATCAGCCAAGGTAATGAATTATAGTTTTGCCATTTTTTATATGTATCTAAAAAATTATCTTGAATATAAAAATAATTTGCCCATTCTAAAAATGGGTGGTTAGTAATCAGCCCATTTTTTATAGTATGATCATTATAATCTTCTGACCTTATCTCTTTGGAGATTAATTGTTCAGTGAGTTGTATTACTTCTTTATTTATATCTTGTTTAATTATAAAATATTTTAATAATTTATCTATTTCAGCTTTAAAAGGTGATGTATTAATTAAAGGTTGTAATTTTTTATATAATACAAAAAAATCATTATTATCTTTATTTTGATATTTTATTTGCCTAAAAAGAGAACGAAATATTAAATAAAGAGCTAAATCTTTGTATTGAGAATCACTCTCTGATATTTTGGTAAATAATTCACTACTAGTATCATAATGCATAGCATAGAAATAAGCTGAAGCAAGTTGGTAGTTATAATCATCTAATTCTTCTTTTGTTGCATTTTCTGACAAAATAGTAGGTAGTATTAATACGTTCTGATCACAGTTATTAAATACTTTATTTTGGTTAGATACCCATTGTTTTATTTGAGAAGCATTATATTTCTTGCTTTTATCATTAAATAATTCTACAGCAAAGGTAAAAGCATTGTTCAAGCAATTCTCAAAATAGAAACTAGTTTGCACCTGATTTTCTTTGTTGCTAACTGATTTATATGACGAAAGATAGTTTTCTTCATTAACTATTTTATTGCTATTTTCTCGCCATATATTTTGTGAGTTAATTTCTTCATTTATTGGTTTAGATAAATTATCTAGGTTTTCTGTAGTAGGTGGATTATTTGATAAATAACGATATGCTAGAATTAGCCCTAGCAGATTAGTTTTATCAGGCAATATTGCTATGGAACCTCTAGCAAAGGTCTTTAATATTCCTTCTTGTCTTAAAGGTATGGTTATATCGAAGATATCTTCTTCATACGGGAAAGACCTTGTTTCGATTGTACTCATACAAGCTAAGCTAATATGCATGAAAAAGGTAATTAATATTAGAGTTCCTGCATAAATCAATTTAATTGGTGTGTTCTTAGATTTCATGATTGAATATTTTTTGTTATTTTATAATATGTTTCTTTATTCCATTTATCTTTATTAAATATAAAGACTTTAAAGCTTGTTGGTACAGTAAGCACATCACCTGCCATAAGACCAATATAATTTTGACATTTTTTGCTACGCCAATTTTTATTATCAGTAAAAAATTTTTTTACTCGTCTTATATCTTGATTTTCTTTTCTGCCTTGATACACCATTGGCACGGCATATTCTATTGAAAGTTTATCTATCCAATTATCAAACATACACCATGAAGATAAGGCAGTAATAGAAATTTTCCTATTGTTTTTTACTAATGTTTCAATTAGTTGAGAGTAAATTTTTCTTTGATTATAAGTGGCATCAAAATCTAATTGTATCAGTTGTTCAGGTTTAGATGCAGATAAAATAATATTACTTAGATCAGTTAAACTTTTTGCGTCTAATTTTCCTTTTGCTTTCATTTCTAAACGAAAAACTGGAA
Source organism: Candidatus Tisiphia endosymbiont of Myopa tessellatipennis (assembly GCF_964031105.1). NCBI lineage: Bacteria > Pseudomonadati > Pseudomonadota > Alphaproteobacteria > Rickettsiales > Rickettsiaceae > Candidatus Tisiphia > Candidatus Tisiphia endosymbiont of Myopa tessellatipennis. The sequence continues at coordinate 296,146 of NZ_OZ035005.1, read as the reverse complement.
TAATAAAACTATTAGCTGAGGTTGTAAGAGTATTTGTTCTTGGTATAATTTTTATCTTATCTAGGTCTATATAGATGGTAGCTATTAAGGATGCAACGGCTGTATTATTATCAATAAATAATAAGTCATCTGATCTATGCAAACTCCATAGTGTTAGATTAGGTACTTTATTAGAAAGAAAAATTTTATAATACAAAGCTATAGTTAATGGGAATATTAAAATAATTACCAAATTCTTATATGATAAATTTGGTATATATCGAACTATAAGTTCTAAGGCTCTTAGCAAGCAATTATCTTTTAAAAAAAATTAAATATTTTTATCTGTATTTTATATCAATAAAAAATATTATTGATTAACAACAAATAAGCGTTTTTGTTGAATAAGCTTATGACAAACTTCAAGTAATTTACACATACAAGCTACAATTAGCTTAACTTTTTGCTCTTTTATTAAGTTTATAAATTCTTCATGACCTGATTGCTCATTTAAAAAACAGTGATATATTGGTTTATTATTTGGCATGTATGGACCTACCCATGTATGGACCTACCCAACAATGCAAGAAAAAAATAATATATAACAGCAAAAAAATCGAATGCAGTCATGTATCCGGCTTATAGACAATAAATCAAGCAATTTACCCTATAGCCCTGATGGAATTCGCTGGCTTACAAACTTATACTTATCATATATTCGACTTCTAAAGAGCCATTGCTAAATTCAGTTTTTTTGTAAGCTAAGGTTCGTCTTATTTACCATCAATATTATCATTCTTCGCATATTCCGGATTGGAATTTGTTAAACTTTTATTACCTATAATGTCATTTCATCAATTATTTGGAGCAGTTTTTTTAACTACAAACTTTACTCTCGGTATAATCATTACCTGAACTGAGTAATGCAAATACCACCCTTGCTAGCTTATTAGCTACCGCGACAACTGTTTTATTATGACTGTTTCTCTCAGATAAATTAAACATCCACTCAGTAAACTTGCTATAATCTTTTTTAGATTTTTGTTCTTCCGTGGTAAATCTTATCTTGCTATTCAGAACGTCTCTTGCTCCTTGAATTAACAAAGTACGTAAATAAATATCACCTCTTTTACTAATACCAAGCAACTTATCTTTACCACCACTAGAATGTTGCCTTGGCACTAATCCCAGCCATGCTGATAATTGCCTACCATTTTCAAAACAACTAGCATTCCCTATTGAGGCTATTAAGGCTGTGGCAGTTATTAAACCTATACCTGGTATCGTCATTAGTTGTTGGTGATTACTATACTGGCTAGCTATGATTTTTAATCGTTGTTCTAGCTCTTTTATTTTTTTATCATTTTCTACAAATTCTTCTTTTAACTCACTAAACGTTTGATAGCTTAGCTGGCTTAAAGCCCCTGCATCTAAAATCTCAGTTAATTTTGTCATAATCTTATTGATTCCTTGCGGAATAACAAAACCAAATTCATGTAATAATCCCCTGATCTCATTAGCAAGAGCAGTACGGTTTTTTACCAATCGTTGCCTTACTCTATGAATAAATAAAATTTCTTGTTGCTCTACAGTTTTGATAGGTACAAACCTCATATTAGGTCTTGCTACTGCCTCACATATTGCTTCTGCATCAGCTTGATCATTTTTATTAGTTTTAACATAAGGTTTAACAAACTGCGGGGCCATTAATTTTACTTTATGACCTAATTTTGTTAATTCTCTTGCCCAATAGCTAGCTCCACCGCAAGCTTCCATGCCTACTAGACATTTTGGTACGTTAGCCATAAAAGTTAAAATCTGCTCTCTCGTTAATTTTTTCTTCAATACTGTCTTGCCATTTTTATCTACACCGTGAATTTGAAAAATTCTTTTTGCAATATCTATACCAATTGTGGTAACTTCCATATGGATCTCCTTATTATTGTTTAGGATTCATTTCCTATCCTAGAAGATTAGCATACGCTTCTCATTCTGTATATAGGGTAGGTCCATACCATTATATATACACATATATCAAGCCATTTTTTACTTACACCTAGACCTATTATTTTATTCATAGTATAATTTCCTTCATCTTATTGTATAAGGCTACTGCATTGCAGCATCTTCTACAATTTGTTCAAAGCAAACTTAACGATAAGAGGGTACTTATTCTATGCACGACTATTTCAGTCTAGCTCTTATCAAGTCACCCTCTTATAACTACTTATAATAACCTGAATTCGATGTAACAAGTTACATCGAATTCAGGTTATTATATATAGAAACAATCAGGTTTGAAGCGGCTGCCCACCTGATTGTTAAAATATAACACTCCATTCAATATGTGATTTTAACAATTAAAATCACATATTGAATGATGAAAAAAGTTAAAATGCACCCGCGTCAGCCGCTTCAAGAGTGCATTTTTCCTTATAACAAAGCAAGTATCGATATAAGAATTATTAATTCTTATATCGAACTGAGGTTATAATATGTTTTTAAGATATAAGAACCTATAATTAGACTTATCTAGCAAAAGGTAATCATTTCGTTTGACTTTTCTTGTATATATCTGTATAAGTCCACTGACTTATAATAATAATAAAATAGTATGAATAAGGTAGAAAATAATAGTTATTTCTCAGAAATGAGAAGAGTAGTTTGGCCAATTGAATGGCATGAAAATAAGAAATTCTTACCTATGGCTGGCATGATGTTTTGTATTTTGCTCAACTATTCCACTCTTAGATCGATAAAAGATGGATTTGTGGTAACAGCTATTGGTCCTGAAGCAATAAGTTTTGTAAAAACCTATGTTGTTTTACCAATGGCAGTACTACTTATGGTTGCTTACGTAAAGCTTTGTGATATTTTAAAACAAGAAAATGTTTTTTATGCTGTAACTAGTTTTTTTCTTGCATATTTTGTCCTATTCACTTTTGTCTTATATCCTTACCCAGAGTTGGTGCATCCCAATCCTGAAACAATTGATACATTAAGTATTGCATATCCAAATTTTAAGTGGTTCATTAGGGTAGTTGGTAAGTGGAGCTTTGCAATCTTTTATGCTATATCAGAACTTTGGGGAAGTATGATGCTTAGCTTATTATTTTGGCAATTTGCTAACCAAATTACTAAGACTGAAGAGGCAAAGCGTTTTTATTCTATGTTTGGTATGTTAGCAAATTTATCTTTACCAGTTACTGCATTAATACTTGGCTATTTTTTAAGCAAAGAAACTCAAATAGTTTCAGAAGAACTGAAATTTACGCCACTATTTGTTATTATGATGAGTAGTGCTGTAGTTATCATGTTATTATATAGATGGATGAATCAGCATGTTTTAACCGATCCTACTTTATATGACTCAACAAGTAAAGCAAACAAGAAAGGCAGGGTTAAGTTATCTCTCATAGAAAGCTTCAAAATGATTTTTAGCTCAAAATATTTAGGACTTATTGCCTTACTAATTATATGTTATGGTGTGTCAGTAAATCTTGTAGAAGGTGTATGGAAATCAAAAATTCAGCAGCTATATCCAACTAAAGAAGAATATACCATGTATATGGGGCAATTTCAGGCTTGGCAAGGTGTGACAGCTATATTATTCATGATTGTTGGTTCTAACATTTTAAGAAGGGTTTCTTGGTTCACCGCCGCTATGATTACTCCTGTGATGATGTTAATTACTGGTATTGCTTTTTTTGTTTTCATTTTCTTTGATAGTACTATTGCGATGTATGTTACTGGTCTATTCACTTCTGGACCTTTGGCAGTAGCAGTGATGATTGGGATGATTCAGAATATTTTAAGTAAGGCAACAAAATATTCACTATTTGATGCTACCAAGAATATGGCATATATTCCTCTTGATAAGGATCTTAGAACAAAAGGTCAAGCGGCAGTAGAAGTTATAGGTGGTAGGTTCGGTAAATCTGGTGGTGGTATTATCCAGTCAACATTCTTTATCTTGCTCCCTGCTTTTACCTTCACTGAAGCTACACCTTATTTTGCTGGTGTGTTTTTTGTTATTGTAATATTGTGGCTATACGCGATCAAAGCACTTAATAAGGAATATCAAGTTCAGATATCTGATGTCAAATCCGAAAGTTAGTTGTAACGAAGTTAGATTGATGGGGCTACAACGCGAATTCGGGATAAGAATTTGTCAATTCTTATCCCGAATTGGGGTACAATAGGTCTGTTCATGCGGCTAGATAGCTCAGTTGGTAGAGCAAAGGACTGAAAATCCTTGTGTCGCCGGTTCGATCCCGGCTCTAGCCACCATCTCTATGATAAATCTCTTATACTATACTTCTAAATTGTATAATAACTATTATACAATAATGAACAATATTCTGAAATATAAATTATTGTAAGAAAACTTGAGTATTTTCTAACTGGCGTTTATACTGTTGCCATTATTTTGTAAAATTAAATAACCATGATAAACTCACGTTTTTATAAAAAATCTGCTCCTTATAAATTATCAGAAATTGTAAAATTAATAGATGCTAAGATAGTATACTCAAATGATTTGTTAATCCATAATGTTAAGTCATTAGAAGAGGCTGATGTTGGTGATATAAGTTTTTTAATTCATAACAAATATATTATTCAATTCCAAAACACTAAAGCTTCATGCTGCATAGTCCCAGAGGATTTTTCGCACGAATCTAATAATGGAACAATTTTATTAAAAACAAAAAATCCGTATTTTGCTTATGCAAAATTAGTAGATTTATTTTATAGTAAAGCAAAAACTTATCCTAACAAAATTATGCCTTCTAGCTATATTGCAGATTCTGCTATTATAGGAAAGAATTGTTATATAGGACATAATGTTGTTATTGAAGATCATGTTATAATAGGAGATAATTGCATTATAGAATCTGGGACGAGTATAGATTTTGGAGTAGTAATAGGTAATAGAGCGTTAATACACTCAAATGTTTCAGTAAGTTACAGTATAATAGGTGATGATGTGGTAATATTAGCGGGAGCGAGAATTGGACAAGATGGATTCGGTTTTGCAACAGATAAAGGAATTCATAAGAAAATTTTGCACACTGGTATGGTAAAAATAGGGAATAATGTTGAAATAGGTAGTAATACTACTATTGATAGAGGATCGATAAATGATACAATAATAGAAGATTTTTGTAGAATAGATAACTTAGTGCAGATAGGACATAATGCTATAATAGGACGGGGGTCAGTTATTGTTGCCCAAGTAGGTATAGCAGGTAGTACTAAGGTAGGAGCATATTGTGCTTTAGGTGGGCAGTCAGGCATATCCGGACATATAGTACTAGGCGATAAAGTCCAAGTAGCAGCCAAATCTGGCGTGATAAAAGATGTTGCACTAGGAGCTACAGTTGGTGGATATCCTGCAGTACCAATTAGAGATTGGCATAAACAATCAGTAATTATGAAGCAACTTGTAAACAAAAAAATGAGTTTAGATAACTAAAAAATCTATGTTTTAAGAATTTAAGATAATAGCATGTCGTCCTTTAAATGATTACAAGCTCGATTTAAGATTTGCTGACCTAAAAATGAAATAGCTTACAGATAAGAAAGAGGAATGTATATAATGACAATTAATATTATAGAAATAATGGAAATGCTACCTCATCGTTATCCATTTTTATTAATAGATAAGGTACTAGAATTTAAGCTTCATGAGTCTATTGTTGGTATCAAGAATGTTACTTTTAATGAGCCGCAATTTACTGGTCATTTTCCTACAAAACCAGTAATGCCTGGTGTACTAATTATTGAGGCTATGGCTCAACTATCTGCTATTTTAGTAGCCAAATCAATGGACTTCAAAGATAAAGATGTTTTCTTTATGACTATTGAAGAGGCAAAATTTCGTAAAGTTGTTGAGCCAGGTGATACATTACATATTTATGCTAAAATAGAACAAAATAGAGGCTCTGTTTGGAAATTTTCAAGTAACAGCAAAGTTAATGATCATATAGTTGCAGAGAGCAAATTTACTGCAATGGTTAAAAATAGGAATTAACAATGACCTTATCAGCTATACACGCAACTGCCATAATAGATACAAAGGCTTCGATTGGTAAAAATGTCAGAGTCGGTCCTTTTTGTACTGTTGGGCCGAATGTGGTTTTGGCGGATAATATTGAGTTAAAATCGCACGTAGTTATAGAGGGAAAAACAAAAATTGGTGCTAATACAGTTATATATCCATTTGCTTCTATTGGTCAGCCCCCTCAAATACTTAAGTATGAGGGAGAAGAGTCAGAGGTTATCATAGGTAATAATAATACTATTAGAGAATATGTAACTATTCAAGCCGGTAGTAAAGGTGGTGGTATGGTTACCTCTGTAGGTAATAACTGTTTATTGATGGTTGGAGTGCATATAGCACATGATTGTATTGTGGGTAATAATGTAATTCTTGCTAACTATGTTAGCCTAGCTGGTCATGTTAAAGTTGATGATTATGCCATTATAGGAGGTCTTTCTGCTGTTCTGCAATTCGTACGTATAGGACAACATTCGATGGTGGGTGGTATGTCTGCAGTGAGCAAAGATGTGATTCCATTTGGGCTAGCTACAAATGAAAGGGCATTTCTTGAAGGAATAAACTTAGTTGGGATGAAAAGACGTGGCTTTGATAATCAGGAAACGCTTGATACTATAAAAGCCGTAGATGAGATTTTTATTGGCGAAGGTATTTTTACTGATAGAATTGAGATAGTTTTAAAGCAATATAAAGGTAATCCTATTGTAGAACAAATTATCACTTTTATAAAACAGGATCTTAGTAGAGCATTTTGCCAGCCAAGACAAGTTGAACATGATAAGGTAAGTAAATAAAATGTTGCAAATATACCCTTTAAAGCAAAAGAGTATAGTTGGAATTATAGCAGGAAATGGCTTATTGCCAATTTCACTCGCCAATAGTTTCATTAAGCAAGGCGGGCAATGTTATATCGCAGCTTTGGAGGGAGAAGCAAATCCGGTATTGTATAAGGATTTTACCCACCAATTTTTTAAAATCGGTATGGTTAAGCCAATAATTGAATATTTTCGTAAGTATGATGTAAAAAATATAATTCTTGCTGGTAGTGTAAATCGTCCTAATTTGCGATCAATTAAAGTAGATTTAATGGGATCAAGGTTACTTGCACGCATATTGAAACAAAAATTTTTAGGAGATGATAAACTTCTTAGTATAGTGACAGATTTCCTAGAAGAAAAAGGGTTTAAAGTAATTTCTAGTTATGAAATATTAAGAACAAATAATGATGTTATGACCATAGCTGTTCCATCTAAAATAGATAACACAGATATTGAACTGGGGATAAAGCTATTAGATAGTATAGGATATCTTGATGTAGGACAGTCAGTAATTGTTGATAATGGGTATATTATAGGTATTGAAGCGGCTGAGGGTACAGATAATTTAATAGAAAGATGTTCATATTTACGTAAAAATTCTATAGGTGGTGTACTTATTAAAATGATGAAGAAAGATCAAGATACTAGAATTGATATACCTACAATAGGAGCAGAGACAATAAGTAACTTAGCTAATTATGGTTATAAAGGATTAGCCATACAGAAAGATAAAGTGATTATTCTAGAGATAGAAAGAACTATTGGACTCGCTAATGAATGCGGACTTTTTATTAAACTTATTTAGTGTATCTAAAGAATTAGGGCAATTGATCTTTGAAACATCTTCTTCAAATTATTTGAGTAATATTACTTAGTGCTATGAAAAATTCATGCTACAATAAAAAAAAATTTTTTCCAAGAAACATGAGACCTATTACAAAATTCACTTATGTGTAAGGATTTGAAGAGTCTGTAGAAAAATATATTACTTTATGACAGCCAATGTACTAGTAGTTGATGATATAGAATCAAATGTTAAATTACTGGAAGCTAAACTTTTAGGAGAATATTATACAGTCTTTACTGCCAATAACGGCAAAGATGCATTGAATGTTCTTGCCCTTAATAGAATTGATATAGTATTACTTGACGCCATGATGCCTAATATAGATGGATTTGAAACCTGTAAACGAATTAAGTCTAATCCTTACACTATTCATATACCAGTGATTATGGTTACGGCTCTTTCTGATACTGAGGATCGCATAAAAGGTCTTGAAGCTGGAGCTGATGAATTCTTAACAAAACCTATTGATGACACTGCTCTTTTTGCAAGGGTACGATCTCTTGCTAGAATGAAGGCGGTTATTGATGAACTCAAACTTAGAAACACTACTAATGCTGAATTAGGTGGTGACGTCATAGAGGTAAAAGATAATTTTTCAGATAGTAAAATACTTTTAGTTAACGATGATATAGTGCAGGCAAGAAACATAAATAAAACGCTTCTCAGCCTTACCCCCAATATCAAAATAATATCTGATATCAATGAATTGAAGAAAGATAGCGAATATATCCCGGATTTAGTAATTATCAGCTGCCAATTAGAGCAAGGAGATCCTTTAAGAATAAGCGTAATGCTACGGTCTGATGCTAAATTCCATGATACGGTACTCATATTACAAGCTGAAGAAGAAAATACATCGATAGTTATCAAAGGTTTAGAGCTGGGTATTAATGATTATTTTACATACCCAGTAGATAAAAACGAGCTATTAGCTAGAATCAGAACTCAATTGAAAAGAAAACATTACCAAGATACTTTACGCAATGATTTAGAGTTAAGCGTAAATTTGTCGATCAAAGATGGTTTGACAGGCATATTTAATCGTCACTATTTTGATACACACATAAAGCAAATGGTAAAAAAATCTACTGATAGTAAAAGACCTTTATGCTTACTTATGTGTGATATTGATCATTTTAAGCAAGTTAATGACACTTATGGTCATCAAGCAGGAGACATAGTGCTAAAAACCATTGCTAATGTTCTGAAGAGTATTTTTAGGGTTACAGACTTGGTTGCTAGATATGGCGGAGAGGAATTTGCTATCCTTTTAAATGACATAACGATTGACGAAGCTATGTATATAGCACAGCGGGCAAGAACAAGAGTGGAGTCTATCGATTTTAAAGTTAAAACGCAGAAATATCCTATTAAGAAAACTATCTCCATAGGAGTAACTGAATACAAAATTGGGGAATCTATTAGTGATTTTATAGAACGTACCGATAAAGCTCTGTATCAAGCAAAGGAGGACGGAAGAAATAAAGTGATAAGAATAATTTAGATACACAAATGAAGATTCATCAGGTATACTAGACTTATTGTAAAACTAGCTTATGAGAGGGTAATTCTTAAAGAAGTCTACCTTTCATATAAAAACCTAAAATCATGAAAAATGAAACTATTTGTAAATGTTATCGTGAATTGCCATATAGGCCAAGTGTAGGCATGATGATAATAGATAGTGCTAATAGAGTATTTGTTGGAAAAAGAATAGATACCAAAATACCAGCTTGGCAAATGCCTCAAGGTGGTATAGATCTAGGAGAAACACCTAGTGTTGCTGCCCTTAGAGAAATGTTCGAAGAGATAGGTTGTAATAAAGGCTATATTATTGCAGAAAGCAAATATTGGTATAGTTATGATGTACCTAAAATTTTAATACCTAAATTATGGGGTGGTAATTTCCGAGGTCAAAAACAAAAATGGTTTCTAATTAGGTTTACCGGTACTAACGAAGATATTAATATTAATACTCGTAACCCAGAGTTTGAGGAATGGCGTTGGGCTAAGTTTGATGAGTTATTATCAATTATAATTCCCTTTAAACGCAAGCTTTATAAAGCTGTAGTTAAGGAATTTGCCCCTATCGTTCATGATATAGTCAATTGATGAGAATTTGGTGATGTCGTCTTCGATCGCTCACCTATTATCTATAGGCTTCGCTCCATCGTTCCTGCTATCCAATTCTCCTGAATTGACTATAGTCGTTCTTTGAAATGTGCTGAATTCTTTTACTCATAGTAAAATTACCAAATTTTAGATTGTCGATTGATGATTGTTCTAGAGCATGAACTAATAACATACCATTTGATATGTTAAGTGTTACAGTTCCTGGTGTAAGAATAATAGAATTACTATATATTACAAGACTTGTATCGTTTTTTTGTTCTGAATTAATCCACTCAAAGACTGGTTGTAGATTAAGATTTCTACGCCATATAATCTTCATTACTCCTAAGCTAGATACAACTATTTCTTTAATTAACCAAATAAAATATAATATAGAATGATAATTTAAATAAATCCTATCAGGGATCAAATTGAGTTTTATTGCCACAAGATAAGATATACTGGGGATAATTAAGGAAAACAACAATGCAAAAATATCAGTAGGTACTCCTGTTAAACCAAACAACACCAATAACAACATAATTAAAGTAAAGATTTTAGTGTGCATCATACTTTCCTCCACCTTTAACAGTTGATGTAAACGGTAGAAAGATCATTACCACAAAAAATAATGCACTTATAATACCAAAAATGCTATTTATCGCAATTACAAATGCTTCCTTATTTATATTACTGGCTAACCAAAAATACGAAGCCTTTTCCGGATCAACCACTTTACCATCCAATAATTGTCCTAAAAATTGTAATTTCATTAGAACAGAGGGTGAAGTGGAAGAAATATTTTCATTTAAATATTGGCTAAAAATTTTAGTTTTATCTGTAAGAAGTAGGCTAATAACTGCAAGACCAACAGCCCCTCCAAGATTACGAGTAAGATTATATAACCCACTAGCATTCCCTACTTTATCTTTACTCATGCTATCTAAAGCAATATTATTAGTAGGTAAAAAGCAAAACATTAAAGCAAGCCCCCTAATAAATTGTGGTAAAAAAAACTCGGCAAATTTAGCATCTGCTGTTAAAAAACTATTTAGGTAGCAACCTAAACTAAACATAGCAAGACCGATAGCCAGCATAATTCTTAAATCTAGTCCAGAGCCAAGCATTTTTCCTGCAAGTGGAGCTGACAGAAATTGTGCCATACCAGTAACCATCATGGTAAAACCAATTTGCACAGTATTAAAACCAGCTATTGTAAATAAAAATAAAGGTAATAAATAGACTGCACCATATAGCCCTATACCTATAACAAAAGAGTAGATACAACCAAAAGTAAAATTTTTGTTAGCAAAAGTTGTTAGATCTAAGATTGGATTAATAAATGTCAGTTCTCTAATAGCTAACAGAATAAATCCAACAACAATTAGTATGATAAGGAATAATATCAAATTATCTTCTATCCAGCCTTTCTTATTTCCTTCTTCTAAAACATATTGCAAAGAAGCAAGAGTAACAGTTAGTAAAATAATGCCAACAAAATCAAAATTCTTGAGCAAATTGTAATTAGGTTGATCAAAATCAGCGTATAAATATACGACCACACAAACAAAAATACCAGGTATTACATTGAGTAAAAACATAAAATGCCAAGATAAGTTTTCAGTAATGTAACCACCAAGTGTTGATCCAAGTGTTGGGGCTATTGTTACGACTAATCCTACTATCACAGTAACTACTGGGCGTTTTGAGGCAGGAAAAATTATAAATACTGTACTAAAGACAGTTGGTATCATTGCTCCACCAAAAAATCCTTGTAAAGCTCTAAAAATAATCATTGTTTCTATATTGCTGGCTAGCGAACATAGAATACTCATAACGGTAAAACCAAGAGCAGCAATAAAATAAGAAATTCTAGTGGAGAGAAGCTTGGCTGTAAAACCGGTTATTGGTATTATAATCACTTCTGCTATAAGATAGGATGTTTAAACCCAAGATAATTCATCACTAGAAGCAGAAAGGCCGGCTGCAATGACTGATAAAGAACTGGCAACAATTTGAATATCCAACACTGCCATAAACATTCCTACTATCATTGCAAAAAATGCAAGTAACTGCTTATTTGATAGTGGAGGAGGGTCAAGATCTTGTTGCATAGAAAATGAAACCTAATTATAGCATATCACTTATATCACAAAAGTAACAATCTTACAAGCAAATATCCTCAAAAAATATATATTTGATAAAATTATTTAGTAGTATCTAATAGAATAAACTATAATAACTTATGTATTTAAATAGCGGGTTAGTTACATATGTCCAAGAAAAAATCTAATGATTTGAGTAAGAAAATACAAAATATTGATGAAAAATTTGAGAAAACACTTGGCGAGTTAGATAAGAAATTGTTTGAATCCGAGGTGGTGACAGGTATGATTAATGACTCATTAGATAGAATGGGTGGTTCTGTTTCTTCTTCGGAAGTAGATAAGTTGATGGAAGAAATACAATCTGAAGTTAATTTAGATAATAAATATGCTGAATTAGGTAAACGAAAAGATCGAGAAATAGAAGATAGACTTAAGGCTCTAAGAGATTCAAGACCTAAGGAAGAAACATTAAAAAATTCTGCAACTCCAACTGTGGAAGGTCCAATTCCAACTGTAGACGATTTGCGAGAAACACTGAAAAAATTAAAAGAAGATGAGAAAAAAATACTTCAGTCAACAAAACCAATAGGTAAAGTAGCCCCACGCCCAAGGAATAATAGCCCAAGGAATAATAGCCCAAGGAATAATAATTTAGCAGCTAATTCTCGTAGGGTACAGGAGCAGAAACCATCTAAGCCACCAAAAATTAACAATAATAATAGACGACACGATGTTCCAAAGGAAAACGCTATTTTGGATGATATAAAGCCGGAAAAAAGCTGGTTTGCAAAGATTATAGATAAGGTTGTTGATATTGTTAAAGAACTCTTGAACAATTCACAAAATCAAGATACTCCATCTCCTAAACAACAAGATCTACAGGAGTTCAGGCAGAAAAGACAAGAAATATTAGCACCAGTAATACAGGCACAAAAGAAAGCAAAATTATTAAAAGAAGAACAAAAAGTGAGCAGAGAAGTATCCAAGGCAAAAAAACTAAGGAATAGTTTCGCAAAGCATGATAATAATAAACCTTTGCGTTCTAGTACTTCATCTATTATTTCACCACCTAGTACTCCTCCAGTAAAACCACCAGTAAATAAGAACGATAGGGGTGGTAGGTAACTTACATCTTTTAAAAGCCATACACTTTGAAGATATCGATGTCATCCTAAACTTGTTTCAGGATGACGTCCCACGAGTCCAAAGATGTGGGTAATGGTAGGTGAGTTACATTGAATGTTGATTGTTATCTATAGAATTACTTCTCTGCAGTTTTTTCCGATGAAGAAAGCGTTCTTCTTCTTGTAATAAATTTGGTACAGATTTACTTTTTCGTAACTGTGCTATAACCTCAGGTGTTACGATCTCTTTAGCAGATTTTTTAGCAGCCTCCATAGCTTTCGTTAATGGGCTATAATCCCTTATTACCTTAGGTTGTTTATAAAAAGGATTATGTGTCCTACCTAGATCTTTTAAAAGGCTTAGTGTACCTTTTGCAGCTGCTGTCAGTATATTATTACTTTTGTTCTTTTCTTTAGTTTCAGGTTCAGTTGCTTTTTCATTAGGTTTTTCTTCAAATTTATTGACTGCTGTATGAAGTGTAGCTCGTTTTTGCTCATCGGTTAACTTGTTATAATTTTTGTCAAACATCAGTTCAGTTAAAGCTTGTTGATATATATCAAATTTATTTTGTTTTTGCTCATCGGTTAACTTAAAATAATCTTTATCTTGTATTAATTCAGCCAAAGCTGCAGTTTGGATATGTTGTTTTTGGGTGATCTCACGTAGCTCTCGTAAATTCCTATAATAGGCAACATCATCCTTACGGAGTTCATCATTAATATTGATTTTAAATGCTGTAGTAAGGTTAGCTGAGTCCTTTTCAGTTACACCTGAGCCAATTATAGAAATAGCTGAAAGTGTACCACTTTTTAGTGCTGTAAGAATCTTAACAGGATTCCCACTAGTAGCAGCAGTTATGTTAGACGCTAAATTAGCGGCATTTTGAAGATTATCAACTATGAATTTGCTTGCACTAAATGCCATTTCTACTTTGGGATCTACATAGTGGTAATGTTTATCTTTGCCATTTGGAACATGATTATTTGGGACATGTAATTTCTTTTCCAATGCCTTGGCTAATTTGGGATCGAGTAGTAGTAAGTATTGTTGCTTGTCTATGTCCCCTCGATTTTGCATCAATAGGTCATTTTCTTGTGCAAGTTTACGGAGTCTTCTTGTTTTGATAACATCAGCTACTATTTCGCTAGTTACTCCAGCTAATGCTATTGCAGCCGCGGTCAAAGCTGCTGGAGGGGAGACCCCGGCTAGTGTTACTATTGCAAGTGCAATTGTAACAGTACGGCCTATAGCACTACCAAATAGCACCTTCGCCAATTTTGTATCTAACAGCCACTCTATACCCTTGAAAAGTCTTGTACTCTTTGTCCAATCCCCAACAGCTTTAATTTTATTTAAAAATCTCTTAAATTTTGATTCTGTCTTTGGTTCTGTACTTTCCTGTTCTAAAGATTTTGCAAATTCATCTGAAATTTTAACTTCATTTGTTTTAACCGATTTTAATCTTTCACTTTTCTCTTGCTCAATTATATGTAAATCATCTTTACTTTTTACAGATTTTTGAGAGGGAGTACGTTTTAACTTATTTTCACGTTCAAGCTCCATATCATCAAAGCTTTTGGAAAGCTCTGCTTTTCTTTGCTTGGGTTGCACTGTTTGATTGTCTAACGTATTAGCTATTTCTATCTCTTTAGGTACAATTGTAGTACTATCTATCTCAGAACTTTCAAGGTTTTCAAACGGCGTAGATTCTTTTTTGTCATCTGTCATAATATACTACCTATTGGTATTAGACTCCTATCATATTTAATCTTAAAAGAGAGTCTAACAGCAAATTATACAAGATTAAAGACTAATTCTATAATAAATAAAATTATTCAGCAATGATTGCTATATATTCTAGTAGCAATTCTACCACAAACCTAGTGTTTTCCACCACATACCGCCTATAAAAATCCATATAATGCCATATACTAGACTCAAAACTAAACCAAGATACCACCATGTTCTGATCTTCATATATCCTGTCTCAAAATATATTGGAGCACTGCTGAGTCCATAATGAGTAAGACCCGAAGATAATATTGATAAAAAACTAAGTAGCAATGCAGATAGTAAACCAGGCATTTTAGCATGTATAAATAACGCTAGAAAAGTAGGAAAAAGTATAGCAATATGGGTTGTAGTACTGGCAAAAAAGTAATGTATATAAAAATATATTATAGAAAGTATAATTATACCAATCATTGGAGAGAAAAAACATAATAAATTATATCTAAGTTTATCACTAACCCATGATATTAAACCAAAATCAGACAAAAAACTTGAAATCATAACTAAAGTGCCATACCAAATAAAGGTATGCCATGCCCCTTTATCTGCAAGAGTATCTTCAAATTTAATTACTTTGCATAATAATAAAATACATACGCCCAATAGTGCAACTGTAGTAGCTGATAATCCCCATTTGCTGCCAAGCATCCATAAAAAAATTAAAATTACAAAAGTTATTAGCATAATAATCTCTTGCAATGATATATCACCTATTTCTTGCAATTTTGCCCTAGCTATTTGTATAGCAGATGGATCGTATTTAATTGAGGGTGGATGTAAATAATAAAGAATAAGAGGCATGACAGCAAGAGAAATCACGCCTGGCACTATAGCTGCTATTGCCCAGTCACTCCATGAAATTATAATCCCAGCATCAGCTGCGAACTTAACAGCTAAAGGATTAGCGGCCATAGAGGTAATAAACATAGCACTAGTTATCACATTTGATTGAAAGACTACTTTCATGAGAAATCCACCGTTTGAAACGGATGTTTCGTAATTTGTTTTATTAGAGTAAGCAGTGCAGAGTGACTGAGCGATAGGAAAAATTATCCCTCCTCCCCTAGCACATACACTAGGAATGAAAGGTGCGAGTATAAAATCAACAATTACTAGAGCATATGAAAGACCAAGGGTACTTTGTCCGACAAGTAGAATGATGTGATAAGCTATCCGCTCCCCAAAGCCTGTTTTTATAAAACCCTGAGCAATAAAAAAAGCAAGCAGCACCAGCCATATAATGCTATGACTAAACCCGGATAGACTTTGTTCTAAGGAAAGGGTTTGGGTCAGAATACAACAGAGTATGCTAAATAAGGCTATAGCACCCATAGGTAAAGGATTAAGAATTATAGCTGCAATAGTGGTAATAAATATAATAGAAAGATGCCACACCTTAACATCAAGTCCTTCAGGGGTCGGTATATACCATATTACACAAGCTAAAATAACAAGAATTAGAATAGGTAAATTTTTGTTCCAATTACACATATTAGGCATAATAAATTTATTTCAAGATCGAGTAAAAGCTTATTTGAATGAACCTTGTCCATTCTTATGTAATATAATTGATTGTCAAGAAAAAAAGAAGAGTTTATTAATCAGTAGGTGAGTGGGGGTTTTTCGTATCAATTGATAATGCGTGTAGTCCGCTAGCTAGTTCATCTGCTAAAAGATTGTTAATTATTTTATGCTGTTCTAGCAAACTTTTTCCTATAAAAGCTGCTGCAAAAATTTTGATCTTAAGATGACTTTCAGTAATGCCACCATTATGGCTGGCGTGCTTGTAACTTTCGTCAACTATTTCGCAATAATGTGGTTTTAACACATCTAGTTTTCTTTTTATTCTATTTATTTTGGTCATAGTTATATATATATAAAACTTTTACTTGTATCAAGTCTACTGGGATTTTAGTATTTAGTAAATATTATATTTAGTTGGTTATGGCAAAATTAGATACAAAAATTAGAAATTTGCAATCTGAACTTGATAAAGCCGGGCATGGGTATTGTATCTCTTTTAAGTTATTAAATTACGACGAATTGAATGCTATGATGGGAGGAGATATTTATATAATTGACAAACTTAATAAAATTATTTCTGAAGTTTGTAATAAATTAATTACTGCTCCTTCTATATCAGTTTATAAACAAATTGAGCATGATAGAATATTGTTGGTTTTACCCACACTAGACCAAAATCTAGCTAAGGAAGTTGTCCTAAAAATACATTTATTATCTCAACTTTATGTCGATGATCTGTTACCTGCAGTTTATATGAATTGCAGTAGTGCTAGCATAGAGTTTCCCAAGTTTACCAATCAAGCTAAAGAAGTATATAATCTATTAAATTGGCTAGTTTCTTATCAAGGTGACCAAAGTTATTATCGTGAGTATGACCATAAATATTATAATATAGAGTTTGTTAAAGAGTCCAATAAGCAGCTGAATCTCTTAAGAAAAGCTTTATTAAACAAAACAATGGTTTTTGCTTATCAGCCAGTTATTGACCGTAAAACAATGAAGATTCATTACTATGAATGTTTACTAAGGATTCCTGACACAAATAATAATCTATTTTCTGTAGGTGCAATAATTCCAAAAGCTGAAAAGAAAGGTTTAATTTTTATAATAGATCAAATAGTGCTAGAAATGGCAATTAAAGAACTAGATGCTAACCCTAGCTTAGTGCTTGCAGTTAACATTTCAAATATTGGTATATTAGATGTTTCTCTCCTAGAGATAGTAGAAAAACTATTACAAACATATGATGTTTCAGGAAGATTAATTATTGAGATTACTGAGACTACCCTTAATCAGCATTACCAACAAATAAAATTCTTTATGCACAGATTAAGAAAATTTAGTTGTAAATTTGCTTTGGATGATTTTGGAGCTGGGTTTACTTCATTTAAACAATTACAAAATCTACCGATAGATATTATTAAAATTGATGGTAGTTATGTACGTAACATCACTAGCGATATACAAAGTCAAGATTTCATTAAACGGTTAATTAAAATTTCTGAAAATTTAGGTGTTCAAACTGTAGCAGAATTTGTTGAAAATGGGGAAATAGCCAATTTTTTAATCAACTTAAAAATCGATAATATGCAAGGCGATTTCTTCTCACCGGCATCGGTTAACAGAATAAAATAATCATCAGCACGATGTCCCCACAACTGTTGAAGGTTAGAAAAGGGAGCGGTTTTAAAGCTCATCATGGCAGTTTAAAAGTTGCAGAAAAATAACCAAGGTCATTACGAGGAGGCTGTAAGGTCGACGAAGCAGTCCAGTAACATCATTTATCTATAGATTGTTTCCTAGATTACTTCGCTTACGCTCGCTAATAGACGCTGTAGTATAGGTATTTGTAAACTTTCAACAGTTGTACACCGGAGCGTACAACTAGTCACACTACTGAACGAAAAGGTTATATTGGTTGTGCAAAGTGTAACTTAAGCAATTTTATGACTAAGGAATCAAAAAATTGCTTAGAACGACTATAAGCTTGTTTAATTGATCTTATACCTAACTGTAGTACAGAATAACTCCTGCATCCTAACGTTTTCTTCATTTTTATCGGTTGCTCTTGCTCTCCAATTGCTCCTATTTTTATTGCTATTGCATATGCTACAAATAAACATTTTATAAAATTCTCTAATCGTACTTTACTCTTTATATGCGTATTCCATTCTAAAACCATTACTTTTGCACTCTTTAAAGGCAGCTTCAATATCCCATCTCTTGAACGTATTTAGTCTTGAATCTTTCATCTAAAAATGCTTAGGTAGTAATTCGGCTAGTAACATAGAGTTCCACAGATTTTTTTGTATTCAATCTAAAATACTCTATTTTCTAGCTCTTGCAACCACTCCATTTCTTTTGTCCAGTAGTGTGACAACTAGTACGTGACTCATCTTCGAGACAAAAAAGTGCTTAAAACGTCTAAAGAATCAGGTTTGCAGTGGTTTTGGCATGAAGTTTGTAGTCATGTAAACATCACTTTTCTACTTGACATACTAAAAATTAGTCAACATAATGCTTCTTATGTGTATTACCATTGTTTTGTTTCAAATAAAAACTCTTGTCATTAAAGTACACTTTTATCAGTATTTCTTTATTATAAAATTCCACAGGTGAAAAAATAATGGTATGGACCTCCTGATATACAGAATGAAAAGCAGTTGCTAATCTTCTAAAGTTAATATTAAATATTAAAATAACAATCAGGATGCTAAGATGGAAGTTACCACAATTGGTATAGATATTGCAAAAAGAATTTTCCAAATTCATGGTGTAGATAAAAATGGTAAGACGGTATTAAAGAAAAAATTAATGAGAGATCAAGTTTTAACATTTATGGCTAATTTACCAAAATGTTTGGTAGGGATGGAAGCTTGCGGCGGAGCTAGTTACTGGGCAAGAGAAATAACTAAATTGGGGCATACAGTAAAACTAATGGCAGCACAATTTGTCAAACCGTATGTTAAAACTAATAAAAATGATCAAGCTGATGCAGAAGCTATATGTGAAGCGGTAACAAGACCAAATATGAGGTTTGTACCAATTAGAACTGTAGAACAACAAGATATTTTATCAATTCATCGAGTAAGAGAGAGATTGGTAAAAAATCGTACTGCCCTTGCTAATGAAATTAGGGGTCTACTACATGAATTTGGTTTTATTATTCCTCAAGGGATCAATTAAGGTTATGACAAAATTAACCGAGATTTCAGATGAAGGAAATTTAAGCCAGCTGGGTTATCAAACATTTAGTGAACTGAAAGAGGAATTTTTGGATAATGACAAAAAAATAAAAGAGATAGAAAAAAGATTAAAAATAATAGCTAGCAACTTAACTCAATATCAACGATTAACAGCTATACCTGGTCTTGGTTTAATTACTGCTACTGCTTTAATAGCATCAATAGGTAATGCTACAAGTTTTGAGAATGGTAGGCAATTATCGGCATGGTTTGGATTAGTGCCAAGGCAGCATTCCAGTGGAGGGAAAGATAAGTTGCTTGGAATTAGCAAGCGAGGTGATGTTTACTTGCGTACTCTATTGATCCAAGGAGCTAGAGCTGTACTAAATGCCAAGATAAGATTTACATTGGAAGAACAAAAATCTAAAAAAGATTTTAGCAAATTTACGCAGTGGATGTTTAATTTATCTGAGCGAAATGGACATAATAAAACAGTAGTTGCTGTAGCTAATAAACTGGCAAGAGTGGTGTTTGCAGTACTAAGGTCAGGGGATGATTATGTAGAGAGTAAAGTTTGTAGCACAAAGCTATTATAATTAACATAAAATAAAATAAATAGTGGTTTATTAATTAATAGGTAAACAAAGAATATGTAAGAGATTCCAACCCGGAATATGCGTGAGATAATAATATTGATGGTAAATAAGACAAACCTTAGCTTACAAAGAAACTGATGACTACAATGGCTCTTTGAAGCCGATAAAATGATAAGTATATAGTAAATTTGTAAGCCAGCGAATTCCATCAGGGCTGTAGGATAAATTACACATAATTTATTAACTATAAGCCGGATACATGTATGCATTTGCATTTTTGCTATTAGATGTTATTTTTTTCTTGCATTTTACAGGAGGTTCATACATGTAGTCAGTAACGAGAATTTAATTCTACACTCCACTCGTCGCATAATACTCACGTTCTATAGCATAATTTCTGCTCATATTTATCTCGAAGATGAGACGTGAGGAGCGGAGATCATGAAGTACGACGACGTGATGATTAGTTTTCGGAAATGGTATTAGGTGGTTAATTTTTATTAGAGGGTCAAACACTGCTTACAATTTACAGTTACGACCTAATAGGTATTTTAAAGATATATTAATTAATTCGTTTGCTATATCATTCATATTAAGATGCATAGCAAGTGGTACAAAATAACATAAAGTTTCATTAACTGTTTTATCAATTTTTTCAGAGGATTTTGCGTAAAGAGTTCTCATATTATGCAAACGATCAAAAATTTTAATAATCAGTATATCTGACTTTCCTTGAATAAATAAAGAATTAATCATTTCCACGACACTAATCTTTTTTTCTGGTTTTATTCTAGTTAAGTCTTGAACTTGATTAGCAACTTTACTACCAAAGATAATATTAATCGTTTCTTCAGTTATATTTGTATCTTCAAGGCAGTCATGAAGTAATGAGGTAACTATCATGTCTGTTCTAAAAAATCGTGGACGTGTTTGAGCCGTGTAAGTAGCAACCATGTAAGCTACCTCTATTGGATGTGAGTAATATGGCTCTCCTGATTGTCTTTTTTGGTCAGCATGATATTTCCTAGCATAATATATTGCTTTCTTAATTTCAATAATATCCACCTTGTCTTTAATATGTTCATTTAATATTAAAAGCTGGTTTAACAATCTTTTTGAGTATTGACACATTTTGAATTTTATTTGCCAATAATCCTGATCTCTCATAAAGTCTCGTATTTTTATAATAAGTATAAAGAAACCATATATAAACACACTTGGTAAGACTGAAAATAGGGGGCAAGAATAGCATGCTAAAATTATGCTATTGTAATTTAGTGCTTTTTAATTTTAATTCTTATTGTTAAAATAATAAAAAGCAGTTCCTCTAATTGTTCAATGGTAAAATTATGAATAACTGGAAATTAAAAACTATTATTGATTCTTATAGAGAAACTAAGGAATTTAGATTTAATAATTATATTATTAACCCACACGTAAAAAATATTATAGGAAATGTAAGAGACAAGGCTCTATTAGAGATAGGTTGTGGATTTGGTAGATATTTAGAAATTTTCTATGCTGAGAATCCACTGAAATTAGTAGGGTGTGACATTTCTCCTTATCAAGTAGAGCTATGTAAAGAAAATATCAAAAATAGTAATATTGAGTTACATGTATTAGATTTTTCTGATGTTGAAAGTTCTGCAATTTTGGGACAACATGAATACGATATTGTATATAATATCTTTGTGATTTTATATATAGATGTTTTAAGTAAATTAGAAATATTTATCAAAAATTGTTATGAATGCTTAAAACAAGGAGGAAAAGTTGTAATATGCACTTTAGATATTATAAGCGCATATTCTTATCCAGAGGTTTTTGATATATTAAAACTTCCCACGAGGTTTTTGAAAGATGAGTACACGGATGGTTGCCCCATAGAAATTAGTATTACAAATGATTGTGTTGTAACGTGCTATCATATGGATTTTGATACTATAAAGAGATTAATGGAAAAATTGGGCTTCAAGAATGTAAGGAAACATAACTTGTTTTTAAAAGAAAATGCTTTACAGAGCTTTACAGAACAAGAATTTAACCTTATAAAAGAATCTAATATACTCTTATTAATAGAGGCAGAGAAATAAATATAATAGACTTATTGCAGAATTCGCTTCTGCAATAAGTCTATTATATTTATTTAGACTCAACAATTTTAATCACTTTCAAGTTCATTTAATTATACGAGAATCTAGTATAGGAGAAGATTTGAATTTTAGTGTTGAAGAAGTCAAATGGTCTGAAGTTAAGGATGAAGTTTATAAGGTTAATCCTGAACTGGCAGAAAAATGTGATAATGTTAATCAATGCGGAAAATATTCTTTATTCAAAATAAAATATCCTTATGGAGCATATATTGTCAATAGGGGGGAGTTTCATCTACCAACTAAAGATGGTAAACTAATTCCTATAAATGACTCAAGAATTCCAGAATTTCTAAAAAAGAAGTTGAGATATAGTCATATTCCCTTATCCTTAATTATTAATAGTTTGAGTGAAGTATTTGTTCAGATACAAAATAGAATTGTTTCTCCTAATGTTCTTTTGACTGGTGAACTTTTTGGTCTATTTGAATTAATGCATATGTTAAACCAAACATCTTCACTAGACATGCCTATTTGGAATGTGTCAGCCGGAGCTCGCTCTACTGTTATGATTCCAAGTATTTCTGATACAGTGGGTCATAATAGAATTAAAAAAAAATTAGGGGTTGATATCTATGCTCCCTATAGTTTGTCAGATCATTGGCAGACATTTGTAGATATTAATAAGTATTCTCATAATTCAAATTGGAATAATAGCATTTTAGTATTTTCTAATGAGTGGTTTCTTCAACCAAATGATCTTGGATATAGTGGTTTTTATAATTATCTAGTTAATCAATGTTGGAAACAATTTCAATTGTTAGAAGATTTTACAGATTTTAGTTTATTATGGTCATTTTTTATTCATGCAATTAATCTACGTAATTTAAAACCACGATCATATTTAATAGACACTGTTAGACATTTAATTTTGATTTCTAAAGGTTCTGCTATAGCATTTAAGCCATCCACGGATGATACAGGTTTGCCAATGAATTTAATACAGCAAATATATGTAAATGATTATAATCTAAAAGATTATATACCAAATATTATGCAACCAGCAAAATTTACTAAAAATAGTAAAGTCTATTATTCTCTTAGCTTTCCTACTCTATTTAATAGCTCTCCTTATTGTAGAAATCCTCCAAGTATAATTGAAGATCAAAGAGAGATTAAAAGATTATTAGATATTTTAATAAATACTATTCACCAAATTGAGAATCATAGTGTCAACTCACTTAAAAACATAAAATTTGAGTTATTTCATTTTGGAAACGATCCATTTGGTCAGATATTATCTAGTAAAATTATATCTGAAGATGATGCTAGATTTTTAGAGTATAATAGTAATGGTAAGGAAGCAAGAGTATTTTGCTCCTCATCTAGTTTTTTTAATGGTTGTATTGCTATATGCAATGACGAGTAATTTTTTGAGTTTATATTATAAGTAATTTAAATACACCCATATTAGCAACTCTACAAAGTATAATAGATAAATTAAAAGGATGTAAGGATCTTAATTTAAAAAATGTTACCTTTGTTTGTGTACAACATTTGTTATTTACAACAATAGATTTAATAAAATCTCTTATCAAATTAGGTGCTAAGCCGAATAATATTCATATAATGGGTAAAATATACTCAAATTGTCCTATAGTAATTGCCCAACTTATAGAAATGGGAGTAAATTACTACCCTAGTTCCCGCAACAATTTGGCTATTTTAACTATTATTTTAATATAGATATAGCTAATATGTGGGCTAATGTTGCTACTACCATAATGAATGTAAAATCTGACACTATTATCATACTAGATGATGGTAGTAAATGTACAACAAATATTCCAAAGTTACTAAGTGATAATTACAAAGTCTTTGCTGTAGAGCAAACATCATCCGGTGTTGTTAATATTACTAAAAAGAATAATACCACGTTACCTTTTATTGACGTTGCTTATTCTGCTACAAAGCAGATATTAGAACCTCCAATGATTGCTCAGGCCGTCATACAAAAACTTGATAAAATTTTGCCTTTACAATCTCATAGCCTTATTTGTGGAGTAGTAGGTCTTGGAGCTATAGGAAGGGCTGTCGCCCGGAAACTATTATCTTTAAATCATAAAGTAATAATATATGATAAATCTGACAGTAAGTATAATCTTATGAAGAAGATTAAAACTGCAAATAATATTCTATCTTTATTTCAGAAATCTGAGTATATTTTTGGTTGTACAGGAGAAGATATTACTTTATCTCTTGACGTCAATAAAATACGAGGAACAAAGAATCTAATTAGTTGCTCATCACAAGATATAGAATTTCAGTCATTATTGCATATTATTCAAGATAATTCTTCTATTAATACCTCTAACGTATTGGATAATATAGAATATTCTACAGATAGTGCAACGTTCAATATTTTTAGAGGAGGATACCCTGTAAATTTGGATAATTCTGGAGAATCTGTGCCAGCCAATGATATACAACTTACTTGAGGATTATTACTTGGTGGAATCGTGCAAGCAGTATTTCATTTAGTTCAAGAGGTTAATCAAAAGCCACAACAATATATGTTACATCCTAAAATACAAAAATTAATAGTGAAAGAATTAGTATATAATCAAAAGTACAAATTTTCTAATGATTTAGTAGTTATGAATTTTTTAGATGAAGAGTGGATTAAAAATAATTCTAGCGGAGAATATGTAAGTAATGATATTATCTCACGATATTTTCTATAAACCTAAATTTCCGATTAAGAGTAAATAAAAAGTTGATGGAAATGAGGTTTAGTTTTCCCACACGCCGCATAATACTCACGTTCTATAGCATAATTTTTGCTCATCTTCGAGATAAATATGAGCAAAAATTATGCTATAGAACGTGAGTATTATGCGACGAGTGGAGTGTAGAATTAAATTCTCGTTACTGACTACATGTATGAACCTCCTGTAAAATGCAAGAAAAAAATAACATCTAATAGCAAAAATGCAAATGCATACATGTATCCGGCTTATAGTTAATAAATTATGTGTAATTTATCCTACAGCCCTGATGGAATTCGCTGGCTTACAAATTTACTATATACTTATCATTTTATCGGCTTCAAAGAGCCATTGTAGTCATCAGTTTTTTTGTAAGCTAAGGTTTGTCTTATTTACCATCAATATTATTATCTCACGCATATTCCGGGTTGGAATCTTTTACATATTCTTTGTTTACCTATTAATTAATAAACCACTATTTATTTTATTTTATGTTAATTATAATAGCTCTGTGCTACAAACTTTACTCTCTACATAATCATCCCCTGACCTTAGTACTGCAAACACCACTCTTGCCAGTTTATTAGCTACAGCAACTACTGTTTTATTATGTCCATTTCGCTCAGATAAATTAAACATCCACTGCGTAAATTTGCTAAAATCTTTTTTAGATTTTTGTTCTTCCAATGTAAATCTTATCTTGGCATTTAGTACAGCTCTAGCTCCTTGGATCAATAGAGTACGCAAGTAAACATCACCTCGCTTGCTAATTCCAAGCAACTTATCTTTCCCTCCACTGGAATGCTGCCTTGGCACTAATCCAAACCATGCCGATAATTGCCTACCATTCTCAAAACTTGTAGCATTACCTATTGATGCTATTAAAGCAGTAGCAGTAATTAAACCAAGACTAGGTATAGCTGTTAATCGTTGATATTGAGTTAAGTTGCTAGCTATTATTTTTAATCTTTTTTCTATCTCTTTTATTTTTTTGTCATTATCCAAAAATTCCTCTTTCAGTTCACTAAATGTTTGATAACCCAGCTGGCTTAAATTTCCTTCATCTAAAATCTCGGTTAATTTTGTCATAACCTTATTGATCCCTTGAGGAATAATAAAACCAAATTCATGTAGTAGACCCCTAATTTCATTAGCAAGGGCAGTACGATTTTTTACCAATCTCTCTCTTACTCGATGAATTGATAAAATATCTTGTTGTTCTACAGTTCTAATTGGTACAAACCTCATATTTGGTCTTGTTACCGCTTCACATATAGCTTCTGCATCAGCTTGATCATTTTTATTAGTTTTAACATACGGTTTGACAAATTGTGCTGCCATTAGTTTTACTGTATGCCCCAATTTAGTTATTTCTCTTGCCCAGTAACTAGCTCCGCCGCAAGCTTCCATCCCTACCAAACATTTTGGTAAATTAGCCATAAATGTTAAAACTTGATCTCTCATTAATTTTTTCTTTAATACCGTCTTACCATTTTTATCTACACCATGAATTTGGAAAATTCTTTTTGCAATATCTATACCAATTGTGGTAACTTCCATCTTAGCCTCCTGATTGTTATTTTAATATTTAATATTAACTTTAGAAGATTAGCAACTGCTTTTCATTCTGTATATCAGGAGGTTCATACCATTATTTTTTCACCTGTGGAATTTTATAATAAAGAAATACTGATAAAAGTGTACTTTAATGACAAGAGTTTTTATTTGAAACAAAACAATGGTAATACACATAAGAAGCATTATGTTAACTAATTTTTAGTATGTCAAGTAGAAAAGTGATGTTTACATGACTACAAACTTCATGCCAAAACCACTGCAAACCTGATTCTTTAGACGTTTTAAGCACTTTTTTGTCTCGAAGATGAGGAGCGACGACGTCACCAAATTCTCCTGAATTGACTATACCAATGTCAATCTTGGCTTTGTGGTTAGTAAAGTTAAGATACGTACTGTCTTGTATCACTAGCAATAAATTATCATTATTATTGTTAATTCTATCAGTAGTTTGCCTAAAATGCGGCTCTATTAAATGATCATTGTTAACTTTGCTATTAACAAAAAAATCATAAGCTTGTCTTTGATCTTGCGGATTATCAAAAAGATTCTTAATACAGATTGTAAATTTTGCCATTAGGGCTGTAAAAATCTTTAAAGCTTTTGATTTAAGACGTTGATCTTTTAAAACTAAACTTTCAAATTCTGATTCAAAAAATAACTTATTACTTCCTTCTCCTAGTCCCAAACTACCCAATTGCTTACCTCAAATTTTAAAAAATAAAATTTAATATTATCTTATTTCTTTTTAATCCTTGCAATTAAAACTTAAGGCTAACTGTTAGATTTGGTTTCGGCTCGGCGGATGTTTCGCTGTCTACGCTTTACTACTGTGTCGTTACCTTCAGCTGCACAAGACTCGCTATATGGTGGAGCTAGCTACTCCTTCCATAACAGGACTTTCACCTGTAAGATTAATGCACCTTATCTTGACGTACACACAATCAGTTGGACAGAGCCTAGAGCCTTAATAATTCATATTTTTCCAGTCGGAGCGTTTAGTTTCTCCGGTTTTATAAAAAGAAGTTACTTCTTTTATAAAATGTTCAAAATCCGAATTTTCTTTAACTAGCCTATTAGCCATATTCCAATCAATCTCTAATCTTTCTTTAGCAGGAATTAGTATTCGACCTTTTTCGGATTCGTTTATGTTTAATAAAATAAATCCTATACCGTGCCTAGCAGAAAGAATTTCCAGTTCACGAGAAGTGTTACTATCCTTGCTTTCTACTAGAGAGAAAGCTACTAAATATCCATAGTGAGCCCATGAAGAATTTGATAGTGCTTGAAAAAAAGATTCTCGTACATTGGAGTGATTAATTTTTACTTTCACCTCAAAAGACCAAAGTTTAGCTTTTATATCCGCATATTGTTTGACGCAATCTTTGATCGGCTCTGCCCAACCTTTCGTCATAGCCTCCATTCCCACTAGGTCGGGATATAACCATTTATTAGCATTAGTACCACTACGATTTGAAGAACGTTTATCATTAATAGTCATGTTATAAATATTAAGCTCATCCCAAAGAAATTCTGAAAGCTTTAGATACACCTCTTTTTCTTTTATGTTTGACCATTTTTCAGCTTCTTCTATCTCCGCTTGATCAGTTTTTTTAGTAAAATAGTATTTACGTGGACACTCTTGTGTTATTTTAATACCAGGCTCTTGTTTTTGTATGGCTTCATTACGTTCTTTAGTCATTTCTCCACTAAAGAGTACTATAATAATTTGAGCTATTTTTGCTGGATCAGTTACATTGAGTATTGATTTGCATTTACTGTTCTCCGCTTTTCTCTTGACTTCCTCAGGATAAGTTTTTACTAGCCATGCAGCTATTTCTCTAGAAGTAAATTTCTAACCTTCATTGGCTTTAAGGAAACTAATAATTGCTCTGTTACGGTTAAATTGCATAGATACTACTATTTTATAAACTACTAATAAATAATAATCAGAATAGTAAAGAATTTAAAGAACACTAATATATAATTCCAAGTTATTATCTTTAAATTTAAATGTAGTTGTAATATTACAACTTATTCATTTTTAACAAATACCCAATCTTTGTTGGAAGACTCAGTTTCACTATAGTAATAGTTTTGTTTAGAGAACTGTTTTAATTTTTCAGGTACGTCTATAAGATTTTCTGCAATAAAGTTAAGCATGCTGCCCCTAGCTTTCTTGGCGTTTATAGCTATTATTTGTAATTTATTATTTCTTTTTTCTTTAAAATATATATTAATTATTGGATATTTAAGATCATTTTGATTTATGGCAGAGGAATATTCATTAGAGGCTAGGTTGATTAGATATTTATTTTGATGAGTTGCTAATATTTGATTTAGATAATTGGTAATATCAATTTGCCAAAAATTGGATAATTTTTCTAAATTTGGCAATTTTGTTGACATTTCTAGCCTATAGGGTTTTATTTTATCTAAAACTCTTAGTGGTCCATATAAACCTGATATAATTAACGTGTGTCCCTGCAAGAAATCCCATTGCTCTTTAGAGAAACTTCGTCTATCAATATTATCATAAACATCCCCATCATAGGCAAATATCGCTTGCTTTTGGGGATGGTTATCGAAATCTTGAAATCTATAATAATTAAGCTCAGCCAGTTTGCTACTTACATTCATTACCTGCTTGATCTGATTTTGTGATAGGCTTTTACATATCTGTAAGAGATACTGCATTTTAGTAAGGAAATGTGGCTGCGTACATGGTAAATCCGGTATTTCCGAGATGAAATCCTGAGTCTTAGCTGGTGAAATTATACTTAGCATATCTGTAATCTAGACAAAAAATTTATACCATGTCCGAAAACTAATCATCACGTCGTCATACTTCATGATCTCCGCTCCTCACGTACTAGTTGTATGCGAAGGTAGCCGACACTCGTACTCCGAGTAGCAATTTAGTTTTGGGAAATGGTAGTATTACAACTTAACTGATTCAATTAATTTTCTAACTCCATCTACTGATTTATTAAATAGATATTGTTCTTCATCATTTAATTTTATTTCCACTATTTTTTCTACACCATTTTTACCAATAATAACTGGCACTCCGACATACATATCTTTTACTCCATATTCCCCTTGAAGATAAGCAGCACAACTTAATATTTTACGTTTATCTTTTAGATAACTCTCTAACATTTCAATAGCAGAAGTTGCCGGAGCGTAATAGGCAGAACCATTTTTAAGTAGTGAAACAATTTCTCCACCACCATTTTTTGTGCGATCTATTATCGCATTAATACGTTCTTTCGTTGACCACCCCATTTCTACTAAATCTAAAACTGGTATGCCGTTAATTGTCGAATATCTAACCAAAGGAACCATTGAGTCACCATGACCTCCAAGTACAAAACTACTAACATTTTCTACGGAAACATTAAATTCATTGGCTAAGAAAAAGTTAAATCTTGATGAATCAAGTACCCCAGCCATACCAACCACCATATTGCTAGCTAGTCCACTTTCCTTTAACATTACGTAAACCATAGCGTCAAGTGGATTGGTTATAACAATGACAAAAGCGTTCGGTGCATATTGCTTAATGTTGCTAGCCACAGTTTTTATAACAGTAGTATTAACATTAATTAAATCATCCCGACTCATTCCGGGTGAGCGTGGTACTCCAGCTGTAACAATTATAGCATCTGAACCTTCTATGTCTTTATAATCGTTAGTACCTTTGGCAATTATATCTGATCCGGTAATTGTTCCAGCTTGTGATATATCTAAAGTCTTACCCTGCGAAGGGTCTTCAGATAAATCAAACATAACTATATCAGCAAGTTCTTTGAGGCTGATCAAATGTGCAAGTGTTCCGCCAATCTTTCCTCCACCAATTAAAGCAATTTTTGTTCTTTTAGCCATACTTCCTCCTGAAAAACATTTTATGAATTCATTGAATCAAAAAATTCTGTGTTAGTTTTAGTGTTTTTAAGTTTATCAATTAAAAATTCTGCTGCATCGATAGTTCCCATTGGGTTAATGATTCTACGAAGAATCCACATTTTGGTTAAAATGGCTTTATCAACCAATAGCTCCTCTTTACGTGTACCAGATTTAGTAATATCAATCGCAGGGTAAACACGCTTATCAGCTATTTTGCGATCGAGGACTATTTCAGAATTACCAGTACCTTTAAATTCTTCAAAGATTACCTCGTCCATACGAGAACCGGTTTCAATTAAAGCAGTTCCTATTATAGTCAATGAACCACCACTCTCAATATTTCTTGCCGCTCCAAAGAATCTTTTTGGACGTTGCAGAGCATTTGCATCAACTCCCCCAGTAAGAACCTTACCAGACGAGGGTACAACAGTGTTATAAGCTCTTGCAAGTCTTGTTATTGCGTCAACCAATATTACTACATCTCTTTTATGCTCGACCAACCTTTTAGCTTTCTCAATAACCATTTCAGCAAGCTGAACGTGTCTAATAGCGGGTTCATCAAAAGTTGAGCTAACTACTTCACCACGCACTGAACGTTGCATATCAGTAACTTCTTCTGGGCGTTCATCAATTAACAAAACAATTAAAAATACTTCGGGGTTATTGGTGGTAATAGCATGAGCTATATTTTGCAATAGAACAGTTTTTCCCGTTCTTGGTGGAGCAACAATCAACGCACGTTGTCCTTTACCCATAGGAGCAACCAATTCAATTATTCTTGTACTAAAATCCTTACTATTATCTTCTAGCTCTAGGGATAATTTTTCTTCAGGATAAAGTGGCGTTAAATTATCGAAATGTACTCTATGATAGGCCTTAGAAGGGTCTTCAAAATTAACTTTGTTTACTTTTAACAAGGCAAAATAACGTTCTCCTGGTTTTGGAGCTCTAATTTGCCCTTCTACCGTGTCCCCTGTACGTAGTCCAAAACGACGAATCTGACTTGGGGAAATATAAATATCATCAGGACCGGCTAAGTAATTTACTTCTGGAGATCTAAGGAAGCCAAACCCATCAGGTAAAATTTCAAGTACGCCTTCTCCTGAAATCAAATCACCCTGCTCAACAGATTTCTTGAGTATAGCAAAGACTAGCTCTTGTTTTAGCAAAGCACTAGAATTTTCAATATTAAGATTTTCTGCCTGTATTTGCAATTCTTCAGGTGACTTACGTTTTAATTGTTTAAGATTGATGATAACAATACCATCTTTATTAGGATTATCATACTTGGTACTATTATTATAATAAATATCAGGTGATTCCTTATTGTTAGTAACTGTATTTTGGGTCATACCTATTTTTTTTAGATTAGTTAAGATCAGACTTTTCTAGAAACTTTATTCTTTCTAGGTCATTTTGTTGTTAGAATCAATCGAAGGAATTCTCATGTACACTAGTACTACTTACGATTTTTTGATTAATTTTTTAGTAAAAATTCCTTTCATAGCTAGTTTTGAAATAGGTCTATTGCTTTAAAAACTGGGAGAATCACGAAACCTACGAAAGTCAAGTTACTTAAAGATTAAGGTTAGACTACTACTCGAATGATTAGACTTCTTGCATAATTCTACTTTTGTTGGTAATTTATTCGTCGTGCCTAGGCTCAAATCCGTAACGGAATTTGAGTGTGCTGCAAGTCGAGATTTCGTGGCTTCCTTAAATCCTTGCACATAAGCGAACTCTGCAAGAAATTTATTGAAATTAGCATCACAAAATTTTGACAGCTCAGCTAGACTATGTGAACCTAGAGAGCATTCGTATTTCCGAGTAACTAACTTAATTTGGGAATTGGTATTAATACTAACTTAATTATTTATATTTATCAAATTATTTTGCGGTTGTCAAACAAATTACACATGGTAGGGTAATTTATAGCTAACCCGAAAAGGTTTTAGGTATAGTAATGGTGAAGCCTTGATGTCTCGCGTCTCATCTTCGAGATAAATATGAGCAGAAATTATGCTATAGAACGTGAGTATTATGCGACGAGTGGAGTGTAGAATTAAATTCTCGTTACTGACTACATGTATGAACCTCCTGTAAAATGCAAGAAAAAAATAACATCTAATAGCAAAAATGCAAATGCATACATGTATCCGGCTTATAGTTAATAAATTATGTGTAATTTATCCTACAGCCCTGATGGAATTCGCTGGCTTACAAATTTACTATATACTTATCATTTTATCGGCTTCAAAGAGCCATTGTAGTCATCAGTTTCTTTGTAAGCTAAGGTTTGTCTTATTTACCATCAATATTATTATCTCACGCATATTCCGGGTTGGAATCTCTTACATATTCTTTGTTTACCTATTAATTAATAAACCACTATTTATTTTATTTTATGTTAATTATAATAGCTTTGTGCTACAAACTTTACTCTCTACATAATCATCCCCTGACCTTAGTACTGCAAACACCACTCTTGCCAGTTTATTAGCTACAGCAACTACTGTTTTATTATGTCCATTTCGCTCAGATAAATTAAACATCCACTGCGTAAATTTGCTAAAATCTTTTTTAGATTTTTGTTCTTCCAATGTAAATCTTATCTTGGCATTTAGTACAGCTCTAGCTCCTTGGATCAATAGAGTACGCAAGTAAACATCACCTCGCTTGCTAATTCCAAGCAACTTATCTTTCCCTCCACTGGAATGCTGCCTTGGCACTAATCCAAACCATGCCGATAATTGCCTACCATTCTCAAAACTTGTAGCATTACCTATTGATGCTATTAAAGCAGTAGCAGTAATTAAACCAAGACCAGGTATAGCTGTTAATCGTTGATATTGAGTTAAGTTGCTAGCTATTATTTTTAATCTTTTTTCTATCTCTTTTATTTTTTTGTCATTATCCAAAAATTCCTCTTTCAGTTCACTAAATGTTTGATAACCCAGCTGGCTTAAATTTCCTTCATCTGAAATCTCGGTTAATTTTGTCATAACCTTATTGATCCCTTGAGGAATAATAAAACCAAATTCATGTAGTAGACCCC
The DNA here is from genome assembly GCF_964031105.1 of Candidatus Tisiphia endosymbiont of Myopa tessellatipennis. Lineage (NCBI taxonomy): Bacteria > Pseudomonadati > Pseudomonadota > Alphaproteobacteria > Rickettsiales > Rickettsiaceae > Candidatus Tisiphia > Candidatus Tisiphia endosymbiont of Myopa tessellatipennis. Next base: position 262,603 of record NZ_OZ035005.1, on the reverse strand, counting down.
TAATTTCATTAGCAAGGGCAGTACGATTTTTTACCAATCTCTCTCTTACTCGATGAATTGATAAAATATCTTGTTGTTCTACAGTTCTAATTGGTACAAACCTCATATTTGGTCTTGTTACCGCTTCACATATAGCTTCTGCATCAGCTTGATCATTTTTATTAGTTTTAACATACGGTTTGACAAATTGTGCTGCCATTAGTTTTACTGTATGCCCCAATTTAGTTATTTCTCTTGCCCAGTAACTAGCTCCGCCGCAAGCTTCCATCCCTACCAAACATTTTGGTAAATTAGCCATAAATGTTAAAACTTGATCTCTCATTAATTTTTTCTTTAATACCGTCTTACCATTTTTATCTACACCATGAATTTGGAAAATTCTTTTTGCAATATCTATACCAATTGTGGTAACTTCCATCTTAGCATCCTGATTGTTATTTTAATATTTAATATTAACTTTAGAAGATTAGCAACTGCTTTTCATTCTGTATATCAGGAGATCCATACCATTATTTTTTCACCTGTGGAATTTTATAATAAAGAAATACTGATAAAAGTGTACTTTAATGACAAGAGTTTTTATTTGAAACAAAACAATGGTAATACACATAAGAAGCATTATGTTGACTAATTTTTAGTATGTCAAGTAGAAAAGTGATGTTTACATGATTACAAACTTCATGCCAAAACCACTGCAAACCTGATTCTTTAGACGTTTTAAGCACTTTTTTGTCTCGAAGATGAGTCGCGTAGGTAGCGAAATCTAAATACAATTTTACGATGTCATCCCAGCGAAAGCTGGTATCGAAAAAAATAGACAGGAAGGGTACTATACTAGCTTCTATACGACAAAATTGACCAATTTACCATAACCTTCCTTTATTTACTGCTTTAAGAGCAGGTTTAGTAGGTTTAGTAGATGTTGTTAGTTCTCTTTTAATTGTTTCTACATGCCTTAACGTTTTTTTTACTTGTTGAATTTCTATTTTAACATTAGTACTAATAATACTAGACATGCTTGGATTATTTTGTGGCTTCATTGATGATAATTTATCTGTTTGAGTTTCCTGAACTATGGAGGCTTTTGTAGGCATTTCTTCTACCTTTGGGTTGGGCAGACCAGCAGTATCTTCAGCTAGCTCTTGAGATATAGATTTGTCCATCTGAGCTATCGAATTGCTCTGTAACTTATCCACCAAGACTCTGTTATCTAGTTGGTCCGTAGTTAACTCATTTAATCTGTGTGCTTCTATATTTTCTAACTTAGCTTCTGTTGGTGTTGATACCACAAAATTAGAACTACTAGGTTCGGGTATTTGTTTTGTTTCTATGCTAGAATGTTGAGTAAGAGGAGGTGGTGGTGTGGACACTGAAGTTGACATGGTTGGTGCAGTTTGATTGCTATATTTGTCTGTAAGGTGTGTAGCAATATCCTGTAAATTATTTGTAGAAATAGGTAATTTTTTAATCACAGAAGAATACCAAGATTTATCTGCTGCAATTTTATTTGTTATGTCAGATATTATCTCGTCTTTGTGATTTCTTAGTTGCTCAGAACCAAGTTCTATTAAAGTTGGAGATAATTGTTCCGAGATTTTATTATTTTGTTGTTCTGTAATCTTTATATCTGTTTTATTTTGAATTCTGTTAATAGATTCTTTAAGGATTGGTTTTGAGACTAATTCTGCATCTTTATCTTTAATAATTGGATTAATAGAATCGGCAAATCGTTTGATATTTTCTTCTGTAATTTTTGTCTCATCTAAGGTTAGAAACGAAGAATTTTTTTGAGCATTATCTACACTAAAAAATTTCTGAGCTTCCTTGCCAATTAAGCTATGTAATTCTGTTGGTTTCCACTCTTCAAATAACTCAGTTGCTAATTCACTCGGCATATGGACATAAGGTAGCAGCTGTTTACAAAAAGCCTCTTGTCTACTCTTTTGTTCTTCCATAGGACCAGTATCCTGTATCTTTATACTAAGAGTCAATAAAAGCCTTTTGGTTTCATTTGCTCTATAATTAACAAACTCTGGACTTAACCCATTATTCCTACTATCTACTAATTCTTTTATAAAAGAATTAGTAGATTCATTAACTGCATTAGAAAGAGCTGTACGTTCTGTCTTATTAAGTTTTGTGAATTCTTTAGCAAATTTAACAGTTTTATTTCCTTGGCTAATAGTTTTATTAAAAATATTAAGTTGCTCGGTACTAAAATGTCTTGTATCTGCTTGTAAACTTTCCATAGTTTTGTTAATTACTGTACTGGCATAATCTGATTTAGGAATTGCTTGACCTTTTAATTCTAATATTACTTTTTTAACAGCTTCAAGAGCGATCTTATCCTCATCATTGTTACTTTTAATATCATTTAATACAAATCCCTTTAAACTAGCTTCTAAGTTTGCAAATTGCCTATCTGCTTTTGCCTTGTCATTGTCGTTCATAAGCCTTTTAGAACGTTCTATATTTAAACTAAAATTATCAAGAAGTTCTTCTGTCTTTTTATCAGATAAATTACAGTAAAAACTTTCTGTTGCTAATCCAGTCATTGCACTCATAAATGATTCGTTAGTACCAATGAGTACTCCATTAGCTATAAATTCTTTTGATAATTGTGGAGTTGGTTGTTTTAGAAATTTAAGTTTATATGTGTATGCCCTTCCTATTAATTTATTTATATTTTCAATCTCGTTTTTAGTGTTAACTCTAATAATATAATCTTGTTTATCTGCTAAATGGCTATCACTTTCGTACCCAGAATCAACAGATCTTACCGATATATTATCATCTTGATTCGTACTATATTCAGAATGAATAGACTCCTTATCACTCTCAAAATTAGATATATTTAAATTACTGGATTCTATAGTTGCTCTATTGTCTGACATAAAAACCTTTCATTATATACTCGATGAAAATCAACAATTGCGTTGTCATTGTCCAAGACCTGCGGTACTCACGTACTAATGTACGCTGTACTCCTCGGCTTGGACACTCCTAGCACTTGTTGATTTTGATTCTATCGTCTATCAACTCTTCATTTACGAGCAGTATATTAACCACAAAATTGGAAGACATATAATCCCTATTGCAAAAGAGTCTCTATTGAATTGATGATTCTTGCAAGCATTTTGATATAGAATAAATATACTTAACGCATTTCAGAGTTGGCGTTGTTGTATTTTTGTAAAAAACCCTGCTAACCTCAGTTTTGGATTAAAATTTTTAATTTTAATCCAAAAATGGCTAGAATATCAAAAAAATGCATTCTTGAAGCGGCTGGTACGAATGCATTTTAATCTATTATCGCTAATAATCTTATTTTTATTGGTACAAAAATAAGATTATTAGCAAATGAAATATTTAACAATCAGGCGTCAAACAGCTTTAAGCCTGATTGTTTACTTTCTCATTCCAATTTCGGATTAATGAAATTAATCCGAAATTGAGGTTGCTAATATTTATTCTTCACAATTGTTTGCCTTCAGCTATAATAGCATGTGTAGATATTCTAAGAGTTAATTATGTTACAAATTAGCGATAAAATTTTTTCTAATCTTAGTGGGCAGGAAAAATGTGATATAATAAGTAGTAAGCAACGTGGAGATTGGGATAATACAAAAGATTTTGTTATTAAAGGTAAAGAATGGATAATTGATGAAGTAAAAAAATCAGGTCTGCGAGGACGGGGTGGTGCTGGATTTTCGACTGGCACCAAATGGTCGTTCATGCCTAAAGACCATCCAAAGCCTAGTTACCTAGTGGTTAATGCTGATGAATCAGAACCTGGTACGTGCAAGGATCGTGATATTTTGAGGTATGAGCCACATAAATTAATTGAAGGTTGTTTGCTCGCCGGCTTTGCTATTAACGCACATACTTGTTACATATATATTCGTGGTGAATTTTATAACGAATCCTCCAATGTACAGCGTGCTATAGATGAGGCTTATGATGCCGGTTTTATAGGCAGTAATGCTTGTGGTACAGGGTATCATCTTGACATTCATTTGCATAGAGGGGCTGGGGCGTATATTTGCGGTGAGGAAACAGCTCTGCTCGAGAGCTTAGAGGGCAACAAGGGCTTCCCTAGATTAAAGCCACCATTCCCGGCTAATTTCGGCTTATATGGTTGTCCAACAACTATTAATAATGTTGAATCAATTGCCGTTGTGCCTACTATACTTCGGCGTGGAGCTGATTGGTTTGCTGGAATCGGTAAGCCTAATAATACCGGAACAAAGATTTTCTGTATTTCTGGTCATGTAAATAAGCCATGTAATGTTGAAGAAGCCATGGGCGTACCTTTAAAGGAGTTGATTGAGAGATATGCCGGGGGTGTACGGGGTGGATGGAGTAATCTGAAAGCTATTATCCCAGGTGGTTCATCAGTACCGTTGCTACCAAAGTCATTATGTCAGGATGTTGCAATGGATTTTGATAGTTTAAGAGCAGCTGGTTCGGCACTCGGGACTGGTGGAATTATTGTTATGGATAATTCTACGGATATTATTTACGCTATTGCTAGGCTTAGTAAATTCTACATGCATGAGTCTTGCGGTCAGTGTAGCCCCTGTCGAGAAGGTACAGGCTGGATGTGGCGAGTTATGATGCGACTGGTACGCGGTCAGGCAAAAATAGATGAAATAGATCAATTATTGGACGTTACAAAAATGATCGAAGGACGTACTATTTGTGCCCTTGGAGACGCTGCTGCTTGGCCTATTCAAGGGTTAATTCGTCATTTCCGTCATGAGATTGAAGAAAGACTAGCTAGGCAAGGGGTTTAGTTTAGATTGCTCTGTTATTGTTAGCAAATTAGTATCATATAAATGAAGAAAATAATAAGTCTGAACATAAGTAGAAAATCTCAATTTATTATTGCATTTGTTATAATGGGGTTATTATTGCTTATATCATATCGTAGTCGTTCATCTTGTATTATTTACATGTTGCCATCGGAATATTTAAATAATGGAAATTTAGCATATTTCCAATTTAATAATCATAATAAACTACAAGAATTACTTCCTAAAAATATTAGATATATTGAACAATATAATATAATTGCCAGTGGACAATTTAGTGTCAACCAATTTAAAAATGCTATTGGATCTAAAACAGATATTATTGATGTTGATTTAAGGAATGAGTATCATGGATTCAACGACCTAAACCCAGTGTCCTTTATCAGTTTACCATATGATGACGTCAACGCTAATAAATCTCAAGAGGAAATTATAGTACGGGAGCAATATCTTTTTGGTTCAATATTACCAACTTACAAGCAACTTAGTATATATGTAAATAATTTGAAGACTACGCCAACAAAGAAGGATCCGGCAATCTGTATACCTATTTCTACTAAGACTGAAGCTGATATAATGGCAGGTTTGAATATTGATTATTATAGAATTACCACATTAGATCATCGAGAGCCCAATCGTGATAATTTAGATAAAATGGTAGCACTTTTTGATCAAAAATTAAAATTAAATCCAAGTCGATGGGTTTATTTACATTGCTTAGGTGGAGATGGTCGTACCACGGCAGCTACAGCTGAGCTTATGATGTTAAAACAACAAGAAGCTGGCGAGTTACAACCATTCGATGATTTGGTAACATATGTAGAATCAGTTAGTAATGGTTATAAGTTAATACCAAGTTGTAAGCCTAGTGTTCAAAATTATCGCTGTCAATGGAAGTTGGATCGTTATAATACCTTAAAAATATTCTATAATTTTGTGCGAACAAGAACTGAGAATCAAACTTTTAGTGATTGGCATAATGTAATGTTCCAAAAGAAAAAGACATTGTAATTAACTTGATTATATTAATAATTTATGTTTTAATTAATCATATTAATTAAAATAATTATTATCATGGAAGAATTAAATGCAACTGAAGCAAAACGTGAGTTTGGTGAATTACTTATCAAAGTGCAAACAGAACCTATCAGCATTAGTAGAAATGGCAAGCCTATAGCTGTAATAGTTTCTGATAAAGAGTTTCATGAATTAGAATCTTTTAAAGAACAAGTATTAAAACTTGCAATTTCTGAAGGATTAGATGACTTAGCAAAAAATAAAATACACTCTCATAAGGTTGTTTTTGATAACTTAAAAATAAAGCTTAATGATTCAGTGTAAATTTACAAATAGTGCGAAACGTGATCTTGAAGATATTAGAGATTACACACTAAAACATTGGGGAAGGCAGCAAACTATAAAATATTTAGATGAGATACATAACAAAGCTATTGCTTTAAGTCTTAATCCTAATATAGGTACTTTACGAAATGATATATATCCTACCTTATTGAGCTTCCCTACAAAAAAACATATATTGTATTATCTAAAACAAGAGTATGGTATTATTATAGTTAGAGTATTACACAAACATATGTGCTATAAGCTTCATAACTTTCCAAACCTCAATAACCTCAAATAAAATCATTCCCAAAAAAATATGTCATCTTTTTTACAGTATTATATATAATGCAACCTAATTTATTTTTGTTAAGTAAAAAACATGGGAAAAAAGCTTTTTATTAAAACTTATGGATGTCAAATGAATGTATATGACTCCATCAAAATGCAGGATTTGCTAGAGCCATTTGGTTATCAGCCAACTGATTCTATGCACCAAGCTGATATGATTATTTTAAATACTTGTCATATTAGGGAGAAAGCTGCAGAAAGAATGTATTCCGAGCTTGGTCGTATCAAACAAATTAAAGATGATAGAAAGTCAAAGGGAGCAGGTAATGTAATCGTTACTGTTGCTGGATGTGTTGCACAAGCTGAAGGTGATGAAATTTTTAGAAGAGCTAGTTATGTAAATATAGTAGTAGGTCCACAATCTTACTACGATTTACCAGAGCTAATAGCAAAGATTGCTAGACATGAAAAACATGTAATTAAATTAGATTTTGTTGAAGAAGCTAAATTTGATAAGTTACCTGAACAATCTAATATACAAGGAGTAAGTAGCCTTATTTCAGTTCAGGAAGGTTGTGACAAATTTTGTACTTTCTGTGTTGTCCCTTATACTCGGGGTGCAGAATTCTCAAGAAATCTAGAACAAATATACAGAGAAATTATAAAATCCGTTTCAAACGGAGCGAAAGAAGTAATCTTGCTAGGTCAGAATGTTAATGCTTATCATGGAAAAACTATTGAAGGCAAAGAATGTAGTTTAGCAGATATAATCAGCTACATAGCAGAAATAGCAAATCTTGAGCGTATTAGATACGTTACTTCTCATCCTATTGATATGACAGAAGATTTAATTCTGTTACATGGGTCGGAATCAAAATTGATGCCGTTTTTACACTTGCCAGTACAGTCAGGTTCTAACAAAATTTTAAAATCAATGAATCGTAAACATAACAGAGATTATTATTTCGATATTATTAATCGTTTAAGAAATGCGAGAAGAGATATAGTCTTTTCATCTGACTTTATTGTAGGATTCCCCGGAGAAACGGATGAAGACTTTGCTGACACTTTAGATTTAGTAAAGAAGGTTGGTTATGGTCAGTGTTATTCTTTTAAATATAGTCCAAGACCTGGTACACCTGCTGCGGTTAAAGAGCAAGTGCCTGAACATATCAAATCTAGGCGTTTAGCAATTTTACAGCAAGAAATATCTCGCCAACAATTATTGTTTAATGAAAGTTGTATTGGCAAAATAATGCCAGTATTGTTTGATCGTGACGGTAAATTGGACAATCAACTGATAGGAAAAACATGTTATATGCAGTCGGTGCATGTAATAAACCCTGCAAAAGATTTGTTTGGTCAGATTATCGATGTAAAAATTACCGAGGCTGGGGCAAGTAGTTTGAGCGGAGAAATGGTGCTGTGACCTGATAATCAGGTTTTTATTGAGTTATATAATTCAGGACAGTTTAAAAGTCATGAAAAGAAGCTGAGAAGATGTCATTCCCGTGTAGGCATTGCCCGCGTGGATCACTAATATGTCATTCCTGCGTAGGCACATAGGCGTCAACTTAAGAGCGTAATGATTGAACATGTATAAACAAATTAAACACAGTCGTCATAGCAAGGCTCGTTAGATGCCGTGGCGATCCAGATAAACAGCGAAGCTGTTTTTTAGAGTAACGCTTCGCGTATCTTAGATTGCCGCGTCGCCGCTTGCAGCGGCTTCTCGCTAATAGACGTTTAGGTTTGATTTACTTATACATGCTCAATCATTACGCTCTTAAGTTGACACCTATGCGCGTAGGCGGGAATGACATAAACTGCCATGAATTGTAGTCTTCAGAAGAAAACTTGATTATCGAGTATTACGTTAGACAAAAAGCTGGTAGCAGAAATATTATCTAAGATAAAACTTTTACTTGAATAAATGTGAGAAATACTTTGTCAAAAATGCTCAAATTTTTTTATATATTTTTTAAATTATTTATAATATCAGGCATAATAGCTCTTAGTGCTTGTATATATTTGTTGTATCATTACTCTAAAGATCTACCTGACTATTCTCAACTTGCCGATTATCATCCACCATCGGTAACAAGAGTTTATGCACAAAATGGAAAATTAATGGAGGAATATGCTTTGGAACGTAGAGTTTTTGTACCTATTAGTAGTGTACCACGTTCTCTTATAGAAGCGTTTATTTCAGCAGAAGATAAGAATTTTTTTGAACATCCAGGAGTTGATGTTATAAGTATAATCAGAGCAGCCATATTCAATATCTCTAATATTTTGCATCATCGTAGAGTAGAAGGAGGGTCAACTATTACTCAACAAGTAGTTAAGAATTTTTTATTAACCTCTGAAGTATCAATAGAACGTAAGATCAAAGAAGCAATTTTATCCTATAGGGTCTCAAAAACCTTTACTAAAGATCAAATTTTGGAGTTATATCTTAATCAAACATTTTTTGGTAGGGGAGCTTATGGAGTTGCCATGGCTGCTCAGAATTATTTTAATAAGTCTATTGAAGATTTAACTGTTGCCGAATCAGCTTTTATCGCTGGCCTACCAAAAGCACCATCAAATTTTAATCCGGAGAGAAATTATGCTAGGGTGAAAGATCGTAGAGATTATGTTATTATGAGAATGTTGGAAGATGGTTATATAACGCAAGAGACAGCAAAAGAAGCAGTAGATACCCCTATTACTTTGCAAAAGCGGGATCGTAACGAAACCGTTACAGCCGGTTATTATGCTGAGCAAGTACGGGAAGAAGTCATTAGTAAAATTGGCAGTAAAGAATATTTCTATACTGGAGGGTTAACGGTTATTACTTCACTTGATGCTGGTTATCAGCAAGCTGCAGAAAATGCTCTTAGGCAAGGCATAAGAGCATATGATAGGAAGCATGGTTTTAGAGGAGTTATAACTAATATTGATTTAAATAACTGGCAAGATAATTTAAATAAAGTAGCAAAACCTCCAGCTATTTTAGAATATCAATTAGCTGTTGTGTTAAATGTTTCAGATAATCAAGCGGAAATTGGTCTTTGTGACTTGAGTAAGTCAAAAATAGTTTTATCAGAAATGAAGTGGGCAAAAAATGATCTTAAATCAGTAAAAACTCTTTTACAAAAGGGTGATGTTATAGTAGTCGAAAAAGTAAATGCTAATTACGGATTAAGGCAAATTCCTACCGTTAATGGTGCGATTATAGTGATGAATCCTACAACAGGTCAGGTACTTGCCAGCGTTGGTGGATATGATTTCACAGTTAGTAAATTTGATCGTGCTACTCAGGCGTTGCGACAACCAGGATCACTCAGTAAAACTTTTGTTTATCTTGCTGCTTTAGAAAACGCAATCCAGCCAAATAGAATTTTTGAAGATGGTCCAGTAGAGATTCCGCAAGGTCCTGGCATGCCAGTTTGGCGACCAAAAAATTATAAAGGAAATTTTCTAGGTTCAATTACTATGCGTATAGGGCTTGAGAAATCACGAAACCTTGTTACTGTTAGGGTAGCACAAGCTATAGGACTAAGCAAAGTTGCTGAGATAATCAAGCGATTTGGTATTAATAATGAGCCGAAGAGATTTTATTCTATGGTGCTTGGTTCGCTCGAAACTACACTAGAAAAAATGACCAATGCTTATGCAATAATTGCTAATTCAGGGAAAAAAGTTACACCGCATTTCGTAGAACTAATTAAAGATCGTAATGGTAAAATAATTTATCGTAGAGACAATAGGGAATGTAAAAATTGTAATGTATCTGATTCCCAGCTTACTGATAACGTATCACTCCCTATCCTACCTCAACCCGACTATCGGATGATTACCGATGAAGCAAGTGATTATCAGATTATCTCATTTCTCACTGGAGCAGTTGAAAGAGGTACGGCAACCGCTGCAAAAAAACTTGGTAAAGTTATAGCTGGCAAAAGTGGTACTACCAACGATAGTATGGATACTTGGTTTATTGGTTTTACTCCAAAAATAGTTGTCGGAACATATATTGGTTATGATACGCCAAAAACACTAGGAAAAACTGCAACAGGCTCAAGTGTTGCCTTACCTATATTTATTGATTTTATGGAGAAGGCTTATTCTGATATTCCATCACTGGCATTTAAAGTACCAGAATCAATTAAATTGTTACCAATAGATCCAACAACTGGTAAAGTTACTTCTGCTAGTAGTATTATGGAAGCATTCAAAATTCATGATATACCAGTATTAGATTATCAGAACCAAGGTCAAGATAATGATGCTTTCCATAATATTCCTCCCGAAAAAGATCCTTCTCAGGAGATATATTAAGCTCAAATATCATGAAAAGGTAATAGTTCAGGTTCATTTTTAAGATTTTTAATCTTTTCCGGTAAGCCTAAATAAGCGGCTATAGCTAAAAATAGCCCTAAATATTGTTTAGGGTTTACTAACATTACTAGATCTTCATAAATTCTTAAAGGGGGTACAGAAGAAAATTGCTTATATAATTCTACAATCTCAAAAGAAGGGTTATTTGCGAAGGCAGCTTTTAATATTTCAATGTTTTTATTATTCCAGCTAGAAGAATTTAGAGGTAGATAGAGATTTAATGCGGAGATATGTGAAGGTATAAGTTTAATAGCTGATTCTAAATAATGGATAGCATCTTTTGTCTCATTAGCTTCTAGCATATTTTTGGCAGCGTCAACATAATAATCAGCTATTTTGTTCTTTATAGACTCTAGTTTTTGTGCGTCAACTCTGTTAAGTTTGGATACCACAAAGATAAATTTTGTCCACAGAGAAAGTTTAGCATAACAATCAAGTAAAATTTCTAAAGTTTCACTATCAAATTCATTTAGGTTAAATGATCTAACAGCATAATTCTCAGCTGTTTCATACATATTATTTTGATAAAATATTTGTGCAAGTCTTTTGGTAACAAAGGCACTATAATGTTTAGATTGCTCTAATTCCTGAAAATATTTTATTCTTATTGAAGTATCTAATTCTGCTTCTGCTAAAAGTAAAGTATGAAATACCTTGTTTTCTTTAGTTAAACGATGAGCTATTTTTTGACTAGTTGCTACTGACTTTGATTTTTCACCAGCAATATATTCTGCCATAGCCTTCATCAGTAGGTAATTATCAGTAGTAGCTCTTTTGGAAAAGAAAATATCTTTTAAATTAGCAGGTAGGTCAATAATTAGAAATATTATTTTTAAAAAAATAGCACTAAAAAGTGTAAATAATATATATAAAATAATGAAAGTAAAAAAGGAGGTTTCTATATAATAATCATATAAATTTAAGGTTAATGTTGAGTCAAGCTGATTTAAGACAGAAAAACCTAAATATAATAACAAAAATGTAATACAAATTATTAATAATCTTATCATTATTTTACTCTACAAATTCTTGTTGTAATTCTTCTGAATAAAAGAAATTAATAAAAAAATCTAGATTGCCTATTATTCTCAACTTTAGTTTTTCTTTATCTTTGGTAAAACTAGATTTTCTTTCAATCTTAATAAATTTCTCAATCCAACAATTTGCTTGTGGAAATATCTTGATTAAACCTAAACTGTTATTAAGTAAATAATTTTCATTATAATTATGTAGGTCTAGCAAAGTATTTTTTATTCTTGTAGGTAACTCTATAGTTTCAATTTGACGAATTTGCTGTGTATAATCTTTATCTTGTAAAAAATTCATCACTAAAAGATTAACGCTAAGTAAATAAATGCTATAATTAAGGGGGGTCTTAGATGGTTCGGGTTGGTGGTTTAATGAGACTTCTTCTTGTTTTGGACTATTATCTTCTTGAATTACATCATGTTCTAACATAGAGTCTGTTTTAGAAATAGTTGTATTATTGGGTAATTCAGAATCGACCTTTTTATTATTGAAAAAAGTCATGTAACCTATTGATATGGCAAATAACACAATTAGAATAATTGTGAGAATAATAGGATTATTACTACGAACTTTTATTATATTAGTTTCTGATTTTTGCATTATAAATTAATAACTCTAACATTTGTTGCGGCTGTCCATTATCACAATAAACCACATTTTTGGCAAAATATCTAATAATATTTGCTACCTTTTCACTTATAGTAATTACTAAACTATTATCTAGTAGTTTTAGCAAATTATTTTTTATTAATAATTCAATAAAAGTCTTAGTGCTGTTCTGTGAATATAGTAAAATAAAATTGATGCCCTTTTCAATCTCTGCTATTTGGTATAGCTGGGTCGCGTATTTTACCCGATAAATAATGTGTCTTTTTATTTTTTGAGGCAAATCTTGAGTAATTTCATTTGACGATAAATATATGGTTTGCTCATATATTTCTTGAGGGATGTTTTCTAGTAGATCTTGAATATTTGTAGCAACATATCGTACTACAAAATTTTTTTGTTCTAGAATTAACTTTGATGAATTGCCGACTATCCATAAATTCTTTTGTTCTAGCTCTTGATGTCCAGCAAGGATTCTAGCAGCAACTTTACTGGTGACAATTATATTAACATAATTATGCAAAATATTATGCAAAGTAGTGCTATTTAATGGCAAAGCTTGATATTCTACTAAAGGAGAACAGATATATTTAAAACTACAATTTTTCTCCAATTCTCTAATGATTTCATCATTATCCTCTAAACTTCTAGTTAATAGCACCGATTTCATAGAGCTAGCTTATGGCATAATTCTTGATAATCTATGGCAAGTGGTTTAGGACCAATAATAGATAAAGTAGGTTTTGTAACAAATATTTTGTTAGCAATATTTATTATATCTTGTTTTGTTATATTCATAATATATTCAATAGTTTGTTCAGTAGGTATATATTTGCCAAAAACAGCAAAATTCTTACCAATTTCTTCTGATTTATAAGAAGATTCTTCTTGAGCTATATAGATACTAGTTTTTAGTTGTACTTTAGCCCTATCAATTTCTGAGTCTTTGATGTCTGTAGAAATTTTTTTTATTTCATTAACTAATTGTTCTGCAAGGAATGGTAGTTTATCGTGATTAGTGGAGGCATATATGCCAAAAATCCCACTATCATAGTAGGAGTTATTATAGCTACCAATTGAATAAACCAGTCCAAGTTTTTCCCTGATTTGTTGAAATAATCTTGATGACATACCACTGCCAAGTATTAGTGAAAGAACTTGCGTATGATATAATTGTTGTATGTTAAAATACGGCACACTTTCGAAACCTAGAACTAGGGTAGTTTGCTCAAGGTCTTTGGTGATAAAGCTATGTCCCCCTGTATATCTAACTTTCTCAAAATGACTATTTTGTTTATTTTTTAATGAACAAAATAATTTTTTGGCAAATTCTACAACTTGCTCATGGGAAATATTTCCTGCTACTGATAAGTAAATATTTTCGGCATTATAATGTTTGTCAACGTAATTACTAAAATGTTCTCTATCAAATTTAGCCAAACTGTCGTGAGTTCCTAGAATTGACCTGCCAAGTGCTTGATTCTCATAAGCACTACTATAAAATTTTTCGTGGATAAGTTCATCAGGGTTATCTTGAACATGAGCAATTTCTTGTAGAATCACCTGATATTCTTTGGCTATTTCTTCCTTTGAAAAAACTGAATTTTGTATGATATCCGCCAGTATTTCTAAAGCTTTATAGCAGTTTTCATTCAATATTTTTGAATAATAAACAGTTTGTTCATGCGAGGTATATGCATTAAAATGTCCTCCTATAGAGTCAAATTCTTCAGCAATTTGTTTAGCAGACCTAGTTGTTGTGCCTTTAAATGCCATATGTTCAAGAAAATGGGATATGCCTATTTCTGAAGATTGTTCATAGCGACTACCTACATTGACAATGACATTAATAGCTACAGAATTTACATTAGACATATTATAGGTAAGAATAGTTAGACCATTTTTAAGTTTGCTTGAGTTAAAAGTCATTTTATCACTTATTTAGATTCCAATGACCTTAAAATAACTCTTTACAACTAGTTATGCAAGGAGTCATTTCCTATCAAAACAAAGTATACTCGGTGAACTTCAAGAATTAAGGTCGTCGTGTCTAAAGCACAACTCTTGAAATCATAGAAGTATATATGACCTTAATTTAATATTATAACTATTTATTTGAGTTGCTGATAACCATTGATTATACTTAACTTCTTTTTTATGCCAGTATATTCAAGTGCAATATGGTAATTATCAACTTCAGTAATTCTAATGCATTCATCTATATCATAGATATTGTCAGTATGTAACATTTCTGTACCCTTAGACACTTCTCTTCTTGCTTGTTCAATGGCTTGGCTTCTCGATTGTGCAACAACAAAAGTGATAAAATGATTTTCTCCAAATAAGTTTTTCTTATAAGAACCAAGGTTAACAAAATATAAATGATTGGTACTAGATTGAGGTTTTATTTCCGTAATTTTAACATCAAAACCGTTAAGACTAGCTAGTATGAACCAAGAATCAACATGTAAAGATGTTTTTATACCACACCATTTGCTTTTAATTTTTTGAGAAATTTCAATATCAGATTTCCCGACTGCAAATACAACATCATGCATTTCTATATTGCAACCTTCAACTTTTCCTCCTAAATAGAAAACACATAACATAGGTGAGTCAAATACAAATTTTTGCAAATAAGGCATATAAAGCTCTTTTAATTTTTGGCTAACTCAATAAATATCTTAGGAAACATTACCCATGTAGTGGTTTGCATACTTTTGGTTTCGATCACTATTAAATAACTTTACTTCATAGATGATTATCATGTTATACTACTAAGAAAATATTTCATGCATTTATTATGTCAATGGTGCTTGGTAATTTTTGTCATTTTATCTCTATAAAAGTAGGTTTACTAGATATATTTTTAATAGTTATTAGTTAGTTGTTAATATCATTAGACTTCTTGCATAATTCTACTTCTGCTGGTAATTTGGGCGTCGATCCGGTGCTCAAATCCTCACGTACACTAGAGTACGATGCGGTTTTCCGTTCCGTGTCTCCTATAAATGCCTCAACAGCAGCGAATTCTGCAAGAAGTCTAGATACTAACAAGGAGTCTATTATTTTCTACATAAATTTCATATATTTGGTATAATAACCTCAAACAACTAAAGATATTTCTGTGTCCCAAAAAATCAATTTCGCTAAAATGCATGGATTAGGTAACGATTTTGTGATTATCAACCAGCGTGATTTACCTAAAAATTGTGATTTGCAACAATTATCTCTAAAGATTGCCAATCGCCATACTGGTATTGGTTGTGATCAGTTTATTATTTATGATAAAAAACCAAATTACTATGAGATGATTATATATAACCAAGATGGATCAAGTGCCAAATTATGTGGTAATGCTTCAAGATGTCTTGCCAAGCTGGTATATCTTGATTTAGGGATAAAGGAAATCACTTTGAGGATAGACCCCTTACATAATTCTACTTCTGCTGGTAATTTGTGTGTCGATCCGGTACTCGAATCCTCACGTACACTAGAGTACGCTCCGGTTCTCCGTTCCGTGTCTCCTACAAATTCCTCAGCAGAAGCGAATCCTGCAAGAGGTCTAATATATGGAAAAGAATTATCTTGTAAGATACTGAATGAGCACGAGATTGAAGTAGATAGTGGGATAGTTAGTTTCGAGGAAGATTGGATGCTTTCATCCGAAAAAATTTGGCCGGTTGTAGAGCGTTATATGATCGACATCAAGGAAGTTATCTGTGCCGATATTGGTAATCCACATTTTGTTATTTTTAGTGATCTCGCTATTGAAGATAAAGAAATAATAGGAGAGAAATTACAGGAAAAAGAATTATTTGCTGATGGTGTTAACGTTAATTTTGCTTCAATCAAGGATAATAAAATTTATTTATCGGTTTGGGAAAGAGGTACAGGCTTAACTCTTGCTTGTGGTAGTGGAGCATGTGCTAGTTTTGCTTCTGCGGTCAAGCTAGGATTTATTAGCTCTCCTTGTCAAGTAGTATTTCAATTGGGTAGTCTACAAATGTCAAAGCAAGGTGAGAATATAATAATGACTGGTCCTGCTACTTTAGTTTCACGTGGGGAGTTTTTTTATGACTAAATCACAAGAAGTTGTAACTTTTGGCTGCAGATTAAATATTTATGAAAGTGAAGTGATCAAAAATAATCTAGCTCTTTCTGGTCTTGAGAATGTCATAGTATTTAATACTTGTGCGGTCACTAAGGAAGCTGAAAAACAATCACGTCAAGCAATTCGTAAGGCTAAAAGAAATAATCCTGATGTAAGAATTATTGTTACTGGTTGTGCTGCTCAGAATAACCCAGCTATTTTTGCTAATATGGTTGAGGTTGATAAAGTACTTGGTAATGAAGAAAAGTTAATAGCTGCCCATTATCAATTTACCGAAGAAAAAGTGGTGGTAAATGATATAATGTCGGTTACTGAAACTGCTAATCATATGGTGAGTAGTTTTGATGGTAGGTCTCGTGCCTTCATTCAGGTGCAAAATGGTTGTAATCATCGTTGTACGTTCTGTATGATACCTTATGGTAGAGGTAATAGTAGGTCAGTACCGATGGGTGCTATAGTACGACAGTTAAGGGCATTAGTAGAAAATGGTTACAATGAAGTAGTATTTACAGGTGTTGATGTGACGGCTTATGGACCAGATTTGCCAGGAGCTCCAACTTTTGCTCAGATGATTAGACGAATTATTGGCTTGGTTCCAGAACTAAAGAGGCTTAGATTATCTTCAATTGATGTAGCTGAGATCGATGACGATTTGTTCGATCTTATGGCTTATATACCAAAGATTATGCCGCATTTTCATATTAGTTTACAAACTGGTGATGATATGATACTTAAGCGTATGAAACGTCGCCATAATCGTCAAAATATTATTGATTTTTGTCATAAGTTGCGTAATTTAAGACCAAATGTATCATTTGGTGCAGACATTATAGCTGGTTTTCCGACGGAAACTGATGCAATGTTTGATAATACAAAAAGACTGATCTCTGAGGCAGATTTACAATATTTACACGTTTTCCCATATTCTGAACGTGATGAAACTCCGGCTGCAAGAATGCCGCAAATAGCAAAATCGATTAGAAAAGCAAGAGCAGAAATTCTAAGAACTGCCGGGGAACAACAATTACAAAAATTTTTCCAAAGGAATATAGGGCAGGAAGTAGAGCTACTTGTAGAACAAAATAACATAGCTCATACAGAAAATTTTATTCCGGTAAAGCTTGAAGGTAATTTTGATGTAGGACAAATTGTTAAGGCTCGGCTAGTTGCTATAGAAGATAATCATATGATTTCAGAAATTTTGGTATGAAAAAATTTAAAAATATTGCTGTTTATGGTGGCGGTAGTTGGGGAACTGCACTAGCCTGTCAGGTGGCAAGGTGCTATGATGCTGCTCCCATATTTTTACGTGATAATAATATTGTTGAAGAAATAAAAAATAGTAAAACCAATAGCAAATATTTGGGTAGTGATGTTACATTACCAAGTAATATAGTGCCTTATAGTGAGTTGGCAGCTATTTTAGATCAAGAAGTAATAATTATTGCTGTACCATCTTTTGCTTTTCATGATACTCTGAATATATTAAAAGATACTGGGATATCTAAGGATGTGGCGTTATTAGTTGCAACTAAGGGCTTTTCTAGAGATCCTACAGAACTACTATCCGATAAAGTAAAAAAGATATTACCAAATAATCCGTTGGCGTTTATCGCTGGACCTAACCTAGCTAAAGAAGTTGCCCAAAATTTATTAAGTTCGGTAACTATTGCCTCTGTAGACATTGACCTTGCAAGAAGATTGGCAATTAGTTTAATATCACAGCAATTTAAGGTTACTATAACTGACTATGTGGTAGCAATGCAAGTGGCATCTGCTGTTAAAAATATTGTAGCGATAAAAAGTGGGTGGTATGAGGCAAAAGGTTATGGACAGAATGCTAAAGCAGGTCTGATAACGGGGGGGCTTCAAGAAATAAAAATTTTATCTGAGGCCATTGACGGAGAACTAGGGGATAGCTCTATTTTATATGCTCCAGGCGTATTAGGGGATTTGGTGCTAACTTGTTACTCTAAAGAATCACGAAATAGTAGATTTGGTTATGAATTAGGGAAGCATTCAGATGTTAATAAATTTTTAAATGAAAATTTATACTTAGTGGAGGGTCGAGAATCTGCTAAACTGGTATTGGATCTCATAAGAAAATATGATCTAACATTACCGATTATTTCATCAGTAATTAAAGAACTAAAATTAGTATGAAGTTTTTTGGCAATTTATCACAAATATTTGGTAAAATAATATTATTAGAATTATGTTTGTTATTATTAATTTTTCCGTTAGAAAATTTTAGAATTAATGGAGAATCTATTATTTTCCCAGCTTTTGAAATTAGTTTACTCTACTATTTTTCCACATTCTATCATATTGGTTTTTGGCTAATATTTTTAGCAGGAATAATTTTTGACCAGTTATATTCCATGCCAATTGGTACAAATTCTTTGGTTCTGATAATTGCTCACATAATTTTAGAATTCACAGGAAAATTTTTTGTACTTAGAAGTTATTTAACAAATTTTATCGTCTTTTGTTTCTATTATTTCTTTATATTACATTTTAGATATTTGCTAATTTTAAGCAAAGGCTTATCTTCGGAGGGGTATTTTATGATGTTAATGCAGTATCTAACTACTATATTCTCATATAATTTGCTACGAATTCCACTTGATAAAGCATTAGAATATTTTAGAAAACATGCTAAATAGTAAAATATTATATAGCCAGTTAATATCAAGAAGGGCTTTTCTCATAGGTTCAGGAAAACTGACATTACTTTCATTATTGGCTGGAAGAATGTTTTTTATGGAGTTGCTTGAAAATGATAAATATCGTACTTTATCTGATAAAAATCGTATAAGTTTTATTCTAATTCCACCTTTTAGAGGGCAAATTTATGATATCAACGGTAACATTATGGCTACAAACCAAACTTGTTTTAGGTTGTTACTTGACATACATAATGGCAATGATTATAAAAACGAATTAGCTCTAGTTGCCAATATCCTAGAATTATCCGAAGAAGAACAAAATTACATTAAGCAAAAAATAAAAAAAGCCAATAAACATATTCCTTTGGTTATACTAGATAATCTTAGCTGGCAACAAATGTCACTTATTGAAGAACAAAAGTTAAATTTAAGTTCTATTTTTGTAGATGCTAGTTATGCAAGATTTTACCATTTTTCAGAAGCGACTTGTCATGTGATAGGGTACACTGGACAGATTAATGAGCAAGAAAAACAAGATTTACAAATTAACAATTTAGGGGATTTTAATATTGGAAAATTTGGTGTAGAAAAATATTATGAAGACAAGTTACGTGGGAAATTTGGTTATAAGCAGATAGAAGTAAATGCTTTGGGCAAACAAGTAAGAGAAATCACCAATATTCAAAGCCAGCAAGGTGAGGACTTACATCTAAATATTGACGTGGAACTGCAACAAAGAGTGCAGCCATACTTAAATAAACAAGGTTGCTCTGCAATAGTTATCGATACCACTAATGGTAATGTGCTAGTGCTGGCTATGTCACCAGTATTTGAGGCTAATAATTTTATAAAATTATCCCAAGATTACTGGCAAAGTTTAGTCAATGATCCCTATAAGCCGTTGATTAATAAGACTATACAAAGTACTTACCCACCTGGATCTATTTTTAAAATTATTACAATTTTAGCTGGATTAGAGAATGGCATTAAACCGACTAAAACTGTTAATTGTACTGGGGCTTCAGTATTAGGTAATAATAGCGCTAGGTGCTGGAATCGTCATGGTCATGGCATCGTTGATATGTATAATGCTATCAAATATTCTTGTAATTCTTATATGTATGAAATAGCTCGCTTAATAGGTCATAAAAGAATATTAGATATGGCCAGAAATTTTGGTTTTGGTACAAAAACTGGCATTGATTTAACTGGAGAAGCATCAGGTTTTGTTCCTTCAGAAGAGTGGAAAATGAAAAAATTTAACTCTAAATGGACGATTGGTGATACTCTTAATTTATCGATAGGGCAGGGGTTCTTATCAGCTACTCCAATCCAGTTAGCTAGATTTGTAACGGCAATTGCCAATAATGGGAAATTGTATAATCCTAAAATTGCTAAAGATATATCAGTAAAAGATGGGTCAGTATTTGATCAGGTTAATATAAATCAACAATATCTAGATATTTTAAAAGAAGGCATGTATAGAGCAGTTAATACGCAAGGTGGGACTGCCTATTATAGTAGAATTTTGACAGAAGGGCATCAATTAGCTGGTAAAACAGGTACGGCACAAGTGCAATCAAAGGCTAATATCAATGATGATTTAAATAGAGAGTCAATTGCTTGGGAAAGGCGTAACCACGCTATATTCGCTGGGTTTGCTCCTTACCTACAACCTCGTTACTCTATTTTAGTTTTTGTAGATCATGGTGGAGGCGGAGGCAGGGCAGCAGCCCCTATAGCTAGTAAGATTATGGCTATGGTACTTGATAAATATAGCTAACCCGTTAAGGTTCTAGATAGCCCCTCCGTCATTGCACATAGGCGTCAACTTAAGAGCGTAATGGTTGAACATGTATAAACAAATTAAACACATTCGTCATCGCGAGGCATCGTTAGATGCCGTGGCGATCTAGATAAACAGCGAAGCTGTTTTTTAGAGTAACGCTTCGCGTATCTTAGATTGCCGCGTCGCCGCTTGCAGCGGCTTCTCGCAATGACGGTTTTTTGGCTAAAACCTTTCCAGTTTAGCTATAATATCAAGAACTTACTCGGGAGCTATATAATTGAATATTTTTTACTATTCGTACTTAGTGCTAGCGATTTTATAGTATATATTAGCATTTATATAAAAACTTAGAAACTTGCAATATGACAGACCCAATTTTTAAACAATTTGTAATTATTTTACCTGAGATAATGCTGACCTTACTAGCTTTGTTTTCTCAGACATATGCCGTGTTATTTAGTACAAAAACTAAAGCCATTAGCAATACTCAGATATTACTATCAGCAATATTACTTATTGTCGCTTTTCAACAGTTGCAGTACCTTGCTTTACAAGGTTCAGATAATGATGTAATAGCTTTTCATAATTCTTTTGTCGTTAATCATTTTACTGTTGCTTTTAAATTCTTTGTTTTATTATTTTCAATAATGACTATGATAATTTATCATGCATATTGTAAAATTACTGGGGAGGAGTTTAAAACAGAATTTATAACCTTAGTGCTGCTTTCTACTGTTGGTGTTTTTATTACTATATCAGCCCGTAATTTTTTACTTTTATTTGTTGCTATGGAGTTACAGGCACTGGTAGCCTATATATTAGCTGGTTTTAATCTGAATAATATTAAAGCATCAGAAGGAGCGTTAAAATATTTTATCCTTGGGTCTTTGATTAGCTGCCTAACGTTATTTGGCATTTCCTTTATTTATGGATTTGGCGGTAGTTTAGATTATAGTAATATTTTTCAGAAATTGAATCATTCGCCGCAGCCAAATATTGGTTTAATAGTGGGCTTAGTGCTTTTTTTAAGTGGTATCTTGTTTAAATTGTCAGCTGCTCCTTTGCATAGTTGGACGCTAGATGTATATGAAGGTTCTCCCATTCCTTCAATTACCTATTTCTCTGCTGCCACAAAAATTGGTAATGTGGTGGTATTATTAAATATAATGACTATGGTAATTGGAGATTATAAGCAAATTTCAGTTGATCTAATAAAAATCACTGCGATTTTGTCTATGCTTATTGGGGCAGCTGGTGCTATTAGACAAACCTCCCTCAAAAGGCTAATGGGTTACAGCACTATTCTAAATATTGGCTATGTGTTAATGGCTATTTCTTTTCATACTCCTTACGGTGATAGAGTAGCCTTACTATATATGGTTATTTATGCTGCTTCTGTCACTGGCTTTTTTGCTTGCCTAATTAATCTGCTAGGTAAAAAATCAGATACGGCAACTTTTGATGATATTAAAGGTCTTGCTTCTACCCGTAAGGCGTTAGCTGCTGGGATTGCGATTATCATGTTCTCTATGATAGGCATTCCACCACTGGCAGGATTTCTTGCGAAATACAGCGTTTTCTATCAGGCTATTATAGAGAAACAATTTACTCTAGCATTTATAGCTATTGGCACAAGTGTTGTAGCGGCTTATTATTACCTGAAAATAGTTAAGTTTATGTATTTTTTTGAGGCGGATAAAAGTTTGAAACGAGTTTTAGTACCAACACCTAAGAGCTTAAAATTTATATGCTATTTGATTATTGGAGTTTTATTGCTACTGTGTGTTTTTATCCAGCCATTTGCTGATATACTCAAATGATTTGAAGAATTGGATTTGAAAATGAATGGTGAGCAAGCGGAGCGTACATTAGTACGTGAGCATGCGAATCCATGATATTTTCAAAAAACAATTCTTCAAAGCAGAAGAGTATACTATGGATGGTTTATAGCTATGTCGTGGCAGGAAAAATATAATCTACTAATTTTTGATGAGATAGATAGTACCAGTTCTGAAGCTATTAGGATGGCTAAGGATTGTCCTGATAAAAATTATGTAATATTGGCAAAAAATCAGACAAAATCGCGTGGAAGAAATAGTAGAATTTGGCATTCTAGTCTAGGGAATTTGCATGTTAGTATATTATTAAATCATAAGATTAATCTTAGCTATATTCCGCAATTATCTTTTGTTATGGCTATTGTTGTTTATAAAACTATCAATTCTTTGACCACTAGATCAGAAAATTCTATCAAATTAAAATGGCCCAATGATGTTTTGATAAACGACAAGAAAGTATCGGGTATATTGCTTGAATCTATTAGTATAAATGATAATAATTATCTTATTATAGGCGTTGGCATCAACGTTAAGGGAAGCCCTTTAAATATTGATCAATTGGCAACCAATTTATCCGATGAGAATATAGAAGTAAAAGATCTAGAATATTTATTAGAGCTTCTCATGATTAACTTTGAAAAATATTTTAGTAGATGGAAACAAGAAGGGTTTAGTAAAATAAGACAATATTGGCTTAAAAGAGCTTATAAGTTAGGTAAGATGGTTACCGTAAATGATGGAAACACAAAAATTTCAGGAATTTTTAAAGACATAGATGAAAACGGGAGCATAAGGATTCAGCTTGCCTCAGGGCAGGTTTGTTGTGTTAATTATGCTACGGAAATAATTTATTAATCCCTAATTCGCGTTGATAGACGAAGATTAAAATTATGAAGTGCTAGGAGTCGAAGGGTCGAGGAGCGGAGCGTACATTTAGTACGTAAGCACCGAAGATCCCTGAAGACGACAACGCAATTCTTGATTTTAATCGAGTATATTAACTGATATTTTTTTGATAAAACTCTATAGCCTTGTTTAAATCTTCTGCTGTATCAACAGAAATGGGGATATTGTTAACATAACATACCCCTATGGACATGTTATTTTGTAATGCTCTTAGTTGTTCAAGTTTTTCGCTTAATTCTAAAGTTGAAACAGGTAAGTTTATGAATTTAGTTAATGCTTCTTTGCGAAACCCATACATTCCTACATGATATAGAAATTCTTCTGCACCGTGTGGAATGAGATTACGAGAAAAATACAAAGCCTTATCATTATGGTCAGTAATAACTTTGACATTACTATGACCATTTACGGCATCTATACCAACTTTTACTACTGGGGTCATAATATCATGGCTACTGGACTTTAGGCTTTCAATAACTTTGATAATTGATTCCGGTTCAACAAAAGGCATATCACCCTGTACATTCAGGATATAATTAATATGGTGATTGTTAGGGATTAGCTGAAATGCTTCGTATACACGGTCGGTACCAGTTTGACATTCTTGGTTTGTCATAATAAATTGTCCACCGCAATCAGTAACTTTTTTAGCTATAGTTTCTGAATCAGTTGCCACATAAATATTTTTTAGTTTGGTTAAATATACTTGCCTAAGAACACGCTCAATTATTGAGATTCCCCCTACAAGTTGTAGAGGTTTTTTGGGAAGTCTTACAGAATCAAGTCTTGAAGGGATAATAATTGCAACATCAGAATGCATAAGCTACCATATGACTATATTTACTAAAATTTAAGTGTTGACAACACAAAATAATTGTTGACAACATAACCTTTTTAAACGATAAAGTAAAGCTTATTATATATGGCTCTTAAGCATGGACTCCCGCTTTTAGCTAGGAATGACATCGAGAGCGTATTTAGGGCTCGTAGCTCAGCTGGTAGAGCACTTGACTTTTAATCAGGTTGTCCCGGGTTCGAATCCCGGCGAGCCCACCACTTTAGGGTACTTAAAACCATAAACATATCTGCGTATGTTGGGTTTATAATCCCAAGTGAAGCCAGCTAAAAAAGTATATCTGATGCATGACACTGCTAACACTTGAAATGCTAAGGGTATTAATGGGTTTGTAGCTCAGCTGGTTAGAGCACACGCCTGATAAGCGTGAGGTCGGAAGTTCAAGTCTTCTCAAACCCACCATTCGTAAGTATTCTTTATGAATCTTGAGAATATAATTCCACAATTAAGCCGTAATAAGTTAGCTATTTACTGGCTTGGAAATGGTATATTTTCGCTTGCTCTTGCTGGGGTGTATTCAATAATATTGGTAATGCTCCGCACTCCAATGTTAATTAACTTATTTTCAAATACAGAAATTTTTCGTTCAGCTTTGGTTATTCATGTTAATTTATCAATCCTAGTTTGGTTGATGTCAGTTACAGCATGTGTTTGGAGCTATAATTTAGAGTCAACTACTTTCAGCATAGCATGTGTAATAATAGCATTTATTTCTACGGCACTAATAGCTTTATCACCATTTTGTGGTCAAAATTTTCCTGTAATGAACAATTACATACCAATGTTGGAGAATATAATATTTATTCTCGGAATTAGTTTGTTTGGTGTATCTGTATTGTTATTTGCCTTATATACATTATGGAACTGTTGCAAAATATCTTATTTTAAATCTTATTTTAACTCCCTCATTAATTTTACTATCCTTTCTACCGTAATAATGTGGGTGTTAGTATGGGTATGTTTTATTTGGTCTTATTGCCAATTACAAGAAATTATTAAACTTGTACCAGTCGATATAGAATTTTACTATGAATTGCTTTTTTGGAGTGGTGGGCATTTATTACAATTTATTTACACGCAAATTTTGATATTAGTAATGACAGTGTTATTCCATGCTTGGATAGGTAAGGAATTAAGATTTAAAAAACTGTACCTTGCACTATTATATTTAAATTTTATTATAAGTATTGCAGCTATTAGTGGACACTTATTATATGATATTATAGATGCTGAATTCAAAGAATATTACACTAAACAAATGAAATATGGAGGAGGAATAGCACCGGTTTTATCTTTGATAGTAATGTTTTATGAGCTAAAATGGTTTCATTCCCACGAAAGCGGAAATTACATAAAGGGAAGCAAAGACATCAGGGAAGTGCAAATGAGTTTGGTGAAGACAACCATAATTTGCTCCAGTATATTATTTCTGTCCGGGGGATTTATTGGTATATTAATTACAGGCATGAATGTTACTATTCCTGCACACTATCACGGTTCAATTGTTGGGATTAGTGTAGCTTTTATGGGTTTCTGCTTTCTTCTATGTGACGATAAACAGCAGAAGAACTCATATTTCACAACAGCAATTATAACGATAACTATAGGGCAGATGTTACATATTATAGCTCTGCTCTTTGCTGGTGGGTATGGAGTACTACGAAAAACACCTTGGGTAGAAATGCCGGTTACCAATAAGTTACTGATGGGCATCATGGGTGGTGGAGGCGGGATTGCTATTGTTGGTGGCTTGATGTTTGTTATTATTTGTGGTAGAAGGATGTTATTTAAATAATTAGTATAATAAAAATAATGGACTTGCAAAAACCTACTGTAGAAGAAGCCAAAGAGGCAGTTAAAACTTTATTACGATTTATTGGTGAAGATCCAAATAGGGAAGGACTACTAAAAACTCCTGATAGAGTAATAAAAACTTACCAAGAAGTGTTTTCTGGGTATGATAGAGATGTGGAAGAAATATTAACGACTAAATTTTACGATACTTGTAACTTTCAGGATTTCATAGTGCTAAAAGACATACATTTTAATTCATTTTGTGAACATCATATGTTACCGATAACTGGTACGGTAAATATAGCTTATATACCTGATAATTGTATAATAGGTATCAGCAAGCTCGCTAGGATAGTTGATGTTTTTGCTAGGAGACTACAGATTCAAGAAAAGATGACTGTACAAATTGCTGAAACATTACAGAAATATATTAAGCCCCTAGGTGTTGCGGTTAAGATTTCTGCATTACATAGCTGTATGACCCTTAGAGGAGTTATGCAAAATGATAGTATTATGAATACTATGCATTATACAGGTATATATATAGAGCACCAGAAATATCGCCACGAATTCCTAAATATTATTTCCAAAAAATAATCCAAGGTAAACTTTATGTTACTATCAAAATATTTTTTACCTGTGCTGAAGGAAGAACCAGTGGAGGCACAAGTGGTTTCTCATCGGTTGATGCTTAGAAGCGGTATGATAAGACAGCAATCTGCTGGGATTTATAGCTGGTTGCCGATAGGCTTAAAAGCCCTTAAAAATGTTGAAAATATCGTTCGACTTAATATGAACAAGGTAGGGGCTATTGAAATATTAATGCCTTGTATTCAACCAGCATCTTTATGGGTGGAATCTGGAAGATTTGAGAATTATGGCAAAGAAATGCTAAAATTCCAAGATCGCCATGATAATACGTTATTGTTTGGGCCTACTAATGAAGACATGGTTACTGATATTTTTAGAAATAATATTCAGTCCTATAAGGATTTGCCAAAAAACTTATATCATATTCAATGGAAATTTAGGGATGAAATTAGACCTCGCTTTGGGGTTATGCGTGGTAGAGAATTCTTAATGAAAGATGCATATACTTTTGATATAGATCAAATAAGTGCTGTAAAAACCTATAATCAGATGTATCTAGCCTATATGCAAACATTTCGTGATATAGGTTTAACTGTAATCCCAGTACTTGCTGATAATGGTTCAATTGGTGGCAATTTAAGCCACGAGTTCCATATTCTTGCTGATAATGGTGAGAGTACAATTTTTTATGATAAAAAATTCCTATCTTTAACAGATCAGGAAAGTTTAGATATTGAAAAATTACAAACCTTATATGCGGCAGCAGAAGAAAAACATGACCCTGATAAATGCCTGTTATCAGAACATGATCTTGCCAGTAGTAAGGGTATTGAAGTTGGGCATATTTTTTATATTGGCACAAAATATGCCAAAGCCATGAATGCTTTAGTAAATAGTAATAATGGTAATCTTGTGCCAGTGGAAATGAGTTCTTACGGTATTGGTATTTCAAGACTTCTAGCCGCCATAATCGAATCAAGTCACGATGATAAAGGGATTATATGGCCTACAAATATTGCTCCTTTTCTAGTATCATTAATAAATTTGAACATAAATGATAATTACTGTAATAGCTTATCTAGAAGCATATATGATAAACTAACAGCAAATAATATAGAAGTGTTATACGACGATACTAGTGAACGAGCTGGTAGCAAATTTGCCACTCATGATCTTATAGGATCACCATACCAAATAATCGTTGGTCCTAAAAAAGCTGAAAATAATGTGGCTGAACTGAAAAGTCGTAAAACTGGGAAAATAGAAGATTTGTTTATAGATGCAATTTGTGATAAAATAATATACTCAAATGATCCTACGAATTGGATTTGAAAATGAATGGTGAGAAGGCGTAGCGTACATATAATATAGTTACGCATGCGAATCCATGATATTTTCAAAAAACAATTCTTTAAAGCAGAAGAGTAGATATCCTGATTAAAAATAGGAATTAGTTATGGATAAAATTTTTTAAAAAATAATGAGTATCAGTATTAGTGGGCTAAAAAAATCTGCTATACTAATAAATTATTATTAATTTAATAAGGTACAATATGACAGTCCAAAATTCATCCAATAATCTAATGAATTTTACAAAAGAACATCAGGTTAAAGATTTTACTCTAGAACAATATACATTCCGTTTTACAAACAAATTTGAATCCTATGTTATTTATTGGTATGGTATTCCAGTAGGGAATGCAAAAAATGGCTTATGTGGTGGTATGTCTTTAGCATCAATCTTATACTATAAGTATAAAATTGTAACACCTAAAAACAACATTACTCCAAGTATAAAAACTGATCCTCAACTATTTACCTTTGTAAAAAATTGTCAGGTGGCTAGTCTCACCGTAAAAGCTTTGTTTAATTATTTTAGATTTATGTTTACTGCCAAAAGTACTGATGCAAAAGAATTAAGTAATCAGTATCCTATTATTATGCAAACAATTGATACAGATACTCCTGTCTTAGTTGGATTAATTAGAGCAAAAGCAAGTTTTTTTAATCCTAAAACATGGTTAAATATAATTCAACATCATCAAGTAGTAGCATATAAATATATATTACAAGAAAAAACGATAACTTTTCATATATATGACCCAGATAGTCCTGGAGCTGATATGACAATTACCATAGATAGAGATAACTTAGACATCACAGCTATTGGTTGGCTTAACCCAATTTACACCTTATTTGCGATTAGTTTTAATTATAATAAAAAACCGCCTGTTGTATAATAGTCTTCAAAATTATACAGAGCATTGAGTTTATGTTTTATGTCACAAATACTAGTAAAGCGTTGGTTGGTGGTATGCTGCTGCATGGTAATATTTATGATTTTTTTAGGAGGTCTCACTAGGCTTACTGATGCTGGTTTATCAATTGTTGAATGGAAACCGGTTTCAGGTGTCGTTCCCCCGCTGGGTAATGCTGACTGGCAGGATGAGTTTGCTAAATATCAACAATCTGTCGAATATAAGCAAAAAAATACTAATATGACTCTTTCAGAGTTTAAATTTATTTTTTGGCTTGAATTTATTCACCGTTTTGCTGGCAGAGTAGCAGGTTTGTTGTATCTAGTACCATTACTGTATTTTTTTGTGCGTGGACGGATTGATACAAGGTTACTGCCTGTATATTTGGCGATATTGTTATTATTTGCAGTCCAAGGATTTATGGGATGGTATATGGTGAAAAGTGGTCTAATTTTGCAGCCATATGTCAGTCATTTCCGTTTAGCTTGTCATTTGGTTATTGCAGTTATTATCTATAATTTACTGTTCTATCAGTTGATGAAAAATAGCTTTGATATTTTACTAGTTGAACGGACAATAAGTTTAAATTTAGCAAAATTCTTTTGTATATTAACTATTATTATAGTTTATATACAGATTTTTCTAGGTGGTCTAGTTGCAGGTCTTGATGCAGGGCTTGTATATAATAGCTTTCCGTTAATGGGGAATAGTTTCATACCTCAAGAAATAGCTTTTAAACTACTGAGTAGAGATAGTTTAAGTGATGCTGTTTTTGTTCAGTTTATCCATAGAATTGGAGCGTATATTGTTTGTACTAGTGTTGGTTTGTTGGTGTTGAGTCTAATAAAAACCAAGCATCCTAAATTAAACAAAGTCGCTTATTATATTGTTGGTGTACTGATATTACAAATGTTAGCTGGCATAATTACCATTTTATATTCAGTACCTATATTAATGGCCTTAGTGCATCAGATTTTTGCTATTATACTATTATCATGTATATTATGGGGGTATTTTTTGTTAAAGAGTGCATAGACCTATTACATAATTCTACTTTTGCTAATAATACCATTTCCGAAAACTAATCATCACGTCGTCGTACTTCATGATCTCCGCTCCTCACGTACTAGTATGTACGCTCCGGTGCTCGACACTCGTACTCCTAGTGCTAATTTAGTTTTGGGAAATGGTATAACTTGGGGTTCAACCTAGCATTTGCTAATAAAATAATTGATTTTATACGGCAATGACGTATTATATAGTGATGGAATATATTGAATCCCCTTTATTTAGTAAGTTATTAAGGTCCTATTTTACTGATGATCAATATGCTGCATTTCAATGGGAATTATCTCTACATCCAAAAGCAGGCGATTTGATACCTAGAAGTGGAGGACTTAGAAAGATACGATGGTCTACTAAAGATAGTGGTAAACGAAGTGGAGTTAGGATTATTTATTATTATAAAATGGAAGAAGAGCAAATATGGTTATTAACCATTTATGCAAAAAATGAAACTGAAAACATATCAATTGGTATTTTAAGAAAAATTAAGGAAGAATTAGAATTATGAAAGCAAAAAAAAGGGATATAGGAGCAGAACTTTTATCAGCTATCAAAGATATAAAAAAAGGAAAAGGTACAATAAAGACAATAAAAAGTAATAATGAGATAATAAATATTAGGAAACAATTATGTTATTCACAAAAAGAATTCTCAGAATTAATGTGCATTAATTTAAGAACATTACAGGAATGGGAACAAGGAAGACGTAAACCCCGTGGTTCAGCTATATCTTTATTAAGAATAGTACAAAAACATCCTGAAATTTTTCTTGATTTAAACTAAGGAGAAGGGAGTGTACTCGTTTAACCATACGCCTCAATTATGTTCGTAAAGCTAATAAATAAAAGGTTATTAAATAGTAGGGTATTAGCTGGTAGAGCGACCAGTTACCTAAATCGCCCTGATTAAATAGCGTATTAATGTTCTCATTATGGCAATATTAAATGTAGATATAGAACTGCCTTGTAGGTTGGATCGTTACTTGAAGAAGTTATATCCTAGCCTTACCCAAGGGATGGTTGAGCGTGCCTTAAGGTTTAAACAGATAATGGTTAATTCTTGTAAGGTAGCGGCAAATTTGCGAATAAAGGCCGGTGATCAAATTTTTATAGAGGATAGTTTAAATTTAGAACCTCAAAAAGCTTCTGATAGGGTTTTTTCGAGTTCGGCAGTTATACTAGCCGGTAAGTTAATGAAGGATTACCTAGTTTATCAGGATGAGTGGCTTATAGCAATTAATAAGCCGGTAGGTCTTGCAACCCAAGGTGGTAGTAAAATAAGCCTATCTATAGATGATGCACTACAATATTTAAATAGCCAAGGGGCAGATTTAAAACTAGTACATAGGTTAGATAAAGATACTTCAGGTATATTACTAATCGCGAAAAATTATGCGAGTAGTATAAAATTAATGAAAGCCTTTAAGGAAAAGAATATTCAGAAAACCTATATTGCCGTAGTTTTAGGTAACCTTCCGCAACATGAAGGAGAAATTAGTGGTATGATAGGGAAGAATAGGGGAGGGGTGTATGAGACTGTGCAAAATGATGAGGAACATGGCAAATTAGCCGTAACTCGCTATAAGGTGCTTAAGAATTTAAATATAGCTAACCCGACTAATATTACTCCCAATTCACAGACGTCATTGCGAGAAGCTACTTTAGTAGCGACGAAGCAATCTAGGAAAGTGATTAGAAATGGATTGCTTCGTCGACTTACGTCTCCTCGCAATGACGCCAGTTTATTATGGCTAAATGCTAATCGGGTTAGCTGTAATGGTTTGACCAATAAGGATTTAATGCTGGTTGAGTTCACTCCTCTTACTGGTAGGATGCATCAACTTCGATTTCATGCGAAAATGCTGGGTTGTCCCATAATAGGTGATACAAAATATGGCACTCAAGAAGCAATAGCTTTATCCAAGGAAATGCTATTACATGCCAAAAGAATAATCTTACCGGAGAAAATATTTGGTAAAGAAATAATAATTAATATAGATTTACCTGGATATTTTTACCCACATCTCTTTATTCCCGCTTGAGCTGCAGCAATCCTTGCGATAGGAATACGGTATGGTGAACATGATATATAATGCAAACCAATTTTATGAAAAAACTCTATAGAATCAGGATTGCCCGCATGTTCTCCACATACGCCAAGTTTTAATGTAGGGTTGTTTTTTAGCCCACGTTTTATAGCAATTTCTATTAACTCACCAACCCCTTCCTCATCCAATTCACTAAAAGGATCAAATGCAAGGATTTTTTTTTCCAAATAGTCTGGAAAAAATGACGCTACATCATCTCTAGAAATGCCGTAAGTTGTTTGGGTTAAATCGTTGGTACCAAAGCTAAAGTAATTTACCTGCTTGGCAATTTCTCCAGCTTTTAAAGCAGCTCTTGGTAGCTCGATCATAGTACCAAGAGTAAAATCAAACTTATATTGGTTAGTATTCTCCATGTCAATGATCACATCTTGTATATGTATCTTTAAAGCTTTTAGCTCATTAACATCACTGATTAAAGGAATCATTAACTCTAGAACAATATTTATATTTTCTTCAATTTGCAATTCTCTGATAGCAGTAAAAATTGCCATTATTTGCATTTGATAAATCTCAGGATAAGAAATACCTAGGCGACATCCTCTATGTCCAAGCATGGGGTTCACTTCATATAATGCATGCAAACGTTGTTCCACAACAGATAAAGGTAGATTCATAATATCTGCTAAGCTTCTTTTATCAATCTCTGTTGTTGGCAAAAATTCATGTAAAGGAGGGTCAAGCAGTCTTATATTTACGGCTTTACCATGCATAATTCGAAATAATGCCTTAAAATCTAGAATTTGCAAGGGCAATAATTTATTTATCGCATGTTTTCTCCGTTCTATATCAGGAGCAATTATCATTTCTCGTACTAATGGAATTTTATCAGGGTCAAAAAACATATGTTCTGTTCTGCATAGTCCAATTCCACATGCTCCAAATTTCATGGAAACACCAGCGTCTAAAATAGTTTCAGCATTGGCTCTAACTTTTAAAGTAGCAAATTCATCTGCCCAATCTAGAATTGTTTGAAATTCCTTAGTAAAACTAGGCTGAATAAGTGGTACTTCCCCTAAAAAGATTTTTCCTGTTCCACCATCTACAGTTATTAAGTCACCATAATTAATAATAGTTTCCCCTATTTTAAAGAGCTGTTTTTTTTCATCTATTACCACATCACTTGCCCCGCAAACACATGGTTTTCCTAATCCTCTAGCGACTACAGCCGCATGTGATGTCATTCCACCTCTAGCTGTAAGAATACCGGCTGAAACATACATACCATTTATATCTTCAGGACTAGTATCATGGCGTACCAAAATCACTTTATGGTGATGCGACATTTTCTCTGCATCATATGGAGAAAAAACTACTATACCAGTAGCAGCCCCAGGAGATGCTGGTAGTCCCTTAGCAATGGGGCTTAGAGTATTGCTATAATCAATAGCCGTGTGCAAAAGCTGAGTTAGCGATTCCGGATCTACACGCATTATTGCTTGTTGTTTAGTAATCAGTCCTTCTTGTACCATATCCGTGGCAATTTTAATACTGGCTAAAGCTGTTCTTTTAGCAGTACGTGTTTGCAAGATATAGAA
Source organism: Candidatus Tisiphia endosymbiont of Myopa tessellatipennis (assembly GCF_964031105.1). NCBI lineage: Bacteria > Pseudomonadati > Pseudomonadota > Alphaproteobacteria > Rickettsiales > Rickettsiaceae > Candidatus Tisiphia > Candidatus Tisiphia endosymbiont of Myopa tessellatipennis. The sequence continues at coordinate 228,614 of NZ_OZ035005.1, read as the reverse complement.
TTTACCGTCTTCCACGGTGAATTCTATATCTTGTATATCTAAGTAATGTAGTTCTAACTTCTTACAAATTCCCTGTAATTGCTCAAATATTTGTGGCATAACTGTTTGCATTGAGCAGTCAAGATTATGATCGTTTGACATAATAGGGCTTGGGGTTCTTGTCCCTGACACTACATCTTCACCTTGGGCGTTTACTAAATATTCGCCAAAAAGCTTATTTTCACCAGTTGCAGGGCAACGTGAAAATACTACACCTGTTGCAGAATTATTGTTTTGATTACCAAAAACCATTGACTGTACATTAATCGCTGTACCCCAATCATTGGGTATATTATGTAGCTTTCTATAAGTTATTGCTCTATCACTTGTCCAAGATTTTAATACGGCTTTTATTGATTCTTCTAGTTGTGTATATGGATCAAAAAACGATTCACCACAATGATTAAAGATTATCTTTTTAAATTCTTCAACTATTATTCTTAGGAAATCCCCAGTAATTTCATTTTCTTGATAAATATTACATTTGCTCTTATGCATTTCAAATGCATTCTTAAATAATCCGTTTGAAACGGATAATACTGTTGATCCGTACATTTCTAAGAATCTTCGGTAGCTGTCAAGAGCAAAAATTTCATTTCCAGTACTGGATAGCACATCGCAAACTTGATCATTATACCCAAGATTAAGTATAGTATCCATCATGCCGGGCATAGAAGCTCTTGAGCCTGAACGGACGGATAGTAGTAGTGGATTTTTATGATCCCCAAAAATTTTACCAGTAGTATTTTCTAAATTTTTAACAGCTACCGCTAAGTCCTTATTAAAATTTTTAGGCAAATTGTAATTATTTTTATAAAAATAATTACAAAGTTCTGTAGTAATAGTAAAACCATCGGGAATAGGTAAATTTAAGTTAGACATTTCAGCAAGACCAGCTCCTTTACTACCGAGTATGTCTTTCATTTGGGCATTGCCTTCCCCGCCGTTAGTACCAAAATAATAGATCCATTTGTTCATAAATACCGAAACAATTTCTAATATATACTCAAATGATTTGGAGAATTGGATTTGAAAATGAATGGTGAGCAAGCGGAACGTACATAATAGTATAGTTACGCATGCGAATCCATGATATTTTCAAAAAACAATTTTTCAAAGCAGAAGAGTATAGCTATTATATAATATGGCTAGATAAGCTGCAATGTTTAAATGCCCTGTACTAGAAGATATCTCATCACTCAAGTCTTTTCCCTCACTCTCTTGATTTCTAGTTGAACAAATTTTGTACCACTCAATAATAATTCATTAAAATCAAGTTTCTGTTTTTTAGCTTTTGGTAATCCTGCCTACTTATAAATACTGGTATATTCAGGAATTTTTATTAATTTCTTTTTAGCATAATATTTTATTAATCTTCCATTAATTAGTTCAATGGTTATTTCCGCTATAGCTTCTTGATTTTCTTGTGAAATATGAATTTTCTTGAATTTATCATTATTACGTAGCCCAGCTTTATATGCTGCACTATCCTTTTTTAAGTTGCTAACTATCTTCTGAAAATTTGTAATATCAAACCCATAATCATTTATGGCAATTTTTTTATAATGTAATTTTGAGTTATTTAAGAAATTACTTAAATCAAAATTACCATATTGTACAAATTTATTAACTGTACGTTTCAAGTTACTTTTGGTAATATTGTTAATATATTGCATCATAATTGTGGTAGTGAATTTCTCTTTTTTATTATGAGTATGATTTGCCACTATTGTTTTTATAAGATTATCCAAACTAAACTGAGTATTAGTTAGGTTTTGTATTTTTAGATCTAGTACAGATGCTATTATATAGCCTCTGTCATATGGTAACTCGCTAGCTAGAGCATTATCCCAATATAATTTTGATATAGTTTCATTATCAAATAATAAGTAAGGAGAGGTATAATATTTTTGTAAAATCTTGTTATAGTTCCCTAAATATTCTTCAAATGTTACAATTCCATTAGTTAAATTAATCTTGTCAGTAAAATACTGTGTAAATCCTTCTGTAAACCACTTATATAGTGTTTCCTCTTTTTCCTTTATCAGAGTATTGCCTATCCACTTATGCAAATTTTCATGTGCCAGTAGGTGCTTAATATTAAAATCATTTACATTAAACTTCTCAGGTAATAGATACAGAACAGTATTACCGCCAATTAAAGTACCATAGAAACTATTATGTTTTCTATGGTTATTTATGAATACAAACAAATTATCATTATTCTTTGTTTCAAAGAATCTCTCTTGAGCATTTATTATTTCATACAAAAGTTTTGTTAAGCTTTCCTGTGATTTGGTATCTATACTAAAAAATATTATGTTGTTACCCTTATAATTTACATTTTGTAAGATACTATGGTTTCCAGATATAGCAAATCCCTTTGAAATTAAGCTATCTGCAGTAAGATTAAGCTTTTGTATTTTATTAGCAGCAATATTGCCAAAATTAGTAAATACATCATTATGACTAGCAAATTTAATATCTACATCTATACTTTCGCCGTTTGTATATAATTTGGGGCATATTAAGGCAAACTTATATAAAAAATAAAATCCTTGGTCGATTATGTAAGTATAATAATTTGATCCAAGTTTTTCTTGAGTATTCAATATATCATACCATACAATAATCTTTTGATTGGGTTTATGCGTTATTTTATTAGCATTTTTTATAAAAACACCATTTTCTACATGAATATTTTTTATTTGATTAGACAAATCATGTCCCCAAACTTGATGAGGAATATATAATTCTGTTTGATTTGAATTAGGAGAAGTAAATTCCAACTTAATTCTAAGCTTCTTATCCTTAGGAAAATGATAAACCTCATATGATAAGCTACCAAAAGCTTTGCTAATAAAAAAAACAAAGATGCATATTGCAAGTATCTTTAAGTTTATGTTTAATATATAGTTAGCCTATCATTTCTATTTTATCATAACATTCTATATATACAATATATATTTTGATATACAAAGTCCTTTTTTGTAAGAAAAATAGTGTTTTTTTCATAGGATAGGATTATTCTAAGATTTAAATTACTCTTATGCTAACAATATTCGTAAATAACCGAACAAATGACGTTTCACCTTAATAATTGCTGGCTTAATATTTATAAACCTAAAGGCATAAGCTCAGCAAAGCTTGTTTCTATCATTAAGAAAAACCTTTTAGGGGCTAAAGTTGGTCATTGTGGGACTTTGGATGTTGAAGCTGAAGGTGTATTACCTTTGGCAATTGGTGAAGCAACAAAATTAGTGCGAGTTCTAGTAGATGCAAAGAAAACTTACATTTTCACGGTGCAGTTTGGTAGGCAAACTGATACAGCAGATGCTGCAGGTAAAATAATAAAGGTTACTGATAATATTCCCACTTCAATTGATTGCCATAATATATGTAAAAAATTCATAGGTACAATAAAACAACGTCCTCCTGCCTTTTCTGCTATAAAAGTTAATGGTATTAGATCTTATAAATTAGCACGAGAAGATTTGGCAGTAGAATTAACTCCTCGAAATATTGAAATATATAATTTAGAATGTCTTAATTTCAACCACCAAAATAATCAAGCTAGCTATAAGGTTGAATGTTCTAAAGGGACTTATGTAAGGACTCTAGCAGAAGATATTGCTTTATCCTTGCAAAGTTTAGGATTTGTGGTAGAATTACAGCGTACTAAAGTTGGAATATTTACAGCATGCAATGCTATTAAATTAACAGAACTTGATATACAAAAGCAAGAAATGCAACAGTTTCTTGCAGAAAAAGCTATAAAGATTGAAGCAGTACTGGACGACATCCTGGTGCTTGATGCTACTACTGAGCAAGCTAAGAAAATCATTCATGGTCAGAAATGCTATTTTGATTATCCTGAAAATATTGAATTAATTTGGATTCGATATCATGGCTCTCTCTTAGCAATTGGTAGCTTGAGTGAAAATTGCTTTAATTCTTTTCGAGTATTTAACCTAACATCAGTTCGATATAAGAATTATTAATTCTTATATCGAACTGGCTTTGTTATAAGGAAAAATGCACTCTTGAAGCGGTTCTGCAAGTGCATTTTAACTTTTTTCATCATTCAATATGTGATTTTAATAATTAAAATCACATATTGAATGGAGTGTTATATTTTAACAATCAGGTGGGCAGCCGCTTCAAACCTGATTGTTTCTATATATAATACTGAATTCGATGTAACTTGTTACATCGAATTCAGGTTAACCTAATAAAAATAAACATGGAGATTAATGATGTCGATTACAGCACAGCGTAAGCAGCAATTAATTACAGAATATGCTACTAAAGAAAACGATACTGGTTCTAGTGAAGTGCAATGTGCAATTCTAACCGAAAGAATCAATAACTTAACAGGGCATTTTAAAACTAATCACAAAGATTTTTCTTCGAGAAGAGGATTATTGATGTTAGTTGGTCGTAGGCGTCGATTGTTGGATTATATCAAGAAGCAAAGTCTAAGCAGATATTTGTCGTTGATTAATAAACTAGGAATAAGAAAGTAAAATAAAGCCCGGTTAAAAAATCAAAAATTTTAGCCGGGTTTTTTGTTCATTAAATAAGGAATAAGAATGTTTGAAGAAATAACTAAAACGATAGAATTAGGTGGGAAACTACTAGAATTAACTACTGGTAAAATTGCTCGTCAAGCTGATGGAGCAGTTATGGTAAAAATGGGAGGAAGTGTCTTATTATGTACTGCCGTGAGTAGCAAAGAAGTAAAAGAAGGGATAGGATTCTTTCCTCTTACTGTACACTACAAAGAAATGGCATTTGCTGCTGGTAAAATACCTGGAGGATTTTTTAAAAGAGAAGGTAAAGGGTCAGAAAAAGAAGTATTAGTCTCACGCTTGATCGACAGACCGATTAGGCCATTATTCCACCCAGCCTTTCTTAATGAAACGCAAGTAATCTGTACTGTTCTTTCATACGATCCTGAATGTAATACGGATATATTAGCAATTATCGGAGCATCGGCTGCATTGGCTTTGTCTAGCGCCCCCTATCAAGATATAGTAGCAGCTAGCAGAGTTGGCTTGATAAATGATCAATTCATATTAAACCCTTCATTTAGCCAATTAAAGACTAGTAAATTAGACTTAGTAGTGGCAGGCACTAAGACGTCAGTTATGATGGTTGAATCTGAAGCCGATCTATTGTCCGAAGAAAAAATGTTGGAAGCTATTGAGTTTGGTCACAAGGCATTACAGCCTGTAATTGAATTGATTAATGATTTAGTAAAAAGTGCTGGGAAACCTAAATTACAGCTTGCCGATTTATTCCCTACTAGCTTAAAGGAACAAATTAGAAGCATCGCATCAGAAGATATTCAGCATGCTTTTTCTATTAAATCAAAACAAGAAAGGGTCTTAGCGGTAAAACATGTTTCTGATATAATTAAGCGACATTTTGCCGAAGATATTGCTAATAATAATCTTACTAATGCTCAGGTTGAGTTCGCTCTTAAAGAAGTAGAATCAGAAATATTACGGCAAAACGTATTAAAGAGCAATATTCGTATCGATGGTAGAAAACCGGAAGATATAAGAAACATAGCTTGTGAAGTGGCTTTGTTGCCAAAAACACATGGTTCAAGCTTGTTTACTAGAGGGGAAACACAAAGTTTAGTAGTTGCAACACTAGGTACTGGTCAAGATGAACAAATTGTTGATAGTTTAGACGAGGAATATAAAGAGCGTTTTATGCTTAACTATATTTTCCCTCCTTATTCAGTAGGCGAAGCAACCCCAGTAAGAGCTCCTGGACGTAGAGAAATAGGGCATGGTAAACTAGCATGGAGAGCCATTAACCGCATGCTGCCAACTAAAGAACAATTTCCTTATTCTATTAGAGTAGTGTCAGAAATTACCTCCTGTAATGGTTCGTCATCTATGGCTACTATTTGTGGTAGTTCAATGGCTCTAATGGATGCTGGAGTACCCATCACAACTCCTATAGCAGGTATCGCTATGGGTTTGATAAAAGAAGGTGATAAGTTTGTAGTATTATCCGATATTATGGGGGATGAAGATCATCTTGGAGATATGGATTTTAAAGTGGTTGGTGGTAAACACGGCATAACCGCATTACAAATGGATATAAAAATATCTGGAGTAACGTTTGAAATAATGAAGCATGTTTTAGTTCAAGCAAAGCTTGGTCTTGTTCATATTTTACAAGAAATGGATAAGACTATTAATAAAACCAATAACCATATTAGCCAGTATGCACCTTGTATTCAAAGTTTTAAAATTGATAAAGATAAAATTAGAGACGTCATAGGACCGGGTGGCAAAGTAATACGCGAAATTTGTGATATGACATCGGCTAAAATTGACATAAGTGACGATGGCAATGTAACTGTTTCGACTATAGGCAAAGAGAAGCTAGATATGGCTGTCGAAAAAATTAAGTCAATTGCTTTTGACCCTGAAATTGGTGGCATATTCAATGGAACTGTTGTTAAAATATTAGACTCTGGAGCGTTTATCAATTATTTAGGTAATCGTGATGGATTTATACATATTAGTGAGATTTCAAAAGAACGTATTGAATCTGTATCTAGTGTTTTAAAACATGGAGATATAGTAAAAGTTAAACTTATTGGTTTTGACAATAAAGGCAAAGCAAAATTAACCATAAAAAATATCGATGCTAAAGTTACTCAGGACGTTATAACTAATCAAAAATCTGAGTCTTATAAAGATAACAGCGATAATAATGGTAATAAACGCGAATCTGCAAAGAAATGGCAAAATAACAAAACAGCCTCCTCTAATGAAGATGAAGTTGTAACTGAGCGTAAGTATTTCAACTGATTAAGGTATTGACTCAATAAAAATACAATGCTACAAATATTAAGTACTAGGTTGTTATATCTAGATATAACAACCTAGTGAGTATACACTAAACAATTTGGCTATATATTATTGTTCAGCGTAAATATAATTAGGTTAAAATTATTTAATGGAGGTCGTAATGAGTAAAAATAATGGTGTTAGCACTACTAATGATAGTAAATTTTTGCACCTAGAGAACCGGGGGTAGAGCCAAGTTGTGTAGTACTAACCTATTCCGTTTGTAATACATTAAATTCTGCAATAGATACTATGCAATATAATGGAACAAGCGTACATTACATAATAGATAAAGAACCAAATGCTAAGAATGAGCAACAATATCAATACCATAATGATTCAAAAGAAAAAGCCTTTTATGCTGGAAAGAGTAGTTGGAAAGGGCAAGAAAAGGTTAATGACCTTGGCATAGGCATCATGTTTATTAATGATGCAAAAAGTGCTTTTACAGATTCTCAAATAACTAAAGTAATAAAATTACTTGAAGATATTAAAGTTAGATACCCAAATTGGGATAATAAGGACAATCTTGTAGGGCTGGGTGAAGTCGCTGAAAGGCACATAGCACCCGGAAAATTTTTCCCTTGGAAACAACTTGCAGATGCTGGGTTTGGTAAATTTATACCTACTACGAAAGAACAAGCAGAACACATATTAATACGAAAAGATGATGAAGGTCAAAAAGTCTCTCATGTTCAAACACAGTTAAAAGAGCATGGTTATGGTATTGAAGTTGATGGAAAATGTGGTGACAAAACCGCAACTTGGTTTGAAAAATTTAATACACGTTATGTTCTAGAGCAATCCCCTCCAAATGAATGGAGTGAGGCGAGTCAACTTGTTTTAGATGGACTTTACCCTAATCATGTAACTTTAGCAGGTGCTGTTGAGTTAGTAAGTGGCCTTGAACATGCTTAATCAGAATTGCTGTAATAAAAAAAGGTGTTCTTAGAGGACACCACCCCATAACTGTTGAAAGTTTACAAGTACCTATACCACAGCGTCTATTAGCGAGCGTAAGCGAAGCAATCTAGGAAACAATCTATAGATAAATGATGTTACTGGATTGCTTCGTCAACCTTACGGTTTCCTCGCTAATAGACGTATAGAGAAGCTGTGTTTACTAACTTTCAACAGTTGTGACCGTAGGTCGACGAAGCAATTGTAAGTTAAAAGTATCTATATGACAAGCTTCATGGATTGCCACGCTCACGTACGTTCGCTCGCAATGACGGTTTAAGCCTTACAATAGTGCTTCGCTAATAGACGGTTTTTAACTTTCAACAGTTGTGGGTGTCATCCCTGTTCCTTCGGAAGTATATTCTTCTGCTTGCTTGCCCCTCATTTTCAAATCCAATTCTTTAAATCATTTGAGTATACCAGCTTGTTCAAATAATATTTGCTTTTCGGTATTGATTACCTGTTCTATCTTGCTTGTCAATTCTCGAACATCAGATTGTTCTATTTCCTCTACAGGAATAACATTAATAATCTTTACTTGGATTACCCCTGGTTTCTTAATCCAAAAACCTTTTGGCCAGTATACCCCTGCGTTGTGAGCCATCATCACGATCGGTACTTTTGCTAGTGATGCTAATTTTACTGCACTAGGTTTAAATTTAGCATTTTGTTCTGGTCTAAATCTAGTAGATTCAGGAAAAATAACCAACCATAAACCATCTTTTATCTTTTCCTGTCCTTCTCTTAAAATTTGACTAACCGAGATATTAACATTACGGTCTACGGCAATTGGCTTAACCATTTGCAGACCCCAACCGAATAAGGGGATATTAAATAACTCTTTTTTTAATACCCAAGAATGTTCAGGTATAATTAATTGTATAAATACTTGTTCCCAACATGATTGGTGATTAGACAATACTAAAGAAGGAACAGAAGGTAATTTATCTAGACCAGAAACTTGGTATTTTAAACCACAAAAGATTCTAGCCAACCAAATAAATACATAGGAAAAAATAACTCCAATCCTATAACGTATATAATAGTTGACATTAAAAAATGTTACGGGTATGTAACATATAAGGAAGAATGTAATGGTAAATATAGCAAGTAATGCATAAAATGTTAATACTCTTAAACGCCAAAACATGGTTGGTTAATCTTAGTTGTTGATAATTAACGGGTACAATAGCATAAAATTACGTCTACATATAGATATAATTAGTAATTATTTGGGGAAATTAAATGAAAAAAACAGCTCTATCTGGAGTTCAAGTGACAGGGGCTTTGCATTTAGGAAACTATCTTGGTTCAATATCTAATTGGCTTAAGATTCAAGATGAGTACAATTGCTTATTCTTTTTAGCTGATTTGCATTCTATTACTATAGATCGCTTACCTCTTGAGCTAAACTCATCCATATTGCAAACTGTTGCTATGTATATAGCAACAGGACTTTTGCCGGAGAAAACCACTATATTTGCACAAAGTATGGTGAAGGAACATGCTGAACTTGCTTGGATATTAAATTGCGTTACCCCACTTGGTTGGCTTAAACGCATGACTCAGTTTAAAGACAAAGCTGGAAAAGACCAAGAAAGTGCTGGTTTAGGATTATTGTCTTATCCAGTATTAATGGCAGCTGATATATTATTATATAATGCTGATTGCGTCCCTGTTGGTGATGATCAAAAACAGCATTTAGAACTTACCAGAGATATTGCGGCTATTATTAATAGAAAGTTTAATCAAGAAGTTCTAAAATTACCTGAGCCATTAATTCAAAGCTCAGGAGCAAGAATAATGAGTTTAAAAGATGGTCGTAAAAAAATGAGTAAATCTGATCCATCTGATTTATCTCGTATTAATTTAAATGATAGCCGGGATCAAATTTACCAAAAAATTAAAAAATCTAAAACAGATCATTTAGCTGAAATCAGTTATGATCGTCAAAATAGACCAGAAATCAGCAATTTAATTGACATTTATTGCAGTTTATCTAGTATTAATGTTGAGACAATAGTTGAACAATACCAAAATACTGGTTTTGCTAAATTTAAGGATGATCTAGCTGATATTATCATCACAACTCTGACTCCCATTAATATTCAATATATAGAGTTAATGAAAAACCAAGATTATCTAGTAACTACACTACATGAAGGAGCGGATAAAGCTAGAATTATTGCTTCTAAAACTCTTACTGAAATCAAAAAATTATTTGGTTTTGTTGTGTAAAAACCAATTTACCCCACAATTGTTGAAAGTTAAAAAATCGTCTATTAGCGAGAAGACCGTAGGTCGACGAAGCAATTGTATGACAAGCTTCATGGGGATTGCCACGCTCACGTACGTTCGCTCGCTAATAGACGCTTTAAGCCTTACAACAGTACTTCGCTAATAGACGATTTTTTAACTTTCAACAGTTATGGGGTAACATTGAAGGCGTAAGGGCAACATCTTTTTTACCATGTAAGCTAAAGTAAAAATCCTAAAAATTAATAGTCCTCTTATCTACAGCTAGAGCCGCCTCTTTTATAGCTTCACTTAGGGTAGGATGGGCATGGCAAGTTCTCGCTATATCTTCTGAAGAAGCACCAAATTCCATAAATGCTACAAGTTCTGCAATCATAGTTCCAGCGCAAGGTCCTATTATATGTGCCCCAAGTACTTTATCAGTTATGCTATCAGCTAATATCTTCACCATCCCATCAGTAGAACCTGTGCTTCTCGCCCGACTATTTGCCAAAAATGGAAATTTACCAACTTTGTAATCAATCTTGGCTTCTTTTAGTTGTTCTTCAGTTAAACCAACACTTGCTACTTCCGGCCAAGTATAAATTACACTTGGAATAAGATTATAATTAACATGACCAGCTAGACCCGCCATAATTTCGACGGCAGCGACAGCTTCTTCTTCTGCTTTATGAGCAAGCATAGGTCCTGCAATTACATCACCAACGGCATAAATATTAGGGATTATTGTTTGGAATTGGCTATTCACCGTAATTCTGTTTTGTTTGTCCGTTTGAATTGCTAATTTATCTAGACCTAAATTTGTTGTATGGGCTTTTCTGCCGACAGCTAATAAAACTATATCAACAGTAATTTGCTCTACTAAGGAAGCAGATGTTTGTTGTATATTTAAAGTAACTTTTCCTGCTTTTTTTTCAGCAGATAGTACTTTACTATTCAGTCGCAATTCAATGGATTGTTTTTGTAGGATTTTAGTAAATTGATTAATAATTTCTTTATCTAAAGCTGGGACAATGCTATCAGCATATTCAATAACCGTTACTTTAGAACCAAGCCTATTCCATACCGAACCAAGCTCTAAACCTATATAACCACCGCCAATTACTACCATAGTTTCTGGAACTTTAGGAAGGCTCAAAGCTCCCGTTGATGAAACTATATATTCCTCATCTACAACAATATTGGGTATTTCAATAATATCAGAGCCAGTAGCAATTAAAATATTCTTAGCCGAAATCGACTCAACTGTTTTACCGTTAGTAATTTCCACAAGATTGGCTGAAATAAACTTGGCACTTCCACTAAATTTAGTGATTTTATTTTTTACAAACAAACTTTCTATACCCTTGCATAAGTCTGACACTACTTGACTTTTTTTAGTCATCATTTTTTGTAAATCAAGTTTGGTTGAGGTCATAATACCAATATCAGCACAATGGTTTGATACCTCATTAAATTTTTCAGAAAAATTTAGTAATAGTTTTGAAGGAATACATCCAACATTTAGGCAAGTACCACCAAGCGTTGACCTTTTTTCTATGCATGCAACTTTCATACCCAGCTGTGCTGCTCTTATTGCCCCTGTATAACCAGCTGGACCACTACCAATTACTATTAAATCAAATTCTTGCATATATTTTCCCTTACTTATAATAATTAATGGTATTATAAACCATAAATATACGAACACTAATAGCTAATTTGAATTTAATTTAATTATTTTTTGATTATTTTATTGTAGTAAATATTGGCAGAGTTGATGTTTTATGGTCAAAAGTGAAACTAGTACTACAACCACTTAGTTCATTTAGTTTACCTATTAAAATATCAGCAAAATCTGTATTACAGTTCTCATATTCTCTAACAGTTAGCGATAAAGTTTTGTGATCCTCAAAGCGGAATTCTATAGTAGCAAATATTTCTTTTAGTACATTTATTATTTGGTTTTTTGAATATTTATAACCTCGCCCTAAAACCCAAATTATTTCACAAACTACTATGTTATTAATAAATATAGAATCACTAACACCTGAATATTGCTCAATTAGTTTTGTAGCTTTGCTACTCTGTACTTCGTCATCTTGGATCAAATAACGAATTAAAACATTAGTATCAATTCCGATCATATCCGCTCTTAATGGCTTCATTCATATCTTCGATACTTAATGGTGTTTTTGGTTTGGGTAGTATTCCTTTTAAATTTTTAACTGGCTTATTAATTGGCACTACTATAAAAGAGTCATCTTGCATAATGAACTCTAATTTACTACCAGAAGATAAGTGTAGCTTGTTTCTAATATATGATGGGATAGTAACTTGTCCCTTACTTGTAACTGTTGAACAGTGTGCTTTCATAAGATACCATAATTCCTCAATTTCGGATTAATTTCATTAATCCGAAATTGGAATGAGAAAGTAAACAATCAGGCTTAAAGCGGTTTGACGCCTGATTGTTAAATATTTCATTTGCTAATAATCTTATTTTAAAATAAGATTATTAGCGATAATAGATTAAAATGCATTCGTAGAAGCGCTTCAAGAATGCATTTTTCTGATATTCTAGCCAGTTTTGGATTAAAATTAAAAATTTTAATCCAAAACTGAGGTTTATAATAATGTAAGGAGAAAGTAAGAGCAAGCTATAAATACTTATTTTTTCTACTGTTTTAAATTACGAGTTATTTTTATACTATTCTTACTCGGAGAGGCAATGAAGCTGATTATATTAATTTGTTCGGTAAAAGTGTTAGTATCATTGCTTAGAATAGAAAGCATTTGCTTCGATATTATGTTATGAGAGTTTTTTAATAATGCTCTAGATTCTCCAATATTCTTTAGTTCTCTAATGAAATCTAAAGGGCTTTTATAGCTCAGCTGAATATTTTCATAATCAACGATAATTTCTGTGAATCCTGCCTGTCCTAGTAAAGGTGTTACGTGATCAAAATGGATGAAAGGGGAAACATGTTGGAAGTGAGGGCGACTTAATGCTATTTCAGCTTCAATGAATTTCATTCGTAGTTCTTTTAGGCTGTTACCACCGATAAAATTACCAATAAATAGACCATTTGGTTTTAAAATACGTTTTATCTGTAACAGAAAATTTTGTACATCATTGATCCAGTGTAGACCTAAGGAAAAAGTTATTAGGTCAAAACTAGCTGCTTTAAATGGTAAGTTTTCTTCATCAATTAGTAATTTGGGAGTATGGTCAAACGATTGTAACATAGCATTTGATGTACTAGCCGCTACAATTATAGCATAGTTATAGTTCTGCACTAATAGTTTAGTTAGTATACCAGTACGACATTCTAAATCTAAAATATCAGGAAATTCTTTATCAATAATATTTAGACGCTCAATAATATCGAATGCTGCATATTTAAAAAACGCACACTCAGCGATATTATCCACCACTTTGTCACGATTAGATTTTAACTTCTCACGATCAAATATAATTGTTACCTCTAGCTAGCTCTTGGTAATACTACCAATAATATTACTCTTATATTTCCTAATATTACTTTCAAATGAAGCTCTCTGTTTATTCCTCAAAAGCATGTTTGTTGGCAGAGTAGGTGTATTATTATAATAATTGTACCCACTATACATGTTAATAGAGTTTTTATACAAATCCATATTGTTAGCAATTTTGATAACATCTTGTTTATATCTATAGCCAAACTCATGGGTGGCTGAATGGTAATGAGCAATTGCTTTGTGCCAACTACCTAACTGATCATATTTAGCTTTTAGGAATTTAGCAGCATAGGCGACATTTTTCTTAGGATTGAAAGCTTGATTTAAAGAGTTAAATGCATTTAAATGATGTTTTAAGTTGATTTGCATACATCCTACATCAATATTTTCTTTGCCTTGAATAATTTGTTTTTTTACAAATGATATTGCCTCTTTTTTAGTATTAAAATAATAGCCTTTACCTTCAATATTGACAGTCCAAGGCCAAACTACTTTAATTTTATATTCAGTATGTTTTTTGCCCGATTCTTTTAAAGCTATCGAGTGTAACGTATTAGGAGGAATTTTATGTATCTTTTCAAAGTAAGGAAACATCCTTGAGCATTTATGTGATTCAGCAATTTCTACGTCTATATTAGCATATGCCACATTAACATATAAATATAACGGAAAAAGAAACAATAAATATATGGCTAATATTGACCTAATGGACATAACATTATCATTTTACTTTATCTTTTACGCGAATTCGGGATAACAAGTTATCCCAAATTCGGCTGTATATATAGAAACAATCAGGTTTGAAGCGGTTCTACACCTGATTGTTAAAATATAATTTGCATTCAATAGATGATTTTAATAATTAAAATCATCTATTGAACGGTAAAAAAGTTAAAATGTACTCGCAGAACCGCTTCAAGAGTACATTTTTCTTTATATCACAGCTAATTCGGGATAAGAATTATAATTCTTATCCCGAATTAGGGTCTTTTGTAGCATATTAAAAATTTTCCTACAAGGCAAGTTATGTCTCGTTGTCCTATAATTTTGTCACATAAATATTTTGTTAATAGAAAAATATGTTTATTTTCATTGACTTTATTTGCATAGAGCTTTAAAAGGTTTAGTTCGACTTCCATTACGTATCTATGTTAAATAGATAGTGTTAGTTTTTAGGTAATTTTTTGTATAAAATAATGTTACCATTCAAAAGTATTTTTACTAAAATTCAGGAAATCATTTGGCCTATAGAAAGAGAGGAATTGAAACTTTTTTTGCCTATGGCATTAATGATGCTGTGTATTCTTTTTAATTTTGGAACACTTAGATCCGTTAAAGACGGATTGGTCATACCATCAATAGGAGCAGAAGTCATTAGTTTTCTAAAACTTTGGTTTGTTCTTCCTTCCTCTATATTATTTACTATAATATATGTAAAACTTAGTAATCACATACGTTTTGAATATATTTTTTATATAGTAATTTCGAGTTTTTTGCTTTTTTTCCTGATATTTGCTTATATCATTTACCCTAATCAGGACTTTTATCATCCAAATGCTGAGCAGGTAGAACATTTAGTATCATTGTATCCTAATTTTCGATGGTTTATCAAGATAATGGGTAAGTGGAGTTATGCTCTCATGTATATCTGTTCAGAATTATGGAGTGCAGTAATTATTAATCTAATGTTTTGGCAATTTGCTAATAATATTTTTGATACCAGTAAAGCGAAACGTTTCTATCCAATTTTAGGAATGGTAGGTAATGTTGGTTTGATTTTAGCTGGCAATGTATTAGTAGCTTTCTCAAATGTACGAGGGGTAGTCGATGCTCAAGTTATAATAAATGAAGATTTGCAATATAAGTCAGAACTAATGCTACAACCTGTTATTTCTATAATAGTGTTTGCCGGTATAATTTCCATGGTATTATTTAGGTTAATTAATTATTTTATTTTGAATGACAAGGTGCTAAAGGCTGATTTCCAAATAGTTCAAATACAGGCAAAAACTTCCTTATCGCTTATGGATAGTATAAGGTTGGTTATTAACTCAAAATATATTGGACGCATTGCTTTATTGATAATTTGTTATGCACTACTAATTAATATAGTAGAAGGTCCGTGGAAAGCTAAGGTAAGGGAGCTTAATCCCAATACGTTAGATTATATACATTTTATGGGTAGGTTTAATATTTGGATGGGAATTTCTAGCGTTACTTTTATGATAGTTGGTAGTAATGTGATTAGGAAATTTACTTGGTTAATTTCAGCATTATTAACACCCTTAATGCTTTTTATAACTGGCTTAATGTTTTTTATCTTTGTTATTTTCTCAGAATATATAAGTTTTGGTATAAAGGACTTTAATCCAATTTATGCGGCTGTAATTATCGGAGGAGTACAAAATATTCTAAGTAAATCAACTAAATATTCGTTATTTGATTCAACAAAGGAAATGGCATATATTCCTTTATCATCCGAACTTCGAACAAAAGGTAAAGCTGCTGTTGAGGTTATTGGTATTAAATTTGGTAAGTCTTTAGGAGCTTTTATCCAGTCTTTTATATTTATTATAGTGCCTACTGCCACATGTGATTCAATAGTAGTTTATTTACTAACAATTTTTATTATTATAGTTATTTTGTGGTTTTGGAATATAGTACAACTAAATCGTGAATATGTGAAGTTATGTAATTAGCATGCGAAAAACGTTAATATATATATCAGTTATAATTGCTGTAATCCTATTGATTTATACCATCTCATGGTTGGTAATTGTTACTTCTGTAGCTAATAAGATTAATGGGCAATATAGTAACCGTTATATCGCTGTTAATTCAATAGATAGTGAACAAAGATATTTCATTAAGTTTAATAAAGTTGCTCTCTATGGTTTTCCGTTTAAAATTGCCTTGCAAGTAATTGGTTGGCATGAAGAGGGAGAAAATAGTATAATTGAATTTAATTCCCCGATTTATATAGGTTATGATTTACTGAAACAGGCTTGCTTTGTTAGTTATTTTGGTAACGCAACAGGTCGCTATAAACCTATTGATTTGGGATTTGGTACAAGATTCGAAAGTGGTAATTATTCTTTTATAGCAAAAATTCCTTTAAGCTTTAAGTTACTTAAGGTTTTTATACAAAAAAAAGATCCGTTTGAAATTATAAATTTTATAAAAGAATTGGAATTAACATCTGACAAGACAAAAATTTTTGATTTAGTTGACGGGCAAAAACTATATGATGAAGATCATACAATTATTTCATTTTCACTAGAAAAGAATAAATACTATACTGATATAGAAGATTTTAAAAATAATGTGCCACAAAAATTAAATATCGCTTATTCAACAAAAATATTAGAAAGTAATATTATAAACAGAAGAATACCAGCTGGTCTTTTATTATATAGATTTGCTTGGCCGATGCCTTTTAGTTTTGAAGGTAAGTTTTATATAAAAACTAATAAATCTTTATATAGTGAGTTTGCTAAAGATTTAGAAATAAAAATGATATCAAGCAAGTTCTCAAGTAGTATTCAAGAATCCTTGACTACTTTATTGTATCAAAGTAAAGTAGAAGAAGGTAGCAATGATAGTCATCTTAAGGTTGAATCAAAAATTGATTTGAAGCTAGGATTTTCCGATAATATATTGAATTCTATACAGTACTTATTGTCATATATATCGCTACTTCCTAATAGTTCATCTTTAATAGAAGAATTACAATATATTAACAGTAATAAAGATAAATTCAACTTGACTGAATTAGAGGATCATCAATATATTTTTGATTTAGATATAGATTTTCTTGCTAGAAAACAAGATATAATGAGAGCTCAAATAAATAATCTTAGTTTGTTTTCTAATAATACCGGATTTCGATTATCAAGCGAATGCAGGCTAGATGCATTTAGAAAATTTGATATTAAGGGACTTGTTGTCTTCAATAATTATTTAAAGGCAACGGATATTATAACCAATTATTTCTTTAACTTGGGTAGGTTTAAAACATTCTCAGAAGATAGTCGTATTGTATACAAAGAAGGTACGAAGTATTTTTTAAAAACCATATCAGATCATCCTGATTCTAACTCAGGTGACATAAGTTTTGAGTATAAATTAGATTCAAGTAATATAGAAAAAGGCAAAATAGGTTCCGTAGACTTTAATAAATTTTTGCCATTATATTATCTAGCATTATACAAAAAAGCCTCGGAAAAAATACATATTGGTGATAATGTAACAAAAAGGATACAAGAACTAGTACCTGATTTTAATGAGCATCATTCATTGTTAAAACAATTAATGATCCAGCCTTTTTTGGAGGTTGATAGTGATGTTTGGCAGGAAATCATAAAATAACCTGAATTCGATGTAACTTGTTACATCGAATTCAGTATTATATATAGAAATAATCAGGTTTGAAGCGGTTCTACACCTGATTGTTAAAATATAATACTCCATTCAATATGTGATTTTAATAATTAAAATCACATATTGAATGATGAAAAAAGTTAAAATGCACCCGCGTCAGCCGCTTCAAGAGTGCATTTTTCCTTATAACAAAGCAAGTATCGATATAAGAATTATTAATTCTTATATCGAACTGAGGTTAAAATAGCATTAGAGATGTAAATTGGATACTATAAAAATAATACATAAAGATTTAGCAGTAGAACTGTCTAGCTTAAATAAACTTATTCTGACCCACTTAGCTGCCAAAGAACCACTAGTTGGCGTAGTAGGTAAATATTTATTGGAATTTGGTGGAAAGAGAATACGGCCATTACTAACAATTTTAACTAGTAAAATGTTTGGTTATGTCGGTGAAGATAATATAAAACTTGCTGGGGCTGTAGAATTTATTCATGCAGCAACTTTACTTCATGACGATGTAGTAGATGAAAGTACAATGAGAAGATCCAAACCTACTGCTAACGTTGTTTGGAGGAGTAAGGCTAGTATTCTAGTTGGAGATTTTTTATTTAGTCAATCATTTCAACTAATGGTAGATACCAAATCTGTTAAAGCTATGAAATCTTTATCAAGAGCTTCAGCAATTATATCAGAAGGTGAAGTTTCTCAGCTTGTGAAATTGAATCAGCGGAGAATTATTGACGAAACAGAATATAATGAAATAATTATGGCTAAAACGGCAGAGTTATTTGGAGTATCTTGTGAAGTAGGAGCAATTATTTCTAGTCAATCTAACGAGATTTGTGAAAGTTTACAAAAATTTGGTAGATATTTAGGAAATATTTTCCAAATTATTGATGATTTATTTGATTATTTAGGAAATAGTCATGATATGGGCAAGAATATAGGTGATGATTTTTTAGAAGGAAAAATAACTCTACCCCTAATCTTTTTATATAAGAAGCTTGATGATACCGGGCAATTAACAGTTCAGAAAATGATTAAGGCGGATAATAGATCTGAGAGTGAATTTGAGATAATACGAAGTTTGATGATACAACATGGTATTAAGCAACAAATTATCGACCATCTAACAAACATTAAGAATGAGGCTAGTAATTTATTGGAGCAAATCCCTATACAGAATATTTATAAAGATCATTTAGCTTCTTTACTTGAGTTTACGTTAAATAGGTCTTATTAACCTCAGTTTTGGATTAAAATTTTTAATTTTAATCCAAAACTGGCTAGAATATCAGAAAAATGCATTCTTGAAGCGGTTCTACGAATGCATTTTAATCTATTATCGCTAATAATCTTATTTTTATTGGTATAAAAATAAGATTATTAGCAAATGAAATATTTAACAATCAGGCGTCAAACCGCTTTAAGCCTGATTGTTTACATTCTCATTCCAATTTCGGATTAATGAAATTAATCCGAAATTGAGGTTATTAGGTTATGTTGCCAAGATTTATGCGATAATAATAATTTAACCTGAGTTCGATACAACATTACCGTACCTCATACGTCATACCTAGTTACAATTAAATCTGATCTTCAAACTTTTACGATTAATATGCAAAATATTCCAACCAATATTGAACATCTTTCTGAATCAGAGGTAGAAAACTTACTAAAACAACTGGCAAGTGAGATAGAAAAATATAATAAAGCATATCACCAAGAAGATACTCCTCTGATTTCTGATGCTGAATATGATCAATTATTTAATTTAAATCTTGAACTTGAAAAAAAATTTCCTCATCTTGTGCTGGCAAATAGTCCAACTAAACAAATCGGTAGCCTAGCTGCAGAGAAATTTTCTAAAGTAAAACATATAAATCCAATGTTTTCTCTTAGTAATGCATTTGATAATGAGGATGTATCAGAATTTATAAATAGAATAAAGAATTTCTTACGTCTTGATAGTTTTCAACCTATCTTTTGCGAACCTAAAATAGACGGTCTATCTTTTTCTGCTACCTATAAGAATGGCATACTCACCACTGCTGCGACAAGAGGTGATGGTTTTATTGGAGAAGATATAACTGAAAATATTAAGACTATCAAGAATTTCCCTCATTCAATAGTATCAAGCCCCGAAATTTTGGAAGTACGAGGTGAGGTCTATATTAATAAAAATGATTTCCTATTATTAAATCAAGTACAGGAATTATATGGGAAAGATAAGTTTGCAAATCCACGTAATGCTGCTGCCGGATCATTAAGGCAGTTAGATCCAAACATTACAGCAAGTAGACCTCTACAATATTTTGTTTATGCCGTAGGAAGTAGTAGTAGCAAAATAGCTGGTTCTCAAGATGCTTTATTACATAAACTGAAAGATATAGGATTTATTGTTAATAATATAGGAAAATTAGCGTATTCTGAAGATGATCTGAAATTTTTCTACGAATATTTGAATTCATCTAGAGATCAATTGCCTTATGAAATTGATGGTGTTGTGTATAAGTTAAATGATTTTGCTTTGCAGCAAAGAATGGGGTTTATTGCAAGAAGTCCAAGATTTGCTATTGCTCATAAATTCCCTGCAATAGTTGGTCAAACTAAACTAATTAATATTACTCTACAAGTAGGTAGGACAGGTGTATTAACGCCTGTTGCTGAGTTAGAGCCGCTTTCTATTGGGGGAGTTAGGGTATCAAGAGCTACATTACATAATTATCAGGAAATCATAAGGAAAGATATAAGGATCAATGATTATGTGTTTTTGCAGAGGGCAGGTGATGTCATACCTCAAATTATTGCCATAGATTTTACTCGACGTTCTAGTGAATCACAAAAAATCGATATACCAAAACTTTGCCCATCTTGTGGTTCTCATTTACATTATAATCAAGAGACAATAATAATTCGTTGTGATAATGGGTTAAATTGCCCTGCTCAGAATTACGAACGAATTTGTCATTTTACCTCTAAAAATGCTTTAGATATAGACGGTTTAGGAAAAAAGCAAATAGAATTTCTACTGAAAGAGTCTTTAATAAAAAATCCAGTGGATATTTTTTATTTACAAAATAATAATGAAAAAAGCTTAGTCAAGCTTGAAAATATGATAGGATGGGGGCGAAGATCTGTAGAAAACTTATTCGCAAACATCGACAAAGCTAAAAATGTTTCCTTAAACAGATTCATTTATTCCTTAGGAATTAGGCATATTGGCGAACAAAATGCCAAATTACTTGCTCGAGAATTTCAGAATTATGGTAATTTTATAGAAGCTATGGAATCTTTATTAAAGGGTGATCAGCCTATGTACCAAAGGTTAAATGATCTAGAAGGAATAGGAGATAAAATTTTGGTGGATATTATCGACTTCTTTGATATTAAAGAAAATCTACAAATTATTCATCAGCTAAGTAAAATTTTAGAAATTCAAGACTATAGTGGTCAAACCCTTAAAACCGCATTAACTGGCAAAGTTGTGGTATTTACCGGTTCTCTACTCACTCTTTCAAGAGCAGAAGCAAAATCTCAGGCAGAGAAGTTAGGAGCTAAAGTAAGTAGTAGTGTTTCGTCTGCTACTGCTTTAGTGGTAGCGGGTAGAGATGCCGGTAGTAAACTCAGAAAAGCTAAGGAGCTTGGAATTAAAATTATTGATGAAGACGAGTGGTTGGAGTTAGTATATACTAATTCTCCCACATCAATCCAATAAAGTACCTAGGGGGATTTGTACTCCACGTATAAATTCTTCAACGTTTAAAGCTTTTCTTCCTTCTTGCTGTAATTTTTTGATAATCAAAGTACCCTTACCACAAGCTATCTCTAAGACACTATTATTAACCACAGTACCAGGCGGCAATTTAACATCCAAATCATTATAATACGCTTCTAGGATCTTTATAACTTTACCTCTATATTCAAAATATATTCCAGGCCATGGATTCATACCGCGAATTCTACAATCTATTTTGTAAGCGGTCTCATACCAATCGATCTTTCCTTCTTCTTTCTTGAGTTTATGAGCATAAGTTACTCCATCTTTATCTTGGACAATCCTTGGTAAGTTATCAATATTATCTAAAGTTTTAACCAATAAATTAGCCCCTATTTCTGCACATTGGTCATGCAAAATTGGTAAAGTTATTCTAGGAGAGAGTGAAAACGAATGCTGCAATATAATATCACCAGTATCTAGGTCCTCATCCATCTGCATTATGCATACAGAAGTTTCAGGGTCTCCCTCTATAATAGTACGCTGCAATGGGGCCGCTCCCCTATGACGTGGTAAACTTGAGGGATGGATATTAAGACATCCATATTTTTTGGCTTGTAGGATAGCTTGTGGTATCAAAAACCCATAAGCAACTACTACTATTATATCTGCATCAATTGAATTAATTAAATTGGTTATTTCTTCGGTTCTCAAGGTTTTAGGGGTATAAGTTGGAATATCATATTTTGATGCCAAACTATGGATAGGTGATGCTACCTCATTTAGTCCCCTTCCTTTAGATTTTGCAGCTTGAGTGAATACGGCAACCACTTGGTGATCTTTGCTGTTAATTAAACTCTTAAGAGTAGGTACAGCAAATTCTGGCGTACCCATAAAAATTACTTTCACAAAATATTATTTTTTAGCTTTTTTAATTTACGTAATGCTACGTCCTTTTTTATATCACTTAAATAATCAATTAGTAGCCTACCATCTAAATGATCCATTTCATGTTGAATAACCCTAGCAAGCCAACCATCAGCTTTTAATTCTTGCTGGATATTATTATAATCTAAGAATCTTATAGTTATAGACTCAGACCTTGCTACCTCGACCTGTTGCTCCGGTAAAGATAAACACCCTTCTACTGCCACAACTAATTCTTTAGATTTGTCTATTATCTTCGGGTCAGCGATAAATAATGGATAAAAACCAACTGGTCTTTCTGTATCATCATTATTCTGCAAATCAACTACCAATATACGTTTAGCTATTCCAATCTGAATGGCAGCTAACCCCACACCACGATCATGATACATAGTTTCAACCATGTTATCCATCAACTTTCTTATAGTATCATCGATTATACTTACTGGTAAAGATTTTTGTTTTAATCTTGAATCTGGAGCAGTAACAATAGGTAACACAGACATAGTACTTTAAAACCATAAATTATTTATATACTCAGGTAGAATTTCAAGAATTAAGGTCGTCGTGTCTAAAGCACAACTGTTGAAAGTTAAAAAATCGTCTATTAGCGAGGAGACTGTAGGTCGACGAAGCAATTATATGACAAGCTTCATGGATTGCCGCGTTCACATACTTTCGCTCGCTAATAGACGGTTTAAGCCTTACAACAAGCTTTGCTAATAGACGGTTTTTTAACTTTCAACAGTTGTGGTGTCTAAAGAACTCCGCTGCTCACGTACTAAATGTACACCTAGTTCGCTTGTCCCTCATTTTCAAATCCAATTCGTAGGATCATTCGAATATACCAAAACATTTATATTGTACCACAAAATAACCAATGAGTCTAGTGTGAGCTATTTGCTAGCGAACGAAAAAAAGATGTGGGTAATAGTAAGCTACGCAGGGCTGATATCCTCCTAATGGGGATGATTACTTGAGCCTAGTATTAACTTGTTGCATCGAATTCAGGTTAAATTATTAAGAAAGTTTAAAATATTTACACTTTTTTACCCTGAAACTATTAGTACACGCATAAAAATCATTATACTTCTTAGGTTCTGCACGCAGAACTTAATTAAAATCAATATATAGTAATAAATTTATGGTTAACAAAGTAAATATATATAATGTTATTAAATTCCAATCCCCATTTGAACGTCTTAAATCATACACTAATTCACCTGATGTTATCTTACGTAAAGCTATTATTACTCAGGCAATTATTGATGCAACCAATATATCAAAATTCCGCACAGCAAAAAAGCTAGAACAAGAAGCAAAATTATGGATTTTTGGTGGTAGTGAATCTTTTAAAGAAACTTGTCTAGAAGGTGGGATTGAGCCATCTTTTGTAGTAAGAGTAACCAAAGCAATTATAAAGCTACATAAGAATAAATCTAGGCTTAGAAAGTCATCACAACAAAACTCAGTAGATAGTAAAAACAAAAAAAACATTATTTAGAACAAAATTATAACCTTATTTAAGTTAGCTATAAAATGTTACAATTTAGGTAAAATTACGGTCAAAGAATCGCTTTTTAACTGAAAAATACTTTAAAAAAACAATTTGAAGTAAGCGTTATAAGCTTATATTTTATCTAAAGCAATTATCAAGTCATTATAAAAATTTCAAAATAATGGCTTGAAATTCACATGATTATACATTAGTTGTATAGATAGGTAGTTGTACGAATTAGGGATAAGAATTTGTTAATTCTTATATACTCTTCTGCTCCTACGAATTGTTTTTTGAAAATATCATGGATTCGCATGCGTAACTATACTATATGTACGCTACGCCTGCTCACTATTCATTTTCAAATCCAATTCGTAGGATCATTTGAGTATCCCAAATTCGGTGAAATTATCGAAACAATCAGATTTGAGACGACTCTGCATCTGATTATTACATATAATATTTGACTTAACTAAATATAAAGGGGATTTTATGCAAATATCAGTATCAGGTCAACATATTTCTATCGGGAATTCTTTGCAAGACTACGTAAGAAACCGTACTATGCAGGTGTCAGAAAAGTATTTTTGCGATGTAATAATTAGTGCAAATGTGCATTTCTCTAAACAAGGATTCCAACTGGTTTGTGATATTGTAGTGAATGATGGTACAGGCAGACATATGATATTGAAAGGTAACGCTGCTTCAGATGACATATATTCAGCTTTTGATATTGCTCTTGCTAGACTTGAAAAGCAGCTTAGAAAGTATAAATCTAAGCTCAAGGATCGTCATGATAGAGTTAAAATATCCGAAGTAACATCTAAAGCAGTTAAATATACTATAACACCCCATCAATATGAACATGAAGACGAAGATAATGTGGCAGCATATGATAATCCTGTAATTATAGCAGAAAAATCTGTAGAAATATTAACTCTATCAGTAAGTGGAGCAGTGATGAAAATGGATATGGAGAACCTTCCTGCTTTAATGTTTCAAAATAGTCATACTAATCGCATGAATGTAGTTTATTATCGTCGGGATGGGAATATATCTTGGATAGATTCCAAATAAATTTTTGCTGTTTATATACTCGATGAAAATCAAAAATTGCCTTGTCGTCTTGGCACATATGTGTCAACTTAAGAGCGTAACGATTGAGCATGTATAAGTAAATCAAACCTAAACGTCATTGCAAGAAGCCGCTGCAAGCGGCGACGCGGCAATCTAAGATACGCGAAGCGTTACTCTAAAAAACAGCTTCGCTGTTTATCTAGATCGCCACGGCATCTAACGATGCCTCGCGATGACGGCTGAGTTTAATTTGTTTATACATGCTCAATCATTACGCTCTTAAGTTGACGCCTATGCACAATAACGAACAGCAGCCATTTTAATAGTGGTTATATAAAAAAGGGTACTATAAGCAGCTATTCACTTGAATATATAACTCTCAACTTCATCAATAATTCCATGAATTTCAGCTGTTAGGCGAAATAATCTCATGGAGATAATTCTAATCTGATATTGATAATTCCGATAATATAATATGATAAAATCCCCCGGTTGATATTTGATAAAATTTGCTGGCATGATAAATCTTAAAATTTTAGTTTCAGTAGCGGCATTTTTTAGGATTAACTGCCCTAATCTTTCAGCTTCAAGATAAGATAGTATAATAGGTAGTTTTAAGTTAGGAATAGCTCTATGTGAAAGATTCTCACTATTTATTTGGCAGAAGCTATTATTATAATCATCATACCGGTCGATAAAGTTTAGTGCTAGTTTACTAATAATGCTAGTTTTAGAAATTTCTATTTGTTCTAAATAACTATTGCTTGATAGTTTAACCAATATTTTGGGACTAATATGACTAGGGGTAGAATATCCACGTTTGGTGAACTTAATTTGTTCCTGATAAGCTATGATATCAAAGAAATATATAATCCGCAAAAGGTTAATAACATCAATACAAGACAAAGCTTTATTTAATACCAACCCTTCTACAGCTTCATCGAGAGTTGATATATCGATGTTCTTTAATGGAATACCGCATTTATAAGACAATTCGAGAATTATTGCCGCTAAACTACAAGCCCCAAATTTATTATTAACCCAATGCCCTTTTGCCCATAAGTTACCATCTCGCCAAATATTACTATGTGGCCAAGCTGGGTAAGGTCTGGCATCCCAAGTCCATAAAAACATTTGTTCGATATATTCTTGCGTTTGCCAATATTCAATAAAACTTCGGATAGCTTTACGCTGAATAGAAAAATCAACTTCGCCAGTAGAATATCTCGGTACTCCACCATCACTACATAAAGGATCAAAGAATATATTAGGTTGATTAGTTGCTTTATCAATGGAAGGAAAGCCAAATTCCGTAAACCAAATTTTTTTCATTCTTGGTTGCCATTCTGTTGTAACACCATCAGGATTACGATGATAATTCTCCCACCAATGTCTTAAATTCTTCCAAGCATAATCGGCAGCTAACTGATGCCTGCCACCATTTTCATCTATAAAGTAATCATATCCTTCACCTGATTGCCAGCCTTTCATGATTTCTTCTGGTAAAATTCCTGAATTTATGCTTCTCGTTACAGGAAAGTAGGCATCAATACCTACAAATCTATATATTCTGAGGCAAATAATTTGTCTAAATTATACCATCCATCTTGTGTGTGATGATACTCTGACCAATCTGCTGCATAAGTAACAAGTACATTATTACCCACGATTTCTTTGACTAATTTTGCTAATTTTATCAATTGGGTAACAGCGGGAAAATTATTATGTTGATCCTTGACACTAGTTAAACCTATTAGTTCAGAACCGATTACGAAACCATCAATATGATCTTTAACCAATTTAGCATAATGTAGGATAAAATTATTATAACCCTCATCTTTATTGAAAAAATCTACTATTGAATTTACGCAGCCTGTTAAATGACCACGCCATGGCTTTTGCCAAACATCCAAAAAAAACATTGGATAAAACATAACTTTAAAATTCCTACGTTTTAGTTCCTGTAAGTAACGGATTAAGCTAGCATCATTGACGCTGCCGCCATATTTAGGGAAATCATCTGCATCTCGTGATACTAGCCTTGCCGTATCCCGTAAATATTTCCCAACTTGCCATTGTTCTGAATATTCTGTATTTGGATCATTAAATTCCACAGCAGGTTTAATAGTACAACTTGCAATATCCAAACTATCGCCAAACCAACATACAACTGGTGCAACCCATTTGATGTTAGGGCATATAATTTTCATTTGATTTAGACTATAAAGACTATTAGCAATATTACGGTAATTATTTGAATTTATTGGTTTTTTACTAATGATACCGCCTAAAGAGTTTAGTATAGTTTTGTATTGTACTATAGTGTCGTAAACAAATTCTCCAGATCCTGGGATTATGTCAACAGCCTCAACTAAATCTTCTACACTCCGAAACTGTATCTGAGAGGTAATTTTGTTGTCAAAATCAAGCTCAAAATCCTCACATACGCTAAAGTATGCTCCGGTTTTTTGCTTGGTTTTTCCTAAGAATTCCTCTCTCATATACAGTTTCGCAATAGAGCTATTATCGTCTTCAACGTCACCGGGAATATTAGCCTTCCTAGTTACTTCAAAGGAGAAATTAGGTATCGAATTATTAAAATCAGCTAAGGGTAGGTCTTCAAATACAGCATAACTTAATCCACGAAATGCTGGTGCTTGACCTTGAGCTTCAGTTGCAGCAATTAAAGGATCGGGTAATTGCTCTTCTGACCCTAAATAAAGCCTGAATTTATATTGTTCAAGATTGAGTAACTGATCATTAACCCATACTCTACCAATCTCAGCTATTTCGCCTTCACATAAGCTAATTGCAAAGGATAAATAATATTCACATTCCGTTACATTATGGATAGAAGCAGTTTCGGCAGTAGCTGATAAACCTCGTTGTGTAACACTGGTAACTTGTACTTCCTTAATTTGACTTGCCCAAATTATTTTACCATTGACCCTTGCCGTACCAAAAACTAAGGTTATTGGATGTCCATATACAGCTTTTGATAAGGAAAAACTTTCTCTAATATTTTTAAAATGGTAATACTCCTCAGGTTCATAATTTAAATGTTCTAAGTAATCACCGAGTGTCCTACCGGCAAATCGCCCAATAGTGGATAATATACCGCCACCAAAAACACCACCAATGCTACCTCCTATGTTACCTAAAATCTGACCAAACATATTAATACCTTATATTTATAGTTAATATAAGATATTATATCATGTAATATAGTTGCACTAAGTGTGGGTGGATATTTTTTTTAGCAATAGTCATATTTGTTTTCATAATGGGTTTCTATAATTTTATATTCCCTAATTGTGGTCGTTATTGTGGTCGTTCGTGTGTCCCTGTAAATCGACAAGGGAAGTGTAAAACGTTGAGTTAGCAACACTATAAGGCAAGGAGAAGGGCGGGGGAGAAACTGAATCATCAGAAACTGTATCAAGATTAACAGCAGGATTAACAGTAAGATTATCATCCTCTACTTTTGGTGATTTACTAAAGTAGCTATTAGATGGAAGACTATCAGTCATAAATTTATGCTCATTATTATTAATTAAAGATATAATCTAATAAATGTTAATTAATACAAACTAAATATTACAAAATTATTTAATTATAGTAATTAACTCTTACTAGACGAACATATATACGCATACTTGACCTTTTTGTAAAGCACCGGGTAATTGAATCATCATGTAGAGTTGTCAACTTTTATTGACTTCCATTACGGATGCTCAGGTTAATTAGAAAGATTATTACTTTATTAATTGTAAAAATTTATCTAAGGTACTTAGTGTTTAATTATTTTATGTTATTATAATAAAATAATATAAATAGGGAGGTATAACTATGAGTAAATACGTAATGTTTTGTGGTATGAGTTTTGCTGGAAAAAACGAATATAGACAAATGTCTGTAGATTATCTTATGCAAAAAAGAAACGTTAAAGAAGAACTTATCTCGATTGTAGATGATCCAAAAAGTACTGAGTTTGGAGAGAAAATTGTTCAATTTGATAGAGTAGAAGATAAAATTAACAATACAGTAAGTGGAGCATTATATATAACTGCAAGCTGTAATATCTATGATAATCTAATTAGTAGTGCTTTAGAAAATCATCAGTACATATTTTGTAAAGGAGGGTTTCCAGAAGTAATTGGATACCAAGGTGCTGTTTGTGGAGATCAAGGATTTAGTTGGGAGATGCTAAAAAGACATTATACAGATCAGGTACAAACTACTCATAAGACCGTACAATTTCCTGATATAATATTTATTTGTGTTAATTCTTTTACTAGATCACAAATAATAGCTAAATGTAGTAATAGTAAAAGTTGGGAGGCAAAAATGACTGTAGAGGAGTACGATCATTATTCTAATAAAATGAGAGCGACTTATGAAATTATGGCAGCAGATCACGAATTTACAGCAAAAACAAAAGTATTGTTTATTGATCCTACGGATTGCA
The DNA here is from genome assembly GCF_964031105.1 of Candidatus Tisiphia endosymbiont of Myopa tessellatipennis. NCBI lineage: Bacteria > Pseudomonadati > Pseudomonadota > Alphaproteobacteria > Rickettsiales > Rickettsiaceae > Candidatus Tisiphia > Candidatus Tisiphia endosymbiont of Myopa tessellatipennis. The sequence goes on along the minus strand of NZ_OZ035005.1, from coordinate 198,930 downwards.
CACTTGCTAAAACTTGGGAATCACAAATAAAACCTGAAATAGATCAGCTAATGGGTTAGGTCACAGAGGTCTGTGATTATTGTTAGTGAGTATACTCAAATCAATCGAAATATTTTTTCTTAAAAGCTTGACCTTTGGTTAAAAACTGATTATGCAAGAGATAAACAACTATAACTATTATTATATAAAATGTTTTTATTAGAATTAAAAAAAATAAACGGAACTCTTGATACGATGCATTTTATAGGTATCGGAGGAATCGGTATGAGTGGCATTGCCGAAATACTCCATAATCTTGGATATAAAGTACAAGGTTCTGATATAGTAGAAAATTATAATACCAAAAGACTAGAAACTAATGGTATTAAGGTTTTCCTTGGTCATCAAGGACAAAATGTCACTAATGTTTCATATGTAGTAGTATCATCAGCTATAAATAAAGATAACCCTGAAATTCAGGAAGCCTTACATAGAAAGATACCAATAATTAGGCGGGCTGAAATGCTGGCTGAATTAATGAGGCTAAAATGCTCTGTAGCAATTTCTGGCTCACATGGCAAGACTACTACAACATCACTTGTTGCTTGTTTATTTGAAGCTGCCGGGCTTTGTCCGACTTTAATTAATGGTGGTATTGTTAATAGTAAATCTACTAATGCCTATCTTGGGTCTGGGAATTATCTGATAGCTGAAGCCGATGAGTCTGATGCAACTTTTATTCGTGTGCCATCAACGATTGCGGCAATAACTAATATTGATCCTGAGCATCTAGATTTTTACCATGATTTTGATAGTTTAATTCAAGCTTTTAGGAGCTTTATAACTAATTTACCATTTTATGGCTTTGCAGTTGCTTGTATTGATCATAAAGTTGTTAGAAATTTAGTAAGTAGCATCTTTGAGCGTAAAATTATAACTTATGGCATAGACTCAAATGATGCTCACATACAAGCCTTTAATTTGAATTTCGATATTACATCATCGACTTTTGATGTGCGAATTAACCTACCTAACGTAAATGGTGTAACAATTATAGAGCAAATTACCTTACCTACCCCAGGGAGACATAATATCCTTAATGCTCTTGCTGCTATAGCGATAGCTGTGGAACTTGATTTTGGTATTAAAATCATTAAAAATGGATTTAATAGTTTCAAAGGGATCAAACGCAGATTTACTAAGGTAGCCGAATATAACAGTGCTACCATAATTGATGATTATGCTCACCATCCAGAGGAAGTAAAAGCTACACTTGCTACAGCAAGAAACATTGCTAACAAGCAAAATAGTAAGATTATAGCAATCTTCCAACCACATAGGTACACAAGGGTTAAATATTTGTTTGATGATTTTTTGACTTGTTTTGTTGATGCTGACCAGGTGTATATCACGGATATATATGCTGGTGGTGAACAGCCAATAGATGGTATAACAGGAAAAAGTATAGTGGATGAAATCAACAATACTAAATCTCATCCAATGGCAGCCTTTATCGAGGATCACAAAGATATAGCTAAAATTATTATTAGTGAAGCTATGCCAAATGATATAATAGTAATGATGGGTGCTGGGAGCATTTCTGCTTGGGCCAATGATTTGCATCAGCAATTTACGCGAGAACGTCATTGCGAGGAGCCGCGAAGCTCGAACGCATAGGCGCCAACTTAAGAGCGTAATGATTGAACATGTATAAACAAATTAAACACAGCCGTCATCGCGAGGCATCGTTAGATGCCGTGGCGATCCAGATAAACAGCGAAGCTGTTTTTTAGAGTAACGCTTCGCGTATCTTAGATTGCCGCGTCGCCGCTTGCAGCGGCTTCTCGCAATGACGCTTAGGTTTGATTTACTTATACATGTTCAATCATTACGCTCTTAAGTTGACACCTATGTGCTATGATGATTATAGAAAAATGTAGAGTACTATGGTATTAAGGGAGATATTTTATAATTATGGAATTACCTAAGACTGTTGGTGAATATAGAAATAATTACAATTTAAGTCATCTAACTTGGTTTAAAGTTGGTGGACCAGCTGAAGTCTTGTTTAAACCATTAGATGTACAAGATTTAGCAAATTTTGTATCACAAAACCAACAACAGAGGCCAATAACTGTTTTAGGGGCTGGATCAAATATTATCATTAGAGATGGTGGTATAGATGGAGTTGTAGTAAAACTTGGTCAAAATTTTACTAATATAGGATTTCAAGGCGATAACAAATTGTCAGTGGGAGCTGGTTGCCTGAACTATAATTTGGCAAAATTCTGTCAAAGTCAAGCAATTACCGGGTTTGAGTTTTTGGTTGGTATACCGGGTACTATAGGTGGTGGAGTGGTTATGAACGCTGGGGCGTATGGTTCAGAGTTTAAAGATATCATCATAGCAATTGAAGCAATAGATTCTAGAGGAAATTTTATCCTAATCCCTAACGAAAAGATAGGTTTTAAGTATCGTGGTAATAATTTACCAAAAGATTTGATTATAACTAGGGCTATCTTTAAGGCAACTATTGGGGAGCGAGAGATGATCCTAGCAAAAATGGATGAAATAAATAAAAATAGGCTAGCAACCCAACCGATTAAAGAACGGACGAGCGGCAGTACATTTGCTAATCTAGAAAATCATAAAGCATGGCAACTAATTGACAAGGCTGGTATGAGAGGATACAGAATTGGTGGGGCTTCTATGTCGCAACTACATTGTAATTTTATGATAAATCATGGTAATAGCTCTGCTCGTGATTTAGAAGATCTAGGTGATCTCGTTAAAAAGAATGTATTTGAAGATAGTGGAATTAGTCTAGAATGGGAGATTAAACGAATAGGAAAATATGCATAAATATCATACTAGCTTTATTGCGAATTCTAAGGTTACCATATTGAGTAATAAAGGGAAAAAGCACGTGGCACTAATAGGTGGCGGTATGTCGGCTGAACGAGAAATTTCTTTAGTATCATCTTCTGCAGTTAATAAAGCTTTGGTAGATAGTGGATATAAAGTTACTTTTATCGATATGGGAGTAGATATTGCATCAGTACTTTTGCAGGTAAAACCTGATGTAGTTTTTAATTGTTTACATGGCACTTATGGTGAAGATGGTTGTCTTCCTGGCTTACTAAATATCCTACGGATTCCTTATACTCACAGTGGCGTTCTTGCTTCTTCTTTAGCATTTAGTAAAACACATGCAAAAGTATGGTTTGTTACCAATGATATTAAGATAGCCAAGAATATTGTAGTTAATAAATCTGATAATATTACCAACGACCCTATGCCAAGACCGTATGTTATAAAACCTATTACACAGGGATCAAGTATTGGTGTTGAGGTGATATTTGTTGAGGATGATTTTAACTTTGCTGATTATGCTTTTCCTTATGGTGAGGTAATGATTGAGGAATATATTAAGGGGAGAGAAATGCAGGTTGCCGTTTTAGACGGCAAGGCCTTAGGGGTATTGGAAATAAAACTCCTAAAACGGCGGTTTTATGATTATGATACTAAGTACACAGAAGGGTTAGCACAGCATTTATGCCCAGCTCCATTACCACAGAATATGTATAATAAGTTACTAGAAGAGTCTGAAAGAATATATAAAATCATGCATTGCCGAGGTGCAATTAGAGCAGAGTTTATTTTGGATGAAAGCACAAATGAATTTTTTGCTCTAGAAATTAACACTCATCCTGGTATGACCCCTTTATCGATTATACCAGAAATAGCTGCCTTACAGGGGATGGATTTCCGCTCGCTAGTTGAAAGAATTTTAGAAACAGCAAGCATTGACCCATGAAAAAGAATAAGATGTTTAATAAGAAAAAAAAAGCTAATATACCGCTGCGACGAAAGATTGGAGTGGTGTATGTTAGGGTGGTATTGTTTATTAAAATTATCCTAGTAGTTTTTCTTTCTTTATTTTTCTTCACCAACTATTTTAGTTCTGTAAAACAAGAAATTGCCCAATATGTTTACGAATTCACTTCTGATATTGGTTTTAGACTTGAAAATGTTTTAATAGAAGGGCAATATAATACTCAGGAAGAAGATATATTGGCTACTTTAAATGCCGATAAGGGTACAGCTATTTTTTCTTTAGATTTGGATTCAATAAAAAGTAATTTAAGACGCAATCCTTGGATTAAAAATGTCTCAATTATTGAGAGAAGATTACCTAATACTCTTTACATAAGACTAATTGAGAGAATACCCATTGCTATTTGGCAGATTAATGGGCAAGTTTTTCTTATTGATCAAGAAGGATATAAAATTACCAATAATATAGGTAGTTTCTCTAATCTTTTGCATGTTGTGGGATCGGATGCTAATATTTATACTAGCAAATTAATTCAGGATTTAGCTAAACACCCTGAATTAGCTAAAAAAATTATCTCTTCTGTACGTTATGGAGGAAGACGTTGGGATTTAAATCTAGAACAAGGTATTACTGTTAAAATGCCGGACTTAAGGTTTGAACATGCTTTAGATTATCTTGCAGGATTGGATATGAAAAATATATTATTTAATCAGAACTATAAAATTATAGATTTACGAGATTCGACTAAAGTTTATATAGAAAAATATTAAAAATTATGAAAGCCAAATTGTCTAACTTTATTACTCTTGACCTTGGCAGTAGTAAAATAGCTTGCATTGCGGCATATATTGACAAAAGAGAGGAAGCAAAAATAATAAGCCAAAATCTGTATTACTCAAAAGGCATTAAATCAGGAGTTATATTAGATTTAAAAGAGGCAGAAAATAGCATAGTCGGGGCGATTTATGCATTAGAAAAAGATTGCGGTAAAAACATAAAAAAAATAACTATATCACTAACAGGCTATGGCACTAAGTCTTATTACATAAATAATAAAATAAAACTTTCTAATCAGCCAATCTCACAGCAAGATATCAAAAAACTTATCAAAAAAGCCCTATTGGAGTTCAAGCTTAAAGACCAAGAAATTATTCATTATTTTCCTATAGAATTTATTCTTGACGATAATAATGCTATTGAAGATCCAGTTGGGATGTTTGGCAAAGAATTAGGGTGTGAATTACATATTATTACAGCAAATTCTAATATGCTAATGAATATTACCAATTGTTTTGCAAAATGTCATGTTGAAATAAATAATATTATATTAGCAATTTACGCTTCGGGAATTGCTTGTCTTTCAAAAGATGAAAAAACTCTTGGCTCTATTATAATTGATATGGGTGCTAGAACTACCTCATTTGGTGTATTCGTCTCAGGTAAATTACTATATACAAGCTACATAGATATAGGTAGCTTTCATATTACATCTGACATAGCAAAAGTCTTTTCAGTAAGCCTTGATATTGCAGAAAAACTTAAAATTCTTCATGGTAATGCTATGCCATCTTCTTTTGATAAAGATAGTGTTATTAGTTTAGAAGATTCTGAAATGGAGATTCCTGATAGCGGCAGACCAACAATTACTTCAAAATATCTTGCATCTGTCATTAATCCAAGAGTAGAAGAAATATTATTGATGGTTCAAGCAGAATATGACAAAGTTGTTGCAGGCAATATGATCGCTTATCGCATTGTTATTACCGGCGGTGGGGCAATGCTCCGAGGAGTAAAAGAACTGGCAAGCAAAATTTTTGAAAAACAAGTACGAATTGGTAAACCAGAGGTCTTACCAGGTTTTGCTGAAGATTATAATCCCCATATATACTCCACTTCTATAGGTATGGTAAAAAATCAATCTTTAAAAATACAAAAAAATAATTTTAATATTAATGATAATAACGATACTAGTTGGTTTAAAAAATTTCTAATTTGGTTGAAGGAGAATATTTGAAAAGAAAATGCCTAATACTCGATAATCAAGCTTTTTAGAATTATTAAAAGATACGTCTATTAGCGAGGAGGCATGAGCCGACGAAGCAATCCACAAAAAATATAATAAGTAATTTGGATTGCAGTGTCGCCACTAAAGTGGCTTTTCGCAATGACGTTTAACTAAAAGTTGTATACATCTTACTAATTTTGTGTGCATCGTCTAGGTTAACGGGGTGTTACCCCTGTGGAAACTTTTTAAGAGCTTAAAAAATGATTAAAAATGAAATATTATCTTACCCAGAAGTAAAAAGTTTGAATGGTCAATGTAAAAAGCTTGTTGTATTGTTACATGGGCTTGGTTCAGATGGGCATGACTTAATAAGCTTAGTTCCCTTTATATCTAAGGAATTGCTAGATTGTCATTTTATTTCGCCGCATGGAGTTGAAAAATTTGATAATGCACCGTATGGTAGACAATGGTTTAGTCTAAATGATCGTACTCCTTATGTAATAGGGGAATTAGTTGCTAAAAATAGTAGTTTAGTTACAAAGATAATTCAAAAAAAACAAGCTGAACTAAATTTAACTAATAAAGATACTATCATAATTGGTTTTTCACAAGGCACTATGATGGGACTGTATTTAAATTTGGTACAAAAAGAGCCTTTTGCTTGTGTGGTAGGATTTTCTGGTAAATTAATCGCCCCATTAGAATGTATCAATAAAACTACGCCAGTTTGCGTAATACATGGCGAATTAGACGATGTGGTTGATGTAAGTAGCATGGACGAGATAATAGAATATTTACAGAAATATAATATTGATCATAGTAATTACAAGATACCAAATCTTATGCATTCTATTGATGATAGGGGACTACAATTTGCCGTCAAGTTTATAAATACTAAAGCACAGTAAATTGTAATACGACGTTTTTTTAAGTACTTAATCCCAAGGAATTTAGCAGATGTTTTACTGCTTAGGCAAGTAGCTTAAAACTTCAAATCATTTGAGTATATATGATTAGCTTATTATTGAATTTTTTATATATATTAAGAGTGGTAAGCAAGCAGCAAATACTGACTTATCCTGGTATAATAAGATTACCATCTAGGTTAAAAATTCTTGGCTGGGTGATAACCATAGTAATTTATCCAATTGGTCTATTTAAAACACCAAAAGATGATTTTGCTATAAGGTTAACTGATTGTTTTAAAAAATTAGGTCCTGTTTATATAAAATTTGGCCAAACTCTTTCCACAAGACCGGATCTTATAGGAGTTAAGATTGCCAGTTATTTGCAGTCTCTTCAAGATAAGTTGCCACCTTTTAGTAGTAGTATAGCACGAAAGATTATTGATGAGTCTTTTGGTCAAAGTACCGATGAGTTATTCTCCGTCTTTGAGGATATACCAATTGCAGCAGCTTCTATTTCTCAAGTACACAGAGCTAAGTTGAAGTCTGGTGAATTCGTTGCAGTAAAAATATTACGTCCGAGAATTCATCATACATATAATAAGGATATTAAACTTTTATATATTCTTGCTAAACTAGTAGCAAGAATATTTATAAAATTTAAAAGACTGCAACCAGTAGCGGTAATAGATGTATTTAATACTACTATGAAATTTGAGCTTGACTTACGTTTAGAAGCGGCGGCAGCTTCAGAACTCTCTGATAATCTGCAAAATGATGTTGATATATATATTCCTAAAGTTTATTGGCAACTGACTCATGAATATATAATAACCACAGAATGGGTAGATGGAATATCAATTTATGCTCGAGATAAGCTTATAGAGCAGGGCTTAGATCTAACTAAAGTAGCCCAAAGATTTGCTACAATATTTTTTAACCAAGTATATAGAGATGGCTTCTTTCATGCAGATTTACACCCCGGCAATATTTTAGTTAGGTCGGATGGTAGCATAGTGTTACTAGATTTTGGTATTATGGGTAGGTTATCTGATAAAGATAGAATGGCAATTGCTGAAAGCCTATTTGGTTTTTTAAGTAGAAACTATAAGTTAGTAGCACTTGTCCATCTTAGGGCTGGTTATATTCCTCAGAATACCGATCTTGATCTTTTTGCTCAAGCGTGTAGAGCGGTGAGTGAACCGATTATGGGATATGTCGTCAAAGATATTTCTATAGGTAGGTTACTTGCACAATTATTTAAAATCACCGAAGATTTTGGCATGGAGGTACAACCACAATTGCTATTATTACAGAAAACTATAGTAGTAGTAGAAGGGGTAGGGCAGCAGCTTGATCCAGAAATTAACGTATGGCAGCTTATAGAACCATGGATCAAGAAATGGGCGGCTAAGAATCTTAGCCCAGAGGCAAAAATTCTTAGAATTTTAAAGCATGTTGTAGTGGAAATATTGGAGAGATTTAATAAATGAAAATAGTAACCTGGAATATTAATTCGGTACGTTTGCGACTTAGTTTGCTCAAAAAGCTAATTGATGAACATCAGCCTGATATTATATCACTGCAGGAGATTAAAACAATTAATGAACTATTCCCTTACCAAGCTATTAATTATATGGGCTACCAGCATATATATTGTTCAGGAGAGAAGTCTTATAATGGAGTAGCAATTTTATCAAAATTTCCTTTTACCAATAAATTCATTCTTGAATTGTATAATAGCAATAAAAGGCACGTAGCAGTAGAAGTTTTAGGTATTGAGATACATAATTTTTATGTACCGGCTGGTGGTGATATAGCTGATGTAAATGTTAATGAAAAATTTAAACATAAATTGGCATACGTAAAATTAATACAAGAATGGTTAACCAATAATCGGAGTAAAGATAGTAAGATTATTATAACGGGAGACCTAAATATTGCTCCTCATGAGCATGATGTATGGTCTAGCCGTCAATTACGTAATGTTGTTAGCCATACAGACATAGAGCGTTCAACTCTGTTGGAATTACAGGCTTCCTTAGGTTTTATCGATAGTAGCCGCTATTTCATACCGTATAATGAAAAATGTTATACTTGGTGGAGTTATAGAAATATAGACTGGCAAAAATCTAATAGGGGACGTAGATTAGATCATATTTGGACTAGTTCTAACTTACAAGATAAGATGCTATCTGTCAGCTCCTTATCAGAAGCTAGGAATTGGCTTATGCCCTCTGATCATGTACCTTATTTTTTAACATTGGGGAGTGTTGGGTAAAAGGTAAAACTGTTATGTTAAATTCGTGTTATTAATGATTAATAATTTAAAAATTGTTGACATGAGTCCATCTCTAATTATATTAGATATGTACAATTATTTTTGTTTAATATAAAAATTGCTTTTTACGTTTAAATTATAAAAAATATCTTAATTATGTAAATAAGAGGAAAATGTGCGTTTAAGTACACTAATAATGATATTATCTGTTTTTCTATTTTTAACAGGGTGTGTTGGAGATGGGGTTTTGATGCCGAAGGCTAATTTAGCCCAAGATATTACAGGTATCCAAGTAACATATATTTTACCACATGGGGTTGAACAAAATGCTGGGACAGTTAATGGACTAAGGTTCAAGCAATATAATTGTGGACCTGAGAGTAAAAGAGAAAGGTTACATATTAATTCTAAACATAATGGTTTGTTAATAGAAAGAAGGACTGACAATGGGGTGGCAGGTTCTGGTGTGATTTACAATGTTGACGTAAATACTATATCTAAGCCTGATAGCACATGGGTTATACTAACGCCTAAGACTCAAGAAACATACCAACAGGGTGTAGTTTTGCCATTTCCTGTGCCTGATTTTGATATAGAATCTTATTTATCAAGTGCTGTATTTGATTATGTATTTGAACTCAATTCAGAATATAATGGTGATTCAATAAAAGCAAACTTTGATCGCCTGTTAGGTAAAGATAGCACTAATTACAGATTAAACCTTAATGATGAGCAATTTGACATTTCTATAAAAATATATCCTTACAGAAATGGAACAAAAGTTGTTGCCGATATTACGATATATAATCAAAAAACAAAAAATGGAGTGATTAATATGATTCAAAAAATAGAAAGAGTCAAAGAAGAAATATGCAGAATAGTTAATTCTTAAGCAAGGTTAAGTAAATAATCTTAGGTATAGCTAACACGTTTAAGGCATGTGATAGCCTTGGTGTCATTCCCGCGTAGGTAGCGGAATCTAAATATGATCTTACGATGTCATCCCTGCGTAGGTAGATATCTAAAATAACTTAACACACCTATCTTGGTCATTTTTTAGATTCCTGCATACGTAGGAGTGACATAAACCCTCGCAGGGATGACATCGCTTTCTAGCTAAGCAAGATTAACATATACCTAAAACCTTTTCGGGTTAGCTATAATATAATTTTAAAATTGTGAAGATAACTTTATTGCAATCTGATCTTACCTCTTTATTATTTTAAAAAGTTATTAAAATAATAGAAGGTATGGAATTAATAAATGAAAGTTCAGGATTATAAATTTTATAATGATTTAATATCACAGATTGTGGTTGAGGAAATTTGGTTATTTGGTTCTAGGGCAAGGAACGATAATCAGGATAGAGCAGATATTGATTTAGCTATAGTATGTCATAATGCTACTACTAAGGATTGGTTGAAATTACAAGAAATTGTTGATAATGCTGATACACTCTTAAAAATAGATTGTATAAGGCTTGACGAATTAGAGGATTCATCAGACTTAAAATTATCTATAATACGAGAAGGGGTGAAATTATATGAAAGATCCTAAAATAGAGTTAGGTTTTTCAAAGCTAAGTAGAGCTTTAATATCTTTAGAAGATATTGTATTTAAGCCCGTGCTAGAAGATCGAAGTAATATAGATGCTACCATTCAAAGATTTGAGTTTACAATAGAACTATTTTGGAAATTATTAAGGGTAATTCTTGAAAGCAAAGGAGTAGAAGTGCAATATCCTAAAGATGTTTTAAGAGAAGCATTTAAAGGACATCTGATTGATCATGAACAAGAGTGGTTAAAAATGCTGCTAGATAGAAATATTACCTCTCATACTTATGATGAGCAGCTAGCGGATAAAATTTATAATAATATTAGAACTTACATTCCCACATTAAGAAGTACATTTGATAAGTTGAACTTTCTTAATCACTCACCTTACGCATAATCCCCATGGCAATTTAAAAGTTATAGGAAAAACAGCCTAGCGTCATTGCGAGGAGGCATAAGCCGACGAAGCAATCCATTTTTGGTTACTTTTGTGGATTATTTCGTCGACCTACGGTATTTTCGCTAATAGACGTTGACCACATACAACTTTTAAACTGCCCTGCCTAAAACCGCTTCCTCTTCGAACTTTCGACAGTTGTGGATCGTAGGTAACCTCAGTTCGATATAAGAATTAATTAATTCTTATATCGAACTGGCTTTGTTATAAGGAAAAATGCACTCTTGAAGCGGCTGACGCGGGTGCATTTTAACTTTTTTCATCATTCAATATGTGATTTTAATAATTAAAATCACATATTGAATGGAGTATTATATTTTAACAATCAGGTGGGCAGCCGCTTCAAACCTGATTGTTTCTATCTTGTGAAGTGGGGACAAGTATTACTTCAAAAGATTGCTACTACGCCGCTTTTCGCGGCTTCTTGCTAATAGACAGTTAAGGAAAAACTTGATTATCGAATTATAAGTATAATATAGTAGGAAAAAGAGTCAAGTAATTTAAATATAAAGAATTTAAAATACGGTAGCACTTCACAAGCTTCTATAGTAGAATGAGTAAATCTACTCTGTATAAAAAGGCTATTAGTATGTAAAAAAACTATTCGTGTTTAAAGGGAATCGTATCACAGGATTTAGAAGATCATATAAAACACACAATGACTCATCATAATCTTATAGTACAAGCTAATGGATTAGACTATCAAGTAAATATAGATACTCAGTCCGATTCGATACCTAATGTTAAGGTGTACTATACCGATCAGTTTAGTAATGAACTATTAACTAATTTAAATAAACTAGGAAATGAAGGATTGTTTAGTTTGGATAAGTTACCTAGCACTTCTAGGCTTGATTATCTTCGTAGTGGAATTTTAAAAGTAGCTGATTTAAAGAATATACTACCAAAATCATGGCAAGAAATATCAGCTTTGTTAGACCAATATCTTATATGTGGTGCAAAAGTGTGTATTTTAGGTGAATCGTATTATAATAGTGAAACAATACAAGAGATACCTTATGGCTTACATCTAAGACAAACATATAATCATCTACCTCCTAGAGGTATACATGATATACATATGAACCAAGGTACTTCTTTAATGATGTCGCAAAGTAAAAATAATGGTATTTATCAAGATGGAGCTATATTTGTAGAAACGCCTGATAACACAACTATGGCTTTTTTCTTTAAGTTTGCTGAGCAATCTTTAGTTACTGATGATGCAGGCAATCCTTTGAATGAAGAAGGTAAATTAACCTCAAGTACCGCCATTACGCATAGGCGTCAACTTAAGAGCGTAATGATTGAACATGTATAAGTAAATCAAACCTAAACGTCATTGCGAGAAGCCGCTGCAAGCGGCGACGCGGCAATCTAAGATACGCGAAGCGTTACTCTAAAAAACAGCTTCGCTGTTTATCTGGATCGCCACGGCATCTAACGATGCCTCGCGATGACGGCTGTGTTTGATTTACTTATACATGTTCAATCATTACGCTCTTAAGTTGACGCCTATGCGCCATTACGTCACCCCTGCGAAAGCAGGGGTCTAAAAAAATAGATAAGAAGGGTGCTTTAGATATTAGACTTCTTGCAGAATTCGCTTTTGCTGAGGAATTTGTATGAGACACGGAACCTCGACCCGCAGCGTACTCAAATGTACGTGAGGAGCAGAGTACCGGTATCACGCACAAATTACCAGCAAAAGTAGAATTATGCAGGAAGTCTATTATAGATCCCAGCTTTCGCTGAGATAACATAAGGAAAGTAGGGATAATACCCTAGGATATTAAACGATGTCTTACATCAAACTAATGGTTAAATTAAAAACTTAAGCAGATGAGTATGGAAGGTAAAAAAGGAAAAGATTGTTATGAAAAATTATAGAATTGAAACTGATTCATTTGGAGAAATTAAAGTAGATGATCGATTTTACTGGGGTGCGGGAACTCAAAGGTCTCTTGAAAATTTTAAGATAGGTAATCAAAAAATGCCTATCCAATTGATTAAGGCACTGGCAATTTTAAAAAAATGTGCAGCAAAGGTCAATAAGGAATTAGGTGATCTTAAGCCTGAAATAGCAGAATCAGTAGATCAAGCTACCACTAGAATATTAGATGGGGAATTTGATAATCAATTTCCTTTAGTAGTATGGCAGACCGGGTCTGGTACACAGACTAATATGAATATGAATGAAGTAATCGCCTCTATTGGTAATGAACAGCTAGTAGGTAAAAAGGGTGGTAAATCACCAATTCACCCTAATGATCATGTGAATATGGCTCAATCATCCAACGACTCCTTCCCAACTGCTATGCATATAGCAACCGTACTTGCGAGTAAACAACAATTGATTCCAGCCTTAACAAGTCTGCATTCGGCGTTAAATACCAAAGCTCAAGCTTGGAATAAAATAGTTAAGATAGGGCGTACTCATCTGCAGGATGCTACACCTATAACTCTTGGACAAGAATTTTCTGGATATGTAGCACAAGTGGCATATGCTATAGAACGGGTTGAAGAATCACTAAAAAGAGTATATTTCTTGGCACAAGGTGGCACTGCAGTAGGTACTGGTATTAATTGCCGTAAAGAATTTGCGATAAAATTTTCTGATAAAGTTGCCTCATATACTAACTATCCGTTCAAAAGTGCTGCTAATAAATTTGAAGCACTAGCTACTCATGACGCATTAGTAGAATTCTCTAGTACCCTAAATACTATAGCGGTAAGTTTAATGAAAATTGCTAATGATATTAGACTGCTCGGATCAGGACCAAGATGTGGTTTTGGTGAATTACATCTACCAGAAAATGAACCTGGTTCGTCAATTATGCCAGGTAAGGTCAACCCAACACAAATTGAAGCATTAACTATGGTTTGTGTTCAGGTCATGGGAAATAATCTTGCAGTAACTGTAGCCGGGTCAAACGGTTGTCTCGAGCTAAATACTTTTAAGCCTGTTATAATATATAATATTTTGCAGTCAATAGACTTAATGTCTTCTAGCATCAATAGTTTTGTTACGCACTGTATTGATGGGCTAGTACCCAATATAGAACGTATTAATAAGCTCAGAGAACAATCGCTAATGTTAATAACAGCATTAAATCCACATATAGGCTATGATAATGCAGCAAAGATTGCAAAAAAAGCCTATCAAGAAGGCATAACTTTAAGAGAAGCGGCTATAAAATTAAATTTTTTATCAGGTGAAGATTTTGATAGCTTAGTGCTAGCAGAAAATATGGTATAATTAGGGTGATGCCTATAAGTATATTTTTTGGTGGAAATTTTTGGATTCTTTACTATACTAACAACAATTTAATTTAACAGGTAGAGTATTATTATGGCTTTACATTTCAAAGCACCAGAGAATATAGTTCTTAAACCAGTTATTACAGTATTTGGTGTTGGGGGAGCTGGTGGTAATGCGGTAAATAATATGGTACTTGCAAAATTACAAGGAGCAAATTTTGTCGTTGCTAATACTGATGCACAATCACTAGAACATTCTTTATGTGATAATAAAATACAGTTAGGAGTTGCTATTACTAAGGGTCTTGGAGCTGGTGCATCTCCAGAGATTGGTGCTTTAGCCGCTGAAGAATCAGCTGACGAGATTAAAGGATACTTAGAGGGTAGCAATATGGTGTTTATCACTGCCGGGATGGGTGGAGGCACTGGTACAGGTGCTTCTCCGGTCGTTGCAAAGATAGCCAAGGAACTAGGAATTCTTACTGTCGGAGTGGTAACTAAGCCTTTTCATTTTGAAGGAAAGCATAGGATTAGAACTGCCGAGCAAGGTTTACTAGATTTACAGAAATTTGTTGATACTTTGATAGTAATACCGAATCAAAATTTATTTCGTATAGCAAATGAGAGTACTACATTTGCAGATGCCTTTAAAATGGCAGATGATGTATTACATGCTGGAGTTAGAGGGGTTACTGATTTGATGATCATGCCAGGGCTTATCAATCTAGATTTTGCCGACATTAGAACGGTGATGAGCGAAATGGGTAAAGCTATGATGGGTACTGGGGAATCCTCTGGCGAGGATAGGGCAGTTAAAGCTGCTGAAGCAGCTATCTCTAACCCATTATTAGATCATAACTCAATGCGTGGTGCTAGGGGGGTTTTAATTAACATTACTGGTGGTACGGATATGACATTATTTGAAGTTGATAGTGCTGCTAATAGAATTAGAGAAGAAGTGGGTGATAGCGATGCTAATATTATTTTCGGCTCTACGTTTAATCCAGAATTAAATGGTGTTATTAGAGTATCGGTAGTTGCTACTGGTATTGATGCTGATCACTCAATAAGTAGCAAATCCCAACCTATTGAATTAATAGCAAGTACTACTACGAGTTCTGAACAGATGGATAGTCAGTCCAATTCGATAGAAACAACAATATTAGAAGAAATTCCAGATTTTGCTCAATATACTGGCGAAAAGCCTAGTTTAGTGGATTCTGAAACACAACATTTAAATTTAAGTGTTCAAGCAACATCAATTGATATGCTAAATCAGCAAACTATAAGCAGTAATGATGCAAAATCATCTTTACTAAGTAGAATGTGGAATTCACTCAGATCTAATACTACTCAAACTCAGGAGCAAATAAAAAAGCCTACACCGCCTATTCCTCAGAAGGATAATATAGAAGTTGATATCCATGATATTCCAACCTTTCTAAGGAAACCAAAATAATTTGTTAACATAATTTATTTTTTTATGAGAGATTTTTTAGGGTGGGCTTTTAAATTACCCTACAATTTTTAACAAATATATTTTACTAAAAATATTTATTGTCTATTATCATCAGATTATCCTATAAGTATAGTGTGTAAAATGACAAAACTAGATTTTAGACATATTTCATCTGTAATAGATGATTATGATGTTTTTTTATTTGATCTTTGGGGAGTGGTAGTAGAAGGTAACCAAATTTATCCCGGAGTAGTTGACAATATTAACAAGATACTTAAACAACAAAAGAAAGTTTTTTTTGTTACTAATGTCCCACGCAACACATTTTCCTTATTTACCAAAATTAACAGCTGGGGCATTAACGCAACGAAAGAAATGATTATTAGTTCTGGTGAAGTAGCAATTGATATGATACTAGAAAGTGATAAAAGATTTGGTATAAAAAATCCTATAGTTTATCATCTTGGTCAAGAAAGTAATGATCTTATGGAGGGATTACAGACACCTACCACCACAAACATAAATGAAGCTAATATTTTGCTGTTAACGCTTTATCGTGATGAAGAAAAAAATTTAAATTTAGATGAGTTTGACGATTTATTAAAAACTGCAGTTAAAAGAAACATGATTAGCATATGTGCAAACCCAGATCTTGGAATTAGGCAACAAGGAATACAGAGATATTGTGCTGGATACTTTGCTGCAAAAATAAAACAATTTGGTAGTGAAGTAATTTTTACCGGCAAACCCTATATAGAAATATATCATAAAGTATTAAACCAATTACCAAATATTGCATTGAAACGTATTCTTATGATAGGCGATACTTTCTATACTGATATTTTAGGGGCAAATAAAGTAGGAATTAATTCAGCTTTAGTATTAACAGGTAATGCTACAAAGTTTCATAACCAGTATCATACTATTGAAGAAAAAATGTACCATTTGAAAATTGCAGCAACTGAGCAGGAAGTAATGCCAAATTTTGTTATTCAATTGACTGCAAATTGACTCGGATACTTGAATACTTTGAAGAATTGGCTCTTGCAAATACTTGCGGGGTATTCGCCCACAACTGTTGAAAGTTAAAAAACCGTCTATTAGCGAGGAGACCGTAGGTCGACGAAGCAATATATGACAAGCTTCATGGATTGCCACGCTCACGTACGTTCGCTCGCTAATAGACGGTTTTTTAACTTTCAACAGTTATGCATTTTACCCAATTCGGGATAAGAATTGACAAATTCTTATCCCGAATTCGCGTATTTTCAAATCCAATTCGTAGGATCATTCGAGTATATATATTGATATTAGTAGAATAATTTGTTATATACACTATTTGGATTAACCAAAATTATTTAGGCTACAGGAATAATTTTATTAAAAACTTATTATTAATTGCGGTCGTGGCGAAATTGGTAGACGCACAGCTTTGAGGGGGCTGTTCTTAACAGAGTGGAAGTTCAAGTCTTCTCGACCGCACCAGTTTTCTATATACTCTCAACTTAGTTGTCTTATAAAACCTAACATGTTAGAATACAAGTGACTCATCCTTCTTGGCTATTGAGGGTACTTTTAGAAAATTCAGTATATATACTCAAATCATTTGAGTATACTCGGTGAACTTCAAGAATTAAGGTCGTCGTATCTAAAAATCGAAGCTGCTCCGTTACTCATGTATGCTCTGCTGCTCGACTTTGCTACTGCCTAGCTCTTCTTGAAGTTGACCTTCGTACTAACTCTTGAAATCATAGCAGTATACTCAAACGAGGAGTTATGCAAAATCAATCAAAAAATATGTTGTCGGTTCATCAAAACCAATTTGACGAAACATTTGAGCATATTAATAATCTTCTGAATAATGATGAATTTGGCAAAGCAATAGAGATTATGAGTAATCTACACTATGCAGATCTTGCAGATGTTTTAGATAATATAAATCAGAAAACATATAAAACAATTATTCCTTTGTTACAGGATACACTAAAGCCTGAAACTTTAGTACAACTTAGCGTGAACAGTAAACCACTTATAATGCAAATTTTAGGTGTACAGAAAAGTGTACAGCTAATTAATCAACTTGCTATAGAAGATGCTGTTGAAGTTATCGAGGATTTTGATGATCTAACAAAAGAAATGATCTTAAATAATCTCAAAGCAGAAAAAAGACAGCAAATTATAGAAGGCTGTACTTACCCAGAAGATACTGTTGGTAGGGTAATCGAAAGAAATTTTGTGTCATTTAAAGAAGATTGGACAGTAGCCACGGCTATAGATTTTATTAGACACAAACATATAGCACAAGATTTTCATGCTGCTATTGTACTCGACAGTAAATACCGACCTATAGGTAGTATACTTCTAAGCACTTTACTGAAGCATAAAGGGGATAAGTTAGTAAAAGATCTTATGAATCCTGAATTTAAAATTACCGATGTATTTACTAATTTAAGTGAGTTAAGTTTTATTTTTAAACAATATGCTCTAACAATTGTACCAGTGGTGAATAAAAGTGGCAAGTTGATAGGTACTGTTTCAATAGATAGTATGCTTTACATCATTGAACAACAAACAGAAAAAGATATAATGTCACTCGGTGGCGTTTATACTCAAGATACATTTTACAATCTATTTTATACTGTGAGACACAGATTCCCTTGGTTATTTGTCAATTTAATTACTGCTTGTATGACATCGATAATTATTAACCAGTTTAGTATTACAATCTCAAAACTTATAACACTGGCAGCTATTATGCCTATTGTTGCTTCTATGGGAGGGAATGCCGGCACACAAGCCATGACAGTGACAGTGAGAGCACTTGCCAACAAAGATATTCACCATAATAACGTGCTGAGAGTGATTCTTAAAGAAATAGCTGTATGCGGATTTAACGGCTCTATACTGGCCTTAGTTGGGGCGCTATTAAGCTTAGCCATGCTTTCTGATCCAAATCTTAGCTTGATTTTCTCCATAGCCGTTATCCTAACTTTTCTAATTGCTGGTCTTTTTGGCTCAGTAATACCAATTACTCTACATTATTTAAATATTGATCCCGCCACTGGCTCAGGTGTATTCTTAACCACCATAACTGATTCATTTGCATTTTTTACCTTTCTTACTTTAGCTTATACCTTTTTGGTGTAAACTTGCCTTGTGATTATCGAGTTTAATTTAAAGTGCTACAAGAAGTATTGAAGTATTAGTTACTCACACCTTACGCATAACCCCCATGGCAATTTAAAAATTAGACTTCTTTCGAAACTCTACTTCTGCTGGTGATTTGTACGTCGATGCGGCACTCGAATCCTCACGTACATTAGAGTACGCTGCGGTTCTGCGTTCCGCGTCTCCTTCAAATCCCTCAGCATAAGCGAGTTTCGAAAGAAGTCTATTGTAGAAAAGTACAAGACGTCTATTAGCGTCACCGCTTTGCGGCTCTTCGCTAATAGACATTTATGCATTTTAAAAACAAACTTTTCTATCATTAGTTGTGGCTTTTAAACTGCCCTGCTTGAATGCTTATATGATGATGCTTGACAACCAGTAACAACAAATAGATATCTGTGTTAATAATATCAAAAAGAAACGTAAAGTGAAAATATTTTATAATATAGATAACTTTAATAGCTAATAATTATTGATTTACAACATCTATATCTATATCTTTACCTGATAGGCAAGCTATCATTAGCTGAATTAAATTAAACTAACTCACTTAAAGGAAAAATTTATGCACAAAGGTGAATTCATTGATTATATAGCAAACCAACAAAATTGTACTAAAGTTGAAGCTGAAAAGATTATAAATACATTTACCAATGCAGTTACTTCTATTCTTGCTGAAGGTAAAGACGTAATACTGATTGGCTTTGGTAAGTTTTACTCTAGTAAAGTAGCAGCTAGAGCTGGCAAAAATCCTAGAACTGGTCAGCCTCTTAAAATTGAAGCTTACGTTCAACCTAAGTTCTCTGCTGGTGAAAAACTAAAATCTGCCTGCAATGGACGTAAAGACTCAAAACTAAAAACTGCAAAGTAAGTAATATACTCAAATGATTTGAAGAATTGTTTTTTGAAAATATCATGGGTTCGCATGCTCACCATTCATTTTCAAATCCAATTCGTAGGATCATTTGAGTATACTCTTTTTGAGGTAACCATGATCAAAATGAAACATCGCTTTAATTTGTTACTCATACTTATTAGATTTTATCAATTCTTTATTTCCCCCCTACTTGGTGATAATTGTCGTTTTGATCCATCATGTTCAGAATATGCTAGATCAGCAATAAGAATGCATGGTAATATTAAAGGATTATGGTTATTTATTAAGAGAATAATTAGGTGTAATCCTTTCTGTCAAGGAGGATATGATCCTGTGCCTAATACTACCCAACCTGAAAATTAATTAGAAAAGTATAGAGCTACTCATAAAAACAAAATCTTCACGAAGCCTAATTTTTCAAATCATTTTTGCTCAGTCTTTAATCAAATGTAGTAATTTTTCTTTTGCCTCTGCTTTAGCACGTAGGCTTGAATAAGTGTCTTGCTTACTATCATCTGTAATATGGTTTACAAATACAATAGTCCTATTATCTCTTTGAATCCAGCCAATAAACCATCCTTGCTGGAGGTCTAACTTCTACCTGACTTCCGCAGATTTTTTGATATTAGTTGTTATAAGTGGCATTAGTAAGGAGGTGAAGTGGTACTCTCGTTCTGTTGTGCCTAGTAGATATTTTATTATTGACTTTAACTGCGATGTTGTTTATTATTTAATTAATTAAATATAGCCCCATATTTTATAGCCCTAATATGTACATACGTCGTAAAAAAACTCCTAATAGTCCAAGGCAATCTATTCAAATAGTGGAAGGTTATCGTGATAGTAAAGGTAACGTCAAACAGCGTATAGTACGTCATTTAGGAGTCTTCGTAGATGAAGTAGAAGAAGCTAAATTAGTTGCCCTAGCACAATATTTGATTGCCAAGATTAAAGCTGAGAGAGAAGCTGCAACTGGGCAGGGGAATTTGTTTACTGATGATACTAACGAGGTTAAAAGAGGTCGTCCAACTAACAAGCTGCTAAAAGATATTCTACCTGTTAACGAAGTAAAACTAAATGAGGTTGTAGAAGTCAAGCGAGTTGTTGAAGGAGTGCATCAAATAGGGGGGCATGTTTATGATCAAATGCATTTTAACCAGTTACTAGCAAGGAAACGTGACGCTGGGATGCTGAAGGATTTAGTGTTAGCCCGTATGGTAAGACCAAATAGTAAAAAAGGGATAGTTGAGTATTTAAGCGATCAATTTGACAGGCATCATGATCTAGATGCTACTTATCGGATGATGGACAAATTACATGAGCAAATACCTAAAATTAAAGAATTATGCTTTAAAAACACCCTAACCCTGATTCCTAATAAAGAGATTAGCCTAGTATTTTTTGATGTTACTACACTATACTTTGAATCAGTAGAAATAGATGAGCTAAGAGCCTTTGGCTATAGTAAAGATCATCGCTTTAATACTACCCAACTAGTTCTTGCCCTAGCAACTAATGAGGATGGATTACCACTTGGCTATGAGCTGTTTAGTGGTAATACCGCAGAAGTTAGCACCTTAATTAAATCAATTAACAGCTGGCAAGCGTATCTTAAAGTTAAAGATGTCTGTTTTATTGCTGATCGTGCAATGTTTAGTAAAGCTAACTTGCAAGCTCTCGATGAAGGTGGTTATCGTTATATTGTGGCAGCAAAGCTTAAAACACTCAAGAAAGAAAAGAAAGAAGAAATATTATCAGAGGAAAACTATAAGCCTACTGTTATAGGCAATGATCTTACTTGGATTGCCGATCTAGAGCATGATGGTAAACGTCTAATTACCAGTTATAAATCTAAAAGGGCTATTAATGATGCACAGGAGCGACAAAAAATTTTAGATAAAATTAATAAGACTATTGGTGAGTTTGGTAGTACTAAAAAACTTATATCTAATAGTGGAGTAAAAAAATATACTTCTAGTGAAAATGGCAAGAGCTATATTGACGCAGAGAAGATAGAGCAGGATGCGTTGTGGGATGGCATACATGGGGTAATCACCAATGACCAGACTATAACTCCACATGAAGCAATAGCAAAATATGCTAGATTATGGGTAATTGAAGAGCAATTTAGAATCAATAAACATAATTTACAAATGCGTCCAATTTTTCACTGGACTAAACAAAGGATAGAAGCACACATAGCTGTGTGTTATATGAGTTTTGCAGTGCTTAAAACTATAGAATACAAGGTTGCTCTGACCCAAAAGATCAGTGTAACTAACATCGTTGAATTATTAATATCAGTACAGGATTCAATCTTAAGACATACAAAGACTGGTGATCTTTATAGACTACCAAGTGCAATAAAAAACGAAGCTAGAAAAATCTATAAAACCTTTAACATCAAACGTTCAGACCATGCTGCAATATATTTAAAATAACAAAATAATGTTGTGCCTAAATTTTAAAAATCCTAGCACTATGACCCTTCTAAGCTTATGCCTTATTAAAAAATGCGGAAGTCGGGAGGTCTAACTTCTTCGTTCTATTTTTATTAAGCTGAGAACCGTTGCCTGTTTTCCCATAAAGTTTCCAGCCGTTTGGTAGTTCCTCTATAAAGAGTATATTTTTTGTCATTTCATGAGATTTAAGACTTATTGGTAATTTGTTATCAATAAGATTCTGTAAGAACACGACTTGCTCTTCAGGTGAAATTTCCAACGAACTGGATAGCCATGAATTCGTTAATCCATTGTTTTTACCTTTATCACCTGAAACATTTTGATTCCCATAGTTAAATTTTATAACATAGTCTTTGAATTTACTCATCCCAAGCTTTTGCGTCAAAACTTGAGAATACCAAACACAACTATTTTGCATCCATGTTGTTGGATTGTGGGGCTGTTTCCACCTGTCAAGCCAATCTACATAACCTTCTTTAAATGGTAACTCAGGATGAGTCTCATCAACTAGCAATCCTTCTTCATATCCCATTAAACTAATGGCGATTTTGAACGTTGAGCAAGGTGCATAGCGTGATGCACAATCACCTTCTTGTTTGATAATTTTATCATTTTCTTTAACCAAAAAGCATTTGGTATCTGCCAGTGAGGATGTATTAAACAATAACTCTATGCTTAAATAGAAAATAAGTTTTTTCATTATACCCTCAAAAATTTAAATTTGTTTCTTCTTTTATTAAGCCAATAAGCCTTATCGGAGCTTCTGTTGCCCCTCTTACCTTAATTGGTAGAGCTAAGATACAGCTTCCTGTTATAGGTAGATTTGCCAAATTAGCAACATTTTCAACAATATATTTGCCATTGCCCAAAAACAATTTATGAACGGGAAATCCATCTGCTGGCCTGTCTGGTGACAAAGTGTCAATACCAAGTCCGCACACACCTCGTTTTGTCAGTATCTCCGCTGCTTCAACTGATATAGAAGGAAAAACGTGATTATTGCTATACTTTCCCGGATCACTCCAAAACTTTTCCCATCCTGTTTTGATCATCACAAAACTTCCCTCATTGATCATTCCGTATTGTTCTTCAAAATGTTCAATGTCCGTTAGGCTTAGACTATAACGCTCATGACAAGAGCTTGATACATCAATAACAACACAAGGAGCAAGCAGCTGCGATAATGGTATTTGGTCAATGGTAGTACTACTTGGAATACAGTGTGCTGGTGCATCCATATGTGTACCAATCCCGGCATGCATTTTGAACTGCTGCACGCGAAATTCTTCATTCTGTCGGCAGTCAGAATAATCCAATTTAACTTCAATATTAAACCCACAACCTCCACTCCACGAAGGAGTCTGCTCATCAAGAGTGTGTGTAAGATCAATAATTTTGTATGGAAAAATCATGACTATCCCTACTTCAAACTTACCAAAAAGAATCAGTTCGCAATATTCCTATTATAAAGAAAGTAATATAAACAACTATACATAAAACTATATATAAAGTGTAATTAAATACATAACCTGTCTGCGATCTACTCACCAAAAAACCAAAGTAATTTACCGTTTTGGCAAAGCTATTTGGACCAAATCTATCTATCACTCTTTGATCCATCAAATTGCATAACTTACTTAAGTTAGTTACTAATCTTACTATCACAAAGTCATAAACCTCATCAAAATAATATTTATGTACCAACAGCTTTTCTATAAATCCTATTTTTATTTTTTCTTTGATTCTTCTATAAAAATAAATCCCCAAAACAATACCTATTAGTCCCAAAACCATTGGTAATAATTTTATATAAAGAGGAGGATGAATTGTTAGTATTTGGTAAATATGAATATTAAATATACTATCAAGGAAATAACCATTTGGTTTGTCAAAAGACAATATATAATAACCTATCATTCCTACAAAAAAACTACCTGCCACTAAAAGACTAAGTGGTCCATTCATGATATTGGGTGATTCATGGACATGATTGATGTCAATAGTTAATCTAGTTTTTCCATGAAATACTAATAAGATAATTTTCATAGAATAAATGGCAGTCAGAACTGCAGCAAAAATTCCAAGAATAAACACGATAGTACCGATACCACCGCTACTATATGCTAGCTCTAAAATAGCATCTTTTGAATAAAATCCTGCTAAAGGATAAATACCTATGAGAGCTAGTGATCCAATTAAAAAATTACAATAAGTAATTGGCATCTTATCTTTCAAACCACCAATCTTAAAAATATTTTGTTCGTGACAAGCGTGAATTACACTACCAGCTGATAAAAATAATAAAGCTTTAAAAAATGCATGGGTGACTAAATGAAAAATACCAGCATTATAAGCTGACACACCACAAGCAAGAAACATATAACCAAGTTGGCTACAAGTAGAATAGGCAATAATTTTTTTTATATCATCTTGAACTATGGCAATAGTTGCGGCAAATATACATGTAATACCACCAATAATGGCAATAAAGTGCAATACCCCTATACTATATTCAAATAAATAAGAACATCTAGCTACTAAAAAGACCCCGGCTGTTACCATAGTTGCAGCGTGAATAAGTGCTGAAACTGGAGTTGGACCTTCCATAGCATTTGGTAGCCATATATGCAAGCCAATTTGAGCCGATTTGCCCATGCATCCCAAGAATAATAGCAAACATACCACGTCAATTACTGTTGCTTTAAAACCTAATATACTTAATTGTATATTAGATAATGACTTTGCTTTAGCAAATACACTAGTAAAATCAACTACACCAAAATAAACAATAATGGTAATAATCCCAAGTATAAAAGCAAAATCTCCTACCCTATTTACTATAAAGGCTTTAATTGCTGCTTTATTCGCCGCTTCTTTCTGATACCAAAAACCAATTAACAAATATGAACAGAGACCAACACCTTCCCAACCAAAAAATAATTGTAAAAAATTATCTGCTGATACCAAAGATAGCATAAAGAAAGTGAATAATGATAGAAATGCTAGAAATTTAGGTAATCCATCATCATCTGCCATATAGCCAAGAGAATAAATATGTACAACAGCTGAAATCCAAGTAACCACTATAAACATAATAGCGGTTAGCTGATCGACGTAAATCGCCCAACTTACTTTCATGTTACCAACTTCTAGCCATTTTGCTAAAATTATATGAATAATGGCTTTGTTTACACCCACATTGTAAAATATAAACATAGATAATAAGGCCGATAAACTTATAGCAATAGTAGAAATGAAAGCTGCTTGTTTTTTGCTAAAACACTGACAAAACAAACCATTGATGATACCAGAGATTAAAGGTAACATTACTGTAAGTGTTGCTGCCGAAGCTATCATATCAATTAGCCCTTCATCTGATTTATATCACCCACTTCTATTGAGCCTTTATTTCTAAAATAAACTAGTAATATTGCAAGTCCTATTGTGGTCTCGGCAGCTGCTATTGTTAAAATTATTATACTAAAAATTTGCCCAGATATCTCATGTGCATAAGTAGAGAATGCCACAAAATTGATGTTTACAGCCAGCAGCATCAATTCAATCGACATAAGAATTGTTATAACATTCTTACGATGCATAAACAAACCAACCATCCCTATACTAAAAATGAGGGCCGACAAAGTTAAATAATGTTCCAAAGTAATAGTACTAATCATATTTGAGTCCTTCTATTCCCTCATTTAAATGTGGTTTGACCATTAATATGGAATTATCTTTATTTTTAGCATGCTGCTTAGCAATATCCTGCCTTTTAACTCCGCTGCGATGTCGAATAGTTAAGGTAATACAAGATATCATTGCCACAAATAGAATAATACCCGAAATTTGGAAAGGTAAGATATAATCGGTATATAATACTCGTCCAATGGCATGAGTATTAGTGATACCTGATTTTATCTCAAATTGGCTATTATCTAAAATTATATTTTTAGTACCTAACCAAATTATCAGGACAAGATCAGCAAACATAATAAGTGCAACAGCAATACTTATAAATAAGTTTCTTTTAAATTGTACAATAACATCGGTAAAACGAATATTCAACATCATTATAACAAACAAAAATAATACTGCTACTGCCCCAACATATATAACAATCAATATCATTGCTAAAAATTCTGCTCCTAGCAAAACCATTAGCCCCGAACCGTTACAGAAAGTAAAGATCAACCATAAGACAGAATAAACAGGGTTTTTACTGATGACTACCAAACAACTACTTATAACCATTAACCCTGCAAATAAATAAAAAAATATCTCCATAATTATCTATATTTATAATCATCATGTAGCTTAATTGCTAATTCTTGTTCCCACATATCACCATTTTTCAGCAATTTTTCTTTGTCATAAAGCAATTCTTCATGGGTAATAGTAGCAAATTCAAAATTAGGGCCTTCCACTATAGCATCAACTGGACACGCCTCCTGACATAAACCACAATAAATGCATTTAGTCATATCAATATCGTACCTAGTGGTACGCCTACTACCATCTTCTCTTTCTTCTGCTTCAATAATAATAGCTTGAGCCGGACAAATTGCTTCACAAAGCTTACAAGCAATACAACGTTCCTCACCATTAGCGTAACGTCTTAATGCATGCTCACCTTTAAATCTTGGGCTTATCCTTCCCTTCTCATAGGGATAATTTATAGTTACTTTAGGTTTGAAGAAATACTTCAAAGTTAGACTAAGCCCTGAGATTATTTCAAATAAAAAAAAAGACTTTAGATAACTAATTATTCTCATTTTATTATACACCAAAAATTTGTAGCACTAAGCATGTTTACAATTTATTTTTTTCTTCCTAGAGAAGGTTTTAGGTATACTACTTAACTTATATAAGTTCTATCTTTTAATAAATCAGCTATTGCCTGATAAGATTTCAGAGCTTTTTCTGGATCACTGGCAATCATTTCTGCTCCAAGTTTCTCATTATTATTCATATTCCATAAACGACAATTATCAGGGCTAATTTCATCAGCCAACATTACCATAAATTCCTCACCATTAAACACTCTGCCAAATTCTAGTTTGCATTCAACAAGCCTTATACCAATACCTGTAAATAATCCACTTAAAAAATCGTATGTTCTTATGGCTTTATGTTTTACTTCATCAATTTCTTGTTTACTTAACCAACCAAAATTTAGTATTTGGTGTTCATTAATTATAGGATGTTTTAACTCACTACTTCTAACTCTAAAATCGATAATTGGATGATCAAACACGTATCCTTCTTCCATAGAGAATTCTTTTACAAACCTACCGCAAGCTACTGTAGAAACCAATATTTGAATGGGGAAAATATCTACAGATTGTATTAATTGCTCACGCATGTTAATTTTTTCAATTAGGTGGTTATCTATTCCTACCATATCAAGTCTGCTCATTATGAAGGACGAAATATTATTATTCAGCACCCCTTTACCCGAAATATCAAAAATCTCTCCGTTTTCTAAAGTAATTTTGTCAGTAAACGCCATAATAAAAGCAAAATCTTCTTGTGACTGATAAAGAGCTTTACTTGATCCTTGATATAACTTTTGTTTCATTTGAAAAAGATTCTATAGTAGCGGCTTTCACCTTTTGTACAAATTTAATATTTATTATATCAGAAGAATAGATTAAATAAATATTTAATACTAATCCAGCTAGCAGAGATTGCTATAAAAGCTATAATAAGTCCAACTATAGAGGTAATAAATCCAAGAACTATAGTTAATCCATCTCGGTTTAAAAGACCTAATGCCATTATTGTAATGCCCAGTGCAGGTATGGCGTTAGTTAGAGGTAAAGGTATTGATATAGCAATAGAGCAAATCAGTGATATTAAACCAATAAATTGTTCACAATATATAGAGGCTGCGAAACTAAATCTTGGTCGTATATATTTTTCTACAAATTTAATCTTTGGTACAATCTTGTCACTTATATTAATAAGTATATCATTGCTAATTTGATAATTATTAATTTTGGATGGTAAAGAAACTTGTCTAAAGCCAAGCAACATCTGCATAGATAGAATCATCAAAGGAATACCTACTATAGTAGTAAAACCTGGAGGATACGGCAGCGGAATTGCAACTGGTATTGCAAAAAAAAGTATCGTTAATAGAAGACCATTTTCATGAAAATCAACTAATAACTCACTAATTCTAGTCTTTTCTTTTTTTTCTTTTTGTCCTAATTTATAAAAAACACTAGATACTGTAGTTCTATCTAGTTGTTTATCTTTTGATGCAATGTTAAACATTTTTACTTAATTTTCTTGTAAATTATACTATATTTTAGATTATTAGAAAATAATTAATAATCAAAGAAATTAATTCCATCAATAATTTTCTTACGTTAGGTTATCTCAAAACTATGATTTTATAGTAATTGAGAAATGCACTACACCCCAATTCGGGATAAGAATTAGTTAATTCTTATCCCGAATTGGCTTTAATACAAGGAAAAATGCATTCTTAAAGTGGTTTTGCGAATGCATTTTAAACCTTTCTAAAGCTAAAAACACGATTTTAATCTTTTAAAATCATGTTTTTAGCAAAATATTAATTTAACAATCAGATGCAGAGCCGTCTCAAATCTGATTGTTTCGATAATTTTACCGAATTTGGGATAAGAATTGACAAATTCTTATCCCAAATTCGCACACTACGGAATGTAGCACAATTGTAATGGATTTAGCAAAGAATATTTACTTTATTATCATTAGACTTCCTGCATAATTCTACTTTTGCTGGTAATTTGTGCGTGATACCGGTACTCTGCTCCTCACGTACATTTGAGTACGCTGCGGGTCGAGGTTCCGTGTCTCCTGCAAATTCCTCAGCAAAAGCGAATTCTGCAGGAAGTCTATTAGTTAACTTCAGTTTTGGATTAAAATTTTTAATTTTAATCCAAAACTGGCTAGAATATTCAGAAAAA
Organism: Candidatus Tisiphia endosymbiont of Myopa tessellatipennis; assembly: GCF_964031105.1. NCBI lineage: Bacteria > Pseudomonadati > Pseudomonadota > Alphaproteobacteria > Rickettsiales > Rickettsiaceae > Candidatus Tisiphia > Candidatus Tisiphia endosymbiont of Myopa tessellatipennis. The sequence continues at coordinate 169,728 of NZ_OZ035005.1, read as the reverse complement.
TGCATTCTTGAAGAGGCTGACGCGGGTGCATTTTAACTTTTTTTATCATTCAAGTTGACCATTTTACAAAAAGAGTAAGACCTATGAATAATAATTTACTTGAATTAATATCAATTACACAAAGTTTTACAAAAGATGATCATAGTACGCAAAAAATACTAGATAATGTTACTCTAAAACTAAAACCTAATGAGATAGTTGCGATACTAGGAAAATCTGGATCTGGAAAATCAACATTACTAAGAATTATCGCAGGTTTTACAAAACCAGTTAAAGGTAAAGTAATACTAAATAAAAAACCTGCTTTTCGTGATCGTTGTGATATTAGTATGATTTTCCAAACATTTGCACTTTTTCCATGGTTGACTGTTTTTGAGAATGTTGAGCTAGGTTTAAAAAGTTTCAATATTTCTGAGTATGAACGTCGTAAACGTGCATTAGAGGTCATAGATATGATAGGACTTGATGGTTTTGAGTCAGCATATCCAAAAGAATTATCAGGTGGTATGAAGCAACGAGTAGGTTTTGCTAGAGCATTAGTTCTCAGACCAGAAATTCTACTTATGGATGAAGCTTTTTCTGCTCTTGATGTTCTAACTGCTAATACCTTAAAGAATGATTTTCTTGATCTGTGGAGTAGTGGAAAAACTCAAATGCAGTCGGTGGTATTGGTAACTCATTCGATTGAAGAAGCAGTAACTATGGCTGACAAAGTGTTAATACTTTCATCTAATCCTGGGCGTATTGTATCAGAATTAGCAATTACCCTCCCTCGTTTACGTGATGTTCAAAGTATGGAATTTCGTACTATGGTAGATAAAATTTATGCTCTCATGGTATCAGCCTATGAAAAACCACCTTTGCCTGTTAGTAATAAACAGAAAGCTATTGTTGGCAACATCGATCAAAAAATTCATTTGTCGGTAAATGAACTGATCGGTAGCATTGAGGCACTTTCTGCATCGCCATATAAAGGTTCTGCAAATTTATCAGAATTATCTAAGATTTTTCACATTAACAATATGGGGGAAATTTTACATATTGTTGGAGCTTTACAAATATTAAATTTTGCTAATGTTACTTCTGAGAGTATAAAATTAAATAAACATGGCAAGCTTTTTTTCACAAGTAGTTTAGAAGATAGAAAAAAAATGCTTGCTCAGCATTTACTTGACAATATTCCTCTTGCATCCTACATTTGTGAAATTTTACATCAACGTTTAGATCATAAAGCACCTCTTTCACGTTTTAAGACACAGCTTGAGGATACATTATCTAGTGAAGATGCCACTATAACTTTAAAGTCTATAATAGGTTTAGGAAGATATGCAGAAATCTTCTCCTATGATGATAATAAAAAGGTTTTTAGCTTAGATAATCCAACAGCTTGAAAGTTGAATTGTATATATCGTATTATTTAACCTCAATTTCGGATTAATTTCATTAGACTTCTTTCGAAACTCTACTTCTGCTGGTGATTTGTACGTCGATGCGGTACTCGAATCCTCACGTACATTAGAGTACGCTGCGGGTCGAGGTTCCGAGTCTCCTTCAAATCCCTCAGCATAAGCGAGTTTCGAAAGAAGTCTAATGAAATTAATCCGAAATTGAGGTTAATAAGGTGATGTTATTGTGTTACAATAGATATCTTCAGCAAACTCTACTTTTGTCGGTAATTTGTGCGTGATACCGGCTACTGCTGCTGCTCACGTACATCATCGTCCGCTGCGGGTCGAGATTCCGTGTCTTCTTTAAATTCCTCAGCATAAGCGAGTTTGCCAAAAAGATATAATATTTATGGTGCCGATAGAGGGAATTGAACCCCCGACCTACGCGTTACGAATGCGTCGCTCTGCCAGCTGAGCTATACCGGCAATAGGTTAGACCTAGGTTCTTATAATAGACTTCTTTCGAAACTCTACTTCTGCTGGTGATTTGTACGTCGATGCGGTACTCGAATCCTCACGTACATTAGAGTACGCTGCGGGTCGAGGTTCCGAGTCTCCTTCAAATCCCTCAGCATAAGCGAGTTTCGAAAGAAGTCTAATACCATTTCTGAAAACTAATCATCACGTTGTCGTACTTCATGATCTCCGCTCCTCACGTACTAGTTGTACGCGAAGGTAGCCGACACTCGTACTCCGAGTAGCAATTTAGTTTTGGGAAATGGTATAATAACCTGAATTCGATGTAACAAGTTACATCGAATTCGGTATTATATATAGAAACAATCAGGTTTGAAGCGGTTCTACACCTGATTGTTAAAATATAATACTCCATTCAATATGTGATTTTAATAATTAAAATCACATATTGAATGATGAAAAAAGTTAAAATGCACCCGCAGAACCGCTTCAAGAGTGCATTTTTCCTTATAATAAAGCCAGTTCGATATAAGAATTATTAATTCTTATATCGAACTGAGGTTATAATATGTTTTTAAGATATAAGAACCTAGTCAATTTAACATTCTTGACCACTCAGGATCAGAAGCATCTTGAGGAGTAAGAATCTCTCTTTCGTTATAACCGGTTAAGTCAATGGAATATATACGATTTCTACCAGCTGTTTTGTTTCTAGAAGGCCAACCTTTAGCAAACATAATTATCCTACCATTGGGTGACCAACACGGACCTTCAACTAGATAGCCACTAGTTATAATTCTTTCACTATTCTCATCACCATAGGAAAGTGCTTTCATCACTCCAATGGTAAAACCCTCTCCTTTAGAAAGTTTAGTAAAGGCTATATAATCTCCTCTAGGTGACCAACTTGGTGCAGTATACATTCCCCCGCCAAAACTGATACGTTCCACATTTGAACCATCAGAATTCATAATATATAATTGTCTTGAACCACTTCGATCAGAATTAAAAACTATTTTACTGCCATCCGGTGAATAGCTAGGAGAGGTATTAATACCAACACCATGGGTCAACTGCTTAGTCGCCATATTATTCAGATCAATTTCAAAAATATGAGTAGCTCCATTTCTTGCTATTGACATTATAGCCTTGTCCCCTTGAGGTGAGAATCTTGGGGCAAAGGACATGCCAAGAAAATTACCAACTAGTTTTTCTTTACCTGTTTTAAGATCACGAATGTAAACATGTGGTTTTTGCTTTCGTACATACGATAAATACATAATCTTATCTGCTTGCGGAGAAAATCTTGGGGTAAGAACTAGATTTTTACCGTCTGACAGATATTTATGATTAGCACCATCATGATCCATCATAGCTATTTTCTTTACCCGTTTTAGATAAGGTCCACTTTCTGACACATATACTATTTTTGTATCAAAATAACCCGAATCTCCAGTAATTTTCTCATAAATTTTATCAGCTATTTTATGTGCTACTCTACGCCATAAATGTGGTGCTATTTCAAAAATCTCACCTATAAGATCTTTTTCTAAGCTTACATCCCATAATATAAAACTAACCTTTAGCTTGCCAGAAGATAGCTTAGTAACCTCACCATTAATTAGCAGATTAGCATTAATTTGTCGCCAAGCAGCAAAAAGAGGCTTATGTTTTACCCCTAAAATTTGTTCTATAAAAGAAGCCGTAGAAATTGGGCGAAACATGCCAGAACTCTTTAGGTCATTAGATACTACACTAATTATATCAGCACCAATTACACTATTCGCACTATCATCTGCATCAAATTTATTAATAGCTATCGGCATTGGATCAACATGTCCTCGCTCTATAACTATAGTTTCTATGGCATAACTATTGAAGTTAGCAACTAACAACAGTATAACACAAAAATACCTGACCACTAATACCACCTAGATCTTTTTTTAACAATATTTAACATCAATTTGTATTTAGGTTCTGTCGCCAAAAACAACCTAAATACAAATTGATATTAATATATAATAAAAATTTGGTGGGCGATAGTGGATTCGAACCACCGACCTTTACGATGTCAACGTAATGCTCTAACCAACTGAGCTAACCGCCCTTGCTTTTCTGATTTAATTTTATACTTAAAACAACAAAGTATACTCTTCTGCTTTAAAGAATTGCTTTTTCAAATACTTGCAGAGTCTATCTCGTACTCACGTAGCAGATGTACACCTAGTCCGGTTACCCCTTGTTTATTGTCCCAATTCTTCAAATCATTTGAAATATATATCAAGTTTTCATGGTAACATGTCTAATCTATAATAGCTTCAATTTCAAGTTTTATTTGCATTATTTTAAATATTCAGCTAGAATTCAGCATAAAATTATAAGTAAATGACCTTAAAATCTCAAGCTTTTAATATTAGCAATAATTTTGTAGTGGCACTGGATGGTCCAGCAGCATCGGGTAAGAGTACAATTGGGCAAATGTTAGCACAAAAACTTAAGCTTACTTACTTTCAATCAAGTATTGTATATAGAAGCCTTGCTATTTCTTGTATAAACCAAAAAATTGATCTTACTGACATAAATGGAATAATTGAATTATCCAAATCTACGGAATATGTACAAAATTCAGAACTTGATAGTGAGATTGTAGGTAATGTAGCATCAAAAATTGCTATTATACCGGAAGTAAGAAATAACCTAGGGAAATATCTAGGAAAATTAATAAAAACAACTCCTAGAATTATAATGGAAGGTAGAGATATTGGAACAGTAGTGGCTCCAAATGCTGACTTAAAGATTTTTATCAGAGCAGATATTGTTATTAGAGCAAAGAGAAGATATAAAGAGTTGCAAGAAAAAGGAGGAGAATATATATTTGATACAGTTTTGGAACAACTAAAAATAAGAGACAAACGAGATATAGAGCGTGATATTGCTCCAACTCTTCCTCCACAAGGAGCTTTAGAAATTGATACTTCTTATCTATCACCAAAAGAAGTGATTGATAAGATCATGGAGTTTATTTCAGTTAACGCGAATTCGGGATAAGAATTTGCCAATTCTTATCCCAAATTCGGTAAAATTATAGAAACAATCAGATTTGAGACGGCTCTGCATCTGATTGTTAAATTAATATTTTGCTAAAAACATGATTTTAAAAGATTAAAATCATGTTTTTAGCTTTAGAAAGGTTTAAAATGCATTCGCAAAACTGCTTTAAGAATGCATTTTTCCTTATATTAAAGCCCATTCGGGATAAGAATTGACAAATTCTTATCCCGAATGGGGGTAGTTAGGTAACATCAACATATTTTATGTGCCATAGGTTGTTTTATCTACATTTTATTAACCATTCATAGTTAATTTAGTTGAATTTGATTACTTAAGGCGAAGAACAACTTGCTTATGTAAATTCAGGTCAATTAACTATAATTTTTATACTAGACGGCACAACTAGTATTAGAGAATAATATGCAAAAATTTAAGAAAAAATTTGTTTCTCAACTTGCTGAAATTAGCATTCAATCTCACGAAGATTTTGCACAAATGCTTGAAGCCGTAAGTACTAGTCACGTAAAAGAAGGTACTGTTGTCAAAGGTCAAGTAGTAGGGATTGCTAAAGGCATTATCATAGTTGATGTTGGATTAAAGAATGAAGGCAGAGTTCCTATAGAAGAATTTGCTCTGGCTAGTAATCAACCTTTACCAGAAGTTGGCGAGATAGTTGATGTATATATTGAGAAAATTGAAGGACGTAACGGTAGAACTATATTAAGTCGTGAAAAGGCCATTAGAGAAGAATCATGGGGACATTTAGAAATTGCATGTGCCAATAAACAGTTTGTTGATGGTATAATATTCGGACGTGTTAAAGGTGGATTTACTGTTGACGTATCAGGGGTTGTTGCCTTCTTACCTGGAAGTCAGGTAGATGTTAGACCAATAAAAGATATTGCTTTGTTAATGGGTATCAAGCAGCCATTCCAAATTTTAAAGATGGATAAGAAACTTGGTAATATCGTAGTTTCTAGAAGAGCCATACTTGAAGAATCAAGATCTGAGGCTAGAGACGAAATGTTATCGAAAATTAAGGAAGGAATAATATTAGATGGTACAGTAAAAAATATCACTGATTACGGTGCGTTTATTGCTTTAGGTAATTCAGGTAATGTAGACGGTCTATTGCACGTTACTGATATTTCATGGAGCAGAATAAATCACCCTTCTGAAGTTTTATCTCTAGATCAAAAGGTTAGGGTTATAGTTATAAAATTTAATGAAGAAACTAAGAGAATTTCACTTGGTATGAAGCAACTTGATCATAATCCATGGCAAAGTATAAAAGAAGAATTCCCAGTTGGCAAAGTAATGACTGGCAAAGTAACAAATATTGCTGATTATGGGGTATTTATTGAATTAAAAGATGGTATTGAAGGACTCGTTCATTCAAGTGAAATTAGCTGGGTAAAATCAAATCAACATCCTAAGAAAATGCTTACTATTGGTCAAGAAGTTCAATTCACAATTCTAGAAGTTGATACCGATAAACATAGAATATCTTTAAGTATTAAACAGTGTCAAGATAACCCAATTATTGGGTTTGCACATAGTCATCCAATAGGTAGTATAATTAAAGCACCAATACGAAATATCACTGACTTTGGTATGTTTGTAGCACTTAATGACAACATTGATGGTATGATTCATGAAACAGATATAAGTTGGGAAGGCAATGGTACTGAGCTGTTAAAAACATATAAAAAGAATGATCAAATAGAGTGTAAAGTCTTATCAATTGATATTGAAAAGGAACGTATAAGCTTAGGTATTAAACAACTAAGTTTTGACCCCCAGCAAGATGAATTTGACATGTACAAAAAAAATATGGTCGTTACTTGCTCAGTTACTGAAGTTAAAGATGATGGGATAGAAGTTATTTTAGACGACAAAATACCGGGCTTCATCAAAAAAGCTGATCTTTCTAGTGAAAAAGCTGAACAAAAAACTGAAAGATTTGTCCCTAATGACAGAATTGATGCAAAAATCATTACCATTGATAAGGCATCTCGTAAAGTTACTTTGTCAATAAAAGCACTTGAAATAGAAAAGAGAGAAAAAGCTATCAAAGAATATGGTTCTGCTGATAGTGCTGCTAGTCTAGGGGACATACTTGGAACAGCTCTTGACAATAAAGGAGACAAGAACGGTAAAACTTGATATTTATTAGATATCTTTGGCAAACTCGCTTATGCTGAGGAATTTAAAGAAGCCACGGAATATCGACCCGCAGCGGACGATGATGTACGTGAGGAGCAGCAGTAGCCGGTAGCACGAATAAGTTATACCATTTCCGAAAACTAATCATCACGTCGTCGTACTTCATGATCTCCGCTCCTCACGTACTAGTTGTACGCGAAGGTAGCCGACACTCGTACTCCGAGTAGCAATTTAGTTTTGGGAAATGGTATTACCAGCAGAAGTAGAGTTTGCCAAAGATATCTATTATTGTTTTGTAGCAAAATCGAAGGTCTTTACTTCAATTTTGCTACTCAATTTTTACCTAAAAATTTGCAAATTGGTTACCACTTTTCAAGTTTTTGTAAGTAATATAGGATTTTCCCATGGACAGTTTGATAATTAAAGGCGGTATCCCTCTTGAAGGTAGTATTAGCATTAGTGGGGCTAAAAATTCGACCCTACCAATTATGACTGCAGCACTACTTACAGATAAGCTTAGTATTAACAATGTTCCAAAGCTTACTGATATTCTCACAATGAAAAAATTACTTGAGAATTTAGGTAGTGTTGTTACTTTAACTGATCATCAAGATCGATTGAGTATGGATATCGACAGCAGCAATATTAATAATTTTACTGCACCATATGATATAGTACGTAAAATGCGTGCTTCTATTTGGGTTCTAGGACCTCTACTTTCTAGATTTTCTAAAGCTAAGGTTTCCTTACCTGGAGGATGTGCTATAGGTGCTCGACAAGTTGATCTACATGTAGCAGTTCTACAAGCTATGGGAGCAAATGTTGACGTCGATCATGGTTATATTAATGCTGCAATTAAAGGTAGATTAAAAGCTGTACATTTTGTTTTTAATAAAATATCTGTTGGAGCAACAATTAATGCCATAATGGCTGCTACTTTGGCTGAAGGAGAAACAATATTATTTAACTGTGCTAGAGAACCAGAAATCATTGATCTGTGCCATTGTCTTAGCAAAATGGGTGCAGAAATAGATGGAATTGCTACAAATGAAATAAGAATAATTGGTAGATCTCATTTAAAAAATGTCAATTATTCAATTATGCCGGATCGTATTGAAGCTGGTACTTACATGATTGCTGCTGCTATTACTAAAGGCAATTTAAACATTTATGGAATCAGCAATAATATCGTTGAAAATATAGTATTAAAGCTTATTGAAGCTGGTATAGAAATTTTACCTATTGATAATGGTTTAAGAGTTTCTTACGTAGGTAAATTAAACCCTGTGGACATCCATACAAACCCATATCCAGGGTTTGCAACAGACTTACAAGCTCAGTTTATGAGCCTTATGACTCTTTGCAAAGGTTCTTCTATAATTACAGAAAACATTTTTGAGAATCGCTTTATGCATGTTCCTGAATTATGCAGAATGGGTGCAAATATAACAGTTAACGGAAAGAGTGCTATAATACGGGGTGTACCTTTTTTGACAGGAGCAGAAGTAATGGCAAGCGACCTCAGAGCATCAGTATCCTTAGTATTAGCTGGACTTGCCGCCAACGATACAACAAGAATACACCGAATCTACCACTTAGACCGTGGATACCAAACATTGGAGAAAAAACTAACCAGTTGCGGGGCAAATATAGTACGAATTACTGGAGGTAATGTTTAAATAAATTCGTTATATTTAGGTAGAACTTCAAGAATTAAGATTCCCGCGACCTGAAGATCGAAACTACTCCGTTACTCATGTACGTTACGCTGCTCGACTTTGCTACTGCCTAGCTCTTCTTGAAGTTATATTATCGTCTATCAACTCTTGAAATTATAGCAGTGTATCACCTTGGGAAAATGAGTTTCCAATTTACGCAGCGAGCTTATCTCTCAATACTTCAATTAATTTATTAATTGCTTCGTCAGGATTTATATTCTCAAGAATTGCAAGCTCCCCAGCTAGCCTATTTAAGGCTGATTCATAAATAGTCCTTTCACTATAAGATCGATCACTATCAACATTCTTATAGAGATCTCGTACCACTTCTGCTACAGATACTACATTACCAGAATTTATTTTACCCTCATATTCTTGTGCTCTTCTACTCCACATCCTATTACCTTGCTTAGCTTTACCCTGAAGTGTTGAATATATTAAAGCTAAATCAGTTTTACTAACAAGTTTTCTAAGACCCGAAATAGCAGCTCTGTTTACCGGTACTTTCAAAGTCATTTTGTCTTGAGGGAACGATATTACATAAACCTTAATATCAGCACCAGCTATGATTTGGTGTTCTACATTTACTATCTCTCCAACTCCATGAGATGGATATACAATTCTTTCTCCTACTTTAAATTCAGACGATGTTGACATGCTTACTCCTTTCCATTATAAAAACTTAGACCATGGTCAATTGATTTGAATTTGTGTCAGTGAGTTGCAAATAATTAAATCCTAACTATAGATATTTTGCAAATCACAATACTAAAGATAACACTCCCTAAATATACTTGAATGTGACTCCGAATTAAATTTGAAAATGAGGAAAGAACACACTAGACGTACATTATGGTACGGGAGTCCTTGATATTTTCAAATAATAATTCTTCGAAACAGAATTAGTATACAATACAGACTAATTTTACTCTGTGGTAGTATAGCATATTTTAGAAGGATAACAAAGTATAAGTTTAGAAGGATAACAAAGTATAAGTTATAAAAAAATATTACCCTAACCTGAATTCGATGTAACAAGTTACATCGAATTCAGTATTATATATAGAAACAATCAGGTTTGAAGCGGTTCTACACCTGATTGTTAAAATATAACACTCCATTCAACATGTGATTTTAATAATTAAAATCACATGTTGAATGATGAAAAAAGTTAAAATGCACTCGCAGAACCGCTTTAAGAGTGCATTTTTCCTTATAACAAAGCCAGTTCGATATAAGAATTATTAATTCTTATATCGAACTGAGGTTACCCTGCCTAAAACAAAAGAAAAATAAGTTGCCTTTTGCTCTAATATTGGTTAGTATTCAAAGCCTTTAGGCTAGGTAGCAAAGTGGTAATGCCGTGGACTGCAAATCCTCAATGCGCCGGTTCGATTCCGGCCCTAGCCTCCATTAAAACAAACTGTACATAATATGGTAGAGTTTATCGAACAATTCCTAGAAATGATGATAGCGGAGCGTGGTGTAGCTAATAATTCCGTACTTGGCTACAAAGGTGATCTGTTAGATTTTCAGAAATTTTTATCACAGAATAACTTGTTAGAGCTGAATATTAAAGCTGAAAATATTAGAGACTGGATAGAATATTTATCAGGAAATGGCTTGCAGGCAAGATCAATCAACCGGAAAATATCCACTATAAAAAACTATTATGAATTTTTAATTAGCGAAAAGCATACCAATTATAATCCTGCTTTGATGGTAGATTTACCAAGATATCAAACTAAACTTCCTTCTACATTATCAATTGATAAAATCAAAGATTTACTTTTCTATTGCAATCAAGACAAAAATCCTGATTCCATACGCATAAAAGCAATGATTCATTTATTATATGCAAGTGGGTTACGTGTTTCTGAGTTTGTCAGTATAAGGTTAACTGATATTTTAGTAAATCAAATGTCCCAAAATATTAGAAAAATATTTTCAATAATCGGTAAAGGTAATAAAGAAAGAATGGTGATAATCAACGAACAGGCTACCATGAGTTTGTCTGATTATTTAACTATTCGTAGTAAATTTATAAGCAAAAAACACCCTAAAAGTCAAATTTATTTATTTTGTTCTTCTTCAGCTAGTGGTCATATGACTAGGCAGAATTTTGCAATTCTGTTAAAACAAGCATCTATTAAGGCTGGGCTAGACCCAAGTAATATCTCCCCACATACTTTACGTCACAGTTTTGCAAGCCATTTGCTAGAAGGCGGTGCAGATCTTAGGGTAATTCAAGAACTACTTGGACATGCTGATATTAGTACTACCCAAATTTACACACATATACAAACAAAGCATCTAAAACAGGCTTTAGATCATCATCCGCTTAAATCATCTATACTCAAATGATGTAAAGAATTAATGGTATACTCAGGTAGAACTTCAAGAATTGGCGTTCCCACGACCAAAGATCGAAGCTGCTCACGTACTAATGTACGCCTAGCAGCTCGACTTTGCTACTGCCTAGCTCTTCTTGAAGTTATACTATCGTCTACCAACTCTTCATTTACGAACCTCAATTTCGGATTAATTTCATTAATCCGAAATTGGAATGAGAATGTAAACAATCAGGCTTAAAGCGGTTTGACGCCTGATTGTTAAATATTTCATTTGCTAATAATCTTATTTTTATACCAATAAAAATAAGATTATTAGCGATAATAGATTAAAATGCATTCGTAGAACCGCTTCAAGAATGCATTTTTCTGAATATTCTAGCCAGTTTTGGATTAAAATTTTTAATTTTAATCCAAAACTGAGGTTACGAGTAGTATATTATATAATACATATGAGTAATTTCATTGGTCATGATGATTAGAATCACCTAATGGTTTCATTATATGATCTTGGTGAATTATTTCATCTGTCAAACCAGTTCTTGGATTAGAAATAGGTGTTTCAAATGATAAATTGTTAACAAAACTTCTTACAGAAATTTTCATTTTTTTTGTCAGTTGTTCCGAGGCATCTAGTCCATCCATGAATGGAAAGTGGTCTTCGTCCCAGTTAAAGAGTATAGAAGGGTTATCTAATATATGGAAAATACGACAAAATTCATCTTTATCCCAATCATTAGGTAATTCTTTGTGTTCAGAAACATAACGAAATGCTTCTACAAATTTTTTTATTTCTTCTTCAAGATGTCTAGCTTCTTTTAATATTTCTTCACCAAATTTTGCTAATTTCTCCATGACGTTTTCTATCTCACAAACATTAGCATAATTTTTAAGTAGTACCATTACTGTTTCAGGGTGTTCATGTTCTATTGCTATTTCTAAGGGATATTGCTTATCATGAGGCCACCTTTCATCTAAATACTCTTGTACATTAGCTAAAGAAGGATCATTTTTTATCATCTTTTCTACAACAGTAGAAAATCCTGCCCGTATTGCAGTATGTATAGCGTGATAATAATAGTGACCATTGTTAAAAAAAACATTTACTGATGCATGATGATCTATTAGTGTATGGGCTGTATTAATATAGTCCTCCTTTTGTTCTGAATTCTTTGTAATATCACTATTATCTTCTGTATCAGAATCTACTTTAGGGTCTGTATCAGGTATGTCGTCAGGGTCTGCATCACATAGAGCTTGATATTTGGCAACCCATAGATCCAACACATTAAATAATGGTGTATTATATAATGCTCCTTTGTCCTTAAGCCAAAATCTTGTAATGTCTTTACCCCAACCCTTACTATCCACTTGAGCTCCGTGATCAAGTAATATCTCTACTGCCTGATATTTAGTGTTCAATGCTGCTTCATGTAAAGCTGTCCTTTCTTCATAACCTAACACATTTACCGTAGCACCAGACTCAATTAATAACTCTATTATATCAGTAAACCCTTCTTTTGCCGCTATATGTAATGGAGTTCTGCCATTTTTATCTTTGGCATTAATATCAAGGTTAGGCAATTCTAATATTTTTCTTACTTCCTCAATATTTCCACTCTTAACTGCCACATGTAGTTGCATAGTGCTAGCTACATCTTTATCTTTACTCATCTGATCCTCTTTTATATAATCATTATAGTTGAATTATATCATATTTTTCCTACCCACTAAGCATATTTATGAAAAAATTTATACAACATAGGTTAGAAAATATTGCATATTTTTAAAGATAAAAAGTAGTAAATGCTTTAAATAGTCAAAATTTTAGTTTATTATAACTTTATAATTAAAATATCATGGTTTCTTATGGAAGATGTTAATAACTATTGGGATAATTCAAAATACCAGTATTGCGCATATGCTGAAAGGTTGCTTAAGGAGTTAATTTTGCTAAATAAAAAAGTAAAGCAACCAATAGACATGTATGAAGTCAAAAAAGGCATCTACTATGCTAAAAAATATCATGGCAGTCAAATGAGACAATCTGGTGAGCCTTATTATTCTCATCCGATTGAAGTGGCGTATATGCTTGCCCAGTACACAGCCCTAGAAATTCCAAAATATTTCAGAACTGACATGATTGTGACTGCATTACTACACGACACCATCGAGGATACAAAACTTACCGAAAAGATGATTGCTTACATCTTTGGCAGTCAAGTGGCTAGTCAAGTAGAAGACCTGACTAGGGTCAAGTCTCATGGCAAGATTAGCTCGGCGGAAATGGTCGAAATGTTATATAAAGAAAAGAAACATGATGTGCTTTTAGTTAAGTTATTTGACAGATTACATAATATACAAACGGTTAGTGCTAAATCACCGGAAAAAGCTAAAAAGATTATAGAAGAGACCTTACGTTATTTCGTAGTTTTAGCAGAATATTTAGGGTTACCTAGCGTATCAAAATTAATACACATATATACTACTATTAATGTATTGACAGACATTGATTTAAATTCAACTAATTTTTCTTATCAAAATAATTACCAGCCGCTTTCTCTAATCTACCAAAATGCATTACACCAAAACTATAACTTATAACCACAGGTATCATTATAATTAATAATCCTATATAGCCAAAAAACTCAACTAAATACACCAGTCCGAATGAAGTTATTATATACATTATAACACGTGATAAAGCATAAGAAAAAGATGAATAAGTAAAACGTCGGAAAATTGATATATGCGTATATGTTATTGGTCTTGCTGGCACATAGTCACAGGTAAATAGCATTATACAACATTGAATAAAAAATATAGTATAATGACTAGATGTTTTTGTTATTAACATTGGGGTAAGTAACATAACAATTATAAACAAGCATAGTTTAGCTTTGATGATTTTTGGTGGATAAACTTTATAACTTAAAAAAGTCAATACTAACATTCCTATTAATTGAATTATTGAAACAATAAAATTTTGATGAATGATTTGTTCTGAGCTGAATCCAAAATCTTGCTTAAGAATATTACCACAATAAACATAAGCAAAGTAAAAACATACTGGCCAAGCACAATCCATAAAAAACAAAGCTATTATGTTTTTCCTATCACTATTTTTTTCTACAATTCCTTTCCATATAGGATTAGATTTTAAGTCTTTTTTTGAGTCACCTAAAATATTTTTTACCCGTCTTTTTGTGTCAGCAAAATCAGTAGTTTCCTTTAAAGTTGTTCGTGCTATAACACCTATTATAGCTACCCCTGCTCCAAACCAAAATGCTATACGCCAATTTAAATTATGTAAGGTTGTAAAAGATGCAATAGCTAATGCAAATGTACCACCTAATATAGAAAAGACAGAGGTTAATGCTACTACTGGGTATTGGATAGGTGGTTTTGTTATTTCAGTTAAGTATAATTGTGCACCTATAAATTCTCCCATAGATGATAAGCCTTGAAGAATTCGACATATTGTAACTAATATAGTAGCAATGAGTCCAACTTCAGCATAAGTTGGAAGATTAGCCATCACAAAACAGGATAAAGCCATCATAAAAGTTGTAATAATAACAGTTGCCTTACGTCCAATATTATCTCCTATCCAGCCAAATAGCAAAGCCCCAAATGGTCTTAATAAATAAGTAGAACAAAAAGCAAAAGCAGCATAAATTGCTGCAGTATGAGGGTCAGATTTTGGAAAAAACAACTCATTCAACAATACCGCCATATGAACATAAAGCATCAGATCAAAATACTCTAGGAAAGTCCCTATTGAAAGCAATCCAACAGCTTCTTTTTGTTCTTTCGTTAGGCTTCTTTGTTCCTGCTGATATCCTATCATTTATTCACCTTAAATATATTTATTAGTATTTATAAATACTGAAGATTTGGTTAATTAATAGCAAGAAAATTATAGTATCGAAAATTGAAATAATAAATCTTGGTTGTAACAATATCACGGTTCTATAAACAAATTACTCACCTTACGCATAACCCCCATGGCAATTTAAAAGTCATAGGAAAAACAGCCTAGCGTCTATTAGCGAGGAGCTGCAACGCAGCGACGAAGCAATGAATGTGGATTGCCACGACCACTACGTGGTTTCGCAATGACATCTTGTACTTTCCTACAATTTTTAAATGCCATACATAAGGTGAACAAATTAGAAGGGGGAAAAAAGATATTTGGTAAAAATATAGGCTGAGATCAACGAGATGTTGATTATCAAAATCGTATCGCATACGAGTAGAATATTGGATATTGTTTATATATGAAAAACTACTTAATTTTTTTATTAAAAATTAAGTTGACTATTATTTTAGAATTGATTCTAATTAAAATATTGCAACATAAATCAACCTAATAGCATGGCAAAATATAAAATGGCTGATGATTTTGATGATAGGGATAAAGGTAACGGGAAGGAAGAAGACAAGGTAAGTCTTGATCTGTTTAAGAGTGCAGTTTAGGAATATTTAAGAAGGATGCTACACGAGTCTATACTGATGTTTTTTCAGAGGTGGGGCAATGGGTTAATGCTATTAAGACAATCACTACAATATCCTAACAAGAATGCAGAAATTTCTGTGTCTGCTGCAGTTTGGGCTGATAAACAATTAGAATCGCATTGTCAACAATTTCACTCATATCAGGGGGCATCTTCTTCCCAGCATAATGCTTCGTACGAAACTTGCCCTAGTACATCTGACTCGGAAGACGATACAGCACTAGCTGAAACTGTTAAACTCCATATGTGTTGTGAAATTATGTAGTATCAATTCTATAAATCGTCATCCCCTATGCCAATTGGTATAGGGAGTTTTTAACACAATTATATATAACTCTAGATAACATATAACTTAAGGGTTTAAACACTAATATGAGCAAATTTGTACAAGCAGATGGCAGGGTTATCTATCCCCAAACCAGCCTAACGAGAGAACAAAAAGAAGCCGTCGGATTACTTTCAATTGGGACGTTCTTAGAATACTTTGACTTAATGCTTTACGTTCATATGGCAGTACTTCTTAATGAGATTTTTTTTGAGACCACTGATTCTCACACAGCCTCTTTAATGGCGGCTTTTGCCTTTTGTTCAACCTACGTTTTTCGACCTATTGGGGCATTAGTATTTGGTTGGTTGGGCGATAATATAGGACGTAAATCTACCGTTATCATCACAACTTTTATGATGGCTGTATCATGTCTTGTCATGGCTAATCTTCCTACCTATACCCAGATAGGGGTTGCAGCGGCTTGGATAGTAACAATCTGCCGCATTGTGCAAGGTATATCTTCTATGGGAGAGATAGTAGGTGCTGAACTTTATATAACGGAAACGATTAACACCCACCAGCCCAATATGCAATTGTTGGATCATTAGGAGTTTCTGCTTCCCTAGGAGCATTAGGTGCTTTAGCTATTGCCTCACTTGTTACTTCTTATGGCTTTAACTGGCGTGCAGCATTTTGGATAGGTGCAGTAATTGCATTGATTGGTTTTATTGCAAGAACGAAGCTACGAGAAACGCCTGAATTTGCTGATGCCAAACGTCAACTAAAAGAAGTTTTTGCACAAACTAATACAGATACCAGTACTTTAGTAAAAAATCCTATTTGGACAGAAAAAGTTAATAAAAAAACAATATTAGCTCTTTTTTTCTTACAATGTGCTTTACCTGTAGGTTTTTATTTTATTTATATATATTGTAGTAATATTTTACAAACTAACTTTGGTTATACAATTGCTGAGGTTATTCATCATAATTTTATTCTATGTCTAATACAGCTCTTGGTCGTATCAATATTATCTTATTTAAGTTACAAAATATATCCACTATTAACCATGAAAATTATACTCATAATATGTTCTATTTTTATCATATTTTGTCCATATTTTTTGAATAATCTTCATTCTCCGTTTGAGTTATTTTTAATTCAACTCTTTATCATTTTATTTAACGAATGTTTAGGTCCTGCTATGCCAATTATTTATAAACATTTTCCTGTATTTAAACGTTTCACCTGTGCTAGCATTATATTCGCTATATCACGTGCTTTCGTGTCTGTTATTACTGCTTTTGGTTTCACTTATCTTGTTAACCATTTTGGCTATTGGGGATTATGGGTTATTATGATCCCTACAATTGTGGGGTTCGCATACGGGCTATTACATTTTGAAAAGTTGGAGAAAGTGGCGGGGAATTATCCATAGAATTTTGATGATTATGTTGATCAAACTGCTGTATGGATAAATTTTTATAACATAATGCAGTTAAGTCTTGTGTTATTGTTGGTATTTTTAAATGCATAGCAATGATTATAAAATTTTTTACGGTTTCTTCAATAATCTTCCTAGCTTTTTCAGGTGATTTAACTCCTAGAGTTTGTAAGTTGTGAACTCGGTCAAATAATTTAATCAATGCCACATCATATTTTTCTTGTTGAAGTAATATATCTAATGTTTCTGCCGAGCTAATCTTGCCGTGAGGCTTGTTCCTGCTTAAGTCTTCTACTTGACTAGCAACCTGCTCCCCAAAAATATAAGCAATCATTTTTGCGGTAAGTGTTGTATCCTCAATGGTGTCATGTAGTATGCTGGTAACAATAATGTCAGTACGAAAAAGATAATCAGAGATCATATACGCCACCTCTAGTGGATGAGAGTAATAAGGCTCGCCTGACTGCCTCATTTGGCTACCATGATATTTCTTGGCGTAATAAATAGCCTTTCTAACCTCATCAATATCTATTGACCGGTTTATTTCCTCATTCATCTTACGTAATTTGTCCAGTAATCTAGTAGCATATTGACAAGGTGCATACTTTGAGTTGTCCCAATAATTAATATCTTCTTCCATAAAAACCATAAATATTTTTATATTCGATTTATAGATTAAACTAAAATATAAATTATTACCAAGGATTTTTTATCTATTTTTAAAAAAGATGAATATTTTTGTATTTTGTTGTTGTGTGAATAGACAGCTACTCCCTTTATGTTCACTTATCCCCCTCCTCTAATTCCTTATTATATAATTTATAATATTCCGCTTTATTGTCCATAAGTTGTGAGTGAGTTCCTTGTTCAAATATCATACCAGATTTCATAACAACTATATGATCAACATCCTTAATGCTCGATAAACGATGTGTTATAATTAGGGTGGTTTTATTCTCACGAATATTTACTAAAGAATTTAGAATTAATCGCTCAGAATTTTGGTCTAATGAACTTGTTGCTTCATCCCAAACTAAAATTGCTGCTGATTTCAAAAAAGCTCTAGCTATCGCTAAACGCTGACGTTGTCCACCTGAAAGTGTTGAACCTTGATTACCAATGATCGTATCATACCCTGCAGGCAGATTTGAGATAAATTGATGAGCATCAGCATATTTTGCTGCTATAATAATCTGATCACGAGTTGCATTTGGATTACCATAAGCAATATTTTCTGCAACACTAGTGTCAAATAATGTAGTATCTTGAGTTACTAAAGAAATTTGCTGCCTTAAAGAGTCAATCCTTATATCTTTAATATCATAATTATCAATTAAAATCTGTCCGCTAGTTGGGTTATAAAATCTTACTAATAAATTAGATAACGAAGTTTTTCCACTGCCAGAACGTCCAACAAAAGCTGTAGTTTTCCCTGGCATTATTTTTAGATTAATGAGCTTTAAAGCTACTTTATTATTAAATTTTAGCTCGACATTGTTAAAAATTATTTGTGGATTAACTAACTGAACATTTTGAGCATTTACACTATCTTTAATAATAGGCTCAGTATCTAGAATATTAAAAACTCTTCTTGTTGCAGCAATACCCTCTTGTAGGTTTACATTTAAAGAAACCAAACTTTTAAAAGGTCTATAAGCTGCAAGAAATGCAGTAATAAAAGCAAAAAATGCTCCTGGTGTAGTTTCTCCTTTTATGACTAACAACCCACCATACCAAATAAGCCCTCCAACTGTAATACCACTTAATACTTCCATGATTGGTGAAACCAATGCATCCAGTTTTGCAGTTTTCTTTAGAAAACGTAAAATATTACTAGAGAGCAATAAAGCTCGATTGCTTTCAATTCTCTCTCCTAAGAAAGACTTAACAATTTTAATTGACTGAAAAGTTTCATCTAACCTAGAAGTATAATTAGCTAATTCCTCTTGAGCTTGACCTGATATTCTACGAATTTTTTTCCCTAATTTCTGTATTGGATAAATTGCTAGGGGAAATGCTAGAAACACAATACAAGACAACCCAGGTTCTAACTTAAACATCACTATGATAAGACCTATTACTGTTAAAAAATGTTTGGCACATCCTACTAGTAAATTTGACACAGCACCACGCATCATGGAAATATCGTTAGTAAAACGTGATATTAAACGCCCCGATGATTGAGATTGAATAAAGAGAATGTCGGCAAACAATAGATGCTCATACATCTTAATTTGCAGATCGGTTAAAATCCTCTGACCAAGAAATTTAATTAAATAATTTGAATAATATTCAGCTATCCCTTTGATAGTAAATGTTATTACTACCATTAACGGTAAAAATAATAACATTTGACGATTTCCTGTTAAAAATATTTGATCAATAGTTGGTTGCACTAAATTAACGCTATAAGCAGCACACATAGCTGCAACTACCATACAAAATACTGCTATGCCGATCTGCTTTAGATAGGGTTTTATATGATCAACTATTAGCCTTCTTAAAGTATTATAGGCACTATAGTCATAATTTATTAGATTATGTTTTTTTTGCAAAATTCTCTCCTTCAGTTTGGTAATTTGTTATATAGCTAACCAAGGTTAGTATTTATCCATAGCAAATTGGCGTCATTGCGAGACCACATAGTGGTCGTGGCAATCCATATTCATTGGATTGCTTCGTCGTGCTTACGCACTCCTCGCAAGAGCAGAGAGAGTGTTTTAAAAATTTCCTTCCACCCGTATATATATTATCGTTTCAGCAATCTTATGATTCTCTCAAAAAATTTCTATACTGTTTTTTTAGCAAAATTCCCCAAATTTAACCTACAAAAAAATCTATTTTTAACCCTATTACAAGGGAAGGAAATATGACAGAATCGTTAACTTTTTCTCGCCCTATAGTTGAAAATCAAGATATTATCTTTTATAACATAGTCGGTAATTTTGTCCCACCTGAATGGCGAAATCTTACCAATAATTGTGGTAAACAATTAAGTAAAACGTCTCGTCAACTTTTATCGTTGATAGTTTCTTGCACGAAAACTGATAGCTACAACAATACACAAGAATTACAAGAAGGCTATCATTTTTTCGAGAAAGAGCTAGGTTCTGTTGACAAAAATTGTAGTTAGGAAAGAGGAAAGAAAGTTGCCATAGTAAGAAGAAATGGTAGTTTCTAGTTATGTACTAGTTACGACTTAATCTGACAATAAGTAATAATCAGGCAGCTTGATAAGTAATAGCCAAGTTGTCTGATATTCTCTCTATATTACTAATATTTTTATCTTTAGCAATATAAAGTGAATCTCTAAAAGTTTGCATTGGTGTTTTACCAAAACAATGTTTACCTGAATGAGACCTTTCGTTATTATAATTTGTAAGCCAAGTATCTATATCAGCTTGTAACTCATCTAATGTATTATAGAGCTTTTTACGAAATAGAATGTGATAGCACTCTTCCTGCATAGTTTTGTGAAAACGCTCACATATACCATTAGTTTGAGGGCTATATGCTTTAGTTCTAGAATGATCTATATTCTCAATACCAAGATATAGTTGATAAGCATGATTCTCAGGTTTACCACAATATTCCGTGCCTCTATCTGTAAGTATTCGAAGCAAAGGGATATTATACTTTTCAAAAAATGGAATAACCCTATCATTCAAATGGTCTGCTGTAGTAATAGCTGTTTTCTCGGTATAAAGCTTACAAATAGCTACCCTAGAATAAGTGTCTACAAAGGTTTGTTGGTAGATACGTCCTATGCCTTTAATGTTTCCAACATAATAGGTATCTTGAGAGCCAAGGTAACTAGGATGCATGGTTTCAATCTCACCAGTTGCTTCACGTTTATTCTTGATTTTCTCAAGTGCAGCAAGTTGTGCATCACTCAAAATAATACCATCATTTGCAACTTTAGCATCCAATGCTTTTAGACGTTTTTTGAAATTCTCTAGATCATGACGTAGCCAAACAGACCTTACTCCACCTCCAGAGATAACGATACCTCTCCTACGTAATTCATTAGCAGTACGTTCCTGACCATAAGCAGGAAATTCAACAGCTATATTAACTACTGCATCCTCGATATTAGATGGAACACGATTCTTCAAACATGGCTTCTTTCTAGTCATCTCAAACAAAGATTCTGCTCCACCTTGCTCATGCAGTTCCTTATAGCGGTAAAATGTATCTCTGCTATAGCCCATTACTTTACAAGCTTGCTATACGTTTCCTAGTTGTTCTGCTAATTGTAATAAACCAATTCTTGGTTTTATAATTTTTTCTTGATATGTTGTCATCTGACAGTCTCCTTAATAAGAGGTTGTTAAAATTTGCTGGGTATGATTTTATTCCATATTTTCGTACCCAACAACTCCAAACTGTCAGATCAAGTCTTTACTTTTACACCAGTCATAAAATTGCTTAAGTTACACTTTGCGCAACCAATATAACCTTTTTGTCCAGTAGTGTGACTCAGATGTACGTGAGGAGCAGAGTACCGGTATCACGCACAAATTACCAGCAGAAGTAGAATTTTCGAAGAGGTCTAATTCCTCTGAGGCAACTCCAACTGATGACGAGTCAGACTGCGATTCAGATTCTGATATAATTATCAATATCAACTTTTATATTTTCTATTTTTTCAAGTTCTCTTTTTATATTATTTTTTATTTCTTCGATTTTACGATATTTTTCTGCTATCTCCTTTTGTTTTGGTAAATCAAATTCATCTGTTGCAGTAATTGGGATTTTGATTTCAATATTTCTTGTTCTTTCTATGGTTGGCTTGTATTCCCAGTTAAAGTTATTTTTATCTAATACTTTTTGTAATTCAAACGATAGATATAAACAATCAAGGTTATCACATTTTGGGATATACAATCTTGCATCTCCATTTATGTTAAATTTATGTTTTGACCTATAAAAAACTGTGCCAGCATATCCATTGGTAGTAATCTGGATAGATTCAACATCATGATCAAAATGATTTATATAACCTAAAACACCACCTTGTTTTGTGTTTGCTGAGTAGATAGGATACGAACCTTTATGTTTTTTAATATAAGTCTTAGTGTATTTTGCTATTCCTTTTTTTATATTAAAAATATCCTCTATTTTTACACTTTGGCAATACTCGATTGCATCATCAATTTTGATAACAAGTTTATCTATTTTATGTTTGTATTCCCCAACTTCTTGCTTAATTTCAGAGATTACTTGATATTTTTCTATAATATCTTGTTGGATGTCAATATCAAGATTCCCATCGACATCTACAGGTAATCTAATAATGATATTCTGCATATTTTTTAGAGAAGCTCTTAATCCCCTAAACCATAAACATCCTTAATTCTGTCTAGCTCAATCATTAAATATTGTGGCAAGATAGTATCTTCTAATATTCTTATTGTTCCACAATGATCAGTTGTTGCAAATGGGATGTACTTTCTAATAAAATTAAATTTAAAATCACCATCAATACCCCATATAACAAAATTACTATCAAAATCTTTTATATTACTATCTTTTATCAAACCAACTGGATTAAATACATTTGCACTATATGCGGGTATATTGCCAGCTTTAATATTTATTAAATCCCTTTTTAAAACTCTTTTACCTATAAATAATTTAAAATAGCTACAATCATTTAAAGGTATTTCTAAGTACTTTTTTTTCTTGAGTTACATTAAAACCAATATCTTGCAAAGATGTAGTAAACTCATTGCAGCTCGTTACTAAATCGCTAATTATATCACTAAACTCACTAATTGAAACTACTTGGTCTATTCCTTCAATGCCTAATTCAATTTTTTCTTCTTTACTCCACCATCTTTCTACAGACCAATTTTTATCACTGTCAAATTCATTTATCAAAACTATCTTACACCTCTTATCATGATTAAGAGTTACAAAATACTTCTTATTGCCCTTAAAAGCATTATATAAATTAACAGCTTCTTTTAAGTCATCTTGCTCAATATCAAATCTGTAGATATCTCTACTTTCACCTATTTCACTGACCAAATAAGTGAATACAGGATCAGTTTGAACATCAGAAATATCAGATTTTTTTGTAATTGCTAAAATATAGGTCTTTTTTTGTGTTGTAAAAAATGTCTTTAATGGCAAAGAAATAATTGCATCAATATAGCAACTATCCAAAATATATTTCCTTAGTTTTTTGTCATTCTGTCTATTAAAGATACCGTCAGGTACAACTATAAAAGCCTTGCCACCTTTTTTTAGAGCTTTAATGATCCACTCCATAAAAAGCCTTTCAATACCCATAGCATTGATTTTATAGTGGTTTTTTAAAGTAAGACTCTTAGATATTTCTTTTTTTAAATTACTACTTCCACTTGTTACATAAGGGGGATTTGTTAAAATTAAATCATATTTCTCTTCTTCTGCTTCAGAAAGCGTACCAAGTATGGAGTTTGTTTTTAAAATGAAACTATCATTAAATATTTTAGCAAATTCTTTAGTTAGTCCAATATTGCCTTTTATAAGTTCACAAAAATAAATAAGCATATTGGCTTTTGCTAAAATGATGGTTTTTTGTTCATCTTTGTCAAAACCTTTATCAAAACCAACTATTTTAACTTTTTGTATTATTTTATTGTTTTCAACTTTAAACAGCTTATCAAGATTGTCTTTTATAAATTCTAATGGAAATTTACCCACTACGCATGCTGGATCACAAATAGTCATCCCATCTTTTAGTTCACCTTCTGCCATTTCGTTGATAGCACGAACAACTTTAATCGGAGTAAAAAACTGCCCCCATTCCTTTTTACTGATACTTTCTTTTAAAAAACTTTCGAATAACTTACTTTTAAAATCATGGTCAATATGTTCAAGTTTCCCATAATCTCTAAACTTGTGTAACACTTTTCTAAAGACTGTTCCATAACTATCAACAGCTTTTTGTTCTTTACTGATAAATATGCTACCATTTATTATGGTGGTCTTGTCTAAGGCATTTTCAGGAAACAGTTCTTTTATTTGTGGTCTGATAATATTTGCGTAATGTTGCAAAACTGTGTTAGTTTCATTGCCTTCTTCATACATCCTGAGTAAAGTATAAAAATTATAAGTACCTTGCAATATTTTTAAATCACTTAGATATTTGAATATAAATAATTCAACAAATGTGTATAAGCAATTCTCAGGGGTTGCACCACTAACACTCCAAACATCTTGCCATATTTGTTTTGCTAAGTCGGTTGGATTGATTAGTTTTTTTGGTAAGATTCTATCATTCTTTTCATTTATTGATTGTATTATTTCATTGATAACTTTTTGCAAGTTTGTATCTTTGGAGTTAAAAAGATACTTAAAATCATCACCTTTTTCATTTTTTACGTTATTACCAGTAGCAACATTAATCCATACTGTTTCTTGGGTATCAGTTGCAATAATTAATTTTGTTTTTAGTTTTTTGGCAACCTCAATTTCTTGCAAAATGGCATTATTTTTTTTATTCTTGGTATTAAAGTTTTCAGGTAGTTTAAATTCCACAATAGCAATAACTTCTTTTTGTTTTGTGATAATGGCATCAACTCTCTTTTTTGATATATCCCCATAATCTATACTTCTTATTATATCAGCTTGTTTTAAAGCACTAATAGTTGTTGCACCAATATTATAAAAATTCCAAGTCCCTATTTTTTGAGGATTCTTGATTAAATCTCGTTGCAGAAGTTCTTCGCTCATAATTAAATCACACAATTATTCAATAACAAATCAAAAGTAGTATTATTATCCCTTTAATTATATCAAAAAAAAACTCATCGACAATAGATATTTAAGATATTTTTTACTAATCTTATGAAATTGTCCAATAACGCGAATTCGGGTAAACTGTAATTTATACAACATAGGTTAGAAAATATGCATCTTTTTAAAAATAAAAAGCAATAAATGCTTTAAATAGTCAAAATTTTAGTTTATTATAATTAAAATATCATGGTTTCTTATGGAAGATGTTAATAACTATTGGGATAATTCAAAATACCAGTATTGTGCATATGCTGAGAGGTTGCTTAAGGAGTTAATTTTGCTAAATGAAAAAGTAAAGCAACCAATAGACATGTATGAAGTCAAAAAGGGCATCTACTATGCTAAAAAATATCATGGCAGTCAAATGAGGCAGTCTGGTGAGCCGTATTATTCCCATCCGATTGAAGTGGCGTATATGCTTGCCCAGTACACAGCCCTAGAAATTCCACGATTGTTTAGAACCGACATTATTGTGACTGCGTTACTGCACGATACCATTGAAGATACACAACTGACCGAAAAGATGATTGCTTACATCTTTGGCAGTCAAGTGGCTAGTCAAGTAGAAGACCTGACTAGGGTTAAGCCTCATGGCAAGGTTAGCTCGGCGGAAACACTAGATTTACTATTCCAGCAAAAAAAATATGATGTAGCATTGATTAAACTTTTTGATAGAATTCATAATTTAGAAACTCTAGGAGCTAAATCACTAGAAAAAGCTAAAAAGATAGTAGAAGAAACTGTAATACATTTTTTAACTTTAGCTATGCATTTAAAAATACCAACAGTAACAAAACGAATTATTACATTATGTTGTCAACATTTATCTATACCTCTACATAATGCTTTTGTGGATAATTCCCGGCCTCTTTCTCCAACTTTTCAAAATGAAATAGTCCGAATGCAAAACCTATGCAAACTGGAAGCAATATACCCATTATCCCCCAATGATGCCAATATTCAGTTAAGTAAACAATTGAAAAAGGGGTAACTACATACATTAAGGCACGAGATATGGCAAAGGTAAGACTAGCACAGCTAAAACGTTTAAAGACAGGAAAATGTTTATAATATATTGACTGTCCTAGGTTAGGACCGATAGGTACAAATAACATAGCGAATAATTGAATTAAAAATACATCAAATGAGCTATTAACATTATTTAATAAATAAGGGCAAGCTAAAGCAAATACACAAAATATTAATAACAAAGTTTTTACAATTTTTAACGGATATATTTTATAACTTAAATATGTTAATACCAAAGTGCTTAAGAAGGAAAATATGGAGAGAATAAAATTTTGATGAATGACCTGTTCAGCACTATAGCCAAAAGAAGTTTTTAAAAGATTGCCACAATGCATATAAGCAAAATAAAAACATACGGGACACATACATTCTATTAAAAACAATGCTAAAATTGTTGTTTTATTAGCTTTTTCCTTCCATATTGGATTATTTTCTAGTTTTTTGAGATCTATGCTGCCAACATTTGAAGGCTGCTGAAAAGTTTTTTTTAGTTGACGTTTGGCATCAGCAAATTCTGGTGTTTCTCTAAGACTCTTTCGAGCTGCTGTGCCGATCAATGCTACGCCTGCTCCCATCCAAAAGGCTATACGCCAATTAAATCCATAGGAGGTCACTAAAGATGCTATTCCTAAAGCGCCAACTTCTCCTAAAGTACTAAAAATCGCAACTGACGAAACAGCTGGATATTGGGCTGGTGGATTTATAGATTCAGTTAAATAAAGTGCTGCTCCTACTGTCTCTCCCATAACGGACATTCCTTGTAGTACACGGCATATGGTGATCAACCAAGAGGCTGTAATACCTATTTGGGCATAAGTAGGGAGATTAGCCATGGTAATACATGATAAAGCCATTATAAAAGTCGTTATAATAACGGTATTCTTACGCCCTATATTATCACCTATATAGCCAAAAATTAACGCTCCAACAGGTCTAAAAATAAGGCTAGAACAGAAAGCCGTAGCAGAGTAAATTGCTGTAGTATGCGGATCACTTTGAGGAAAAAACAACTCATTCATCAATATTGCCATATGAATGTAAAGCATCAAGTCAAAAGATTCTAAAAAAGTCCCTATGGACAGCAATCCAACCGCTTCTTTTTGCTCTTTCGTTAGGCTTCTTTGTTCCTGCTGATATCCTATCATTTATTCACCTTAATATATTTATTAATACTAATAGATTATTGATGATTTGGTTGAACGATAGCAAGAAAAAATAATATAGAAAATTGAAATAATAAATCTTGGTTGTAACAATATCACAATTCTATAAACAAATTAGAAGGGGGAAAAGAGATATTGGTAAAAATATAGGCTGAGATCAAAGGATGTTAAATATCAGAACTAATATAGTTATGTGAGTAGAATATTGGATATTGTTTATATTATAAAAAATAATTAATTTTTATTAAAAATAAGTTGACTAATATTTTAGAATTGATTCTAATTAAATTATGGCAACGTAAATCAACCTAATAGCATGGTAAAATATAAAATGGCTGATGATTTTGATGATGGGAATATGAGCAAAGAAGACTCTGCTTATGTTACTCAGTTTGAGAATGTTATTAATGATATCAAATCTCAGCTGCATACTACTAACCCAGCTGAGCTAGCGAGACTCAATAGTGCTATAAGCAGTTTGTTAGCTAGTAATCTTCCAGCAGAAATACTAAAAAGTTTAGAAGCTTTACAAGCTGCTGTTGCCAAAGAAGAGCAGCGTGCTGAACAAAATATTACTTACAGGCAAGAAGCGGAAGCCGCAACTAAGATGCAAGAACAAATAGAGTTTTTAGAAAAGGAGGCTGAAAGGCTAGAAGCTAAACAGTCAGCACAATTTCACCAAGACAGTATAAAATTAAAAGAACAACATACAGAGTTTAACAAAAATGCTGATGCATTTTTAACCGCAAGGGAAAGCTGGACAAATCAGTTGCATGATGTGGTTAAAGATCTTAAAGATGGCAAAGATGTAGAAAGTAAACTGCAGAAGCTGGTAAAAAGCGAAGATCAGATTAAAAAACAAAATACAGAATATAAAAATTTACTTGAACATCGTGATGAAATACATGAACATTACGATGGAGTAATGAAGCACGATAAAAAATTAAGAGCAGAGAAGGTAAGGTTAGAAAAGGAAGCTGAGAAAGAGAAACAAAAACCGAAAGAAATCCATTCACCAAGTGTGTTTGAAGCAGTAACACAAAAAATAAAACATCAGGATAAGAAAATTACAGATTTTGCTCCAGTTGTGGCACAAGCTCAAAAGCAGAAAGATGAAGTGGATGCTAAGGTTATTGCCATTAAAGAAGCAAAGCAAGATGATGCAAAGGAAATTGATGATTTTGATGAGTTAGTTAAACAATTGCAACAGACAGATCCTGATAAACATAAGAAATTAAATAAATTTACTACTTTGCTTAAAAATCAAGAAGAGGCTATTACCGGCAACGGAATAGTTAAGGATACATTACTTCGTAGTGAATTTACCGATAAAACTAAAAATGCAGAAAATTTAGAACCTGAAATAGCAGGAACTAACGCACCATCTTCCCCCTCTAAGCTAACTGAAGTAGCAAATGATAAAACACCACAAGATTCTAAAACTATTGACCAAGAACAAGATAAAACACTAGCAACCAATCTTAATAAAACTCTAAAAGACGCATCACATAAGCTTGGGGATAAAATAATACAAAAATTAGGATATGATGACCAAGTGGCAGTAATGAATCAAGTATCAGAAAAACACTTAGATCAGCATATTACTAAGGGATTATCTGCGGCAAAGCCTGTTCCTCTAAAACCTGTATCAACTCCTAATCCCAAATTTACTACTCTACACAAGGATAACAAACAAAGGTAATCATTAAATAATAGGTAAATTATGGCAAAATCACAAGACTATTCAAAAAGTTATTTAGACTCAAAAAAAACTATATTATGCACGAGTAATAATTTATATGATTATGCTTCTGAACAATTTGATAAGGCAGAAAGTGTAAAAGAGCAGCTTGGTTTAGTGCCTCAAGTGATTGGCATATATAAAATAGTTTATAGATATTGGAATGAATCCTTACTCTTTGGAAAAGCAGAAGCGGCGGCTGGACTTGCTTATCTTTATCGCGAAGGCTTAGGAGTAGAAAAGAGTGAATATAAGGACAAGCTTTACGTATCTATTGGGGCTAAGTTAGGCGATCCATCTTGCAAAGAATTACTGCCTCAACGAGATCATAAAGATGTTGCTTCGGAAGCTGCAAAATGGCTTAAAGCTATTCAAGTCATCACCACAAGATATCCAAACAAGGATGCAGAAATTTCTGCAGCAGACACAGTTTGGGCTAACGGACAATTAGAATTCCATTGTCAACAATCTCATTCATATCAGGGAGCATCTTCTTCCCATCTTAATGATTCGTACGACACTTGTCCTGATACGTCGTTTGAGTCGGAAGAAGATGTAACACTAGGTGGAAGTACTAAGCTGCATGTATGTTGTGAAATTATGTAGTATTAAACTGGTCAATACTAGGTCATCCTCGCCTACGCGGGAATGACCTCGTTTTTACTTTGTAACTCACCTTACGCATGGCATTTAAAAGCCATAGGGAGAATAGCCTAGAGTCATTGCGAGGAGGCATAAGCCGACGAAGCAATCCATATGACAAACTTCATGGATTGCCACGCTCACGTACGTTCGCTCGCTAATAGACGATTTAAGTCTTACAACAGCACTTAGCAATGACGATTTTTGAAATTTCGACAGTTGTGGGGGTTATGCGTAAGGTGAGTTTGTAAGCAATTAATTATATACAACTCTAGACAATATAACTTAAGGGTTTAAACACTAATATGAGCAAATTTGTACGAGATGACGGCAGAGTTATATATACTCAGACCAGTCTCACTAAAGAACAAAAACAAGCTGTTGGGTTGCTGTCGATCGGGACGTTCCTAGAATATTTTGACTTGATGTTATATATTCATATGGCGGCTTTTCTTAATGAGATCTTTTTTGAAACCACTGATTCTCATACAAGCTCTTTAATGACATCTTTTGCCTTCTGCTCTACATTTGTTTTTCGGCCAGTTGGTGCGTTAATATTTGGTTGGTTAGGCGATAATATAGGTCGTAAGTCAACAGTGATCATCACAACTTTCATGATGGCTGCATCCTGTCTTGTTATGGCTAATCTCCCTACCTATGCTCAGATAGGCAGTATGGCAGCTTGGATATTGACCATCTGCCGTATCGTGCAAGGCATATCTTCTATGGGAGAGATGACAGGAGCAGAACTTTATTTAACGGAAGCGATTAACCCACCAGCCCAATATGCAACTGTAGGATCATTAGGAGCTTTTGCTGCCCTAGGAGAGGTAGGTGCTTTAGGAATTGCCTCACTTGTTACTTCTTATGGCTTTAACTGGCGTCTAGCATTTTGGCTAGGTGCAGTAATTGCACTGATTGGTTCTGTTGCAAGAACGAAGTTACGAGAAACACCAGAATTTGCTGATGCCAAACGTCAACTAAAAAAAGTTTTTGCAGAAACTAATACAGATACCAGTACTTTAGAAAACCATCCTATTTGGACAATAAAAGTTACTAAAAAAACAGTACTAGCTTTCTTTTTATTGCAATGTGCTGCCCCGGTATGTTTTTATTTTATTTATATATTATATTGTGGTAATATTTTACAAACTAGCTTTGGTTATACAATATCCGAGGTTATTCATCATAATTTTATCATCTGTATAGTAGAGTTTTTGACAGTATTAATATTATCTCGTTTAAGTTTAAAGGTGTATCCGTTATTAATCCTGAGAATTATACTCATAATATGTTCTATTTTTATAGTATTTTGTCCGTATTGGCTGAATAATCTTCATTCTCCTTATGAGTTATTTTTGATTCAATTTATTATAGTTTTATTGCATGAATGCTTAGGTCCTGCTATACCAATTTTTTACAAAAACTTTCCGGTATTTAAACGTTTTACCTGTGCTAGTATGACATTCGCTATATCTCGAGCTTCGATGTATGTTATTACTGCTTTTGGCTTCACTTATCTTGTTAACCATTTTGGCAATTGGGGATTATGGGTTATTATGATTCCTATAATTGTGGGTTTCGCATACGGGCTATTACATTTTGAAAAGTTGGAGAAAATGGCTGGGGATTATCCTCAGCCAAATGTTAAATTGGCAACAAAAGCTGGATAATATTAGGTAAATGTTAATAACATAAAGTAAAGGTTTAAACACTAATATGAGCAAATTTGTACGAGCAGATGGCAGAGTTATCTATCCTCAAACCAGTCTCACGAGAGAACAAAAACAAGTTATAGGGTTACTTTCGATAGGTACTTTCTTAGAATTTTTTGACTTTATGTTATATGTTCATATGGCAGTACTTCTTAATGAGATTTTTTTTGAAACCACTGATTCTCATACAACCTATTTAATCACATCTTTTGCCTTCTGCTCTACATTTGTTTTTCGGCCGGTTGGTGCGTTAATATTTGGTTGGTTGGGCGATAATATAGGACGTAAGCCTACTGTTATCATCACAACTTTTATGATGGCTGCATCATGTCTTGTCATGGCTAATCTCCCTACCTATGCTCAAATAGGGGTTACTGCTTCTTGGATAGTAACCATCTGTCGTATCATACAAGGTATATCTTCTATGGGAGAGGTGACAGGGGCAGAACTTTATATAACTGAAACGATTAACCCACCAGCCCAATATGCAAGTGTGGAATTAATAGTAGCTTTTTCTGCCTTAGGAGGTATGGCTGCTTTAGGTATGGCAACACTCGTTACTTCTTATGGTTTTAACTGGCGTGTAGCATTTTGGCTAGGTGCAATAGTGGCATTAATTGGTTCTATTGCTAGAACAACACTTAGAGAAACACCAGAATTTGCTGATGCCAAACGTCAACTAAAAAAAGTTTTTGCAAAAACTAATACAGATACGAATACATTAGAAAAAAATCCTATTTGGAAAGAAAAGGTTAGTAAGAAAACATTTATAGCCCTCTTTTTATTAAAATGTGCTTTACCGGTAAGTTTTTATTTTATTTATGTACATTGTGGCACTATTCTTAGGACTAACTTTGGTTATACATCATCTGAAGTTATTCACCATAATTTTATTGTTTCTATAGTACAATTTTTAGGTTTGTTGCTATTAACATATATAAGTTATAAGGTGTACCCATTATTAATTCTTAAAATTAAGCTGGTAATATTTTCTATTTTTGTTTTATTTTATCCATATTTGCTGAATAATCTTCATTCTCCATTTGAGTTACTTTTAATTCAGTCCTTTGTTGTTTTATTTTGGCATGATGATGGTCCTGCTATTCCCATTTTTTTTGCAAATTTTCCAGTGTTCAAACGTTTCACTAGTGTTAGTTTTATTTATGCTCTGTCACGTGCAATGGTTTATGGTATTAGTGCTTTTGGATTCACTTATCTTATTGGATACTTTGGAAATTGGGGGTTATTGATTATTATGATCCCTATAAATATAGGATTCGCATACGGTCTATTACATTTTGAAAAGTTGGAGAAGGAGAGAGAAAATTATTTTCAACCAAAAATTGATTTGGCAACAAAGGTTAGGTAATAATAGGTAAATATTGATAACATAAAGTAAAGGTTTAAATACTAATATGAGCAAATTTGTACGAGCAGATGGCAGGGTTATCCATCCCTAAACCAGTCTAACGAGAGAACAAAAAGAAGCCGTTGGATTGCTGTCAATAGGAACATTCTTAGAGTATTTTGATCTGATGCTTTATGTACATATGGCTGTATTGTTGAATGATCTGTTTTTTCCTAAAACTGATCCTGATACGGCAGCGTTTGTATCTGCTGCTGCTTTTTGTTCTACCTATCTATTTAGACCTCTTGGTGCTTTTATTTTTGGTTGGTTGGGCGATCATATAGGGCGAAAATCTACGGTTATCATCACCACCGTGTTAATGTCGCTCTCTTGTGTAATTATGGCTAGTATACCAACTTATGAGGAAATTGGGATTAGGGCTGTTTGGATAGTTACAGCATGTAGAATATTGCAGGGTATTAGCTCAATGGGAGAAAAAGTAGGAGCTAGTATTTATGTTACTGAGATAACCAAACCACCAATACAATATCCAGCTGTAACCTTAATTGGGTGTTTATCTACTGCAGGAGGAACTTTTGCTTTAGCTATTGCGTCACTTGTAACTTCGCATGGTTTTAATTGGCGTGTGGCATTTTGGATCGGTGCTGGTATAGCAATGATTGGTGTTCTTGCAAGAACAGCTCTTCGAGAAACCCCGGAATTTGCGGATGCCAAACGTCAAATAAAATATATTTTAGAAAAAAATAAATTAGATGGTTCTTTAAAAACTAATACTCTTGTACAAGAAAGAGTTAACATACGAACTGCTCTTGCTAATTTTTTTACACTATGTGGATGGCCAATATGTTTTTATTTTTCTTATATGACATTGTGGTAATATTTTAAAAAATTCTTTTCACTATAGTGCTGAACAAGTTATTCATCAAAATTTTATTGTTTCCATAGTCGGATTAATTTGCTACTTTATATTAGTGTATTTAAGTTACATAATATATCCATTAATAATTCTTAGAGTTAAATTAATAATATTCTCTATAGCAATATTAATATCTCCTTATTTATTAAATAATATTACAAGCCCTTTCGTGCTACTATTAATTCAATTGATACCTATAGTATTTGGGCCTTCTCAAACACCAGCGATGGCAATATTTTTTAAACATTTTCCAGTCTTTAAACGCTTTACTTACGCCAACGTAACCTATGCTATAGCACATACTTCTATGTATATTGTTACATCTTTTGGCACTGTGTATCTTGTAAAGACTTTTGGTAATTATGGGTTATTAGTTATAATGATACCATTAATTGTAGGGTACACTTTTGGTCTGCATCATTTTGAAAAATTGGAAGAAGAGGCTGGAAATTATCCATAGACAACAACGAATATAAATCCAAAGTTGAAGGGTATGTAACTGTCGAGTATTTAGAACATAATTCCATAAGTTGATATTTTATTTCTGACAATCCTAAATATGTAGAGAGAACTAAAAATTCTTGTATGGTTTCCTCAATAATCTTCCTAGCTTTTTCAGGTGATTTAACTCCTAGAGTTTGCAAGTTATGAACTCGGTCAAATAATTTAATCAATGCCACATCATATTTTTCTTGTTGAAGTAATATATCTAATGTTTCCGCCGAGCTAATCTTGTCGTGAGGCTTGTTCCTGCTTAAGTCTTCTACTTGACTAGCAACTTGCTCCCCAAAAATATAAGCAATCATCTTTTCGGTAAGTTCTGTATCCTCGATGGTATCATGCAGTATGCTGGTAACAATAATGTCAGTGCGGAAAAGATAATCAGAAATCATATAAGCCACCTCTAGTGGATGGGAGTAATAAGGCTCACCAGACTGCCTCATTTGGCTGCCATGATATTTCTTGGCGTAATAAATAGCCTTTCTAACCTCATCAATATCTATTGGCCTATTTACTTCCTCATTCATCTTACGTAATTTATCCAGTAACCTAGTAGCATATTGACAAGGTGCATACTTTGAGTTGTCCCAATAATTGATTTCTTCTTCTTCCATAAAAAAACCATACTCTATATTTTAAATATATAAGTTAAACTAAAAATTAGAATATTACTAGGAATTTATTATATTTTTTTGAAAAAGATGAATATTGTATAAACTATAAGTGACTAGACAAATATTATCAGCTTTTTAGGATAAACAAAAAAAAATGTAGAAAACATTTTGAAAAATAATAATATTATGCTACTATGTTATAATACTAGACAACTAATGCGATTTTTAGATTATAGAAATGTCAAAAGATAATTTAGATACTGGAGAAATACCGATAGTAAATTTGTTGAAACAGAAGAAGAAAGAGAAAAACGACTGGATCGTGAAGAATCAGCTAGGAAACTAAAGGCAATTCTCTTTGTATTTATACCTCTTTTAGTTGCTTTCCTAACCTTCACTTATTTCTTTCTTAATTCAATAGAAGAAAAAAGTAAACTACTAAAAGAACAAACAAGTCAAAATATATCAACACCAAATAGCTCAGCAAAATAGGTGGATTTGGCTAAAAAAATTAGTTTATTGGTTGAAAGGCATAACATAAGGCTGTTTTAAGAAGTGATACAGTTGTTATATGGATTTAAAATTTGTTACTTTAGAAATGCTTTAAATCAGATGGTATTTTTAGGAAAAAAGTAAAAATTGCAAAGTTACCAAGAACGCTAACTATTCCATAGATGATCCATCCATAGAACGTTCTAGTCTAGTTTTAGGGTATGATGGTTAGTAATATGTAAGATTAAACTCCGGGCTGTTGAAAAAGTCATAAGAAGGAGTGGAAGAAAGTTAAGATAAGAAATAAGATGTATTTTTATGCTTAAATGCAGGTGTAAAGATGCAGGGTTATAAATCTGATCAAGAAGGTGTGAGCTGTGATAGAGTTAGCTTAAGGTGCATGATACCTGATGATCATTTATTAGTGAGAATTCATGAAAGTAAAGAATTAGATAGTACTAGGGAGTTTGCTACTTATGCAGGACTTACACCTAAACATAGAGTATTTGGAAAAGTGCTATATCAAAGATTGGTTCAGCTAAACTACGTAAAGCACTATACTTTCCTGCTATAGTAGCTAAAAATCATAACCCTATATTTAAACAATTTACCCAAAAGCTATCTAGTAAGGGTAAACCTACTAAGGTTATTATTGTTGCTATTATGCGTAAATTATTACATATTGTCTTTGGAATAATTAAAAATAATTCTATCTTTAATCCTATTTTAGCCCTTGACTCTTAAGACAGTATCAGAACCCACCGTCAAGTTAACTTGAATTTAACAAAAAATGAGTATTTTGTGAACGATACTATGCTGCTTACAGACCGAAAATTTTGTTAAAATTGGCGTTTTTCAGTTAACTTGACGGTATCGTTAAAACTTATATTATATTTTTATATGTTTCTTTGTAAAAAAATATTATAAAAATAGCTAAAATAGCTAGGAAGGTTAAATAATAAGACATCGCTAATCTATCTCCTGTAACCTGATATATCCAAGCACCAATCATAGGGACTGTCCCTCCAAATATTGCTGCACTTATGTTGCATGATAGTGCTACTCCTGTAAAACGAACACTAGTTGGAAATAGTTCCACTAGAATCGTTGGTATTGCACCCATATGAAATGCTACTATTACAGCAAATAAAATTTGTGCTGTAGTTGCAAGATAATAAGATTTAGTATTTATCATGAGAAAAATTGGGTAGGTGAGTATTATAAGTGCTAGGCAACTAAAAAGAATTACAGGTTTGCGTCCTATCTTATCTGAGATGTAGGCAGTAATAGGAAAAGTAATGATCATGGTAACTAAAGTTAAGCTTCCTAATGTTGAGCATTCAGTTTGGCTATATCCAAGGGACAACATGTAGTTTGGAATGAAAATAGTTGCAGCATAGAAAGGTGCTGTAACATTAATATAAAGACCTATTGCTAACCAAAGTTTTTTCTTATAGTTTAATAGTAGTTCTCGCAAAGGGTATTGTAAGACTAGTCCACAATCTCTTACCTTGGCATATATTGGGGTTTCTGAAATGCTATTTCTTATGTACATTCCTATCATACCAACAAAAAAACTACTAATAAAAGGTAATCGCCACCCAAAAGACCATAAATCTTCTTTTGATAACAAGGAACTGAGTAAATAAGCAATTATTATCCCTAACAACATTCCTAAGCATTGACTAATATATACAATACTTCCAATTATACCCCTGTTATTTGCTGGTGCATGTTCTGTAAGGTAAATAACGCAACCACTAAATTCCCCACCTAATGAAAATCCCTGAACTAACCGTACTATAGTTAAAATTATTGGAGCAACTAAACCAATTGAATTATAACTAGGTAGTAATCCTATTATGGTAGTGGGAACTACCATTGTCAAAATACCTATAACCAAGGAAATACGTCTCCCAAATTTGTCACCAATATTACCAAAAATAATTCCTCAAAGCGGTCTTACCACAAACCCAGCTGCAAATATTGCAAAAGTCAGTATTTCACTAATAGAACTATCTGGCAAAAATTTTTGTTTTAGTATATAAGCAAACTGAGCATATAAAATAAAATCATACCATTCCAATGCGTTGCCAATCATACAGGTTAAAACAATTTTTTTCATAGAAACTTATTTTTTAGACACAAGAATAATACTAATTTGGAATGTAATGTAGGAAACCACTATTAATTGCTTTTTCTATAAGTTGAGATTTATTACTGCACCCTAACTTTAATTTGATTATCGCAAAGTATGATTCCACAGTACGTACTGACAGGTTTAATATAGTGGCGATTTCTTTCATGGATTTACCACGTAACAATAAGAATACACATTCTTGTTGTTTTTTGCTTAAAGGAAGAGGAGAATGCTCCTGATTTAAAATATAAATTATAGGTTTATCCTGCGAATTTATAAATTTTTTATCAAATTGATTTAATGCTAGATACCAATTAAACATATTAGTGTTAGATATGTCCATAACTTGACCAAATATCCCAGTGATTTTCCCATCTTCTTGTTGTATGGGGATCTTATGACTCATTAAGGTTTTCCAGCCAGATGAATAATTGCAAATATATACGCTTAATATTGCCTTAGCAGTCTCGATAACTTTCTGATCAAGGGTTATAAATTGCTCAGCTGCTTTTACGGCTTCACAAGGTATGTCAAAATCTGTTAAATCAACGCAGTGGTCTGGACTCTTCCAACCCAGTAGTAGAGCATAATCTTTACTAATAACGGAATACTTAGAATTGATGTCTTTAGCGATAACAAAGCTAGGTACATTTACTATAGAAGCAAATTCAGATTTTAAATCGTTTTGTTTACTACAAATTATTGATGTATTTTGTACTGAGCTTTTATCTTGGACAGGCTTCAACATAATTTGTTACACGAATATTTTGTTGTTATAATTAGCTGGACACTTAGTTGGACACCTCTACACTATAAACTATTTTTTCAATATTACCATTATATCCTAGTTCTCCTATAATAATCTTGGAGGCTTTACATACCATATTTTCTTTGAAAGAGACTGCTACTCTCTTTGCAGTATCCTGTAATTCAAGCCTTGGTGGGTATTGGTAAAACAACGTCATATGAGGATTATATAACTCCAAAACTCCACTAACGCCATAATTATCGACTTGTTCACGTTGAACATTTGACATATCTTTATAAACATCTTTAGAGCGAGCTAACGGATGTTTGTGGAAAGGGCTAGCTAAATGAACGATTGATGCGTGTAATTCCTGAAGATATTTAGTTTTTTCTGCCCCTAAGTCTATCCACCTATCTGCAGTAGAGTAAATATTACTAAAGTTTAAGGTAAAAGGTTGGAGTTTTAGTCCTTTAATTTTGTCATATATTTGTTGTAAATCTTTTGTTTCATATGCTCCGTGATATAAGGTAACATGCCAATAATTTTTAACATTAGTTAAATGACTTAATATTTTTGCAATATCCTGATTTAGTTTCTCAGCTACTCTTACACATTTTTCTTCTAGTAATATAACAATCCCATATTCTTTTATATTATTATTTTTTCCTGCTGCTAATGTTCCACTACTATAAGCAAGTACAAGCCAAACTATAACAAAAAAGAAGAATGACTTTTTAATTAAACTCCTAACAGTTGCATATGACATAGAGCATTTTCTTAAATCCTGTACTTGAAATTCCATAATTATACCTCAAAATTATTTTTTAATTATCGGATGACTAACTTTATACATAAATAATATGTAAAAAATCAACTCAAATCAATACCGTAAAAAATACTGTAGTAATTAATACATCAGTATATAACTCCACAGTAAAAAATCAGACTATTATTTACCGTGAAATTATGATTATAAAGTTATAATAATATTTTTTCTAATATTAAGTAAAGTAATAAATAGGATTTACTAAATGATTAAAATAAATATTTATAGTAGCAATCAATCAGCCGACCTTATCTAGGCTTACAACAGGCTATGCGGACAAACATAACATTAGCAAATAAAGGAAGTAGAACATGAATTACCAAATATTAGCCTTGGTCATTGGAGTATTTAGCCTAATCATCGGACAGATATTATTAATACTACTCTCGGTCAAATGGCTTAATCAAATCAGATCAACCTGTAGTGACATCAAGGTTATTTGCAATAATTTTTCTAACGTCTACATCAAAGCACAAGATGAAATAGTAGCTCTATATCAAAAGAGTACAGAGCTAGCTAATAGTACAGTTAAGAAAGAACATCATATATTACATGCTACCTTTCAGTTAGAAGACATAAATGTCAATCTTAAAACACTACTTGACGAGTGTAAAGTATTTACTAGCTCTAGCAATACTACGCCACAGACCAAGGAACAAAAATAATTAACATTAACTAACTAACCCCAGTTGATTCTGTCACATCTGTAAATCGTGGTCTAGCGAGAATCGTAAAACCTCAGATTTTGGACATTATGATGCCATGAGCATAACAAAATTTTCAAAAGTAGAAAAATTATTATTAGCTCCAGTAATTTGTCTTTTTTGAATCATACGAATATTTTCTATATCAGTGATAGTAACCGCAGCAGAACAAAAAATTTTAAACCAAGCATTGGTTTAGCTCGTTTCTTGATAAAGCGGTGGTCTTATTCAACTATATTATTCAGATATACTCTTCTGCTCCTACGAATTGTTTTTTGAAAATATCATGGATTTGCATGCGTAACTATACCATATGTACGCTACGCCTTCTCACCATTCATTTTCAAATCCAATTCTTCAAATCATTTGAGTATAGTTGCAAGAATGGAAGATATAAAAGATTAGAGAAATTAAGATTGATCAATAAATATGGACTTTACTCCTAAATAGTAAACCTATATGTATACAAGATATTTCAAATTAAACTTAAATCACAAGCAAACAGCTTTCTTATGGGGAGCTAGAAAAGTAGGAAAATCAACTTACTTAAAAAACCTATACCCTAATTCAATATATTATGATCTATTAAAAACTGACTTATATTTTAAGTATCTAAAACAACCATCAAATTTTAGAGAAGAAGTATTAGCACTACACTCAGCTAAGCTTGATCTTCCTATAATAGTAGATGAAATACAAAAAGTACCAGCGTTACTTGATGAAATACATTGGCTCATAGAAAATACGGATAGTTATTTTATTTTATGTGGTTCAAGTAGTAGAAAAT
Organism: Candidatus Tisiphia endosymbiont of Myopa tessellatipennis; assembly: GCF_964031105.1. NCBI lineage: Bacteria > Pseudomonadati > Pseudomonadota > Alphaproteobacteria > Rickettsiales > Rickettsiaceae > Candidatus Tisiphia > Candidatus Tisiphia endosymbiont of Myopa tessellatipennis. The sequence goes on along the minus strand of NZ_OZ035005.1, from coordinate 129,170 downwards.
TAAGAGCATATGGTACAAATTTATTAGGCGGTAGAGCAATAAAATATAATTTTTTTCCATTAGTATACCCTGAGGTGAAGGAGGATTTTGATCTTTTAAAAATATTTAATAATGGCTTAATTCCATCGCATTTTATCAGTAATAATCCTCGTAAATTACTAAAAGCATATGTTGAGGATTATTTAACTAATGAGATTCGGGCTGAGGGACTGGTAAGAAATATTACAGCGTTTAGTAGATTTATAGATAGCACGGCTTTCTCCTCTGGCGAACTAGTGAATTATTCTAACATAGCTCGCGACTCATCTTCGAGACAAAAAAGTGCTTAAAACGTCTAAAGAATCAGGTTTGCAGTGGTTTTGGCATGAAGTTTGTAGTCATGTAAACATCACTTTTCTACTTGACATACTAAAAATTAGTCAACATAATGCTTCTTATGTGTATTACCATTGTTTTGTTTCAAATAAAAACTCTTGTCATTAAAGTACACTTTTATCAGTATTTCTTTATTATAAAATTCCATAGGTGAAAAAATAATGGTATGGATCTCCTGATATACAGAATGAAAAGCAGTTGCTAATCTTCTAAAGTTAATATTAAATATTAAAATAACAATCAGGATGCTAAGATGGAAGTTACCACAATTGGTATAGATATTGCAAAAAGAATTTTCCAAATTCATGGTGTAGATAAAAATGGTAAGACGGTATTAAAGAAAAAATTAATGAGAGATCAAGTTTTAACATTTATGGCTAATTTACCAAAATGTTTGGTAGGGATGGAAGCTTGCGGCGGAGCTAGTTACTGGGCAAGAGAAATAACTAAATTGGGGCATACAGTAAAACTAATGGCAGCACAATTTGTCAAACCGTATGTTAAAACTAATAAAAATGATCAAGCTGATGCAGAAGCTATATGTGAAGCGGTAACAAGACCAAATATGAGGTTTGTACCAATTAGAACTGTAGAACAACAAGATATTTTATCAATTCATCGAGTAAGAGAGAGATTGGTAAAAAATCGTACTGCCCTTGCTAATGAAATTAGGGGTCTACTACATGAATTTGGTTTTATTATTCCTCAAGGGATCAATAAGGTTATGACAAAATTAACCGAGATTTCAGATGAAGGAAATTTAAGCCAGCTGGGTTATCAAACATTTAGTGAACTGAAAGAGGAATTTTTGGATAATGACAAAAAAATAAAAGAGATAGAAAAAAGATTAAAAATAATAGCTAGCAACTTAACTCAATATCAACGATTAACAGCTATACCTGGTCTTGGTTTAATTACTGCTACTGCTTTAATAGCATCAATAGGTAATGCTACAAGTTTTGAGAATGGTAGGCAATTATCGGCATGGTTTGGATTAGTGCCAAGGCAGCATTCCAGTGGAGGGAAAGATAAGTTGCTTGGAATTAGCAAGCGAGGTGATGTTTACTTGCGTACTCTATTGATCCAAGGAGCTAGAGCTGTACTAAATGCCAAGATAAGATTTACATTGGAAGAACAAAAATCTAAAAAAGATTTTAGCAAATTTACGCAGTGGATGTTTAATTTATCTGAGCGAAATGGACATAATAAAACAGTAGTTGCTGTAGCTAATAAACTGGCAAGAGTGGTGTTTGCAGTACTAAGGTCAGGGGATGATTATGTAGAGAGTAAAGTTTGTAGCACAGAGCTATTATAATTAACATAAAATAAAATAAATAGTGGTTTATTAATTAATAGGTAAACAAAGAATATGTAAAAGATTCCAACCCGGAATATGCGTGAGATAATAATATTGATGGTAAATAAGACAAACCTTAGCTTACAAAGAAACTGATGACTACAATGGCTCTTTGAAGCCGATAAAATGATAAGTATATAGTAAATTTGTAAGCCAGCGAATTCCATCAGGTCTGTAGGATAAATTACACATAATTTATTAACTATAAGCCGGATACATGTATGCATTTGCATTTTTGCTATTAGATGTTATTTTTTTCTTGCATTTTACAGGAGGTTCATACATGTAGTCAGTAACGAGAATTTAATTCTACACTCCACTCGTCGCATAATACTCACGTTCTATAGCATAATTTCTGCTCATATTTATCTCGAAGATGAGTCGCGATTGTTCTATTGATGCTAAAACAGTTAAAGAATATTACCAAATATTGGTTGATAGTTTGGTAGGATATTTAGTTTATCCCTATCAAAAAAAAATTAGTAGAGAAATTATATCATCTAATCCTAAATTTTATTTTTTTGATGTAGGCGTTGCAAGTAGTATTAGCCAAAATCATTTTAATAATACCAAAGGATCAGAAGCAGGAAGGGCTTTAGAACATTACGTATTTACTGAGTTACAAGCATATATAAACCTAAATGATTTAGATCATCGTATAAATTATTGGCGTACTAAGACAGGCGTAGAAGTGGATTTTATAATTAGCACTATTACTGGTAAGCCATTACCAATTGAAGTAAAAATATCTTCGAATGTTCATAAAACTGAAATAAAAAGTATAAAATCTTTTATGGAAGAGCATCAAGTGGATCAAGGATATGTAGTTTGCTTAGAAGATAATTCAAGGAAAATATGCCTAGATAATCGAGAAATAAATATACTGCCAATAGAAGAGTTTTTAAAAAAATTATGGAATCATGAGATTTTTAAGTGAATATTTAAAATAATAACACTATTATTCATTAGAGTTATATAATTTCATTCCTTCATGTGTTGCTTCAAAACCAAGTCTTTCATAGAACTGTTTGGCTCTTGGACGTTTTTTATTAGTTGTAAGCTGAACAATCGAGACACCTTTTGTGATTTGCCATATTTCATGGCAATACTCATCATCCATTCACCAAAATGTTGTCCTCTATACTTTTCTGAGATACGAACAGCTTCAATTTGCATCCTAGTTGAACCTATGAAAGTTAGCGATGGCATGATAGTCAAATGGCAAGTGCCAACTATTTCTTTATTCATTTCAACTATCATCAAATATTGATTTGGATCACTATCTATACTTGTAGAACGCATCAATATAAGCTTGATCCAATTCTGCTGAAAACTGTTCTCTTGTTTGTCCAAGTTCATCTTCTAAAAGAAGGTTAACAATTGTTCTTAAATCAGCAATTGTGGCTTTGCGATGGGTAAGGTTTTGATTCATTGTAATCCTAGTTCACTCGATTAGTTTCAACTTGCTTCAATAACTCCTCAACTTTGTAAGCATTATCAAATCCGTGATCATAATGAAAACGAATTTCTGGTGAATATTTTAAATTAATTTTAGCAGTTATAAAGTTTCTTATAGCATATTTCGAATTATTTAAAGACTCAGTAAGTTGTATCTCATTAAAAGTAGTATTAAATGGTAAAAAGTAACAATCTGCTACTTTTAAATCAGAAGTAACTAAGACTTTAGTAATAGTTACTGGACAATTAATCAGACGTTCATCTAACATCTTACCACGCCTTAGTACTTCCACTAATGCTTCATTTATTAATATTGCCACTTTTTTTTGCCTTTGTGACCTATTTTGTGACTTGTCTTTATCAGAAAGTTTTTGCATTTACAATAATTGTTTTTTTTCTTCAATAATTTCGAAGACTTCTACTATATCACCTTCTTTTATATCATCATAATTTTCAAAAGCGATACCACATTCAAAATTCTCGTGAACTTCTTTGACATCATCTTTAAAACGTTTTAGAGTCTTAAGTTTTCCTTCGTGAATAACAATATTATCTCGTAACAAGCGAACTCCAACACCTCTTTTAATAGTACCCTTGGTAACATAACTACCTGCAACTTTACCAACTTTTGAGACAGTGAATAGCTGTCTAATCTCTGCTGTACCAATATATTGTTCACGAATAATTGGTGAAAGCATACCACTCATTATTGATTTAATATCATCTAACAAATTATAGATAATGGAATAATATCTAATATCCACTTTTTCTTTTTCTGCCATAGCTAAAGCATTATTATTAGTTCTAACGTTAAAACCAACAATAATAGCGTTGGATGCTTTAGCTAAAGTAACATCTGACTCCAATATTCCACCTACTGCATGATGTAAAATCTTTAAACGAACTTCATCATTTGGCAACTTTAATAGACTAGTGATAATTGCTTCAATTGAACCTTGCACATCACCTTTAACAATTATCGGTAACTCTTTTATCATACCGCTATTACCGGAGGCTTTTAGGAATAATTCTTCTAGAGTTGATCTTTGGGTAACAGAAATTTTCTTTTCTTTTGCAAGGCGTTCACGATACTCTACAATATCTCTAGCCTGCTTTTCATTCTGCACTACATTAAACTGATCTCCTGCTCGCGGAACTTCATTTAAACCATAAATCTCTACTGGTAAAGTTGGTTCTGCCTCGGTAAGATCTAATCCTTTATCATTATTCATCCTCTTAATTCTACCATATTTCGTTCCAGCAACTACTATATCTCCATTTCTTAGAATACCACGTTGTACCAATATAGTAGCAACCGCTCCTTTACCTTTATCAACTCTTGCCTCTATGACTACCCCAGCAGTGAGTCCGCTAAAGTTAGCCTTAAGATCCTGCATTTCTGCAACCAATAATATAGCCTCTTCTAACTTATCTAAATTAGTTTTCTTTAAAGCTGAAATTGGTACAATTATAGTATCACCTCCCAACTCTTCACTAACTAAATCATAAATTAATAGATCATTTTTAATTCGGTCAAGATTAATATCCGGTTTATCTATCTTATTTATTGCAACGATTATAGGAACATTTGCCGCTTTAGCGTGATTAATTGCTTCAATCGTTTGCGGCTTTATTCCATCATCTGCAGCAACTACTATAACCACTATATCTGTTACCTTTGCCCCTCTAGTTCTCATATCTGAAAACGCTTCATGTCCTGGAGTATCAATGAAAGTAATAGCCCTACCATCAGCCAAGGTAACTCGATAAGCACCAATATGCTGGGTAATCCCACCTGTTTCCTGACTTGCCAAATCAGTTGACTTTAAAGCATCAAGTAACGAAGTTTTACCGTGGTCGACATGTCCCATAATCGTTACAATAGGAGCCCTATGCTTTAAATCTTCTTCCTTATCAGCTTCACTAATCAATATATTTTCAACATCGGACTCTTGAACCCTTTTTACTGTATGCCCTAAGGTCGTAGCAACAAGCTCTGCTGTATCTGCATCAATTGTTTGGATGGTTGTAGCCATAATACCGAGCTTCATCAATTCTTTTATAACATCTGTGGCTCGCTCAGACATTTTATTGGCTAGATCTCCTACAGAAATAGCTTCCGGAATAATAACTTCCCTGTATACTTTATTTGGTGTTTGTTGCTCGGCTTTACGTTTTTCTTTTTCTCTAGCTCTTTTTATTGATGCAAGGCTTCTAGTTCTACCAGTATTATCGCTTCCATCTGCGTCAAGCATATTGAAGATATCTGCCTTTTTTAATTTTTTAGACTCCTCAACTTTAACCTTTGGTACTACTATTTTATTATCACCAGTCTTATCCACCCCAAAAACATCTTCAGGTGCAACGCCAAAATTACTCTGAGAATCAATCAGTGTTGATCTAACAAAAGACTTGGATGGGTTGTTATCCTGTGAAGATGTAGGTGCTAATGTAGTAGGTGGTATTTCAGAATCATTTTCGATATCTTGTAACTCATCCTGAACATTTTCTTCAATATCGTCTATATAGTCTTTTTTCACAGGTTGATTGATAGTTGCAAGTTTACTCAGAGTGCTAATCTTACTATCAGTACTCTGAGATTTTGCATCTTCTGCTGCTTTTTTTAAAATAGTTAAGCGTCTGTTAAATTCTTCTCCAGCAGTAGATTCGCCGCCTTGAGAAGTAGAACCACTAGACCAAAGTTTGTTAAAAGACAAAGTATTAGCTGGAGTGCTACTCTTCCTAACTTCTACAATTGTTTTTGCAGAACTAACAAAACCTCTAGTAACATTGGTGGGTTGGGTTGGCTTACTAAGCGATAGTTTAGGACCACCAAGTGTTAGTTTCTTTGGTTTAGGTTCTTGGTTATTCGTCATAAATATTAAACCTTTAAATAGCAATTATATTTGTGATAAAGTTTTTTAAATAATTTTGCTATGTGATTAATGATTAACAGATATACTCTTCTGCTTTAAAGAATTGGCTTCTGCAAATATTTGTGGGGAATAGTAAGGTACACTCACCCCTTGTTTGTTGTCTCCATTCTTCAAATCATTTGAGTATATCGAATAATTTACAAATTTCTAATTTATCATTAGACCTTTTGTAGAATTCACTTCTGTTAGGGAATTTGTAGGAGACACGAAACCTTGACCCGCAACGTACTCTAGAGTACGTGAGGAGCAGAGTACCGGTATCACACACAAATTACCAGTAGAAGTAGAATGATGCAAGAGGTCTATTAGATTTTCTCTTGCACTTGACTTGCATCTCATGCTTACACTATAATACCATTTTTTTTAAGGGAATTGTTAATTTTTTCTTTACCCAAAATTAAATTACCAAGTTTCTGTTATTAGAAATGGCTAATTTTGCTAGTAGTTCTTCAGTATATCAATAAAATTCTTAGCACTAATACTTAATGCTAAATTTTTTAAAATTTTCTTGCTTTGACTGACAACTAATTAAACATTTTAGATCCTCGTTTACGCACATGGCAACTTAAGTAGTTTAGGTAGCATCCCCACAACTGTTGAAAGTTAAAAAATGTCATCGCGAGGCGTCGATAGACGCCGTGGCGATCTCATGAAGTAAGCTCTTCTTCACAAGATTGCCACGTCGTCGCTTACAGCGACTCCTCGCAATGACGGTTTAGGGCTTACAAAGCTCATCGCGATGACGGCTTTTTAACTTTCAACAGTTGTGGTAGCATCCCCTGTCAGGATTGATACTGAGGTTGCTTAAATTTATTCATCTTCACGAGTACGAGCTGTACTAATCAATAATTCTATATCATCATCTACCATGTTAGAATTAGGCACTAATGATTTAAATTCATTAACTGTCAACTCTCCCAAATCTTCTATAGTCTTTACACCATACTCAGCTAATTTTAATATGAATTCTGGTTGTAAATCCAATACATCAATTAATTCTTGTTCAACACCTAAAGCTTCGAGTTTAATAATAATTTTTTCATTTTTAGCATTTACATAATTTATTGCTCGTTCTCTTATCTCAGTTGCTAATTCTTCTTCAAAGCCTTCAATATTCATTAAAGTTTCAATTTTACTGGAAGCTAACTGTTCTAGAGAGGTAAAACCTTGTGCAGATAACAGTTGTGCTATCACTTCTTCAACATCTAAGGTCTCCATAAATAACTCAGTAGCAGAGCAAAACTCATCATTTCTCCGTTTGGATTCTTGATCTTCCGTCATTACATTAATATTCCAGCCAGTAAGTTTAGAGGCTAAACGAACATTTTGACCTCTTCTACCAATTGCAAGACTCAAATTATCTTGAGACACAACTACATCAACTATATTCTTATCTTCATCAATAACAATTTTTGCAATTTCTGCAGGAGCAAGTGCATTCATAATAAATTGGGCAATATTCTTGCTCCATAATATTACATCTATTTTTTCGCCATTAAGTTCATTAGTAATAGCCTTAATCCTATTACCTCTAATTCCTACACATGAACCTATAGGATCAACACTGGAGTCAGAAGCAAAGACTGCAACTTTTGCCTTTGATCCAGGATCACGAGCTATAGCTCGCAATTCAATTATATTATCATAAATCTCTGGAATCTCTAATTCAAATAATTTTATTAGCATTTGGTCGTCAGTTCTAGATAGAAAAATTTGTGACCCTTTAGACGATAATCTTACGTCTTGTACATAAGCTTTAATACGATCATTAACCTTAAAGCTTTCTCCTCTAATGAGCTGCTCCTTTTTAATCATTGCTTCAGCACGACCACCAAGGTCAACTATGATATTATTAAACTCTACTCTCTTAACAGTGCCGTTTAAAATCTCACCTTTCTTATCTTTAAAATCTTCATATTGTTTTTCTCTTTCCGCTTCACCAACGCGTTGTATTATTATTTGCTTAGCTGCCTGAGCTGCAACACGTCCAAGATCAATAGGCGGTAAAAATTCATAAATCTCATCGCCAATTTTAGCATCGACTTTCTTTTCAACAGCATCCTTTAAAGAAATTTGAGTAAAATAATTCTCCACATCATCCACTACATCAAGGATTCTAAAAAGATTAATATTACCATTTTTCCTATCAATCTCAGCTTTTATATTATGTTCATTTCCATATTTTCTGCGTCCTGCAATCTGTACAGCCTGTTCCATTGCCGAAAGTAGTGCTTCCTTAGGAAGATTCTTTTCTCTAGCTACAGAATCTATGATCTGCAGAATTTCTATGTTACCAATATTAATCATAAATTCACTGCCTTTTAATGTTAAACTTCTTGCATCTACTTGCTACTGGTAATTTGTGCGTGATACCGGTACTCTGCTCCTCACGTACATTTGAGTACGCTGCGGGTCGAGATTCCCTGTCTCCTACAAATTTCTCAGCAAAAGCGAATTCTGCAGGAAGTCTATTTTCAAATCCAATTCTTCAAATCATTTGAGTATACTAGACTCGAATCCATAACGGAATTTGAGTACGCTGTGGGTCGAGGTTTTGATCCTCCTACAAATTCCCTAGCAGAAGCAAATTCTCCAAGAAGTCTATTTTTTATTCATTAAATTCCTAAACATTTCATCTGTTAATACCAAAGAGGCTTTTTTTATCATATCAAATGAAAACACTATGTCTTCACCATGGTTATTCAGATGAATTTTATTATCTTCAGCTTTAACTATCTTTCCCTGATATCGAGTTTGACCATTTAATAATTCTTTTAATTTTATGGTAGCCTCCCTACCGAGGAATCTAGTATAATCTTCAAATTTTATTAATGGGCGTTCAATACCTGCTGAAGAAACTTCTAAAAAATATTTATCACTAATTATATCTTCAACATCTAAAAGGGATGAGATAATTCTACTGCTATTCCGACAATCTATTATAGTAACCTTTTCACCATCCAACCTATCTATTAATATTTCAAGTACTTTATGGGTTGAACCCTTTAAAGTTACTTTTACTAAGTCGAAACCAACATCTTTCAGGTTATCTTGCACCGCATCAATAATTTGTTGCTCTATAGTTTGCATTACAACATAAATATTTAAAGATTTTAATAAAAAAGGTGGGGTTAACCCCACCTTTGTTTTTTCAACTTTATTTACAAAAATTTCAACCCGCAAAGCTAGAATACAATATTTTTATGATATTAGCAACAATTAAAAAAAATGTTATATTAGTTGTAATTTTACCATTAAAATAATAAAATTTGTCTGACTAAATCATAGTTATTTACAAAAATTTGTTACATTATGGTTTATCTTCTGCTATAAATACTCTAAAATAGAAATGTATTATGTTCAATGAACTCGACTACATAATAAAGAACATAATAAAGAACATAATGAATAATGAATAAAGAGTTTTGGTATTACTATGAAAAAATTAATAATGTTGCTTTGTGTCTCTTGTTTGTCTAGCACAGCCTTTAGCAGTTCTACTCCTTCAGCTGAAGCTGCTTCAGATACTGAAATAAAATTAGAAGGGTTTTTTGGTTTCCAAGCTGGTTATAGTACTCAAGGCAAATTGTCGTCAGAACAAAGTAAATATATTACTGATAATAAGAAAAAGCTTGGATTTTATAGTGAAGCAGCTTTCTCTGCCACTGCTAAGCAAGAATTTAATGATGTAATAGCTGGAGTTAAAATGGTTTTACTACCAACAACTAAACCAAAGGGTTCTGCAAGTGTCAATGGCTCTTTCATATTCTTAGAGACAGATTATGGTAAAGTAGAGCTAGGCTCTCCTTATGATGCTGCAAATAAGATGGGTATTAGTGGTGCTAAAGTTGCAGCAGCTAGTTGTGGTTTTGGTTGGAGTAAGTATGTATCACTAGACGATAGCAGTATGCAATATAAAGGTATGAAGCCACAATTTGAGGTAGTCCCACCCTCTGTCATAGACTCATTTACCAATGGCTTCGATGACATAAATAAAGGAACAGAGCCAGCTAGAAAAGTATCTTATTATACACCAGAGATGCAAGGCTTTCAGTTTGGTATTTCTTATATTCCTGATTCAGCAAATACTGGTGGTCATCGTAATATAAAAAATTTAGATAGTAAAACGGGTCGCAGTACATTAAAGACTGGTATAACTGAAGTAGAACTACCTGGTATAGATGGTGGTAAAGGTGATACAGTAATTTATAATTACAATGTCAAAGATGCGATTTCTGCAGGGATATCCTATAAGTATGAGATTTTAGATGATATGGCAGTAGAAGTTGGTGTTACAGGAGAACATGCCAAACCAGCTCGCAAACTTATAGTATTAGATCCTAATGGAAAGATACTATCTAGCAACAAGCTATCAGATCTAAACGCTTACAATTTAGGTGCAGTCTTAACTTATGGTAATATTTCTTGTGCTGGTTCTTATGGTAGTTTAGGTAAAAGTTTGACTTCAAAAACTTACCATAAAGTTGGTCGTGATACGAAATATTATAATGGTACAATTGCCTATGGGCAAGGTCCTATAAAAACAAGTCTTTCCTATTTTAAATCACTAAAGTATAAAAATACGGTGGATACAGTAAGCCTAGGTACTGAATATAAGATAACCCCAGGCTTGTTGCCTTATGCTGAAATCTCTTATTTCCAAGCTAAGGGTAAGCCAGTTTACCTTATTGAAGCTCCTAAGAAAAAAACCAAAGGTACAGTTGCTCTTATTGGTGCAAAGCTTAAATTTTAACCTTTAATAAGCCTTCGTTGTCATTCCTGCTTCAGTGCGGAATCTAAAAAAATGACCAAGATAAGTTGTGTTAAGTTATTTTAGGCTCTGCACCGAAGCAGGAGAATGACCATAGTACCCTACATTTTTTGTGTAATCGTCATCGCGACTCATCTTCGAGATAAATATGAGCAGAAATTATGCTATAGAACGTGAGTATTATACGACGAGTGGAGTGTAGAATTAAATTCTCGTTACTGACTACATGTATGAACCTCCTGTAAAATGCAAGAAAAAAATAACATCTAATAGCAAAAATGCAAATGCATACATGTATCCGGCTTATAGTTAATAAATTATGTGTAATTTATCCTACAGCCCTGATGGAATTCGCTGGCTTACAAATTTACTATATACTTATCATTTTATCGGCTTCAAAGAGCCATTGTAGTCATCAGTTTTTTTGTAAGCTAAGGTTTGTCTTATTTACCATCAATATTATTATCTCACGCATATTCCGGGTTGGAATCTCTTACATATTCTTTGTTTACCTATTAATTAATAAACCACTATTTATTTTATTTTATGTTAATTATAATAGCTCTGTGCTACAAACTTTACTCTCTACATAATCATCCCCTGACCTTAGTACTGCAAACACCACTCTTGCCAGTTTATTAGCTACAGCAACTACTGTTTTATTATGTCCATTTCGCTCAGATAAATTAAACATCCACTGCGTAAATTTGCTAAAATCTTTTTTAGATTTTTGTTCTTCCGATGTAAATCTTATCTTGGCATTTAGTACAGCTCTAGCTCCTTGGATCAATAGAGTACGCAAGTAAACATCACCTCGCTTGCTAATTCCAAGCAACTTATCTTTCCCTCCACTGGAATGCTGCCTTGGCACTAATCCAAGCCATGCCGATAATTGCCTACCATTCTCAAAACTTGTAGCATTACCTATTGATGCTATTAAAGCAGTAGCAGTAATTAAACCAAGACCAAGTATAGCTGTTAATCGTTGATATTGAGTTAAGTTGCTAGCTATTATTTTTAATCTTTTTTCTATCTCTTTTATTTTTTTGTCATTATCCAAAAATTCCTCTTTCAGTTCACTAAATGTTTGGTAACCTAGCTGACTCAAATTTCCTTCATCTAAAATCTCAGTTAATTTTGTTACAACCTTATTGATCCCTTGAGGAATAATAAAACCAAATTCATGTAATAATCCTCTAATTTCATTCGCAAGTGCCGTACGGTTTTTTACCAATCTCTCTCTTACCCGATGAATTGACAAAATATCTTGTTGTTCTACAGTTTTAATTGGTACAAACCTCATATTTGGTCTTGTTACTGCTTCACATATAGCTTCAGCGTCAGCTTGATCGTTTTTATTAGTTTTAACATACGGTTTGACAAATTGTGGAGCCATTAGTTTTACTATATGCCCCAATTTAGTTATTTCTCTTGCCCAGTAACTAGCTCCGCCGCAAGCTTCCATCCCTACCAAACATTTTGGTAAATTAGCCATAAATGTTAAAACTTGATCTCTCATTAATTTTTTCTTTAATACCGTCTTACCATTTTTATCTACACCATGAATTTGGAAAATTCTTTTTGCAATATCTATACCAATTGTGGTAACTTCCATCTTAGCCTCCTGATTGTTATTTTAATATTTAATATTAACTTTAGAAGATTAGCAACTGCTTTTCATTCTGTATATCAGGAGGTCCATACCATTATTTTATCATTTTGCAGATTTTGTCATTTGGGGCATCGTTAAATCAAATAAATTGAATAAATTTTGTTGAAACTCGCTTAATTTTGGTAATCTTATAACTTTGCAACCCTTGATTGTGTAATATAAAAAACATACTTTATCTAGCTCTCTTAATGCTTCCTCAATGGTCACATTATATTTACCATCCTTGGTTACGCCGCAACCTTGTTTCAACTTATTTTTCATATAGTGCCATATTTTTAATGCCAACATACAAACAAATACATGTCCCTTCGTTCTGTTGCTTTTCCTTAAAAAGATCGGTCTTACTTCGAGTAATCCTGTCTTCATACTGCTAAAATTCGATTCTACTTCATGTAAATTATGGTAAGCTTTATCAACCAATTCTTTACTCATCAGTTTAATTTCAATCTGTGTTTCAATCGCATAACAACCATCAAGAGCAAACAACTCTTTTTTCTTATCTTGATCAATTTCAACCACTATTTGGTTGCCATCTAATTTTAGGTTGATAAATTTATCTATCCGCCATTCTTTGGCAATTTTTTGAATATTATTTAAACCAAGTTCTGGCTTTGCTTTCTTATGGGTTGATACATATATATTACGCTCTTCAATCTTTGCAACCAATTTTTCAACTCGGGTATTCCTATCAAACTCAACTTTTCGGGCTATAGAACCATTTTTCCTTAAAATATATCTTTTACCATTACTGGTTACTTCGCATAGCTGTTCTTCAAAAAAACTATATTGCAAAACTCCGCTTTTCTCTAAGCTTTCAATATCAACTTTACTTAAGGTTGTAATATAGTCCCACCCTTCTTTGGTCAGGGCTTCTTTGCCTGTCCCCTTAATCATTCCTTTATCACCAACAAAGACTATATTCTTAATACCAAAATTAGATTTTACTAGTTCAATCTGCTCATAAATGGTAGAAGGATCAGCACTATTACCCTTAAAAACTCTAACAGCCAAAGGTTCGCCATGATCATCAGTTAATAGACCAATCACTATTTGCTTTTTACCCTTCTTTTTATCCCGATTGTACCCATATTCCGCAAGTTCATTCTCTGTTCCTTCGAAATAGCTGGAAGTGACGTCATATAAAAGCATAACAGGCGGCTTGTTATTTTTCTTTTGATAAGTTTTAAATAATTTTAATTCGATCTTTTCTTGGTTCTCTTCTAACCATTCTAGAGCCTGATATAAATGGGTTTCATCAAATGAATCGACAGATAATACATCAGATATCGCATGCGATTTCGCCCATTTCACGCTGGAAAGTCTAGACCCTTGGTGAGCAAAGCGTGCTAAAACCAAAAATAGACTCAATAAAGCTTCTTTGCTTCTAGTACCAAGAGCCTTAGTAATACCAATTTCATCAGCAATTCTTTTTAGTAGAAAAATAGTCCCAAAACTTTCACCAACCTCAGGAACACCATCTAAACCATCAAATTCACCTTTCAGCATCTTCTTAAAAGCCTCAATGCGTAAATCATCCCAGTTAGTTAAGTTAGCTAGGGTTTTATTTAATACTTTCCCGTCTTCGCGATAAGAGGTACGAAGCAATATTGCAGGACGAGAATTTCTATTTGGAACAGTTGTAATATACATGAAAGAGATTATATCTCTAAATTCCAGCATTGTCAAATAAAAAATATCATTTACATGACTACAAATCTTATAGCAAAATCCTTATAAACCTTACTTTCCTACCTCTTCAAACACTTCTCCCTCTCGAAGATAAGTCGCGATGCACCTATAGACACCGCAATCGTCTATTAGCGAGGAGCTGCGATAGCAGCGACGTGGCAATCTTTATGCAGTATTACGCCTCACTTCACTAGATCGCCACGGCACCTAAAGAGCCTTGCTATGACGATTACACACTAGTGATCTACGCAACAAATGTTTCGCAGGAATGACAGCTTTTTTACATAAGATATTTTTGTAATAATGCTTCTAAAATTGCCACGGTCTCGACATCTAATATTCCAGAAAAATTCTTTGGGCGGAAATGCATTTGGAACGATACTACAACATCCGTTGTCTGTTGATCAATTATTCCTGTCGGCTGCAACACATAACCATATTTGCTAAATTGTTCTTGGATTAACTTTACATTAGACAGATCTACCTTGGGCATTAGAGCATTAACAGTATCTTGATCATACCAAGCTCCGATATTATTATCATATAATTGTTTCCATGGAAATAGGGGACCTGGGTCTTGTTTCCTTCCCGGAGCAGCATCAGAATGACCAATTACACAAGTGGGGTTAATATCATAACGAGCTATAATATTCTGACAAAGCTCCATTACCGCTGTAATTTGGTCTTCGGGATAAGGATACCAATGAATATTTCCTTGAGAATCTTTAGTATCGCCAAGATTTACTATTTCAATACCTATAGAAGTATCATTGAGATTCTGACGCCCCTGCCAACCACTAACACCAACATCCCAAGCTCGTCTAGACTCTTCCACTAATTGGAATATATGATTCGGATTAGAGTCAGAAACTAGATAGTGTACACTAACTTTCGAACCTAGCAGGTCTCTTAGGGATCCTTCTAAGTTTTCGTTAGTGTAATGCAGTACCAAAAATCTAACTCTCTCATTAAAAGATGGGGCTCGGTAGGTTGTTCTATCAATTGTAATCATTTTTATAATACCTATTTTATAAGTTGCATTAATTCATCCCATTCTCTTTTGTTTATGCCACTAGATTCTTGAGTAATTTCTTCATTATTGAGTAGTTTTTTTATAACAGCAAGTCCTTTTTTAGAAATATTATTTCCTCCTAGCCTATATTCCTCGAAAGCATCATAAGTGAAAGGTACCCAAGCTTTTACTATTTCTAGCATTTTCTCTGCATATACTCTGATTTCATATTGAGCATGAGAATCCCCACGTAACAGTAAAAAATGTAATAGATTATGTAAATTAATTTTCCAATACCATTCTGTATAATAGTTTAAGGTTAAATTCATTCTCGCAAGTTCCCTAGTAATACCTATAGTATTTTCATCGATAATATTGCCATGTTCATCCTGGTTCATCATTTCAGTATAATGCTGATAGCATAGTTTAGCATCTTTTTCTAATAGCACTAAGACTTTATCTGCAATTTCTTTTGGAATTTCTTCATCACTTCTTCCTTGTTTATTTATTGTGGATTGAGCAGCAAGATTCTGTTTTTCTGGTAAATAAAATTCATTTTCTAATATAGAATATCTAGCTGAATATTCATTAACACTAGCGGTTCTGTGACGTATCCATTGTCTTGCAACGAAAATAGGCAGTTTAATATGAAATTTGATATCACACATTTCAAATGGTGTTGTATGGTGGTGACGCATTAGGTAATTGATTAAACCTTTATCTTGGCTTAGTTGTTTTGTACCTTTACCATATGATACTCGTGCTGCTTGGACGATGCTACTATCATCACCCATATAATCAATAATTCTGATAAAGCCATGATCTAGTATTTTTATGGGTTCAAATAATAATTCTTCTAGAGCTGGTACTGTAGCTCTTTTTGTCTTGTAATTATTGTCGTGCATTCTTTTCTCTATTATTCTGTTTGAAAATTTGTTAATTCCAGCATCAAATATTCATCCATAGGAATCTTATCTTGATTAAGCATTTTGTTGATATTAGAACCAAGTGCCTTAAATGACTTACCTTTGGCAATTACTGTTCTAGTGCCAACTGGCACTTTACCATGTAGAGCATATGAAACGATTAATGGATAATTAATATCACCAATTTTTATATCTAATTTCTTACCTTTCTGTACTGAATCATAAATTACCTGACCATTCGATAGTTTAGTAATCTTTACGTCAACCCCTACTTTATCTCCGCATAATAATGGCATTCTATAAGCTATTTCATCATCAAATATCTTTACTTCATTACTATCAACAAAATTATTAGGTAATATTGAATTTAAGACAATATTAACTCTATAAGGTGCATCATGATCTCTATCTTCTTCTTTATATTGCTGGTTATAATATGCATATTTTGCAGGAAGCACCGCTTGTCTTGTTTGTCCAACCATCATACCTACTACTACAGAATCAAGACCTAGCATGATCGCTCTAGAACCAAGTGTAAAGGTCTTGGTATTTTCGCTAAGTAAATTATTGTTAATATCCAATAATTGATAACGTAATGTGACTACGTGACCACAAGTAGCTGGTCCTTTAGTCCCATTACCAAAGCTATTAATCTTAAACATTGGTTGTATTAAGTCTCTATTAACCTCTATAGTATATTTACCATCAGTAATAGGTTTGTTCGTTGGTTGTAGTAAATGCTCAAAAAATAGTCGACCTTCTTCTGTCTTAAGAGCATTTATCAAAACCTTTGAAACAGTTTTTTCAAGAAAATTACCAGTTAATGGTATATTTGCTTGTTCAGGAGCAGCTTTAGTATTTTTATTATTTTCAGCATCATTAGTTGTCTGAACTTTAGGGTCTTTATCCTCAGGAGGAGAAAGCATCTTCATTTGGACAATAGAGTAAATAATTGCTGCAGCAATTATAAGACTTAAAGCTTTTTTCATATAATATTTCTTTCTTAAGTATTTCTTAGTTTGTTTTTAAAATATATAGCTAACTCCGATTAGCATTACTCCGGCTATTAGCGACTCATCTTCGAGATAAATATGAGCAGAAATTATGCTATAGAACGTGAGTATTATGCGACGAGTGGAGTGTAGAATTAAATTCTCGTTACTGACTACATGTATGGACCTCCTGTAAAATGCAAGAAAAAAATAACATCTAATAGCAAAAATGCAAATGCATACATGTATCCGGCTTATAGTTAATAAATTATGTATAATTTATCCTACAGCCCTGATGGAATTCGCTGGCTTACAAACTATATACTTATCATTTTATCGGCTTCAAAGAGCCATTGTAGTCATCAGTTTCTTTGTAAGCTAAGGTTTGTCTTATTTACCATCAATATTATTATCTCACGCATATTCCGGGTTGGAATCTCTTACATATTCTTTGTTTACCTATTAATTAATAAACCACTATTTATTTTATTTTATGTTAATTATAATAGCTTTGTGCTACAAACTTTACTCTCTACATAATCATCCCCTGACCTTAGTACTGCAAACACCACTCTTGCCAGTTTATTAGCTACAGCAACTACTGTTTTATTATGTCCATTTCGCTCAGATAAATTAAACATCCACTGCGTAAATTTGCTAAAATCTTTTTTAGATTTTTGTTCTTCCGATGTAAATCTTATCTTGGCATTTAGTACAGCTCTAGCTCCTTGGATCAATAGAGTACGCAAGTAAACATCACCTCGCTTGCTAATTCCAAGCAACTTATCTTTCCCTCCACTGGAATACTGCCTTGGCACTAATCCAAACCATGCCGATAATTGCCTACCATTCTCAAAACTTGTAGCATTACCTATTGATGCTATTAAAGCAGTAGCAGTAATTAAACCAAGACCAGGTATAGCTGTTAATCGTTGATATTGAGTTAAGTTGCTAGCTATTATTTTTAATCTTTTTTCTATCTCTTTTATTTTTTTGTCATTATCCAAAAATTCCTCTTTCAGTTCACTAAATGTTTGGTAACCTAGCTGACTCAAATTTCCTTCATCTAAAATCTCAGTTAATTTTGTTACAACCTTATTGATCCCTTGAGGAATAATAAAACCAAATTCATGTAATAATCCTCTAATTTCATTCGCAAGTGCCGTACGGTTTTTTACCAATCTCTCTCTTACCCGATGAATTGACAAAATATCTTGTTGTTCTACAGTTTTAATTGGTACAAACCTCATATTTGGTCTTGTTACCGCTTCACATATAGCTTCTGCATCAGCTTGATCATTTTTATTAGTTTTAACATACGGTTTGACAAATTGTGCTGCCATTAGTTTTACTGTATGCCCCAATTTAGTTATTTCTCTTGCCCAGTAACTAGCTCCGCCGCAAGCTTCCATCCCTACCAAACATTTTGGTAAATTAGCCATAAATGTTAAAACTTGATCTCTCATTAATTTTTTCTTTAATACCGTCTTACCATTTTTATCTACACCATGAATTTGGAAAATTCTTTTTGCAATATCTATACCAATTGTGGTAACTTCCATCTTAGACTCCTGATTGTTATTTTAATATTTAATATTAACTTTAGAAGATTAGCAACTGCTTTTCATTCTGTATATCAGGAGGTCCATACCATTATTTTTTCACCTGTGGAATTTTATAATAAATAAATACTGATAAAAGTGTACTTTAATGACAAGAATTTTTATTTGAAACAAAACAATGGTAATACACATAAGAAGCATTATGTTGACTAATTTTTAGTATGTCAAGTAGAAAAGTGATGTTTACATGACTACAAACTTCATGCCAAAACCACTGCAAACCTGATTCTTTAGACGTTTTAAGCACTTTTTTGTCTCGAAGATGAGTAGCGAAGAGTACATAAATCCTAGTGTCATTGCGAGGAGGCGTGAGCCGACGAAGCAATCCATTTCTAACTTTTTTGGATTGCTTCGTCGCCACTAAAGTAGCTCCTCGCAATGACGGAGTAATGTTAGTCGGGTTAGCTATACATTCTATAATTTTTAATGTTTTGTTCTAAGTCGCTCTGCCTTGCTAAATGCTTCTTCTGATTGCGAGTATTTACCTAACTTGTTCAAGGCAACACCTTTGTTATTATAAGCTTTAGCAAGATCAGGTTTATATTTAATTGCTAAATCAAAGACTATAGGAGACGACATTGAACTAAGCGGGTTTTTCTGTTGTTTTATGTTGATTATTTTCATAAACTACCTCTTTGTAACTGTAAATTACTATATTCCAAGATGGTCAAAGGCATTTTTAGTAATAACTCTACCTCTTGGGGTACGTTGTAATAACCCTATTTGTATTAAATATGGTTCTATAGTCTCTTCAACAGCATCACGTTGTTCTGATAGAGCTGCTGCAATTGTCTCTATACCAACCGGACCACCAGCATAATTATCAGCTATAAATTTTAAGTATCTATAATCATTACTATCTAAACCTATTTTGTCAACTTCTAATCGATTTAGGGAGATATTGGCAATATTTTTATCAATTTCTAGCTTATCATCGACAGAAGCAAAATCTCTCACTCGTCTAACTAGCCTAAGGGCAATTCTTGGAGTTCCTCTACTACGCCCCGCTATCTCTTCTAATGCCTCATCGGTTAAATTAATTGCTAGCAATTTACTAGCTCTACTCAAAACAAGTTTTAATTCAGCTACGTTATAAAAATGCAACCGCAATGGTATGCCAAATCTATCTCTCAAAGGATTGCTGAGTAAACCGAGCCTAGTAGTTGCTCCAACTAAAGTGAAATTGGGTAGATTGATTTTTACTGACCTTGCTGAAGGTCCTTCACCAATAACTATGTCTAAAGCAAAATCTTCCATTGCTTGGTACAATACTTCTTCAATATTTGTACTAAGACGGTGAATTTCATCGATAAATAACACATCATTATCTTGCAAATTAGTAAGTATAGCAGCTAGGTCAGCTGCTTTTGATATAGCAGGTCCTGAGGTGGATTTAAAATTTACTCCCATTTCCTTAGAAATAATTTGTGCAAGAGTGGTTTTACCAAGTCCAGGAGGACCGTAAAATAATGTATGATCTAAATGTTCAGACCTATTTTTAGCTGCTTGGATAAAAATGGATAAATTATCCTTAATTTGTTGTTGTCCGACAAATTCTCTTAAATAGCTAGGTCGTAGAGAAAATTCTTGATCACTCGGAAGTATATCAGCTGACAAAATATTTTTAGACATTGGATCCACGTGCTTTTAGTGCAAGTTTAATTAGTTCATTAATAGAGAGATTAGAATTTTCTGCAATAATTCCCTGTACTAAATTCTGTGCTTCAGTTTTACCAATACCAAGCGAGGTTAACACTAATGTGGCATCAGATGATATCTTAGCTAAGTCAGTATCATTGTTATCCATGGTAAGGTTGTTAGTAAAATTAGTTAAAGCTTTATCCTTTAACTCTATGATAATTCGTTCAGCTAGTTTTAGCCCAACACTAGAAATGGCTTTAAAAGCTTCTTTATCCCTTCTTGCTATCGCTGATTGGATTTGCTTGGGTGATAAATTTGATAAAATAGCTAAAGCCATTCTTGTACCAATACCGTTTACCGATTGTAATAAATTAAAAAAAGCCTTCTCTTCGAGAGATAAAAAGCCGTAAAGATTAATATGATCTTCTCTTACATGTGTTTCAATAAATAATTGACAAAACTCATTAACGACTAACTTATTTAAAGTTTTACTAGAACAATACACTAAATATCCAACACCACTAACATCAATAATGACATAATCATTAAAACATGCATCTATTTTACCTTTTAATTTACCAATCATAATTTATTTAGTATCAGACTTTACTTTTGGTTTACGATTTTTTGTACATATATGTGCTATTACTGGCAATATAGTTACTATCGAAGCTAAAATATAATGCAGTAACGTTGGAGTTTCAGTGCAATGGCATTGACCATCATCAGGAAATGTTGATATAAGTATAATTCTCGTAGTAACCCAAGTAATCACTATATATATAAGCAAGTATACTACATATTTAACCTTTGCCCAAATACTCTTAATCATAATTTCCTCTTCTGCTATAGCTAACCATTACATAACAATAATAGAATATGTTAGTAAATGATAGTAAATGATAAATTTGAGGATCGTAAGTCATTTTAGATTTTCTATTTGAGATTTACTTAACTTAGTGTATTTAATAATTTTTTCCATCGGCTCATTGTTTAATAGCATTTCTTTTGCTATAGCTATTATACCTTCCTCTCTACCTTTCTCCAGTTGTTTTTTCAGAGTATTAGCTTCGATACGCAGCCATTTAAGATGGTCTTCATAAGCTTCCCTTTCTTCGTCAGTAAAGTTCATAACATTTAACACTGTTAGAGCTTTTTTTAAGCTGGCATTGTCTAATTCTTTAGGTAAATTATCTTTGTTAAGTAGGTCATGTCTTGTTAGAAAAGCTGTCCACATGTCTAGAGAGTTTTTTACTTTTTTCAGTATATCAGGTAATTCCTCATAAGAATTATCAGTAAACTTATTAAGCTCAATAGTATGTAATTCGAGGTCTTTGAAATATAACAAGCCACTATCTTTTTCTACTATATGGAAAACATTGTGATATTTAGTTACATTCGGAATAGAAGTAAAGTTTAGAATATGAATACCAATGGCTTTGCTTAGGGTAGAATAGTCCTGAGCTACCTTTAATTGTTCGGTATATAATTTAGCCCAATAATATAAAGCTCGCTTATCATAATCAGCTTCGTCGCTAATTTGAATTTCAATATTGAACCTTTTGCCATCAACAGATTTGGCTTTCACGTCTAATATTGAGAGTTTATCATTCTTAAAGCTCTTTGGATTATATGGATTAAGCAGCGTTACCTCTGCCACTTGATCTTCCTTAGATACAATTGAATTAATCAAGGATATCAGCAAGTCCTTATTCTCTTCTACACCAAAGATTTTCTTAAATGCCAAATCAACTCGAGGAGTTATTTTATCCATATATGCTATTAGTAGTTATCAATTCTAAAGCTAGTATAGCACAGAAATTATAAAGCACTAAGATATAATGTGGAAAATATAATAGATATCTTTGGCAAACTCTACTTCTGCTGGTAATTTATTCGTACTACCGATACTCTGCTCCTCACGTACATCATTGTCCGCTGTGGGTCGAGGTTTCGTGGCTTCTTTAAATCCCTCAGCATTATGTATTTAAAATAAAAGAAAGTGTTGCAATAATTAGTTATCTAGGATAGATTGATATTAAAAGATACTGACACCGTGAATTCTAGGAACAGATAAAAATGTAATATAGTCAAATACATTGAATTAGGTGGAAAGATAATTGATAAAATCAGTTGATTGTGAAAACTACTTCTATGTTTTTACCACCTAATTCAATGTATTTGACTATATAATTTATCATTAGAGTATCTAATTTTATGTAAGAAAAAGAAAGGTCAATCAAATCAGTTAACTTTTGGGATAATGTTAGTGTATTTCAAAAAATACATATACTCTTCTGCTCCTACGAATTGTTTTTTGAAAATATCATGGATTCGCATGCGTAACTATACTAATATGTACGCCTAACATGCTCACCATTCATTTTCAAATCCAATGCTTCAAATCATTTGAGTATACATTTTCCCTCTAATAAAGCTAACACAGTTTCGATGCAATTATTGTTACAGCCGTACTAATCAAAAGATTTAGTAATAATAAATATAAGAAATTAAAATTAATAAAAAATAAGATTATGACAAGGGTAAAACCCCATAAAAAAATTATATCTTTCGCTGAAAACAAATCTGATTTAGATAAAATTACTCAATTTATTATGGACGGTTGGGCAATAGTAAAACTAATGCCACATGGTAATTATTTTATTGGTGTCATGGAAAAAATGAATTATGACAATAATATAAATGACCAAGAAAAAATTGTTTATATCCCTCCAAGAAAAAAGATCATTTTTACTTAGTGGTCTCTATTTTTTAGTTTACAATACCTTATAATGCTGGTAACTAAGGGGTATTTCTTTATTTTTAGGATTATTTATAATGACTTATTTAAAATTTTGTCTTCGTCTAATATTATTAGTATTTTTAATAAACTACTCCGCTCAAGGAAGATGGAGTAAGTACGAAGATGCTCCTGTTGAAATAAAATTTTGTAACAACGATATTACTATTAACCAAGATGGTACTTCTGAAGAAATAATGGAAATACACGCAAAAATACTAAAAGAATCAGGACGTAGTCAGTTCTCTCAATATAGATTGACTTATAATAACTATAGTTCCAAAATCTCTATATTAGAAGCCAAGACTATTTATAATGGGCAAGAATATGTAGTTTCTAAAGATATGATTGAGGATAAACCGTTAGCTAGTTTTGGACAAGGTTTTGATCAGCTAAATCAGATAACTATCTCATTCCCTAAAGTGGAACTTGGTGCAGAAATATACTTAAAATATAAGTATGTTGAAACAAAAGTTGCTATAGATGATTTTTATGGTGATACCATATTCTATGGTAGGGAAGGTTACTTGCAAGCAAGTAGAACTAAGATTAATTCCAAATTACCTCTAAATATCAAAGTAAACGACCCAAAAGGCGTATTAAAAGTTATTACCGATGCTGAAAGTGACTTTCATTCGGCAGAGATTATCCTAGAGAAACCTGTTTATAATCAATTGACCAATGAACCAAGTAATGGTATATTAAATATTAAGCACAAAACTTGGGTATCTTTATCAAGTTTAACCAAATGGCAAGATTTGGCCAAACAATTAGCTCCTGGCTATTCTAAGGTAATCAATCAACCACTTCCTACAATTTTCATGAATATAGCGGAATCTGCTCTAGATAAAAATACCGATGAAGAAAAAATTAATTTTGTTACTTCTTCATTAGCTGAGAAAATCCAATATATGGGTGATTGGCGAACAGTATCAGGTCGGTATTTTCCTAGAGATTTAGAAAAGATTGCTACTTCTCAAATTGGTGATTGCAAAGATTTTTCTGCAAGTACTGCTGTTATCTTGCAAAAGCTTGGGTTTAAGGTTCAACCCATTTTAGTAATGCGAGGTATTACTAATTTTTCTAACCCAGATGCATTACCTAATGTTAGAAATTTTAATCATGTGATGCTTAAAGTAGCTAATAAAAATGGAAAAATATATTGGATTGACCCAACAAACTTTGTCAGTATGGCACAAGGAATTTTTTCGGATGTTGCAGGTAAGTTAGCCTTGGTATTAGATATGCAAGAAGCAGGTTATACCAAAGTTCCTGAAATAGCCCATCAAAATTCACAAGCTATAATGCACAATGAGTTCGTAATAAGAAATAATATTGTAGATGTGCATGGTCAGCTTGATTTACAAGGAGAAACAGCAGTAAATATAACAGGTGCTGGGTTATATGAATCAAATGAACAGCTAAGGGATTTTACTTTCCACATGTTGACAGGAGTATATCTTGATGAAGAAGACAAGAAATTTTTAGAATTACCTGATCTTACTTCTCGTATTGTCAAGGATCTTACAATTAAATACGCATATCAGCAAAAAAATCGAATTTTTAAAACCAATAAGGGGTTTGGTTTAAGGTTAAGATTATATGGGATGGAGGATATTACAAATACAGCTTTTGACCAAGTATCAGACCTTTTTATAGGTATACCTAACACTAACACAAGACATATAATTATAAAAAATATTATAATTAAAGACTGTAAAAAATTAAACTTTGAGGTTGATACTCCGTGGATATATGTCAATAGATCATGTAAATATCAGGATAAAGATACCGAATTTACAGATATAATCTCCATAAGAAAAAGTTTGATTACCAATGAAGAGTTAAAAACTCCTCAATATAAAAACCTTAAAAGCAACTTAGAAAATAAATTTGAGCGAGCTGCGATAGTTATTGAATGAGTATAATTATCCCACAACTGTACACCTATACCACAGCGTCATTGCGAGCGTAAGCGAAGCAATCTAGGAAACAATCTATAGATAAATGATGTTACTGGATTGCTTAGTCGGTCTTACAGCCACAACTGTTGAAAGTTAAAAATCGTCATCGCGAGGCGTCGATAGACGCCGTGGCGATCTCATGAAGTAAGCTCTTCTTCACAAGATTGCCACGTCGTCGCTTACAGCGACTCCTCGCTAATAGACGGTTTAGGGCTTACAAAGCTCATCGCGATGACGGTTTTTTAACTTTCAACAGTTGTGGTGTTATACCATTTCCGAAAACTAATCATCACGTCGTCGTACTTCATAATCCCCGCTCCTCACGTACTAGTTGTACGCGACTCATCTTCGAGATAAATATGAGCAGAAATTATGCTATAGAACGTGAGTATTATGCGACGAGTGGAGTGTAGAATTAAATTCTCGTTACTGACTACATTTTTTCACCTGTGGAATTTTATAATAAAGAAATACTGATAAAAGTGTACTTTAATGACAAGAGTTTTTATTTGAAACAAAACAATGGTAATACACATAAGAAGCATTATGTTGACTAATTTTTAGTATGTCAAGTAGAAAAGTGATGTTTACATGACTACAAACTTCATGCCAAAACCACTGCGAACCTGATTCTTTAGACGTTTCAAGCACTTTTTCGTCTCGAAGATGAGACGCGAAGGTAGCTGACACTCGTACTCCGAGTAGCAATTTAGTTTTGGGAAATGGTATTACGGATTCGAGAACGAAAATAACGATCGATAAGAATTAGATAGAAATCTTCACATCACCTAGCAAAACAGGTTATTAGACTTCTTTCGAAACTCTACTTCTGCTGGTGATTTGTACGTCGATGCGGTACTCGAATCCTCACGTACATTAGAGTACGCTGCGGGTCGAGGTTCCGCGTCTCCTTCAAATCCCTCAGCATAAGCGAGTTTCGAAAGAAGTCTATTCATCTTTTTTCTTATCAATGTCTTTCATTCCTTCCTTGAAAGCTTTAAGACCTTTTGCAAGATCTGACATCACTTGAGGCAACTTACCAGCTCCAAACAACACTAAGATGATTAATAAGATCACTAATAAGTGGCTGAAGCTCATTCCCATAATATCAATTTTATAAGTTTTAAGTTAGAATTACCTATAATATTATAGCAAATAGTTAATTTGATCTAGCATAAAAAAATACAAATTTATTATCAACCTCAATTTCGGATTAATTTCATTAATCCGAAATTGGAATGAGAATGTAAACAATCAGGCTTAAAGTGGTTTGATGCCTGATTGTTAAATATTTCATTTGCTAATAATATTATTAGCTAAGATTATTAGCGATAATAGATTAAAATGCATTTGTGCCAGCTACTTTAAGAATGCATTTTTCTGAGATCATCATGAAAACATTTGAAACTAACATTACTAATATCTATGGTGTTCAAGGTAAGGTTTGGTTAGATGATTTGCCAAAAATTGTCCATAAATTGGTCAAGGAGTACGGTTTGTCTAGCTTAAATCCAGTTAAGAACTTGAGTTACCATTATGTCCTAGCAGGCTTCCAAGGTTATCAGCCAATTATCTTAAAGTTAGGGCTAGACATTGATGATCTTAAGAGAGAATCAACAGCTTTAAAAGTTTTTTCTAAATTTGGGGGTGTGAAGGTTTTAGCTGAAAGCACCGGCTTACTGCTAGTTGAGCAGGCTATTTCTAATATATCATTAAAATCCTATTTTCCTGTAAAAGATTACGAGGCTATTAAAATAGCATGTAATGTAATGAAAAGATTACACTATGCACCTTTGCCATCAGAAGGTTTTCCTTATGTCACAGATTGGTTGGCAGTATTAGATAAAGAATGGGATGTGCCAACTTACTACTTAGAAAAAGCTAGACAATTGCGAGATAAATTACTAGGCACATCGTCAATGTTAGTTTTACTTCATGGTGATTTACATCATGATAATATTCTACAAAGTGGTGATAATTGGGTGGTTATTGATCCTAAAGGAGTTATCGGTGAAAAAGCATATGAGGTAGCAGCATTTATTCGTAATCCTCTCCCTGAACTCCTTGCTTTAGAAGATGTTGAGAGTATTATTGCAAATCGCATCATTAAGTTTGCAACTCTCTTGGATTTAGATACGGAGCGAATTAGCGATTGGTGTTTTGTCCAATCTGTACTTTCTTGGGTTTGGGCTTTAGAAGATGGTTCTGACATGCTTATGTTAGCAAATCTTACAAAAATTTTTGATATAGTCAATTGATGAGAATTTGGTGACGTCGTCACTCGTCTATTATCTATAGGCTTCACTCCATCGTTCCTAGCATCAAATTCTCCTGAATTGACTATAATCTGCTTATTAATACACCCCTAAAAAAGGCTTCTTATATCTAATTGAGGTTAGTATATTCATTTAGAATTCTCTTGATATTATTGAGCATGGTAAGTTCATTTTTCTTTCTAGTAAATACATAATATATTACTTTACTTATAGTGGTGCGTTTTTTAACTTGCACAACCAACTCTTGTTGAACGATTGTTCGAATTGTAGTTAGATTACCATTCATTAAAAATTGTGATAAAAGTTGAAGCTGTTCAACACTAAAATTTGTTAGTAATATTCTAATAATTACCGTAACATAACCTGCAGGAGTTGTTATACTAGTTCTCCTGACATGTTTTTTAAAACTTAAACTAGATGTTTTATTTAAATATTTGTCACTAAAAGTTTCTACAAAATTTATTTCACATAATTGTTTTTTTACTTCTAACCTTTCTTGTTCAATTAGTCTTAACGTTCTAACTGAAGTAACATTACTATTTATCTTATAATCAGCTGCGATTCTACATGTTATTACCTGTTGTACAAACTCTGCATAATTTAGCTCTTTTTTTAATAATGAAGTAATATTTTTAAATAACAACTGATACCTAGTTTTTAAAGCATTTTTAGTAAAACTATCTAAAGAAGCATATCGTTTGATAATTTTAACTTCAAGTTTTGCAGAAAATTTAGACTCAATAGAAGAAATCATTAAAGAAATAGTATGACCACTTTGGATATTTTGAGTTAACCTTTTTCTAATCTGAGCTAATATATAATTCAGATCAGAATCTTCTGTTATATTGAGCATCCTGATAGCATCTATATGCTTTGTAATATTAATTAAAATTTCATGCATAAAGACATTTTGCCGAAGTAAGAATCTTTCTATTATAGCGAACTCTGCATTTTCTATCTGATGTATTATTGCATTATAATTTTCAAATAATACTGAAAGCTCATACCCTGAATTATTAAGTTTACTGAAACTCTTCCTAAATTTTGACTCGTCATGTATTCTTAGCAAAATATGGTTTATGGTCTGAGATTTAATACATAAATCTTTTAGCCTATTATATAAGCAAATTAACTTAGCATTGGTTAACTCCATCAATACATTGTGATCATCTATTAAAAAATTAGTAATTTTTTTAAAAATGTATTCGTAATCTACTGTGTTCTCTTCTTTCAGTGTTAATAATATATTAGCATGAAATAACAAAGGAACAGATTCTTTCTTTATGTCAATAGTAGAATCAATCTGCCATAATTCTTTAATGAACAACAATTGATCTAAAAGTAGATTTTGTTGCTCAAGCGATAAATTATCTAAATTCAAAACAATGGCAGTTGCCTGTAAATTATTTATAACATCTTGATTTTTAACATCTTCAATTATTAATATACAACAATGTTGTACAAAGTTTCTAGCTAAATCCATTACAGGTTTTAGTGCCTTATTATTTTCTTCATGATGTAAAGTGGAAGAACTTTTTAAGCAATCAACCAATTGATTAAGAGAGGTAACAAAATTTGTTACCTCTTCCATTTGATATTTTTGTTGCTTTAACGTTTCAATAGAGAGAGGTCCGTAATGCTCAAGAATAGAAAGCAAGTTCTTTTGACTATCTAGACTAAGATAATCAAGCAAGTCACTATTCTGTTGTAGAATCTTTATAATATTAAAAGTACGCAAAGACCTTTTTAAAGTACTAGGATACTTACAAGACACGATGCATTCAGAGCTTAAAGAGACAAAACAGCCTTTTAATCTTTCTGTATACTTACTAATGACCTTAGTATTAAAATCTTTCATAATTAATTTTCTTATCGTGTTATTCAGTATCTAGGGAGGAGAATCAATTAACTAATCGGAACATAAGTTATACGGATGTATACCCATTTCATGCTACCATCAAGCATTATATCAGTATCATCATGGTATCCCAATATATTTTTCACTTCTTCTTGGGTTGTGTTACCTTATTTACAAATAAGACTTAATTATCACGAAAGTTACGCGGGGGTTCAAATCATTATAACAATATTTTTATTTTAACTAATAGTATTTTTGCATTTATTAGAAAAAATATTTATAGTATATAAATTAATTATTTTGTTACGAATAAGTAAAAATTTTTATTGCTTAAATACCAGTAAAACCTTATTTTTATAAGGACTTCTCATAAGGAATATAAAATCCTGAAGAGTAAAGTATTTAATTTAACTTAAAACTATATCAAAACTTATGCATAATATCCTTATCATTATAATTTCATTATTGTTAATATCATGTTCGGAAGAAAGTGATAAATCTAATAATAAAAACGAACAACCTGATAATAAGGCTGAAGTGACTCAGGAAAAAGCTCCACAAGAAGAAAATAATGACAACCTTGCCAATGATAAATGGAATACAATAGTAAATCCTCAAGACAGTACGGTTTCAACTAATACGGAAGAATCTCTAGATACGGTAGAGGATTCTGCTACTAACTCTACTGATAATGTTAGCTTGAAACAGATGCCTTATAAACCAACTTTCAATGTTAGCCAAAATGATATAGTTCTTGGTAATGTTAAGGCAACTGTAGTGGTAGTTGAGTATTTTTCTCCAACTTGCCCACATTGTGCTTATTATCATGAAAAAATTCTACCTGAGCTTAAAAAGAAATATATTGATACCAATAAAATTGCTTATATAATTCGTGAATTTGTCGGTAATAAGCAAGATTTAGATGCAGCAATTTTGGCACGTTGTCCAAATGATCTAGAGAGTTTTCTTAAATTCCAAAGTGTAATACTAGCACAACAAGATAAATGGGGCAGTAGTAATAGATATCGTGAATTATTAACAAATATAGCTCAAATTGGTGGAGTATCCGCAGAAACTTATGCTAAATGTCTTAATGATAATCAAATTGTCGAAACATTACTTGCCAATACTAACATTGCTGCTAGTTCACAAGGTTTTGTTGGTACACCCGCATTTTTTGTTAATGGCATACTAACAAATGGATATAGTTTAGAAATCCTTTCTAGGGTAATTGATAAAACGTTAGAAAACTCTAGTATACTCAAATGATTTGAAGAATTGGATTTGAAAATGAATGGTGAGCATGCTAGGTGTACATATAGTATAGTTACGCATGCGAATCCATGATATTTTCAAAAAACAATTCTTTAAAGCAGAAGAGTATATCAAATCCGAAAATTAATACACTTACTTAATCTCAACTATCGATGTAACAAGCTAATCATAGTACATTTTTCTATAATCGTCATAGCAAGACTCTTTAGATGCCGTGGCGATCTAGGTAAACAGCGAAGCTGTTTTTTTAGAGTAACGCTTCGTGTATCCTGGATTGTTGCATCGCCGCTTTTTCGCGACTCCTCGCTACTCATCTTCGAGATAAATATGAGCAGAAATTATGCTATAGAACGTGAGTATTATGCGACGAGTGGAGTGTAGAATTAAATTCTCGTTACTGACTACATGTATGAACCTCCTGTAAAATGCAAGAAAAAAATAACATCTAATAGCAAAAATGCAAATGCATACATGTATCCGGCTTATAGTTAATAAATTATGTGTAATTTATCCTACAGCCCTGATGGAATTCGCTGGCTTACAAATTTACTATATACTTATCATTTTATCGGCTTCAAAGAGCCATTGTAGTCATCAGTTTCTTTGTAAGCTAAGGTTTGTCTTATTTACCATCAATATTATTATCTCACGCATATTCCGGGTTGGAATCTCTTACATATTCTTTGTTTACCTATTAATTAATAAACCACTATTTATTTTATTTTATGTTAATTATAATAGCTTTGTGCTACAAACTTTACTCTCTACATAATCATCCCCTGACCTTAGTACTGCAAACACCACTCTTGCCAGTTTATTAGCTACAGCAACTACTGTTTTATTATGTCCATTTCGCTCAGATAAATTAAACATCCACTGCGTAAATTTGCTAAAATCTTTTTTAGATTTTTGTTCTTCCAATGTAAATCTTATCTTGGCATTTAGTACAGCTCTAGCTCCTTGGATCAATAGAGTACGCAAGTAAACATCACCTCGCTTGCTAATTCCAAGCAACTTATCTTTCCCTCCACTGGAATGCTGCCTTGGCACTAATCCAAACCATGCCGATAATTGCCTACCATTCTCAAAACTTGTAGCATTACCTATTGATGCTATTAAAGCAGTAGCAGTAATTAAACCAAGACTAGGTATAGCTGTTAATCGTTGATATTGAGTTAAGTTGCTAGCTATTATTTTTAATCTTTTTTCTATCTCTTTTATTTTTTTGTCATTATCCAAAAATTCCTCTTTCAGTTCACTAAATGTTTGATAACCCAGCTGGCTTAAATTTCCTTCATCTAAAATCTCGGTTAATTTTGTCATAACCTTATTGATCCCTTGAGGAATAATAAAACCAAATTCATGTAGTAGACCCCTAATTTCATTA
The DNA here is from genome assembly GCF_964031105.1 of Candidatus Tisiphia endosymbiont of Myopa tessellatipennis. Lineage (NCBI taxonomy): Bacteria > Pseudomonadati > Pseudomonadota > Alphaproteobacteria > Rickettsiales > Rickettsiaceae > Candidatus Tisiphia > Candidatus Tisiphia endosymbiont of Myopa tessellatipennis. The sequence goes on along the minus strand of NZ_OZ035005.1, from coordinate 97,159 downwards.
GCAAGGGCAGTACGATTTTTTACCAATCTCTCTCTTACTCGATGAATTGATAAAATATCTTGTTGTTCTACAGTTCTAATTGGTACAAACCTCATATTTGGTCTTGTTACCGCTTCACATATAGCTTCTGCATCAGCTTGATCATTTTTATTAGTTTTAACATACGGTTTGACAAATTGTGCTGCCATTAGTTTTACTGTATGCCCCAATTTAGTTATTTCTCTTGCCCAGTAACTAGCTCCGCCGCAAGCTTCCATCCCTACCAAACATTTTGGTAAATTAGCCATAAATGTTAAAACTTGATCTCTCATTAATTTTTTCTTTAATACCGTCTTACCATTTTTATCTACACCATGAATTTGGAAAATTCTTTTTGCAATATCTATACCAATTGTGGTAACTTCCATCTTAGCATCCTGATTGTTATTTTAATATTTAATATTAACTTTAGAAGATTAGCAACTGCTTTTCATTCTGTATATCAGGAGATCCATACCATTATTTTTTCACCTGTGGAATTTTATAATAAAGAAATACTGATAAAAGTGTACTTTAATGACAAGAGTTTTTATTTGAAACAAAACAATGGTAATACACATAAGAAGCATTATGTTGACTAATTTTTAGTATGTCAAGTAGAAAAGTGATGTTTACATGACTACAAACTTCATGCCAAAACCACTGCAAACCTGATTCTTTAGACGTTTTAAGCACTTTTTTGTCTCGAAGATGAGTCGCTAATAGACGATCAGCAGCCATTTTAATGGTGGTTATATAAAAAAAGTAGGGTATTATGATATACTCGATGAAAATCAACAATTGCGTTGTCGTTGTCCAAGACCGCAGGTAGCCACGTACTAATGTACGCTGTGCTCCTCGGCTTGAACACTCCTAGCACTTGTTGATTTTGATCTTCGTCTACCAACTCTTCATTTACGAGCAGTATAACAGACCTTCTATGTTATTTTTTTAGATTCCCGCCGAAGCGGGAATGACAGCGTTTTAACGTTAGTACTATTTGTAGTACTAGGCATTTTTGGCTAAAACCTTCTTTAGTTAGCTATATCATTTCTCTTTAAATGCTCTAAACATCGTATCAGTAATAGGATCAAGTAAATATCTCAGGAGAGTCCTTGTGCCAGTGACGATTTGAACTTCCGCTTGCATACCAGGATGTAACTCTAACTTTTTAGCTTTTGCAATCTTATTAAACTCATCCATATCAATCTCAATTCTAGCGATATAATAAGTGGTAGGATCTTGGCTTGGAGTATTTCTGTCTTGTACAATATCAGGAGATATTTTAACAACTTTGCCAGTAAATAACGGCGTTGTTCTAGATTTAAAAGCACTGAAGCGAATTTTTGCTACCAAGCCTTCATGCACTGAATCTATATTCTTGCTTGGAACTTTTGCTTCTATTATCAAACTATCATCAGTTGGAGAAATCTCTAGAATCGGATAACTTGGTGAAATCACCTGTCCTATTGTATGATAGTTCAATACATTTATAATACCATCAACTGGTGATTTAATAACCACCCGATTTAAAGAGTCCTGATGTGCATTAAATGCCTCTTTAAAACGAGCTACTAGCTCTTGTGTCTCTTTTAGTTCAGTCAGAGTTTTCTCTGTATATTTATTCTGTAAGTTAATAATGCTAATCTCACACTCTGTAATCGAATGCTTAATAGATGCAATCTCAGCTTCTGCCATAGCTATCTCACTTTTGTACTGTGCTTCCTTAGCTTCTAAGTCTAATAAAGCGGCTTTATTGGCAAAACCTTTTCCATGCAATGTATCCATTGCCTTTAAACGATCCTTAACAACCTCTAGAGTTTTTACATTTGCAACTTTTTTAGCCTGCATACCTTCGATTCTTTTATTTAATTGCTCGATCCTTTGATGTAAGGCATTTTTTTCACTTTTATATACTTCTTTTTTAGACTGAAATAAATTTTCTTGGGTATGTATAATCCTTGCTACTTCAGGTAAATTGATATTTTTGGTTAATAATTCTGGGAATTCAATCTTATCTTGATTATCTCTCTCAGCAATTAAACGACTTTCCGTTGCTAAAGCATGTCTATATTGGCTTAAATTACTTTCATATGCTGACTTAATTCTTGTATCTTCTAGCTCTATTAATTTATCACCTTCTTTAACTTGATCACCTTGTTTAACAAAAATATTAGCTATAATTCCACCTTCTTGGTGATTAATTGTCTTCTTATTACCACTCGTTATAACAACACCCAATGCTGTAGCAGCACTATCAAGAGGAGCAAAACTGCCCCATACCCCTCCAACTAATACAAAAAAGATTATTACATACACTCCAAAAAGAATAGGGGATCTAGCAATCTGCACTACATCATTGCGATCAACATCATTATTTTTAGTAACAAAATTGACGAAACGATCAAGATAATATAATGTATTTTTAATGGCATTAGAAATCTTTACTATTACCTTTTGTGATACAATAGCTCCCTTTGTTTTTTTTGTGTGTGTTAAATCATTTTGTAGCGACAAAAGTTGTTTAAGTTGCTCCGCTGTAAATGCCGGCTTATTGTTATTTGACTTTTCTTCCATATTTAAAACTTATTCATTAATGTGGATTACACCATTTTGTAACAGTTTAACTCGATTTTGCATTTCTTCTTGAGTGCCATAAAGAGCTACCGCCCCATCTTGTAATACCAAAATCTTATCTACCACCGATAATACAGAAGGTCTATGAGAGATAACAACTACAGCAATACCCCTAGATTTTGCTTGCTTTAAGCAATTTGATAGGGCTATTTCACCCGCTTCGTCAAGATTTGCATTAGGTTCATCTAAAATAAGTAGTTTAGGATTACCATAAAATGCTCTAGCAAGACCAACCCGTTGTTTTTGTCCACCAGAAAGATTAGAGCCTGCTGTTCCAATATCTGAATCATAGCCATCCGGTAATCTTAAGATCATTTCATGAGCCCCAGCAATTTTAGCTGCCTCAATTACTTTTTCTGGATCAGCATTTTCAGCCATCCTAGCTATATTCTGCTTTATACTACCACTAAATAACTCTATTCCTTGCGGCAAATACCCTACATGTTTACCAAAGTCTTCCCTGTTCCAACGATAAATTTCTCCACTATCAAGCCTAACAGTTCCTGACGATGCTTTCCATACCCCAACTAAAACTTTTGCCAAAGTTGACTTACCTGCTGCAGAAGGTCCTATAATTGCTAATATTTCACCAGGCTGCACCGCAAAGGATACTCCCTTTAAAATATATCTTGGTATTGGCGGCTGTGGTATATGTGGAGGAATTGGTATCGAATAATAAATATTTTCCACAGTTAAATGTCCTTCGACATTTGGAATTGGCATTGCTTCTTCTCTTGATTTATACGAAGCAAATAATTGATTGATATTTTTATAAGATTTTATAGCTCCGCTCATACTTTTCCATAACTCAATAGCGTTATCAAAAGGGGCTAAAGCTCTACCAACTATAATGGAACTCATAATCATACCACCGGTAGTCATATCTCTTCCTGAAGTATGAACAACAACATAAGCACCAATACCAGTTACCAGCATTTGCATGACATTACGGATAAATCTTGAAAAATTAGAAATAGCACCATTACGGTAGCTAGCAATTGATTGCTTCTCCAAAGAAGCAATATTAAACTGATGCCAATTTGCCGTAACATTTTTCATCATGCCCATAGCTTCTACAACTTCTGAATTTCTATTGGCGATGTCAGCTTGCGTCATACCCTTTATAGAGAATTCAGTAGCTTCACCGAGAGTTTTATTAGTTGCAGCCGCATTAAAGAAAGCCGTAGATACAATAATAATAGCCCCAACTAATGTAAGGATTCCAATATATGGATGAATTAAGAAAATTACTATTATATAGACAACACTCCAAGGAGCATCAAATAAAGTATTAATACCAGTGCTAGTTAGAAAGGTTTTTACTGTTTGAAAATCACGAAGTAACTGACTAGCACCCATATTAGTACGAGTTGCAGAGGCTGAAATAGAGTGACCAAAAATTACAGGAGCAACTGTTTTATCCAACCATTCACCAACTTTAATTAGGGTGAATGATCTAGCAACTTGCAATAACCCATAAATAAAATAGATCGTACCAATAATAATAGACAACCACATTAATGTAAATAAGTTACCACTTCCTATAACCCGATCAAGCACTTGCAAGGAATAAAGAGGCGTTATCAACATTAACAAGTTAATAACAAACGCAAAACTAAAAACTATCCAAAACGCAATTTTGCACTTCTCAAGAGCAGTAGTTAGGGGATTTATTACTACTTGAGATACTAATGCACTATTATTTCTCATATTACCGTTGTTATATTATATTTTTCTGAATTATAATCTATATCGTCTAACACAAATTAAATTAGCCTGTTCTGATAATAGTAGTTATCTGAACCTGATGGCTTCCCGGCTCTAGTATAATTTTTACTGCTAATCAGTAAAAATTATACTATTTGTAATATTTTTATTTGACTCTACACTATACGCAAAATAAATAATATGGCAACCTCTTTATTAACTTAGAGCCTAGAAGTATAACCTAATTACTTTTTCGACAAATATCCTTTTATCAACTCCTCAGCAATTTGCACAGCGTTTAAAGCTGCTCCTTTACGTAAATTATCTGCTGTAATCCATAAATTAATGGTATTTTTTTGACTATGATCATTTCTAATTCGTGAAACATAAACAAGATCTTTACCAACAACATCTATGGGAGAAACATATTGTGTTTTATCCAAATGAGAATTAACTACAATAGAGTCTGATTCTTTTAGTATTTCTTCTATTTCTTTAGCATCTATCTCTCCACTAAACTCAACATTTACTGAAATAGAATGACCAACAAACACCGGCACTCTCACGCAAGTTACACTAGATTTAGCATGTGATCCTATAATTTTTTCTAATTCCAAGGAAATCTTAGATTCTTCACTAGTAGAACCATTTTCATTAAAACTACCTATATAAGGGAATAAATTAAAAGCTATTTGCCTAGGGAAAATTTTAGGAGTGATGTCACTAAAAACATATTTTGCCTTAGTTTGCTCGTAAAGCTCATCCATTCCTCTCTTTCCTGCTCCTGAAGTCGATTGATAAGTCGATATCACCATTCTCTTAATCTTTACTGCATTATCCAAAGGCTTTAATACAGTAGCTATAGGAGCAGTACAACAATTCGGATTAGCTATAATATTTTTAATAGTATAATCTTTTAGGCTCGCTAAATTGGCTTCTGGAACTATCAAAGGAACATCAGAATCAAGTCTAAAAAATGATGATTTATCGATAACTATGCAACCTTGCTCGACAATTTTGGGTATATATTTCATTGATATTTCTGATCCAGCTGCAAAAAAGGCAATATCTATTTTGCTAAAATCTACACTATCTATATCAAATATTTTTATACTATCTTCCCCAAAACTAACCTCTTTACCTGTAGATTCACTCGATGCTACAGCATAGAGCTTATTAATTGGAAAACCCCTCTCAAACAAAATCTCTAAAGTCTCACGCCCAACATTACCCGACGCACCAATTACCGCAATATTATATTGTTTTGTCATTTACATTTATCTTTTTATCAATTGACTATATCAGCTTAGAAATAGTTTTTCCTCCTATAATATGGAAATGAAAATGGAACACACTCTGTCCAGATTTTATCCCTTTATTAGTAATCAAACGATAGCCATCTTGATCTAAACCAACTAGCGATGCAATATAGGCTAGTTTGGTGAAATAATCTTTAATTTCATCACTAGAAGCTTTAAGGATAAAATCACTATAGTCAATATACTCCTTTTTTGGTATAATTATTATATGTACTGGAGCTACAGGATTTATATCATTAAATGCTATTAGATTATCATCTTCATATATTATCTCTGCTGGAATATCTTTACCAATAATTTTTACAAAAACATTATTCTTGTCATACATATTATACTCTCATTTTTATTATCTATTCCCAAATGTCAATATTTGAGATTACTATAACACATTTTTTTCATCCACTAAGCGTTCTAAAAATTTTAATTCAGCTTCTATCTCAGATTTTGCTAATATTATGTCTGTAAGCTGGTATTTCTTTTTTTGCAAATCATATTCTCTCATATCATCGCTGAAAAAACCAAATATCAACATAATGGCGAGTTGACTTACAGAAATAAAATTAGTACAACCTAAACTTGATATAACAATACTTAATATCAAAGTAGTTATTAGTGGTAACCACATTCTATGATATAATGCCCAAAACACGCTTAAAAACGCAGCAAATAATGAAAAACCTTGCTTGATAAGAATAAAATCATTATCTTTTTTTTGAGGATTAACATATATTGAATAAATATTCATAGGAAAGTCTTGTAATTACGATATTAAATGATTACTTAAATACCATAATAATAAACAAATAGTCAAACATCAATATTTAAAAGATTCTTTATGTCAGATAACTCGCATGGCTCTGTCACATTACACGGGACTACTATACTTTGCTTAAGAAAAGGTGGGAATGTTGTAATCGCAGCAGATGGTCAGGTCTCCCATGGTAATACAATTTTAAAATCTACAGCAAGAAAATTAAGAGTCATGTTCAATAATAGTATTATTGCTGGCTTCGCTGGATCTACTGCAGATGCTTTAACTTTATTTGAAAAATTAGAATTAAAGTTGGAGAAATATTCGTATCAGTTACTGAGAAGTGCTGTAGAACTGGCAAAAGATTGGCGTAGCGATAAATATTTACGTAAGCTTGAAGCAATGATGATCGTTGCAGATCAAAAAAATATATTAATTTTAACTGGTAATGGCGATGTAGTTGAACCTGATGGTAATGCTGCTGCCATTGGCTCTGGTGGATTATATGCACTGTCTGCTGCTAGAGCTTTAATGTCTTTTGACAATGACCTAACTGCAGAAGAGATTGCTTTAAAATCAATGAATATTGCAGCTGATATCTGTGTTTTCTCTAATCATAATATTATTCTAGAAAAAGTTAAAGTTATATGAGTATTAATCTTAAAAAAAAATCTATGGGATTAACTCCCGCTAAAATCGTAGCTGAACTTGATAGATTCATTGTTGGGCAATATAAAGCTAAAAAAGCTGTTGCGATAGCGTTGCGGAATCGCTGCAGACGTAGAAATGTAGACGAACCACTGCGTCAAGAAATCGTGCCAAAAAATATTTTAATGATAGGACCAACTGGCGTAGGTAAGACTGAAATCGCTAGGCGACTTGCTAAGCTTAGCGGCTCACCATTTCTTAAAGTAGAAGCAACAAAATTCACTGAAGTAGGATATGTTGGACGAGATGTTGAGTCAATAATACGAGACTTAGTGGAAATAGCTGTTAACACACAAAAAGCTAATGCTAAAAAAGCAGTGATTGCTAATGCACATTTAAAAACTGTAGAAAGGATTTTGGATGCTTTAGTCGGCAAATCAGCATCAACTGAAACTAGAGAGAAATTTTGTCGCAAGCTTGAAAAAGGTGAACTTGACAATACTGAAATTGAAATAAGTATAACAGATTCAGGTGGCTTATTTGGTAGTAGTAATTTTGAGATTCCTGGTATGCCAGGAGCTGCCATGGGCGTCTTAAATATTTCTGATATGATCGGCAAAGCTATTGGTACTAATAAAACAAAAACTAAGAAAATGCTGGTTAAAGATGCTCGTTTAATTATTTCTGCCGAAGAGTCAGAAAAATTGATCGATCAAGAAAAAATTACTCAAGATGCCTTAGTGCTAGTACAAAATGATGGTATAGTATTTTTGGATGAAATAGATAAAATTACCTCAAGATCTGAGGGAAAAAGTTCAGAAATTAGTAGAGAAGGAGTGCAGAGAGATTTATTACCTATTATTGAGGGTACAACAGTTAATACAAAACATGGTCCTATAGAAACTGCTCATATATTATTTATAGCATCAGGTGCTTTTCATTTATCAAAACCATCTGATTTATTACCTGAATTGCAAGGAAGGCTACCTATTAGAGTAGAGTTAAGCTCACTCACTAAGGACGATATGATAAAAATTTTAATTGAACCAGAATCAAGTTTAATAAAACAATATTCAGCCTTAATCGCAACCGAAGGGGTAAAATTAAAATTTACTGATAATGCAATAGATAAAATTGCTACTTATGCAGCAAATGTTAATTTAGAAGTTGAAGATATTGGAGCAAGAAGATTACATACTATTCTAGAAAATTTATTAGAGGAGATAAGCTTTAATGCAAGTGATACGAAGGAAAAAGAGATAGTTATTGACGAACATTTTGTCGACCAGCAATTATCAAAAATTATAAAAAATCTTGATCTAGTAAAATTTATTTTATAAAAATGATAGTTCATCTTGGTAGTTTAACTTTTAGCGGTATAGATATTATCGATGTTGATGTGCAAGTACAGATATCACTAGGGATACCTAATTTTACTATAGTAGGACTTGCTGATAAAACTATTGGCGAGTCTAAAGAACGAGTTAGAGCAGCACTTTCTTCAATAGGTCTTGCCTTGCCTGCTCAAAAAATACTGATAAATTTAGCTCCAGCTGATTTGGTTAAAGAAGGTAGTCATTTTGACCTTGCTATTGCTTGTGCTATACTTAGCAGCATGAAAATTTTACCAGCTGAGGAAATACAAGAATATCTAGTAATAGGAGAATTATCTCTAGATGGTTCTATTCTGCCTGTCAGCGGGGCTTTACCTGCTGCTATTGGAGCTTCGGCTAGAAATAAAGGGCTAATTTGTTCAAAATCTAATGGTCAGGAAGCTGCATGGTCTAGCAATAATAATATTTTGGTAGCAGGAAATTTAATAGAGTTAGTTAACCATTTTAAAGGCTCACAAATATTATCATCACCTGAATTAGAAATTGACACTACTATAATAAATTACCCTGATTTTAAAGATATCAAAGGACAAAAAGCCGCTAAGCGAGCTTTAGAAATAGCAGCCTCTAGTGGTCACAATCTATTAATGCTTGGTTCACTTGGTACTGGCAAATCTATGTTGGCACAATGTATACCTGGTATATTACCCAAAATGCAACCTGAAGAAATATTAGAGTGCAGTACTATAGCAAGCGTTGCAGGCAAGCTAGCAAACGGGAAACTGTCAAGAGCTAGGCCTTTTCGTACCCCCACCACTCATGCTCGATAGCAGCGATGGTCGGCGGTGGGGTTGGTAAAAGAGTAAAACCTGGAGAGATCTCGTTAGCACATAATGGAGTGTTGTTTTTAGACGAATTACCAGAATTTCCACCTAACGTTATCGAATCTTTAAGGCAGCCAATTGAAACCGGAGAAATACTAATTGCTAGAGCAAATTCGCATATAAAATATCCGGCTAACTTTCAGTTAATAGCAGCAATGAATCCTTGTAAATGTGGTTATTTAAGCGATCCTCATAAAGCATGTTCTAAAGCCCCAAAATGTGGGAGCGATTATCAGATGCGAATTTCCGGCCCTATCATGGATCGATTTGATCTACATATAGAGGTAGGATCTATCGACTCATATAATTATAATTTAATAGAAGATGATACAGAAGAAGAGTCGGGGCAGATAGCAAATAGGGTAGAAATGGCTCGTAATATTCAACAAACTAGATATGAAGGATATAATATCAAAACAAATAACCGTTTGGACGGACAATTGCTTATCGAACATGCATTGCCAGTAGATGACGGTAAGGATTTACTTAATGAAGCCGCGACAAAATTTCGTATATCCATGCGTGCTTATAACCCTATCTTACGGGTTGCAAGAACTATAGCAGTTCTAGACGCTTCTTCCAACGTCTACAGGATACACATTGCTGAAGCACTAAACTATAGAAGAATAGGGGGGAGCTTTTGAATTAACCATTAGACTTCCTGCATAATTCTACTTTTGCTGGTAATTTGTGCGTCGATCCGGTACTCGAATCCTCACGTACATTTGAGTACGCTGCGGGTCGAGGTTCCGTGTCTCCTACAAATTCCTCAGCAAAAGCGAATTCTGCAGGAAGTCTATTATTCGCACTTCTGTATACTGCTATGATTTCAAACTATGTGAGAGAGGCACAACTGTTGAAAGTTAAAAAATTGTCTATTAGCGAAGTGCTGTTATAAGACTTAAACCGTCATATATGGACGGAGTCCATGCCATCATTGCGAGCGAACGTACGTGAGCGTGGCAATCCATGACTAGTCGCTCACCTATTATCTACAGGCTTCGCTCCATCGTTCCTGCTATCCAATTCTCCTGAATTTATCTTAATCTTTGTTTTTTATGTTGTCACAAGCCTTAGTCATCTCTCCTGTCATACTATTTATGGCATCAAACATTTTCATTGAAGTATCAGATACCATACTGACAAACTCTTTAATGTTATTGATTGAAGTTTCGCAAGTCGACTTAAGGTATTTTTGCTGACATTCGGCTATTTGGTTAAAATCTCCAAAAGCTATTGCGTCTTTTGTAGAATTCAACATATTCATAGCATTGTTTTATTCATAGCATTGTTTTGAAAATCTTCTGAATTTTTTTGGATCATAGACTGCAGTGATTCAGTAACAATCTGATTTGTTGTAGTAAATATTTTAGTACTTTTCTTGATAGTATCTGACATAGCAGAAAAATCCATAACAGGTAAGTTTTTTACGGAATTTATGTAAACTTCTGGATTCATAAAAGATTTCATAAAATCTACAAATTGGGCAGTACTATTAGTCATTGTAAATCCTCTAAATTAAGTGATTCTATTTATTGTGTAAATCATAAACTTCATGTTACCATTTATAAAAATACGAGTCAATAGCTGGTTAATAATAATCTTAATATAGTCAATTGATTATACCAAAAATCCTAAATACAAATACTATATCATCGGCTGCTTCTTTTAGATAATCGAAACGACTAGAAGCCCCTTTATGTCCTGAATCCATATTAGTTTTTAGCAATAATATATTATCGTCGAGTTTTGTTGCACGAATCCTTGCTGCCCATTTAGCTGCTTCCCAATACCCAACTCTTGGGTCAGAGATTCCAGCAGTAATAAATAGACTTGGATAATTTTGTGACTTTATATTATCGTACGGAGAATAAGACTTAATATAGTTAAAATAGTCTAATTCTTTAGGATTCCCCCACTCTTTAAACTCACCGGGGGTTAATGGCAATTGTTCATCAAGCATGGTATTTAACATATCAACAAAAGGTACATGGGCAAGTGCTGCTTTAAATAATTGTGGTTGCTCATTAATTACCGCTCCAATTAATAACCCTCCTGCACTTCCGCCACAGATTACTATATTACCTTGGCTAGTATATTTTTCTTTAATTAGCTCTTTACTAACCGCAATAAAATCGTCAAAAGTTCTTTTTTTATTGAGGAACTTGGCAGCCTCATACCAATCATGTCCAAGATCATCTCCACCTCTAATATGGGCAAGAGCATAGACAAACCCACGATCTACAAGAGAAATAGCTGTATTCCGAAAAGATACTGGTATGCTAATGCCATATGAGCCATAGCCATACAAATATAAAGGATTTTTTCCATCTTGTTTAAACAGTGCTTTTTTATATAATAAGGTAATTGGCACTTTTACCCCCTCATTATCAGCACATATCCTTTCTACCCTATATTCTTCAGGGTTGAAACCACTTGGTATTTCTTGCACTTTCAATATTGACAATTGGTCACTATCAAAATCATAACTATAAGTGGTGTTTGGTCTCGCAAGTGAAGAATAATTTACTCTAATATCATCTTCCTCAAAATTAGTAGACAAAGCGTAGGCAGTAAAAGAAGTATCAGGAAAGTGAATAACTTTCTCATCCTGTTCTTTAAGATATTTTATTTTAATAACAGGCAATCCTTGGTCACGATAATTAAGTATCAAATAATTTCTAGTGATGGCAAAGCTTGACAAATATCTACCCGGATCTTCCGATATATAATCATTCTTCCACAAATCATTTTGGAAATTATTTACATTTACTAGTACTATACGAAAGTTTTTTGCTCCTTCATTGGTCTTAATATAAAAATTATCACCATTATGCTCAACTGAATAAAAAATCTCTTCTTTTGACGCTCTAATCAGTTTAGGCTGAAAGCTATGATCATGCATTTGCACCGCATATATTTCATTTTCATTATGACCAAAGCTATTAACAAAAATATATTGTCGACTAGCTGACTTTGTAGCGTTCAGCTGGTATAATGGGTCTGTTATATGGAGTACTAATTTATCATTTGAAACTACATCACCTAAAGAGTGGAACATTAATTTATCATGACGAAAATTCTCATTAATAGGCATATAAAAAAATCCCTTGAGATATTCATGCCAAATTATATTACCACTAACGTTATTTATTTCATCTAGTAAATATTCTTTAGTCTTTAAGTTATAAACCCTAATTATATATTTTTCATCACCGGAAAAATCAACACTATAAGCCATTAACGTATGATCAGGAGAGACTGCTACTTGCCCTACATCAGTAAATTTATTACCTTTAGAGATGCTATTAACATCTAATATAATTTCTTCAGAAGCATCTACTGACCCCATTTTTCGGCAATATATAGGATATTCTGTAGTTTCTTCAGTTCTAGTATAATAGTAATAATTATCTTTCTTTACATAAGTTGACTGATCCTCGAGCTTAATCTTACCTTTTAGCTCTTCAAATATTTTATCCTTTTCTTGTTGTAATTGTGCAAAAAATTGTTCGGAATATTTATTTTCTGCCTGTAAATATTCTATAATTTTTTTATTACTAACATTAGGCCACTCACTATCCCTAAGCCAAGCATACTCATCTGTAATTTTTTGACCATGTAATACAAAATTATAATCAATCTTATCGGCTATGGGTGGCTTCATTTTACTCTCCTCTACTACTTGTAATCAATGATATGGTAAAAATAATTAATAGTATCATTACTACCAACAAACCGGTTGACTGATTATGCCAAGATTTCATTTTACGTAAAGTATTTTTTTCTATTTTGTCAAAAGTAGGGCAGTCCGCTCCTATTTTATCATAAAACTCTTGCACCACTAAGTTATATTTAAAATAAATATGACGAATATTATTTTCAATAAACTGAAATAAGTCTAAATTTATGTTGGCAGTTGAACGCCTAGAAATCATTTTACTAAGAACTAAGGCAAATATTATACCTATTACTATTATTACTATTTGTTTTACTAAATCCAACCAATTTGTATCAATTATTTCAATGGGATAAGATGACCATACTAGTTTCAAACCTTCTTCTAAACAAAAGCTAGTTGCTAATAGAAACGATAACATGACAAATAAACTAACTTTAGTTAGAATATTTAACTTAGGGTAAAAACCACTAACTAAAGATTTGTATTTAACTGTAGAAAATAAAGCGATGCATGTGACAATCTTGAGTAAGAAAATAGCATAATAATTAATATCTTGGTTCAAAGCATTGGTCACAACAATTTTGGTAACAAAACTAGCAAAAGGAGGCAAGGCTATAATGAACAATACACTAACTATTAAACTAACAAACAACAAATAACTTTTGGGCAAGTAAAGTCCTTTTATCTCAGAACAATTCTCTATATTTTCTTTGTCTATTAATATAGCAACATATAAACCAAATAAAGCTTTATACAGTATATGGACAAAAAGAAAAACTATGATTCCTAAATTTGCTTGTTGAGATTTTGTGCCAATAGCAACTAGCATGAATCCAAGCTGAGAAATAGTAAGGTAACACACGAATCTTTTGATGTTATCTTCTAGGCAAGCATAAACCCCGCCATATATAATCATTAATAATCCAAAGAATTTAAGTATTTCTAAGCCACTAAATAGTTTAAGGAGTATAATTATCGATATTTTACTAGTAAAGCTAGTTAAATATATTATCCCTGAGCTTGAAGCAAATGGATAGCAATTAACAATCCATCCAGAAAAAGGTATGCTAGCTACATTAATCAAACAACCACAAAGTATTAGAGCATAAAATATAAAACCAGCCTCTTGATTTTCTGTCAATGAGGTAAGAGAAACAATTTGTGAACTAGAGGTGTGAGTAATTATATAACTAATCCCTATTAAAATAAGACTACCACTTATAAGATGGGTAAGCAAATATTGTCTTGCTGCTCTAACACTATTTTTGTAATTGCCATAAAAAATCAACAAAGCAGCAAATATCATCATCATTTCTAGAGAAGCAAACATCGAAACAAAATCCCCAGCAAATAAACAGACCAAAGAACTAGCTGAATATAGGCTACCTATAAGTACCTCAAATTTTCTATTTTTACTTATGGCATATAAGTTAGTAGCCAGCGTTACAACAATAAAAGCAAGTGCTATTAACTTATTTTCACTACTAAAATTAATAACAAAACTATTATTGTATAGATTAATTACCCTCTCATCTTTGTTGTTAATTAATAATATGCCAACAACTATTGGACATATTATTGAAATAATATAAAATATTTTTTTCATTATTTAACCTATCCAAATTCGTGTTATTCCATATCATATTAATTCTTTTGTCAACATTAATGTCACATTAATTACGCGAATTCGGGATAAGAATTTGTCAATTCTTATTCCAAATTTGGTGAAATTATCGAAACAATCAGATTTGAGACGATACTGTATCTGATTGTTAAATTAATATAGTATAATACATTGAGTTGGGTGACAAGAAACATAGAAATAGCTTCGACTTAAAGACACTATGCATATTATACCTGAAGATACTAAAGTTATAACTATTGGTGACAGAGAAGCAGATCTCTTTGAGCTATTATGGTCGTGTCAAGAAATGGGTACTTTGTTTATTAGACTTCTTTCGAAACTCTACTTCTGCTGGTGATTTGTACGTCGATGCGGTACTCGAATCCTCACGTACATTAGAGTACGCTGCGGGTCGAGGTTCCGCGTCTCCTTCACACCCTTGCGCATAAGCGAGTTTCGAAAGAAGTCTATTGTTCGTAATAGACAAAATAGAAAATTTATTTCTACAGAGGGAAGAAAAACATAAACAATTAATACAAAAACGTAAAGATATTATTAGAGAAATAGAGAATCATACAAATACTGATGATAAATTTTCAGAACTCCTGATTAACCTAGTAGAACTGGCTTCTAGAGTGTTTGCATCCTTCAAAGGTTCTACTATTGAGAGAAAACGTAAATTGATAAATTTAGTGTTTGGTAACCTAAAATTAAAAGACAGAAAGCTAGACTTTATGCTACGTCCACAGTTTAACGCATTCGTAAAATGCACTAAAATTGAATAATGGTGGGCCCGGCAGGACTTGAACCTGCGACAACACCGTTATGAGCGGTGGGTTCTAACCAACTGAACTACAGGCCCTTTTATAGTGATCGTTAAGGTTTATATAATTATTAGCTTTCTAAGTCTAGTAAAATTTTTATAACACTTGAAAAAATTTTAATTAATGTTTTAATTAATTTAGGATTTTTTGGGTCAATTTTTCTCAGGGTAATTTAAAAGTCACAATCATTAGTTGCTATAGATACAAATCTAACCACTATCGATGTCATCCCTGCGAAGGTAGGTATCTATATTACTTAATAGTCTTTCAGGCCTATTTTTTTAGATTCCCGCCTATGCACCTACGCGGGAATGACATCGAGTACATATTAAGCACTTTTTCCTTTATCTATTAGGTTTGCAGCCCGACTTTTAAATTACCCTAATTTTTCTGATTATTTATTTTGTTTGCATAGCTATAACAATATATAGTCAATTGATAGCGTAACATTCTTTCTGTAAATTTAACGTAAGTAAGCGGGTTAACATGCAATTTACAGAAAAAATGTTACGCTATCTATAATTTAAACTTCTGAAAGTTTTCTTGCTTCATCAGCCGATATCAAAGCTTCAATAAAGTCATCTAATTGCCCGTTTTTTACGATATCCTCTATTTTATAGAGGGTTAGATTAATTCTATGGTCAGAAACTCGACCTTGTGGAAAGTTATAGGTACGAATTCTTTCTGATCTATCACCAGAACCAACTTGCCCTTTGCGTACCTCGGCTCTTTCCATATCCTTTTTATATCGCTCTGCTTCATAAATTCTAGAACGAAGAATTTTCATAGCTTTAGCTTTGTTTTTATGCTGTGATTTTTCATCTTGTAATGCAACGACAATACCAGTTGGTAAATGGGTAATCCTTACCGCTGATTCTGTGGTATTTACGTGTTGTCCGCCGGCTCCCGATGCACGATATGTATCAATTCGTAAATCTTTGTCATCGATCTTAACATCTACATCTTCTGCTTCAGCCAAGACAGCAACAGTAGCTGCAGAAGTATGTATCCTACCACTTGACTCAGTCTCAGGGACTCTTTGCACCCGGTGGACGCCTGATTCGAACTTAAGTTTAGAGAACACATCTCGTCCTTTAATTAGTGCTGATGCTTCTTTATATCCGCCAATACCAGTATCAGAGATTGATAATATTTCAAAACGCCAGTTCTTTAATTCTGCGTATCGGTGATACATATTAAATAAATCTGCAGCAAATAACGCCGCTTCTTCTCCTCCGCTACCAGCTCTTACCTCAATAATAGCATTTTTTGTATCAGCTTCATCTTTTGGCAACAAAGAGAGTTTTACTGCCCTTTCTAATTTAGGCATCAGAACCTCTAAACGATGTACTTCATCATATATCATCGTTTGTGTATCATTGTCCAAATTTGCTTCTTGAGCCATCTCTTTGATGTCGTGCAATTCAGATAGAGATTTATTATATTCATTAATTGTTTGAACAATAGGCTCTAGTTCGGCATATTCCTTCGATGCTTTTATAAAATCATCTCCGACTATACCAGTGGCCAACTTTTTCGATAATTCTTCATGTTTATTCAAGATTTTTGCTAGATTATCGGAAAAACTCATAATTTATTCTATATTTATAATGGAATGAGGAGTATACTTCTATGATTTAAAGAATTGGAATTATAGCTAAAACCTTTCCAGTTTAGCTATATGAGCCACAACTGTTGAAAGTTTACAAATACCTATACCACAGCGTCATTGCGAGCGTAAGCGAAACAATCTATAGATAAATGATGTTACTGGATTGCTTCGTCGGTCTTACAGCCTCCTCGCAATGACGTATAGGGAAGCTATATTTACTAACTTTCAACAGTTGTGCTATATAAGCATTAACGCAGGACTCTCCATAAATTTTTTAAATGAAGCTAAAAATTTAGCTCCAACAGCACCATCAACAACTCTGTGATCAGAAGAAAGAGTAACATCCATGATAGTAGCGACTTTTATCTGATTATTTTCAACTATTGCACGTTTTGAGCTTGCTCCTATTGCTAGAATACAGCTTTGTGGCGGATTTATTATAGCACTAAAGTTCTTAATACCGTACATACCTAAGTTAGAGACGGAAAAACTTCCCCCCTGAAATTCTTCAGGAGTTAGTTTATTATCTCGAGCCTTTTTTATAAGAGTTTGTAATTCTTGCGATAATGTAATTATATCTTTTTGATCGGCATTTCTGACTATAGGCGTTATAAGACCATTATCAATTGCCACAGCAACCGATACATCAACATTATTATAATACCGAATAGCAGACTCATCCCAGCTAACATTTGCTTCCGGTACAGCTTTTAAAGCTTTTGCCACTGCTAAAATAACAAAATCATTAACTGTAATTTTAATTTTACTCTCTTCTACAAGTGATTTATTTATATCTTCTCTAATATCCAATAACTTATCCATGTTACATTCTATTGAGAGATAGAAATGTGGTATGGTTTGTTTAGATTCAAGCAAACGTTTAGCAATAATTTTACGAATATTATTATTGGGGACGCACCTGTACTCCTCTTTATTTCTGTTCACCGCCCTAATCTTACCACTATTTGTGGGTAGCACTAAGTATGATAACACATCTTTTTTTATTATTCTTCCATGAGGTCCACTACCTTGAATATTTGACAGATCAATATTATCAATAGCAGCTAGTCTTTTAGCCAAAGGCGAAGCATATATCCTGCCTAAAGCTTTTACATTCATTGTTTGCGGTTGCTGATCGTACTTAACCGGCTTAGTTTCTTCTATAGATATTACTGGTTCTGTAGATGGTTTAGCAGAATTATCACTACTTGCTATAAAACTATCCAATAAGTTTGCATCTTCACCATCTTCAAGTAATACAGCGATAAGCGAACCCACTGGCACATTATCTGTACCTTGTGGCACAATTATTTTAGCAAAAATTCCTTCTTCTACAGCTTCTACTTCCATAGTAGCTTTATCTGTTTCTATTTCTGCTATAACATCTCCTGGAACAACTTTATCCCCTTCTTTTTTAAGCCATTTTGCAATATTTCCTTCAGTCATAGTTGGAGATAAAGCAGGCATTAGAATTTTAATTGGCATAAATAGTTCTAATTAGTTGGTATTTTGCTTGGATCAGGGCTGACTAACATAATTATCTGTTTACCTTCCATTTTAGGAGCGGAATCAATCTTAGCTAAGCCCTCTAGTTCTAACGATATGCGGTCAAACAACTTCATACCAATATCATTATGGATAATCTCTCTGCCTTTAAACCATAGAGAAATTTTTACTTTGTCACCTTCCTTCAAAAAATCTTTGATCTTGCGAAGTTTCACGTTAAAATCACCTTGGCTGATATTAGGCTTAAATTTCATTTCTTTAAGCACTATGATCTTTTGTTTTTTCTTGGCATCATGGACACGCTTTTTACTCTCATACTTAAATTTACCGAAATCCAAGATTTTACAAACAGGCGGCTCAGCATTTGGTGAAATTTCTACCAAATCTAAACCAGCTTTTTCAGCTTGTTCTAGAGCATTCTTGATGCTAACGATACCAAGCATATTACCATTTTCATCGACTAAACGAACTTGATTGACCTTAATTTCCCTATTAGCCTTCGGAAAATTACTATTCTTAATTCCAGAAATGATATTTTCTCCATAAAAATTGTTATTAGTTATTATTGTGTTTTTGTGTACTTTTTACACATACGACACAGTTGCTTTCATTATGTTAAATAGCGAATATTCTGATCTTTTACAAGCTTTACTAGATTTTGTAGAGAAATAATTTCCTGCTGATCTGATCCTAGTTGTCTTATAGTCACAGTATTATTTAGCATTTCTTGTTTACCAACAACGGCTATTATAGGTACTTTATTATTAGAAAAATAGCGTATTTTATAATTAATCTTTTCAGGTGAAATATCGACATCTGACCGTATTCCTTCACTAATCAACAATTTGTGTACTTCCAGTGCATAGTCATTTAAGTCACTTGTGATGGTAGCAATAGCTACTTGTACAGGGGCTAACCATAAAGGAAAACGTCCTGCATATTCTTCAATTAATATGCCAATAAACCGTTCAAAAGAACCAATTACAACTCTATGCAACATTACTGGTCTTTTTTTCTCACCGCTTACAGTAATATAATGAGCGTCAAGACGTTCCGGTAAAACAAAATCA
The DNA here is from genome assembly GCF_964031105.1 of Candidatus Tisiphia endosymbiont of Myopa tessellatipennis. Classification (NCBI taxonomy): domain Bacteria; kingdom Pseudomonadati; phylum Pseudomonadota; class Alphaproteobacteria; order Rickettsiales; family Rickettsiaceae; genus Candidatus Tisiphia; species Candidatus Tisiphia endosymbiont of Myopa tessellatipennis. Next base: position 77,543 of record NZ_OZ035005.1, on the reverse strand, counting down.
ACTTGCAGAGTGCCGCACTGCCATTCTCTACCTATTGAGTCTTTAAGGCAAAAGTCTAGTTTTGGTCCATAAAACGCACCATCACCGGGATTTAATATGTAAGAATAACCGGCTTCTTTTAGAGCATTTTCTGCTTTATCCCAAATTTCATCGCTGCCAGCCCGTATTTTAGGACGATCTGAGAATTTAATTTTAATATCAGAAAAACCAAAATCTTTATAAACCTCGGTTAAGAGGCTAAAAAATTTTACCGTCTCACTGTTAATTTGTTCCTCAGTACAAAAAATATGTGCATCATCTTGCCGAAAAGCCTTTACTCTCATCAGACCATGTAATGCACCAGACGCTTCATTTCTATGACACAAACCAAATTCAGACATACGTAACGGTAAGTCTCGGTAACTCTTGATACCTTGTTTAAAAATTTGCACATGACATGGGCAGTTCATTGGCTTCATAGCTAGTGTTTTATCATCAGCGAGATTTAGAGCAAACATATCCTCCCTAAATTTTTCCCAATGACCAGAAGCCTCCCACAAGCTTTTGTCAACTAACACCGGGGTTTTTACTTCAATATATCCAGTTTTTCTGATTTTATTTCTGATATATTGTTCGATAATGCGATATATACTCCAACCTTTATCATGCCAAAATACCATACCTTGAGCTTCTTCCTGAAAGTGAAACAGACCAAGCTCTTTCCCTAATTTTCTATGATCACGCTTTTCTGCCTCTTCAATCATATAAAGGTAGTTATCTAACTGTTCTTTTGTTGCCCAAGCTGTCCCATAGATTCTTTGTAGCATTGGGTTTCTACTATCACCTCGCCAATAGGCTCCCGCTACTTTCATTAATTTAAAATGTTTGACAAAGGCAGTTGACGGGGCATGTGGACCACGACAAAGATCAAGGAAGTTACCTTGTCGATATAATGTAATCTCCTCACTTGCTGGAATCTCTGAAATTATCTCGGCTTTATAATGCTCGCCTATTGACTTAAAGAATTCTATGGCTTGATCACGATTCCATACTTCTCTAGTAATTTTTTCATTTCTTTTAACAATTTCATGCATTTTTGCTTCTATATTGACTAAATCCTCAGGGGTAAAAGGTTTATCTTTAGCAAAATCGTAAAAGAAACCATTTTCGATAGCAGGTCCTATGGTCACTTGGATATCTGGAAATAATTCTTTAGCTGCCTCTGCTATTATATGAGCGGCATCATGACGTATTATCTCTAAACATTCAGGATCTTTATGGGTCAGAATCCTTACATTACAATCAGATTCTATAGGTAAACTTAAATCCTTTAATTGATTATTTATCTCAATAACCATAGCTTCTTTTGCTAGAGAAGTAGAGATTTTACTAGCTATCTCCAATCCCGTAATATTTTTTTCAAATTGTTTTTGCGTTCTATCTGGAAAAGTAATAGTAATCATTTTATCTAATATTGTATCTAATTTTTAGTACCTTGCATATTAGCTTGTTAATAGTTTATATTCAACTTAATTTTTAGGTTGTGAAGGTCAGGGCAGTTTAAAAGTCACAACTAATGATGGAAAATTCTAAATTATAGAAATAAATAGTTGTCATTGCGACTCATCTTCGAGACGAAAAAGTGCTTGAAACGTCTAAAGAATCAGGTTCGCAGTGGTTTTGGCATGAAGTTTGTAGTCATGTAAACATCACTTTTCTACTTGACATACTAAAAATTAGTCAACATAATGCTTCTTATGTGTATTACCATTGTTTTGTTTCAAATAAAAACTCTTGTCATTAAAGTACACTTTTATCAGTATTTCTTTATTATAAAATTCCACAGGTGAAAAAATGTAGTCAGTAACGAGAATTTAATTCTACACTCCACTCGTCGCATAATACTCACGTTCTATAGCATAATTTCTGCTCATATTTATCTCGAAGATGAGTTGCGAGCCACAAAGTGGCACAATTGGTTAAATTCTGATATTGACCTTTTGTCATTAGTGGATAAGGGTAATTGTGTTCGATTTGAATGTGGTTATGGCGTTCCTATTGGCGTAGGTAGGACTCATGTTAATCTTTATCATAATGATCCTGCTGACACGTGGTTTGCTGGTACTGGTACTTTTACTGTTGGTGGCTTGGGGTTTGGCGAAATAGGAGGGATTGGTAATTTTAGTTATGGTAAGTGGTGGTAATACATATACGCGAATTCGGGATAAGAATTGACAAATTCTTATCCTGAATTCGCGTATTTAGGTAACGATCGCTCTACTAGCTAAAATGCTCCTAGATAGGAAGCCGTTGATATAGATAAGGCATCTTCTTTTAAGGTGTATTAATCTCTAACAATAGTGGTGAGTGATCGGATATTTCATCTTTTAATATTTCAAAATTACTTATAATAATATCAGGAGAAGTAAAAATATAATCAGCGAATTTTTCTTCTTTTGTATATATATTAGTACGTGTAGATTTAATATTGTAGATTTTTATAAGATTATTCATGCTATTTTCAAGTATTTTTATATTTTTGGTATCTAGAGTTAAATTGAAATCACCACATAATATTTTAGGTGTATTAATAGTATCTACAAAATTTTTAATCCTTTGAGATTGATTTATTCTTTCTTGTGTATCCGTTTTACCCATCCCATTCCATAAACCATGTACATTAAAGAGAGTATAAATTTGGTCATTAAAACGATATTTAAGCCATTGCATTTTTCTAGAGTGAGTCGGACCGCGACCTATGTAATTTGGATTATCATGTATGTTAGTCTCCCCTTTGCTTAGTATATCAATCTCCTTTTTTATAAATATCCCAATACCATACCCTTCCCCTACAACTGGTGTAAAAAATGCATTATGCTTTGGGACTAATGCACTCATTTCTGAGAAAATATTAAGGATAACTTCGTTATCATCAGTTGATACTTTATGTAGAGCATTATTATATACTTCTTGAAGACAAAAAATATCAATATCTCTATGTAATTTTATAAATTCTAAAAGTAGTTGTCGTATATGTCCTCCCCATATGTTAAGACTGATAAGTTTTAAACTTTTTTGTCTAGATTCATTTACATTGTATTCTTTTGTACTCGGTGACTTTGTGGAATACAACACGGGTTCTATTTTACTACCAATTATAAATTGCATATAACAGCTAAACAAAACAATAAAAGTTATTGCACTTAATTACATTTTTCATTAAATTATCTTCTTTTATTTAAAATTAATCATATCTTTGATTTAATGTTTCTTAATCCTAAGACTAATTTAATTATAAATTGATAAATAATTAAAAATTATAATTAATGGTTGTTATATATATGCCATAATCAAAAAGGTAAATATGACAGTTATTTCACTTCGCCTTTTCATCTCCAGGTAATACATAACTTGGGCCTTGCCAACTTGATGAAAAATCAAATTCTCTATATAGTTGGTCAAGTTTTACTGGCTCATATACTACTTTTGCAAGAGTATCATCATATTTAACCTGCACGTAACCCGTTAATGGGAAGTCTTTTCTGAGAGGATGACCGACAAAATCATAATCTGTTAGAATACGACGATTATCATGACTACCACCAAAAATTACTCCAAACATATCATATGCTTCGCGTTCATACCAGCAAGCAGCACTAAATATTTTGGTAACTGAGGGGATTATGTCATGTTCTCCAGCCTCAATTTTTACTAATATACGTTTATTTAATTTAAGACTCAGTAAATTATACACTATCTCAAACCGATTAGAGCGGTTTAGGAAATCAGCAGCAAATAGATCTGTTAGCACAGTAAAACGCAAATCCTCAGATTCCTTAATTGCCGATAAAAATGGTAGCAAACTTTCTATACCAGCTTTATAGTTAGTAAAATGTATATTTAAATCATTTACAGGCAAAGCAGTTATCTCAAGCTCCTGATTTTTTATTAAGTCGTCAATGATATTTTCCATTGTCACCTTCTCTAAATCTAGTAGTTCTTTTAATCTTCTTTTGTAACTGCATTAAACCATAAATCAAAGCTTCGGCAGTTGGAGGGCAGCCTGGCACGTATACGTCTACTGGAACAATCTGATCACAGCCGCGTACTACTGAGTATGAATAGTGATAATAACCACCACCATTGGCACAGCTTCCCATTGACAGAACCCACTTAGGTTCAGTCATTTGGTCATAAACTTTTCTAAGAGCCGGAGCCATCTTATTTGTTAATGTTCCTGCAACTATCATTAAATCAGATTGACGTGGGCTTGGTCTAAACAACATGCCAAAACGATCCATATCATAGCGGCTAGAAGCAGCTTGCATCATTTCTACTGCACAACATGCAAGACCAAAACTCATAGGCCAAAGTGAATTAGATCTAGCCCAGCCTATCAAATCATCGAGTTTAGTTATAAGGAATCCTCGGTTTGAAATTTCTTCTTCAAGGAGCTTATCTTGATCATATTCATATAGATCTATCTTTGCTTGCATGTCATTACTCCCAGTCTAAAGCTCCTTTTTTCCATTCATATACAAAACCGATGGTAAGTACCAATAAGAAAAACATCATTGAGAAGAAACCAAATTTACCAATTTGTCCAAGCGTAATAGCCCATGGCACCAAAAAAGTTATTTCTAGATCAAAAATAATAAATAAAATAGCTACTAGATAAAAACGTACATCAAATTTGCTTCTAGCATCACCAAAAGCTTCAAATCCGCATTCATAACTATCCAACTTAGCCTTATTATATTTTCGAGGAGCTAAAAGCCTTGGCAATGTAACTATTACCAATGATAAAACTGATGCTATACCAAAAAACACAGCTATAGGCAAGTATTCTTGTAAAATATTAGATGTTTCCAACATTAGTAATTATACTCCTGTGATTTTGAAAGAAGTAACTTAAACAAAATCATCGCTCCAAAAGAGCTGCAAACCCACCATATTTGCCAAATGTTAAATGAAATCATACCTATTATATAATAATTTATAAAGCAAGCATAGGCAACTGACTTGTAATTTAATACATCTATTTTGTTATTTTCAGTCGTTCGATTTATCTTACCACTTTTAGAGGACTGCACTAAGGATATATTACTAATTTTTTGAATATATTTGTAAATTAAAGATAAAAATAGTATCAAACCTATTAAGCCCGTTTCCAATAAAATTTGCATTATATTATTATGTGGGTGTAGAGGAAGGGGAGACCACGTCCACTGGTTATAGCTAATCATTTGTTTCTCATCAATTTTAAAATTTCTTGATGAAGCAAATCCATGACCCAAAATTGGTTTCTTGATAATTTGTTCAGCAACAAAGTGCCAAATAAATACACGGTGCTTAGCAGAATCTGGTAGAAACTTGGCATAGTGATCTGAGGCATAATGTGGTTGTATTTTATATGCAATTATTGGCATCAATATTGAACCAGATATCATAGCAAGGGTAAATAATTTCAAAAAAACAGATTGCAGTGATTTGGTTACTAACAGCCTATTTGTTAAAAATACTAATCCAGCTACGGTAAATGCTAAAAAGCTTGCAAGGCTATCTGAGATATAGAGCAAATAAAAAATTATCAGGTAATATATTAGCGCTAATAAATATCTATGATATGATATAATTATAGCTATCGCTACCCATGAAAGAACTGATAATAAAGAACACCCACGGTCAAGAATGAATAAAAAGAATTGACATGAAGATTTTGGCTGAAAAACAGTACGGAAAGCCCTTGTTATAATACCGTAAGATGCGTATTCTATAAAAAACAAAGCAATTGCTGCTGTTATTCCTAAAATAAAATATATTTTTATTTTAGTTACATTTATGGATAATTTGTCAATATTGCTATTTACGATAAACCCTATTAGAACAATTAAACAAACCTGTAGATAGTTAAATAAAGAGGAGGGGTAGTTAGGTGAATAAAAATTTGTTATAAGACACCAGAGACAAAATAGTAATTCCAGTTTCCAATTGGATAACAAAGTTTCTTTAATAGTAGCGTATTTAAAATGAATAAAGATTTTATCTCGCAAAGCAACTAATATAGTTAATAACAACATAGGAACTGTTACTGCAGTAGAAAAACCAGAAATCAATCCAACTACTGGGAATAACATAACTAATAGGCAGATCATGGATTGTATACTCTTATGCTTTTAAGAATTGGCTTTTGCAAATACTTGCGGGGCATTCGCGTGTTCACGTACTAAATGTACGCTCCGCTTACTCTCCCCTTGTTTATTGTTCCCATTTTTCAAATCATTTGAGTATATCATTAGTTAAAATATCCTATAAACAATTTTTAGCAAAGATTTCATAAATAGGATGTTCAAAGGTGGAGGCTGAGATACTTGACGAGATAATCCATCCTTGGAAAATTAACATAGCATCCTCATCAATTTTATGCTCTGTAATGGTTAATAGCATGTAATTATCCTCATTGTAAGGATCAAGATTTTTAATACATTTATGAAGTTTAATTTGAATATTACCAAAATATTGTGGTTCATTAGGCTTTAATACCAGCTCCTTTGATGTTGCTGTGATTTTATTTAAAGCAATAATCTTACCAAGACTGTAAGTTTTTAATTCTGAATGTTCAACATTATTTTGTATATTTGGCAAGTTATTAGAATCAGCAACATGCTCAGTAAAATTATTATCTTTTTCTAATTCATTACTTTCATCTGTAGTATCAAGGAATTCCATATTTTGAGTATTATCTTCAGCTTGTCCATAAGAAGAAAGAATGCATAAAAACCCCATTATACTAGCAAATATAAGGTGCTTCATCAATTTCTGCAACATGCGAAAATAACAATTCTTTAAGTTATAATTTGGACTGTGCTGAATTATACTAGCATGCAGCAAAATTGTATATATAAAATTTTATGATAGTGTAACAGGGCAGTTTAGAAGTCCCAACTAATGATAGAAAAGTTTGTTTTTTTAAAAAGATAATTGCTGTTTATTTGGATCGCCACGCCACTTTGTGGCTCGCGATGACAACTATTTATTTCTATAATTTAGTATTTCCTATCATTAGTTGGGGCTTTTAAACTGCCCTGATAGTGTAATTCATCGCTAGTAGTTTAAAATAAGTAAAACTTTAGTAATATTTTTATTGTAATTTATTTTTCTATACTCCATATTGGTAGGATCATTACATACAGATCAAATAAAAACTAAAAATATTTAAATAAATTTTTGGTTAGTTATTTGTTTTTTCATGAATCAATATCACTTAAATGAGCATTAATGCAAGCTATTATCCGCCTTATATTAACAAACCCGCAGATTAAGTATAAATTTAGGGTCATTTTTTCATACTTTTCTATATTCCTTTTTATGGGGTTTGCTACTTTTGTATCTTTATCGATCAATAAGTTCGTTAGTGATACTATGTCAATTACTATAGCAGAGCCAGAGATACTTGAATCTTCAGAAGAACTATCAAATGAAATCTCCCAAATTATAACAGTCAAAAAAGGTGATACATTAAAGGCAATACTTTTACGGCAACAAATTCCAAATAATGAAATAAACCAAATCGTAAAACTAATAAAAGACAAGAATATTGAATCTTCCCTGAAGATAGGACAGCAACTTGTTTTTGATTATGAGATAAACATTACTGAACAAGATGATGAAGATCTTGCTTCTGAATCACGTATATTGAATAAAATAACCATAGCGTATGATAATGTTAAATCTTTAGAAATTATTAGAGAAGAGGAAAGTTTTTATGCGAAAGATGTGACCAAAGTTCTAAATAAATTAATAACCAAATCTTCTGTGGTTATTAATTCAAGCTTTATGTCGGCCTTAAAATCGTTGGGATTATCAAGTAATAGTATAATTGAGCTGATTAACTCGTATAGTTATCAGATTGATTTTCAACGTCAAATTAAAAATGGTGATACGGTAACTGTTATAACCGAAAAATTTGTTACCAAGGAGGGTAAATTCTCTCATCATGGTAAGGTTTTATATGTATCGCTTAATTTGTCCGGTAAAGAATATAATATTTTCCGGTATTCTCTAGATAATACACCCAATAATCATGATTTCTTTTCTGAAGATGGTAAAAGTGTAAAAAGAAGTTTGCTTAGAACCCCTGTTAAATTAGTTAGAGTTTCTTCTCATTATGGTAATAGACATCATCCTACTTTAGGCTATACCAAAATGCACAAAGGTGTTGATTTCGCTGCTCCAACTGGTACGCCGATTTATGCTGCAGGTAATGGGGTGATAACTGAAATAGGATGGAAATCTGGTTACGGAAAATTTGTACAGATTAAACATAGTCAAAATCTATCAACTGCTTATGCTCATGCTTCTAATTTTGCTAAAAATCTTAAGTTAGGAAGTATAGTTAAACAAGGCCAAGTTATTGCGTATGTTGGTAGTACTGGTAGAACTACGGGGCCACATTTACATTATGAGGTTAAAATAGGTGGTAAGAACATAAACCCTATGCACGTTAAATCTACTCCAGGCATAGAGCTTGTTGGCAAGCAATTAGCAAAATTTAAACAATTTAAAAGTAATGTAAGGTCTTTAAGTAGTGAGCTTGATAATAAGTCAGAGATTGCTGAAAATTCAGCAACAAAATTCTTTTGAAATCTTAAGGAGTTAATATAGTTCTCGTTTCTTATTTATAGACGTATACTCGGTGAACTTCAAGAATTGGCGTTCCCGCGACCAAAGATCTCCGATGCTCGACTTTGCTACTGCCTAGCTCTTCTTGAAGTTATACTATCGTCTATCAACTCTTGAAATCATAGAAGTATATATGTCTATTAGCGAAGCGTTGTCTATATGACAAGGTTCATGGATTGCCACGTCGCCGCTTGCAGCGGCTTCTCGCAATGACAACTTTTTAACTTTTAACAGTTGTGCTTATGGTCTCCTCGCTAGTAGACGTTTTATAGACGTATAGTAAACATAAGTAAAACAAGGTGAGCCTAAAAATTATGTCGTCATTTCTTTCGCAAAAACATAAGAATATAGGTATAGTTGGTTTAGGTAAGACTGGTATAGCTGCTTGGAAAGTACTGAATAAAGTAGCTAAAGTAATTTGCTATGATCAAGCAAAGAGTAGTCGGGATGCTTTTACCAAAATCTATGGGAGTGATAGTCTTGTTAGCTTATCTGATCTGCAGTGGCAAAATCTTGATAAGATTCTACTGAGTCCAGGTATTCCTTTGTCTCATGACATTGTTACAATGGCTAATTCTTATAATATACCGATAACTTCAGATATAGATCTGTTATTTGAGGAAGTTAGGTTAAGAGAGCCTGAGGCAGCTAATTTCATTGGCATAACTGGTACTAATGGTAAGAGTACTAACACTGCTTTAACCAGCCATATTTTACAATCTTGTGGTTTTGATTATCAAGTTGGAGGAAATATTGGTTTTCCTGTTTTGGCTATGAGATTAGATAGTAAAGGATATGTATTGGAGCTATCCTCATTCCAATTAGATTTATTAAACAGTTTTAAAGCCAAAATTGTGGTGCTTCTTAATATCACGCAAGATCATTTAGACCGACATAATAATATGCAAGGCTATATTGCTGCCAAAAAAAAGATCTTTGATCGAATAGATAAAGATTCATTTGCTATAATTAGTGTTGATCATGAAATTACCAAGAATATTTTTCTAGAATTACAAAAGGAAAATAGAACAAATGTAGTACCAATCTCTACTTATGAAATTCTTAATAAAGGAATATCAATTTGTAATAATATTATTTATGACAATATTTTTGAACCGATTACTATTAATCTCCATAATAATAACTATCTACAAGGTATACATAATCAAGAAAATATTGCCGCTAGTTATGCAGTTTGTCGAATTATAGGGGCAATGCCAGAACAAATAATTGCCGCTATCGGGCTATTTAAGGGGTTACCACATAGAATGCAATATGTTGGTACAATGCAAGGAATAAGTTTTTATAACGATAGCAAAGCTACCAATGGTATTGCTGCCTCTAAATCCATCTCATCGCTTGATAATATATATTGGTTAGCTGGGGGGATAGCAAAAGAAGGAGGAATAACAGAGCTAGAGCCATGGTTTTATAAAATTCGTAAGGCTTATCTTTTTGGTCAAGACAAAGATATTTTTGCATCATTTCTTAATGGCAAGGTAGACTACCAAATTTGTCAAGATTTAACGGAGGCTTTTAATTCTGCCTTTAAAGATGCAATGGAGGATATGGGGGGTATAAAGAATATTCTGCTAGCCCCAGCTTGTGCTTCCTACGATCAATTTAAAAATTTTGAGGAACGCGGAGAATTATTTATTAAATTATATAATGCTATTATTAATCATGGTTAAAGATAATCATAATAATGAATTGTCTAACAACTATATAAAATGGTGGTGGCGTAGTATTGACCAGCAAATGATTATTGCTTTAGTAATCCTATTTGTATTTAGTATAATGTTGGTTACTACATCAGGATCAGCAGTAGCCAATAGAATTGGACTTAATGAGTATTATTTTGCATCTAGACAATTATTCTACCTTGCTAGTGCTTTGTTACTAATCATTTTTTTTTCTTTTTTCTCAAGAAAATGGTTAAAGAGATTCTCAATTCTAGGATTTATTGGTAGTATATTATTATTAATTTTAGTTAGATTTTATGGTTATGAGGTTAAGGGGGCTACTCGTTGGATTAATATTCTAGGTCTCTCTATACAACCTTCAGAATTTGTAAAACCATTTTTTGCAGTGGTGGCAGGCTGGATATTATCGCTGAAATTTGAAGGTGAATTTCCAAGTTTTTCTATCTGCATAAGTCTTTATAGTATCGTTGCTTTATTATTAATTATCCAGCCAGATTTTGGTATGTTAGTGATGGTGACTGCTGTTTTTGGTATTCAACTTTTTATTGCTGGTATGCCGATATTTTGGATTATACTTGCTGCTTTTATGTTGGTATTTGGGGTTACAGCAGCTTACTTTTGGCTTCCTCATGTAACAAAAAGGATTAATAGTTTCTTGGATCCTGATAGTAGTAGTAATTACCAAGTTGGTAAGTCAATCAGGGCGTTTGAGCATGGAGGTTTATACGGTTGTGGTCCTGGTGAAGGGGCGGTAAAACAAGTATTGCCGGATTCGCATACTGATTTTATCTTTGCTGTTGCTGGTGAAGAATTTGGAGCAATTATTTGTTTAATCATTGTAGGGATCTTTGCTTTTATAGTTATTCGTAGTTTACTTAAACTTATTAATGAAGAAGATAAATTTATTCAATTAGCAGCAAGTGGTATTATTTCCCAAATAGGGTTACAAGCAATCATTAATATTGGTGTAACCTTGAATTTATTGCCAACCAAAGGTATGACGTTACCCTTTATTAGTTATGGTGGTTCTTCAACTCTTGCTATAGCCATTGCTACGGGGATGCTGCTTGGTTTTACCAAACATAAAACCTCTCTTGGTAAATATAAAATTCAAGATATTGACATATGAAGAATATAATTGTTGCTGGTGGTGGTACAGCTGGGCATTTGTTTCCCGCTATTGCTTTAGGTGAAGAATTAATGAAGCGTGGGTATGAGTTGCACCTTATCACCGATGTTAGGTGTCAAAAATATTTAACTGAAGATTTAAAGCTTATACCACATATAATAAATTTTAGATTGCCACCTAAAGGTTTATTTAATAAGTTTAAATTATTGATTTCCTTATTAATTATAACTTTTAAGATGTTATTGCTATTAGTGAAGATTAAACCATATGCTATAATTGGGTTTGGTGGCTATCCGACTTTTCCTCCATTGCTTGCTGCAGTATTTTTACGTATTCCTATCATAGTTTATGAACAAAATTGCTTTATTGGTAAAGCTAATAGATTTTTCTTAAAATATGCTAGGAAAGTTGCCCTTACATATGATGAAACTAAAAATTATGATATTCTTGATAAGAATAAGAAATTGGTTATAGGAAATATAGTACGGGAGAATGTTAAAAACCTGAAAGTAAGAAATGATTTTGGCAATGATCCTTTTCGGATATTTATTTTTGGAGGAAGCCAAGGAGCAAAGATTTTCTCTACTTTAGTACCTGAAGCTATTCAAATATTAGTGCAATCAAATCCTGATATTAAACTGCATATTACCCAACAAGCTTCCATAGAAGATCATGATAATATTGCTAAAATTTATGCTCAGTTGAAAATTCCATATAAGTTGGCAGATTTTTTTTATGATATGGATCAGCAATATGCGAGTCAAGAATTAGTAATATCAAGAGCTGGGGCATCGACTATTTCTGAGCTTTGCTATGTAGGATTGCCGGCGATTTTTATTCCACTACCTTCAGCTAGCGAAAACCATCAATTCTATAATGCCAAGGCTCTAGAAGATAGTGGGGCAGGGTGGTGTTTTGAACAAAATGACGTCACAGCAGAAAAATTAGCCAGTAAACTCTTAGTGCTAGTAAAAAATCGTGATATATTAAAAAAAACATCTAATGAGTTATTAAAAAGGAAAAATGATGGTAGTAGGCTTTTAGCTGATGCGGTAGAAAAAATAATAAGCTGACTTTTTAATTCAGTTGAGGGAATTGCTTCTTGCAACTTTAATAATTCTGTGTCATTAATTATGGTTTAGTAAAAAATTATCGGATTGCTTTATGTTAGGGAAAATTATTATTACAGTTTTGGGATTGTTCCTACTTTCAGGTTGTACTGATGGTTTTAAAGGATATTTTAAAAAATCTGCTAATAATAAAATTATAGATACCAAAGGTTTTGAAGGTGGTAAGCGTCCGCCTCTTTATAATAAGAAGTATATATCAATGGCAAAAAGGAACGTCACGGAAGAAAATTTTGATGACGATGAGGAAGATTTACTTAGTGAATCTGATACGGAAACAATTAATCCAACTTTAAGAAATCGTCAGATGTATCTTAAGATGGTAAAACAGGATGCAGATCGCAAAAGAAGGCAGAAGTTAAATCAAGATAAAGATTATCCTTCATTGAACTTAGCAAGTGATAGGGTAAAAAAGCGAAATAGTGATGAGGAAAACAGTAAGTTGCACAAAGAGTTAGAGCAAATTAAAGCTATGCTGCATGAAACTAAAAAAGATTTAGAAAAGTATAGTTGTCCTGCGGGGAAAAATACTAAAACACAAAGTGCTGATATGTTACCAATAGAAACAGATAGTCATAAAAACATTAAAAAATTAGAAACTAATAAAACTAAGAGTGTACTCAATAAATCAGAAATGAAAAGAAAATTTCTTAGTGAAGATTATGATGATATGAAGGTAAATGACCCTAATGAGAAAGTTGGTAAACACGACACTAATAATAGAGTGAATAGTACTATTGTTAATGAACAAGAGAAATTCCAGTTATCGCCTCGTGCGATATAAACACAGAATACCACAACGTCTATTAGCGAGCGTAAGCGAAACAATCTATAGATAAATGATGTTACTGGATTGCTTCGTCGACCTACGGTCTCCTTGCAATGACATATTTTTTAATAATTCTAAAAAACTTGATTATCGAGTTTTATATTTTTTTGCCAAAGGTTCATAGGTGTTATAGTCAATTTATGAGAATTTGATGCTAGGAACGATGGAGCAACGCCTATAGATAATAGGCGAGCGATCGAAAACGATGTTACCAAATTCTCATCAATTGACTATACGCTGTCCATAAATTAAAAACTCCTGATTGCCTTTTGCCCCTAAAATAGGGCTGGGTATTATCCCGTGTATATTAAAGTTATGGTTTGATTCTAGCCATTGTTGAATATGGTCACATACTCTTTGGTGTAAGAGTTGGCTTCTGACAATTCCACCGCTCCCGACTTCATCCCTTGCTACTTCGAATTGCGGTTTAATTAGGGCAACTAGACTATAATTATCTTTTGCTAGGTCAAATGAAGTGGGTAATATAGTGGTAAGACTAATGAAGCTGGCATCACAAACGATAAGGTCTAGTGGTAAGCTAATTTGCTCAACTGTTAGATAGCGGGCATTAGTTCTTTCAATTACTGCAATTTTAGGATTATTACGCAATTTATAATGTAGTTCACCATATCCTACATCTACTGCAAAAATCTTTTTGGCATTTCTACGGAGTAAAACCTCAGTAAAACCACCAGTGCTAGAACCTATATCTAAACAAACTAAATCTTGTGGATCAATATTGAAATAGTCTAGAGCAGCAATTAATTTCAAAGCCCCTCGTGATACATAATCATGTACTGGGTGTTTTATAATAACATCAGGAGTATTAGTCAATATTCTTGTACCTGGTTTGGTATTTTGGTACTGGTTGATATATACTTTGCCTTGTACTATTAAGCTTCGTGCAATGTTAATATCATCAACTAATTTGGATTCTACTAGATATTGGTCAAGTCTTATTTTTTTCATAAATCTTCATAGCAACTTAAACCTGAGTTCAATGTAATAGGTTTGATGTCATCCCCGTACAGGCTTTACCCGTGTGGATCACTAGTATACTCGGTGAACTGCAAGAATTGGCGTTCTCGCGACCAAATATCTGTGCTGCTCACGTACTAGTTGTACGCGAAGGTAGCCGACACTCGTACTCCGAGTAGCAATTTAGTTTTGGGAAACTGTTTAGATTATACCCCTACCATTTGTACAATTTCCGTTTAAAAAAATACCAAGAATAATAAAGTACAAAAGTTCCAACAACACTATATGTAGAAAATAGAAAACCCTGCCCATCATAGAGTCCATGGGATATATAAGAAGATAAAGCTCCAGAATAAATGCCAATAGCACACATAGTGAAATATATTGCCAGTGCGGTTCTCAAATCTTGTGCTTCAAATTTACCGGATAATATTAATATATTACAAATAAAAATAGCACATAAACATACACCAATTATAGAAAGGAGATAGATGTTACCTATTAAAGTGACTCCATAATATGGTAAAAGAATAAAACTGGCTAGGAGGATAATTATCAATATTAAGTTCGCAAGATATTTATTGATTATTTTTAATGATAAAATAACAGGTGATATCAAGAAAAATATACTTATAAGAGTATAATGAGTAATAGTGTCTATCTTTGATACAGGAAAGTGTTTCTCTAAGGCAAATTCTTCATAATACCACAATATATCAAAAGTAATATAAGATACCATAAAGCCTGTTAGTATCTGTAATTCTATATTCTCAATTAAGAATGAAAATCTAGAAACTAAAGTTGTATTTTTATTAATATTCTCTCTTTGTAAGCAAGTTATAATAATGAAGCTATAAAGTAACGTGCATAATAATAACCCATTTATAGCTGATTCTAGAAATACAGTTAGTAAATCAACGGTAAACTGTCCAGCTATCCATAACAAAGAAAAGATAATAAGAGCAAAATATTTATAATATTTATAGTTATTGGTTAACTCTACTATTTTGATGATAGTTGTGGTTATGTAAGTGTAGTAGGCAGATGCCATTACAATAAAATTGATTTTAAGAATGGTGTAATCCTTAATCATAATTAGGTTTAATATGCCTATTATAAGTAAGATTAAGCTAATAATAGTAGTTTTGTTATCGCTGATTTTGTTAATTAATGGGGTTAAGAATAAACCAGCTATTATATAACCTAACATTTCGATTGATTCGATATGGTCTAGTTGTTCCCCAAATAAGCCTTTACTTAGCAGAAAACTTGGCATTATAAGTGCATTGATGTAAGTGATACATGCAAAAAGAAATACGCTAAGAAACAATAGCAAAACTGTTTTTAAATGATTATTTTGGGTCATAAATAATTGTTTGCTAAACTAGATTACATCGTATATAAATTTTATTAGTTGAGAGGCGTTTAAGAGATTTTGATATAACTAAAAGTACATTATATCACTCATTATGATTTGTCTAATTAATTTGTTATTTTGACCATTAATAAAATATTAGACTTCTTGCAGAATTCGCTGCTGCTCCGGAATTTATAGGAGACAAGGAACGGAAAACCGCAGCGTACTCTAGTGTACGTGAGGATTTGAGTACCGGATTGACGTATAAATTACCAACAGAAGTAGAATTATGCAAGAAGTCTATTATATAACCAAGTAGGTATAATAGTTCTCGATGTCATCCCCGCTTCATTGCAGAATCCAAAGAACAGCCTGAATGACTGTTAGGTATCATGGATTCCCGCTTTTAGCTAGGAATGATCAATGGCATAGTAATGTTATATCGAATTTAGGTTAAGTAGAGTTTTTTAGTTATTTGTTAGGTTAATGTACTTGTTAAATGTTTTCTCATAAAAACTTAATATTAAGTTTTAAATTTGTTATAATATTCTCTAATATTGCTAAATGTTACAGAGTTTAGAGATATACCTAGAAATTTACGAGTAAAAAATTAATGAGTAAAAAAATTATAGTTGATGCTAACTTCCCTAATGAAACAAGGGTGGTTTTACTGAATCATAGTAACAATATCGAGGATATTGAATATGAAACAGCCATAAAACAACAAATCAAAGGTAATATATATCTTGCAAAAGTTATAAGAGTTGAACCAGCGTTGCAGGCTGCCTTTATAGATTATGGTCCGGACAAAAGCGGATTCTTGCCTTTCAATGAAATTCATCCATATTATTATAATGTACCAGTATCTGATCTTAAATCTTTAACTTCTATAAATAAATTACAAGAAATTTCTCTTTTAGATATTACCCAAGATGATTTTGTAGAATCTGAAGCAAAGAGGGATTATAATCCGATAATAGATAGTGAAGAAATTGATTTAAATGCCATAGAAAGATTAGTGGACGAAAAAATTCAGGTAGAATTTAATTTGGATGTCTTAGATAATGATATTGAAACAATAAGTGTAGACAAAAGTGATAGAGAGGAAGACAATAAACAAAAGCAATACAAAATTCAAGAAGTAATAAAAAAAGGACAAGTTATGCTTGTTCAAGTTACAAAAGAGGAAAGAGCTAATAAAGGTGCATCATTTACAACCTTTATATCTCTTGCGGGAAAGTATTGCGTTCTGATGGCTAATACTCCATTGCAGAATGGTGTATCGCGTAAGATATCCAATGCTGATGAGCGAAAAAGGCTTAAGAATATAGTCAGTAAAATAACTGCAAATAATAACAGTAGTGGGTCAAGTATCATAATTCGTACAGCTGGTGCTGGTTGTACTACTTTAGACATAAAAAGAGATTATGATTATTTAGCAAGATTATGGAATAAAATTAGGGAGAATACTCTTAAATCTGTAGCCCCCTGTTTTATACATGAAGAAGATGGTCTAATTCAAAAAGTCATAAGAGATATGTGTGATCCTACTGTTAAAGAGTTGATAATACAAGGTAGTGGGACTTATCAAAATGCTGTGAAATTCATGAAGGATATATTACCTATTGATTTGGCTAAGCTCAAAGAATACAAAAATAAGGTGCCAATTTTTACAAAATTTGCTGTTGAGGAACAACTAGCAAAACTATACCAACCAGTTTTTGCTTTACCTTCTGGTGGTTATATAGTGATAAATCCAACAGAAGCACTTATTTCAATTGATGTTAATTCAGGAAAAGCAACTTCTGAAAAAAATATTGAAGAAACGGCATTAAAGACCAACTTAGAAGCTGCTAGAGAAATTGCTAGGCAAATTAAATTAAGAGATTTATCAGGCTTAGTGGTTATTGATTTTATCGATATGTATGAAGCTAGAAATCGTAGGATTGTCGAGAGGTCTTTTAAGGAATTTCTAAGTAGAGATCGTGCAAGAATTCAAACTGCTCATATTAGCCAATTTGGTTTGCTTGAGATGTCTCGTCAAAGATTAAGCCCCTCATTTTTGGAATCAAATTCATCGATTTGTTCATATTGTAACGGTAAGGGTCTTGTTAGGGCAGATGAGTCAAATGCTATGTTGATTCTACGTACGGTGGAAAATGAAATTTTTAATGAAAATATTGATTTAGTAAATATTTTTGCTAATATTCATTCAGTTATCTATTTACTGAATAATAAACGTTCAGAAATATCTCTAATTGAAGAAAAATATAATTTAAAGTTAAAATTCCACGTTGATCCTTCTGCCACTTCTGATAATTATTCAATTGAAAAAATAAAATTGCCAAAGAAATCTAGCCATACAGAAGCTGGTAATAAGCCATTAATTCAGAATCAGTCCTCTAATTATCAAGAAGAAAAGAGTATTAAAGAGACTCCTGCTCATAACAAGAAGAAGCAAAAATGGAAAATGCCTGATAAATTAGAATCTAGTAGTGAATCAAATAAGGGTATGGAAAAAATTGATAAAGAGGTAATTGATTCTATTCAAGAAACTAATAAACCAGTAGTGGTAAATGAATCGGTTAACGGAGTCAATGACCTTGACACCAATAAGTCAAACCGTAAATATATTGAGAAAAAATCAAATTATTCTCGCCCCTCTAGAGTACGTAACTATAATAAACGTAAGGTAGATGACAATGATAGTGGACAATCTCAGGAGGTAACTAATAGTTGAGAATGGTAAATACAATATGGTGCGTTCAAATTTATTAGTAGCTCTTGCTTACTTATTTTTATTTACCTCTTGTAGTTTAAAACCTGTATATAGTAATAAATATAGCACGCAGGAATTAAGCCAATTAAGTAGCATTGAAATTGAACCAATAGCATCTATTGAAGGTGCAGAATTTTGTTACTATTTATCGAGTATTTTACCAAGCTCTACAACAGTCACAACAAAGTATTTATTAAAGGTAAAATTTACCAACAAACGTTTACCACTTATTCTTCAAAAGAATTCTGATGTGTTAAGAGAAACAATCAGTCAAACTATTCAATATAGGTTAGTTGATATTGTTACTAATCGAGAAGTAACAACAGGAACATTTAGTCATATAACCTCTTATAGTACAGCTGCTTTACCATATTATAGCTATATAGATGAAGAGGTAGCATTGAAAGACCTTACAAAACGAGGAGCAGATGAAATCCTAGCAAGATTAATTTTATATTTTAAGAGAGTGCCTACGAACTGAATAATTTTTGAGGAATTTTTAGGAAAAATGTAGCTTAGTACCGCAAGCCATAGTACCTTACATTTTTATTTCACTACTGTTAAGGGGTCTTCCGAGCGTCTATTAGCGAGAAGCCGCGAAAAAGCGGCGACGCGGCAATCCAAGATACGCGAAGCGTTACTCTAAAAAAACAGCTTTGCTGTTTACTTGGATCGCCACGGCATCTAAAGAGCCTTGCTATGACGATTATAGAAAAAATGTAGGGTACTATGACCGCAAGCAGTACGGCAAGTGTACGTGAGGATTTGAGTACCGGATCGACGTATAAATTACCAACAGAAGTAGAATTATGCAAGAAGTCTAAAATAGAATTAAAGATGAAGCTTTATCTATCACAAATCATTCAGCTACTTGATAAGGTAGAAAATGGACAAATTAAGGCTCTGTTGCTTTATGGTCCAGATAAAGGGTACATTGATAAAGTTTGTAAGACTTTAGTAAAGAAATTTGACTTACTAAAAACCTCTATAGAATATTCTGAAATTAAAAATCGATCGCTCGAGACGTTAGTTAATACCCAAAATTTCTTTATGCAAAAACAATTGATTATAGTAAGGTCAGTTGGCGAGTCTATAGATAAATCTTTAAAACTGGCTCTCAGTAAAGACTCATTGCATTTCTTAGTTTTTATTGCTGATGAATTATCAGCTGCTTCTAGTATACGTAAGTTTTTTGAAACTGAAACTTATCTAGCTTCTCTAGCTTGCTATCACGATGATGAACACAAAATTACTAAGATAATTTTACAAAAATGTAACAGTGTTGGTAAGGTTATAAGTGAAGATACTGTTAACTATTTAACAGATCGTTTAAAAGGTGACCATCAAACACTAGTTAATGAAATCAATAAGTTAATATATTTTACATTTGATAAAGATCAAATCACCTTGGATGATGCACTAGCTGTAGTTAGTGATGATTTTACAGGGAATGGGGATGATTTATGCGTTTATTTCTCCTCAGGAAATCTTGATAATTTTTTACAAGAATTCACCAAACTAAAACAACAAAATATTAATGAAGTGCTAATTATCAGAGCATTAATTAGGTATTATCTAAATCTATACACCGTATTGAATAAATTAGCAATGGGTGTTAATATAGATATGGCTATAAAATCACTATCTCCACCAATTTTCTATAAATATGTGCCAAGTTTTAAGCAAGCTCTAAATAAGGTTAACTTAGAAGATTGCATTAAAACATTGAAACATTTAGAGCAAGCAGAAATTGATTATAAGCTAAATCCAGCCGGCTTTGATATATATCAACAAGTTTATGTTAAAACATACTAATTAGAGATAATTATGCATAAAGCAAATTTTTAAGTAATCTTTTAGTTACATTGCCAAGAAAATAAGTAAAATTATATAATATATTCTCAAAATATGACGATAAATCTATATGAAAACTACCTTACCTAGCCGTTCTATGATAATTCAAGAAAAGCTTGATAAGATTGTAAAAGAAATCTTAGCAGTTGGAAAAGATAAGATTGCGATGATTATTTTATTTGGCTCTTACGCTAGAGGAGATTGGGTACAAGATGAGTATAAAAAAGGACACATTACTTATAGTTATCAAAGTGATCTCGATCTTATGTTGGTGATGAAGAAAGGCAAACATGCCGGTCTTGCCGGCTTATCCATAGAAGATAAAATAGAAAAAAGGTTGGAAAAAAAATCATTAAGAAGTCCTTTTGAGTTATGGGTAACTTTAGTGCTAGAATCAATCAAGACGGTAAATAGTCAGTTAGAGAAGGGGCATTATTTCTTTTCTGATATAAAAAAAGAAGGAATTCTTTTATATGATAGTGGTGAGTTTCAGCTAGCGGAAGCTAAAAACTTACCATGGGAAGAAAGAAGACAAATAGCTAAAGAGGATTATGAATACTGGTTTGTAAGAGGCACAGGTTTTTTCATTGATTGTAAATATCCATTAAAAAGGGAAGATTATGCTTTATCAGCTTTTTACCTTCACCAAACTACCGAAAGTTTTTATAATGCTATCCTGTTAGTTTTTTCCGGTTATAAACCGAAACTACACGATTATAAGAAAATTAGGTAGTATAGCCGGAAATTACAATGAAGAATTATGGCAGATATTTCCTAATTCTAGCGTTGAGCAAAGGCAATGTTTTAGATTACTTGAACAGGCTTATATTGAAGCTCGCTATAACAAAGATTATAAGATAACTAAAGAACAGCTACTTTACCTTATTGATCGAGTTAAAAAATTAAAAACAGTGACGGAAAAAATTTGCTTGGAAAGGATTAATGGAAAAGAAGTAACGTGATTTGGCTTAATCATGAAGATTGCCACAGTGCCTAACGGTGCTTCGCAATGACGATTTTTTAACTTTCAACAGTTGTGGACATCACCCTTAGAACCTAGGTGATGCACACAAAATTCTTCAACGTCATTGCGACTCATCTTCGAGATAAATATGAGCAGAAATTATGCTATAGAACGTGAGTATTATGCGACGAGTGGAGTGTAGAATTAAATTCTCGTTACTGACTACATGTATGAACCTCCTGTAAAATGCAAGAAAAAAATAACATCTAATAGCAAAAATGCAAATGCATACATGTATCCGGCTTATAGTTAATAAATTATGTGTAATTTATCCTACAGCCCTGATGGAATTCGCTGGCTTACAAATTTACTATATACTTATCATTTTATCGGCTTCAAAGAGCCATTGTAGTCATCAGTTTCTTTGTAAGCTAAGGTTTGTCTTATTTACCATCAATATTATTATCTCACGCATATTCCGGGTTGGAATCTCTTACATATTCTTTGTTTACCTATTAATTAATAAACCACTATTTATTTTATTTTATGTTAATTATAATAGCTTTGTGCTACAAACTTTACTCTCTACATAATCATCCCCTGACCTTAGTACTGCAAACACCACTCTTGCCAGTTTATTAGCTACAGCAACTACTGTTTTATTATGTCCATTTCGCTCAGATAAATTAAACATCCACTGCGTAAATTTGCTAAAATCTTTTTTAGATTTTTGTTCTTCCAATGTAAATCTTATCTTGGCATTTAGTACAGCTCTAGCTCCTTGGATCAATAGAGTACGCAAGTAAACATCACCTCGCTTGCTAATTCCAAGCAACTTATCTTTCCCTCCACTGGAATGCTGCCTTGGCACTAATCCAAACCATGCCGATAATTGCCTACCATTCTCAAAACTTGTAGCATTACCTATTGATGCTATTAAAGCAGTAGCAGTAATTAAACCAAGACTAGGTATAGCTGTTAATCGTTGATATTGAGTTAAGTTGCTAGCTATTATTTTTAATCTTTTTTCTATCTCTTTTATTTTTTTGTCATTATCCAAAAATTCCTCTTTCAGTTCACTAAATGTTTGATAACCCAGCTGGCTTAAATTTCCTTCATCTAAAATCTCGGTTAATTTTGTCATAACCTTATTGATCCCTTGAGGAATAATAAAACCAAATTCATGTAGTAGACCCCTAATTTCATTAGCAAGGGCAGTACGATTTTTTACCAATCTCTCTCTTACTCGATGAATTGATAAAATATCTTGTTGTTCTACAGTTCTAATTGGTACAAACCTCATATTTGGTCTTGTTACCGCTTCACATATAGCTTCTGCATCAGCTTGATCATTTTTATTAGTTTTAACATACGGTTTGACAAATTGTGCTGCCATTAGTTTTACTGTATGCCCCAATTTAGTTATTTCTCTTGCCCAGTAACTAGCTCCGCCGCAAGCTTCCATCCCTACCAAACATTTTGGTAAATTAGCCATAAATGTTAAAACTTGATCTCTCATTAATTTTTTCTTTAATACCGTCTTACCATTTTTATCTACACCATGAATTTGGAAAATTCTTTTTGCAATATCTATACCAATTGTGGTAACTTCCATCTTAGCATCCTGATTGTTATTTTAATATTTAATATTAACTTTAGAAGATTAGCAACTGCTTTTCATTCTGTATATCAGGAGATCCATACCATTATTTTTTCACCTGTGGAATTTTATAATAAAGAAATACTGATAAAAGTGTACTTTAATGACAAGAGTTTTTATTTGAAACAAAACAATGGTAATACACATAAGAAGCATTATGTTGACTAATTTTTAGTATGTCAAGTAGAAAAGTGATGTTTACATGACTACAAACTTCATGCCAAAACCACTGCAAACCTGATTCTTTAGACGTTTTAAGCACTTTTTTGTCTCGAAGATGAGTTGCGAGGAGGCATGAGCCGACGAAGCAATCCACAAAAAATATAATAAGTAATTTGGATTGCCGAGTTGCCACTAAAGTGGCTCCTCGCAATGACGGTTTTTTAATTTTCAACAGTTGTGAGATTGCCACGTCGGCGATTTCATCGTCTCCTCGCAATGACGTTTTTTTTTGCTAAAACCTTTCCAGTTTAACTATAATAAAATTTTATGCTAATAATACTTAGTGGAGATTAATAATTGTGATATATAATAGTATTATATGAGGTACTAAATGACAAAACAAGAGAAAATTCGGGAGAAAAAAGAAGAAATTCTACAAAAAAAAGATGAAATTCAACAAAAAGCAGATGATATTATAACAAAAATTGATCATATTTTTGATGATCCTAACAAGTTTAGTAATAGTAAAGAAAGAAAGGAAGTAAAACAACATATAATTTCAGCATTAACGAGTGCTTTTTATTTTTATAAAGAAAGCTCAGCTAGAAAGATATATGAAGTAAGTTTACAAGAAATATTAAATACTAGTCCTGAGCTAAAGCCAGTAATTGCAGATATAGCTGAACTTGTGCTGCAAGAATGTCCTGATAATATGCTAGAAGAAAGAAAATTTTGGCTAGAAGATGTCAACAAAGAAATATTACAGGGAATTTTTAAGGATGAATTGATTGCAATTAAAGAGATAGTTGATCCATTGATTAAGGTCGCTAATAGTAATAATATAGCTAAAACTATTGGACAAGATAATGCAAAAGAGTTACAAAAACATGTGAAATTAATGGCAGAACAATTTAATAAGGATAATATTAAAGGTGTTGAAGGAACATTAATAAACATAAGCGAATGGAGCAATCAGAAACAACAAGAATTAGAAAATCAATTAAAATTAGAGCAAAAACAAGAGAAAGAAATAGAACAAACAATAATTGGGCAAAAAAAAGAAAGTCAAAGATTGAAACAGTTGGCTTTTGCAAAATTTGGGACAACAATTAAATCCGCTTTGGCTTTTATATCAGATGTGATAACTAACAAGGATGCTAATGAAAGCAAAAAAACATTTAAGGATAACATGAACGAACTATTGGGCGTTAGAAATAATTCTAAACTAATTGATAAGGATATAGATGAGAAATTAAAATTACGGCAAAAAATTAAACGAAATATAAATTTGGATCAAGAAAGCTCTAAATTATTTAGTAAATTTAGCAAAATGGTAAAGGTGAGTTCTAGTACTATAGATGATTTAAAACCAAGTATAATAGCACACCCACAAACAAAAGGTAAAAACAACTCTGCACAAAGGTAAGAACATAGATATGTACCCAACAATAAGATTAAGAAGAAATAGAAAAACGCGGTGGCTAAGAGAATTAGTAGCAGAGAATAGGCTTAGCGTAAATGATTTGGTGCTAGCATTATTTGTGGTTGAGGGCGAGAACCAGCGTCAAGAGATCAAAACTATGCCTGGGGTGCATAGACTATCTATTGATCAAGTAGTATTGAGGGCTAGGCAGGCTTATGAAAATGGCATAAATGCTATAATACTCTTCCCTTGTATAGATGCAAAATTAAAAAGCGATAATGCTGATGAAGCATATAATCTAGACAATTTAATGTGTAGAACTATACGAAGTATAAAAAATGCCAATATCGATATTGGTATAATATGCGATGTTGCCCTAGATCCCTACACTACCCATGCACATGATGGTATTCTACATAATGGGGATGTAGATAATGATAGAACTGTTAAAGCTTTGTGCAACCAAGCTTTAGTTTTAGCAAAAGCTGGGGTAGATATTGTAGCACCATCTGATATGATGGATGGTAGGATTATGGGCATACGTCAAATACTAGATTCAGAAGGGTTTATTAACGTTAATATACTATCTTATGCGGCAAAATATGCTTCAAGTTTTTATGCCCCATTCAGAGATGCATTGAACAATAATAAGACAGCTTATCTAAATAAAGCGACCTACCAAATGGATGTACGTAATAGCAGAGAAGCTATGTTAGAGATAGAACATGATCTTGCTGAAGGTGCAGATATGATTATGATTAAACCTAGTATGATGTTTTTGGACGTCATAGCACAAGCGGTCAATAACTTTAATACTACTATATTTGCCTATCAGGTAAGTGGTGAATATTCTATGTTAAGATTTGCGGCAGATGCCAATGCCTTAAATTGGCAAGCAAGCATAATAGAATCATTGGTATGTTTTAAGCGTGCTGGTGCTAGTAGCATTGTTACATACGCTGCATTAGAAGTAGCACAAATATTGAATGATCAATAAATGGGAAGCAGGGTACAATTGTTGAAAGTTAAAAATCGTCTGTTAGCGGAGTGCTGTTGTAAGGCTTAAACCGTCATTGCGAGCCACAAAGTGGCACAACTGTTGAAAGTTAAAAAGTCGTCATTGCGAGAAGCCGCTGCAAGCGGCGACGTGGCAATCCATGAAGCTTGTCATATAGATAGATTGCTTCGCTTACGCTCGCAATGACGCTGTGGTATAGGTATTTGTAAACTTTCAACAGTTATGGGATTGCCACGCTCACGTACGTTCGCTCGCTAATAGACATATACGTCTATAAAACGTCATTGCGAGGAGTCGCGAAAAAGCGGCGACGCGGCAATCTAGGATACGCGAAGCGTTACTCTAAAAAAATAGCTTCGCTGTTTACTTGGATCGCCACGGCATCTAAAGAGCCTTGCTATGACGATTATAGAAAAATATAGGGTACTATGAGGTGAAGAATACAATGCAAGAAAAATGTCAGGATAATATTATTATAAAAATTATTTTAGCAGTAGGTTTATTGATAACTATTACGTCATTGTATCTTTGGTTATCTTTTGACATACCGCAAAAACCCCTTGCTGGAAAGGGAGGAGGGGATAATATTGACGTGCAAATTGGTGGAAACTTTGAGCTAACTGATCAAGACGGTAAGACTTTCAATAGTGATAGTTTGAAAGGAAAATTAAGTTTAATTTATTTTGGTTTTACTTATTGCCCTGATATTTGTCCTACTTCTTTGCAAAAATTAACAGAGGTCATTAATACTCTTGATAAATATAAAATTGATGTTGAATTTGTTTTTATTACTGTAGATCCTCAGCGTGATACTCCAGCAGTGCTTAAAGAATATTTAAAGCATTTTAATCCTAAATTTATTGGTTTAACGGGTAATGAACAACAAATTAAAGAGGTTGCTGATAAGTTTAAAGTGTATTATGCTAGAGCAAATGATGGTGAAAATTATATGATTGATCATTCTTCTTTTAGTTATTTAATGGATCAACAAGGGGAATATATAAAGCATTTTTACTTAAATAGTTCTGCTCAAGAAATTATAGATTTTATTAGAGTGAAGCAGCAAAATCAAAAAAGATAATAAGATGTTTAATTATCTACTAGCTTCATACCTGTTTGCTTTTGCTGCTCTTGCCTTATTGTTAATAACAAGTTGGCTAGATTATAATAAAATTAAAGTTAGATCAAGTAATGCAAAAAAAGGTAAAAAATAGATTAAACTTTATATTATTTTACCTTTTATGCAGTGCTGGGGGAATATATATGGTATTATACAATCTTGAAGATAGTATAGTATTTTTTTACCCTACGTCAAAAATTAACGAGTCAAAACTTGGCAAAGAATTGAGAGTAGGGGGCTTAGTTAAAGTAGGTTCAATCAGAAAAATTACTGCTGATAAAGTGCATTTTGTCATTACAGATGACATTAAAGACCTAGAAATATCTTACCAAGGGGTTTTACCCGCTTTATTTCGTGAGAATCAAGGGATAGTAGCTGTAGGTAAATTATCAGGTAATATATTCATAGCTCGTGAGTTATTAACTAAGCATGATGAGAATTATTCTCCAGCCTCACCTACATAGTACCCTTGTATCTTAAATATTGTCTTTAGTGAATAACTATAAGATACTTAAGAAAACTTAAGTAAGAAAGCTAGTATACAGATAGTACCCTTCTCATCTTCGAGATAAATATGAGCAGAAATTATGCTATAGAAGTAGATTGTCATGCGGTGTGTGGGACGGAAAATTAAATTTTTGTTACTGACTACATGTATGAACCTCCTGTAAAATGCAAGAAAAAAATAACATCTAATAGCAAAAATGCAAATGCATACATGTATCCGGCTTATAGTTAATAAATTATGTGTAATTTATCCTACAGCCCTGATGGAATTCGCTGGCTTACAAATTTACTATATACTTATCATTTTATCGGCTTCAAAGAGCCATTGTAGTCATCAGTTTTTTTGTAAGCTAAGGTTTGTCTTATTTACCATCAATATTATTATCTCACGCATATTCCGGGTTGGAATCTCTTACATATTCTTTGTTTACCTATTAATTAATAAACCACTATTTATTTTATTTTATGTTAATTATAATAGCTCTGTGCTACAAACTTTACTCTCTACATAATCATCCCCTGACCTTAGTACTGCAAACACCACTCTTGCCAGTTTATTAGCTACAGCAACTACTGTTTTATTATGTCCATTTCGCTCAGATAAATTAAACATCCACTGCGTAAATTTGCTAAAATCTTTTTTAGATTTTTGTTCTTCCGATGTAAATCTTATCTTGGCATTTAGTACAGCTCTAGCTCCTTGGATCAATAGAGTACGCAAGTAAACATCACCTCGCTTGCTAATTCCAAGCAACTTATCTTTCCCTCCACTGGAATGCTGCCTTGGCACTAATCCAAGCCATGCCGATAATTGCCTACCATTCTCAAAACTTGTAGCATTACCTATTGATGCTATTAAAGCAGTAGCAGTAATTAAACCAAGACCAAGTATAGCTGTTAATCGTTGATATTGAGTTAAGTTGCTAGCTATTATTTTTAATCTTTTTTCTATCTCTTTTATTTTTTTGTCATTATCTAAAAATTCCTCTTTCAGTTCACTAAATGTTTGGTAACCTAGCTGACTCAAATTTCCTTCATCTAAAATCTCAGTTAATTTTGTTACAACCTTATTGATCCCTTGAGGAATAATAAAACCAAATTCATGTAATAATCCTCTAATTTCATTCGCAAGTGCCGTACGGCTTTTTACCAATCTCTCTCTTACCAGATGAATTGACAAAATATCTTGTTGTTCTACAGTTTTAATTGGTACAAACCTCATATTAGGTCTTGTCACCGCTTCACATATAGCTTCAGCATCAGCTTGATCGTTTTTATTAGTTTTAACATACGGTTTAACAAATTGTGGAGTTATTAGTTTTACTATATGTCCCAATTTAGTTATTTCTCTTGCCCAATAACTAGCTCCACCGCAAGCTTCCATCCCTACCAAACATTTTGGTAAATTAGCCATAAATGTTAAAACTTGATCTCTCATTAATTTTTTCTTTAATACCGTCTTACCATTTTTATCTACACCATGAATTTGAAAAATTCTTTTTGCAATATCTATACCAATTGTGGTAACTTCCGTCTTAGCCTCCTGATTGTTATTTTAATATTTAATATTAACTTTAGAAGATTAGCAACTGCTTTTCATTCTGTATATCAGGAGGTCCATACCATTATTTTATCATTTTGCAGATTTTGTCATTTGGGGCATCGTTAAATCAAATAAATTGAATAAATTTTGCTCAGTACAGGACAAAGAGATTAACAAGGTGATAATCGAAGTAAAGATGGTGTTATGGGCTTAATAAATTTTGTTATAACTTCCATCCATTTTTCCATCATTTCTTCAATATTCAAAAATATTCTCTGCAAGTAATCTAAGTCATACCTGAATAAGGAGATAGACTTTCTACCATGTTTTTTAAGCTTTATAGGTTTGATAGAATTTTGCCATTGACCCACAACATAAGCAAAAGTAAATGCTATAGCAAGTAAACCAAGCAATTTACTAATTCTATCTAAATGTATTATATGGGTGTTTTCAAAGTTAAATCCTCGTGTTTTAAGGTGTACTAGTTACGACTTAATCTGACAATAAGTAATAATCAGGCAGCTTGATAAGTAATAGCCAAGTTGTCTGATATTCTCTCTATATTACTAATATTTTTATCTTTAGCAATATAAAGTGAATCTCTAAAAGTTTGCATTGGTGTTTTACCAAAACAATGTTTACCTGAATGAGACCTTTCGTTATTATAATTTATAAGCCAAGTATCTATATCAGCTTGTAACTCATCTAATGTATTATAGAGCTTTTTACGGAATAGAATGTGATAGCACTCTTCCTGCATAGTTTTGTGAAAACGCTCACATATACCATTAGTTTGAGGACTATATGCTTTAGTTCTAGAATAGACTTCTTTCGAAACTCGCTTATGCTGAGGGATTTGAAGGAGACGCGGAACGCAGAACCGCAGCGTACTCTAATGTACGTGAGGATTCGAGTACCGCATCGACGTACAAATCACCAGCAGAAGTAGAGTTTCGAAAGAAGTCTATTAACTACTGCATCCTCGATATTAGATGGAACACGATTCTTCAAACATGGCTTCTTTCTAGTCATCTCAAACAAAGATTCTGCTCCACCTTGTTCATGTAGTTCCTTATAGCGGTAAAATGTATCTCTGCTATAGCCCATTACTTTACAAGCTTGCTATACGTTTCCTAGTTGTTCTGCTAATTGTAATAAACCAATTCTTGGTTTTATAATTTTTTCTTGATATGTTGTCATCTGACAGTCTCCTTAATAAGAGGTTGTTAAAATTTGCTGGGTATGATTTTATTCCATATTTTCGTACCCAACAACTCCAAACTGTCAGATCAAGTCTTTACTTTTACACATAAAATTACTGATTATTCAAACGCTTACAGTCTCTTACTAAAGCTCTGTAACCTGATATTGTAAATCCATATTTTTACCACAAAAAGCTATTGAAAGTTTAATGATTTTTTTGACGTGAGAATGTTCTTTAACCTTTACATCATATTGCTTATCTATAATTTGCTTTAATCCCATTTGGGCTACCAAGGCTAAATCTTCAGAAGGTTTAGCGATTTTATACTCGATAATCATGGCTTTATCACCTTTACTAGCTTTAGGGATCATGATTAAATCAGCTCGTCCATCGCCTGATTCTTGCTCACTTGATATTGTATAGCTAGGTGCTAGCATATTAACAATCCCTAGCATAAAGCCACTATAAAATAATTCAGCTTTTTTATTTCCTGTTTGATAAAAACTGGTAGAATTTTGTAGCAATTCTTGTAACCGTGCTTTAAATTCTTCTATTTTACCTACTGGTAACAAGCTAACAAACGAGTAATATCTAGAACTATCAATTTTTAACTGATCAGTTACCCATTGGAGCATTCTTACTTTATATATGTACCGTACTTCTCTATTAGGTGCTGACAATTCATATATATTTTCTTCTGAATTTTGAACTGTAGGGTTTAAATATCCACTAAATAATAACAAACTAAACAGTCCTATTGGCTTATTGATGTCAGCAAAACTAATTTGTTTGGTAATAGGTGAAGTGATACTCTTGCCAGCAGCTAAGCTCTGTAAATCTTCCTGCATTTCATCTGATAATAATACTTTATCTATCAAACCTGTCCCACCACTATCAAGCCAGTAATGATCAAGCTTACCTTCACTTGATAAACACATCATAATTGACCAAGGATTATAGATGAGTTCTTCCCCAAAATTATAGCCATTATACCAATCTTTAATTTCTTCTGAGCTAGTAGTAAGTGGTACTTTAGTTAATAACTCATTCACTTCTGTTTGAGTAAATCCATAAACACTCGCAAATTTTTTATCTAATAAACTATATTCTTTAACATTATTCAAACCGGAAAATAATTCAGCTTTAGCAATCCGCAAAATTCCTGTAATAACTCCTCGTTCGACTGGTAATTCTTGATCGCCAGTTTCCTTTTTAAAGGTAGATTTCATGATTCCACGAAAAATTTCTAACACTTTCTGAAATTCTGTCTCATTAGTACCAAACCACCTGTAAGCACTATTAATGGGCGTATCATATTCATCAATCAACACCCAAGGTTTTCTATTATAATGTTTGTAAAGCAAATGGCTTAAAATAGCCAAACTATTTTTGATATTGTCTAGAGTTACCTCGCCAAATAAATATTGGTTGAAATCTGCTCGTTCATCTGATGCAAGCTTATCACTATTAGCTAAATATCTATGTGACTGAAATAATTTCCGTAACTGGCTTTTTACTCCTTGTTCAATATCGTGATAGCTTGAACCTTCCACGCTTTTAAATGTGATGAATATTATGGGGAATTGACCTTGATATTCCAAAATAATATGTGGATACTCAGCTACTTTGAGCTTTTGAAGTAATTTTTTTCTACCAGTTGCAAGTCCTAAATCTATTTCTCCACCTGTAAATAATTTGATATTGTTCTGATGCTCTAATGATGAGGGATTGCCATGCTCATCTATTTCTATTTCAAAGAATCTCCTAATCATATCCATATTAAGGCTTTTACCCCAACGTCTTGGTCGGGTAATTAGAATTACTTCTCCACTGTCTTCTAGTAATTCTTTGATCATTAAGCTTTTATCAACAAATACATCACTATTTAACAATAACGTTTTAAAGTCATCAGTACCTACCCTCATGCTAGGTAGTTTATGCTCATATAAAATCTTACTAATGCTTTCAGTTGTTGTATTGCTCAAAGGGTTAAAGGTCATATTTTTTTTATTATTTGATAATTTACTTGGTTGTATGAAGGTTTAGTTTTTATAACGAAACCTTTATGGTATTAATCAATTTAATGTGTAAGGTTCTCTAGCATATAAGAACCATTGTTCCATGATTTCTTTAGCCCAAATCTTTTTAAACATTAATTCAGGGTCTTTATAAATTTTCATGTATAATTTAAGGCTTTTTTTGGTTAACGCCATCTTAGATATTTGTTTTATCATCTTGATAGCGTTGCTCGCTGCTTTAGAAGTTAATACTAAACAAACTGATGATAGTAAATATTCCTGATTTACCTTCACTACACGACACCCTATAATATCTCCTATCTCTATATCTTGGTTACTGTC
Organism: Candidatus Tisiphia endosymbiont of Myopa tessellatipennis; assembly: GCF_964031105.1. Classification (NCBI taxonomy): domain Bacteria; kingdom Pseudomonadati; phylum Pseudomonadota; class Alphaproteobacteria; order Rickettsiales; family Rickettsiaceae; genus Candidatus Tisiphia; species Candidatus Tisiphia endosymbiont of Myopa tessellatipennis. The sequence goes on along the minus strand of NZ_OZ035005.1, from coordinate 45,165 downwards.
TATGCCTTTTATGGTAATTGGTTTGTGCTTGCTCTCAATCATATTAGTCAAAGTCAGATTCTTTCCTCTGTATACATCTGCCACTTTATAAATACACATGTAAGAATCTCGTAACCCCAGCAAATACTTTTTGTCCATATCAGTAAAAGAATCCCCTTGAGTTTTTAACAAGTGATCAATACAATTCCAATGTGTTCTAGTAATCCTATGTGGATATTCGTTACTCAGAAAAAACTCTGTTGCACCATAAATCATATAATTAGTGATATTCTCGCCTAATTTACTGCTTAACTCTAGAAGATTAACTTCTGCTGAGTTTTCATCAAAATTATCCGGATCGGTTATCTCACTAATAAAACTGCCAATAACGTCATGAAATAGTAATGTGTAATCTTCTTCTAAGTTTTTAATTAATGGTATTATTTGGTTAATTTTCATCATATAAAAATAAGTACGTTAATTAATAGGTCTATTTCTAATAGCTATATTTTTTATTTTATTATACCTAATTCTTTTACCATTTACAACATACGACAAAACCTTATTTGTTGAATCTTGTAAATGTTATTGTGATAGATGAACTGAGCTATGTACCAATAAAAGCCGAGGCTAGATTCTTATTATTTGAGCTGTTTGCTAAATTATATGAACAATCTTCGTTCATTGTAACGACCCATTTAAGGTTTGAAGAATGGGGGGATATATTTGGTAATCCTAAGGCAACAAAGGCAATTATTGATAGGATAACGCATCATTGTCAAATCATAGAAACTGGTAATAAAAGTTTTAGAGGAGGCAAAGATGTAGATTAAAGATTAAAATAATAGACTATGGTATGAATTAAAAATTACAATGATTTTAGAAAATTCTATCTGAATTTTAACCAAAATTAACTAATTTTTTTATGTGGTTAGAGGGGTCAATAGTTTATTACAATAGGGGGTCAAAAGATGATTACAATTTACATCAATACCATCTCCTTGACAGAAATAGCACCGTGGGGTCGTTTGATATCTGCTCGTGCTAGCCGCTCATCTTCGAGATAAATATGAGCAGAAATTATGCTATAGAACGTGAGTATTATGCGACGAGTGGAGTGTAGAATTAAATTCTCGTTACTGACTACATGTATGAACCTCCTGTAAAATGCAAGAAAAAAATAACATCTAATAGCAAAAATGCAAATGCATACATGTATCCAGCTTATAGTTAATAAATTATGTGTAATTTATCCTACAGCCCTGATGGAATTCGCTGGCTTACAAATTTACTATATACTTATCATTTTATCGGCTTCAAAGAGCCATTGTAGTCATCAGTTTCTTTGTAAGCTAAGGTTTGTCTTATTTACCATCAATATTATTATCTCAATATTATTATCTCACGCATATTCCGGGTTGGAATCTCTTACATATTCTTTGTTTACCTATTAATTAATAAACCACTATTTATTTTATTTTATGTTAATTATAATAGCTTTGTGCTACAAACTTTACTCTCTACATAATCATCCCCTGACCTTAGTACTGCAAACACCACTCTTGCCAGTTTATTAGCTACAGCAACTACTGTTTTATTATGTCCATTTCGCTCAGATAAATTAAACATCCACTGCGTAAATTTGCTAAAATCTTTTTTAGATTTTTGTTCTTCCAATGTAAATCTTATCTTGGCATTTAGTACAGCTCTAGCTCCTTGGATCAATAGAGTACGCAAGTAAACATCACCTCGCTTGCTAATTCCAAGCAACTTATCTTTCCCTCCACTGGAATACTGCCTTGGCACTAATCCAAACCATGCCGATAATTGCCTACCATTCTCAAAACTTGTAGCATTACCTATTGATGCTATTAAAGCAGTAGCAGTAATTAAACCAAGACCAGGTATAGCTGTTAATCGTTGATATTGAGTTAAGTTGCTAGCTATTATTTTTAATCTTTTTTCTATCTCTTTTATTTTTTTGTCATTATCCAAAAATTCCTCTTTCAGTTCACTAAATGTTTGATAACCCAGCTGGCTTAAATTTCCTTCATCTAAAATCTCGGTTAATTTTGTCATAACCTTATTGATCCCTTGAGGAATAATAAAACCAAATTCATGTAGTAGACCCCTAATTTCATTAGCAAGGGCAGTACGATTTTTTACCAATCTCTCTCTTACTCGATGAATTGATAAAATATCTTGTTGTTCTACAGTTCTAATTGGTACAAACCTCATATTTGGTCTTGTTACCGCTTCACATATAGCTTCTGCATCAGCTTGATCATTTTTATTAGTTTTAACATACGGTTTGACAAATTGTGCTGCCATTAGTTTTACTGTATGCCCCAATTTAGTTATTTCTCTTGCCCAGTAACTAGCTCCGCCGCAAGCTTCCATCCCTACCAAACATTTTGGTAAATTAGCCATAAATGTTAAAACTTGATCTCTCATTAATTTTTTCTTTAATACCGTCTTACCATTTTTATCTACACCATGAATTTGGAAAATTCTTTTTGCAATATCTATACCAATTGTGGTACTTCCATCTTAGCATCCTGATTGTTATTTTAATATTTAATATTAACTTTAGAAGATTAGCAACTGCTTTTCATTCTGTATATCAGGAGGTTCATACCATTATTTTTTCACCTGTGGAATTTTATAATAAAGAAATACTGATAAAAGTGTACTTTAATGACAAGAGTTTTTATTTGAAACAAAACAATGGTAATACACATAAGAAGCATTATGTTGACTAATTTTTAGTATGTCAAGTAGAAAAGTGATGTTTACATGACTACAAACTTCATGCCAAAACCACTGCAAACCTGATTCTTTAGACGTTTTAAGCACTTTTTTGTCTCGAAGATGAGTAGCCGATATCGGTGGACATACCACCATCTATTACTTAGCATTCAATAACTTACTACGATGAAGTTATTGATTCTTGGCACACTGACTTTTAAATTACCCTAGTCGAATTATATAATAAGTTCTTGCATTATATAAAAATTTTCTATATGTTCTCCCGCTTTAAGGTGTCCATTAGCAGAATATTAATAAAACTTAATGTTCTTGTTATATACCCAAGTGATTTGAAGGATTGTTTCTTGAGATTCATGTACCTCATGTACGCTGTGCTAGCTTGCCCTTTGTTTTCAAGTCCAATTCTTCAAATCATTTGAGCATATACATTTTACATTACCAATAATGCCCACCTTAATTAAGTGGGTATTTACACTTGGGATGTATCAGATAATCTTAAAAAATAGATAGATTTTTTTTAATTAATCTCATGGGAGGAGATATGACTAATACCGGATTAAGCATTAATAGCGTTGGTGCTTATAATAGTAATGTAATAAATACGTTAAGTGTTCCCAAGGCTTATGATAATATAAATTCTAATAATGATATAGATATAGTAGCTAATGTATTTAATGCTAGTATTAAGCAATTTGAGGAAAAAAACAATTATAAGGATAATACGATTACAGAGCCTCTAACTTTAAGCGGGTACATTAACTCCCTACCTTATCGTGGGTACGAAACTCAGAAGATAATCCATCAATTAATAGACAATATACCTAACTCCTATAATCCTTTGCATGCAGCAGCTTATTATGGTTACCTTGATATTATGGAATTTCTTCTTGAACAAGGTATTGATATAGATGTTAAAAGTGATAACGGTGATACTCCTTTACTTATAGCAGCACTGACAGGTAATTTAGATGGTATGAAATTTCTTGTTGAGAAAGGTGCTGATGTAAAAATAAAAAATAATGAAGGTTTTTCCGTTTTACATATTGCAGCTCAGCGAAATGTAGCAGTAAGTGCTATAAAATTCCTTATTAAGGAAGGTGCTAATATCAATGCACAGGATGAGCATGGTAGTACTCCTTTACATTATGCAACAAGACAAAAACATGCTGATAATGTTAAATTGCTTATAGAGGAAGGTGCTAATATCAATGCACAGGATGAGCATGGTAGTACTCCTTTACATTATGCAACAAGACAAAAACATGCTGATAATGTTAAATTGCTTATAGAGGAAGGTGCTAATATCAATGCACAGGATAATTATGGTAATACTCCCTTACACATTGCAATAAGAACAGGATATGATGATAGTGCTAAGTTGCTTATTCAATTGGGGGCTGATATCAATGTGCAAGATAATTATGGTAATACTCCCTTACACATTGCAATAAGAACAGGATATGATGATAGTGCTAAGTTGCTTATTCAATTGGGGGCTGATATCAATGTGCAAGATAATTATGGTAATACTCCTTTACACGATGCAGTTAGGTTTGGGCAAAACGATATTATTAAATTGCTTATAGAGGAAGGTGCTAATATCAATGTGCAGGATAATTATGGTAATACTCCTTTAGACATTGCAATAAGTGAAAACCATACTGATAGTGTTGAACTGCTTACTGCTCGAGTACGCAATGCAGCTTGGTTCAAACAAAACGATATTATTAAATTGCCTATTGAGAAAGGGGTGGATATCAATGAACAAGATGAGCGTGGTAAAGACAACACTATAAAACAAGAGCATGTTGATAGTGCTATTGATAAATATCCAGAAGAGTCAGATATAGAGTCTACTACGGTTGCAGATAGTATAGATACCTATAATAAAACATTTGTTAAAGATTCCCAAAACCAAGACAATAATGCATTAACTTCTCTGTATTATTATCTTGCTGCTGGGATAGCTAGTGTTATTACTTTTGGGGGTGGGGTAGCATGTTATTTATTAAATAAAAAGCAACACAAGAATGAAGCAACAAGTAATGATAGCTCTTATTATAATTATCAAAATCCTGAATCTAATTTAATTGAATTTATGGGTAAACCCGTCATCATAGATGGAGATAACGCTAAGAAAGTGTGTGTAATGGTATCTTCAAAGGAATGTAGACCGCTTAGTGAATTTTTATCAGACTATTTTCATAATACTATCCAATATTTAGGTGGGTATCATCCTAAAAGTGTACAGGATGGAAGTAGTAATACTGTAAAAGAGGGGAATAATTATACTGTCCAAGAGGAAAATACTAGCATTGTAGAAGTAGGGGGGAGTCCTACTGTAGAGGGCAGTGATAGTGGTATTTATGATTACCTTCCACCTCCTAGACCAGTTGATTTTTCTAATCCTGATATTTTTACTGTTGTTCTTGTCGGAGATAGTCTATAGCTAACCCGAATAGTATACTCTTCTACTTTTGTTAAAAAGCATGCAATAATGACCCGTAAATGGGTTAATGTGCGTTGAAAAATGCCCCACCTAAGAAGTGGAAAGAATAGTACGTTATTAATCCATTATTATCAACATATACTTCTATTATTTTTAGAATAAATAATAGGAGTATAAAATCAGAGATGTTAATGATGGAAAGTAAGAGAAAGATATTAGATGTTTAGTCCCGGGTATACTAGTTACGACTTAATCTGACAATAAGTAATAATCAGGCAGCTTGATAAGTAATAGCCAAGTTGTCTGATATTCTCTCTATATGAGTCAATCATTTTTTTTGTGTAAGTTCATTTTTTATTTTCCAATAAATCATATTTAAAATCTCCACAAAGTATTTCAAATTGATTTAAAGCTAATGACCAATCTTTTATAGGCATAGTCCATTTTTTAGCCGCATTTTGTAAGGCTAAAAATATTATCTTTTGAATTGATTTATCATCTGGAAATACACCTTTATTTTTAATAATTTTCCTAATTTGACGATTTATAGACTCTATAGTATTCGTGGTATAAATCGCCTTTCTAATCTCCTCAGGAAAGGCAAAAAATGGTATTATTCCTGACCAACTACGCTGCCAAATATCAGAAATTACTGGATATTTTTTATCCCATTTTACACTAAATTGTTGCAGTTTTAAACGAGCCATTTCTTCGTTATTTGCCGTGTAAATTTGTTTTAAATCTGATGTTACCTCTTTTAAATCCTTATATGACACGTACTTTACTGAATTGCGTACCATATGCACTATACATAGTTGTACTATAGTAGCAGGAAATATGCTACTGATAGCCTCAGGAAAGCCTTTTAAACCATCAACGCAAGCAACATAAATTTGTTCTACACCTCGATTCTTTAATTCAGTTACTACTTGCATCCAAAATTTAGAGCCTTCATTTTTTCCTATCCAAATGCCCAATAACTCCTTCTTGCCTTCTATATTAACCGCAATTGCCAAATATACAGCTTTATTTATTACTATATGATTGTCCCTAGATAACATGTATGGACCTACCCATGTATGGACCTACCCATGTATGGACCTACCCAACAATGCAAAAAAAAAATAATATATAACAGCAAAAAAATCGAATGCAGTCATGTATCCGGCTTATAGACAATAAATCAAGCATGTATGGACCTACCCAACAATGCAAGAAAAAAATAATATATAACAGCAAAAAAATCGAATGCAGTCATGTATCCGGCTTATAGACAATAAATCAAGCATGTATGGACCTACCCAACAATGCAAGAAAAAAATAATATATAACAGCAAAAAAATCGAATGCAGTCATGTATCCGGCTTATAGACAATAAATCAAGCAATTTACCCTATAGCCCTGATGGAATTCGCTGGCTTACAAACTTATACTTATCATATATTCGACTTCTAAAGAGCCATTGCTAAATTCAGTTTTTTCGTAAGCTAAGGTTCGTCTTATTTACCATCAATATTATCATTCTTCGCATATTCCGGATTGGAATTTGTTAAACTTTTATTACCTATAATGTCATTTCATCAATTATTTGGAGCAGTTTTTTTAACTACAAACTTTACTCTCGGTATAATCATTACCTGAACTGAGTAATGCAAATACCACCCTTGCTAGCTTATTAGCTACCGCGACAACTGTTTTATTATGACTGTTTCTCTCAGATAAATTAAACATCCACTCAGTAAACTTGCTATAATCTTTTTTAGATTTTTGTTCTTCCGTGGTAAATCTTATCTTGCTATTCAGAACGTCTCTTGCTCCTTGAATTAACAAAGTACGTAAATAAATATCACCTCTTTTACTAATACCAAGCAACTTATCTTTACCACCACTAGAATGTTGCCTTGGCACTAATCCCAGCCATGCTGATAATTGCCTACCATTTTCAAAACAACTAGCATTCCCTATTGAGGCTATTAAGGCTGTGGCAGTTATTAAACCTATACCTGGTATCGTCATTAGTTGTTGGTGATTACTATACTGGCTAGCTATGATTTTTAATCGTTGTTCTAGCTCTTTTATTTTTTTATCATTTTCTACAAATTCTTCTTTTAACTCACTAAACGTTTGATAGCTTAGCTGGCTTAAAGCCCCTGCATCTAAAATCTCAGTTAATTTTGTCATAATCTTATTGATTCCTTGCGGAATAACAAAACCAAATTCATGTAATAATCCCCTGATCTCATTAGCAAGAGCAGTACGGTTTTTTACCAATCGTTGCCTTACTCTATGAATAAATAAAATTTCTTGTTGCTCTACAGTTTTGATAGGTACAAACCTCATATTAGGTCTTGCTACTGCCTCACATATTGCTTCTGCATCAGCTTGATCATTTTTATTAGTTTTAACATAAGGTTTAACAAACTGCGGGGCCATTAATTTTACTTTATGACCTAATTTTGTTAATTCTCTTGCCCAATAGCTAGCTCCACCGCAAGCTTCCATGCCTACTAGACATTTTGGTACGTTAGCCATAAAAGTTAAAATCTGCTCTCTCGTTAATTTTTTCTTCAATACTGTCTTGCCATTTTTATCTACACCGTGAATTTGAAAAATTCTTTTTGCAATATCTATACCAATTGTGGTAACTTCCATATGGATCTCCTTATTATTGTTTAGGATTCATTTCCTATCCTAGAAGATTAGCATACGCTTCTCATTCTGTATATAGGGTAGATCCATACCATTATATATGCAATCCAAATACAATATTGGGTATATCCTATCTAAACAGCGATTTTGCCACCTAGTTACCTCCTCTAGTACTCCATCTGTTATGGTTGATATTAAATCACTAGATACTTCAGTTTGATATATTTCTTCTAAGTGACCACGAATCTCACTGACTGTCATACCTCTACCATAAAGTGAAATTACCTTCTCATCAAATCCATTAAATCTCCTCAGCCCTTTTGGTATTAATTGTGGATTATACTCACCTTCCCGGTCTCTTGGTACTTCTAATGTCAACTTACGACCATCATCATCAATTACTGTCTTCTCATAGCTACCATTACGACGATTATTATCTACTTTTTCTACTTTACTATGTTTTGAGTAGCCCAATTCATGATCTAACTCACTTGCTAATATTTTCTCAACTATTTGTTTCTTTAGCTGTTGAAATAAACCATCTCGACCAAATAACTCTGATGGGTTTGCTTTTGATAATAATTCTTCTACTAGATGATTACCTATGTTTAATTTTTCTTTATCTTTACCTATTTCTTTAGCCATAATTTCCCTTTGTTTTAGTTACTTCTTTTTACAGTAATCTCTTACTGCTTCTTTTGCAACTTACACAAACTATATTATAGACTCTCGGAAAGTTTTGATAATCCTGGTTCTCTTTTCTTTTTTTCTGATTGCAGTTTTGGTTTTTTATAAATATTCCTTGTGGTCATGAGTATAAACCTCATCCCTTATCGCTACTCTTAAAACAAGCACTATTGATAGCTCTTCTTCTATGCTACAAATCACTCTATAACTTTCCTATTCTATATCTCCATAATCCAATATAATCATATTGCATTGACTTGCCTAAATCTTTAGGATGGCTACATCTTAGTACCTTATTTTTAAAATAATTACTGATTAACCCTTGCGATGTTTTATCTAGCTTTCTAAATTCTTTAACAGCCTTGAGATCAAATTCGACTTTCCAAGTCATTATTATCTTCCAACTGCTCTAAAGATATTCTAGGATTTTTTTGCTCTAACCTGTTTAAAGCTATAAAATAATCTTCCCTTTCTTCCAAAAAGCCCTCTACTGCTTTTCTGATAAGATAACTTTTCTTTTTCTCTATAATTTTTTCAAGTTGGTCTAGTCTATTATAAAGATCATTTGGTAGCTTTGATGTGATTGTATGCATAGGTATACTTTTAATACATTATATACTATTGAATATAGTATATACTTCTTGTAAAGTCAAATTAATCGTTCCAAAGCGTATTAACTTAAAGCATAGATTATTTTATGAAGTGGATGAAGTAGGTAGCAGAATAAAAATCTTACGCATGTGGAGTTATTATGGTGATAATTAATGAGCAAAAAGTAATTAAATTGATTATGGAGATGACAAGGTTGAAGAAAATTTAAAAGCAAAAAGAGGTAAAAATAATGGATAGATTTGATAAGAGCAAAGCTTGGGGAGAGGTGAAGAAGGCATATATATTCCAAACTGTCATAATACTAATATTTGTAGCAATTATTTTTAGTGTAGTTATTCCAAGAGTCATGCCTCCTGCTAGAATAAATAATGAAGTTTTGGATATCAAGCAGCTAGATAGGAGAGATAATAAAGCTGATAAGATGAAACAAATAGTGATTCGCATGATACTTGCTGGTTTTGATGATCATGAAATTAGCAGTATTGGTGCTGGAGATGTGTTTATGAATCATTCCTTGCTCTATGATGTAGAGAGTATGAGCGACAAACAGATTGTAGAATTTTATGATATTAGGATTTATGAATTAAATAGTTTGAGGAGATGGGCTGAGAAAAGGAAGTTATGTAAGGCTAAATTGTTAGAAGAGAAGATCAATGCAGAGAAAAAATGATTTGTTATTGATTATTTGTTTAGCGTTTAGCCATGTGGCAATTGCCAAGGATTTTGGTAAGCAAGCTGCAACTTTTGAGATTAAGGAAGAAGGTTTTGTCCTCATACTGATTATCTTTCAAAATAGAATTAATAATTTAATTCCAACTAATGATAGACCTAATACTAAATTATACCATGATACCATGTTAATTCTATTTTGAAAGATAATCAGTATAACTACTCAATAACCGTTGCTTCATCCATTCTCCAACTGTTCCAATGGCTTGTATAGTGACAATTAAAATTACCGGATGGCGACAATATGACAAGATTTGGAAAAGTTATCTATTTTAAAGAATGAGTTTGGTGATATAATAACGTAACCTCATGAATCCTAGCAAAAACTGAATAAAAGCTTGAAGAATAATCTATGAAAATATTAATCCTTGGTATAACAGGCATGCTTGGTAATGCCATGTTTAGGTTTATGGCTGAAGATCATAACCTTAACGTTTACGGGACAGCTAGGAATAATGGTGCTTGCCGTTATTTTTCTGAAGAGTCATCTAAACAACTCATTGCCCCAGTAAATATAGAAAATCATGATTCTCTTATTAAATTATTTGCAACAATTCGACCTGATGTGGTAGTAAATTGTATTGGGCTAATTAAACAACTAGAGGATGCAAATGATTACCTACAAGCACTATCAATTAATGCTTTGCTTCCTCATAGACTTAGTATAATATGTCAAGCTATAGGCTCTCGTTTTATACATGTTAGTACAGATTGTGTATTTTCTGGGTCTAAGGGTAACTATACAGAGAGTGATTTTGCAGATGCTAATGATCTCTATGGTCGTTCAAAGTTTTTAGGGGAAGTAAGTTATCCTAACACTATAACACTTCGTACTTCAATTATCGGACATGAGTTATCGGGAGGTAAGAGTCTCATTGGCTGGTTTCTTGCACAAAAAAAACAAGTTAGAGGGTTTGTCCAAGCCGTGTTCTCTGGACTTCCAACTATTGAATTAGCAAGAATAGTTCGTGACATCGTTATACCGCGACCCGATATGTGTGGACTTTATCATGTCGCAGCAAAACCGATCAATAAATATGATTTGTTAAAACTTGTGGCTAGTACTTATAAAAAAACAATCGAAATAATTCCATCTAATGAACTGGTCATTGATCGCTCACTTAATGCCGAGCTTTTTAATAAGGCAACGGGATATGCACCGCCTGAGTGGTCAGAGTTAATTCAACGTATGTATAAATTTAAATAAAAGGTAAGAATGTTTGTTAATAAAATTTTAATGATTACTGGAGGTACGGGGTCATTTGGTAACACAGTGATGAAACGATTACTAGAAAGTGATATTAAAGAAATTCGCATATTCAGTCGGGATGAAAAAAAACAAGAAGATATGAGGATTGCTTTCAATAATCCAAAGCTTAAGTTTTATATTGGGGACGTAAGAAATTATGATAGTATTTACTATGCTATGAAAAATGTTAATTATGTGTTCCATGCTGCAGCCTTGAAGCAAGTTCCATCATGTGAATTTTATCCGATGGAAGCAGTACGAACTAATGTACTGGGAGCTGAAAATATGATGAATGCAGCTATTGCCAATGGTGTTGAGCGGGTTGTGGTACTCAGTACTGATAAGGCGGTATATCCTATCAATGCCATGGGTTTATCAAAAGCAATGATGGAAAAATTGTTGATAGCTAAAGCTCGAATGAGTTCTAAAGGAGATACTATCCTGTGTTGTACTCGTTATGGTAATGTAATGGCTTCCCGGGGTTCAGTAATACCTCTTTTTGTTAATCAAATTAAAGAGGGGAAACCGCTAACTATTACCGACCCAAATATGACACGTTTCTTAATGTCACTTGAAGATTCTGTAAATTTAGTGTTATATGCTTTTGAACATGGTCAACAAGGTGATATTTTTGTGCAGAAATCTCCAGCTTCAACGATTGAAGTATTAGCTCATGCTATAAAAGGATTATTTAATGCTAATAATGAGATTCGTTTAATTGGTGTGCGTCATGGAGAAAAGATCTATGAATCTTTGATTTCTTGTGAGGAGATGGTTAAAGCTGAAGATTTAGGAAATTATTACAAGATTCCTGCTGATAATCGTGATCTCAATTATTCAAAGTTTTTTGTAGAAGGAGATCTAAACGTTGCTTCTTTAACTGACTATACATCATCTAATACAGAAAGATTGAATATAGAACAAGTTAAAAAACTTTTACTAACACTTGACTTCATTAAAGAGCAACTTAATGCTTAAAGTAATGACCATTATTGGTACTCGCCCAGAACTTATTAAAATGTCTAGAGTAATTTCTGAGTTTGATGAGTATACTAATCATATTTTGGTTCATACAGGGCAAAATTTTGATTATGAACTAAATCAGGTTTTCTTTGACGATCTTAACATTCGTAAACCAGATTATTTTTTAGAAGCTGCTGTTAGTGGTAATGCAACACAAACCATTGCACGCATTATTGAGAAAACTGATGAGGTTTTAGGAAAAGAACAACCAAATGCATTGTTGCTTTATGGTGATACGAACTCCTGCCTTTCAGTTATCGCAGCCAAAAGGCAAAAGATACCAGTTTTTCACATGGAAGCTGGCAACCGTTGTTTTGATCAAAGAGTACCAGAAGAGCTAAATCGTAAAGTAGTTGACCATTTAAGCGACATCAATATAGTTCTAACTGAACATGCCCGTCGTTACCTTATTGCCGAAGGTGTATCGCCAGAGCGAATTATCAAGTCTGGTTCGCATATGCAAGAAGTGTTAGGTTATTTTATGCCTAAAGTGCATCTATCAAATGTGCTAGATAGGCTAGAACTTCAAGCTCATCAATATTTTTTAGTCAGTATTCATCGTGAAGAGAATGTAGATGTGTCAGCCAATTTACAGGACTTACTTAATACTTTACAGATGTTGGTTAAAGAATATGATATGCCCGTGATTGTATCAACACATCCTCGTACACGTCAGCTGTTAGAAAAATTAGGTATTAAAGGTTTGGATAAACAAATTCGGTTTTTAAAACCATTCGGTTTTCTAGATTACATAAAATTGCAAATGGAGGCTTTTTGTATTTTATCTGATAGTGGTACAATTACTGAGGAAGCTTCTCTTCTTAAATTACCAGCAATTACCATTCGTAATACTCACGAAAGACCTGAGGGGATGGATGAAGGTGTTTTGATAATGAGTGGTCTTAAAGTAGAAAAGGTTCTAGATGCTGTGCGTATTGTAACCAAACAACATAGTAAATATAGTCATTTACAAACAATCGTTTCAGATTATAATGCTGGCTTAGTATCTCAAAAAATACTCCGTATCGTTTTGAGCTACGTGGATTATATTAATAGAGTTGTGTGGTTTAAGTGAATTAGTACCACCTAAATGTACATAAAGGTTTGTATGACTAGAATATCTCAGGCTAATTTGCCTTGTCGGTTCTCTCAATCTCAAATGAAAGAGTTTGCACTACTTGCAAGCAATAAGATTATTGATGCAAAAAATAATGGTATGTATTATCTTGAGCCATTTAAACACCTAGTAATCGATAATTTTTTACATGCTGATTTAGCTCAAAGTTGTTTAGATAATTTTCCTTCCCCTAATGAAGATATATGGGATAGAAGCTATGATGAAAATATTGAGATAAAACAAAGGACTATATGGAAATCAGAATTTGATATACCGGAAGCTATTGTTGATACTATTCGTTTGCTCAATTCGTCTATATTTCTTTTAGCCTTATCAGAGACTTTTAATATTAGAAAACTTGTGCCTGATCCATATTTTACTGGTGGAGGGCTTAATGTCACAATGCCAAATGGTTTATTAGATGTACATGTTGATGGTAATTATCATGATGCAACGGGACTTAATCGTCGTATGAATGTTATTATATATTTGAACCCAAAATGGCAAGAAGGATGGGGAGGAGAATTTGGAATCTATAATAATAATGGCGAGAATTGTTTAAAAAAGCTTGCTCCATTATTTAATCGTCTTGTTGCATTTAATACGCACGATAAAAGCTATCATGGTTTACCAGATCCATGTAAATTTCCAGAAGGTGAATATCGTAAATCGATCATTTTATATTACTATACAAAAGCCCCTCGGGAATCTATTAATAATATTATTGACAAACCTCATAGAGCTCTGTGGAAAAAACGTAATTTTACTGATAAGGATGGTAATATTATTAGAGAATATAGCTGAGATTTTATGAGTAGTAGTTTAATGAAGATACTGCAAGTGAATGGATACGAATCACCAGGTCGTAGATTTAGTGGATTATCTATAACACCACTTCTCAAAAAATATGGTATTGAATCTCGTCATTTAATTTGGGAGAAGGATACTCAAAATCCAGAAATACTAACTTTTGAAGGAGCAATAGCTCGAAAAATTAATCGGGTAATTAATAAAATAGAACGAATTACTTCTTTACAGTCAGTACTGCATTTGAACGCTTCGCGAATGATCAAAATGCCGACCTTTAAAGAAGCTGATCTTATTCACCTTCATATTATAAGTTCAGGATATTTTTCTATATCAGATTTATCAAAGATTACCAAGCTAAAGCCAACGGTTTGGACTTTACATGATCCTTGGGCTATGACAGGACATTGTATTCATCCGTTTGATTGTAAACGTTGGATGACTGGTTGTGGTAATTGTCCTGACCTGACTAGCCATATACCACTTGCTAAGGATAATACTAGATTTTTATTTAATTATAAGCGTGCAGCTTACAAGAGATCTGATTTCGATATCATTGTAGCCTCAAAATGGATGCAAGATATGGTTAATAATTCACCAATGTTTGAGAATAAACTAGTTCATTTAGTGCCATTTGGGTTAGATTTAAACTTCTTTTCTGCTGCTGCTTGTCCAAATGCACGAAAGCTATTTGATATTCCTGAAAATGCTTTGGTAATATGCTTTCGGGTAGAGCAAAATGAGTTTAAAGGAGTACCTTATATTATTCAGGCACTCGAACGTATTAAGTCAAAGCAGCCAATTTGCTTATTGACTTTGAGTAGTGGAGGAGCATTATTACAGCAATTTGCCGACCGATTCCAGATAGTAAATCTTGGTTGGACTAATGATGAAGAATTAGTGCGGGAGGCATTGGTAGCTGCAGATATTTTTTTAATGCCATCAGTTGCAGAAGCATTTGGCATGATGGCAATTGAAGCAATGGCTTGCGGTAAACCTGTAATTGTTTTTGAAAGTACTTCATTGCCTGACGTTACTTTTGCTCCAGATATTGGTTTGGCAGTACCTATGCGTGATGGAGAAGCTTTGTACTTAGCACTACAACACTTAATTGATAATCCGGATGAATGTAAACGGCGAGGACAAAAAGGTAGAATGATGGCTGAATTGCATTATGGAGATGAAGCCCAAGCTAAAAAGTTAGCTGATATTTATAATAGGGTTGTTGATAGATGAAAATTTTACTTTTAACAGATATGCCTCCTTGTCATAATTTTACTGCAGGATTAGTGCTAGACCGTTTAATACGGTTTTTACCAATTGAACAAATTGCAATTTGCTCAATTGTACACCCCCACCTTAAACCAATCATACCTAAAGAATTAGAGATAATTCCTCACCTTAAATTGATAAAACCTCGGGAAATGGCTCCGAGGAGATTATGGGGCAAAGCAGGTAGATTACTAGCACTTGTCTTTGAGTTAATTCAAGCAATGCGGGTAAAATACTCAATATTACCGCAAATTGTTAATTTTGCAAAACAACAGCAAGTTGATGCATTATGGGTGGTGTTGGAAGGTCAAACTATTGTACGTTTAGCTAGACCTCTTTCTTGTAAGTTAGCATTACCATTATTTACTCAAGTATGGGATCCTTTCGAGTGGTGGTTGCGTGAGAATAATATTGATGTATATACTAGGCGACGACTTCTAGCAGAGTTCGATGAGGTCATAAAACATAGTAAGTCATGTGCATCTGCTTCATGGGCAATGTCAAAGACTTATTCGCATAAATACGGTGTGCGTAGTATACCTGTAATTGCTAGTTTACCTAATAAATTTGCCAAGATACCTGCAACAAGACCACATGAGAATAGAAATGAATTTATCATTGCTATAGCAGGACAATTATATGCACAAGATGCATGGCAATGCCTTATTAATACTCTAAATCAAGTTAATTGGTCTATAGCAGGAAGGCGAATTCGTCTTAGAGTCCTTGGGGCTCACTTTCAGGTATATACTCAGACGCCAACTAATTTCGAATATCTAGGATGGCAGTCACAAGAAGAAACCATCAATTTCTTAGAAGATTCAGATCTCCTGTACATGCCGTACTGGTTTTCAGAAGAGTATCGTCTTGAGGTTACCAATAGTTTTCCTGGAAAATTGGTCTCCTATTTTGCCGCTGGTCGTCCTGTTTTTTGTCATGCACCATATTATGCATCACCTACTAGATATATAGCCAAGCATAATGCAGGGATTTTGTGTACATCTATGGATTCTCTAGTTGTTTTGCAAAAACTAGAACATGCTATCCTAAATACAACTTCATATGCAATAGTGACAAAAAATGCTACTGCTTGTTTTTTAATGGACTTTACTTTAGAGCATATGCAAAAAACATTTTTTGAGTTTTTAGGATTAGATAGTGCATCAAAAAATAACTTAAAGAATAAATTCTCTGAAGTATATGATAAGAATATTTTTGGAGGCTCTGTATCACGTTCTGGCGAAGGGTCTGATCTATTACAGACGGAAATTGTTAGAAACGAGATACCAAAGATTATTAGAGAATTTAAAATTAAAACCTTTCTTGATGCTCCATGTGGTGATTGGTATTGGATGCAAAAGACAGAGCTTGAAGTAGAACAATATATTGGAGTTGATATTGTAGATGCTTTGATAGAAAAAAATAAAGAAGAATTTGGTAATACTACAAGAATATTTAAAGTTTTGAATCTAACTAAAGACACTTTACCAATAACTGATCTTATTTTTTCACGAGATTTACTAGTACACCTAAATTTTGAAGATGCATTTAAAGTAATAGCTAATTTTAAAAAATCAGGTGCTACTTATCTATTAACAACAACATTTGTAAATAGAGGGTTAAATGAGGAGCTTAAAGAAACTTTTTGGCGTGTTTTAAACTTGCAACAACCACCGTTTAATTTTCCAAAACCAATTTTATTAGTGAATGAGGGTTGTACAGAAGATGGGGGGTTATATTCTGATAAAAGCTTAGGACTTTGGTTATTAAAGGATATCTCATTATCATTTAGACAAGTTATGTGAGGTATTTCAATGAGCAATAGCCTCTTTTATCCAAAAGTTTCAATCGTTATTCCCGTTTACAACGGTGCTAATTATATGCGTAAAGCAATAGATAGTACAGTTGTTCAGACTTATAAAAATTTAGAAATTTTAGTTGTTAATGATGGATCAAATGATAATGGTGAAACGGAACGTATAGCTTTATCTTATGGTAACAAGATTCGTTATTTTTCCAAACCAAACGGTGGGGTAGCTTCAGCCTTAAATTTGGCAATTAAGGAAATGACAGGAGAGTATTTTTCGTGGCTTAGTCATGATGATGTTTACAATCCAAATAAAATTGAACATCAAATTAATATACTTAATACTCTTCCCAATCGTAATACGATTATTTACGGTGGATATGAAGTTATAGATCATAAATCCAAATCACTGTCTTTTACAAGACCAGATAAAATATTATCAGTGGAAAAATGTAATATCCCATTATTCCCTCTTATGCGAGGATTAATTCATGGATGTACTCTTTTAATACCCATAAAATATTTCCGTGAAATTGGTACTTTTAATGAAACATTATTAACTACCCAGGATTATGCACTTTGGTTTGAGTTTCTACGGATAGCACCTATTCATTTTGATGATCGTATTTTAATTAAAAGTCGTACTCATCTAGACCAAGGAACACATAAAATTACTAGCCATATGAATGAATGTAGTGAATTATGGTCTGGGTTTCTCAGAAGGTTAACTTTAGAAGAAATGACTATAATGGAAGGATCGCCTTATTTATTCCTGCATCGTACTAGTGTTTTTCTTGCAAATGCTTCTTGTTATCAAGCATCTGAACTAGCTGATTCAATGGCTAAGGATATCTTAACCGATATTAAGATTAGTGTAATTATGCCAATTTATAATAGAATTGATTTGGCAATTGAGTCTATAAAGAGTGTTATTGCACAAACTCATAAGTGTTTTGAATTGATTATAGTAGATGATGGTTCTGAAGATGATGTATCTAGGTTGATTGAGGAGTGCAATAAAGATAGTAGAATTAAATATATTCGTAAGGAAAATGCAGGACCAGCAGCGGCACGTAATCTAGGTATTAAACATGCCTCTGGGCAGTACATAGCGTTCATTGATTCTGATGATTTGTTTTATGACAATAAACTTGAGGTTCAATTGAAGTTTATGGAGGATAATAGTTTGTTATTCTCGCATACTTCTTACCATAGAATAGATTGGGTTGGAAATTTGATAAAATATATAAGCTCTGGTACTTTTAGCAAGCAAGTTTTTCCAAATATTATTACTAAATGTCCAATAGCAATGTCTAGTGTAATGGGAAAAACCTCCCTTTTTATGTCAAACAAATTCCCTGAAAATATAAAGATTGGTGAAGATATATGCTTGTGGATATCTATAGCAAGCAAACATGATATAGAAGCAATTGATTTGGCCTTATCATGTGTTAGAGTTAATTATGGAATTAGTAATTGTTTCAATAATAAAAAAATGACAATAAGATTAATTAATATTTCCTTATTTGTTATGAATGATGAATATTTAAGTCAATTTGATAAGCAAGTTAAACCTTTACTATTATCCGCAACAAAGATACCTAGCTTTTCATCAAGTAAATTAATAAAATTTAATGACGTACCTACTGTATTATTTAAGAGTTACAAACCTAATATAATAGTACAATTAATTTTGATGATCGTAAGATCACTGCGTGTAGATGGTTTTAGAATAACGTGGAATAAAATTTGTAGGAAACTAGGTATACTCCAATGATGGTTTTGATACTGTTTTAAGAGACAAGCATTAAATTAGGATTAAAGTAATTCTTCAGCAACCCAATCTCCACCTACTTTACTCTCAAAAGAGCAATTAAAATCAATTTATTTGCAGCTTTTCAGTGGAGAAAATGCTAGAATAGTCTTAGAAGATTTAGCCTACATAAGTGGTGTGTATCGCAGCAATTTCATGCGGCAAGAAAGCAACTACACCGCTTTCAATGAAGGCATGCGAGCTTTGTTTTTGTACATATGCTCGCAAGCGTCAAAAGATGATGGAGTGGATAATATTGAAGGAAATTTATAATGAGGATAGCTTATGAGTACGAATAGTAAAACACTGGTATCGTTAGATTATGCGATTAAATATCTACTCAAAGATAAAGGTGATTATGAAATAATCGAAGGCTTTATTTCGGCTATCCTTAAAGATGCTGGTTACTTACCAGTAAAAATCACCGCTTTACTAGAGAGTGAGAGTAATAAAGAACGTAAAGACTTAAAGAAAAGCGTAGCTGACGTTATCGTTGAAGACCAGCAAGGTCATAAATATATTGTGGAAATAGATCGTTCAACTACCCACACTTTTCTCCACAAAGCTTGCTTTAATAGTTGTCGGTTGATTGTTGATAATATCAGCTCAGATCAGGATTATAGTGATATCAAAAAAATATTTCATATCAACTTAATATATTTTGTGTTGAGCGATATAAGCTCTCCATTATATCACGGTCAGACTATATTTAGAAAAATGGACAGGGAACATCCAGTAGACTTACATCTTGCTGATATGGGTTGTAGGTTTTTTGATGTTCACAATGTATTTCCTGAATATTTTGTTATTTCCGTACCGCTTTTTGATGGTATTATAAAAGATGAGTTGGATGAGTGGTTATATTTTGCCAAACATTCTGAGGTTAAAGATGATTTTAAGTCGCCTTATATGAAGAAAGTAGCAGAACGTCTGAGTGTTCTAAAAATGACTCCAGAAGAACGTCAGCACTATCAGAATTATGTCAATGAATCGCTAAAAGAACGTGATTATATAGTTGCAGCTAGAACTGAAGGTAGAGCTGAAGAAAAAATAGCAATGGCAAAAAAAATGCTAAAAGAAAATTTTTCTATAGAAACTATAAGTAGAATAATAGAACTATCCATAGAAGAAATAGAAGTGCTACGTGAGAATTTGGCTGAAGACACAACTACTGTACTTGACGAAAATTAAATAGGAAGGGTATTGAATTGCTGTATTGGAAAAATAGAACGACCGTTGTTCATAACTGTTGAAAGTTAAAAAAGATATTATTTTTGTAAAAACATATTAGTGGAAGAAATTTTTGGTATATACTGCAAAAAATTGAAGAATTTAGAAGAGAAAATTCTATGTGGATCAAAAACACTAACATTAGTATGATAGTTATGTGGTCAAAACGGTGTCATAGCTGGTTAACAATAATATTTTGTTTAATAATTAACAGCTATTCAACTATTTATGCTTCTAATACAAATATTGCAAATAGATTTGCGACAAAAATTGCTATTGTAGATATACACTCTATTCTAGAACATTCTGTAGCAATCCAGTCTATAAGAAAATCTGTAGACCAAATAAGCGAGAAAATTCGACAAGATCTATCAAAGAAGGATGGGGAACTAAAAGAAATAGAGAATCTATTAATGGGAAAACGTAACTCTTTAAGTGAATCAGCTTTTGAACAAGAATTTAGTCTTTTTGAAAAGGAAATAAACATAGCACAAAAAGAAATACGAGATAGGAAAGTACGTCTTGAGCAAGCCCATGCTGAAGGTATAGGAAAAGTACAAGAAGCAATAACAAAGATTATAAGTGCTTTAGCAGAAAAGTATAATCTTGATCTAGTTATACCTAGTACTCAAATTTTATTTGCTAAAAATAGTCTGAATATTACACAAGAAGTGATAGCAGAACTAAATAATAAATTAAAACATGTTACAATTAAATACGAATAATTTGTTATAGAGGTTTATCAATGACAGAATTTACTCCCATTACAGTAGCTTATGGTGATGGTATAGGTCCAGAAATAATGCAAGCAGTACTGTATATTTTAAAAGAAGCTGAAGCAAGAATACGTATAGAAATGGTGGAAGTAGGAGAGAAATTATACCAGAAGCATTATACTTCAGGGATAGCACAAGATACTTGGGAATCATTGGCAAGAACTAAGATTCTTCTAAAAGCCCCTATTACCACTCCTTTAGGTGGTGGGTATAAAAGTTTAAATGTAACTCTTAGAAAAGCCCTCTCTCTTTATGCCAATGTTCGCCCTTCTATTTCTTATGCTCCTTTTGTTAAAACACTTCATCCAAACTTAAATACGGTTATAGTACGAGAAAATGTTGAAGACTTATATGCTGGAATTGAATATCGCCAAACTCACAATGTTTATGAATCTCTTAAACTAATCAGCAAAGTTGGTAGTGAAAGAATTATTAGATATGCCTTTGAATATGCGATAAAAAATAACCGTAAAAAAGTCACATGTTTTAGTAAAGATAATATTATGAAACTTTCTGACGGAATTTTTCATAAAGTTTTTGATGAAATTGCGAGTGAATATAAGCAGATTCAAAGTGACTATTATATAATAGATATAGGCACTGCAAGACTGGCAACTCAGCCAGGATTATTTGACGTCGTTGTAACTTCAAATCTGTATGGGGATATTATATCTGACGTAGTGGCAGAAATTTCTGGATCAGTAGGACTTAGCGGTTCTGCTAATATAGGTCAAAATTATGCTTTATTTGAAGCGGTACATGGCTCTGCCCCGGATATTGCAGATCGTAACTTGGCTAATCCTTCTGGTTTACTTAACGCAGTAATTATGATGCTAATTCATATTAAGCAAAAGGATATTGCTGCATTAATAGAAAATGCTTGGAAAAAAACCATTGAGGACGGAGTTCATACTGGGGATATCTATGATGAGAAAATATCTAGTAAAAAAGTTGGAACTAAGGAATTTGCTGATGAAGTAGTGAAAAGACTAGGCTCCAAACCTTCTAAGCTCGCAGCAGCTGCATATTCATCATCAACTGCACAAGAAACTATTGACACGATATATTCGATTAATACTAAAGAAGCTAAAGAATTGGTAGGTAGTGATATATTCATACAGATGGAGGCTTTGACTGCCCATGATGTAGCAGCAAAAATTCAAACTATCAATTTAGGTGACTTAGAATTAAAAACCATAGCTTCCATGGGACTTAAATTATGGCCAAGAGATGAGAGGTTTGAATTACTGTCTGATCATTGGTGTTGCCGCTTTATGGCAAAGAAAGATGGGGAAAGAGTAACGCATTTATCTATAGCCCATTTACTTGAAGCTCTAAGCAAGGCAAAAATAGACTTTATTAAAATTGAAAATCTATTTGAATTTGATGGGAAAGCTGGATATTCGCTTGCTCAAGGAGAATAGAATATTTATGTTTTTTGTTATCGGTTATGGATTAATCTTACTCGGAATTATAGCAATATTTTCCGGGATTGTTGGACTTTTTAGATTTCCTGATTTCTATACAAAAATTCATGCTGCTAGTGTAATTGAATGTTGCGGCGTACCTTTATCACTTGTTGGTCTTGCATTTTTACAACATGATTTTACCAGCTCTTTTAAATTAGTTTTTGCCTCTATATTGATTTTAATATTAAACCCGGTATCTACTCATGCAATTGGCAAGGCTGCTTTATTAGAAAAAACTAACCTAAAATGATTGATCGCTTATTTATGATACCAGAAATAATAAATTTTCAACTAGCTAGCTGGTTGCTTATGGTAATCCTTATAATGCTTGCCATCGTATCAATTAAGATTATATTTTGTAATTCTTTATTAGAAACAGTAGTAATAAATTCTGTTTTTAGCTTACTTATTGGTTTATCTTATCTTCTTATGGACGCTCTAGACGTGGCAATGACTGAGGTAGCTCTAGGTAGCTGTTTGTCTAGTTGTGTCTTCCTAAGCTTTCTCACTAGATTGCAAGACATACAGAAATGTGATCTTAAACCAACACGAGTAATAAGTTCATCAATTATATGTTTAATGTTCATAGTAACATTTAGCTTTGCAGGACTTGATTTACTAGAATATGGATCTATAGATTCTCCTATACAAAGTCACCTAACCAAATATTATATTGAAAATACTAAAAATGATATTGGTATTCCCTCTTTTGTAGCAGCACTACTAGCTAGCTACAGAGGTTATGATACTCTTGGAGAAACGGCAGTCATTTTAATTGCTGGAATATCGGTATTATTGCTATTTTCACAAAAAAGTAATGAACATGCTTAAAGATTTTATCATTATAAAACATTCTACTCTTTTTATCTTACCTTATATATTTTTATATGGTCTATATATTCAAATTAATGGTGATGCATCACCAGGAGGCGGATTCCAAGCTGGAGCTATATTTGCTTCTATGATAATTGGTTTTGATTTAGTTCATGGTCAGTTCAAATTAAAACAATATTTTTCTACTGATTTACTAGTTGGTATGGCTACTATCGGGGTACTTATCTATGCCATGACCGGTATGGTATCAATATTATTTGACGATAATTACTTAAACTACTATTCTCTTGCAAATGATAAATTATTAGCTCAACATATTGGTATCTTTATCATTGAAATTGGCGTTGGACTTTGCGTTGCATCGGTTATGTGTTTAATATATTCTATAACTCGATAATCAAGTTTTTTAGAATTATTAAAAGATACGTCTATTAGCGAGGAGTCGCTGGAAGCGGCGACGCGGCAATCTTGTGAAGTAGGGACAAGTATTACTTCAAAAGATTGCTACGATGCCGCTTTTCGCGGTTTCTCGCTAATAGACGGTTAAGGAAAAACTTGATTATCGAGTTTAAGCCATAGTAATAGTTATAGAATTTTAATGGATATAAAAACATAATGATTAACAATAAATTAGTACGTAACTATACTTCTGCTTTATTTGATAATGCATTGGCAAGTAGCTTGGAAGATAAAATATTACAGCAGATTACCATTATTAATCAATTTATCGAGGATAATCCGCAAATCAAGGCTGTTATATTTTCTCCTATAGTAAAGGATATTGACAAATGTAAAATAATTGAGTTAATTACAAAAACCTTTAATATCGAATCTATAGTTAAGCGGTTTTTGTTAATATTACTAAGGCATTCACGTATGCCTATTTTATCAAACATAATAGTATTATACCAACAACTACTTAATAACAGCAGAAATATTAAAATGGTAAAAGTAACTTCTTCTAAATCTTTGCAGACTAGAGAGAAAGAATGGTTAACAAAATATTTAGCAGATGACTTTCAGCAGAAGGTTGCTATAAATTTTCGCCAAAGTCAGTCAATTATTGGCGGTATTGTGGTGCAATATGATAGCATAGTTAGGGACTATTCTATTGCTGGAATGTTAGAAAAAATAACGAAAACCTTGAAATCTACAAAGATAACCGGAAGTTCGATGTAACTTGTTATAACTAAACTGGAAAGGTTTTAGCCAAAAACCGTCTATTAGCGAGGAGGCACAAAGTGCCGACGTGGCAATCTCATGAAGTAATATCTGCCTTTGTTAGGCGACCTCGAGGTGTGATTTGAGTACTACTTCACAAGATTGCCACGTCGGCACTTTGTGCCTCCTCGCTAATAGACGGTTTTTGGCTAAAACTTTTTCGGTCTAGCTATACATTGAACTTCCGGGATACATATAACGCGAATTCGGGATAAGAATTTGTCAATTCTTATCCCGAATTCGCGTAGGTTAAATAAATTTTATATGAGGAATAATTATGGGGTCTACCCAACAATTAAAGGCTGTTGAACTTGCTGAAATATTAAAAAAAGAAATTGCTAATATTGATCAGCTTAGCGATTTACGAGAAGTAGGGCAGGTTGTAACAGTTGGTGATGGTATAGCTAGGGTATATGGTATCGATAATGTGGAAGCTGGCGAGGTCGTTGAGTTTGCGTCAGGCGTGAAAGGTCTTGCTCTTAATCTTGAAACAGACTCTGTAAGTATTGTATTAATTGGTAGTGATCGAGAAGTCAAACAAGGTGATGTGGTAAAAAGAACTGGAAAGATTTTACAAGTACCAGTTGGTAAGTCATTGCTTGGTAGGGTCGTTGATGGTATGGCAAATCCTATTGATGGTAAAGGCGAGATTATAACTGATACATATAGGAATATAGAGGAAAAAGCTCCGGGGATAATTGTTAGAAAAAGTGTTAAAGAGCCGGTGCAAACGGGTATCAAAGTGATTGATGCCCTAATTCCTATTGGTAGAGGTCAGAGGGAGTTAATTATTGGTGACAGGCAAATAGGTAAAACCGCTATTGTTATCGATACTATTATTAACCAAAAACAAGCTCATCTTGACGGCGATGAAAAAAATAAAATTTATTGTATTTATGTAGCTATTGGTCAAAAAAGATCAACTGTTGCACAGGTAGTAAAAAGATTAGAAGACTCAGGAGCAATGGAATATACCACAGTTGTAGCAGCTACTGCCTCTGATCCTGTTGCGTTACAATATGTTGCCCCTTACACTGGTTGTAGTATTGGTGAGTATTTTCGTGATAATGGTATGCATGCACTAGTTATTTACGATGATTTAAGTAAACATGCTGTTGCTTATAGACAAATCTCACTATTACTTAGAAGACCGCCGGGACGTGAAGCTTATCCAGGAGATGTATTTTATCTACATTCTAGGTTACTTGAACGAGCCGCAAAAATGTCAGATAAAGCTGGTGGGGGATCTCTTACAGCTTTGCCAATTATTGAAACTCAAGCAGGTGATGTTTCCGCATATATTCCAACCAATCTTATATCAATTACTGATGGACAGATTTTTTTAGAAAATGAGCTGTTCTATAAAGGTATCAGACCGGCAGTAAATATTGGTATATCAGTGAGTAGGGTAGGGTCAGCAGCACAAGTAAAATCTATGAAGCAAGTGGCAGGAAGTGTAAAACTTGAGTTAGCACAATTTAGGGAATTAGCAGCTTTTTCTCAGTTTAGTTCAGACTTAGACGTTGCAACTAAACAACTTATTTCACATGGTACAAAGCTGAGCGAAATATTGAAGCAGGATCAATATAGTCCTTTCCCTGTTGAGGAACAAGTGGTTAGTCTTTATGCTGGGGTAAAAAATTATCTTGATAGTATTCCTGTTGAACGAATAAAAGAATTTGAGCATAGAATGCTACAAGAAATAAAACTGAGTGAAAACGATATTTTAGTATCTATTAGAGAGCAAGGACGAATTACTGAAGAAATGGAACAAAAGTTAAAAATTTTCTTAGAACATTTTGTGCAAAACTTTAATGCTTGTTCACTCGATAATCAAGTTTTTCCTTAACCGTCATAGCAAGGCTCTTTAGATGCCGTGGCGATCCAAGTAAACAGCGAAGCTGTTTTTTTAGAGTAACGCTTCGCGTATCCTAGATTGCCGCGTCGTCGCTTTTTCGCGACTTCTCGCTAATAGACGTATTTTTTAATAATTCTAAAAAACTTGATTATCGAGTGTTCAGTAAGTTAAATCGACTTCAGATTAAGATTAATTAGGTAGCTATGTCAGGTTTAAAACAGTTAAGATCTCGTATTAAGAGCATTACAACAACGCAAAAAATCACTAAGGCTATGCAGATAGTTTCGGCTACTAAGTTTACAAAAGCCAAAAACCAAGTTAAGGACTCAGAGGATTATATGGGGATTCTGCAGGGTATAATGTCTAGCGTGGCATCTAGCAATAATTTACAGGATATGCCTATCGAGCAGAAAAAATTTTTCTCGGAAGGATTATTAGACCAAGGTGACTTGAATATAAATAAGTCACATTTACTAATAGTAGTCACCTCCGAACGAGGTTTATGCGGAGCTTTTAATTTTTTACTGTCCAAGCAGGTAAAATCTGATATTGCAAATTTGGAAAATGCTGGTAAACAAGTAAAGCTTATTATTATTGGCAAAAAGGGTTATGATGCATTTAAGGGACAATATTCCCATTATATTGATGATTATTATGAATTTCCAAAAGCTCATAATAATAATTTGTCATTTCAAATCAAAGAAAAACTGATGGAGATGGTAGAGGATTCTAGAATTAGCAATTGTCAAATATATTTTAACAACTGTAAAAATGCTATGATACAGATTCCAACTAAAAAGCAAATATTGCCAATTGAAAAACAGCTATGTTCAAATGAGAAATATTTGAGCTATGAATATGAAGGTGAAGGGCTTATTTTGCATATGATTAATCTTTATGTATCGGCTCAAATTAATTATGCTCTACTACAAAATAGAGCTAGCGAAGAAGGAGCTAGAATGACAGCAATGGATAATGCAACCAAAAATGCTAAGGAGCTTATTAATAAGTTAACACTAAAACTTAATAGATCTAGACAAGATATGATTACTAAGGACTTGATAGAGATTATTGCAGGGGCAGAAGCCGTATAAAAAATAAATTAAGGTAAAATATGACAAAAACTATTGGCAAGATTGTGCAGATTATTTCAGCTGTAGTCGATGTGCAGTTTAGTAGTGATGGTAAATTGCCAAAAATTCTCAATGCACTTGAGTGCGATAATAATGGAGAGAAAGTGATACTAGAAGTATCACAGCATATAGGAGACGATATTGCTAGATGTATATCTATGGGTCCAACAGAAGGGTTAGTAAGAGGGCAAGAAGTAATAGATACAGGTGAGACTATTAAGATACCTGTCGGTATTGGCACACTCGGACGCATAATAAATGTGGTTGGTGTACCAATTGATGAAAGAGGTAAGGTTGATTCAACTGACTTTGCTTCAATTTACAAACCAGCTCCAAATTTTGTTGATCAATCAACTGAAAAAAACATTTTGGTTACAGGGATTAAAGTCATTGATCTTTTAGCCCCTTATTCAAAAGGAGGAAAAATTGGGTTATTTGGTGGTGCTGGGGTAGGAAAGACAGTGTTAATTATGGAACTTATTAATAATATAGCAAAAGCACATGGAGGATATACAGTTTTTGCAGGGGTTGGGGAAAGGACTAGAGAAGGTAACGACCTTTATCACGAAATGATTGACTCTGGGGTAATTGATTTAAAAAATCCCAAAAAATCTAAAGTAGCTCTTGTTTATGGACAAATGAACGAACCACCCGGTGCAAGAGCTAGAGTTGCTTTAACTGGTCTTACTATAGCCGAAAGTTTCAGGGATTTAGATGGAGGACAGGATGTCTTGTTTTTTGTCGATAACATTTTTCGCTTTACTCAAGCTGGTTCTGAGGTATCAGCCCTATTAGGTAGAATACCTTCAGCAGTTGGTTATCAACCAACATTGGCAACAGATATGGGAGAGCTGCAAGAGCGTATTACTTCAACAAAGCTTGGATCAATTACCTCTGTGCAGGCTATTTATGTGCCAGCAGATGACCTAACTGATCCTGCTCCTGCTGCTTCTTTTACTCATTTGGATGCGACTACCGTACTTAGTCGACAAATTGCTGAGCTTGGTATTTACCCGGCAGTAGATCCACTTGATAGTAGTTCACAATTACTAAATCCGGCAATTGTTGGAGAGAAACATTACTTGGTTGCTCGTGAGGTACAAAAAGTTTTACAGACATATAAGTCTCTGCAAGATATAATTGCCATTCTAGGAATGGATGAGTTATCGGAATCAGATAAATTAACCGTTACTAGGGCAAGGAAAATTCAACGCTTTTTATCTCAACCTTTCCATGTTGCCGAAGTATTTACAGGTATAGCTGGAAAATTTGTCAGTTTAGCTGATACTATTGAAGGGTTTCATGGGTTGGTTTCCGGCAAATATGACTATTTACCAGAGGCTGCTTTTTATATGGTTGGTAGCATTGATGAAGCAGTAGAGAAAGGCGAAACACTTAAAGAAAAAGTGGCATAATGAATAAAACAATTAGGGTTAAAATTGTAACGCCAGCGAATGTTGTGTTTGACATGGAAGCTCAGATGGTAACAATGCCGGGAGAATTAGGAGAATTTGAGGTTTTACTAGGTCATGAGTTATTAATTGCAAATTTAAAAGATGGATTGACAAAAATTACAGTAGATAATTCTGTATTTAAGTATTTTATCTACTCAGGGTTAGCTGAGGTCACGTGGACAAATGTAAATATAGTAACAGAATTTGCTGTTGATACTAGTAGTTTGCAACTACATGAGATAATTAGGAAAATAGACTCTTTAACAAAAGAAATAGACGAAGAAATTGATGATACAAAAATTGATATTATTAAATTGGATATTGCTAGATATGAATCTTTGCTAGCTCATATTTAAAGAATTAAACAATTTTTCAAAGCAGAAGAGTATATAACATCATAGTACACATTTTTCTATAATCGTCATAGCAAGGCTCTTTAGATGCCGTGGCGATCTAGGTAAACAGCGAAGCTGTTTTTTTTCTAGTACGCTTCGCGTATCCTAGGTTGCCGCGTTGCCGCTTTTTCGCGACTCCTCGCAACTCATCTTCGAGACAAAAAAGTGCTTAAAACGTCTAAAGAATCAGGTTTGCAGTGGTTTTGGCATGAAGTTTGTAGTCATGTAAACATCACTTTTCTACTTGACATACTAAAAATTAGTCAACATAATGCTTCTTATGTGTATTACCATTGTTTTGTTTCAAATAAAAACTCTTGTCATTAAAGTACACTTTTATCAGTATTTCTTTATTATAAAATTCCACAGGTGAAAAAATAATGGTATGGATCTCCTGATATACAGAATGAAAAGCAGTTGCTAATCTTCTAAAGTTAATATTAAATATTAAAATAACAATCAGGATGCTAAGATGGAAGTTACCACAATTGGTATAGATATTGCAAAAAGAATTTTCCAAATTCATGGTGTAGATAAAAATGGTAAGACGGTATTAAAGAAAAAATTAATGAGAGATCAAGTTTTAACATTTATGGCTAATTTACCAAAATGTTTGGTAGGGATGGAAGCTTGCGGCGGAGCTAGTTACTGGGCAAGAGAAATAACTAAATTGGGGCATACAGTAAAACTAATGGCAGCACAATTTGTCAAACCGTATGTTAAAACTAATAAAAATGATCAAGCTGATGCAGAAGCTATATGTGAAGCGGTAACAAGACCAAATATGAGGTTTGTACCAATTAGAACTGTAGAACAACAAGATATTTTATCAATTCATCGAGTAAGAGAGAGATTGGTAAAAAATCGTACTGCCCTTGATAATGAAATTAGGGGTCTACTACATGAATTTGGTTTTATTATTCCTCAAGGGATCAATAAGGTTATGACAAAATTAACCGAGATTTCAGATGAAGGAAATTTAAGCCAGCTGGGTTATCAAACATTTAGTGAACTGAAAGAGGAATTTTTGGATAATGACAAAAAAATAAAAGAGATAGAAAAAAGATTAAAAATAATAGCTAGCAACTTAACTCAATATCAACGATTAACAGCTATACCTGGTCTTGGTTTAATTACTGCTACTGCTTTAATAGCATCAATAGGTAATGCTACAAGTTTTGAGAATGGTAGGCAATTATCGGCATGGTTTGGATTAGTGCCAAGGCAGTATTCCAGTGGAGGGAAAGATAAGTTGCTTGGAATTAGCAAGCGAGGTGATGTTTACTTGCGTACTCTATTGATCCAAGGAGCTAGAGCTGTACTAAATGCCAAGATAAGATTTACATCGGAAGAACAAAAATCTAAAAAAGATTTTAGCAAATTTACGCAGTGGATGTTTAATTTATCTGAGCGAAATGGACATAATAAAACAGTAGTTGCTGTAGCTAATAAACTGGCAAGAGTGGTGTTTGCAGTACTAAGGTCAGGGGATGATTATGTAGAGAGTAAAGTTTGTAGCACAGAGCTATTATAATTAACATAAAATAAAATAAATAGTGGTTTATTAATTAATAGGTAAACAAAGAATATGTAAAAGATTCCAACCCGGAATATGCGTGAGATAATAATATTGATGGTAAATAAGACAAACCTTAGCTTACAAAAAAACTGATGACTACAATGGCTCTTTGAAGCCGATAAAATGATAAGTATATAGTAAATTTGTAAGCCAGCGAATTCCATCAGGGCTGTAGGATAAATTACACATAATTTATTAACTATAAGCCGGATACATGTATGCATTTGCATTTTTGCTATTAGATGTTATTTTTTTCTTGCATTTTACAGGAGGTTCATACATGTAGTCAGTAACGAGAATTTAATTCTACACTCCACTCGTCGCATAATACTCACGTTCTATAGCATAATTTCTGCTCATATTTATCTCGAAGATGAGTCGCTAATAGACGATCAGCAGCCATTTTAATAGTGGTTATATAAAAAATGTAGATACTATAGATATAACATCCTTCTAGGCTATTTTCTTAGATACCAGCCGCCTACGCCTGAGATGACATCAAAATGCATGGATGATATCCTAGGCTATTAAAACGATGTCTTACATCGATACTTGAGGTTAATTATGATAAAGTGTACTCGTAGAATTGAATTTGATGCAGGTCATAGAATTGTTGGACATGAGAATAAGTGTCAATTTCTACATGGTCATCGTTATGTCCTTGAAGTTACAGCGGGATCAAGTGTTACCGATAATCTTGGTATGATTGTAGATTTTGGTCACATGAAGTCAATAATACAAAAGTGGATAAATGATAATTTTGATCATAATCTTATATTACACCAAAATGATAGAGAAATGGGAGATAGAATATGTGACTGGACTGGTCAAAAAATATATTATATGCAACAAAATCCAACTGCAGAAAATATAGCATTATACCTAAAATTGAATATTTTACCAAAATTGTTTGCTAATAGTTCTTTTATTATTACAAAAGTCAAATTATTTGAAACACCTAATTGCTTTGTGGAGGTATAAGTGGTACAAAGATGTTGTATGATTTTAACTACAACCAATGACCAGCAGGTGGTAGACAAAATAACAACTAGCTTATTGGAAGAAAATCTAGCTGCTTGCATACAAGTAGATAATATAGTCAGCTATTTTAAATGGGAAGGCAAGATATCTTCTGTGCTAGAATATCGTATTGTGATAAAGGCTAAATCTGATAACTACAATACAATAGAAAAGGTGATTACTGATATACATAATTATGATCTTCCGCAAATAATAAAGCTCGACATTCAAGATGGGCTGTCTAGCTATTTAAATTGGGTAACTCAAAGTATCTAATTTAAGAGAGTGTTTATTAGAACTAAGATTTACCCAAACTATATAATTCACTGCTTCCTGAGTTTAAGTCAGCGATGTTATACTCTTCTGCTTTGAAGAATTGTTTTTTGAAAATATCATGGATTCGCATGCGTAACTATACTATATGTACTCCTAGCATGCTCACCATTCATTTTCAAATCCAATTCTTCAAATCATTTGAGTATATCTAGAATTCCAAAGTTGGTGTCATCCTGAACACAAGTGGACATTATCTTGAATTTATTTCAGGATGACGTCGGATCAAAACACTCTTTAAATTAATTAAGGAAAACAATGAAATTATGGAAAAAAGTTACCTTGGGATTAATCCTAGGTATAATGTTTGGTATATATTTTCCTGAATATGTATCTTATATAAAACCGGTAGGAGATATTTTTTTGCGTTTGATCAAAATGATTATTGCTCCTTTAATATTTTTTAGTTTAGTAGCAGGCATAACTAGTATGAGTGACCCTACTTCTCTTGGCAGAGTAGGAATAAAGGCTGTTGCTGCTTTTTTAGGAACTACTTTTTTTGCTGTAGTGTTTGGTCTTACAGTTGCTCTTGTATTAAAGCCAGGTCATGGTGTTCATATTAACTTTGATGTTGCCTCAAATATTTCACAAGAGAAATCCTTTAATATGATTGATTTTTTTGTGAATATTGTGCCTGATAATGTCGTAGGGGCTTTTGCCAATTCTAATGTTTTACAAATTGTATTCTTTGCAATATTTTCTGGACTTATACTAAATAAAATGGGAACTAGTGCTGCACCTGTTAAAGATTTATTTCATAGATTATCAAAAATGGTGTTAAAAATGATCTCAATGATCATTCAACTTTCTCCATATGGTGCATTTGCTTTAACGGCTTGGGTAGTCGGTACGCAAGGCTTTGATGTAATGATTAGTTTATCAAAATTAGTTGCTGCCGTAGTGATTGCCATGATATGTCAATATGGTATTTTTGGCATGCTAATTTATGTATTTTGTCGAATGTCACCATTACCTTTTTATAAAAAGAGTTTGGAATACCAAATACTTGCCTTTTCTACTTCTAGTAGTAAAGCAACGCTTGCTACAACTATGCAAGTTTGTCGTGAACGGCTAGGCATCTCTGAATCTAGTACTTCTTTCATATTGCCACTTGGGGCATCGATAAACATGGATGGGTTTGCTATAAATTTGGCTCTTACCACCATATTCTTTGCTCAAATGATGGGTATAGATTTAGCGGTGCATGATTATTTAGTCATTATTATTACCTCAACTCTTGGATCTATAGGTGGTGCTGGTATTCCAGGAGCCTCTTTAATAATGCTACCTATGGTTCTATCTTCAATCCATTTACCGATTGAAGGTGTTGCTATAATTGCTGGAATTGATAGGATATTAGATATGTTACGTACCACCATTAATATTACAGGTGATGCAACAATTACCTTGATTATTGATAACAGTGAAGGTACTTTAAACAAAGAAATATATAATTCAGTTTAGGTAATTAATTAAAATTCAAAGTAGAGGCAATGTATATGGTTAATTTGGATAATATAAGTTTTATTGAAGATTCACATGGTAAGAAGGCAGTGATTTTGTCTATAAAAGCTTATGAAGAAATTAAAGAAAGATTAGATGAATTAGAAGATATCAATGCTTACCAGCAGGTTAAAAGTAATATACAAGAAAATTTTCCTATTACTATTGCAGAAAGATTAATTGTAGGTAAAGAATCAAAAATTAAAATATTTAGAGAGTACCGCACACATACTCTAACTCAACTTGCTGAAAAGTTAAATATAAGTGCAGCATACTTGTCGCAGGTCGAAAATAGAAAACGCGAGGGTAATATAGATTTATATAAAAAAATATCTCAAGCATTAGATATAGATATTGATTTAAGTTAGTTATGAGGTTTATATGAAAGTTATTAATGTGAAAGAAGCACAGAATAATTTTGGTAATTTGATGAATAGTGCAATAAAAGCTCCAGTAGTTATTAACATGGTAAGCTATTTTCGATATTGATGTCTTATGAAGCATATGAGTATCTTAGTAAATTAGAAGATTTTTACTGGGTAGTATACTGTTCGTAAATGAAGAGTTGGTAGACGAAGGTCAACTTCAAGAAGAGCTAGGAGTGTCAAAGTCGAGCAGCGGAGCGTACATTAGTACGTGAGCAGCGGAGATCTTTAGACACGACGACGCCAATTCTTGAAGTTCATCGAGTATACAAGCTGAGCAAGCTAAGAAAAATGGTATGTTGACACAAAAGAAAACAGAAGAATTTTTAAGTAAGATATTAGAGGAGTAATGCTAAATATTAGCTTATCAAAAGATGCTAAAAATTAATAAAAAAATACATTTTTTGTATTAGTGGGCAACATAAAATATGATAAAAGAGAACATATGACAAATAATGGAATTAAAACTTTGGAAAATGTTGAATTAAAAATAGGTGATAAGTCTTTTAATTTACCAATAAAAAAAGCATCGATTGGTCAAGATGTTATTGATGTTAGCGGTATATATTCATTAACAGGCTATTTCACTTATGACCCTGGTTTTATGTCTACAGCAGCTTGTAAATCTGCAATGACGTACATAGATGGGGATCAAGGGATATTAAGACATCGGGGATATGATATTAAAACGTTAGCAGAAAAAAGTAATTTCTTAGAAGTCGCCTATTTACTGTTAAATGGTGAATTACCAACCACGAATCAGTATAAATCTTTTTCTCAGAAAATTACTAATCACTCTTTGGTTAATGAGCAGCTTAGAAGTTTATTTATGGCTTTCCGTCACTCAGCTCATCCTATGGCAATTATGTTGGCTGTGGTAGGATCTTTATCTGCATTTTATCCAAATTTTTTAAATGTAGAAGAAAATGAACGCGAGTTAGCTGCTATTAGAATGATTGCAAAAATGCCAACTATTGCAGCAATGGCATATAAATATTCAATAGGTCAGCCTTTTATATATCCTGATAATAGTTTAGATTTTACTGAGAATTTTCTCCATATGATGTTTGCGACGCCTTGTGAAAAATATAAGGTAAACCAAGTAGTAAAGAATGCCTTAGATAAAATATTTATTCTCCATGCTGACCATGAGCAAAATGCCTCCACTTCAACAGTACGTTTGGCCGGATCATCCGGTGCTAACCCGTTTGCCTGTATCAGTACTGGCATAGCGTCTTTATGGGGGCCAGCACATGGCGGAGCAAATGAGGCAGTAATTAATATGCTGAAAGAGATTGGGACAATAGACCGTATTCCACAATATATTGCAAGAGCAAAAGATAAAAATGATTCTTTCCGCTTAATGGGTTTTGGTCACCGAATCTATAAAAGTTATGATCCAAGAGCAGTTGTACTTAGAGAGACCTGCAAAGAAGTATTAGATGAATTAGGAGAAAATAATAACCCATTACTACAAATCGCTACTGAGCTTGAAAAAATTGCTCTCAATGATCAATATTTTATAGATCGTAAGCTTTATCCAAACGTTGATTTTTATTCTGGTATTATTTATCAAGCTATGGGGATACCATCACAGATGTTTACAGTGCTTTTTGCTATAGCAAGAACTGTTGGTTGGATGGGACAATGGAAAGAGATGCATGAAGATCCCGAACAAAAAATTAGCAGACCTCGGCAATTATATACTGGGTATGTACAAAGAGAATTTATTCCTTTTGATAAAAGATAATTATAGTAAAATCCTATATAGATAAAGCTAATCCGAGAAGGTTTAAGCATAGTACCTTTGTATCTTAAATATTGTCTTTAGTGAATAACTATAAGATACTTAAGAAAACTTAAGTAAGAAAGCTAGTATACAGATAGTACATTTCTTTATAATCGTCATCGCGAGGCATCTTTAGATGCCGTGGCGATCTAGGTAAACAGCGAAGCTGTTTTTTTAGAGTAACGCTTCGTGTATCCTAGATTGCCGCGTCGCCGCTTTTTCGCGACTCCTCGCAATGACGTATTTTTTATGTTAAATTAATATTTTGCTAAAAACATGATTTTAATCCTTTAAAATCATGTTTTTAGCTTTAGAAAGGTTTAAAATGCATTCGCGTTAGCCGCTTTAAGAATGCATTTTTCCTTATAAGCAAAATTAGGGTAATACTTCACTGTTAATTGTTGAATTGCTGAAGCTACCCTTGATTTTTTGTTACTTTTCCAGTAGTCTATTATATTAAATATAATAATAAATATCAAGTTTGTGCAAAAAGTGAAAGCCACTACTATAGAACCTAGGCTCTATAGTTGCACTCATTGTAAAATAATTCCCTACTTCAAGAGTTGTGAAAACAACTATTGAAGTAGGAGAGGTATACTAGTCAGTTTATGTCAAATACTAATGATTATGATAAGGCAACTCGTAGGGATTTTATAACCTTAACTGCCAGCAGTATGGTTGTGGTTGGAGCTGCATGTGCTACCTACCCTCTTGTTGATTCATTCAACCCTTCAGCGGATGTTCTTGCCCTATCTTCAATAGAAGTGGATTTATCTCACATACAACCAGGTCAAACTCTTACTGTTAAATGGCAAGGTAAACCGGTTTTTATTACTAACAGGACTCTAGAAAAAATTGCTGAAGCAAGAAATGTAAACCTTTCCGAGTTAATAGATCCTGAACTTGATCAAGTACGAGTTAAAGCTGGACATGATAAATGGTTAGTAACTATCGGCATTTGTACACATTTAGGTTGTGTACCACTTGCAAACCAAGGAGATTATGATGGTTGGTTTTGTCCATGCCACGGCTCTCAATACGACTCATCTGGTCGCGTTCGTAAAGGACCAGCTCCTTTAAATTTGGCTGTCCCACCATATGAGTTTATTTCCGATACAAAAATTAAAATCGGATAGTTATTTATGAATGAAACTAATGATCCTAAAAAATCAAACCCCGTTATAGAATGGATAGACTATAGACTACCTGTTTTCTCGTTCCTTAAACATTTAGGCGAATACCAAACACCCAAAAATTTAAGTTACCTATGGAACTTAGGGTCAATAGCTGGTATCGCTTTAGTAATTCAGATAATCACTGGCATTATTTTAGCTATGCATTACACTCCTCATGTCGATTACGCCTTTGAGAGTGTTGAAAAAATTATGCGTAATGTCAATTACGGCTGGTTAATACGTTATATACACTCAGTTGGAGCATCAATGTTTTTTGCTGCAGTTTATCTACACATCTGTAGAGGATTATATTATGGCTCATACAAAAAACCTAGAGAGTTGTTGTGGCATATAGGCATAATAATTTTTCTTACTATGATGGCTACTGCTTTCATGGGATATGTATTACCTTGGGGACAAATGAGTTACTGGGGAGCAACTGTAATCACCAATTTATTTTCAGCTATACCTATTATTGGCAAATCGATAGTTACTTGGCTTTGGGGAGGATTTTCAGTTGATAACCCTACACTTAACAGATTTTTTGCTTTACATTATTTATTGCCGTTTATTATAGTAGCTTTAGTACTACTCCATTTAGTAGCACTACATATTCATGGATCAAATAACCCTAAAGGGATCGATGTTAAGTCATCTAAAGATACCATCCCTTTTCACCCGTATTATACGGTAAAAGACTTTGTTGGATTCGGTGTTTACTTTTTAATATTTGCCTTTTTTGTCTTTTACCAACCAAATTATCTAGGGCATCCTGACAATTACATACCAGCTAATCCTTTGGTTACTCCAGCTCATATAGTTCCCGAATGGTATTTTCTGCCATTTTATGCCATTTTACGTGCAGTACCGTCAAAGCTAGGTGGCGTAATATTAATGTTCTCTAGTATTTTGTTATTATTTGTTTTACCTTGGCTTGACAGTTCAAAAGTTAGGAGTAGCAATTATAGACCAATGTTCCGCATAGCTTTTTGGCTGTTCATATTTGACTGCTTGACACTTGGGTATCTTGGAGGACAACCAGCAGAAGAACCTTACATTACCTTAAGCCGGTTTGCTGCTACTTATTATTTCTTTCATTTTTTAATTGCAGTACCCCTAATTAGCAAATATGAAAAAACTCTGCCATTACCGGATTCTATATGAAAGACAACAAAGTTATACAAAGGTATTTTATACAGGGGCATATGATATTTAAACCAATATTTAATGGTCTTTCAGGATATCTTTCTTGGATTGCCGCTGTAGCTCGGATGACGTTTTTTCTGTCATGGAGAAACTCTATTATTTGTCTATTCATATTATTACTATCAAACATCTCTATCGCAAACGAAGCACTACCTACAAAAAAGATTGCTTGGCCATTTGATGGAGTTTTTGCAACTGTTGATAGGAAAGCTGCGCAACGTGGCTTCCAAGTATATAAAGAAGTATGCAGTAGCTGTCATGGTCTTTATAATTTATATTATCGTAATCTTAAAGATCTAGGATTTTCAGATGAAGAAATTAAAGAAATAGCCAAAAATTATACTGTACAAGATGGTTCAAATGATGCAGGAGAAATGTTTGAAAGACCGGCTCTACCCTCTGATCCATTTGTTCGTCCCTACCCTAACGAACAAGCAGCAAGAGCTGCCAATAATGGAGCAGATCCGCCTGATTTATCGTTGATTATCAAAGCAAGACCTGATGGAGCAAATTATTTATATTCTATACTTACTGGTTATACTGATCCTCCTGAAAATTTTAAACTAATGCCAGGATTAAATTACAACCCATATTTTCCACATAGTCAGATTGCCATGCCAGCTCCCTTGTCAGATGGACAAGTAAAGTATATAGACGGAACAAACTCATCAGTCGAACAAATGGCTATGGATGTTACGATATTTTTACAATGGGCTGCTGAACCTGAAATGGAAAACCGTAAATCCATGGGTTTAAAAGTGATGATGTTCTTAGTAATTTTTATAATTTTCTTCTATATCTCTAAAAATAGAATTTGGAAGAATCTAGAAACAGAAGAGCATAAATGAAGAGTATAAATATAACACTAGTAAATGAAGAGTTGATAGAATCAACATTATGATAGTAGCAGGAGTCGAAGGGTCGAGGTACACAACTGTTGAAAGTTAAAACCGTCTATTAGCGAGGAGGCACAAAGTGCCGACGTGGCAATCTTGTGAAGAAGAGCTTAAATTATCTCGAAGCCGCCTAACAAAGGCAGATATTATTTCATGAGATTGCCACGTCGGCGATTTCATCGCCTCCTCGCAATGACGGAGTAATACTATTCGGGTTAGCTATAATTTGTTATAACGTTTGTACTATACAGATAAATTACTGTACTGAACAATATTAATAACAATAGCAGAAAAAATCCTAGCACTAAGAATATTGAATTAAAATATTGCCACAATAACATACAAAAAAATGGTGTTGTTGACGAAAATATCATGCCACCAAGTGAATGCGATATGCTACACATTCTAGCCCTAATATTAGTAATGAATAGAGATTGGACAATAACTTGTAATGGTACTACATAAAATGGAGCAAGGGCTATAAGAATGATGGGGAAGTAAATCACAAAGATTTCTTTATATAATAGAAACTGTACAATAATTATAACTAACAAACTTAATGATAACGATGTAATAATTTGTTTTTTAGGATAAATCCTATCAGCTAAAAAACCAGAAAACACTGACATAATAGCATAAATGGTTATTAAGACTATATTGATAATTTGAGCTTGATTGCTATTCATAAGCAACGCACTTTTTGCTGCAAAGACTCCCCAAAAAATAATTAAAAAATGGTAAATACCTCCTATGCAACCACTTATTAATATTGCTATGATAAATCTGCCAAATGAATTTTTTATAATCTTTCCTAAATCAAAAAAGTTGTAATATATAGATTTAGGATCCTTTTTAGACTTTAAAAACTCTTCACTTTCACGAAAATAGTGCCTTAGACTTATGATAAATAAACCAAAAATTCCACCAATAATAAAATTGACCCGCCATAAATGAGACATTTGTTCAAACTTTGTCGAAAAATGATAAATTGTTGCAGCAAGCAATGCCCCAACCTGAGTACAAAATGACACGATACCATAAGTATAATTTTTGTGCCTCATACCCACCTTTTCTACAACATAAATTTTTATTGCATCGCTCTCCCCTGCCAAACTCATTAAAAATGTCATACGACAAAATATTAAAATTATTGTAGCATACATACCAATTTTATCAAAATTAGGGGTTAATCCTATAAGAATTGTAGAGATAGTAGCCAAAAATACTGAGATTTTAACTGATACAATTCTACCATATTTATCACTGATAAAACCAAAAATGATCGAGCCTATGGGACGAGCTATTACAGCTATGCTGAATATAGCAAAAAATAATAATATCTGCCTATCATTTGATCCTAGAGGTAAAAAATTCTTGGATAGAGCTGCTGCCGAGAGACCAAAAAGAGCATAATCATAATAACGCACGATTGTCGTAAAAAAAGCAATTAGGAATGCCGGTCTTGTCATACATCTATATCTATTATGTTTTTCATGGTATACTCTTCACCGCCCATATGGTAACTAAAGTAATCATTGCAATATAAACTCCTATGGCTATAGAAGAGCCAGTAAAATGCCAAATAGCTATGCACACTGCAGGGGTAGATCGTCCAAATATTGAAGTACCTAAAGCATCACCAATACTAACTAGCATATATTTATCTGAACTACGGAATAAGCTATTAAGCCAATAATTTAGTGGACATGCAAAAGTTACCCCTAAGGTAATAATCCATAAACGAACAAAATTAATATACCATACAGAAGCATCAGTAATATATAACCATAATGGTACTATGCTAATAAATAGAATGCTAGTGCTTACGATCATTACATCCACAGGGCGATATTTTTTAATAAAATGCCCTACTAATGGAATCATTGCTACATCTATGATTAATAAAATAGTATTAACACTCATCATCGCCTCCAAAGATATAGAAGTGATAAGAGGGACAAAACTATTCATCACGACAAAAGGTATGACATATGTCATATAGGAAAAACCACTGACTATAGATACACGTAGAATATTGCACTTATTATTCAATATCACATTTGATGTAGAGGATTTCTGTTCTATTGCTCTTTGAGACGTATTAGAATAACGTCTAAGATAAATCCCGACAATCCCTGTACTCCCTCCTAATATAAAACATAAACGCCAATATTCATGGTGATTAGAACTAATTAGAATGTTACTTAAAAAAGAGGCAATAATAATGCCAAACATTGTTGATAACTCGTATAGATAAGACGCTTTCACTCCTTGAATCTGCGTCTTATTTTCTACAATATATAATTTGGCAATACAGTGTTCTCCTTCGCCAAAAATTGCTAACATCATTCGAATAATGAGCAACATCAATGGTGAAAACCAGCCAATCATTTGATAAGTTGGTATAAATCCTATTGACATAGTAGTAATAGCAACACCTATTAATGAATAGGATAGAGCCAGAGTTGGCCCTCGTTTTTTGACAATTATACTGAAAATTATCGAGCCAACTGGTCTAGTAACGATTGAAGTTGTTAGCACACTATAGGTTAAGATTAAAGCAACTATAGGATCATCTTTGGGAAAAAAGATCATTGATAAAACTGGAGCAAGAAAACTATAAATAGCCGTATCAAAATGATCTAGAGCATTACCTATTAGAATTGATATATCTTTTTTTTGCATAAGAAACCCTAAATTTCTTGTTAACAAACTATCTACTAGCTTTACATGGGCTACTACTTTATACTACTATGATTTCAAGAGTTGGTACTCGATAATCAAGTTTTTCCTTAACCGTCATTGCGACTCATCTTCGAGACAAAAAAGTGCTTAAAACGTCTAAAGAATCAGGTTTGCAGTGGTTTTGGCATGAAGTTTGTAGTCATGTAAACATCACTTTTCTACTTGACATACTAAAAATTAGTCAACATAATGCTTCTTATGTGTATTACCATTGTTTTGTTTCAAATAAAAACTCTTGTCATTAAAGTACACTTTTATCAGTATTTCTTTATTATAAAATTCCACAGGTGAAAAAATAATGGTATGGATCTCCTGATATACAGAATGAAAAGCAGTTGCTAATCTTCTAAAGTTAATATTAAATATTAAAATAACAATCAGGATGCTAAGATGGAAGTTACCACAATTGGTATAGATATTGCAAAAAGAATTTTCCAAATTCATGGTGTAGATAAAAATGGTAAGACGGTATTAAAGAAAAAATTAATGAGAGATCAAGTTTTAACATTTATGGCTAATTTACCAAAATGTTTGGTAGGGATGGAAGCTTGCGGCGGAGCTAGTTACTGGGCAAGAGAAATAACTAAATTGGGGCATACAGTAAAACTAATGGCAGCACAATTTGTCAAACCGTATGTTAAAACTAATAAAAATGATCAAGCTGATGCAGAAGCTATATGTGAAGCGGTAACAAGACCAAATATGAGGTTTGTACCAATTAGAACTGTAGAACAACAAGATATTTTATCAATTCATCGAGTAAGAGAGAGATTGGTAAAAAATCGTACTGCCCTTGCTAATGAAATTAGGGGTCTACTACATGAATTTGGTTTTATTATTCCTCAAGGGATCAATAAGGTTATGACAAAATTAACCGAGATTTTAGATGAAGGAAATTTAAGCCAGCTGGGTTATCAAACATTTAGTGAACTGAAAGAGGAATTTTTGGATAATGACAAAAAAATAAAAGAGATAGAAAAAAGATTAAAAATAATAGCTAGCAACTTAACTCAATATCAACGATTAACAGCTATACCTAGTCTTGGTTTAATTACTGCTACTGCTTTAATAGCATCAATAGGTAATGCTACAAGTTTTGAGAATGGTAGGCAATTATCGGCATGGTTTGGATTAGTGCCAAGGCAGCATTCCAGTGGAGGGAAAGATAAGTTGCTTGGAATTAGCAAGCGAGGTGATGTTTACTTGCGTACTCTATTGATCCAAGGAGCTAGAGCTGTACTAAATGCCAAGATAAGATTTACATTGGAAGAACAAAAATCTAAAAAAGATTTTAGCAAATTTACGCAGTGGATGTTTAATTTATCTGAGCGAAATGGACATAATGAAACAGTAGTTGCTGTAGCTAATAAACTGGCAAGAGTGGTGTTTGCAGTACTAAGGTCAGGGGATGATTATGTAGAGAGTAAAGTTTGTAGCACAAAGCTATTATAATTAACATAAAATAAAATAAATAGTGGTTTATTAATTAATAGGTAAACAAAGAATATGTAAGAGATTCCAACCCGGAATATGCGTGAGATAATAATATTGATGGTAAATAAGACAAACCTTAGCTTACAAAGAAACTGATGACTACAATGGCTCTTTGAAGCCGATAAAATGATAAGTATATAGTAAATTTGTAAGCCAGCGAATTCCATCAGGGCTGTAGGATAAATTACACATAATTTATTAACTATAAGCCGGATACATGTATGCATTTGCATTTTTGCTATTAGATGTTATTTTTTTCTTGCATTTTACAGGAGGTTCATACATGTAGTCAGTAACGAGAATTTAATTCTACACTCCACTCGTCGCATAATACTCACGTTCTATAGCATAATTTCTGCTCATATTTATCT
Source organism: Candidatus Tisiphia endosymbiont of Myopa tessellatipennis (assembly GCF_964031105.1). Classification (NCBI taxonomy): domain Bacteria; kingdom Pseudomonadati; phylum Pseudomonadota; class Alphaproteobacteria; order Rickettsiales; family Rickettsiaceae; genus Candidatus Tisiphia; species Candidatus Tisiphia endosymbiont of Myopa tessellatipennis. Next base: position 1,297 of record NZ_OZ035005.1, on the reverse strand, counting down.
CGAAGATGAGTTGCGAGGAGGCGATGGAATCGCCGACGCGGCAATCTTGTGAAGTAGGGACAAGTATTACTTCAAAAGATTGCCACGTCGCTGCTGTCGCAGCTCCTCGCAATGACGATTGTGGTGTCTGTAGGTGCATCGCGATGATGATTACACAAAAAATGTACTATGGGTAAACATACACATAAAAACTAATTAGGCTATATTTAAATTGCAAAAATTATTTGACTATTTAAAAATTACCTCTCAGATTGAACCTAAAATTTTATGTTGCGACTCTAGACTAGTTAAATCAACTAGTCTATTCTTCGCCATTAAAGGAGCAAGTTCGGACGGTAATAAGTTTATTGATGATGTAATAAACAAAGGAATGAAATTCATTGTTACCGATGATGCTGCAAGTTTGAAAAACCCTAACATTATCGCTAATGGTGTACATATAAAGCTTGTGAGTGATGCACGGGTGGCACTGAGCCAAGCTGCTAATATTCTTTACCCTTTATTACCACAATATATGGTAGCTGCTACTGGTACTAACGGTAAAACCTCGGTAGTATCCTATTGCAGACAGCTATACACATTGCTAGGAGTACCCAGCTGTTCTATTGGTACTATCGGTATAGAATGTCCTGAGAATTTGGATTTAACAACCATCCAAGAGATTTCAGATAAGTTTCCTGCCCTCACTACCCTTGATCCTGTAACTTTCAGACATATTTTACATAATCTAGCTGAGAATAATATAAGATATGTAGCTTTTGAGGCTTCCAGCCATGGTCTAGATCAAGAAAGATTACATGGTCTAAAAGTAGATGCTGCCTGCTTTACTAGTTTTAGTCAAGATCATCTTGACTATCATAAAAATATGGATAATTATCTTTTAGCCAAGCTAAAATTATTTACAGATAATTTATCGCAGGCAGGAGTTGCTGTATTAAACTCGGAAATAGAACAATTAGATTATATCAAAAGTTATTTACAGGATCGTAATATAAAATTTTTAACCGTTGGTATGAATGGTGATCTGAAAATTATCGACAGCACAATTTGTAGTTATAACGGGCAGAAATATAATTTTACTACCGATATAGTTGGTAGTTTTCAAGCAACCAATTTACTAATTGCCGTTATGATGGTGCATTTGACTGGCTTTCCTTTTGAACAAGTCATATCGAAATTACCACAAATTAAAGCAGTTAAAGGACGTTTAGAGAGAGTAGCTAATAGCAATATTTTTATTGACTACGCTCACACTCCAGATGCCTTAGAAAAAAGCTTGCTAGAACTAAAAAAAATA